>NZ_VIRM01000140.1 GCF_006874475.1 Microbispora hainanensis
GGTCATGGCCCGCACGAGGGATGAGCCTGTGCCGTGCCCGGTGTGCGGGGTGCTGACCGGCCGTGTGCACGGCTTCTGCGGCCGGACGGTCAGGGACATCCCGGTCGACGGGCGGACAGTGGTGGTGTCGGTGACAGTACGGCGCCTGGTCTGCCCGGCGCTGGAGTGCCCACGGCAGACGTTCCGTGAACAGGTGCCGGGGCTGCTGGAGCGCTACCAGCGCCGCACCAACAGGCTCACCGGCCAACTGGGAGCCGTGGTCAGAGAGCTCGCGGGCCGGGCGGGCTCTCGCCTGTCACAGGCGCTGGACGTCGCGATCTCGAGGTCCACGGCACTGCGGCTGCTCATGCGGTTGCCGCTGCCGCCACCGCGGGTCCCCCGCGTGCTCGGGGTCGACGACTTCGCTCTCAAGCGCCGCCACCGATACGCCACGATTCTCACCGACGCCGAGACCGGCGAGCGCATCGACGTTCTCCCCGGCCGTGGCGCCGACGCCCTTGAGGCGTGGCTACGTGCCCATCCCGGAGTGGAGACCGTCTGCCGGGACGGGTCAGGTGCCTACGGCGAGGCGATCCGCAGGGCATTGCCCGACGCGACGCAGGTCAGCGACAGATGGCACCTGTGGAAGAACCTCTGCGACAAGACCCTCGCCGAGGTCCGCTCCCACAGCTCCTGCTGGGCCACGGTCAACCCGGCCCGGCCCGCCGGTGTCCGAGAGCAGACCACACGCGAGCGCTGGCAGCAGATCCACGACCTGCTGGACAAGGGCGTCGGCCTGCTGGAATGCGCACGTCGTCTCAATTTGTCCCTGAACACCGTCAAGCGCTACGCCCGCACACGGCAGCCGGAGGCACTGCGCCGCGCTCCCCGCTACCGGCCCACCCTCGTCGATCCTTACCGCGATCACCTGCGCCAGCGGCGCGCCGCCGACCCGGCCGTCCCGGTCCTCCAGCTGTTCCGTGAGATCAAGGAACTCGGGTACACGGGCAGCCTCAACCTGCTCTACCGCTACCTCACTCAAGGCCGGGCCGAGGGCGATCGGCCCGTGGTCACACCACGCCGTCTGGCTCGGCTTCTGCTCACCCGCCCCGGTCGGCTGCGCGAGGCAGACACCGCGTTGCTGCAGGAACTCATGGGTACGTGCCCTGAGCTGGCCGAGCTCGCCCGCCTGATCCGTGCCTTCGCCGAGTTCCTGTCCCCGGCCGCGGGCAACGACGCCAAGCTCACCGCCTGGCTCACCGACGCCCGGGCCGCCAACCTGCCCCACCTGCACGGCTTCGCCAACGGCCTCGAACTCGACCGCGATGCTGTGAACGCCGGCATCACCTTGCCGCATCACAACGGCCGGACCGAAGGCGTCAACACGCGAACGAAGAGAATCATGCGGCAGATGCACGGCCGGGCAGGGTTCGACCTCCTACGCCACCGCATCCTGCTGCACTGAAGA
>NZ_VIRM01000141.1 GCF_006874475.1 Microbispora hainanensis
CTTCTCAGCGGACTACAAGCGTCGAATCGTCGAGGAGTACGACGCGGCACCTCCCGGCGAAAAGGGTGCCATCCTGCGACGGGAAGGCCTGTACGACTCCAGCATCCAACTGTGGCGCCGCCAGCGTGACGAAGGCGCCCTTGCGGGCCTTTCCGGGCACAAGGCGCCGGCCAACGACGAGACGGCCAGGCAGCGAGCGAAGGAAAAGGCCGAACGGGCCAAGCTCGAACGGGAGAACGCCCGGCTGAAGAAGAAGCTGGCCCAAACCGAGGCCGCCCTGGAAATCATGGGAAAATGGCACGCGCTCTTGGAGACGATGTCCGAGAGCGCGGACTCGGAGAACTCGTGACCGAGCTTCGCGACGACACCCGCGAGCAACTCGAACCCCACATCGGAATCCAAGCCTCCTGCGCTCTGACCGGAATCAACCGGTCGACGCTGTACCGCCGGCGCACACCGAAACCGCCGAGGACGGAAACCGGGGAACCGGTGGCCCGGCCGACTCCGCCGAACGCGCTGACCGCCGAGCAACGCGACGAGCTGATCGCGGTGCTTAACAGCGAGGAGTTCCGCGACAAGTCCGTGCGCCAGGTGTGGGCGGCGCTGCTGGACCGCGGCGTGTACCTGGCCTCCCCGTCCACCATGTATCGGGAACTGCGCTCCCGCGACCAGGTCCGGGAGCGGCGCGCCCAGGCCCGGCACGAGGCCAAGAAGAAGCCCCAGCTCGTCGCCCACCGGCCGAACGCCGTGTGGTCGTGGGACATCACCAAGCTCCCCGGGCCCGCGCGTGGACAGTTCCTCGACCTGTACGTGATGATCGACATCTTCTCCCGGTACGTCGTCCACTGGGAGATCCACACCCGCGAATCGGGTGAACTGGCCGAGCGATTCATCCAGAACGCGATCCGCGCCAACGGCGGCATCGCGCCGGACTTCCTGCATTCCGACCGGGGTACCGCCATGACGTCCATCTCGGTGGCCGAACTGCTGTCGGACCTGGGCATTGTCAAGTCCCACAGCAGACCGAAGATCAGCAATGACAACCCGTACTCGGAGGCGCAGTTCAAGACGATGAAGTACTGCCCGGTCTTTCCCGGGTCGTTCGGCTCCTTCGCCGACGCGCGCAGCTTCTGCCGCCGTTTCTTCGAGTACTACAACCACGAGCACTACCATTCCGGCATCGGGCTGCACACACCCTTTTCGGTGCATATCGGCACCGCGCAGGCCATCCAGCACAAGCGTGCCGCGACCATCGAGAAATTCCGGTCCAACAACCCGCAGCGGTTCACCCGCAGGCCGTCCCTGCCCAAGATCCCGACCGTGGCGTGGATCAATATGCCTGACGGTGACCGGGCCGACACGGCCGAGGAGGCGACAGCTTAGCGATAGCTACCCTGATGTCCCGTTTGACTTGACACCTACCG
>NZ_VIRM01000142.1 GCF_006874475.1 Microbispora hainanensis
AGTCAACGGTGTAACTCGCGGCTGATTTTTCTATCGCGAGGCCGGGGATAGCCGGCCTTCAAAGGTGATGGCGAAGGCGTTGAGGGCGGCCTTCCAGCGGGTGACCCAGCGTTTGCGGCCCTTCCCTGTAGGGTCGAGACTCATGATCGCCATGTAGATGCACTTGAGCGCCGCCTGCTCGTTGGGGAAGTGGCCGCGGGCCTTGACCGCCCGGCGGATCCGGGCGTTGACCGACTCGATCGCGTTCGTCGAGCAGATCACCCGGCGGATCTCGGCATCGAAGTTGAGGAACGGCACGAACTCGGCCCAGGCGTCCTCCCACAGCTTGACGATCGCCGGATACCGGCTGCCCCAGGCCTCGGCGAACTCCATGAACCGCTCGAGCGCGGCGGCCTCGGTGGGCGCGGTGTAGACCGGCCGCAACGCTTTGGCGATCGCGTCCCAGTGCTGGCGGGCGGCATACCGGAAGGAGGCCCGCAGCAGGTGCACCACACAGGTCTGCACGACGCTCTGGGGCCAGACCTGCTCGATCGCCTGCGGCAACCCCTTGAGCCCGTCACAGACCACCATCAGCACATCGGCGACGCCCCGGTTCTTGATCTCCGTCAGCACATGCAGCCAGAACTTGGCGCCCTCCCCGCCGTCGCCGGCCCACAGGCCGAGGATGTCGCGTTCGCCGTCGACCGTCACGGCCAAGGCGACGTAGATGGGCCGGTTGGCGACCTGACCATCGCGGATCTTCACGTGGATGGCATCGATGAACACGACGGGGTAGACGGGGTCGAGCGGCCGGTTCTGCCACTCGGTCATGCCCTCGATCACCTTGTCGGTGATGGTGGAGATGGTCTGCTTTGAGACCTCGGCACCGTAGACCTCGGCCAGGTGTGCGGAGATCTCGCCGGTGGTCAGGCCCTTGGCGGCCAGCGAGATGACCATCTCATCGACCCCCGACAGCCGCCGCTGCCGCTTGGCCACGATCTTCGGCTCGAACGTGGCGTCCCGGTCCCGCGGGACGCTGATCTCCACCGGCCCGACGTCGGTGATGACCGTCTTGGTACGGGTGCCGTTGCGGGCGTTGCCCGTCTGGCTCCCGCCGCGTTCGTGCTTGTCGTAACCGAGATGGTCGGTGATCTCGCCTTCCAACGCGGACTCCAGTACCAGCTTGGTCAGCCGGCCCAGCAGCCCGTTTTCGCCGACCAGCTCCAGGCCGTCGGCGCGGGCCTGCTCGACCAGCTTGGCCACCAGTTCCCGATCCGAGGCCTGCGGCTCCTTACGCGCCACCGCGGCGTCCTCCAGGTCATTCGTCGCTTCCGATGCCTGGATCACAGTAGTCATCGAGTGCGTTCTCCTTGATCAGGAGTTACACCGAAGACC
>NZ_VIRM01000143.1 GCF_006874475.1 Microbispora hainanensis
ACGGCTTCAATGCGTGCGGCAGCGCTGCCAGGAGGCGCCGGGCAGCGTGGCGGCGATCGCGTCACGTAGCCCGGCGTGGCAGTCGCTGGTGACCAGCAGGACGCCGGACAGGCCGCGGGCGACCAGGCCGCGCAGGAACGCCAGCCAGCCCGCCCCGTCTTCGCAGGAGACGACGTCCAGGCCGAGGATCTCCCGCTGCCCGTCGGCATTGACACCGGTGGCGATCAGGCAGTGCACGTTCACCGTCCGCCCGCCCTCACGCACCTTCTGAGTGAGCGCGTCGATCCAGACGAAGGTGTACGGCCCGCCGTCCAAAGGCCGGGACCGGAACGAGGCGACCAGCTCATCCAGCTCGGCGGCCATCTTCGACACCTGCGATTTGGACAGCTTGGTGATGCCCATCGACTCGGCGAGTTTTTCCATCCGCCGCGTGGACACACCCAGCAGGTAGGAGGTGGCCACCACGCTGGTCAGCGCCCGTTCGGCCCGGCGGCGCTTGTCCAGCAGGAAGTCCGGGAAGTACGACCCCGACCGCAGGCGGGGGATGGCCAGCTCGATGGTCCCGGCCCGGGTGTCCCACTCCCGGCTGCGGTAGCCGTTGCGGGAGTTGACCCGCTCGCTGCTGACCTCGCCGTAGCCGGCCCCGCACAGCTGCTCGACCTCGGCGTCCATCATCCGCTGCGCGAACTCGCGGATCATCGTGCGCAGCAGGTCCGGGCTCGCCGCGGCGAGAGTCTCGTCGAAGTAGTCCCCGGCAGCGGGCACAATGTCATTGACGGCCACTTCATCCCCTTCGTGTCTGAATGTGCGAATCGAAGGATTACGAAGTGGCCGTCTCTTGTCACATCGATCTCACCCGCACCAACCGCAGGGCTTGATCACCCGCACACCATCTCCCCGGACGCGAACCCGATCGCCGGGAACCTGGGTGCAAGAAGCTGGCATGGTTCGAGCCCTCGGACGGAGCGCGGGTGCGCGTGCTCGCCTGGACCTGCGACTGCCTGGCCATGGTCTATGAGTTGTGCCAGGCGGGCGGACAGGGGTTCATCCGGCGCACCCTCCAGAACGAGGACGCCCCCGAGATCCGCGAGACCCACCGCTGGCCCCTCGGCCAGGCGCGCGAGATCTGGGCAGCCCTGTTGACGGGAATGGCGCGGTGAGCCCGCGCGGTGTCCCTAACCGGCGCTCGGCGATCCGGGCCGTGGACCCAGCAACTGGCAAACCCCTCAAAACCGTACTGTCAAGAGGGATAGACGGCATTTCGTCTAGGGGCCTAGACTCTGGTGTGCACCACCG
>NZ_VIRM01000144.1 GCF_006874475.1 Microbispora hainanensis
TGGGCTTGATCCGGTTTGACGGACATCCGAGATCAGGGGTTCGTCCCCGGAAGGATGTCCAAGATGGAGAGCATGGGGAAGAAGAAGCGTCCTCGCCGCTCGTTCACGCCGGAGTTCAAGGCCGAGATCGTCGAACTGTGCCAGCGCGGTGATCGCTCAATCGGCCAGGTGGCCAAGGACTTCGACCTGACCGAGACCGCGGTGCGGGAGTGGGTTCGCCAGGCCGAGGTCGACGCCGGGCAGCGTGACGGGCTGACCAGCAGCGAACGCGAGGAACTGGCCGCGTTGCGGCGGGAGAACCGCCGGCTACGCGAGGACGTCGACATCCTCAAGCGGGCCACGGCTTTCTTCGTGCGGGAGACCCGGTGAGCGTGGACCCGTTCATCGAGGCGGAGAAGCAGGGCGGTCACAACGTCAAACGGGCGTGTGAACTGCTGGAAGTCTCCCGCGCCGCCTTCTACGTCCGCCGCAACCCCACACCCGGCCCCCGCGCTGTCCGCGACAAACAGTTGAGCGAACGCATCGGCGGCGTCCACCGTGCATCGCGTGGCACCTACGGCGCGCCACGCATCCACGCGGCCCTTCGGCACGAAGGCGAACGATGCGGACGCCGTCGCGTCGCCCGGCTGATGCGCGCGCTGGGATTACAGGGCCGGTATCGGCGCCGTCGGCAGGCCACCACGATCCCCGATCCGGCCGCCGCCAAGCGGCCGGATCTGATCAGCCGCGACTTTCAGCCGGAACCTGATGCGCTCGACACTCGCTGGTGTGGCGACATCACGTATATCGCCACTGATGAGGGCTGGTTGTATCTGGCCACGGTCATCGACATCGCCTCACGCCGCGTGGTCGGCTGGGCCACCGCCGACCACCTGCGCACCGAGCTCGTCGCGGACGCTTTGCAGCAGGCGTGGCGCAACCGCCGCCCCACCACATCGGTGATCTTTCACTCGGACCGCGGTTGCCAATACACCAGCACCGCCTACACCCGCCTGGCGGAGCGGCTCGGAGTCCGGTTGTCGGTCGGACGCCGGGGTCAGTGCTGGGACAACGCGCTGGCCGAGTCGTTCTTCGCCACGATCAAGGGCGAACTCCTGGACGAACACCGCTGGCCCACCCGGGCCGCTGCCCGCAGCGCGATCTTCGAATTCATCGAAAGCTGGTACAACCTCCGCCGCCTCCACAGCAGCCTCGGCTACGTTAGCCCCGCCGCCTACGAAGAAACTCGCGCGGCCTGACCACCACACCA
>NZ_VIRM01000145.1 GCF_006874475.1 Microbispora hainanensis
TCGTCCCCAGCGGCGTTGTTTCTCGCTACGGATGCGGGCGCGTTCGCGCCGCTGAGCGGTAAGCACGTCGGGATGGCGGGCGTTGGCGTTGCGCCAGCGCAGGTAGGCCTGCAGCCTGCGGGCCAGCACGGTGTGGTTGGGATGGTTGGAGCTGCCCATCACGAAGCTGCGTAGCGGCCCGAACTGCGCCTCGATTGGGTTGGCCCAGGAAGCGTAGGTCGGGGTGAGGCACAGCTCGACCTTGTTCTTGTTCGCCCAGGCGCGGATCGCGGGGGTCTTGTTGGCCGACAAGTTGTCAAGGATCACGTAGATCGGGGCGCCGTCGGGGCGGGCGGATCGGATGGACTTCAGCGCGGCCAGAGTGTGGTCGCCGCCCTTGCGCGTGCGGGTGACGCCCCACAGCAGGTCATCGCTCAGGCTGTAGCAGCCGTGGAAGTAGCGGATGCCGTGCGTGCGCCGGTAGGTGGCCGGCAGCCGATCGGGCCGGCCCCGCGTGGCCCAGGTGGTGCCGTGGCAGGGCCGGATCGACAACGGCCCGAACTGGTCGAAGGCGAAACACCGATTCGGGAAGCGGGTGGTGACCTCTTCGATCCGGTTCAGCTTGGCTTCGCGGTCGGGGTCGGCGGACTCTTTCCAGGTGCGGGTCCGCTGGAAGGAGATCTTGTGGTGGTGCAGGATCTGCCGCAGCCGCTCTCGTCCGATGCGGACGCGGCGGGTGGGGTTGCCTTCCAGGTAGGCGGCCAGCTTGCGCAGGCTCCAGTGAGTGAACGGGCGGCCCAGCTTCTCCGGGCGTGTGCGGGCCGTCGCGATGATGAACCCCTCATCGTCGCTGGTGATCAGGCGGGGACGGCCACCCGCCCATTTAGGGTCCAGCGCATCAAGCCCCCGGTTGTTGAAGGCGTGAATGACATCCCGCACGGTGTCCTCATCGGCGGCCACGAGCTGTGCGATCGCCGGCACCGGGGTGCCGCTGGCCGAGGCCATGATGATCAGAGCCCGACGGACCCGGATCGAGCCGTGCTTGCCCCGCCGTACCAGGCGTTGCAGGATCTGCCCCTCGTGGTCGGTTAATCGCCGCGCTCGTACGGGCTCGGCCATGCGCTCCTCCTGCTGTCGGTACCGATCACTGGTACCGACAGTGGAGGCAAACCCGTTCAGGGACCCGGAAGCGGCCCGGCGTGTCGCGGCCCGGCGAACCTAAGTGGACACCCCACTAG
>NZ_VIRM01000146.1 GCF_006874475.1 Microbispora hainanensis
CCACCGGCAAGCTCTACTACCGCATCCGCACCCGCAAACGCTGGCGGGAGGTGGTGTCCTTCCTCAAGACGCTGCGGGCCCGCTGGCCGAGCGAGAAGCTGTATGTCATCGCCGACAACTTCTCGCCGCACAAGCACCCCCAGGTCCGCGCCTGGGCGGCCGACAACGACGTGGAGCTGGTATTCCTGCCGACCTACGGCTCCTGGCTGAACTGGATCGAATCAGAGTTCGCCGCGCTGCGGTACTACGCCCTGAACGGCACCGACCACCGCACCCACGATGAGCAGAACACGGCGATCGGCGCCTACGTCCGCTGGCGCAACGCCCGAGCCCAGCCCAAGACGAGCTTCGCCGCCAGCTCACCGATCAGAAGCTGGACCAGTTACCCGGCCAAGGTTGCGTGACGGGCCACTAGTGGGTGTGTCCGCGGGCTATTGGCCGGGCTGGGCTGGGCTGGGCCGCATCGCACAGCGCATCGGCGCACGCGCCCTGCCCGAGCCGGCGCACGAACCTTCACCGAGCCGGAGCATGATGCTCGGACCTCGGGCGAGCCGGGGCACGGACCTTGGCCCCGGTCACTGCGCCAGAAGGAACCTCCGGTCCTCGCGAAGCCCGCTCCGCTCCCTCGATCCCCCCGGAGCACAGGGAAGCCCTGCGGGGCATTGTGGAAGCTCTGTGCACTGTGAAAGCACCGCAGCGCGCTGTAGAAGGCCTTGCGGCGCACTGTGGAAGCCCTGCAGCCGCTGTGACGCCCAGCGGGCAGCGCACCGGCGACCCGCCCGTCGGCCCTCGACCCTCGGCGCTGGTGGTCATGCCCGCAGCCGCCGGGCCGGCCTGCGCGTCGCCCACTGTGCCTCCCGCCTCACTCCCGCTGCCGCCCGGTCCTGTCCGCGTGCCACCCCTCTATCACTCACGCAGCCGCCGGGCTGTTCCCAGGCGGTGGTAGGTGAAGGCCCAGCGGTCGGGGCCTTCTTTGCGGCGGGTGTAGCGCTCGGGGTGCTGGTAGCGGTCCCGATTGTGGAACTGGCAGGCCGGACCCAGCAGCTTCAGGTCGGTCAGCCCGCCGCTACTCCAGTTGTCGGCGTGGTCGATCTGGCACATGGTCGCCGGAAGCGGGCAGCCGTCGATCCAGCAGGTGGCATATCGGGCGAACACCGCCCTGCGCTGGGCGGGGGTGGCCAGGCGGACCTTGCGGCCCATGTC
>NZ_VIRM01000147.1 GCF_006874475.1 Microbispora hainanensis
GAGGACCCTCCGGAAACCGGCGTCCCGCTCGGCGGCGTCGTAGAACCACAGTTCGTTCATCGCCTCGAAGTCGAAGGCCAGGCTGCCCTCCGAGCCGTTCACCTCGATGCGCAGCGCGTTCTTGCGGCCGGTGGCGAAGCGGGTGGCCTCGAACGAGGCCAGCGCCCCGCCCTCGAAGCGGCCGATGAACAGCGCCGCGTCGTCCACCGTCACCTCGCCCATCGCACCCGTGCCGCCCTCGCCGGCGAGGCCGCTCGACCCCTCGGCGAGTGGTCGCTCCTTGATGAAGGTCTCGGTGAGCGCGCTCACCCCGGTCAGCGACCGGCCGACGATGAACTGCGCGGTGTCGATGATGTGGGCGCCGATGTCCCCGAGGGCGCCCGATCCGGCCTTGTCCTTCTGCAGCCGCCAGACCAGGGGAAACTCGGGGTCGACGATCCAGTCCTGCAGATACTGCGCCCGCACGTGCCGGATCTCGCCGAGCCTGCCCTCCTCCACGAACCGCCGGGCCAGCGCGATGGCGGGGACGCGGCGGTAGTTGAAGGCGACCATGCTGCGCACGCCGCGCGCCGCCGCCTCCTTCGCCGCCGCGGCCATGGTCTCGGCCTCGGCCACGGTGTTGGCCAGCGGCTTCTCGCACAGCACGTGCTTGCCCGCCGCCAGCGCCGCGATCGCGATCTCGGCATGGCTGTCACCCGGCGTGCAGATGTCCACGATCTGCACGTCATCGCGTTCGACGAGCCGCTTCCAGTCGGTCTCCACCGCCGCCCAGCCGAGCTTGGCCGCCGCTTCGGCCGTGCGGTCGGGCGACCTGCCGGACAGGGCCGCCATGACGGGCCTTACCGGCAGGTCGAAGACCGAGGCGACGCTCCGCCACGCCTGCGAGTGCACGCGTCCCATGAACGCGTACCCCACCATGCCGACACCGATCGCCGGCCTGCTGTCTGTCACTAGATCTCCCCCGAATCAGGATTCGAAGCCGAGCGGCAGATACTTCTGCACGTTCTCCTTGGTGATGGTCTCGGACGCCAGCGTGATCGACTGCGGCACCTCCTGCTCCAGCAGGTCGCTCATGCCCTTGCCCTGCGCGATCAGCCGCGCCAGCTTGATCGCCGAGCCGGCCATCGTCGGGCTGTAGGTGACCGTGGCCTTCAGCACGCCGTTGTCGGCCTGGATGTCGCGCATCGCGTTGGCG
>NZ_VIRM01000148.1 GCF_006874475.1 Microbispora hainanensis
CAGCACCCGCCGGAAACCGTGCTCGGCGCTGCCGATGGTGTGGTCGTGGAACCACAGCTCGTTCATCGACTCGAAGTCGAAGGCCAGGCTGCCCGCCGAGCCGTTCACCTCGATGCGCAGCGCGTTCTTGTGCCCCGTAGCGAAGCGGGTGGCCTCGAAGGAGCCCAGCGCGCCACCGCTGAACCGGCCGATGAACAGCGCGGCGTCGTCCACGGTGACCGGGCCCCTCCCGGCTCCGCCGCCGGCCGAGAGCCCGGCCGAGCTGGCCGCCAGGGGACGCTCCTTGACGAAGGTCTCGGTCACCGCCGACACCCCGGTCAGCAGCTGACCGGTGATGAATTCGGCGGTGTCGATGATGTGGGCGCCGATGTCGCCGAGGGCGCCCGATCCGGCCTTGTCCTTCTGCAGCCGCCAGACCAGAGGAAACTCGGGGTCGACGATCCAGTCCTGCAGATACTCCGCCCGCACGTGCCGGATCTCGCCGAGCCTGCCCTCCTCCACGAACCGCCGGGCCAGCGCGATGGCGGGCACGCGGCGGTAGTTGAAGGCGACCATGCTGCGCACGCCGCGCGCCGCCGCCTCCTTCGCCGCCGCGGCCATCGCCTCGGCCTCGGCCACGGTGTTGGCCAGCGGCTTCTCGCACAGCACGTGCTTGCCCGCCGCCAGCGCCGCGATCGCGATCTCGGCATGGCTGTCACCCGGCGTGCAGATGTCCACGATCTGCACGTCGTCGCGTTCGAGGAGCCGCTTCCAGTCGGTCTCCGCGTGGGCCCACCCCAGCTTCTCGGCCGCCTGCGCGGTCGCCTCGGCGGACCGGCCGGCGACCGCCACCATCGCGGGCTTGATCGGCAGGTCGAAGAACGCGTCCACGCTGCGCCACGCCTGGGAGTGGGTACGTCCCATGAACGCGTACCCGACCATGCCGATGCCGACTACGGGCCTCACGACTCGAACCCGAGCGGCAGATACTTCTCCGCGTTCTCCTTGGTGATGGTCTCCGACGCCAGCGTGATCGACTGCGGCACCTCCTGCTCCAGCAGGTCGCTCATGCCCTTGCCCTGCGCGATGAGCCGGGCGATCTTGATCGCCGAGGCGGCCATCGTCGCGGGGTAGGTGACCGTGGCCTTCAGCACGCCGTTGTCGGCCTGGATGTCGCGCATCGCGTTCGCC
>NZ_VIRM01000149.1 GCF_006874475.1 Microbispora hainanensis
TCGTCACCGAACTCCTCGTCGTGGTCAGCGCCGAATCCCTCCCCACCGACCCCGACAATACCGACCCCACAGACACCGACCCGGCCACCGAAGACATTGCCGACCCCGCCGATAACGCGGGCCAGTCTGCTCCCGGCGAGGCCGGGGCAGAGGCCCGTCCGGGGAGCGCCGACGACACCGGCGAGGCCGACGACACCGTCTCCGGCGCGATGGGCGACCCCGGTGCTGCGGGCGGCATCGACGCCCCCGAGGTCGCGGACGGGCGCGACATTGCCGAGGCCGAGGCAGGCGCCGGTGCGGGGAGCGATGCCGCTGCCGACGGCGCCGCGGACGCTGGTGCCGAGAGCGCCGACGGCGCGAGCGAGGAAGCCGCCGCCGACGGCTGCGATATCCCAGAGGCCGACGTCAGTGGTGTGGACACGGCCGAGGCCGACCCCGCCACTGCCCCTGCCGCCGACTCCGCCATCGACCCTGCCTCCGGCTCTGGCGACGCCGCGACCGGACTTGGCGATGAGGAGTCTCGCGGCTGTGGAGTCGGTGAGCGCGGAGCCGGTGAGCGGCGGCCCGGCGAGTGCGCGCCGCGCGACACCGCAAGCATCGCCTCCCTCGAGGGCGACCACACCGCGAACGCCGCCTCTGCCGAGGACGACGACACCGCGAGCACCAGCTCTGCCGAGAGCGACGAGACCGCGCCCGCCAAGGGCGGAGACGGCGACTGTGCCGTGACTCAGTCTGGAGCACCGCACGCCCCGCGGGCGGGGTCAGCATGGCCTGCTGGCGGTGGCGGGCATTCGGACACAGCGTCTTCGGACACAGCGTCTTCGGACACAGCGTCTTCGGACACAGCGTCTTCGGGCGGGACGGCTTCGGGCGGGACGGCTTCGGACGCACCGCCATCACAGGCGGCGCCTTCGGAGGCGGTGCAGCCGGATCCTCCTCCCGAGGACGCCTCCGCGCATCACACCCACGCCGGGCCTCGGCCTGCGGGGGACTGCCGGCACGGCCAGGGCACACCGGGAGCGGCTCCGGGAGCGTCGGCAGGCACGCCGCCCGGGGCGTTCCAGGGGATGGCGCTGGGGGCGTCACTGGGACCAGCGTTGGGGGCGTCGTTGGGGATGGTGCCGGGGTTGTTGCTGGCCACCGGGCAGGTACTGCCCC
>NZ_VIRM01000015.1 GCF_006874475.1 Microbispora hainanensis
GTGCAGGACGATGCCGCTGGGAGGGAAGTTGCGACCCACGGCCGCCCCGGAGGGCGACCGCCACCACCGGCCATGAGGATCGCCTGCGCGCCCTGGAGAGGTGGTTGCGACCCACAGTCGCCCTGGAGGGCGACCGCCAAGTGGCGATTACCTCCAAGTATGTCGACTACCTACAAGTTGCGATCCACGGCCGCCCTGGAGGGCGACCGCCACAGCTTCGCGGGGTCGTTGAACAGTCCAGGCATCAGACGTTGCGATCCACGGCCGCCCCGGAGGGCGACCGCCACCTTGTCGTTGACCGCGCCGCCCTGCTCGCCAAGTGAGTTGCGACCCACGGCCGCCCCGAAGGGCGACCGCCACTCCCTCTACTCCGAAGGTTCCCTCCGTACGGCGAGATGTGGTTGCGATCCACGGCCGCCCTGGAGGGCGACCGCCACCTCGGCATTGGGGTCGAGGTCCTTGATCGACCGTAGGTTGCGATCCACGGTCGCCCCGGTAGGCGACCGCCACGCCGCCGCCCACGCGGACGGCGTTGAGGGCCTTCTGATTGCGATCCTCGGTCGTCTCAGAGGACGACCGCCACTTTTGCTCGGCGTCCATCAGTGCCTTGAAGCGCTGGTTGCGACCCACGCCGTCCTGCAGGGCGACCGCCACCGGCGCGAGTCGAGCGACACCCGCGATTCGTCATGGGTTGCGACCCTCGGCTGCCCTGTAGGGCGACCGCCACCCAGCGGCAGGGTGATCGCCTCGATCCAGTCCGGCAGGTTGCGACCCTCGGCCGCCCCAGAGGGCGACCGCCACCGCAAAGTTGCAATCCTCGGCCGCCCCGGGGGGCGACCGTCATCACGTGCACCGCCACAGCCAAGTCCGTGTCCGTGTCGTTGTAATTCTCGAACGCCCTGGAGGGCGACCGTCACCCCAAGGCGCAGTACGAGGCGTCGTACTTCATGTGGGTTGTGATCCACGGCCGCCCCAGGTGACGACCGCCACTCGTCGGAGGTGTACAGCCCGCCGAGGTCCTCGGGGTTGCGACCCACGGCCGCCCCGAAGGGCGACCGCTACACGAGCTCCAGCGGGATCTGTTCGAGCACGACTTGGCGAGTTGCAATCCACGGCCGACCCAGAGGGCGACCGCCACTCGGCGTTATAGGCGGCGTTCGCGGCGGTTGCATTGTTGCGATCCGCGGCCGCCCCGGGAGGGGGACCGCCCCTTGGCAGTGCTGATCGTGGCGCCGTTGGTGCCACCGTTGTTGCGATCTTCGGCCGCCCTACAGGGCGATCGCCACCCGCCAGCGCCGGGCGAATTGCACCCACAAGATGTCGTCGTTGCGACTCTCGGCCGCCCCGCAGGGCGACCGCCACATGCGGCACACGCGGGAGCTGTTGGCGAGGTCGACGTTGTTGCGATCCACGGCCGCGACTCACGGCCGCCCCTGAGGGCGACCACCAAGGCATCCGAGCAGCAGTATGCCTCAGCAAAACTTTCGCGAATTAGTTTTCAAGTAACGTCCTCGGTCGCCCCGAAGGGTGACCGCTACTTTTGGGACGTCCGTGTCGGTGGCCACACCGTCTTCGTTGCAACCCTCAACCGCCGAAAGGGTAATCGCTTACCGATTTGACACTGAACCCGGGTAATGTCCTCCACGCGGTTGCGATCCTCGGCCGCCCCGGGGGTGACCGCTAGTTCTTTGGGACGTCTGTATCGGTTCCGACGCCTTCTTGGTTGCGATCCTCGGTCGCTCCGGATGGCAACCGCAATCCAGGTGGGATAGTTGCACGGGGTACCGGACCTCTTCGTTGCCACTCTCCTTGTCCCCGAAGGGCGGCCTCACTCCTCGATATACAGAGTAAGTTCTTCAGTAGTGACGGCGTTGCGACCCTCGGTCGCTGCGAGGAGCGACCGCTTAACCAACCGATGAGACCGTAATAACCCCAGGGAGTATTGCGATCCTCGGTCGCAGTGCGACCGCCTTTTCGGTTTCCGTGAAACCGATAGCTCCACTTTATCACCCGACGGCACGAGTAAAGATCACGCCGTTAGGGATGGACTTCTCGTCAATCGTAATTTTGTAGTTGGTGAAGTCGCGGATGGGCAGGTCATCGGGGATGGTGCGTTCGACCTTGACCATGTGAGTGAGGGTGCGCGCGGGGGCGGTGCCGAAGGCGTCGGCGTGGGTGAAGATGTAGAGGCCTCGCAGGGTGATTTCGGCACGGCCGGATGCTCGGTCGTGTTCGAACATCAGGGTCAGTGCGCGCCAGAGCATGGACAGGTCTTCGGAGGTGACTCCGGTTTTGGCGGCCAGGGGGGCACTGAAGTGTCCGGTTCCGCGGTAGAGGCCGTAGGCGATGGTGTTTTTGCCGCCCATTTCGGTCTCTTTGTTGTCGTCTTCGCGGGTCCGGGTTACGCGAGTGATGCCGTGTTCCTGCGGCATGACCGGGTCGATAGACCGGGAGAAGGTGAGCTGAAGGGGGCCGCGGACTCGTCCTGCCGTCTTCTTCCCGGTGGCCATGACGGCGCCGAACATCCGGACATCGAAGAAGGTCTGGCACATCCACTGCTGAGCCGATATCTCGGCTGCCCTGCCTTCGGTGAGGCCGAGCTCCGTGTACGCCCGCTCGTGTTGCGAGTTGAGGGAGACGCCGGCTTCGACGTAGATGTCGTAGCCGGGCTTGCCCTCGCCGAGGAGGGTGACCATGTTGCGGATCTTCCGTTTGATCGCGACGTCGGTGACCAAACCCTGCATGGTTTCGGGATCGGTACGCGGCATGCCGCCGGCGTCCGGGTCGCCGTTGGGGTTGCCGTCGTAGACGTCGAAGAGGAACACGAAGTCGTGCTTGCGGGTCGGGTCGAGATGAATCATCGAGGTCACGGGGCTTCTTCCTTTCGTGGGGTCAGGACTGGCTCGCGTCGGCGGTCGCTTTGGCCGCCCTGGCGGCGCGGGCGGCGGCTATATCGTGGGCGCGCTGGTGGTCGTAACCGAGAATGAACTGGATCTGTCCCTTGGCATCCAGGTGCGTCGGGAGTCCGGACTCACGGTCGATGAGCTGGCTGATGGCGGCAAGCCGACTGTCCAAAGCCAGGCCAGCCGGGCGGGTTTTCTCTTTGCCGATGAGCTTCTTCAGGTGCCCGTTGGCGTTCGTGCGCAGCATCCGCATGGTCGCGGCGGGTTGTGTCATGGCCAGGCCGAAGTAGCGGTCTCGGATCGTGGTGTTGGCCTCGGGCAGAGCGCGATGCTGGATCGCCTCCAGTACGGCGAACAGACGTCCCCACACATAGGCGGGATCGGTGGCGTTCTCGTCGAGGCCCGGCATGATCTTCTCCTTATATGGGTGGCGGGTGAGCGCAAGCCGGAGCATTGCGACTCTGGGCAGGTCGACGTGGTGGTCATTGCGGATCCGGTGCAGCAGGTGCGCCACCATGTGGGAAGGTGGTGGGGTGCCGTGCAGCGCCGCGTGCAGCAGGTCGCGGTCCAGGCCGTGGGCGGTGCTGCCCGGCCGATAGAGCTTGCGGGTTCGGCTCCATTGGCCGCTGGCTCGCACCATCTGCCATAGCGGCGTGTAGCTGATGCCGTCGGTCCACCGATTGGTGGAGGCGATGTCACGGAACCACCTGGCGAACTTCGCTTTGATTTCGGGGAGCGGAACGTCCAGCCAGTCGCGGACGACCACTCGGCTCTGGTTGGCGGACAAGGTCAACGCGTAGAAGGCGTTGTCGTCGACGCGGGTGCCGGGCTGACCGCGGTGCACCTCCTGCAGCAGTCGCTCGACATCCTTCAGCTGTGGGGCGTCGATGATCAGGGGGTTGAAGTCCGCCGGCTCGCGTAGCCACCAGATGAACACGTTGTCGTCGCCGCGGCGGCGGTGCCGGTCGTCGGACAGCAGGTGGTTCAGCCCGGCCATCGCGGCGCTGCCGCACTCCTCGCAGATCGGGGTGTTCGCCAGCTGTAGTGTGCCCATCCGCCCCTGGGCCGTAGTGTTCACCGAGATGAGCGCGGCGTCCCGGCCACGTTTGGGCCGGCCGCTCGCGTCAAGGCCGACGGGGATGAGGGTCCCCTTGACCATCTCCGGGATGGTCTTCAACAGCGCGCCGTAGTCGCCGCAGCCCAGGCACCAACCGTCGTTACCGGAGCTTTTGCGGTCGCGCGCGACCTGGGCCCAGAAAGCGATGGCAGACGGGCGCAGGTGCGTCCACTCATCCTCCACCATGATGGCGACCATGTCGCTGGACTTGGCCTCGTCAGGAAGGTCGGCGAGGACATCGAGGTGGCGTTCAGCCTGGAAGGTGCGCCACACCAGGTCGGCGACAGGGTCGGCTGCCGCGTCCCGCCAGGCTTTGAGCAGGTCAAGGTAGGCGTCGTTGCGGCGGTCCGCCGCTGCCTGCGCTTTGTCGGTGTCGTCCTTGGCGACCGCGAAGACGTACTCGAGCGTGTCCGCGAGCAGCATGGCGGCCACTCCGCTGGTGCGGGTCAGGTATGGGGTTGGCAGGGAAGAGCCGGCCTTGTTGACGCTGTCCGCACGGCTGATGAGGGAGGGTGTCCCCTTGCGGTCGATTACTAGGGCCCACCGGACGGTGCGATTGCGGTAGTAGCGGGGAGTTTCCGCACCTGCCGACTGTCTGGCGTGCTCGGCCAGTCGCTGAATCAGCATGCGGTCACGTCCGGGATCGGGCCGGGGAGGCGGAGGGGAGTTCCATGCCCTGGGGCGGCACTGCCATGACCCCGCGGTCGAGTCGGGCGAGGAACCAGCGGTAGGTCTCACCGGCCTCGCTGTAGCCGATGCTGTGCAGCATGACCCCGAGATGACGGGATTCATCGATCGGCTTGGCGGAGGTGGGCTTTGCAAACCAGGCGGTGAATTCCCGCGTGCCAAGGAAGGGCTGGGAGAAGCAGGCGCCCTTGTCCACGCGCCGGCGGAACTGATCGCGGTACTTGGCCTCGGGCTGATCGGCGTGCGGGCGCAGTTGCACCTGGGCGTGAATGCGGTAGGCGACGTGTCGCAGCGCCACGGTGTTGCGCTGGTCTCGGTCGGTCTCTACGTCGTAGCGCAGCGTGGGGTCGGTCCTGGCTCGCCTGACCCAGTCCTCGGAGACCACGGACTTGACCTCGTTGCGGCGGATGGAAAACCACCGGATCGGCTTGAGAACCTCGATCTTGCAGATGACGTAGTCGAACTCGGGCTTCCAGAAGATCGCCTCCAGAACGCCGCGGGCGGCCGAAGGCGTCATCACCTCGTAGCTGAAGCGCTCAGACTTCAGTTCGGGCCGGGTGAAGCAGGCCAGCTCACCCCCCACCTCAACAACCAGGGGCGCATGCGGATAGCGGGGATGTTCGAATGTGCTCACTGGTCCTTGTCCTTGTCCTCTGCATTGGGTGAGGGGAACTGAATGCCTCGGTGGGCGTCGTAGTCGCCGAGCCACTCATAAAGGTCGCCGATGAGCTCGGCGGCCTTCCCCTGCTCGACGGCCTGCCTGGCCAGGTTCACGGGCAGCGTGGCCAGGTATGGCTGAATGTCACGGAAGACCCATGGCTCGATGCGCTCCGAACCGCGAAGCCGAGCACGGAGGGCATCGAGTTTTTTGTCCTCGCCGCGGCGGACCAGCATTGGGACAGTCCGTTCCTCGATCATCTTGAAGCGCTCGGCGACCACCGGGAAGTCGAAGTCGGCTCGCCGTTCCTGAATCTGCCTGCCAGCGCCGCTACCCTCGACGTTCTTTACGGCGTAGCGGGTGCGGTAGTAGGCCCGCAGAGCGGCCAGGTCATCGGGGTCTGCGGCCTTGGGGCCGATGAAACGCTTACTGGTATCCAGTGCGGCGCCGTATACCAGCCGGGTGCCCCAGGTGTTCCCGTCGGCTGGATCGAACACGATGACCCGGCCTTCTGCCAGGGTGCCGTTTCGGTTCGCCCGCCCGGCGGCCTGCTGCAACGCCTCGGCAGGGGCCAAGGCGCGGTAGACCACGGGAAAGTCGAGGTCGACGCCCGCCTCGACCAACTGGGTGGCCACGACGGCGACGGGCTGATTCTGGCCGACCAGCTTATATATGTCGCCGAGGACCTCACGGCGATGACCTGCGGTCATCCGGGTCGACAGGTGCAGAACCGGGCCGTCATGCTTCCAAATCTTGACCAGCCGCTCATGTAGTTGAGCTGCGTCTCCCGTGGTGTTGACGATCAGGAGCACTTGGCGCTCGCCGGCCGCCTCTGCCGCGATCTGTTTGAAGGTCGGTTTCGGGTGACACCGCCAGATGTAGCGGACCCGGCGCAATTGCTCGTACAACGGCTGAGGCTGCGCGATCACCTCAGTCGGCTTGAGGCCGCGGAAGATGTCCAGATCGAAGAAGGCAGGCTGGGTGGCCGACGCAAGCAGCACGCTCGTACCGAAATACTCGGTCAGCTGCCGAAGAGCGGACAGGATCGGCAACAGCATCGAATCCGGCAGGGACTGGACCTCATCCAGCACGATGACCGAACCCGCCAAACGGTGAACCTTCCGCATGGCCGACGGCCGACGATCAAACAGTGACTGGAAAAGCTGCACGGTCGTCGTCACAACGACCGGCGCGTCCCAGTTCTCCGCCGCGAGCCGCTGCCACCGCCTGCCAGCAGGCAACCGGTGCAGGTCGACACTGCTGTGATGCTCCAGCACATTGGCCTCGCCGAACAGGCGGCGATACACCTTCGCGTTCTGCTCCGTAATCGACATATACGGCACCGCGATGATCACGCGACGTAAGCCATGCCGAGCCGCGTGATGTACGGCGAAGCCACCCGCTGCGATCGTCTTGCCACTCCCCGTGGGCGCCGGGAAGGGGAATATCCCGCGCGGCTGGGCAGCGGCGCTGACCGCCTGGTCGTACACCTCGGCACGAATGCCGTCCACCGGGCTCGGGCCGGTCCGCGCCTTCGCCTCGGCCAGATACTCGATCCGGGCCCCTTCAAAAGCGTCGGCCATCGTTGCCAGCGAAGCCGGCTCGGGCCGCAGAGCACCCGAGAAGTGCCGGGAGGTGTCCAGGAAATCAGCGTCCACCAAAGCGCTGAACACCATCCGGATCAACAGCTCCACCGCAAGGGGATCCGGCGCTGACTTCACCCAGGCAGGAAGCTCGGGGAATGGTCCAGACGCGATCTCGGGAATCACCTTGGAGACGCGTTCGATCGCCTCCTGGACACGCTCCCTGTCGTCCGTCTCGGCCAGTGCAATGCAACGCTTCAGATCCTGGGTGTCGGGAAGCCCTCCGTGATGGCCGAGCACGGGCATGCCGAACAACCCCAGCCCCGCCTCACGAACGGCAAGCCACGTCCCCGCCGCCTTGTGATCGATGCTCTGCCCCTGGGCGTCAACGACTCTGCCCTTGGTAGGTTCGGCCGCGATCAGGCCCTCTTGCCATGCACAACTGCCCTTGCCCACGTCATGGACCAGCCCCAGGTAAGCCGCCAACTCCCCGGCACCGAAGACCTCGGCGAAATCGCCCGCAAGAGCAGCCGTGTCCCGTAAATGATCTTCAAGGCCATGACGAACCCCATCTTTGCTGCTGCTATGTGCCCATAGGTTCATCTCACGCCAGATCCAGGTCGCTACCAACAGTTGCCTCGGGACTATAGAAGGGGGGTCCGACAAAACCGGGAAGCAACCGAGTCGGCATTTACGGCGGATTGCTATTGCGTCGCCGCCAGAGCCGTAATTCGGCCCTGGCGGCATAGCACGCCTGTTCGAATGGTCCCCGAACCAACCTCTGAATTGCGATGCTCAGTCGCGTTCGCACACGGACTGCTTCCGCTGATGCGCCTGTGAGCTTAACGCCGACCGGATGTGGCCGCGCAGGGTTCTCAGAAGTTAGCTTGGGGGGCTATCCGGAAAGTGGGATCTTCAAGACAAAGAGAGGGATGCCGAGTAGCGTCTCGACCCACATAAACAGGCGCCGCCCGATCCCTGCTAAGACCCGGACGGCGCCATGGACCTCAAGGGAGATCCATGAGTCAGTAGTATCGTCGAAGTAGCGTTCCTAACGGAACGCCTGAGGTAGCCGTCATCCTGACCCTGAGTGCAATCGCCGGAACAAGCGCCACCCTGGTCGCCGTCGGCCTTCTCGTCCGCGGGCGCCGTCGCGGTCTCCACCGTTGTCGCCCATTTGGGCTGCACCGGAACTTGCCCGCTGTTCGCCATAACGTTCGACTACGGGCGCAGGTCTACGAGGGTCAGTAACCTCCTAGTGGTCCACCACCTCAGATGCCTGGGGTGGTGGACCAACCGAGAGCTCAGCATTCGCAGGCATCCACTTAGACCGAGGTCCTGAGCGGGTACGGAAGTCCTGATTCGGACAATGGCTAATCTGTTGGTCGCCGACCCGGCCCGCGCGATCAAGGCGATCCGTGCCGCCCGCCGGGGGTGACCGAGGATCGCAACCAAACGGCGGAGCTCATAAAGGGCGTCCGGACGACGCGGCGGTCGCTTTCCGGGGTGATCGAGGATCGCAACGACACCGAGGCGGTCGAGAAGAAAATCAAGCACGTGGTGGCGGTCGCCCTCCGGGGCGATCGAGGATCGCAACTGGCTCTTGCTCTCCTGAGGCGGGCAGAACACCATGAGGTGGCGGTCGCCTTCCGGGGCGATCGAGGATCGCAACACGCTGGACGGGGCGGAGGCCACGCTGGCGCCGGTGGTGGCGGTCGCCCTCCGGGGCGATCGAGGATCACCAAAGGAGGCCATGAGGAGGGCAATTACGTCAGCGTGCCGTTCAACCCGGACGATTTGACGAGGCGGGCCCAGCGGGGGCTGCGGTGGAATTTCCTGGCCAGATCAACGGATCGCGGCAGAGTTCCGTCTGGGCGGCGGTTTCGGAGTGCCCACTGCCATGCTTCTTGCTGGAGGGTGCGTCCGCGCGGCCTACCGTCGGCTCGAAGCGCGTCGTCGTCCGATACGGGTTCTGGTAAGGCCGTGGGCTCCTCCGAAGAGAGTCGGCGGGCGACGCTTTGTCGTACCAGCCGGAAGGCCATCTCCAAGCCGCCGATCATCGCGAAGGCCGGCCACGCTGCCACGGCCCGACCGATGATCGATGGTTCGGCGACGGCGACGTTGGCGGCAACGCTGGCGAGGCTGCCGATCACGAGAAGTGTCCAGGGCAGGACTCCGCCGCGCCTCCCGCGCCTCGAATCAGCAAGCAGAGCCATCGAGGCGCAGAGCACCATCCCGTCGACGCTCAGCGGTAGTAGCGCAGCGGTCCAGGGTGACTCGCCGTGCCGAAGGGCGAGCAGATGGAGATGCCGGTACGAGATCGAGCCGGCGATGAAGGCGAGCAGGACCACGCTGGTGATCGTCGCTCCCAGGATGACTCTTTCGGTTCGTCGCTGGTCGGCGCCGTCCATGGGCTCGGCCACTGGTCCTCGTTTCCTCCAGCAGGATCAAGGCTCGCCTCCGTAGCCAGCACGGAGCGAGCCGTACCAGCGTCAGGACGACCTGCGCGCGTTGCGGTTTCGGATCTTCGTGAATGCGTCAAGCGCCGTCTCGTCGGCGTCGTCAAGGGTGTGCAGGTATTTCTCGGTGGTCTTGATGGAACCGTGTCCAAGTCGCTCTTTCACCACTTGGAGGTCAGCGCCGCCGGACAACAGCCAGGAGGCATGGGCATGGCGTAGATCGTGGATCCGTACCGTGCTCTCCAGGTCCGCTTCGGCCAGGGTCTTCTGCCATACCTGCTTGCGGAACCAGTCAGCGGGGATGTGGCCGTCGGTGTCGCGGTTCCGCGGCTGCCGCGGGTTGTCTTTGCCGAGGGCGCGCCGCTCCGCCCGATAGATAGCGAACGCGGCACGGCAGTGCTCACAGCGGCATTTCCCGGTGGTGTAAGCGGTGCGAGTTCCGTGCTTGTACGACCGTCCGGCTACGTTCGGCTCGGTGAATCCGAGCTTGTCGGGATCGGGAACCACTCGCACGTGGCTTCTCGGTGTCGGGTCGTGTCGCCACCTGAAGAACAGGTCATCGCGACCCAACTTCTCGGCCTGAGCGTGAGCTTGAAGCTTCAGGACGATCTGGGCCGTCAACTTGAAACGGCGGAACTCCTTGTCCTTCGGGTACGGCTTGACCAGGAACCGCTCGCCCTTGGGGTGGAACTTCGGGTTGACCTCTACAACGGCACGGCTGATCGTCAGGATGCGCGAGCGGACGTCGAGGTCTTTGAGACGCAGCTCAGTTAGCTCGCCCCACCGCAAACCTGTCTCGATCGCGGTCTCCACGAGAAGCTGGCTGTCGCTGTCCGGGAGCGCCATATAGAGGGTGTTGAACTGCTCAGGCGTGATGATGGTGAGCGGCTTCGGGACGACGGGCGGCGTCTTCACCCCCTTGCAGGGATGCAGGTAGGTCACCTGGTCATGAAGTGCGGTCGTGAAGATGGCGCTGAGGATGACCATGTTGCTCTTGATGGTCACCGGCGAGACGCCGTTCTTCTTCATCGTGGCGACCCACTGGCGTACGTGCTCGGGGAGGATGTCGATCATCCTGAGGTTGCCGAACTCCGGGATCAGGTGCTTGTGGATGGCGTAGGTGTACTTCTCACGGGTGGTCGCCTCCATCTCGTGGTTCGGCAGCCACACCTCGAGGACGTACCGCTCGAACGGCTGACGTCCCCGCTTCGGGTCGCCCGCCCGGCCCTCGGAAACCTTGGCCTCCGCTTTCTGCCAGGCCGCGTCGGCGTCCTTCTTGTTCGAGAAGGTACCCGCAGACTTCTCCATCCCCTTGATGTCGAAGTAGTAGGCGGTGTACCTCGGTTTGCCGTTGCGGCCTATCCGCTTTCGCGAGTAGCCCAAGCGGCGATCACCCCCTTGATCGTTTGACCGTCATCTGACCGTGATACTCGGCGTCATCTCGGGTGACGGTTGGTCACTCATGGGTATTCGATCATGCCTTCCACCTGTAAGTTTACCCATTCAGCGAGCATCGACCAGGGGTGGCAATACACGTCGAAGAATCCCTGATAAGGAAGAGGTCCCAGGTTCAAGTCCTGGTAGCCCCACCTCGATAAACGCCCCGAAGCGATCAAGCTCCGGGGCTTTTTGCTGCAACGGGTACTGCAACAGACTCACTCGAACAGTCCCGTCACCCTCTTGAGGGCATTCTCGCGGCTCTCACCATCCCCGTGCGTGTAGATCTCCATCGTCACCGAGATCCGGCTGTGTCCGAGGATTTCCATCGCGTCACGCGGTGCGACGCCGAGCTTCTTGAGCAAGGACGCGGCGGTGTGCCGGAGGTCGTGAACGCGGATCGGCCGGAGCTTGTGTGTCTCCACGATGCGGGCGAAGGACCGGGCGAGGTTGCGCGGCTCGATCGGCTTGCCCGATCTGGTGGTGAAGACGAGTCCGGTGTCCGTCCAGTCCTTCCCCGCCTCCTCGCGGAGGATCTTCTGGCCGTCCCGCTGGATCTCCAGCGCTTCCCGCACGACGCCGAGCAGAGGCAGCGACCGGTTGCCGGCCCTCGTCTTCACCGGCCCGTGGTGCAGCTCCTTGCCGACCCGGACGAGCTGACGCCGGATGTGGACGTGGCCCTCGTCAAAGTCGACGTCCACCCAGCGGAGCCCCAGAGCCTCACCACGGCGCAGGCCGTACACGAGGAGGAGCACGAAGGCCGGATACAGCGGGTCATAGCGCGCGACCCGAAGGAAGGCCCTCGCCTCGTCGGCCGTCCAGGGCTGATTGCGCTTGGCGTCAACTGCCGGAAGAGTCGCCAGCCGAGCGACGTTCCGAGAGATGATCTCTTCCCGCATAGCCCTCGTCAGGGCCGCACTCAGCACGTTCCGCATGACGTGAACCGTGCCGATCGCGTGACCCTCCCCGTTGAGCTTGCTGTTGAGGAAGGTCTGAACCTCAGCGACGGTCAGCCGGTCGAGCTTCTTCCGGCCCAACGCAGGCTTGAGGTAGAGACGGACCATGGTCTCGTACTTCGCGTAGGTGGTCTTGCGGATCGAGTGGCGGGCGACGTCCTGCAACCAGTAATCGAGGTAGTCGCCGACCTTCCACGCACGATCAGCCGCAGGCACACCGCGCCGAGACTTGATCTTCATTTCCTCGATTTTGGCTCGCGCCTCGTCGGCCGTCTTGCCGTAGACGGTCTTCCGCTTCTCCGTGCCGTCAGCGGTGAGGACGTAGACCTGCCCGCACCACTTACCGTCCGCCCGCTGGTAGACGGTGCCCTCGTTGTTGGCCCGCTTGCGACGGGTCTTTTTCCGTGGTTGGTCGCCGGAGGTTCCGGCCGTACGGGTTGCCATCACGCAGCCTCTTCCAGGAGTAGATCAACAAGGCCGGTGAGCGCGGTCACCGGGACGAGGCGACGACGCCCCGCCTTAAAGGTCTTGAGCTGGCCCGAGCGGATGAACTTGTAGAGAGTCCATCGGCTGACCTTGAGCTGTGCGGCGGCCTCTTCCACCGTCAGAACCGGTCCGTCCACGAGCCCCCCTAAGCCGCTCTCGCGATTGCCGAAAGATCTTGTCCGTCCGCTTGGGCTTGGAGCTGGTTCATGTGGTTGCGCCAGCGCTGGCGTTCGTGAACGGACCGCAGGAGCCGTACGCCGATCGGGGCAAGGTCGGGATCACCGGCCTTGACGGGCTTCCAGACGTAGCGGTGGGGGTCGACCGGCTCGTCTTCCACACCGAGGGCTTCCAGGACCCAGGTACGCCGGTCCTGCTTGTGCTCGGTCAATGTCTTGTTCGACCATTTGCGGGAGACGAGCACGCGCCGCCCCGCGTAGCCGAGGTGATCCGGCTTGTGTGCCTTGCCCCTGCACCGGCCCGGAGCCATCCCCGGTTTGGCGCCCTTGGGCTGCACGCCGTACCGCAGCCAGTTCGGGCACGTTGGCGAGCACGGCTCGAAGCGCAAAGCATCGAGCAGCCGTTCCGCATGTGCCTTCCGGCGCGGGTCATCGGTGCCGAGGGCATCCCCGAGGGACTTGGTCAGGTACTTGGACAGGTACCGGATCAGTTGATCGGCGTCCGGCGTCCCCGCGAGCACGCTCTGAATGTCCATCTGGTCGCCGAACCGAAGCATGTGCAGCGGTTGAGCGTCCTCGTCGGCGTCGAGCCGGTCGAGGGCCTGTTCCCAGGTCGGCAGGACTTCCCCGGTGTCGGGGTCGAGGTAGCCGGCCCCGTCCTCCCAGACGGGCAGGTGGTCACCCTCGAACCGGATTTCGTCGGTTGAGGGCCACCACACCTGGTGGTAGGTCGCGGCGATGATCTGCCGCAGCTCCGCACGGGGCAGCGTGCCGCGGATCGCCATATGCAGGTGCGGGGCGAGCCGCTTCTGAGGCTCGACGGTGGCGAAGTACTGCACGTCGTATCCGGCGACCCGGCGGAGGTTCTGCACGAACCGATCCACGAGCTTGGAGAAGTGCAGCGCGTCCCGGGCCGCCCGCTCGTAGTCGTATCGGTCCGGGTCGATCGGAACGCCATCGAGCACCCGGCCATAGGACGGCAGGGTCAGAGTCACGAACATCGAGGGCCGGTAGACCTTGCCGTCAAAGCCGGTGAAGGCCCGCCCGAGCGTGTTCTTGGTCATCTGCCGCTTGGGCAGATCCGGAGCGTCCTGCCGCCGCTTCGTGGACCGCGTGCGCTTGCCGGAGGTGCGGCCGAGGACGTTGCCGCGCATTCCCGCGGCGTTGATCTCCTCGTCCAGGTCCTCGATCGCGGCGTCCAGGTCGGTGGTGTCGCCGCCGGCCTTTTCGACCTCGTCCCGCCACGCCTGGGCGTCAGCCCGCAGCTCCACGAGGTGACGCTGATACTCGTCGGCGTTGTCGGGGAGGTTCACCGGCTCGTGGTCGAGGTGCCAGCCTTCCCGGCACTGCGCCATCCGCAGGTGACGGTTGCGCTTGGCGCACGGCGGGCACTTGCTCTCCAACGTGGCCCCACACGGCACGTCGATGACCTCAACCTGACCGGTGAGGATGTCCTGCCGCCGCAGCGGAACCGGGCGGATGCACACCCCGTACTGCTTGGCGATCTCTTCCGCGACCTCACGGGCGAGGGGCTGTGCCATTCGGACGGCCCGGGGTGTGGAACGGTCGTGCGGGTTGGTCACCAGTCACCTCCCAGGAAGTCGGCCCCATCAACCAGGACGGCGGTTTTCTGGCCGCACTCGTGGCACTCGACCAGGCCCCGCAGGGAGTCGAGCCACAGCACATCGAGCGCTCCGCAGCCGGAGCAGCGCAGATCGTCGAGGAGCGTCACCGGCCCACCCCCGCGAACTCGGCGACCATGGCCCGGATGTCGGCGTCGGAGACGTACGCGGCTCGTACGCGCACCGGATCAGGACTGGTTTCGAGGCGGACGTAGCCGACGCCCGCACCCAGCTCCGGGACCGGTGAGATGTGATCGGCCAGGGCACCCCGATCACGCGCCCCGTCGCCGAGAACCATGTCCACCTGCTCGGACTCATCGAGCCGGAGGGCGATCTTGTCGGGGAACAGGTTGCGGATGTTCATGACCTCCTTGCGCGGGTCCTGCAGCGCAGCCATGACCCCGACACCGACCGCCCGGCCCTGCGTCGTCAGGGTCGCCAGGGCCGCCGTAATGCGCTGCCGAAGGTGCTTGTCCGGTTGGTAGGCGGTCAGGAACGCCACCTCATCGACGAGCACCAGGACGAACGGGTCAGCAGGCGTAGGTGTGTGGGAGCGCTGGAGGCCGGCGAACCGGTCGGCCCGCTCCTGCATCACCGAGACCGCCTCATCCAGCAGGTCGGCGCACTCCTTCGGATCGGCCGCATACCGGGAGCCGAACAAGGCCCGGCCGAAGGACAGCTCCATCCGCTTGGGGTCGAGCGCCCACACCTGAACCAGGCCCGCCCGTATCGCGGGGAGCAAGCCGCGGATTGTCGACCACAGGTAGGAGCCCTTGCCCGCACCGGTTGCGCCCGCGATCAGGACGTGTGTGCCGTGGACCTTGAGCCGCATGGGTGTGCCGTCCTCGCACCGGCCGATCTCGACCGGACCCACCGAAGGCGTCTCGGGAACCGGAAGCGCGGGCAGCGGCTCGGCGAGCGGATCGCGCCGGGGGAAGGTGAGCACGAGCCGCCCGGCCCGAGCGACGGCGACCCGGCAGGAGGGTGCGCCGAAGCCGTGGGCCAGGTGCTCGATGTGGTCGGCCCAGTCTTTGACGGCCTGGCCGTTGAGCATCTTCACGCTCACGCGGTCGGCCCAGCCGTCGCACTCCACCCGCAGCAGGCGGGGCAGGTAGTCGCGGCCCCGGATGTGCCGCCCGAGGCCGGAGACGACCATGACCGGTTGCCAGTGCCGCCGGTACACGGCCACCAGCCGCCACCAGGCCAGCAGCGGCCAGCCGACCAGGCGCAGGAACGAGGCCCGATCCAGCAGCAGCCAGGACAGGCCCGCCGAGGGCAGGAAGCCGGCCATCACGAAGGCCAGGCGCCAGCCGTACAGGGTCCAGATCACCCCGAGGCCGACCGGGACGGCCACCGCGACGGGATGCCGCACGACGAGGCGGACCAGGCCCGCGACGAGCCGCGACAGCCAGATCACGATGGTGACGATGGCGGGGGTCTGCATGACGGCCGGGCGGAAGACCACGGCGGTGTCTGGGGTGGTGGAGACGAGGTTGCGTGCCTCGTCGCCGGGAAGTTTCTTGAACATTAGGCTTGGTGTCCTCTCAGGCATTGGCGTGTGTGAGAGATCCGGGGGCCGCTGGAATGGCAGTTCCAGCGGCCCCGCTCGTGTGTCAGGCCGCCGAGTCGGTGGCCTGGGCGTGGTCGGCGTGCATGCGCTCGCAGTCGGCCAGATACCGCGCGGCGGCGTTGAAGATCTCCCGCGCGATGTCCAGGTCTTCCGCAGTCACCGATCCGGCCCCGGTGGTCGAGACCGTCACGTCCGCCTCGTCGGACTCCAGGACCAGGTACGGCCGACCGGACTCCAGCACCCGAGCACGCGCCCGAGTGATCGAGGCGTAGAACGAGACGCCGATGCGGGGACGCTCACCGGGATCGACCGACATCGACAGGTGCGTGTACGGCCGCCAGTTCACGCCGCCGCCTCCTTGCCGTTGCTGGCCGCCTTGGCGTGAGCGCGAGGAGCGCGCATCTCCCGTGCCCTGATGGAGTAGGCGAGCCGTCCGGACCCGTTGACGTACGGGGTCACGGTGAGCCCGTCGAACTCGACCGGGGTGAACGGCAGGCCCGCGACCGGGGCCGGGGGCACCGGCTGAACCGGAGCGAGGATCTTGACGGCCACGGTCTTCTGCGCCGCCTTCAGCGACGGGTCAGCGTCCATCACGGGGATCTGCCAGACGAGTTCGCCCGTCTGCTTGTCCCGCGCCTGGACGAAGCGGCCGTTGCTCGACGCCTCGAAGTCCTTGACCGGCTCGACCTCGCCCACGGCGTAGCAGCCGTAGGGGAAGATCTGGCCGAAGCTGATCGGAATGGGTCCCTGTAGAGCCATGATTACCGCCCTCCCTTCTTGTACTGTCAGCCACCTTGACTGACCAAGTTGTGTCTCCATTAAGCACTGAACCCACTTGGCTAGTCAAGCAGTCCAAGTGGGTTCAGGCGGGAAAGTTGGATTACCTAATCGGGTAGGCGTCCTCAAGCTCGTGACGATCGCCGGGAAGCACCGTCTCCACGACGGCCCACGGCTTGCCGGTCGCATCGCAGGCGACGGCATAGACAGCCAGCAGCGCGGCCGAGGTCTTGACGCCGAGGAGGTCGCGCTCTTCCTGCGTGGGGTTGCGTGCGGTCACATGCTCGACGATGTGGTCCAGCTCGACACCGGCCGCGGCTTCGACGTAGCGCCGTACGCCCTGCTTGAGGTCGTCGGGCTCTGTCAGCGGGCTACCTTCGGCCACATCGGCCGGCACCCAGGTGGAGGAGATTTCAGACGCTTCGTCGTCGCGGGTGACGAGGGTCTTGCGGAGGACGACCGGCGACTTGGGCGTGATGTCGAGGTAGGCCGCGATGCGGTTGGGGGCCGGCACCGGCCCGGCGGACAGCAGCGAGCTTCCGACCTGGGTCTCTTTGCGGTCGAGCAGTTCCCGACCCGTGCGGACCTGCCGTCCGGAGGCGATGGCGGGGCGACCGCGTACGAATCGGCCCTTGCCCTGATGGGTGACGATCCACCCGTGATCTCGGAGTACGCCCAGCGCCTTGACCACCGTGGGCCGCGCCATGCCGAATTCGGCCATGAGTTGGTGTTCGCTCGGCAGCGGTGAGCCGGGCGGATATTCGCCTGATTCGATGCGCCGTTCAAGCTCGGCGATCAGTTGGGCGTACTTGGGAGGAGTGTATTCAAATGACATCAGAGCCCCGCATTCAACATGCCTGTCTAGCCAAGCAGGCTAGCAGTGCAGGTGTGTCGTGCGAAGACCCATTGCCGACAGGAGCCCGTAACCCAAGGGCAGCGAACCGCCGTCTCTAACGGACCTCACCCGTCAGCAGGTCGAACCAGGTCGCCCAGCCCTGCCGGACCGACCACCGGTGCGTCTCGGCGATCTCCGGTTCTCCGTCCTTCTGGACGGTACGACGGATGAAGGCCAGCCCGCCGGACTGACACAGTTCGTAGAACCCGGCCTGACAGTCGCAGGTCCAGGCCAGGACCAGGACCCGCCGCGCAGGTGTGGGCTTCCACCACTCCAGTTTCCGGAAGGATCCCCGGCGGATGGGGACGTGTGCGCTGTGCAGACGGTCCGGCTCGTCGAAGTCGTTCATGAGGCGTCCCCCGCCAGGTATGGCGGACGGGGGTACTGCTGGCGCAGTTGCCCGTACCGGTGAGCCACCCGCCGAGCAGCGGTGACGACGTCGGAGGCCGGGCCGAAGGCGTAGACCGGCCGCCCGCTGGTCGAGGTACGGCCAGAGCGCCAGCGGAACCAGCGGCCATCGGTCCACACAACCAGCTCGACCCAGACCGACACCAGCGCCAGCCCGTACCCCTCGTGGACGTCAGCGGTCACGCCGTACTGCTCCAGCTCCAGGCGCAGCCGCTCGGCGCACTGGGCAGCGGTGACGGCCAGGGGGCGACGGCCCGCCACGAGCCGATCGGCGCTCATGACGCCACCGCCCTACGGCCCGAGCCCGAGCACTCGAAACAGTCGACCGTGGACAGCTCCACGATCACGCCGTTGAGCCGGTACTCGGCATCCGCCGACGCCCGCCGAACGAGCCGCCAACCCTTCCCCCGGCAGGCTCCGCACCTCTCCGTCTCCGTAACCATGGGGCAAGGGTCGTAATTGCAAGTCGCTCAACCCATCCCGCGCCGATATTCCGGCCGGGCATGCCGATATCCCTTGACGGGTTAACTCCAACCCGGAAGCTTGGAAATACAGGCAGTCAAGCAGACGCAAGGGGAAGCGCCTTATGCCCGCAGAAGCGGCGGAACCGGTCATGATCCCGCCTGACCTCTGGCGGCGCCCCGAAATGCTCGACGCCCTGAAGAAACGGAACATCGGGCAGGTTTTCCGGCTTATCAGGCAATACGCGGGCGTGAGTCAGACCCGCATCGGCATTGCCGTGAACCTCAGCCAGGGCAAGGTCAGCGAGATCATGCGCGGAACCGCGCAGGTCACCGCACTTGATGTGTTCGAGCGGATCGCCGATGGACTGCACATGCCCGACCCGGCCCGGCTAGCCCTCGGACTCGCCCCCAGCCCTTCCCCACTCATCGAGGCTGCCTCATCCCGTCGCGCTATCCCTCCTCGGGATGGGATGCCAGCGAGTCAGCTCCTTAGCGTCGAAGGCGTGGTGATCGGCCCGCGTCCAACTGACGATCTGTGGGATGTCGACCTTCTGACGCTGGCCTGGGTAGTGGGAAGGCTGGATGCCCGGATGGACCGACGAACGATGCTGCTCCTCGCGGCCGGAATGACCGCCGAAACCGCGGCCTCAATCGCGGACCCCTGGGAACGCCTTTCCCGTGCGCTGAAGGGACCGCAGATGCTCGACGACGACACCATCGAACGGCTCGAAGCGCGTACCATCGGCTTCCACCGGCTCGAATACGTCATGCCCGCCCGAGCCATCTACCAAGGGCTAACGACGCACATCAACGAGCTGAGCACCCTGCTTCAGAGTGGCCCGCCCGAGCGCTACCGGCGCCGCCTGGCGGCAACAGCCGGCGAAGCCGCAACGCTGGCGTCCTGGATCGCCTGGGACCTCAAGCAGCCCGCGCAGTCGGCCTCATTCGAGCGCGTCGCTGCCCTGGCCGCCGAGGAGAGCGGACACCGCGTCATCCAAGCCTGCACCTACGCCTACCGGTCGTACGCCGTCACCGGCCCCGAGGCCGTCGAGCACATCCGACGCGCCCAGCAGTTTCTCCCGGCCGAGGGAGACGACGCGACCCGCGCATGGTTGCTGGCCCGAGAAGCCGAAGAACTGGCGGCACTCGGCGACGGCCAGGCCGTCGAACTGTTGCAACGAGCCGAGGACGCCCACACCCGAGCCCGGCCCCACCGAGAGCGCGCATGGACCCGCTTTCTCGACGCCGGACGCATGGCCGCCTTCCAGCTCTCGACCTATGTACGGCTCGGCGACGAGCAGCACGTCACAGAGGCCGGCCGAGCCGCCCTTGCCGCTCTCGGCCAGGACGAGGACCAAAAGCGCGTGTCCGTCGTCTACACCGACATCGCACAGGCACAACTCCAACTCGGCGACGTGACCGAGGGAGTCGCCTACGCTCGCCGCGCCCTGGAAGCAGCCCAGCGCACCGAATCCACCTGGGGCATGCAGCACCTCGCCAAGGTGGAGAAAGCCCTCGCAGCCAGGCCCGACCATGCCGCCCGCGAACTACTCGGCGACATCCGCGCTACTCGCCGCGCTCTGGGGCCGTCTCCCGCCTGATCCACTCCAGGTAATCCGGCGTCCCCTGCACGATCGGAACCGCCACAATCTCAGGCACCTCGTACGAGTGCAGCTCACGCACGCAGGCCGCCAGGTCCTCGAAGCGGTCGGCGGTCGTCTTCATGAGCAACAACCACTCCTCCGCCTGCTGAACCTCACCGGCCCACCAATAAGTAGAGGAAATCGGCGCAACCACCTGCGCACAAGCCGCCAGTCGACAAGTAACGACCGCCAGAGCGATTCGATCAGCCTCGTCCCGACTGCTGGCGGTGACGCGCACCTCGATGTCCTGTCTCATGACGTTGCTCGCTCCCTCCAGACGTCGATGGCGTCGTCCATCACTGGCTCCTAAAGCACAGAGGCGGTCTAAGTGTCCTAGTCAGCAGGCTCCAGTGTTAAGGAGTTGCCCACTGGGGCGCTCTCGATGACGGCTTGGAACGGGGGAAAGTCTTGCGCCTCCATCAGGGCCGCCCGCCACTCATCATTGCAAGTGGGGAAGTAGAAGCCCGTGTCCTGGTTCGGATGGAGGCTCAGCACCGCCGATTCCTCGTAGAAGAGGACTAGCTCTATTTGCCAGTGTGCGACGACACTCCCGAACTGGTCGTCATCCCGAGGCACAGCCACTTGCCGGATGAAGCTCATGCTTGGACGGTGACCGCTCCAAGACCAACGCCCCCATTGCAGGATGAATCCGTCGGAGTCAGAGTTCGGCTGGATGGCAATACCGTTGAGCTTCGTCTGAGCGAACTCTGCGAAAGCCGCCCAGACGGCTCTGGTGTCCGTTATGGCGCCAGGTGTCTGCCCGTGCTGGCGCAGGATCTCAGCGAGGAGATCGGGGGCATCCCGCCAGTCGATGAGAGCCATGGCGGGACCATACCGTTGAGATCAACCGCTGCCGAATTATTCTTGTAGGGATCAAGGCGGCGGCGCGGCGCGCCGCCGCACAGCGGCCCGTCGCCCGCCCGCCGTCCGGGCGTGCGGCCTGGGGGCCGGTCCCGGCCAGCGGCGGCTCGGGCCGCCCGCCGCACGCTCACTACGCCGTACCCAACGCACCCGGCGCCGACGGCGCCGCACCGCCGGAACGATTCGCCAACCGCCCATCGCGGGACCGCAGTCCTTCATGTACCTTCTCGTCGTGGATGGCTCGAATCCTGACGCTGCGTCGAGGGAGAGAATCCCCTCCGGGTGTGCCATTGTCTTTGTGCTCTTCGGTCTTGTCTTCGTACTCGCTGGCGTCCGATGGATTGGGCCTGCACTGCAGGCCGCGAAGGGTGAAGGAATCCGTGGCACATTGACGATCGAGACAAGGAACTGCCGCAAGGGATGCGACTGGAGCGGCGAGTTCGTGTCCAGCGATGGGCGGCTTCGAGTCGCCGACGTGCACACCGATGATTTGAACCACAAAACGCAGGTAGGCGATCGCGTTGCTGTCCTGTACGTAGGAGACAAGGCATATGCGCCTGAAGGGTCCACCGAGTGGCTCGGCTGGGTCGTTGCCATGCTCGTCGGGGTCACAATCATGGGATGGACGATCTGGGTCTGGCGGTTCTCCGGTCGATCCTGAGCAGTTGCTGGCAGAAATAGCTGCGAGGACCATCGACGGGGCCGTTCAGCCGGCGGTACCACCTCGGTTGACAGCAGTTGCCTCCGGCGGGGGCCTCGGCTCCGGGATGATCGCCCGCGCGTCGGCCGAGGCCGTAGCTGGCTGAGGTGGAGACCTGATCATCCCGCCCGCCACGACCCAGACAAGCCCAGCAGACCGGCTCCTACGGCTCAAGCCCGTCTGTGACCCCTGGCGTCCGATTGCCGAGGAACGGCGACCGGCTGACGTACACGCGAAGACGGGCTTGCCCCTCCGTCCCCGGCCCGCTGCCGCTCCGCGGTGGGTCGAGGCAGACGGGATGATCAGGGAGGCGAGGCGTGCGCGTCCGCGGAGGAGCACCCCCGATCGCGTGCCCCGAGCGTGCCCTAAGTCAGGGTCAGACACGGGGAATCAGGGGTACTCACGGATCATGAAACGAAGAAGCCCCCGACCGGCATCTCTGCTGATCAGGGGCCACTTTTCCTGCTGGTGGCAGGTCCAGGGTTCGAACCTGGGTAGGCTGAGCCGACGGTTTTACAGGTCTCCTTGCCTTTCACTTCCTACAGGGCCACCTGCTGATTTGGGTCGTCGCCACTGCCGGATTAAGCCGCGAACTAAGTACTGAAAGAGGAGCGCGCCGAAGGCGAAGAATCCGACGCGTACCCAGAAGGGATCATCGCCGGGGAGCACTCCTCGGACCATCGCGCTGAGACCGTAGAGAAGACCAAGTCCCGTTCCTACGAACGCAAGAGCACGCCCGACGACTGTGTTCATAAAGCGAGTGTCGCAGCATCCCTCGGCCTCGTCACGAGCTTTGGTCGGCAGAGCCTCGTACTGCAACCGTTACTGCAACAGGCGCACACGACCGCTCACGTCCACGACCGTCGAGCACTGGTCAGGAGCGCGGCACGATCCCGTGACCGCAGGGTGGACAGTCCTGATAAGGAAGAGGTCCCAGGTTCAAGTCCTGGTAGCCCCACCAGCCTGAAAAGCCAAGAGGCCAGTTCCCAAGATCAGGGACCTGGCCCTTTTGATTGTTTGCCATCGATGTGCCATCACGGGCGTCCCGCACCAGATAGCGGCCATCGATCCACATCGACAGGTCCTGATACCTGGCCTCCCCGTGTCAGGGTCGGAGAGTGAACAGCGGCTCAACCGCGACCGGATAGCGGCCCAGGGCGGTAAGGCCGGCCCTCCGCAACGGCTGTGGCGGGTATGTGGACTACTTGGGGTGGTGCTGGTCGCAGCGACCATGGTGTGCCAGATCCGTGCCAGGACAAGCGGGGAAGCATGGTGTCGCGCGAGGGACTGGCGGTCATCAGCCGGATTCAAGCCGACAGCGCGGCATTGATTCCCGGCATGTCGAACGATCTACGGCGGTTACCCAAATTCGTCCCGCTACACGTTCTTTCTCCGGCAAGATCTGCGTCATGACGTCCCCGTCCGACAGCATCTGCCCCTCGTGCTCCGCCCCCGTCTCGACGGACCCCCGGTTCAGCGCGTGGTGCCCGGCGTGTGACTGGAACGTCGACCCGCTGGCGGAGACGGTCGCCACGCCCACCCGGCGAAGGCGTCGATGGCAGGACAGACGCCGCGCTGCCGATCGGGCGGCCGTCGAACGACTGTACGCCGAGGTCAGCACTGCGCGTGAGCCGGCCCACGGGCGGGACCGAGCGGGAACCGCCGCCATGGTCATCGCAGGTGTGGTGCACCTGAGCACCGTGGCTCTCGCGGCCGGATCGATATGGCTCATCATCAACGGGATATTCCTGGCCCGGGTCCTTGGCGTGCTGGGGCTGGTCGTCGCCTTCTCCCTACGGCCGAGACTGGGGAGATTTCGGCGGGATGAGTGGTCGCTGGGCCAGACCGAGGCACCTCGTCTTTACGGTCTCACTGATCGGGTCGCCGCTGAGCTGGGGGTGGGGCCCGCCGACATGATCCGCGTGACCCCGGATTACAACGCGACCTTCGGCAGGGTCGGGCTGCGCCGGCGTACCGTTCTCACGATCGGCCTGGCGTTGTGGGAGGTGCTGAGCCCGCAGGAGCGGGTCGCCTTGCTGGGGCACGAGTTCGGGCATGCCCGCAACGGCGACAACCGGCGCAGCCTGTGGCTGCACTCGGCCTCCGCGGCTCTGGAGCAGTGGTATGAGGTCACCCATCCCAGCAGGATCGTCAGTGGGGGCTCCGACCTCATCTCGACACTCGCCTCCGTCACCGCCGCGGCGCTGCTGTTCATCCCGCACATGATCACGAGTCTGGTCCTTTTGTCGCTGCACCGTCTCACGCTGCGCAGCGGGCAGCGAGCCGAGTATCTGGCCGACGACCTCGCCGCGCGCGTGGCCTCGTCGGCGGCGACCAGATCGATGCTGGAAGCCCTGGCCCTGCACGAGAGCGTCGAAACCCTGCTCCAGCGTCAGACCGCCCTGCACCAGAAGGGAGGGTTCTACCGCGCGCTGAACCAGGAGAGCGATGTCGACCTCTGGCAGGAACTGCGGGATTACATCGCTTCGGTCCCCCAGACCGAGCGGCTACGACGGCTGCGGGTCTCGGCGCTGCGTATGTCGTCCATCGACACGACCCATCCGCCCACGCATCTTCGGATCGCGATGATGGATACGCGCAAACCGCGAGAGGCGGCGATCACCATGGACGAGGGTGACATCGACGCCATATCGGCCGAACTCTCGGCGGCGCGTCGTCACGCGGCTCGGGCCGTACTCACTCTCCGCCATTGAGAAGTGGTCGAAGTGTCCTCCTCCGGAGAGAGTGCTCGCCGGCCTGAGCTCATCTCATCCGCCGGGACGAGCCCGGTACCGCTGCGCGACTGACGGCTTCCAAAGAATATTTCGGAGGCCGGCTGCGTGGATTCCGCGATACCAACAATCCAGACGCTTCGCCTGTTCGCCGTCGCCGCCCGCCTCGTCCGCGGCGGACGCCGCCTGCGCCTGCGCATCGCCGCGTCCTGGCCCTGGGCCGGCCAGCTGATCACCGGTATCACCCGGCTCCAGGCGTTCCCGGCCCCGATCTGACCGGCACCAACCCGCCCCGACGACCAGGAAGGACACCCCGAGGGCCCGTGGAACTCCGCGCACCCGACGCGACAGCCGGGCCACCAGGCTGACCACGGCCGCGAAATCACACTCCAGCCGAACCGATCAGCCACCCACCGGATGGGCTCGAAAGATCGAGGGCTAGACCGGCGGCGGGGGTGTGGCGGAGTGCTCCGCGAGGCCGCGCAACAGATCGACGAGGTGGCCGCGTTCGGACTCGGCGAGCCAACCGAAGATGTGCTCGCCCGCCTGTTCGGTGATCCGCCGTGCCTGCGCCAGGGTCTCCTCGCCACGGCGCGTGAGCACGATGGAGTACGCGCGCCGGTCCTGCGGCGCCCGTTCACGCGAGACCAGCCCGGCGTCTTCCAGCTCGTCGATGAGCCGGACCATCGTGGACTTGTCGATGCCCATGTGGCCGATCAGATCCCGCTGGCTGACCGGGCTGTACATCGGCAGCGCGAGCAGCACGGTGAATCCGCGGACGTTGATGCCCAGTGGGCGCAGCGCCTCGTTGATCCGCTCACGGCTCCGGTTGTGGGCCTCGGCCAGCAACATGCCGAGTGCCACATGATCGGCGGCCGCGCCGCCGTCGCCGGACAGGAGCCGTTCGAGCATGTCGTGGCGCATGTGCTCATTCTAGTGTCACTTGAGTTAGTCTCATATGAGATTATCTTATGTGAGATTCCATAGACGGGGAGACTTACATGCCTGAGCAGACCTTCGGGGTCGCGCAGAGCCGCTGTCGTGCGGGAGGGCGCCGATGATCGGGGCACCGGCCGGCGAGCGTGCGACCGACGACGTGATGATCGCAACGAATGTGGTCAAGACGTATGGCGCCGGGGATGGCGCGGTCAGGGCCTTGCGCGGGGTTTCCGCCGCGTTCGCCCCGGGCGAGTTCACGGCGATCATGGGTCCATCGGGGTCGGGGAAGTCGACGTTCCTGCACTGCCTGGCCGGTCTCGACACCGTGACCTCCGGCACGGTCCTCGTCGACGAGGTCGACCTCACCACCCTGTCACGCACGCGGCTCACCGAGGTGCGCCGCGATCGCATGGGCTTCGTCTTCCAGTCGTTCAATCTCCTGCCGATGTTGACCGCCGAGGAGAACATCCGGCTCACCGGGCGGCTGGCAGGCCGTCACGCGGAGCAGGAATGGTTCGACACGCTGGTGGACGCGCTGGGGCTGCGCCCACGGCTGGCGCACCGGCCCGCGGAGATGTCGGGCGGCCAGCAGCAACGGGTGGCCGTGGCGCGGGCGCTGCTGACCAGGCCGAAGGTGCTGTTCGCGGACGAGCCGACAGGCAACCTGGACTCCCGCTCGGGCGCGGAGGTGCTGGGCTTCCTGCGCGCGGCCGTCGACGACTACCGGCAGACCGCGGTCATGGTGACGCACGACCCGGTGGCCGCCGCGTACGCGGACCGGGTGCTGTTCCTGAGCGACGGGACGATCGTGGACGAGCTGGCCGCGCCCACCATCGACGCCGTACACGCCCGCATGCGCAAGATCGAGGACTGAGGCCGTGGGAAACCCTCTGTGGCTCATCGCGCGCCGGACCTTCACCGAGGGCTGGTTGCGGCTGACCGCCACACTGCTGGCGGCACTGGGATCGATCGCGCTCATCGCGGGCTCGCTGCAGTTCGCGTTGCGCGCACAGGAGGCGGTGGCGGGCAGCGACGCCAGCGAGTACGTGCGCGCGGACGTGCTGGTGCAGGGCGGAACGGTGGATCCGGACGACCCGTACGCGCCACCGGACGGCCGGGTGCGGCTGGATCGCCTCACCTCCAGACCGGATGTGGCGGCGGCCGCCGGCGACGCCATGGTGACGGTGACGGCCATGCGTCCCGACGGGCAGGCGATCACGGCCGCCGCCGAGGGCCGCACCCTGCTTCGCCCCTGGGTGTCCGACCCGCGGCTGAACCCCTATCTGCTGGAGGCGGGACGCGCACCCGCCGCCGACGACGAGGTGGCTGTCGTCCGGCATCTGTCGCGCGCCGGGGAGCTGCGCGTCGGCGACACGATGACGCTGACACTGCCCCACCAGACGCGCCAGGTGCGGATCGCCGGGATCGTCAGCGTCCAGGGCCGCGGCGCGGTGGCGGCCGGCGATCTGGTGCTGGCCCCGCCCGAGACCGTGCGGCGCGCCGCGATGCTGCCTGAGGGCAGCTGGCAGAGCGTCTGGGTGAAGGCCGCACCGGGCGTGTCCGCCGATCGGCTTCGCGGCGACCTGGCCCGCGACCCGGGCGGCACGGCCACGGCGCGCACCGCCGCATCCGTACGCCAGGCGCAGGCCGCCGCCGCTGCCGGTGAGGGCGCCTCCGTCGCCGGTGTCGTCGGCATGCTCGCCTCCGTGGCGATCTTCGTCGGCCTGTTCGTGGTGGCCAACACCTTCGGCACTCTCGTACGGCAGCGCACCCGGCGCCTTGCGCTGCTCGGCGCGATCGGCGCCACGCCGCGGCAGGTCGGCAGGCTCATCCGGCTGGAGGCACTGTTGCTGGGCGCGATCGCCTCCGTGGGCGGCGTGGCCGCGGGCTTCCCGGTGTCCGAGTTGATCATCCGGCTGTTCGCACGAGACGGCTTCGATGTCTCCGCCTCCGACGCCCAATACGGCTGGGTCGCGCTGGCCCTCCCCGCCGCAGCCGGGATCGTGGTCACTCAGGCCGCCGCGTGGCGGGCGGCGTACCGTGCCGCGGGCGTCTCGCCCGTCCAGGCGTTGCGCAGCAGTGTGGCGGAACCCCGGGAACGCCGCTGGCCGCGCCTGCTGTCCGCGTCCGTGATCATTGCCGGTGCCTGCTTCTGGTACATGGTGGCGGTCGCGGTCCGCGCCGGCGAGCCGCCCGGTCCGGATCGCACGTTCGCCGTCGCCCTGATGAACCTCTTCGGGTCGCTGCTGACCGTGACAGGGCTGGCCGTGCTCACGCCGTTCTTCGTCGGGCCGCTGGGCGGGCTGGTGGGCCGCGTCGGGACGCTGGTCAGCGGGGAGACCGGACGGCTGGCGCGCGCCACCATCACGCGCAGCCCGCGCCGGGTCTCCTCGGCCGCCTCTTCGCTGATGCTCGGCGTCGCACTGCTCGCCTCCGTGGTGCTGGTCACGATGTCGGTGCAGGACCGCTTCCGTGAGGCGGGCCGGCAGGTGATGGCGGCCGAGCACGCGATCGCCTCCACGGCGAGGACCGCCGAGGGAGCGCCCGCTCCTCTGTCCAGGGATGTCGCGGCGAAGGTCACGGGCGCACATGGGGTGTCCCGGGCGGTCGTCCTGACACGGACCGAGGTCACGCTGGTGTCGCCGGAGCCGGACGCGGCCGGCCTGGAGGAGCCGGGCACCGCCGGATCGGATGAGGCGGCCGAGCCGTTCCGCTTCCTGGTCAGTGGTGTCGAGCCGGCCGGGCTGCGGGACGTCCTGAGGCTGGGCGGCCGGCCGCCCGCACTGGGCGCAGGGCAGATCGCGCTGTCGTCGGCCGTCATGAAGGAACGGGGACTCCGCCGCGGCCAGGACCTCGTCGTGCGTGGCGCACAGGGCCGCGTCACGCTGACGGTGGCGGGCGCGTACCACGATCCGTCCCACCTGTTCGCCGACCAGGCGCTGGTGGCCCCGGCGACGATGGACCTGCTCGACGCCAACGCCGCCACCGTGGCGGTGCTCGTGCGTGGCGGCTCGGCGGAGACCCTGGCGCGCGCCGTGGCCGGGGTGCCGGGTGTACGCGTTCTCGGCCGCGACGCGTACGTGGAGGCGGCGTCGCAGTCGCTCACCCGGGCTCTGCGCGCGACGCACAGCTTCGTCGGCATGGCGCTGTTGCTGGCGCTGTTCGGGATGGCGACCACGGTGTCGATGAGCGTCGCCGAACGCAGGCGCGAGTTCGGGCTGCTGGGGGCCGTGGGTGCGACCGCGAGGCAGATCCGCTCGATCGTCCGCTGGGAGGCGGCGACGGTGGTCGCCCTCGGCACGATCCTCGGCTTGGTGATCGTGATGGGCACGCTGGAGCTGCTGCATCTGACGAGCGGCAGCTCGTATCTGCGCCCGGCCCCGCAGTGGTGGCTGTTCCCGCTGGTCGCGGTGGGCGCGGCCGTGGCGACGCTGGCGACCTCGACGCTGCCCGCGCGCCGGGCCGCGTCCGTACCCGTCCTGGAGGCGGCCAGGGCGGAGTGAGCAAGGCGGGCGTCAGCATCGGCGGCCACATCTCGGTCCGGTGGACTCCGGCGTCCACGTACTGCGGCCTCTGATCAGTAAGCCAAGCCGGTCGCACGCCTTCACAGGCAGCCGCTGTACTGGCTAGCTTGGACTATTGAGTCCACTATGCTGATGTCCGGCTGATTCCATCGCGACAACTATCTGTAACTCTCGCCGAAGACGATCAGTGGCGCTCGTCCATGAGCGACGCGCGCCCATCGATGCGCGCGGTCAGCCGGTCCACCGCTCTTCACTCACTCCGCGCACGAAGAAGGCAGATCGACATGGATCTCGACAAGCTCATGGGCAAGCACCTGACCAGGTATTTCGACCCCAGCAGGACCATTCCGGAGAAGACCCTTCAGCAGCTCCTGCGGTTCCTGCGCTCCACGCCGTCATCGGTGAACGTGCAGCCCAACCACTTCTACGTCGTCGCCACCCCGGAAGGTAAAGAGCGGCTCTCGAACAATCTGGGCGAACGGTTCAAGGACAACAGCGAGAAGATCCTCAACGCCTCGCACACGATCATCCTCACCACCCGGGCAGATGTGCCTGAAAGCCACCTCGAGGCGGTGTTCGCGAAGGAGAGGACCGACGGCCGGTTCCCCGACGCGTCGAAGCAGGAGCTGTGGGAATCGATGACCCGCGACTTCCTCAACCTGCGCAGCTACGGCTACAAGGACCTGAACCACTGGATGGAGAAGCAGACCTACATGGCGGTGGGCCTGACCATGATGGCGGCCGCCGAGCTGGGCGTCGAGGCCACGCCGCTGGAAGGGTTCGACCCGGCCAGTGTCGACAGGGCGTTCAAGATCCGCGAGACCGGACACAGCACGACGGTGCTGCTGGCCCTCGGCTACCCCGACCCACAGAAGGTCTACACCAACCCGATCTCGCGGTTCGACGCCGACCAGCTGTTCACCTTCATCTGAACCGCCGACACCCACAACACAGAAGGGGACAGTCCCGATGAAAGCCATCGTGGTGACCGACCAGGCCGCGGGAACGGCCGGAATGACGCTCGCGGAGCGGCCTGAGCCGTCCGCGGCGATCAACGACGTGGTCGTTCGGATTCACGCGTCGGGGTTCGTCCCGACCGAGATGGAGTGGCCGTCGACCTGGGCCGATCGCGTCGGACGGGACCGGACGCCGTCGATCCCCGGGCACGAGCTGGCCGGAGTGGTCAGCGCCCTCGGCTACGGCACGACGGGGCTGTCTGTCGGGCAGCGGGTGTTCGGCCTCGCCGACTGGCACCGCGACGGCACCCTGGCGGAGTACGTGGCGATCGAGGCGCGCAACCTCGCGCCGCTGCCGGGCGACGTCGACTTCACGGTGGGCGCGTCCCTGCCGATCTCGGGTCTGACCGCGTGGCAGGGGCTGTTCCAGCACGGCCGTCTTCAGGCCGGTCAGACCGTCCTCGCCCATGGCGCGGCCGGGGCGGTCGGGACGATGGTGACCCAGCTCGCGCGGGAGGCCGGGGCGTACGTCATCGGCACCGGGCGCGCCGCCGATCGTGAGAAGGCACTCGACTTCGGCGCGCATGAGTTCGTCGACCTGCAGAACGACGCGCTGAGCGACGCCGGGGGCGTCGATCTGGTCTTCGACGTCATCGGCGGCGAGGTTCAGCGGCAGTCCGCCGCCCTGATCAGGCCCGGGGGAACGCTGGTGTCCGTCGTCGGACCGGTCGAGGCGCGGCCCGCCGACGGCCTGGCGATCGACTTCGTGGTCGAGGCCGATCGCGCCCAGCTGGGTGAAATCGTGCAGCGGGTGCGCGACGGACGGCTGCGGACCAACATCGGCACCATCGCACCCCTGGACGACGCCGTCGCCGCTCTCAACCCGACCGAGCGGCTGAAGGGGAAGACGATCATCCGCGTCCGTCCGTGAGAGCTTGAGGACAGCGAGCGGTTCCGCCTTCCCCGCGGCCAGGCTGGGCGGCTCGTACGGGAACACGTGATCGGGCCGCGAGGCCGCGGCCCGGTGGTGTCAACCGCCGGAGTTCGCCACGGTGGCAGCACGATCGGACCCTGGTGTCGTCGCGGACGTAGCGCTGTTGATCGTCGGGCCGCTACGGCATCCGTTACTCGGCGACCGGGGTGTCGGTCGTGGCCGTCAGCGCTCGAAGCAGCGATCGGGCGTCGTACGGGCCGACGTGCCGGCGGCCGTTGATGAAGAGCGTGGGGACGGCGGTGATGTTCATGGCCTCGGCGTCGAGCATGTCGTCGCGCACCCGGCCGGTGACCTCGGCCGAGATGAGGTCCTTCTCGAACTGCTCGAGGTCCAGGCCCAGGTCGTTGGCGATCCGGATGATGTCGGACGGCAGCTGGTTGTCCTGGTCGTCCAGGATTGTGCGCGCGAAGTCGAAGAATCTGCCCTGTGCCGCCGCCGCCTCGGCCGCCTCCGCGGCTGCGAGGGCATTCGGGTGGATCTGCACGAGCGGGGCGTGCCGCCACACGTAGCGGAGCCGGTCTCCGAGCACGTCGCGCACCTCCAGGATCGAGCCGGTCGCCTTGAGGCAGAAGCCGCACTGGAAGTCGCCGTACTCGACGATCGTGAAGGGAGCGTGCGGGTCTCCGAGCACGTGGTCGCGCTCCGGGTCGACCGGGCGCGCGAGCGTCTGACCCGAGTCGTCGTCGGGGCGCGCGGCATCCGAGATCCGGAAGGTGATCGTCGCGAGCACGAAGGCGATGACGGATGCCGCGAGCACACCCACCCGAGCCTCGTTTTTCGCGAGCTCGTCGTCGATCGCGAGGTCCACGATGAACAGCGAGATGGTGAACCCGATCCCGCACAGTACGGCTCCGCCGAGGACGCGATCGAGGGTGAGTCCCGCTCCGAGCTCGCCGAGCTTCAGGCGTCGCAGGAGCGCGCTCGATCCGAAGACGCCGAGGAGCTTGCCGGCGACGAGGCCCCCGACGATGCCCCACGTCAGGGTGGAGCGGGCGGCGCCGGCGAGGAGCTCGGAGCTCAGTACGACGCCCGCGTTGGCGAGGGCGAACAGCGGAAGGATGACGTATGCGACGTACGGGGCGTAGGCCGACTGGAGCCGCTCGTTGATCGAGATGGATTCGCGGAGGCTGTTCGCGGCGGCGCGGGCATACTCGGTGTTGGGCGACTGGCGGAAGGTGCGCGCGAGCTCCAGTGCGTGCTCGACGTCGGTGCGGTTGGGGCGATACACGGGCACCAGCAGCGCGATCACGACGCCCGCGAGGGTCGGGTGCACACCCGAGGCGAGGAAGGCCAGCCAGACCACGATCGCGAGAGATACGTACACCGGCCCGCGGCCGCTGGGGAGATAGCGCGTGACGTACACCCCGGCGAGCCCGGCGGCGGCGATGAGAAGCGGCAGCGGGGTGAACTTCTCGGTGTAGACCAGCGCGATGATGCTGAGCGCCCCGATGTCGTCGACGACCGCGAGTGCCAGGAGGAAGACACGCAGGCGTCCGGGGACACGAGGGCCGATCAGGGCCAGGGCGCCGACGAGGAAGGCCGTGTCGGTCGAGATCACGACTCCCCACGCATGCTCGTTTCCGGAGCCCTTCGCGATGAGGACGAAAAGGAGTGCGGGCACCACCAGGCCCGCGATGGAGGCGGCGACGGGCACCAGGGCACGGGACCAGCTCGTCAGCTCGCCGATCGAGAACTCCCGGCGCACTTCGAGCCCGACGGTGAAGAAGAAGATCGCCATCAGCGCGTCGTTCACCAGTGTGTGAAGCGTGAAGTCCAGATGCCGGTCGCCGACGCCGACCATCAGATCGGTCTGCCAGAACGTCTCGTACGACGGCAGGGACACGTTGGCCCAGACGATCGCCGCAAGCGTCGCGACGAGGAGGATCAGGGCGCCGATCCGGTTCTGGCCCATCGCGCCGATCCGCCCGGCGATCGACGGGCGTCGGCGAGCGCCGGCGGCGCCCCGCTCAGGGTCGAGTGAGGTCTGGATGACGGTGACGTTCGTCATGATTACTCCCGCGCCGGCCGTTCCCGCTCGTGTCGGGGTTGCGTGCGGCGATGACAGTGAACACGGTGGCGACGAGGGCGAGTACGCCGTATCCGAGGGCGATCTGCGGCAGCGAGAAGGTGGTGGAAAGCCGGCCGGAGACCAGGGCGGGGACAGCGGCGCCGCTGTAGCAGAGCAGGTAGATCGCGCTGAAGATCGGTGCCCGGTCGGCCGGGGTGCTGCCGTGCAGCAGGCCGCGGGTGGCGGCGCTGATGGCGATGCCTTGACTGGCGCCCGCGACGATGGTCGCGGCGATGAACAGCACCAGTGTGCCGGCGGTGATCGCCGTGATGACGCCGATCCATCCGGCCAGGAAGACGATCATGCCGAGGCGTTGGGCGGCCGCCGGGGTGAACCGGCCGCCGAGAGGAGCGCCGAACGCGCTCGGTCCCATGTAGGCGGCGAACACCAGCCCGAGGACGAGCGGGCTGCGCGTGTGCAGTTGGTCTTCGACCAGCGCCGGCACGAAGGCTTGGTAGAAGGCCCCGGTCGCCCAGGTGGCCAGGAACACCGCCACCGCGACGGGGAGCAGATTCCTGACCCGGGCAGGTACGCGGACCTGGGGACGCAGTGACGACCAGGCGCCCGGCGACGGAGCCGCCGTCTCCGGGCTGACGGCGACGAGCCCGGCGGACAGCAGGAGGAAGCCGACGGCGACCAGGTAGACGAGCTCGCGCGGCCAGGGGCCGAACTGGACCAGGGCTCCGGACGCGATGGCGCCGACGGCGAGGCCGAGCATGACCGTCTGGCTGGAGGCGACGGTGGCCAGCCAGGCCGGCCTGGCCGGTGCGGCATCGACGATGTAGGAGGTGAGGCTGCTGCTGGCCAGCCCGGCGCCGAGGCCCATGAGGAGCCGACCGGCGATCAGGATGCGGATGTCGTGCACGTTCAGCAACAGCAGGCAGCCCAGCACAAGAAGGCCGAGGCTCGCGATCGAGATGGGCCGGCGGCCCAGATGAGAGGACAGCCGTCCCATCGTCAACAGTGTGGTGAGCGTGGCGGCCGAGTAGGCGACGACGGTCATCGAGATGCCGGCGTTGGTGAACCCGTCCTCGGCGCGGTAGACGTTGAAGAGCGGGATGGTCGACCCCACCGCGGCGAACGCGGCCGCCAGGGATATCACCGCGGACAAGAACGCCGGCGGGATCGTTCCGCCTTGACGAGCCTGGTTCTTCTTCTGCGAGTTTCGGCGTTCGCCGCGGGTGGGTTGTCGTTTCTGTGCCATGTACGCGGTGCCGGCCCTACTCGGCCTCGTCGATGAGAAGCTCCGCCGCGGGGTCGGCTTCAAGCCGCTCATCGGGAATCGGCCGACCGCTGCGCAACGAAACTCCGTAGGTGCCGGCCTGCAGGCGCTCGCGAGCCCGGTCGAGCGCGGCCAGCCGTGCGCTGAGTTGCTCGGCTACGGCATCGTCAAGAAGCTCTTGAGCGAGTGGGCTCGCCGAATCGGAGAGCGAGGTCGTCGCGTCGGCGGCCGCCTCCAGGTCTGCCGCCCGCTGAGCGGCCGAGTAGGTGAGCAGTTCCTTGACGCGTTCACGTTCACGCTCGATCAACTCACGTGCGCGGGCCGGGTCCATCTGTGACTCCCTGGTGGTGACGATTGGCGATCAGCGCCGGCGGCGAGGCCTCGGCCGGCCAGGTCATGGGCCCCTGGCCTCTCTTGGTCAGTGCCGGGGAGGCCGCATCTCTTACGTCTGCTGGCGGTGCCATGACCCCGTGCGGGGCATATGGAGGATTTGGTCCAGTAAGAGTAGCGTTGTCGACCGCTATGCGCGCCGCCGGGCGTGCCCGTCCACGCACGGAGGAGCAGCGGTGGCTCGCCGCCGGGCCCCGTCGGACGCTGAACCTAGGACAGCACCTAATTGGACTAGATAGTCCCATAAGGTGGCGGAGTACGTGAGCCGTCGACTGGCCGGGAGGGATTGATGAGGACCCACTTCGCGGAAGTCCTGGCCCGCGAGAACGCATGTCTGGCCGGAGTCACAGACGGGGCGAAGCTGGCCGGTTGGCGCCGCCGGGTCGTCGAGGAGCTCATGACCCCCAGGTCGCCGTACGTGTTCGCGCTGAGACAAACAGGTGACGGCGCTGAGCGAGCCGACTTCCTTGATCGGTGGCGCGAGCTCATCGCCGAGACCCTGGACCGGTTGCTGCAGTCCGGTGCGACGGGCGGCACACATTGCTCCTCGGGCCAGGCTGCCCGGAGGGCCGATGCCGACCCTCATAAGACCGCGGTGCTGATTCTCGCGGCGCTGCACGGGGGCAGCACCCTGAGCCGGATCGCGAAAGATCCTTGGCCGCTCAACGCCGCGCTCGACCTCGCGCTCGCACCTTTTACGGCAACCGAGGACAACAGCCCAGCAAGGACGGTAATGAGTAGCCCGATCGGTAACATGAGCCCGTGATGACGACCGCTGACTCGCACAACGGCAGACGCCTGACGGCGCGCGGTGCAAAGACGCGGACAAGGATCGTCACCGCGGCAAGCGACCTGATGTACGTAAAAGGAGTCAGGGCTACCACGCTTGATGACGTGCTGGCGGCGAGCGGAGTCAGCAAGTCGCAGTTGTACCACCACTTCGACGGCAAGGACGCGCTCGTGCGGGCCGTCATCGACCACGTGGGAGAACGCGTCATCGAGCGCGAGCGCGAGGCCCTCGGCCATGTCTCGACGATCCGGGGCCTGCGACGCTGGCGGGACGCGTTGGTCCAGAACAACGCCCTTCGGCATGGCGCCTACGGCTGTGCGCTCGGCTCGCTGGCCTCCGAGGTCTCCGATCACGACGCTCTCGCACGCCAAGCCCTGTCTCGGCTGTTCACCGAATGGCAGGGACTCCTGGCAGGCGTGTTGCGACGGCTTCAAGACGGTGGCGGGCTCGCGCCCGAGGCGTCGGCGGACCAGCTCGCGACCGGGCTCATCGCCGCCCTCCAGGGCGGGTACATGCTGGCCCAGACCGCGCGCGATGTCACACCGATGGCGACGGCACTCGACATGGCGCTCGCGCACATCGAGAGCCTGTCGAAAGGCTGAGCTCGTCGCCGGACGGTCGCGGATGGGAGCCGGAGTCGCGGGCTGAGCGCACGCCCTGCCCGGAACCCGAGTAAGCCGGCGGCCGAGCTACCGATGGCGGCAGGGCCGGGTCGCGTGACGAAGCGCTCGGGCTCGGCGGTGACCTGCGGATCGTCGTTGCTCACCGCTCGCGGTTCGTGTCCCGGGCGGTGCGAGTGGCGATGAAAGCCGAGCGGTTGACGTCGACGGCGTCCTTCCATTCGGGGTGGTCTTCGACGTAGTCGGCGACGAACCCGCAGTAGACGCCGGCCTTCTGGGTGTGGCTCTGGCTCAGATCTTCGAGCGCGTAGCGCGCCAGGGCCGAGGCGACGCCTCGATGCCGCTGGTCCGGGTCCACGTAGGAGTGCGTGAGCGAGATCCGCCCACCGGTCGTCTCGTACGCGAGACTGCCGACGACCTGACCGTCGATCAGTGCCTCGTACAGGCGCATGGTCTCGTCCTTGCGCACCTCGACGGCGGCCGGTGATCGCTTCATGCTGTCCTCTCGTCTCGTTCGTCTCAATGGGGGGACTGCCCCGCTTGTCAGATCTCGATCTGAACCTGACGCCTGTCGAACGCGACATAGCCACTGAAGTCGCGGCCGACACGGGCCGCCGCCGACTCCTTGATGTCCGGGTAGGACCACGCCCCGTCGCTGAGCACCGTCTCGCCGGCCACGACGTCGTGATACTGCGCCCTCCCCTTCCACGGGCAGGTGTAGGGCGTCGGGCTGTCGCGGAGCACGCCCGCCCCGACCGAGTCAGGCGGGAAGTAGACGTTCCCCTCTATCCTGACCACCGCGTCGTTCGCGGCCTCGGCCACCACGGTCTCCCCCACCACTGCCCGCATGTCTCTTTCCTCTCATCGATCCTTTGGCCGGCCGGTGGTCGCGGTCAGGCGCGACCCGGGGCGGGCGAGAACAACCACGAGCTGGAGCCCGAGAGGTCGAGCCACGTGCCGCGAGGTGTCCTGGCCACCCGGGCGACCATCGCCTCACACTCGCGACAGCGCAGCACGGTGCCCGGTCCGCCCATGTAGGCAGGCAACTGTCCGAATGCCTGTGCGGCGCCGCAGCCGGCGCAGCGGACAGTGGCGATGGTCGGGTCGCCCGCGAGGATCCCGGCGAACTCGCCGGCAGCGGCGTTGCCGTCCAAAACCGCGCCTGACCCGGCGCCGCCCTCGGGCGCGGCCGGGGTCGAGAAATCCCAGGTCATCGAGTAACTCCTGTCGCTCCGAATCGTTCCGTACGTATGCGATCTTCGGGGTATCCCGTCGTGCGGAGCAGCCGTGTGGCGTGGTCGACGAAGCCGGAGGGCCCGCACACGTAGACCCGGGCCGCCAGAGGCTCCGGCCACGCGGACGGAGGCCGGATGTCCTCGACCGTGAGGTGGGAGGCGGGACGGGGATGCCCGTCGGGGACCTTGCGCGTGTAGACGAGGCGCACTTCCGCGGACCCCGGCGCGGACGGATCGGCCGACATCTCTTCCAGTTCGGGGCCGTACATGAGGTCGCGAGGGCCGCGAAGCGAATACACGAGCATCGTCCGCGTCGGGTCCCCCGCTCGCTTCCGGGCCCGCACCATGGTGACCAGCGGCACCACCCCTGATCCGCCGGCGATCAGGAGCACCGGGCCGTCCCCGATGGACGGGTCGCCCGGCTCCCAGACGAACCATCCGCCGATGGGCCCGCGCACGTCGAGCTCGTCACCGATCTCCATGGTCTCCACCAGGTAGGGCGACACCTCGCCGTGGGGCAGGAGGTCGACGGTGATCGCGACGCGGCCGGGCGTGGCGGGCTCGGCCAACGAGTAGCTCCGCTGGGCCGAGTAGCCGTCCGCCGCTGTGAGACGGATATCCACGTGCTGACCGGGCAGATGTCCGGTCCAGCCGGGCACATGGAGATCAAGTGTCCGGGAATGCCAGGACTGCGAGTGCACACCGACGAGCGTTGCCTTGCGCCAGCGATTCCCCGCCGGCGGAGTGGCTGCTACGGAGCTTTCGGCCGGGCCCTCGGTCGTGTCGGTGTCAGTCACCGGCGTACCGCTCCTCGCGCCACGGGTCGCCGTACGTGTGATAGCCGAAGCTCTCCCAGAAGCCCGGCTCGTCGGAACGCTGCATGGTGATGCCCTTCACCCACTTCGCGGACTTCCAGAAGTAGAGGTGCGGCACCAGGAGCCTGGCCGGGCCACCATGCTCGGCGTGAAGCGGCTCTCCCTCGAACTCGTACACGATCCAGGCCTTGCCGTCGACCAGGTCCTCCAGAGGGAGGTTCGTGGTGTAGCCGCCGTACGAATGGACCATCGCGTATTCGTCGTCGGTCTCGACGTCCTCGAAGAAGGTGTCGAGCGCGACGCCCCGCCACCGGGTGCCGAGTTTCGTCCACCGGGTCACGCAGTGGATATCAACGGTGATCTCCTCGGAGGGCAGGGCCATCATCTGGTCCCAGCTCCACCGCCTCGGCTCGCCGATCTCAGGCGTGATGGTGAAGCTCCATCTCTCCGTCGGGATCAGCTGCGTCGGCCCGGCCGTCAGCACGGGGAATCCGTGGGTCAGATGCTGGCCGGGCGGCAGATCGGCGGCCCGCGGGTCGTGATGGCCGAAGAAGCCACGCGAGATGGTCACCCTGTGCTCTCTTCCAGACCCAACGGTCTACCTCGTGATGGACCCTTTAGTCCAACTTATGGTTCCGCCGCAACCGGTGTCAAAGCGTACTTAGTGCAGCATGCACCGCACTCACTCCTGAGAGGAGGCCGTGCTAGATTGCGGAACTTGGACTATACAGACCAGACTCCGACGAGACGGCCGAGGGAGGCGGGCTGTCGATCGATGCCTCCGGCCGACGGTGTCGTGGTGCGACCCGGCGAACCGAGAAGGTGACTCCGTGACTGATGGCAGATGCTCCGACGTGGTGCGATTCGGCGGCGATCTCGGGCCGGTGCCGGAACGCCTTCGGGATTCGCTGACCGCTCATGTGGCCGGCTGCCCGGACTGCGCGTCGTATGTCGCACAGATCGCCATGACCCGCGAGCTCCTTGGACGGAGCTCCGGTCCCGGCGGTGTCCGGAACGACCTGGCCGACGACGCGATGCCGGTGGCGGAGGAGTCTCCGGCGACGGGCGCCGAGGCCTTGCGCAGTGCTCTCCTCGCGCGTGCCGAACTGCTCGACCCCGCGAACGCCGAGGACCTCGTCCAGCGATCGCTGGAAGTGGGCCTTGCTCTGCAACGCCGAGACTCCCGCCCGCGAGGGATCGCCGAGCTGACCACGATCATGCACACGCTCAGTGATGCGCAAATGCGGCTGGACGGCCGCACGACGCCCGCCGTCGACGTCGACGCGGCCGCCCGAGCCCAGGCGGGCTCACTCGACGACCTCAACAGCGATGCCGATGAGCCCGAGCTCTTCTACCCGGACCTCTACCCCGCTGAGGACGGGATCGACGGGTGGGTCGACGGCCCGAGCCAGTGGCGCTACGGCGCCGAGATCCTGGGCCCGGAGGAAACGGACGAGACCGGAGAGGTGTACGACCTGGTCGACAAGGCACTCGGCGAACTGCCCGAGCCGCTCGGCGACCTTCTCGCGCTCGTCGACATACAGGGCTACCCGCCGGCCAGCGCGGCGCGGGCACTCGGACTCGACGAGCTCTCGGCGACGGCCGCCCTGGCACGCGCCCGGAACCACGTCCGTGGCCGTCTCGGCGAGTATCTGCGTGGCGCCGAGTAGACCATGATTCGATACGGCGAGACCCGGCCCGCGCGAGCGATGGTCGAGACGGTCCGGACGTCGCCGGGGTCGCGGCCGTCCGGGGGTGGCCGCACCATAGGAGCCCAGCAGGGGCGGCGGCGACCTGCGATGCGGCCCACAGGTCGCCGCCGCTTCGTCCCTGGCCCCGGCAGGCCCGTGACCACGCCTTCGAGGTGACTCAGTCAGGGACGATGAACCCGCGCTGACAGGCGCGTACCAGCCGGCGGGGCACCAGGAGCTCGCGTCCGTTCACGGTGATCGGCACCAGGTCCGGGGGAGTCGCCTTCCACTGGCTCCGGCGGTGGCGGGTGTTGCTGCGCGAGGTTCTGCGCTTGGGAACGGCCACGATCACCAGCTCGCTTTCGTCACGCCCGGCAGTTCGCCCCGATGGGCCATCTGACGGAACCGGATCCGGGACAGCCCGAACGTGCCGAGATACCCCCGCGGGCGGCCGTCGACGGAGTCGCGGTTGCGCACGCGGGTCGCGCTCGCGTCCCGCGGCTGGCGCGCCAGCTCGCGTACGGCCGATGCCCGCTCGTCCGGAGTGCCGGTGCGTACGGCCTCCTTCAGCTCGGCGCGCCGCCGGGCGTAGCGGGCGACCCCGGCCCTGCGTCTCTCGTTGGCGGCGATCTTGCTCTTCTTGGCCATCAGATCCTCTCCCCCCGGGCCCGGATCCGGGCGACGGCGGCCTCGATGCCGATCTTGTCGACGGTCCTGATCGCCCGGGCGCTGAGCGTGAGCCGTACATGGCGGTTCTCACTGGGCAGCCAGTAGCGGCGGTGCTGGATATTGGGGTTCCACCGCCGGCGGGTGCGCCGATGGGAGTGGGAGACGCGGTTGCCGAAGACCGGCGCGGCTCCCGTGAGCTGGCAGTGCGCCGGCATCAGGCCCTCCCGTAGCGCTGGTTGAACCGCTCGACCCGGCCGGCGGTGTCGAGCACCCTGCTGCGCCCGGTGTAGAAGGGGTGGCTCGCCGAGGAGACGTCGACGTCCACCACAGGGTAGGTGTTGCCGTCCTCCCACTCGATCGTCTTGGCGCTGGTGACGGTCGAGCGGGTGAGGAAGGCGAACCCGGCGCCCGGGTCGCGGAACACGACCGGGTGGTAGTCGGGGTGGATGCCCTTCTTCATCGTTCCTCCCGGAATGTGACGTGCCTGCGGATGATCGGGTCGTACTTGCGGAGCGTGAGCCTGTCGGGGTCGTTTCTGCGGTTCTTGCGGGTCACGTACGTGTAGCCGGTTCCCGCGCTCGATCGCAGCTTGACCACCGGGCGTAGCTCGTTTCTGGCCATGGGCCGTTCCTCTCTCGCCGTCGGTATGTGTAATGATAACGATAATCATTTTCATTCCGGCAACCCGGAGGCCTCCATGTCCACCCCCGTCGTCCTGGTCGCGGGCCTGCACGCCTCTGCTCGCACGGCCGTCGTCGATCGACTCCTGCGCGACCATCCCGGCTCCGTCGCCGTCCACCACGACCTGCGGGAGGTGACCGCCGACCGGGTGCAGCGCGTGGTGCGCGACGCCTCCACCGTGCTCGGCCTGGCCGACGTACGGCTCGCGCACGGCTGTGTCACCTGCACCGTCCGCGAGGACCTGCTCCCTCAGCTGGTGCGGCACGCCGCCGCCGCGTCGCTGCTCGTGGTCGACCTGTGGGACTCGGTCGAGCCGCGCTCGGTCGCCGAGGCGCTCGACTGCGAGGAGGCCCACGACATCCTGCGGCTGACCTGCGTGCTGACCGCGCTGCACGCCGAGCACATGCCCGTCGACATCACCCGCGGCGACCGCCTCCGCGAGACCGGCCAGATCGCCGCGGCCGGTGACCGGCGCTTTCTCGCCGAGGTCCTGGCCCGGCAGATCGAGTACGCGACCGCCCTGACCGTGCACGGCGGCGACGAAGAGGACGCGGAGCTCTCCCGCGCCGTGCTCGCCCACCTCGCGCCCTGCACGCCGATCTTCACCCCGGACTCCACCGCGGTCTCGGCCGCGTCGCTGCCGGACGTGACCGGCGCCCGGCTGTGCACGCGGGAACTGGCCGAACGCGTCGACCCCGCCACCGCCCAGCTGCCCTGCGACGCCCAGACCGACGAGATCACCACGGTCGTCTGGCACCGGCTGCGCCCGCTGCACCCCGCCCGCCTGTTCGAGGCCGTGGACGAGCTGGTCACCCGGTCCGTACGCTCCCGCGGGCGGTTCTGGCTGGCCAGCCGGCCTCATCGGTTGCTCGCCTGGGACGCGGTCGCGGGCATCGTGTCGGTCGAGGACGCCGGGCCCTGGCTGGCCGCGCTGCCGGAGGCCGCCTGGGACATGGTCTCCCCCGCCCGCCGTACGGCCGCCGGCCTCGACTGGGACCCCGTCACCGGCGACCGGGTCCAGCACCTGGTGTTCACCGGGCCCGACCTCGACCGCGAGCGCGTCCACGCGCTGCTCGACTCCTGCCTTCTCACCGAGGAGGAGGCACGGGCGGGCTCCGGCGTGTGGGCCGGCTACGACGACCCCTTCGCGCACATCCTCGACCTCAAGGAGATCGCATGAAGCCCCGCCGCACCGTCCGGAAGAAGGGCAACCCGCTGCAGGGCGTGAGCCACGTCGACTACAAGGACACCGACCTGCTGCGGAAGTTCATCTCCGACCGCGGCAAGATCCGCAGCCGCCGCGTCACCGGCGTCACGGTGCAGCAGCAACGCCAGATCGCCCGCGCCGTCAAGAACGCCCGTGAGATGGCGCTGCTCCCCTACGCCTCCCCGCCGCGTTCCTGACCGGCACGGCGCCCCCGGCCCTCGGCGGGCAGACCGTCGACCCGTTCGAACCACAAGGATTGACATGAACACCTTCCCCCTCCCTCGTCCCGCCCGGCTCGTCCTCGCGGGTCTGGCTTCCGTGCTGCTGGCCGGCTGCGGCGGCTCGCCTTCTCCCGCGGCGTCCGCGGCGCCGTCCGCGAGCGCGTCCACGGGCGCGGTCGCCGTGGTGACCTCCACCAACGTGTACGGCGACATCGTGCGGCAGATCGGCGGCGACAAGGTCGCGGTGACCTCGTTCATCGCCGGCCCCGACCAGGACCCGCACTCGTACGAGGCCAACCCGCAGAACCAGCTGGCCCTGTCGAACGCCAAGGTGATCATCGAGAACGGCGGCGGCTACGACGACTTCATGGACACGATGCGCGACGCCGCCGGCAACACCTCGGCGCAGGTGCTGAACGCGGTCGAGATCTCCGGGAAGACGGCGGCCGCCGGGGAGGAGCTCAACGAGCACGTCTGGTATGACTTCCCGTCCGTCGCGCGGCTGGCCGACTCGATCGCCGCCGCGCTGGGCAAGGCCGACCCCTCCGGAGCCGCCGCCTTCACCGCCGGGGCCGAGGCCTTCAAGCAGAAGCTCACGCCGCTGGAGGAGCAGGAGGCGGCCATCGCGCAGACCGCGCAGGGCGCCGCCGTGGCGATCACCGAGCCGGTCCCGCTGTACGTGATCGAGGCCTGCGGCCTGACCAACGCCACCCCCGAGGAGTTCAGCGAGGCCATCGAGGAAGGCAACGACGTCTCCCCCCGCGTCCTGCGGGACACCCTCGCCCTGTTCAGCGGCAAGAAGGTGCGGGCCCTGGTCTACAACTCCCAGACCTCCGGCCCGGAGACCGAGAAGGTCCGTGAGGCGGCGGACGGCAGCGGAATCCCCGTCGTCCCGGTCACCGAGACCCTGCCCTCCGGTGAGGACTACATCGGCTGGATGACCGCCAACCTCGACGCGCTCGGCAAGGCCCTGCACCGATGACTGGGCCGATGATCGAGCACCCGGGCACGATCGCACCGCAGGCCGCCCCCGCCGTCCTCAGCCTGACCGGCGCGGAACTGCGCCGTGGCGAGCGCGTGCTGTGGTCCGGGCTGGATCTGGAGCTGCGCGGCGGCGAGTTCATCGCCGTGCTGGGGCCCAACGGGGCCGGCAAGACCAGCCTGCTGCACGCCGTCCTGGGTCAGGTGCCTCTCGCCGCCGGGACCCTGCTGATCGGCGGCCGCCCGCCCCGGCGGGGCGGCGATCTGATCGGCTACATCCCCCAGCAGCGCGCCGTCGCCCCGCACACGCCGCTGCGCGCCCGCGACCTCGTACGGCTCGGCGTCGACGGCCACCGCTGGGGTCTGCCCCTCGGCGGCCGAGGGCTGCGGCGTCGCATCGACGAGCTGCTGACCGAGGTGGGCGCGCACGCGTACGCGGACATGCCGCTCGGCCTGCTGTCCGGCGGCGAGCAGCAGCGGGTGCGTATCGCGCAGGCCCTGGCCACCGATCCCGCGCTTCTGCTGTGCGACGAGCCGCTCCTCTCGCTGGACCCGCACCACCAGCACGCGATCGTCGACCTGCTCGACCGGCGGCGGCGCGCTCGCGGCACCGCGGTGCTCTTCGTCACCCACGAGCTCAATCCGGTGCTGCCCCTGGTCGACCGGGTGCTCTACCTGGCCGGGGGCCGGTTCCGCGTCGGCACGCCCGACGAGGTGATGACGTCTTCCGTGCTGTCCGGCCTGTACGGCGGCCAGGTCGAGGTGGTCCGGGCCCACGGCCGTTACCTGATCGCCGGCGCCCCCGTCCCGCATCACCCCGACCCCACCGAAGGCGTCCCGACATGAGCACCGGCATCTGGCACCAGATCTTCAACTACGACGACTACGGGCAACTGCTGGCCCTCGTCGCCAACTCGATCGTCGCCGCGGCCGTGCTGGGTGTGGTCGGCGGCCTGATCAGCACGTTCGTGATGATGCGGGATCTGGCCTTCGCGGTGCACGGGATCGCCGAGCTGTCCTTCGCCGGCGCGGCGGCCGCGCTCCTGCTCGGGGTGAACGTGGTGGCGGGATCCCTGGCCGGATCGGTCCTGGCCGCCGCGGTCATCGGCGCCCTGGGGGTGCGCGTCCGCGACCGCAACTCCGCCATCGGCGTTCTGATGCCGTTCGGGCTGGGACTGGGCGTGCTGTTCCTGTCGCTGTACAAGGGCCGTGCCGCCAACAAGTTCGGCCTGCTCACCGGTCAGATCGTGGCCGTGGACACGCCGCAGACGGCCTGGCTGATCGGCGTGTCGGTCGTCGTCCTGCTCGCCTTGGCGGTCGTCTGGCGTCCGCTGACCTTCGCCAGCCTCGATCCCGACGTCGCCGCCGCCCGCGGCGTGCCCGTCCGGGCCCTGTCTCCCGTGTTCACGCTGGTGCTGGGTCTCGCCGTGGCCACGACCATCCAGATCGTCGGCGCTCTGCTGGTGCTCGCCCTGGTGGTCACCCCCGCGGCCGCCGCCACCCGGGTGACCGCCTCCCCTCGCCTGATCCCGCTGCTCAGCGTCCTGTTCGCCGTCACGTCCGTGGTCGGCGGCATCCTCATCGCGTTGGGCGGCAGCGTCCCGATCAGCCCGTATGTCACCACCATCGCCTTCGTCATCTACCTGGCCTGCCGCGCCGCCGGCGCCGTACGGACCCGGAGCGGCTGGGCGCGCAGACCCCCGGCCGCGGTCGCCGACTGAGGCGATGCTGGGCTCCTGCTCCTCACCGGCCCGGTTCACTACGACTGCCAGACGAGACCCTGACGGGTTCCGGTCCTCATCAAAGACGAGAGGCCGAGGTTAAGGGCAAAGCTTTCGAAGCTACGGTCCATGACAGTCGCGTCGCCTGGAGAACGGGCCGGATCCGCTTCCGGTAGACGAGTGCTGTCCCGTACTGCTACGCCCCGACGAGACACGAGATCTCCTCCACAGGGACCTGGAGTGCAACAGTGACGGCGGCGCTCCAATACTGGCTCTGGCACCAATTTTGTGATCTTCCCGCGCTCGGCTGCCCGGTGTTGCTGATCATGCTGGAGTGACGATCTCTGAGTTGCTCGCGGTTCTCTTCCCTCACCTGACCTGCCTGCAGATCGACGGCGTGTGCCGGTCAGGCAGGTCGGTACGGATCTGGGCCAGGACCGTCTCCACGCAGGCGGCGTGCTCGCGATGCGGGCCGGTTTCCCAGCGGGGGCGCAGCAGCTACGAGCGGCGGGTGTGCGACAGCGCGGTCGGCGGCCAGGAGACGGTGCTCCACCTGCGGGTACGGCGGTTTCGGTGCGGCAACGACGACTGCGCCGCGACGACCTTCGCCGAGCAGGTGCCCGGGCTGACCGTCCGCTACGGCCGCTACAGCGTCCCGCTCCGCACGCTGCTGCAGGCGATCGATGGTCGTTCCCGGCCGCTGGCCTGCGTCGATCTCGGCCCGGCGGGACCACGTGCGCACAGCGTAGGAGACCGGTGAACGAAGTCTCGTCGCCGAGCAGTGTGACGGCGAGCTTGGTTTGCTTGAGAGTCTCGCCAAGGATGCTCTCGACCTGCGCCGGGGTGTCATCGAGCCCTTCCAGCACGCGCATGATCCCCGTATTGACGTGGTTGTTCCACGTCCGATGTTGCGGCGTTGCATGCCCGGCAAGGTCGAAGAGCCGCTCCCGCTCGTCTGCGGTCAAGCGCAGGCCCTGGGCGATAGCTGAGAGGATCTGCGCTGATGGGACCGGGCCGCGCAACTGCTCGATCCGGGTGTAGTAGTCGCTGAAGAGGCCGCTGATGGCAGCGACCTCCTCTCTGCGAAGCCCCGTCGTTCGCCTGCGAGGACCTCGGGGCAGTCCCACGTCTTCTGGTTGCAGCGCGTCTCGGCGCGCACGAAGGAAGCGCGCAAGCCCTTCTCGGTCCTCCTGGTCATGACCACGGGTTGTGCCGATGCCCGCGCATGTGACGCTGCGGCATCGGCACAACCTGTCCTACTTGAACGGCACTACAGGCCGATGCGATACCCCGCGTCGAGGCGCGGGTTGGATGCGTTGAAGTAGCCGTTCTCGACGATGTGCGCGGCGAACGCCGCGAACTCTTCGGGCTTGCCGAGGCGCCGAGGGTTCGGGAAGGATCACGCCGCGCTCACCGTCCTCGCCGGGGGCGTTGTTCAGCATCACTGCCGCGGACTGGCTCATGACGTTGAAGGTGCCGATCACGTTGGTGTTCATCAGACGGCTGAACTCGCTGACCTGCGTCGCCGTGCCCTCGGCGGTGACCAGAGGCAGTGCGACGATGTACCCGGCGGTGTTGACGTTGATGTCGATGGTTCCGAAGCGGTCGATCGCGGCTTCGATGGCCGCCTCGACCTGCTTGGGGTCGGTGATGTCGGCCCCGACCCCAAGCGCGCGCGAGCCGAGGTCGGTGGCGTGCTTCTGGGCGAGTTCGGCGCGGCGACCGAGCAGCACGACGTTGGCGCGGCGCTCGATGAAGTGGCGTGCGACGCCGAGCCCGAGGCCCGAGGTTGCACCCGCCACGAGGACGGTCTTTCCCTGAATCTCCATGCTGAGAGTTGTCCTTGTTCTCTGTACCGGGTCGACTAGGACCGCAGCAGTTCGGTTGCGACGTCCCACAGTCGTGTGGCGTCATTGGGGTCGAGCGCGTGCGGGCGCACGCCCGTGTCCGAGTCCGGGTCGGTGGTGAGCTCGGCCTCGTTGTTGTCCTCGAAGTAGCGGCCCGTGATGCCGTCCAGAAGCGGCGAAGCGGCCAGGAGGATCGACGTGGCGGCGCCCTCCTGCAGCGTCTTCCACGGGTAGTTGTCGAAGATCTCCTGGATCTCGGGGGTGATGTTTTCCATCTGGTGGCGCTGCAGGTTGGTGCGGATACCGCCCGGCATCAGCGCGTTCGCGGTGATGCCGTCGTCGGCCCAGCGCTTCCCGGCCTCGACGGCGAGAAGCACGTTCCCGGTCTTGGACTGTCCGTACGCGAGCCACGCCTCGTAGGCGCGCCTCTCGAAGTGGAGGTCGTCGAAGACGATCGGCGAGGTTCGGTGCCCGTTCGAGCTGACCGAGACGATCCGAGCGCCCGCGGCCGTCGCGAGTGCGTCGTGCAGCCCGAGGGTGAGGTTGAAGTGGCCGAGATAGTTGGTCGCGAACTGCAGCTCCCAGCCTTCGGGGCTGCGGTGCAGCTCAGGCAGCGCCATGATGCCCGCGTTGTTGACGAGGATGTGCAGCGGTCCGCTCCATGCCTCGACGAACTTGGCGACCGATCCGCGGTCGACCAGGTCGAGAGGCGCGGCGGAGACCTTCGCGCCAGGGTGGTCCTTGAGGATGTCGTCGGCGACGCGCCGGCCGGCGTCGACGTTGCGCACCGCGAGCGTCACCTCGGCACCTGCCCCCGCCAAGACCTTGGCGGTCTCCGCGCCGATGCCCGAGGCGCCGCCTGTCACCACGGCGCGCTTTCCGCTCAGGTCGACACCCTCGATGATCTCGTTGGCCGTGGTGTGGAAGCCGTACCGCGTCGTGAGACGTTCGTGGTCATAGGCCGGCTTCGGCCCGTCGTTCTGGATCTGCTGCTCTTCGGCAACCATCGCTATATGTCCTTCGTGTTCGTGTGGTTCCGGGGCCAGGCAGGCTCTCGTTCGCCTGGCTGCCCGCGAGGGCGGTAGCCTCTAAGTGGAATCCGTTCCGGATAACAGAGCCTAAACGGAATCTATTCCGGTAACAAGTCATGGATCGCCCGCCGGCGAAGCCGCGCGGGCAAGCGACAGGGAGGACCGGCGTGTCTCAGCCAGCCGATCAAGCAAGCAGGCGGGGGCCGCGCTCAGATGCGACGCGGAACCGTGCGCGCCTCCTCGCCGCCGCGACCGAGCTGTTCGTCGAGCACGGGCCGGACGTGCCCTACACCGAGATCGCGAAGGCTGCGAAGGTGGGAGTCGGCACGATCTACCGGCACTTCCCCACGCGTGAGGAGCTCATCGAGGCTGCGTATCGCTCCGAGCTCGATGCAGTCTGTGACGCCGCGGGTGAGCTGCTCGCCTCCCGCAACCCAGAGGAGGCGCTGCGCACCTGGATGGACCGCTTCATCGAGTACATGACGACGAAGCTCGGCCTGACCGAGGCGATTCGGGCGGTCGTCGCGAGCGGCGGCAACCCGTTCGCGCAGAGTCGGGAAAAGCTGAATGTGGTCCTTGGCGATCTGCTGGATGCCACTGCGGCAAGCGGCGTGACCCGTCCCGAAGTCTCGGCCGACGACCTCTTGATGACTCTAAGCGGATTGGCGATGGCCGCGGGCGCGCCCGATCAACGAGACCAGTTGCGGCGCATGGTTGACCTCGTCTACGAGGGCCTAAGAAGCCACTGACCGTGGACGGAGCTCACTCGTGGTCCGATCCATAGCGGAACATCTCTCGGTATCGTTTTGGTGGGTGTAGTTGCCGCGCGAAGGATTGACGCAGACTCGTCGGCGTTCCGAAGCCCGCCTGGGTTGCGACCTGCTCGATAGCGAGCTCGGCTGCCTCCAGTAGATCCGCCGCGGCCGGGACCTGGAGGCATGGATTAACGCGATACTCCACGACGACCTGCCTGACCTGCACTCCTTCGTCACCGGGCTACGCCGCGACCAAGACGCCGTCACCGCCGGACTCACCCTGCCCTACAGCTCCGGACCCGTCGAAGGGCACGTCAACCGCACCATTATGTGGAATTTGATCTGTCAAGCGGGGCCATCGGCTTGCTGGTAGATATCAGCTGGCCGGTTCCGCGAAGAACCTGGAGAATCGCCTAGCGTGATGGGGATTTCCGGGTTCGAGCCGACCTTTCTCGTCGGGCTTGAAGCCGTCTGCGAGGTACACGGCCCGAACCTGGCCGCGCTTGGTGGCCGACGTCTGACGGGATTCGCGATCGTGCGTTTCGTCGAGGACGGGGACTGGTTTGCTGACTGCCCCATCGTCTTGGACTTCGACGGGGTCCGGGTAGAGGTCTGCCACTGGAAGCTCGATGAGCTGTCGATCGGCTGGAACAGCATCGACACGACGACTGCGATCAGTGACTGGGAGTGGTTCGAGCTGACTCCGGCCTGGTCCAGCGCCGACGAACGGCTTGAACCGTTCGTCGGCCAGGAATTGCGCGAAGTTGCTCTCCTGGAGTGGCGTCCTTCGAGTTATGACCTGGCGGACGGCACCATCGCAGTGGAGTTCGTCTTCGACGCAGGCCGTTTCCACATCGCCAACGGTCTTGACGAGAACAGCATCGAGCTCGGCAAGGCCGATCCAGAATGGGTGCGGCACTCACTGGGCTGTGGCACGCGGCCTGACTAGGTCGGCCTCCGGTTGATCTCGATGATCGGCAGCAGGGTCGCCTGGGCCGGCGTGCTGATTTGCCGGGGTGTGGGCCCAGCGGGGGTGGGGACGTCGGCGAGCTGGCCGAGCAGCCGGTCCAGGGCAGCCTTGCCTTCGTCGACCGCGGCGCGTTCGTCGTCGGTGAGCGGGACGGCGGCGAGCATGCGCTGCAGGTTGTCCTTGGCTTCCAGCAGCAGTGCCTTGGAGCCGTCCTTCGGGGTGTAGAAGTCGCATTTGGCGCAGGCCATCCGGTGCGGGCACTGCTCGAAGAAGGTGTAGTTGCAGAACCCGTGGCCCAGGTCGTAGTACTGCCACGGTTCTCCGGCGGCTGGGGCTCCGCTCTCGACGGCGTCTCGGTCGATCAGCACCTCGATGGTGCGGACGTTGCGTTCGAAGTATCCGGCGTCGGTGTAGGCCCGCGTCAGCGTCGTCGGGGTGATCTTGGCGTAGTACTGGGTGGATTGCGGGGAGCGGTGCCCGAGCCAGGCCTGCAGCTCGAACAGCGTCATCGGTTCCTTGGCGTTGTAGAGCTGGCTGGCGATGGTGGAGCGGGCCCGGTGGCTGGTGATGTTCCCGCGGACGTCGGTCGCGGGGACGCCGGCCCCGTCTCCGGCCCGCAGTCCCCCGGGGTGGGCGGCGGCAGACGAGAGATCAGCACACGCCGTGCTGCGCTATGTCATGCAGGTACGTAGCGCACGCTTCATACTGCTGGCGCATCTGGTTCCGGTGCCGGGCCCGAAGATGTGGGAGGTTCAAGAGGCACCTTTATTGCTCTTCCACGGGGAAACTCAAACTTGCGCAGTACGAACATTCCAACCAGCGTCATCATGCTTGGGCCAGAGAATAGAGCTGCCAGCCATGATTGCCCCTGCAGGCCAACCAGGACTGCGGCTACCAGCATTACCAGGGAGAGCCCGAAGCCCATGATGAGCCCAGTCATGAGCAGGCGATGTGCCAGCCTCTCTTTGGCCATGCGATATGCGTGCTCGCGCGCAAGCTGCGGTTCCAACGCCTTCAATGCGATGCGCAGGTGCTCTGGAGGAAGCTGTGCCCACTGCTGGGCAAACTCCAGGCCAGTAGGCAAGCGATCGAAGCCGGGAGCCATTAGTTCATTCCTCCGCCGCTCTGTACCGGAACGTCCATGCTCTTGATCCGATCCGGCGGTGGGCCCAGTTTTAGAAAGAGGCGGTCGAGCGCTTCAGTGAGAGGCGTGTCGTGAACGGGATGTGGGCCGCTGCTTGCTTCCGTAAGAACCCGCTCGGGGTGGATGGGATTATCCGCGGATTGGCCATTTGCTTTGTGCCGGTCGAAACGCAAGTCTCTATAGTGGCGCAGGTAGGGATCTCCGCCGATGGACCACCTTTGCACCCAGGCGAACGCATCATGCGTGCTGAACAATTCATCCAGCTTGCTGAGCCACATATCGGCTAGCCTGTAAGCTAGTTTTCGGATACGACCGTTACTGCTCACCGAACCACCCAGATTGACTGGACTCCTCCAAGTCAGCATGACACACGGGCGAAGGCTCGCGTACCCCCTGTTCTCTCGAGTGTGTTGGCCGAGAATTTGGCGCGGTTGAAGGAATCCCATCCGTTAGGTTGATCGTTCCCTGCACTAACCGGGTACAGGCGGGCCAGGTTGGCCCCCTGGCCGCTTCGCGTCGCCCTGATGGCAGACAGAGATCAGGACAGGAAGAGACAAGAACGGCCCGCGAGGCGGGCCGTTCTTGTCTCTCGGCTATCCGACAGGTCTGAGACGGGGGCGCGGCACAGGAAAGAGTTCGTTGTGTTCGGGAGTCGCGAACCCAGCGAGGTGAGCGATGTCTTGCGCGCCAAGCCCCTTCCCGGAAAGTGCACTTCCGATGTTGACCGTGAGCTCAGGGCGTTCGGGAGCGAGCTCCTCACTGAGAGGCTCATTTGTCTTCCAGCCCTTGGCGCTGAACGCTTTGTGCAGGTTCGAACGTTCACCTGCGGTTATAAGGCCCGAGTGATGGGCGCGCTCGATAAGAGCTTGCATGGACACACCCCACTCGCGCTTCAAATCGTGGAGTCTGCCGATTTTAAGGTTCCGCAGTTGCGGCCGGATCACTTCGATTGGCATAAGGAACTCGGCCGCGAACTCATTTGCTTCCGCCTCTACGTCCGGAGAGATTTCGACCGAATGCAGACAGAGGTGGCCAAGCTCATGAGCCAATGTGAGCCGCTTCCGATCTGTAGGAGCCCTGCCATTGATCAGGATCACAGGGTGATCATCGATCCATTGAGAGAGGCCATCGACTCGAGCCGTCCCAAAGTCTTCCTCGATGACCAGGCAGCCTGCGGCTTCCAGCCACCGAGTAAGTGAGCGTACCGGCCCAAGCGGCATGCGCCATTGCATGCGGACAAATCGTGCTGCATCAGTGGGCGTTATTTCCAGGGGATCCAGCGTCGGCACACGTTGTTCCGCGCGTAGCGATACCTCCTCAAACAGCATTCGTGCGTGCATGCGATACATGTTGAGCTTGGCCTCGAGTTGCCGCCAAACTGTGGGTTTGGCGGTCATGCGCCGGCGCATGTGAGCATCAATTGCCATACCGCCGCGCACGCGTCCCGCTCGGGCCAAGAACGTCTCAGTGACGCCCAAGGCCCGAGCCAACCGCGCAAGGACATCAGGTTCAGGCTCCCGCAGGTCATTCTCATAGCGCGAGAGCGCCGCCTGGGTTACCCCTGCCGCGGCCGCAAGCTCTTCTTGCGTCAATCCGCATGCCCGGCGAGCTGTCGTAAGCACCTCGCCGAGGTTGCTCATGATTGCGCGCCCTCCTCCGTGTCGTTGTCGTCGCGGTCCGATTGCTCGTCGCCCAGCTGGATGACGGGAGAGGAGGGGCCGTCTGCGGGCGGCAGTAGAGGCGTGACCGTGCCGCCGGCGTACCCAGTGCCCGTATCGGGAAGGTCAACGAGCCAGACGATCTCATCCTGTCCGTCCCGTAGGGACAGGACGGCCTGCCCCATCATGCGCGTCTCCTTGTCCCAGGTGTACCCGACAATAAGCCGGATCTCCTCCAGGTCGGAAAGCGTCTCCTGGACCGGAGGCTGGAAGAGGAACTCGATGGCTCCCGGAGTGAGATAGGTGCTGATGTTGCCGTCATCGCCGTGCCGCTTGGCCCGCAGACGGTAGCGGAAGCCTACGAAGATCTCTCGCGCGGCTCGCTGTCAACCAGCCGTACGGAGGGGATTCCATCAAGAAGGACGGTCAGGTGGTACCAGAGCCGGTCATGGATCCAGTTGGCGAGACCACGTTCGCTTGACTGTGAGACCCATGAGGGCTTCAGCCGCCGGTACTCGGCCAGGTCGGCCCTGGTGCGAGCGACGGATCGGGCGAACGCTTCAGTCACCTTGTCGCCAAGGTCGTCCAAGACTTCATCGGCTTCAGGGTACGAAAACATACCGGAAAATATACCAGCAGCGATCTTGACGGAGAGTCACATTCGTATCTCGGATCGTTAGAAGTTTGTGATCTTGATCGCCTCGATATCCCTGTGTGACGACCAGGACGTGCGAGCATGGACGCTGGCGGACATCGGTGGAGTGCAAGCCCACGTCCCTTAGTTCATCCGTGAGGTTGGCCCGGTGTCGTAGTCGCCAGAAAGAGGTCCCAGGTTCAAGTTCTGGTAGCCCCACCACGAACCACCAGTTCAGAGGCCAGTTTCGACGATCCGGGACCTGGCCTTTGCTCGTTCGACCATCCTTGCGTCTCCCTGGGTTGTCTTCCCTTCATCATCGCGACAGCCTTGATCTAGAGGTCGATGACGATCTTGCCGTGCACGTGCCGGCCGGCCTGGAGCTCGGCCGCGCGGCGGATCTGCTCGATCGGGAAGCTCGCCGCGATGGGCACCCGGAGCCGGCCCGCCGCGACCAGGCGGGCGATCTCTTCCAGGGCGCCGGGGGCGGCGTTCGCGCCGTTGGCCGCCGCCACCCCGTCGACCTGCGCGGCGATGGTGCAGATGCGGCCGTCCGGGACGCCGAGTTTCCTCGCGGCGTGCACGGTCTCCGTACCGTGCAGGTCGATGGCCGCGGTGACACCGCCGGGAGCGAGGGCGCGGACCCGGTCGGCCAGGCCGTCGCCGTAGGCGACCGGCTCGGCTCCGAGGTCGCGCAGGAAGCCGGACGAGGTGGCCGATCCCGTCCCGATCACGCGTGCCCCTGCGAGCCGGGCCAGTTGGACGGCGAACACGCCGACCCCTCCGGCCGCGCCGCCGATCAGCACGGTGTCGTCCGGGCCGGGGCCGATCACGGCGAGGGCGGCGGACGCCGTGCGCGCGGCGATCGTGAGGGTGGCGGCGGTGCGGTCGTCGACGCCGTCGGGAGTGTGATGGGCCTCGTTCGCCGCGATCCCTCCGGCCGGGTCGATCACCACGAAGTCGGCGACCGCGCGGGACAGGGCGCCCCCGAACACCCGGTCGCCGGGTGCGAAGCCGGTCACCCCGTCACCGACCTGGTCGACCAGTCCCGCGTAGTCGGTGCCGAACCCGGCCGGGAGGCTCAGGCCGAACCGGGCGGCGGTGTCCGCGTCGGCGGTCATGATCCAGTCCATCGGGTTCAGCCCGGCCGCGGTGACCCGCACGCGGATCTGTCCCGGACCCGCCTGCGGCGGGGGAACCTCACGGACGTCCAGAACCTCGGGGCCGCCGAACGAATCGAGCAGGACCGCCCTGCTCCTGCCCGTCGGCGGTTGATCGTGCTGCATGTACGCCTGCCTCCTTGGGGGGAACGCGTCGAAACGGACTATGCTCCGGTTCAATGGATGACCCTAACACAACCGGAGCGTGTTCCGTTTTGACTGAGGCAGAGATGCGCGCGACGCGGGCGGACGCGGCCCGAAATCGCGACCAGTTGCTCGCGGTGGCGACCCGCGTGTTCGCGTCGGCCGACGCCGAGCCGTCGATGCGTGCGATCGCCCGCGAGGCCGGAGTCGGCATCGCCACGCTCTATCGGCATTTCCCGACCCGCGAGTCGCTGGTCGACGCGGTCTACCGGGACCAGGTCGTACGGCTGACGACCGGCGCCCGGGAGCTGCTCGGCGAGATGCCCCCGGCCGCGGCGATGCGGCGCTGGATGGACCTGTTCGGCGACTGGATCGCGACCAAGAACGGCATGCTCGGCACGCTGCTCGCGATGATCGAGTCGGGCGAGATCACCCATGCGCAGACCCGGAACGAGCTGCTGGCGGCCATCACCACGATCCTCGACGCCGGTCGAGAGGCGGGCGACCTGCGTTCCGACGTCGGCGCCGAGGACATCGCCGCCTCCCTCATCGGCATCTTCACCGTGGCCCCCCGGCGGGAGCAGGACGCCAAGGCAGGTCGCCTGCTCGACCTGCTGATGGACGGCCTCCGGCCCGCCGCCCGGCCGGCCTGAGCCCGGACCGAGCCGCCGGGCGGGCAACGGAGCACGGCCGCAATCGTGAAACGATCATGAGTGCCGATGCCGTACACGTGAAGGGGACGACCGCATGACAGCCGCGCGGAAGATCAGGATGCTCGTCACCGGGGGCGGGACCGGCGGGCACACCTATCCCGCGCTCACGACCATCACGGCCGTTCGCCGGCACGCCGCGGCGCAGGGCCGCGACGTGGACGTGCTGTGGGTGGGCACGGCCGACGGGCTGGAAGCGCGGATCGCCGCGGAGCACCACATCCCGTTCAGGGCGATCAGCGCGGGCAAGGTCAGGCGATCGCCGAACCTCCGTGAGCTGGGCCGGAACGTGGTCGACCTCTTCCGCATTCCCGTCGGGGTGCTGCAGGCCGCCGGCATCGCCGCGCGCTACCGGCCCGATGTGGTGGTGTCGACGGGAGGGTATGTCTGCGTGCCCCTCGGTCTCGCCGCCCGCCTTCTCGGGCGTCCGCTGGTCATGCACGAGCAGATCACCGCACTCGGCCTGGCCAACCGCATCCTGGCCCGGGTGGCCACGACGGTCGCGCTCACCCACCCCACCTCCATCGACCACCTCCCCGTGCGGGCCCGCGCGCGGGCCGTGGTCACGGGCAACCCCATCCGTCCCCGGCTCCTGCGCGGAAACGCCGCGCGGGCGCACGAGCGGTATGGCCTGGCGCCGGATCTGCCGCTCGTCTACGTGACCGGCGGCGCCCAGGGCAGCCGGCAGATCAACACCCTGATCGAGCGGATACTCCCCACGCTGCTCACCCGCGCCCAGGTGCTCCACCAGTGCGGCCGGGACTGGATCGGCCATCTCACCGAGGTCGCCGCCGGTCTGCCCACCGGGATCGGCGAGCGCTATCACCCCACGGCGTACGTCGGCGAGGAACTGCCCGACGTGTACGCCGCGGCGGACGTCGTCGTCTCCCGCAGCGGCGCGGGAACCGTCGCCGAACTGGTCGCGGTCGGGAAGCCGTCCGTCCTCATCCCCCTGATCCCCGCCGCCGGAGACGAGCAACGCGGCAACGCCCGCTACCTCGTCCAGGCCGGAGCCGCCCGCGCCCTGCTCGAACCCGGCCCGGCCCCTCACCAACTCCTGGCCGAGCTCGACGTACTGCTCACCGATCCCGGCCTTCGAGCGCGCATGACCGATGCCGCCAAAGCCCTCGGCCGGCCCGACGCCGCCGACGCCCTGGCCAGGGTGATCCTCGACCAGGCGAAGTAACCCCCCTTCCTCCGGGTGCGGCCGATTCCTTTTGGCGGCGACCGGGGTCTACATGAGAGATCGGCTCGCGCGCCGGGCCGATCTCTCATGTACGCCGAGAAGAAAAGCCGATCGCCGATGAGCATTCCCACGACCATGCGCGCGCTGCAGCAGACCTCCCTCGACGGCCCGCAGGACATGCGCCTGATCACCGACGCGCCGGTGCCGAGCCCCGGCCCGGGCGAGGTCCTGATCCGGGTCACCGCCGCCGGAGTCAACTTCGCCGACATCTCGAAGGCGTACGGCACGTTCCTGGACGGCCCGCGGCCGCCATACCTGGCCGGTTTCGAGGCCGCCGGAGATGTCGTCGCGATGGGCGAGGGGGTGACCGGGCCGCGCCCGGGGACCCGTGTCACCGGCGTCGGAAACGGCGCTTTCGCCGAATACATGGTGCTGCCCGCGGCCGCGGCGATGCCGGTGCCCCCTGGCTGGACGGAGCAGCAGGCGCTCGGCCTGGTCGTCAACCTGCCCACCGCGCTGGCCGCTCTCAAGCCTCTGGGCGGCATCACCCCAGGCCAGACCGTGCTGATCCACGCTGCGGCGGGCGCGACCGGCCAGGCCGCGGTCACGATGGCCAAGCACTACGGCGCGACCGTCATCGCCACCGCCTCGCCGGCCAAACATGAGACGGTGCTGGCACTGGGCGCCGACCACGTCCTGGACTCCCTCGGCGGCGATCTCGCCGCCGGCGTGCTGCGGCTGACCGGCGGCGCCGGCGTCGACCTCGTGCTGGAGTCGGCGGGCGGCGCCACTTTCGAGGCCGGCCTGGCCGCCGCGAAGCGGGTCACCGGCCGCGTCGTCGTCCTCGGCCTCGCGGGCGGCGAAGCCGCGATCAGCAACTGGCACCTGGTGTACAGGCATCAGGTCCATGTCATCGGCCTCAACATCGGCGTGCTGATCCAGGCCGCACCGCAGATCTTCCGCGAGGTCATGGGTGAGCTGTCCGCGCTCATCGCCGCCGGCGTGCTCGCCCCCCGCGAGCCCACCGCGTATGACCTGGCGGACGGTCCGAAAGCGCTCGCGGAACTGGAATCCAGAGCCACCGTCGGCAAGCTGGCCCTGCTGCCCGGGGACACGTGCCCGGGCGTGGTGCGGCACTAGGCTCTCGGCGTGACGGCGCATCTGCGAGGGGCACCGGACCGAGACCGGTTCACGGCCGAGACCGAGCGGTTCCGCCGGGAGCTGCTGGCGCACTGCTACCGCATGGTCGGCTCGGCGCACGACGCCGAGGACCTGGTGCAGGAGACCTATCTGCGGGCGTGGCGGTCCTACTCCGGATTCGAGGGCCGCGCGTCGATGCGGTCCTGGCTTTACAGGATCGCCACCAACGTCTGTCTCACCGCGTTGGAGCCGCGCCCGATCCGGGTGCTGCCCTCGGGGCTGACCGGTCCGTACGACGGACCCGATCGCCCGCCGAGGCCCCTTGCGCCGGGCGAGGTCGCGTGGCTGGAACCGCTGCCGGACGCGTGGGTCGCCCCACCGGCCGGCGATCCGGCCGCGGTGATCGTCGAACGCGAGTCGCTGCGGCTGGCGCTCATCGCCAGCCTGCAGCACCTGCCCGCCCGCCAGCGTGCGATCCTCATCCTGCGCGAAGTGCTGGCCTTCTCGGCGGCCGAGACCGCGGAGATCCTCGGCACCACCACCGCGGCGGTGAAAAGCGGTCTGCAGCGCGCCCGCGCACGGCTCGGCGAGCTGGAGCCCGAGCCCGTGGACCTGCTCGAACCGGCAGACCAACGGGCACGCGCGCTGCTCGACGGCTACATCGCGGCCTTCGAGCGCTCCGACGTCGGCCTGCTGGAACGGGTGCTGCGCACGGACGCCACGCTTGAGGCGACGCCGTTCCGCGACTGGCAGTCGGGCCGGGCGAGGTGCGTCCACATGCTCGGCGCGTACGTGCTGGGCACGCCGGGCGACTGGCGGATGATCGCCACCGCGGCCAACGGCCAGCCCGCCGCCGTGGTGTATCACCGGGACGCGGACGGCGCGCTCCGCGCCGACGGCGCCGTGGTGCTGGCCCCCACCGCCACGGGCGTCTCCCGCGTGATCAAATTCCATGATCCCGCGCTGGTCACGGCGTTCGGCTTCCCGGACGTGCTCGCGCACTGACACCGCTTGCCTGCCGCTCAGGCGGCGGTGATTCCGCCGTCGACGGCGAGCGCGGCACCGGTGATGAACCGGGCTTCGTCGCTCAGCAGGAAGGCCACGAACGCGGCGATCTCCTCCGGCTGCCCGATCCGCCCGATCGGGTGGATCGCCTCGGCCGCGCGCAGGGACTCTTCCGGTGACGGACCCATGTTGCCGCGCAGCAGCGGCGTGTCGACGCCACCGGTGACCAGGGCGTTGATCCGTATGCCGGACCCGGCCACGTCGAGCGCCGCCGACCGGGTCAGCCCGAGCACGCCGTGCTTGCCGGCGCTGTAGGCCGCCATGCCCGCCTGCCCGGTGACGCCGAGCACGGAGGCGTTGTTGACGATGGCGCCACCACCGGCGGCCCGCAGCGCGGGGATCTGATGCTTCAGGCCGAAGAAGACGCTGCCGAGGTTGAGGGCCAGGTCGGCGTGCCAGGCGTCCCCCTCCACGTCCGTCACCGCCCCGACCGCCGTGGCGGCGCCGACGTTGTTGAAGACGCCGTCGAGCCGGCCGTACCGGCTCACCGCCTGCCGGACCAGCTCCGCGGCCTCGGCCTCCACGGTCACGTCGGTGGGTACGAAGGTGGCCTCGCCTCCGGCGGAACGCAACTCGGCGGCCAGCGCGTCGCCGGCGTCCTTGCCGCGTGCGGCGAGGACGACGTGTCCGCCCTCGGCCGCGATCCGCTCCGCGGCGGCACGGCCCATCCCGGACGTGGCACCGGTGATCAGGATGACTTTCTCTGCGAAACGTGCGGACACGACTACTCCCTCAAATGGGTGGGTTGGCGATATCAGAAGGGATGTCAGAAGGTGAGTACGAGCCGGCCGCGAAGACCGCCGGCCTCGAGCCGCCGGTGCGCCTCGGCCGCCTCGGCCGCGGGCATGGCCGCGGCGACGCGCGGGGTGAGCACGCCCGACTCCGCGAACAGGCGAATTTGTTCCAGCTTGTCCGTCCGCCCCGCGTAGTCGGGGACGAACGGCGTCAGCACCGTGACCCGGCCGCCGCCGTCGATCTCCTGGCCGCCGGGCTCACGGGCGGTGCGGAAGCGTACGTACCGGCCGCCGTCGCGTACGGCGTGCAGAAGACGTGGTCCGACCAGCGCCGTGTCGGCGATCGCGGCGACACCGTCCGGATGGCGGGCCCGGATGCGCTCGGCGACGTCGGACCCTCTGGCCACGATGCCGGCCGCACCGGAGCGGCGGACCAGGTCCTCGTCGGCGGGCGCCGCATCCGCGACCACGCTCAGTCCCGCATGTCGGCCCAGCTCGACGAGGTAGCCGCCGAGCGTCCCGGCGGCCCCTGTCACGGCGAGGACCGAGCCGGGCGCGAGCGCCAGCAGGTCGAGCGTCAGCAGCGCGGTGAGCCCGTTCATCGGCAGCGTGGCCGCCGCCGCGTGATCGGTGCCCGCCGGTGCGCGGACGACCCAGCCGGCCGGCAGCACGACATACTCGGCGTAGCCGCCCGCGGCTGGGCCTACCGGATGCACCATCGCCATCACCGGGTCTCCCGGTGACAGCGCGGTCTCGGTGCCCGGTCCGATCTCGTCGACGACGCCGGCGATGTCCATCCCGGGCACGTACGGCGCCGGCACCCCGGCGAACAGCCGCGCGAGCGTGCCGGAGCGTAACAGCGTGTCCGCCGGATTCACCGCGGCCGCCCGCACCCGCACCCGGACCTCGCCGGGCCCGGCATGGGGCTCGGGCAGGTCGATGACCCGCAAAACCTCGGGCCCTCCGAACTCATAAAGACCAATTGCATGCATCGCCGCAGCTCCCCGATGGTTCTTTTCGTATACCTGGTGCGACTTCAGAACCGTCGCATGAGGCTGGGGGAGGCGGCAAGAAGGCACTTCGACATGCCCAGGTATCACCGAGAGAACCGTTACTTACAGGAACCTGGTATCGCTTGTATACTGCATGTCATGACGCATCCGACCCCGCAGGCGGACGACACCGCCTCAGACCGATGCGAGCAGGCGCGCGACCTGATCCGCGACGTACTCGAACGGGTCGGCGACAAGTGGTCGGTGGTGGTCATCTGCCAGCTGAGCGACACCACCAGGCGATTCAACGAACTGCGCAGGATGAGCGCGCCCATCACCCAGCGCATGCTCAGCACGACACTGCGCGGTCTGGAACGGGACGGCCTGGTGACGCGGACGGTCCATGACACCACGCCCCCGCGCGTCGACTACGCGCTGACCCCCCGCGGCCTCAGTCTGCTCGAGATCGTCCGTGACCTGGCCGGATGGGCCGAGGACAACGCCGCGGGCATCCTGGAGTCCAGGACGGCCTTCGACGCCAGATGAGCGTGGCAGGAAGGGCGTCGAGGACGAACGGATTCACCGTGGTCGAGCCGCGTATGCGTACGAGCCGCTGAACGCGCTTGCCATCGGCTTGGCGGGGCGCGGCCCGCCGGCTACGCGGGCGCGCACGCCGAAGTCAGGAGGTGTGAGCCCGTGCGGTCCGTTCGGCCTCGTCGATCGCCCAGGCGGCGTTGATGAGCCCGATATGGCTGAACGCCTGCGGGAAGTTGCCGAGCAGCTCGCCGCTCCCGGGGTCGACCTCCTCCGACAGCAGGCCCACATCGTTGGCGTACGCGGCGGCTCGCTCGAATGCCTCCCTGGCCCGGCCGACCTGCCCGGACACGGCGAGCGCCTGCGCCAGCCAGAACGAGCACAACAGGAACGTGCCCTCCTCGCCGGCGAGGCCGTCGACACCGTCCTCGGCGCGGTAGCGGTAGACCAGGCCCTGGTCGTCGGTGAGCCCCTCCGCGATCGCGTCGATCGTGGAAAGCACCCGCGGGTCGTCGGGTGGCAGGAAGCAGATGATCGGCACCATGAGGGCACTGGCGTCCAGCTCGTCGGAGCCGAAGGACTGCGTGAACGCCCCCACCCGCTCGTTCCAGCCCTCGCGCAGCAGGGTGTCGCGGATCTCGGCGCGGGTCCGCCGCCAGGACTCCGTGCGATCCTGCGCCCGGAGAAGGCCGGCGAGGGTGATGCCGCGGTCCAGCGCCACCCAGCACATGAGCTTGGAGTAGAGGAAGTCGCGTGGCTCTCCGCGTATCTCCCAGATGCCCTGGTCCTTTTCCGTCCAGCGCTCGGCCGCGGTGTCGGCACAGGCGACGAGGAAGCGCCTGACGTCGTCGTCGATGCCGCCGATCTGGCGTTCGAGGCGCGCGGCCGCGTCCAGCAGCTCGCCGTAGACGTCGATCTGCCGCTGGTTCCACGCGCCGTTTCCGACGCGTACGGGCCGGCTGTCGCGCCAGCCGCGCAGGTGCGGAAGGGGTCGCTCGCTCAGGTCGTGCTCGCCGCGGATGCCGAACATGATCTGCAGCGCGCGGTCCTGGTCGAGGGACGGGGCCGCGGTGGTGAGGAAGGAGAAGAAGTCGCTCGCCTCGTCAGGGCAGGCCGCGACCCACAGGGCGCTCAGGGTCAGTGACGCGTCCCGGACCCACGTGTACCGGTAGTCCCAGTTGCGCTCACCGCCGGCCCATTCGGGCAGCGACGTCGTGGCGGCCGCGACGATCGCGCCGCTGGGCTGGAAGGACAGTGCCTGCAGCACCCGCCCGCTGTGGTGCACCAGGTCGCGCCACGGGCCGTCATAGGCCTGGTGGAGGCTGGACCACGACTGCCAGGCGGCGATCGTGTCGTCCAGCCGGGCCGCCAGTTCCGTCTGGTCCCACACCCGCGCGGGAGTCTCCTGCGGCGTCGAGCGGTGCATCCCGAAGTGCAGTGTCTCGCCCTCGTGCACCGTGAACACGCCGCATCCGCTGCAGTCGTCGACGCGCAGGGGGACCGGCGTGGTCAGCACGAGCGACTCGGCTCCGCCGTGGGCGGTGACGCCGCCGCCGGCGACGGACAGGATCGGGTGGATCAGGCCGTACTCCGGCCTGGGCCGGTAATCGACCTCCATCGGCACCTCGCCGCCGAGGCCGGACACCCGCCGGGCGAGCAGGTGCGGCACTCCGGCGCCGAGCCGGTGGCCGCCGTCGTCCGGTCCGGTGAGCAGGGCGTCGGTGAGAGCGACCGTGCCGCTCCCGGTGCGGAACGTGGTCTCCAGCACCATCGTCTGCGGCAGGTAACGGCGCGTCGTCTCGAAAGGGACGGCCGGGCGGATCGACCAGTGCCCGGCCTCGTCGTCCAGCAGGCGGGCGAAGACGGACGGCCCGTCGAACCGGGGGAAGCACAGCCACTCGGCCGATCCGTCCCTGCTGATGAGGCCGGCGGAATGGCGATCGGACACCAGCGCGAGGTCGGCGATGGGGGTGGTGCTCATCAACGCCCGATACCCGGAGAAGACCATGACATTGCGTACGGGCTCGGCAAATCGCGGCAAAGGACATGCGGCCTCAGAGGGAAGAGGCACTCGTTGGCGGGCGTGAGACTCATCCGGAGCGGGCCGTGACGAGCCATGCCGAAGCGGGTAGTCGTACGGCGCCATCGCGCTCGAAGGGACGCAATGCCGACGCCAACGCCTCCCGGGCTCGGGCCAGGGTGGTGACCTCGGCACCGGAGATGAAGCCCGCCAGCTGTACGTCGAGCAGGAAGCCCGCGGCGGCCATCGCATCGTTCCCGAGCACGGTGAGGTACTCGATCACCTCCGTGGCGGTGACACAGGAACGCCAGCCGGCCCTGCTGCCGCAATGACCGTCTGATGTTGGCGAACGCGGCCACCGGATCATCGAAGAACATGACGCCGGCGCGGCTGATCGCCACGTCGAAACGGCGGGAGGGAAACGGGTGGACCTGGGCGTCGCCGCGCTCGAAGGTGATGTTGGCGAGGGACTCCTCGGCGGCGATGCGCCGGGCGAGCTCCAGCATCGGGGCCGACAGGTCGATCCCGACGACCTGGCCCCGCCTGGCGTGGCGCGCGGCGATCCGGGTGGTCTGACCGGTGCCGCAGCCGATGTCGAGCACGCGGTCGCTCTCGGCGATGCCGGCGCCGGCGAACAGGTGCTCGTTGGCGGGCTCGGCCATCCGATCGAGGTGTCGGTGATGTTCGGTCCAGCGTCGGCCTTCCTCGCCGTTCCACGCGTTCTCCTGGGCGACGTTGACCGGGGTCGTCATCAGGACGCCTCCGCCTCGTGAAGCCGTTCGGCGAGTCGCCGTCGAGCCGGGTCGCCGAAGACGCCTGCAGGCACTCGAAGCTCGATGAACAGCATGGCGACAGTGTCCTTTCCGAAGAGGAGATGGTCACCGGAGATGCTGCCGCCCGGGCTCGCCGTCGTCGTCAGCAGAGGGAAGGCTGTTGCGGCTACCGCATCGGGAGTGGGGACAGGCCGCCGTACGACCTTCGAAGTAGAGAAAGCGCACACGCGTGACGGTGTGTACGGATCTTCCGCCACACGAAGGAGAGCGCGTCCACGTCGGCCTGCGCCTCACATCCCGGCACCCGGCGCCGGCGCTGGGCTACCGGCGTTCGGCGGCCTGCAGGGCGTCCGCGGCCGTGAGCAGGCAGGCTCCGAGAAGCACCGCGTCCTTCAGCAGGAACTGCCCCGTGAGTGACAGCTTCGGTTCGCCGTGTGTCTCCTGCCACGCCCCGGGCGTCGTGGCCAGGAAGCTGAGGGTGGTGGCGAACATGCCGGCGGCGGCGAGGCTGCCGAGGGCCGACGCTCTCGGCGCGATCGGTTGTGCTCCGATCAGCGACCCCAGAACGATCTCGGCGACGCCGAGCAGGCCGGCGAGCCTTTTCTCCCCCAGTCTGGCGACGAGCCATGCGAGCGGGGGGCTTGCGGTCACGAGGGGGCGGATATTCTCCACCTCGAAGTCTTCGAATTTCAGCCGGCCGATCTCCAGAAGGTTGAGCGCAAGAGCGTACCGAACGGTCGAAATCCCTAGACTGTGCACGATTTTGCCGATGCGATGCAGTTCCATCGAAGCCTCGCTCACCGCGTCGATGGCGCTCGATGCAGGATTCGGACATTGACGGGCGACGACCATGCGGCCAGGGCCGTGTCCGCGGCGCCGCCCACCACCGTACTCTCCTCGGTTTCGTCGCCGGACGCTGCTCGGCGCCCGGAAGCGAGCCTGCGTGCGCTCCCGGGGAGGGCCGTTGACGTATGGACCGCCTGGAGCGCTAGACCGCGTAGACGGGGGCGAGATCGACGAATATGCGGTAGTCCGAGATCAGGCCGTCGTCGCGGGTGCGCCAGATCGACACGGCGACGACGCTGACGTCCTTGCCGTCGAGCCTGTGGTAGGTCACCTCGGTCTCGGCGATGATGTCGGCGTCCACCCGCCACTCGCGGACGATCCGGTGCCGCAGGCCGCCGATCGTGGCGTAGAAATCCCGGATTCCGGCGACGACGGCCTCACGTCCCGCGAGCGGTTCGGCGTTGCCGAACACCAGCGTGGCGTCCTCGGCCAGTAATCGCCCGAACTCCTCGGGATCGAACGAATCGACCGTTTGGAAAACGCGTCGCACCGCATCGTCGGACATACCGGCCCCTTCTCGCGGAGACAAGATCACCTATGGGGACGATATGGGGCGAAGAGCGGCGCACAACTAGCGCAAAAGTAGGGATTTCGTCTCCGGCTCACGCCTCGGCGGCGCCTTTGCCCTCCGGCACGAGCGTGCCGGCGATGCGTTCCTGCCGCGTGATCTCGGCCTGTAGCTGCCCGAGGTCGTCGGCGTCGACCGTACGGCAGGCGCCTGCCATCTCGGCCGCACGGTCGAAGGGGCGCTCGCGGGTCGCCCACAGCCGCCCGGCATCGCTCCGCAGGATCCGCCAGCCATCGTGCGACCCGGGCTTGGGGAGCGTGTTCACGTGGGCAGACACTATCGGATCATGATCACCTCCGGACCGCGAGGGGTGTGGTTTTATCCCCCGAACGGCCGTAGAGAGGGCGACGGGAGATAAATCCACACCAAGGACAAGATCTTTACACCGGGGGCCGGCGCCCGTCCCGTGCCCTCCTGTCCCTCCGGCCGCGCGTTCGGACCCCTGGTGATGAGTTGTCGCGCCCGCGTCCGTCACACGTACGACGGGACACGACGACGCGGAAGGATGACGCGATGGGTGCGGACACGCTGCTGAAGGAGCTGGGCGTGAGCGATCTGGGCGAGGTCGACGAGCCGGGGTTCTCGGCTTTGGCGGGGCGGCACCGGCGGGAGCTGCACGTGCACTGCTACCGGATGCTCGGGTCGTTCGAGGACGCCGAGGACGCCGTGCAGGAGACGTTCCTGCGGGCCTGGCGGCGGCGGGAGACCTTCGAGGGGAGGTCGACGTTCCGGGCCTGGCTCTACCGGATCGCCACCAACGCCTGCCTCGACCTACTCGCCAAGAGCCGTCCGGAGCCTGCGGCCGGAGGCGAGGTGCGGTGGCTGCAGCCCTACCCGGACCGGCTGCTGGACGAGCTGCCCGCCGGCGACGCGGACGAGCCGGAGAGCGTCGCCGTCGCGCGGGAGACGATCGAGCTGGCCTACCTGGTCGCCGTCCAGCACCTCGCGCCGCGCCCGCGGGCCGTGCTGATCCTGCGCGACGTGCTCGGCTGGCCGGCGAAGGACGTGGCGGAGCTCCTCGGAGACTCCGTCAACTCCGTGAACAGCGCGCTGCAGCGGGCCCGCGCCGGCATGCGGGAGCACCTGCCCGCCGAGCGGCAGGACTGGACCGGCCGCGAGGAGGACGCCGGGACGCGCGAGCTGGTGCGCCGCTTCATCGAGGCCAGCGTGGCCACGGACATCAAGAGGATCACCACGATGTTGCGGGACGACGTCCGCTGCTCGATGCCGCCCACGCCCGGCCTGTACGTCGGCCGCGACGCGGTGGTGAACGACTGGATCCAGGACGGCTTCGAGCGCCTGGAGAACCTGCGCGCCGTCCAGACCTCCGTGAACCGGCAGCCGGCCGTCGCCTTCTATCTCTGGCGGGAGCAGGAGGGCGCCTACCTGCCGCTGACGATCGACGTCCTGCGCATCACCGGCGGGGCGATCACCGAGATCTTCATCTTCCACGCCGACCGGTTCCCGGGGCTCGGCCTGCCGGAGCGCCTGCCCGCGGACGGCACCGAGTGATGGGGGACGACGTGAACAGCATGAACGACTCCGGGATCGTCGCGGGCCCGGCATCGGGCCACACCGGCCACGCCCGCCGGCTCCTCGGCCTCGCGGGCGTCGGCGTCGTCGCCACGCTCGCGGCGATGGCCGCCACCGCCCTCGCCGCCGCGCTCGCCCAGGCCGCCGGCGTCGGCTTCGAGATCCCCGACGGGGGCGAGTCGATCCCGTTGCCCGGGTTCGCCGTGGTGACCGGCTTCTTCTCGGTCGTGGGCGTCGTCATCGCCGTCGCCCTTCTTCGATGGAGCGCCCGCCCCGCCGAGCGCTTCGTGTGGACGGCGGTGTCGCTGACCGCGATCTCTCTGGTCCCGCCCTTCCTCTCCGGGGCGGACGCCGCCACCGTCTCCGCCCTCGTCGGGCTGCACCTCGTCGCCGCCGCGGTGATGATCCCCACCCTGGTGCGAAGCCTCCGCACCCGGACCCGCTGACGACTCCGCGCTACCGCATGGTCGTGGTCACGCGGTAGCGCGAGGGCGGGATGCCGTACCGGTCGAGGAAGTTCTGCCGGAGGCTCTCCGTCGTGCCGAAGCCGCAACGGGCCGCGATGGCGGCCATGGGCAGGGACGTGGAGACGAGGAGATGGGCGGCGGCCTCGGTGCGGGCCCGGCGGACGAATCGCCCCGGGGTCTGGCCCAGGTGCCGGAGGAACAGGCGGGTGAGATGCCGCTCGCTCACGCCCGAGCCGGTCGCGAGGGCGGCCGTGGTCAGGTCGCCGTCGAGGTGGCTCGTGATGTGGTCGACGACGCGCTTGACCAGGCCGTCGCTCGGCGGCGGGCTCTCCGTGAACATGCTCATCTGGGCCTGGTTGCCGGGTCGCTGCAGGTAGGCCACTAGATAGCGGGCCACCTCCCGGGCGAGCGGCGCCCCGTGATCCTCTTCGATGAAGGCAAGGGTGAGGTCGAGGGCGCTCGTGACCCCGGCGGCCGTGGCGACGTTGCCGTCGCGGATGAAGATCGGCTCGGCGTCGACGGTGATCTCCGGGTGGCGGGTGGCGAGCACGTACCCGTACTTCCAGTGGGTGGTGGCCCGGCGCCCGTCGAGCAGGCCGGCGGCGGCCAGCACCGCCGCGCCCGTGCACACCGAGGCGACGCGGCGGCTCTCCCGGGCCAGGCGGCGTACGTGGCCGACGATCACCTGGCTGGCGGCGGCGTCCTCGTGCCCGATTCCTCCCGACACCACGAGCGTGTCGAGCGGTCCGGTGATGTGCTCAAGTGCCTGCTGCCCCTGCAGCGTCAATCCACTCGCGCAGGTGATGGGCAGGCCCGACGGGGTGGCCAGGCACACGTCGTAAGGCGGCGCGGCGCCGTGCAGGTTCGCCATTATCAGGCTGGACGTCACGCAGGAAATGTCCAGCAACTCCGCCGCATGGTATCCGAGCACGACCACACGTCGTCGAGTCATGGCCCGACTCTACGTCGGAAAGGCATAAAGCCAAGATTTCCGGGCCTTTCAATGGCGCTTTCTGTCGCGAAAGGGCCGAAATGTCATATCGCGCGCCCCGGCTACTCGTCCTGAGCCTGGCGTGCGGCCTGCGCGATGACGCGCTCGATGGCCTTGACCGCCACATCGGGCTGGTCGACGTAGATGTAGTGGCCGCTCTTGGCGGCCGTGCTCAGCTTGCTGTCGCCGGACAGCTCGAGCCACTTGCGCTGGCCCGCCGCCCACGCCCGCTCCAGGCGCGGGCCGTAGGTGGGGACGGCCGCGAGGTAGGGCGTGCCGTGCTGGATGACCTCCACGGGGATGTCTCCGGCGGAACGGACCTTGCCGTCGGGGACGACGAGCTTCTCCGGGTTCTCGCCCTTGAACACGGCGAGGTTCTGCGCGCGCAGCTCGGCCGCCGGGCCGGTGGCCGACTCGGGGATCGCCGTGCTGATGTCGTGCAGCATCGTGGACGGGGTGGCGTCCATCAGGACCAGGCCCTTGACCCTGTCCTGGTGGTCGGGGGCATACCTGGCGGCGATCAGCCCGCCCAGCGAGTGCCCGGCCAGGACGACCGGGCCGTCGCCGGCGACGCGGTCGATCACCCCGGTCAGGATCTTCCCGGTGCTGGAGAAGCTCTGCGGGCCGTCCGGCCGGTCGCTCGCGCCCTCGCCGAGCCGGTCGTAGGAGCAGACCCGGTTGTGTTCGCTCAGCGTCTTCTGGAAGGCGGCCAGCTTGTCCAGCCCGTCGCCCGCGCCGGCCAGCAGGACGACGACGGGCCCGCCCTTCTCCGGGTCGCCCGAACAGGACACGTTCACCGACCGGCCCGCGACCTCGATCTTCGTGGTCCCGGAGATCGGGGCGGCGGCCGTCCGCGTGGCGGGGGCGAGAGGGTCCCAGTTCTCCAGCGACTCGCCGTCGCAGCCGGCGACTCCCGCGCCGAGCACGGTGCAGCACAGAGCGGCCACGACGGATGTCCTGATCCTGGGAAGCAAGAGGTCCTCCAGTGAGGGAATCGACGCACGGGGATGCGCACGGCGGTGCGGCGGGAAAGCACAGCGCCGTGGCTGCGTCGTAACGCTACGGATCGGAAGATCCGAGATCGTCACCACTCAGTGGACATTCGCCGGTAGCTCGCACGGGGGACAACGCGGGGGGGACGAAACGCGGCAGACAAGCGGGGGCGAGCGGGGGGCAAGCGGGGGACACCCGCGAGAGCTCCCCCGCGTCGCCCCGCCACGGCTCGCGCGGTGACCTACTCCGGCCAGGGGGAGCCGAGGATCGTGTCGACGAAGTTCCCCCGCCGGAAGCCGGGCACATAGCGTTCGAGGACGTCGGCCTTGACGTTGCCGAACGTCGTCTCGGGCTTGGGCGCGATGCCCTCGGTGAACGCCCGCAGGATCGCCTCCTTGAACCCCGGCCGCGGGTGCAGGGCGGTGATCTCGGCCCGCTGGGCGTCGTCGAGCTCGTGATAGCCGATGCCGAGCACGTCATACTCCACGCCCGCGGTGACCAGCGCCACCTCCGGCTCCATGAACTCGGGGATGCCGGGGGTGGTGTGCAGGGCGATCGCGGTCCACACCCGGCGGATGCTGTCCTCCGGCACGCCGCGTTGCTGCAGGAAGCGGCGGGCGGCGTCGGCGCTGTCCACCTCGAAGCGCCGCCCGCTGCCGCGATGTTCCTCGTTGAGCCCCAGGTCGTGGAACATCGCGCCGATGTAGAGCAGCTCCGGGTCGAAGCTCAGATCCCGTCTCCGCCCCAGCAGGCTGCCGAAGAAGTAGACACGGCGTGAATGGTGATAGATCAGGTCGCTGGTGACGTCGCGGACGAACTCGGTCGCCTCCGCCGCCAGCCTGGTGTCGGGTGTGGTCTGGTCGATCGCCATCGTTCTGCTCCCCCTCCGGCTCGGGCTCCACTGTCACCCGCGGCGGCCGAGGGACGTCGCAGCAACACGTTTTGCCGCGTCCATGGCCTGGTCACGGAGGGGAAGCGTGATCGGCCGGTCAGTCGGAGGGCCGGGGTCCCGCCGCGCGGCGGAGCCGGTTGGCGATCGCGAGTCCCAGCCCCTCCTCCACCGGCAGGGACGCGATGATCAGGTCGCATCCCCGCTGGTCGAGCTCGCGCAGGAAGCCGTACAGCTCGCGCGCGTACGCGTCCAGCGAGGCGGGGACCTCGACCACGGCGTGCGCCTTCACCTCGGCGTCGGCGAAGGAGGGGGGAAGGAAGACGCCCACCTGGTGTCCCAGCTCCTGGGCGAGCTCCGCCTCGGCGACGACCTTCCCGGGCTCGACGAGGACGACCCGCGCACGCGGGGCGTAGTGGGACGGATGCTGGCCGGGCACCCGGACGCGGCTCGTGGAGGGGACCGCGAGCGGGCGGCCCAGCGCCGCTTCGAGGTCCTCGCGCGTCACCCCGCCGGGGCGCAGGATGCTCGGGACGTCGCCCGTGGCGTCGACGATGGTGGACTCGACGCCGACCCCGCAGGCGCCGCCGTCCAGCACGAAGTCGACGGCGTCGCCGAGCTCCGCACGGACGTGGTCCGCGGTCGTGGGGCTGACCGAGCCGAAGCGGTTGGCGGACGGGGCCGCGACACCGCCGCCGAAGGCCGCCAGCAGCGCGAGCGCGACGGGGTGGCCGGGCACGCGTACGGCCACGGTCTCCAGGCCGCCGGTCGTTTCGAGGGGCACCCGGGGGCCGCGGCGCAGGACCAGCGTGAGCGGCCCCGGCCAGAAGCGTTCGGCCAGCAGGCGTGCCGTCTCGGGCACCTCCTCGACCCAGTCGCCCAGGCGCTCCGCGCCCCCGATGTGGACGATCAGCGGGTGGGAGGGCGGACGCCCCTTGACCTGGAAGACGCGCGCGACGGCGGCGGGGTTCTCGGCGTCGGCGCCCAGACCATAGACGGTCTCGGTCGGGAGGGCCACGAGGCCTCCGGCGCGCAGCACGCCGGCCGCCTTCTCTATGTCACCGGTTCCTGCCGTCACCCTCGGGATCCTTTCACTGTTCCGCTCTCCGCATACCGGGCTCTCGCCGCGGCGGCGCTGTGTGCGCGGCGGCGCGGGGGCAACGCCGCCAGGACGTGTCCAGCTCAGCGTAGAACCTCGCAGGTCCCACCCCGTCGTGCCGGTCAGGCCGCCGATGAGCATTCCGTAGGGATTCATCCGGCTTCGGCGGGCCGGAGTATCGTGCTGCGCACATGTCACCGACCTCCCCACACCTCTGCGGGAACCGCCGGCGCGGGTGGGCTGGGCTCGGCGTGAACGAGAGGGTGTCACGTGACGCGCTGTGATGACGCTGAGCAGGTGCCACCGGAGGCGTCCGGGGCCGGGGTGTTCGTCGCCGACGACGAGGTCGGCCGCGATCTGGCGTCGGTGGACTGGCGGGCCACCCCGCTCGGGCCGCCGGAGGAGTGGCCGCAGAGCCTGCAGACGGCGGTGAGCATCCTGCTGTCGTCCCGGTTCTCCATGTGGATGGCGTGGGGGCCGGAGCTGACCTTCTTCTGCAACGCCGCCTATCGGCGCGACACGCTGGGCCGGAAGTATCCGTGGGCGTTGGGCCGGCCCGCGGGCGAGGTCTGGGCGGAGATCTGGGACGACATCGGCCCGCGGATCGACACCGTGCTGGCCACGGGGCAGGCGACCTGGGACGAGGCGCTGCTGCTGTTCCTGGAGCGGGCCGGCTATCCGGAGGAGAGCTACCACACGTTCTCCTACAGCCCCCTTCGCGACGACTCCGGCACTGTGGTCGGCATGTTGTGCGTCGTCAGCGAGGAGACCGAGCGGGTCATCGGCGAGCGGCGCATGGCGACCCTGCGGGATCTCGGCTCCGATCCCAGTGTGGTCCGCACCGAGCAGGAGATGCTCGGTTTCGCCTGCCGGCAGCTCGGCCGCAACCTGCGTGACCTGCCGTTCACGCTGACCTACCTGTTCCAGGACGGCGGCGGCGCACGGCTGGCCGGGGTGACCGGCATCGCCGCCGGGCACCCGGCCGCTCCGCTCACGACGGCGGCCGGCGACCCGGGAACGGTGTGGCCCGCGGCGGCGCCGGCCCGGGGAGAGTCGGTGATCGTGCCGCTCGACGGCGCGCCGTTCGCCGATCTCCCGGCCGGAGCCTGGCCGGAGCCGCCCACGCAGGCGCTGGTGGTGCCGCTGCTCCAGCAGGGCAGCGCGCCGTACGGGTTCCTGGTGGCCGCGCTCAACCGCTATCGCCCCCTGGACGAGGCGTATCGCGGGTTCGTCGAGCTGGCCGCGGGGCACGTCGCGGCGGGCATCGCGAGCGCCCGCAGCTATCAGGCCCAGCAGCGGCGGGCGGAGGAGCTGGCCGAGCTCGACCGTGCGAAGACCGTCTTCTTCTCCAACATCAGCCATGAGTTCCGCACGCCGCTGACCCTGATCATGGGGCCGGTGGAGGAACTGCGCGCCCGTCTGCAGGGAGCGGACCCGCAGGTGCGCGAGGAGCTGGAGGTGATCCGCCGCAACGGGCTGCGGCTGGGCAAGCTGGTCAACACCCTGCTGGACTTCTCCCGCATCGAGGCCGGCCGGATGCAGGCCGGCTATGAGCCGGTCGACCTGGCCACCGTCACCGCCGAGCTGGCCAGCCTCTTCCGCTCCGCGATCGACAAGGCGGGCCTGGAGTTCCAGGTCGACTGCCCTCCCCTGGACGAGCCGGTCTACATCGACCGCGGCATGTGGGAGAAGGTGGTGCTCAACCTGCTCAGCAACGCGCTGAAGTTCACCTTCGAGGGCGCGATCGGCGTCACCGTGCGCGGGGAGGGCGACCACGCGGTGGTGACCGTCACCGACACGGGCATCGGCGTCCCGGCCGACGAGGTGCCGCGGCTGTTCGAGCGGTTCCACCGCATCGAGAACGCGCGCTCGCGCTCCAACGAGGGAAGCGGCATCGGGCTGGCCCTCGTGCAGGAGCTGGTCGGCCTGCACGGCGGCACGATCAGCGCCGACAGCGCCGAGGGCGAGGGCACCCGTTTCACCATCCGCCTGCCGTACGGCACCGCGCACCTGCCCGCCGAGGCGATCACGACGGCCGGCACCGGCGCGGGCGCCACCGCCGCGGACCCGTACGTCGAAGAGGCGCTGCGCTGGCTGCCCGCGGACGAGGGCGGCGAGCCCGCCGGAGACGGCATGGAGCTGCCGTCGCACGACGGCTCCGCCGCCCGGTCAGGGGGCTCGGCCGTCCCGGCGCGCGTGCTGGTCGCCGACGACAACGCCGACATGCGCGGCTATCTCGTCCGTCTCCTCAAGGGCGCCGGATATCTCGTCAGCACCGCGGGCGACGGGATGGAGGCCCTGGACGCCGTCCGCGCGGACGCGCCCGACCTCGTGATCAGCGACGTGATGATGCCGCGCATCGACGGGCTGTCCCTGGTCGCGGCGCTGCGGTCCGATCCGCGCACCGCCGCCGTGCCCGTGGTGCTGCTGTCGGCCCGGGCGGGCCAGGAGGCGTCCATCGAGGGGCTGCAGGCCGGGGCCGACGACTACCTGGTCAAGCCCTTCGCCGCCGCGGAGCTGCTCGCGCGGGTGCGGGCGAACATGGACATGGCACGGCTGCGCCAGCACCAGGCGCGCTGGCGCAGCGCGCTGGTCGACTCGCTGCAGGAGGCGTTCTTCGTCTGCGATGAGCAGGGCGCCGTCATCGAGATCAACAGCGCCTTCACCGACATCCTCGGCTACGGCCCGGAGAACCTGCCGTACACGCCGATCCACCCGTGGTGGCCGGACCCCGCCGCCGATCCCGCGGCCTACCAGCAGGTCGCCGACGCCTTCAGCGGCCTGCTCGGCCCGGGCCGGGGCAGCTACACCATCCCGGTCGTCCACCGGGACGGGCACCGGCTGTGGATCAGCGTCACCTTCAACGAGGCGCAGGACCCCGACACCGGGCGGCACGTCGTCGTCGGCACCTTCCGCGACGTCACCGCCGAGCACTACGCCATCCAGCGCGAGAGCGCCCTCGCCTCGCTGAGCACCGGCCTGTCGCAGGCCGGGAGCCTCTCCGACGCGCTGACCGGCGCCCTGCGGGAGCTGCGCGGCCTGTGGCGTGCGACGTCGGTCCTCGCCGCGGTCTTCGGCCAGGGCGAGGAGCCGGCGCTGACCGTCGAAGGTGAGCCGGTGGACTGGCACGGGCTGCCCGGCGATCGCCGCCAGACGCTCACCGACCTGCTGCGGCGGCCGCTGCTCACCCCGGTCACCGAGCGCGACGGGGCCGGCATCCTGCTGGAGCACCCCGAGGGCCAGCTCGCCCTGTGGATCGACCTGGGCGACCACCGGCCCTTCACCGGCGAGGACCAGGTGCTGCTGTCGCTGCTGGCCGGGCGTCTCGCCCAGGGCCTTGTGCGCGCCCACCAGATCGACCAGCAGCGCGAGACCGCCATCGCGCTGCAGCGCGCCATCCTCGGTCCCTCCCGGCTTCCCGACGGGTTCGCCGTACGCTACGAGCCCGCCACCCGGCCTCTGGAGGTCGGCGGCGACTGGTACGACACCGTCGCCCTTCCCGGCGGGCGCATCGGCATCGTCGTCGGCGACTGCGTCGGGCGCGGGGTGCAGGCCGCCGCCGTCATGGGACAGCTGCGCAGCGCGTGCCGTGCGCTGCTGCTGCAGGACGACAGCCCGGCCCGCGTGCTCATGGCCCTGGACCAGTTCGCCGCCGGCGTCCCCGGGGCCCGGTGCACCACCGTCTTCTGCGCCGTCCTCGATCCGGAGACCGGGCGCCTGTCCTACTCCAGCGCCGGACATCCGCCGGGGATCCTCGCCCACCCCGACGGCAGCACGGGCCTGCTCGACGGCGGGCGTTCGGTGCCGCTGGCCGTACGCCCGGGGGCGACCCGCCCGGAGAGCGAGACGGTCATCCCCGCGCGCGCCACGCTCATGCTCTACACGGACGGCCTGGTCGAGCGCCGCCGCCGTCCGCTCTATTCGGGCATCGACCAGGCCAGCCAGGCCGTACAGGACGGCAGGAACGTCGCCGTCGACGACCTCGCCACCCAGGTGATGATCCGCCTGGCGCCCGCGGACGGCTACGACGACGACGTCGCCCTGCTGCTCTACCGGCACCCGGCCCCGCTGGAGATGACCTTCCCGGCGGAGTCGTCCCAGCTCGCGCCCGTACGCAAGGCGCTGCGGAGCTGGCTCGGCCAATGCGACCTGCCGACGCAGATCGTCCAGAACGTCCTGGTCGCCGCAGGAGAGGCGTGCGCGAACGCCATCGAGCACGGCCACCGGCACGCCCCCGGCGACATCGTCCGCCTGCGGGCCGAGGCGTCGGTCGACAACCTGCGCCTCACCGTCGCCGACACCGGCCGCTGGAAGTCCCCCGAGCCCGAGGCCAACTCCCACCGCGGCCGCGGCGTCGCGCTCATGCGCGCCATGATGCAGCAGGTCACCATCACCCCCGGCCCGTACGGGACCACCGTCGACATGCAGATGAGGATCGCCTGATGACCACTCCCCTGACCCTCACCCCTGGGGTTCGCCCGGACGGCGTCGCGCTCCTGACCGCGGCCGGCGAGATCGACATGAGCAACACCGACGCTCTCGCGGCGGCGCTCGACAGCACCCCGGGGCCCGTCGTCATCGACCTGACCTCCGTCGAATACCTCGACAGCGCGGGCCTGAGCGTGCTGTTCGCGCACGCCGACCACATCACCCTCATCGCCAGCCCTCTGCTGACCCCCGTCCTGACCATCTCCGGGCTGGCGGACCTCGTCACCGTCGCCGAGGGGGACTCCGGCGTCTGATAGAGCCGTCCGCCTCCTGAAGTGAGATTTTGCTCTCGCTTGCGTTGATCTCTTTACGCGAGTCATGTGATAGTTGACTATCAAGTGGCTGCTCGACGGCTCGTGGTGAACGGCGATCCGCTCTGGGAGGCATCATGACCACTGTCGAACCCCGGACCTTCCCCTTCGGTCAGGCGGACCGGCTGGAGGTGGATCCCCTTTTCTCCCGGTTGCGGCAGGACGAACCGCTGTGCCGGGTGCGGCTGCCGTACGGGGAACCCGCGTGGCTCGCGACCCGCTATGAGGACGTCAAGGTCGTGCTCGGCGACGCGCGGTTCAGCCGGGCCGCGGCGATCGGCCGCGACGAGCCGCGGATGCGGCCCCACCGGTCCCGCCCCGGCGGCATCCTCAGCTTCGACCCGCCCGAGCACAGCAGGCTGCGCAGGCTGGTGTCGAAGGCGTTCACCGTACGGCGGGTCGAGCTGTTGCGGCCCCGCGCCCAGCAGATCGCCGACGGTCTCGCCGGCGCGATGCTGGACAAGGGCGCCCGGGCCGACCTCGTCGAGGACTTCGGGCTGCCGCTGCCGATCACGGTCATCTGCGAGTTGCTGGGCGTGCCCGTCGAGGACCGGGTCGACTTCCGCACCTGGTCGGACGCGCTCCTGTCCACCACGCGGTTCACCCCCGACGAGGTGGTGCGCTGCATGGGGCTGCTCCGGGACTACATGGCGGGGCTCATCGCCCAGCGCCGCCAGACCCCGAAGGGCGACCTGCTCAGCGCGCTCGTCGCGGCCCGGGACGACGAGGAGCGGCTGTCGGAGGAGGAGATGCTGTCGCTGGCCGAGGCGCTGCTGGTCGCCGGTCACGAGACCACGGCCACGCAGATCCCGAACTTCGTCTACGTGCTGCTCACCCACCCCGAGCAGCTCGCGGCGCTGCGCGGCGACCTCGACCTGATCCCCAGGGCCGTCGAAGAGCTGATGCGCTTCGTCCCGCTCGGCGGCGGCGCGTCGATCGCGCGCTACGCGCTGGAGGACGTCGAGCTGGGCGGCGTCACGGTGCGCGCCGGTGAGCCGGTGGTCGTGAGCCTGATAGCGGCCAACCGCGACGAGTCGGTCTACACGAACCCCGACGACCTCGAACTCGACCGCCAGGAGGCCTCGCACGTGGGGTTCGGGCACGGGGCGCACCACTGCCTCGGCGCCCCGCTCGCCCGGATGGAGCTGCAGGTCGCGCTGCGTACGCTGCTCACCCGGCTGCCGGGGCTCCGCCTCGCCGGCTCCGAGGACGACGTCGTGTGGAAGACGGGGTTGTCCACCCGGGGCCCCGAGCACATGCTCGTCACGTGGGACCGGCCCTGACGGGCTTATCGATAGTTGTCTATCATTTCTGGCTATCCTGTGGCGGGTGAGCACCGAGACCTCGCGACGGCTGCGCGCCGACGCCGCACGCAACTCGGGGAAGATCCTGCGCGCGGCCCGGGAGGCCTGGGCCGAGCAGGGGCCCGACGCGCTGCTCGAAGACATCGCCCGCCGCGCCGGTGTCGGCATCGCGACCCTCTATCGCCATTTTCCCGACAAGGCGGGCCTGGTCAGGGCGGCCCTCGACCAGAGCTTCGCCGAGGAGATCGCCCCCGCCATCGAACGGGCGCTCGGCGACGACGATCCCCGCCGCGCTCTGACCGCCGTGCTGGAGGCGGCGATGTCCACCGCGGATCGGGAGCGCAACACCCTGGCCGCCGCCCGGAACTCCGGCGCCGTCACCGCCGAGGCGAGCAGCCCGTTCATCGAGTCGCTGACCCTGCTGGCCCGGCGCGGGCAGGAGGCCGGCCTCATCCGCGCCGACCTCGTCGCCGACGACCTGCCGAGGATCATGGTCATGCTGATGGGCGTGCTGTGGACGATGGACCCCGGCAGCGACGGCTGGCGGCGCTACCTCGCGCTCGTCCTCGACGCCCTGTCTCCCGGCGCGACCTCCCCGCTGCCGGACGCCGTACCGCTCAGGTCACCGCGCAAGCGGGGCGGCTGGCCCGTGTGACGCACGGGCGGCCTACGGCAAGGGGAAGGACGCGTCGTGATCCTGCCCAGGAGCGGTGAGCCTGGCGAGCGCGGCGGCCGAGGGCGTTCCGGGCTCGGCCTGGTAGGCGATGACGACCTGGCCGTCCGTCCCGCCGACGGTCAGGCTGTGACGCCGCAGGACGAGCGGCCCGGCGACGGGATGGGCGAACTCCTTCGTCTCGTCTCGCGTCGGGCGGACGTCGTGGCGTTCCCACAGGCGGCGGAAGTCCTCGGAGGCCGCCGACAGCTCCTCGACCAGCTCGCGCAGGGCAGGGTCGCCGAGGTCGGCCCCGGCCCGGAGCGCGGCGGCAGAGCCGGCCGCGACGGCGCCCCACTGGGGGAACAGCGCCCGCGCGCCGGGATCGAGGAAGACGTCTCGGACGAGGTTGCGGCCGGGCCGATACATGGGCGCGAGGGCCATCGCCGGCCCGTTGGCGGCCAGCACGTCGAACCGGCGTCCCCGCAGGTAAGCGGGTATACCCACCCACGCGTCGAGGAGAGACCCGGCCCCCGGGGCCGGTCGATCACGCGGTCGGCGGGCCTGGCCGCCGTTCGGTCTCGACGCGTCGCGGGCCAGGGCGTGCAGGTGGGTTGTGAGGTCTGCGTCGAGGCGCAGGGCGGCCCCGAGCGCGTCGAGCACCTGCTCGGAGGGATTGCGGTCCCGGCCCTGTTCAAGCCGGGTCAGGTAGGCGAGGCTGACGCCTGCGAGCGCGGCCAGCTCGTCGCGGCGCAGCCCGGCCACGCGGCGTCGCCCGAGCGCGGGCAGCCCGGCGTCCTCCGGGCGTACGAGCGCGCGGCGGGCCTTGATGAAGCTGCCAAGAGCGTTGGTGCCGGGCATGTCACCCGCCACTGTACGCAGCGCCCGATGGTGACCCTGCCACGGTGATGGCTGCGCCGTCCCGCGGGGGGCAGAGTGACTGCCATGAATACCGAACACGCGATCACCTGGTTCGTCACGGGAGCGTCCCGCGGCTTCGGAAACGTGTGGACGCGGGCGGCGCTGCGGCGCGGCGACCGGGTCGTCGCGACGGCGCGCGACGTTGCCGCGCTGAAGCCGCTCGCCGACGAGTTCGGCGACGCGATCCTCCCGTTGACGCTCGACGTCACCGACCGGGAGGCCGCCTTCGCCGCGGTGGACCGGGGGGCCGAACGCTTCGGCGGGATCGACGTCGTCGTCAACAACGCCGGGTACGGCCTTTTCGGAGCGGTGGAGGAGGTCACCGAAGCCCAGGCGAGAGCTCAGCTGGAGACGAACCTGCTCGGCGCGCTCTGGGTCACCCAGGCCGTGCTGCCCGCAATGCGGGAACGCGGACGGGGCCACATCCTGCAGGTGTCGAGCATCGGCGGCGTCGCCGCGTTTCCCATGCTCGGGCTCTACAACGCGTCGAAGTGGGGCCTGGAGGCGTTCAGCGAGTCGCTCGCCCAGGAGGTCGCCCCGTACGGCATCAAGGTGACGATCATCGAGCCCGGCCCCTACGGCACCGACTGGAGCGGATCGTCGTCCGTCCACGCCGAGCCGCATCCCGCGTACGAGCACGTCCGGGAGGCCCGCCAGGCCGCCGCGGCGGGCAGGGAACCGATCGGCCCCGAGGTCACGGCCGAGGCGGTCCTCTCGGTCGTGGACGCGGAACGGCCCCCGCTGCGCCTGTTCCTGGGGAGTTACTGCCTGCCGATCGCCGAGCGGGCCTACGCCGGACGCCTGGACACCTGGCGGGAGTGGCGCGCCCTCTCCGAGTCCGCCGACGGGTGACCCGTTCCGCGGTCCGGCTCTCGGCGCCCGGCCGGAAGGGGAAACCTCCGGCCGGGCCGCCGGACGCGGCCGATGAAACGCGGAGTTCCGCCGAGGAGGCGATGAAAGTTTCATTTCCGGGGTGGTGTCCGGATCGGACCGGACTTCCTCACAAATCCTTCTCCGAGGAGTGAAGGCGAAAAAAAATTCCGGGCGGCGCCGGACTATGCGTGGGGGACGGATGAGGAGCCGCCCGATGAGAAACTTGGCTGGTGGAGACTTCGGTGCCAGGGCGAGCCGAAACCCGGCTCCAAGCCAAAATACTTACGCGATTGCGTGACGCCGGTCCGCAATCCCGCATGCAGCTGTCGGAACACTTTGAAGTGTCACGTACCACGATCGGGGCGGAACTCGCCCGGCTGACGGCGCTGCAACTCGTTGAGGAAATCGGGCCGGCCGCGTCTCGTGGAGGGCGCCGGTCGACCGTCATGGATCTGGCCGGCCGGGTCCGGTTCGTCGGCGTCGTCATCGGCGCGACCTCGGTGTCCGTCGCGGTCACCGACGGCAGGCTGCGCGTCCTCGCGTTCGAACGCACACAATGCGACGTACGTCAGGGCCCCGAGCCCGTGCTCGAACTCGCCATGGAACAGAGCCGGCGGCTGCTCCTGAAATTGGGGGTGGACAAGCCGATGGGAGTCGGCGTCGGCGTGCCCGGCCCGGTGGACTTCTCCCGCGGTATCCCGGTGTCGCCACCGATCATGCCGGGGTGGGACGGTTATCCGGTCCGCGATGTCATCGGCAGGCGATTCGACTGCCCGGTCTTACTGGACAACGACGTCAATGTAATGGCCCTGGGCGAGCAACACGCCGGTGCGGCGAGCACCGCCGAGAACTTCCTGTACGTCAAGGTCGGCTCGGGCATCGGCTGCGGAATCGTGGCCAAGGGTGAGCTCTATCGCGGCATGGACGGGTGTGCGGGGGATATCGGGCACATACCGGTCACCGGCTCCGACGAGATCTGCGCGTGCGGCAACACGGGGTGCCTGGAGGCGTCCTTCAGCGGTGACGCGCTGGCGCGCGAGGCGCTCGCCGCGGCCAGGTCCGGGCGCTCGCCCCTGCTCAAGGAGTTCCTCGAACGCGACGGCACCCTGACCGCCGCGCAGGTGGGCGAGGCGGTCGCCGCCGGTGACGCGGCGTCCGTCCAGATGGTGCGCGACGGCGGACGGCGCGTGGGCGAGGTGCTGGCGGGCCTGGTGTCGTTCTTCAACCCGAGCCTCATCGTGCTGGGCGGTGGCCTCACGCTGCTGGGTCACATCCTGCTCGCCGAGATCCGCGGTGCGATCTACCGTCGCTCGCTGCCTCTCGCCACCAGGAACCTGCCGATCGCGATGAGCGATCTCGGCCCGCAGGCCGGGGTCATCGGCGCGGCCAGGCTTGTGAGTGAGGAGGTCTACGGCTTCTCCCGCTGATCGGCACCCGTCCCGGAGGTCCGCCGGCGACAAGATCCGGTGTGCACGGGATTGCATGATCATGCATTCCCGTGTATATATTCTACTCGTGTCCAAGGTGCTCACTTCTCTGCCTGTCGGCGAGCGTGTCGGGATCGCCTTCTCCGGTGGCCTCGACACTTCGGTAGCGGTCGCGTGGATGCGGGAGAAGGGTGCAGTGCCGTGCACCTACACCGCCGAAATCGGCCAGTACGACGAACCTGACATCGCCTCGGTGCCGGGGCGTGCCACCGCGTACGGCGCGGAGATCTCCCGGCTGGTCGACTGCCGGGCGGCCCTGGTCGAGGAGGGGCTCGCGGCTCTGGCCTGCGGGGCCTTCCACATCAGGTCCGGCGGCCGCACGTACTTCAACACCACCCCGCTCGGGCGGGCCGTCACCGGCACCCTGCTGGTGCGCGCGATGCTCGAAGACGGCGTGCAGATCTGGGGAGACGGCTCCACCTTCAAGGGCAACGACATCGAGCGGTTCTACCGTTACGGTCTGCTCGCCAACCCCTCCCTGCGGATCTACAAGCCGTGGCTGGACGCCGACTTCGTCAACGAGCTCGGCGGGCGCAAGGAGATGTCCGAGTGGCTGCTCGCGCACGGGCTGCCCTACCGGGATAGCGTGGAGAAGGCCTACTCCACCGACGCGAACATCTGGGGCGCCACTCACGAGGCCAAGTCCCTTGAGCACCTCGACACGGGCATCGAGATCGTCGAGCCCATCATGGGCGTGCGTTTCTGGGACCCCTCCGTCGAGATCGCGACCGAGGACGTCACGATCGGCTTCGAGCAGGGACGTCCGGTGACGATCAACGGCAAGGAGTTCCCCTCCGCCGTCGATCTGGTGCTGGAGGCCAACGCCATCGGCGGCCGCCACGGCATGGGCATGTCCGACCAGATCGAGAACCGGATCATCGAGGCCAAGAGCCGGGGCATCTACGAGGCACCGGGCATGGCGCTGCTGCACGCGGCCTACGAGCGGCTGGTCAACGCGATCCACAACGAGGACACCCTCGCCAGCTACCACATCGAGGGGCGGCGGCTCGGCCGGCTGCTCTACGAGGGCCGCTGGCTGGACCCGCAGGCGCTGATGCTGCGCGAGTCGCTGCAGCGCTGGGTCGGCATGGCGGTGACCGGCGAGGTGACCCTGCGGCTGCGGCGCGGCGAGGACTACTCCGTGCTGGACACGTCCGGACCCGCGTTCAGCTACCACCCGGACAAGCTCTCGATGGAGCGCACCGAAGACTCCGCCTTCGGTCCGGTGGACCGGATCGGGCAGCTGACGATGCGCAACCTCGACATCGCCGACTCTCGTTCCAAGCTGGAGCAGTACGCCAGGCTCGGCATGGTCGGCAGCCAGCAGCCGGCGCTGATCGGAGCCGCCCAGGCGGCGTCGACGGGCTTGATCGGCGCGATGCCCGAGGGCGGAGCAGAGGCGATCGCCTCTCGCGGCGAGGTCTCCACCGAGGAGGAGCTGCTCGACCAGGCCGCCATGGAGCTCGGCACCGACTGACGACCACGACTGGGGCGCCCGGTGTCGCCGGGCGCCCTTCGACGTCATCAAGCCGGGCCAGGGACGTCCGCAAGCCGGGGACGTCTGCAAGCCGGGCCGGGGATGACCGGCCGGGGGCGTCTGCAAGCCAGACTGGGGGCGTCCGGAAGCCGGATCAGGCGTGGGCGCGGGCGGTGAGGAGCTCGGTGATCCGGGTGAACCCGTCGGCGCCGTGGCCTTCTGCGATGACGCGGCGGGCCCAGCCCTCGGCCGCGCGCATCACACTCGCGTCGATGCCGTGGGCCTCGGAGGTATGGACGACGTGGGCCATGGACGAGGCTGCCGAGGTGATCGGGTTGCCCTCGCCGGAAAACCCGCCGCTGTCCACTTCCGCCGCCGCCTCCTCGAAGATGGGCGGCAGGATCGCGCCGATGCCCTTGGCGAACGGCGCCAGCTCCCGCGCGGTGACCCCTTCGGCCCGCGCCACCGCCAGCGCGTGCGCGTAGCCCGCCATCGCGGTCCAGAAGACGTCGAGCAACGCGATGTCGTAGGCCGCCGCCCGGCCGATCTCCTCGCCCAGATGGGTGTGCGTGCCGCCGAGGGCCTCCAGCACCGGCCGGTGCCGCCGGTAGAGCTCCTCCGGGCCGCTGTGCAGGAACACCGCGGCCGGGGTGCCGATGGTCGTGGTCGGCGTCATGATCGCGCCGTCGAGATATTCGATGCCGTGCTCGGCGGCCCAGGCCGCGGTGCTCCGGGCGCGGCCGGGCGTGTCGGCCGTCAGGTTCACGAGCGTGCGTCCCCCGAGCGCGCCGGCGACCGCCTCGCGCCGCACGACGGCGTCCGCCGCGTCGTAGTTCACGACGCAGATCACGGTCAGCTCGCTCGCGGCGACAGCCGCCTCCGGTGTGGGAGCGCCGTACGCGCCCCGCTCGGCCAACTGCCGGTCCGTGCCCGGCGTCCGGTTCCAGACCGTGGTCCGGACGCCGGCGTTCAGGAAGGCCCCGGCCAGGGCCCGGCCCATCGGCCCAAGGCCGAGCACGGTGACGGCAGACTGGTGGGCGTGCTGGCTCATGTATCGACTCCTGCATGCATGACAGCGAAGGCGCTGAAGGGGATGGAAAGGTGACGCGTAGCCGTGCCGGAGACACGAACGTCTGCGGGGTCACCGCCGCGATCGCCGTGATCGACGGCAAGTGGAAGACGATCCTGCTCTGGCTCCTGGAATCCGCTCCGCGTCGCCCCGGCGAGCTGGTCCGGCGGCTGCCGGGCCTCACCGAGAAGGTGCTGACTCAGACGCTCAGGGAGATGGAGGCCGACGGGCTGGTGCACCGTGAGGTGCACGACGGCCGCCCGCTGAAGACGGTGTACTCACTGACCGATTTCGGCCAGGAGCTCTCCCAGGCGCTGGCGCCGCTGTCCGACTGGGGACATCGCCGCCTGGAGAAGCTGGCCCGGGAGACGCCGTCCGGGGGGACGCCGTCCGGGGAGGCGCAGGCAGGGCCCCTGCCGGTCTCCTGACACACCGCCGTCACCCCCGTTCCCGCCTGGCATCGGGCCGCCTTCCGGCTGACCGCAACCAGCTTCACGCCGCTCGGCCCCAGCCGACAAGTACCCACAAAAAGGTGGGTAGGCGGTGAAGCCCCACCGCCACGATCAACGGTTCTTTGCACAGTGCATACGTGTTCTTTGCCCGGGTAGCTCGGCCCTTGTCCGCGAGGACGAGATCGACCGCCGGAGGGGGAGGCGCGGTGGCACTGCGGATCGAGGACTACGGGCTGCTCGGCGACCTCCACACGGCCGCGCTGGTGGGACGCGACGGGTCGATCGACTGGCTGTGCCTGCCCCGGTTCGACGCCCCCGCGTGCTTCGCCGCCCTGCTCGGCGACGAACGGGCGGGGTTCTGGCGCCTGGCCCCCGCGGCGGGCGGGCTCTGCACGCGCCGCCGCTACCGCGGCGACTCCCTCGTCCTGGAGACGGAGTGGGACACTCCCGAGGGATCCGTACGCGTGATCGATGCGATGCCGCCACGCGGTGAGGCGGCCGACGTGGTGCGCGTCGTGGAGGGGGTCAGCGGACGTGTGCCGATGCGGATGGCGCTGCGGCTGCGGTTCGACTACGGGCACATCGTGCCCTGGGTGCGGCACCAGGACGGACGGCTCGCGGCGGTCGCCGGACCGGACGCCGCCTGGCTGAAGACGCCGGTGCCGCTCAGCGGCGAGGACATGACGACCTACGCTGGTTTCGAGGTGGCTGCCGGGCAGCGGGTGCCGTTCGTGCTGACCTACCGGCACTCGCACGAGCGCATGCCACGTCCGGTGGACGCGGAGAAGGCCCTCGCCGACACGGAGGCGTTCTGGACGTCGTGGATGCGCGGCTTCCGATACGAGGGCCGGTGGGAGGAGGCCGTGCGCCGATCACTGGTCGTGCTGAAGGCGCTGACCTACGCGCCGACCGGCGGCATCGTGGCCGCGGTCACCACTTCGCTGCCGGAACAGCCGGGCGGGCCACGCAACTGGGACTACCGGTTCTGCTGGCTGCGCGACGCGACGTTCACGCTGCAGGCGCTGCTGGGCACCGGCTTCGTCGCCGAGGCCAGGGCCTGGCGGGAGTGGCTGCTGCGGGCCGTGGCCGGAGACCCGGCCGACCTGCAGATCATGTACGGCATCGACGGCACCCGCCGCCTGCCGGAAGACACGCTGGACTGGCTGTCCGGCTACGAGGGCTCGGCCCCGGTGCGGGTGGGCAACGCGGCGTCCGGGCAGTTCCAGCTCGACGTGTGGGGCGAGGTCCTCGACGGGCTGCACCTGGCGAGGACGGCCGGCATCCACGCCGACGAGCAGGCATGGGACCTGCAAAGGGCGTTGCTGGACTTCCTGGAAGGCCACTGGGACGACCCGGACAACGGGCTGTGGGAGGTGCGCGGCGACCGCCGCCACTTCGTGCACTCCAAGGTCATGGCGTGGACCGGCCTGGACCGCGCCGTGCGGGCCGTCGAACGATTCGGCCTGGACGGGCCCGCGGATCGGTGGCGCGCCACCCGCGACAAGATTCACGCCGAGGTGTGCGACCGCGGCTACGACGCGGAGCGGCGCACGTTCACCCAGTTCTACGGCTCGAAGGGGCTGGACGCCGCCCTGCTGCTGATCCCCCGGGTGGGGTTCCTGCCGTGGAACGACCCGCGGGTGGCCGGCACCGTCGAGGCCGTGCGGCGCGAGCTGTGCTCCGACGGGTTCCTGCTGCGCTACGAGCCGCAGGCCGACGGCAACGTGGACGGCCTTCCCGGCACCGAGGGAGCCTTCGTCACCTGCACGTTCTGGCTCGCCGACGCCCTGTACGGCCTCGGCCGCCACAGGGAGGCGTACGAGCTGTTCGAACGGCTGCTGAGCCTCCGTAACGACCTCGGGCTGCTGAGCGAGGAGTACGACCCCGGGACCGGGCGGCAGCTCGGCAACACCCCGCAGGCGTTCAGCCACGTCGGGCTGGTGAACGCCGCCCTTCACCTGTCCGGCGCCCGGCCGGCCGAGCGCACCGCGCACGGCCGCGAACACGTTGGAGGTGAGCGCTGATGCGCGCTCTCACCGTCATTCCGTCGCAGAAGGACTCCCTGGCCGTCACCGAGGTCCCCGATCCGGAGCCGGGCGAGGGGGACCTGCTCGTCGACGGTCTCGCCGTCGGCGTGTGCGGCACCGACAAGGAGATCTCCGCAGGGGAGTACGGCTGGGCCCCGCCCGGCCGCGAGCGCCTGGTCATCGGCCACGAATCGCTGGGCAGGGTGCGGCAGGCGCCGTCCGGCAGCGGCTTCGCCCCCGGTGACCTCGTGGTCGGAGTGGTCCGCCGGCCCGACCCGGTGCCGTGCGGCGCCTGCGCGCACGGGCAGTTCGACATGTGCCGCAACGGCCGTTACACCGAGCGCGGCATCAAGGAACTCGACGGATACGCAAGTCAGAGCTGGGTGGTCGAGCCCGGCTACGCCGTCGGGCTCGACCCCCGGCTGGCCGACGTCGGAATGCTCCTCGAACCCACCAGCGTCGTCGCCAAGGCCTGGGACGAGGTGGAGAAGGTCGGCGCCCGGGCCTGGTTCGCGCCGAAGACCGCGCTGGTCACCGGCGCGGGTCCGATCGGCCTGCTCGCGGCCCTGCTCGGCGTGCAGCGCGGGCTGGAGGTGCACGTTCTCGACCGGGTCACGGACGGCCCCAAACCGGCCCTCGTACGGGACCTCGGCGCGGTCTACCACGCCGGGGACGCCGCAGAGGTCGCCGCGAAGGTGCGCCCCGACGTGGTGATCGAGGCGACCGGCGCGGGGCCGGTCATCTTCGCCGTGGCGGCCAACACCGCGCCGTACGGCATCGTATGTCTCACCGGCGTCTCCTCGGCCGGGCGCCGGATCACGCTCGACGCGGGCAGCCTCAACCGCGACATCGTGCTGGAGAACGACGTGCTCATCGGCTCGGTCAACGCCAACTGCGGCCACTACGCCACCGCGGCCGACGCCCTGGCCGAGGCGGACCTCGCCTGGCTGAACCGGCTGATCACCCGCAGGGTGCCGCTGGAGTCGTTCCGGGACGCCTTCACCGCCGGGCCGGAGGACGTCAAGGTCGTCGTCGAGTTGTGACGGTTCTCCCGCTCACAGCACAAAGATCAGCATGGCGGTGAGGCCGAGGGTCGCCGCCACGAAGCCGGCCGTCCTGGGCTGCCGGGCGGCCTCCCGGCGAGAGGAGACGACCAGCAGGGCGCCCACGGCGAGCGCCGCCACGAGGTGCAGGCCGTACCAGACGGGAATGGGCACCCTGGCCAGGAAGGTGCCGGACAGCAGGTCGTCGGCGGACCCGTAGCCGCCGAGTTCGGCGACCGCGGCCAGGCCCAGCACCGGGAGCGCGTACCGGAACCGGCCGAGCAGGGCCCAGACGACGGTCCCCAGGCCGAGCAGGATCGCGCAGCGGTGGTGCAGTTGCCGTGCGAGCAGGCCGCCGTGATCGTCGAAGCTGATGTCGAGGATCGAGTGGTAGGCGGCGCTCATCTGCACGCCTCGCAGCGGCTCGTAGTCGCCGGTGTAGGAGACCGTCTCGCCGCTGGGCACGTAGGAGAACGCCAGCACGCCGCCGGTGATCAGGAAGGCCGCGAAAAGGTAGATGAGCATCTCACCCATCGCCTGCCTCATCCGATTCACCGGCACATTTCAGCACATGTGGGTGCCTCAGGAGGGCGGAAACAGGTGGACCGCCGCGGCGGGTGTCTCGCGGGTCGTGAACGGAACCGGGCTGAGCGCGTCGAGGCGATCGGCGAACTCGGCCGCGAGGCCGGTCAGGACCAGCATCCCCGCCGCCGTCTCCGACACGCGCTGTTGCGCCACGATCAGGGCGGTGATGCCGGTGCTGTCCCAGTAGGTCACCGCGGACAGGTCGATCACCAGCCTCGGCGCCGGTGTGCCGGAGACGAGCTCGCCGACTGCCGCGCCGATCTGGGGGGCCGCCTGCTCGTCGAGGGCGCCGTCCAGCTCCAGGACGGTGTGCGACTCGAGACGGCGCAGCCGTGGAGTGGCGGACCGGCGTGACGCGGGCCCGGGGAGGGTGAAATCGGCCGTGGCGAGGGTGCCGTCCGGGCCGGAGCCGATCGTGAACCGGTCCGACAGATAGTGGGCGAGCCACAGCCCGTGCCCGTGCCTGACCGGCCATTCGGCCGCGTCGTGCCCGGACGTTCCGGGGTCGGCGACCTCGCACCGCAGCACGCCGTCGAGCTGCCGGATCCTCGCCCGTCCGGTTCCCGAGCCGTGGAAGACCGCGTTGGTGGCGAGCTCGTGGACGGTGAGGACCAGGTCCATGGACCGTCCGTGGGGAAGCCCGGCGTGGACGACGTGGGCTTCCAGCGTCTCCCGCAGGGGGTAGAGCGACCCGCGGTCGAACGACTGGTCGAGGATCAGCACCGGCGTTCCGGCGTCCCGCCTCTCGCCGCCGGAGCACGAGGCGACGTGGGTGGCGTGAGAGGTTCCGTCATCGCTCATGCGTGGTCACCAGGCTGATCCCGGGAATGCCCTGTGCGCCGAGCAGCACGAACCGCGGCGCGATGGCGGGGTTGCAGCGCAGGACGACCGCACGGGCGGGCGCCAGGCTCCGCGCCACGTCGATGATCGTCCGGGTGCAGGACAGGTCGATGAAGGACAGCTCGGCCATGTTGATCGTGACGGGGCCGTCCGTCCTGATCGCCTCGCTCAGCGCCAGGACCAGGGCGTCCTCGGCCGCCCGGTCGATCTGTCCCGCCAGCCGGATTCCGGGCGGCGCGTACTGGCGGCAGATCCGCAGCAACGGGTCGTCGTAGTAGGTGGCCGCGGTGACCGCCCGCGTGTGAAACGGGGAGACCGAGGCGAGGGTGACCGGGTCGAAGCGTTCCCGGTCGTACTGGCACAACACCGACACGCTGCTGTCCGACAGGATCGTGGCGATCTTCTCCTCGAAGGCGGGCAGCTGCTCCACGCCGTGGACCGGCCGCAGCGCCCAGCCCATGTCGAGGGCAACCCGTAGTCCCGAGTAGCCCTCGTGCGAGGTCAGCTCCATCTGGGAGCTCAGCCACCCCATCGCGTGATCGAGGTCGAAGGTCTGGCCGGACAGCAGGCCCTCCTGAGAGGCGACGACGTCCATCCGGCCGCTCGCGGTGGCGGACTGCACGGCGATCCCGCGGCGGCTCAGCTCGGCCGCCACTCCCTGCGGCTCCTCGCACAGCCAGACGACGCGCAGTCCTCCCGCGAGCCCGTCCCGTACGAACGCCGCGGTGAGGTCGAGCAACTCCTCCGGCTCACCGAAGGTCAGGCACGCGTGATCGTTGATCGTCAGATCCGTGATCTGCACCTCAGCACTGACCCTCACCGCGCCACCACCCTCGGGGCGGTCCCCGCCGCCTACTGCCTGATCGGAGTACCCATCCTAGTGACGGGCATTCGTAAAGAATCGGTCTCGGTGTTGGCGCGAGGAGCTACAGGTACGTCCGCGTACGACCGGCCCGGTCGCGGAACATCCACCAGTTCCAGACCTGGGAAAGCACCATCAGCGGCACCATGACCGCGGCGAAGACCGTCAGAATCCGCAGGGTGCCCGCCTCCGCCATCGCCTCCGCCAGCCGCAGGCCGGCGCCGGGGGTGCCGGAGGTGACCAGTGCGAAGGGGTGCAGGCCCGCGCCGAGTGCCACGACGGGCAGGGCGGCCGCACAGGAGGTCGCGGCGAAGGCACGGCCCGTACGGCCCGCGCGCAGCAGAGCCGCCCCGGTGAGGAGCACGACCACCAGGGCCGCGCCGGTCGCGAGGGCGGACCACGGGTTGACGAGGGCGTGCCGCGCCGAGGAGAGGAAGCCGGTGACGAGGACGGCCGCCGCCGCCACGGCCGCCACGAGCAGGGCGCGGCAGCCGGCCCGCGCGGCCCGCGCGCCCGGCTCGCCGCCGGTTCGCCAGGCCAGGAAGGCCGCCCCGTGCGCGAGGAACACCGCCGTGGTCGTGGCGCCGCACAGCAGCACGAAGGGGTGGAGCAGGTCGGCCGGTCCGATCGAGAAGACGTTCCGGGCGTCCAGCGGCACCCCGGCGAGGAGGCGGCCGGTCACGAGCCCCCACCCCACGGCGGGCACCAGCCCGCCCAGGAAGATCAACCCATCCCAGAGCCGGCGTGCCGAGGCGCCCCGGTGGCGGCTGCGCAGCTGTACGGCGGCGTTGCCGACGACGATGCCGGCCAGGATCGCCGCGAACGGGAAGTACATGCCGGACAGCAGCCGCCCTTCCAGGAAGGGAAAGGCGCCGAACAGCACGCCCGCCGCGGCCACCAGCCAGACCTCGTTGCCGAGGAAGAACGGGCCGAAGGCGTTGAGCAGCGCGCGCCGCTCGCGGTCGTCGCGGCCGAGGCAGGGGGTGAGCATCTGCACGCCGTAGTCGAAACCGGCCAGGCCGAAATAACCGGCGAGCAGCAGCCCGAGCAGGGCCGGCCACACGAGTCCGAAAGTCACGAGGGCTCCTGTTTCACAAAGCGAGCGACGAGGCGGGCCGCTCCGGCTGCCCGTCGCCGGATGCGCCGCCCAGGTCGGTGCCGGCCGGGCCGCGGCGGGCGTACCGGACGATCAGCGCCACGTCGGCGACCGCAAGCGCGAGGAACACCCCGCAGAACAGGACCAGGGACGCCGTCATCGAGCCGACGGGCGACCGTGCGGCGGCCGCCGTGAGCTCGCCGTACACCGCCCACGGCTGGCGCCCCACCTCGCGCAGCAGCCATCCGCCGAGCGCGGCGACGAAGGGCAGGGGGACGGCGACCAGCATCAGGTAGGCCGCCGGGCGGAACCGGAGGTACCAGTCCCGGTGGAGCAGGACGAGGGCCACGACGACCAGCAGGAAGATCAGATAGCCGGCGTCCTGCATGACGTCGAAGGCGGTGGCGATCCAGGCGGGCGGCCGGTAGTCGCCCGCGCCGAACCGCTGCACCAGGTGCGCCTGCACGTCCTCGACGCGCAGGGAGCCGAGGTCGTCGATGTGGCCCTGCAGGGTCGCCGCCTTCATCGGCTGGGTGTCCACGAGCGTCGGGATCTGGACGAACCCGTAGTAGAGCGCCACGAACGCCGCGGGCGTGGCCACGAACAAACCGAGCCGCAGCGAGGCGCGGAAGAACTCCCGCTCCGCCGTGCGCTTGAGGAAGTGGTAGGAGCTCACCCCCGCCACGAACACTCCACCGGTCATCAGCGCGGCGGTGGCCGCGTGCACCAGCGCGTTGATCGCGTTGGGGTTGGTGAGCAGGGCGCCGAAGTCGGTGAGGTAGGCGACGCCGCCGCGCACCTCGTGCCCCACCGGGTGTTGCAGGAAGCCGTTGGCCACCATGATCCAGTACGCCGAGGCGTACGCGGTGAGGGTGACCAGCCAGATCAGCGTGACGTGCACCGCCTTGGGCAGCTTCCCCCAGCCGAAGATCCACATGCCCAGGAAGGTGGACTCGGCGAAGAAGGCGACGATCGTCTCCAGTGCGAGCGGAGCGCCGAAGACGTTGCCGGCGTACTCGGCCAGCCCGCTCCAGGCCAGCCCGAACTGGAACTCCATGACCAGGCCGGTGACGACGCCCAGCACGTAGTTCACGACGTAGATCTGCCCCCAGAACCGGGTCATGCGCTCCAGGAGCGGTGTGCCCCGGAGGGCGTGCCGGGTGTGCATCACCGCGATCAGCGGGGCGAGGCCGAGGGTGAGCATGACGAACAGCCAGTGGAAGCCGGCCGTCGTCGCGAACTGGAGGCGCGCCAGCGTCTCGTCCGTCACCGGTGTCCGCCCGTCGTCGACGTTCGCCCGTCACCGGCGGGGAGAGGACCGGGGCGTGGGGGGTGCGACAAATCAGCCCTTTTCTCGCAAAGTCCGCAAGAGTGGACGGATCATATCCTCACGCGTCTCGCGGCAGGTGCTGGGGGCAGCGGGCCGCATCAAGGCGGCGCGGGAGCCGTCCCCGCGTTCGGCGAAGACCGAGCGTGCCGCGGCGAGGATGGCCGCTCGTCGCGCCTCGGGGTCGCGCACCCGCTTTTCGCCAGGGCCGCCACCGCATACGGCAGCGGCCTGGTGGTGACCAACGGTGAGGCGTCCAAGCCCTCGGGCCCGCTCTATCCGGAGCTGCTGGAGGTCATCGGCGACCGGCCGGTGATCGAGCGCACGACGGCCTTCAACTCCTTCCTCGATCCGGCCTTCGCCGAGGCCGTCCGTGCCACCGGCCGCCGAAGGCTGGTCATCGGCGGCATCGCCACCGACGGCGGCGCACGTCCGCCGCCGCATCACTCCCGGCTCGGCATGCGCCGCCGCTCGGGATCAGCGGCGGAGCCGGGTCACGATGGCGTACAGGGCCAGGGAGAGGGCCGCCCAGCTCAGGGTGGCGATCGTGAGCGACAGCCACAGCGGCCAGACGGTCACCGTGAGCGTGACGACGACGGCGAAGCCGATCAGGCCGAGGGCGCCGAAGATAGCGCCCCCCACGTCCTGCACGGCCTGGCGCACGCCCTCCTCCTTGGCGATGAGGGTGACGCTCGCCAGCAGGATCGCCGGGAACGCGAGGAAGAGCCCGCCCGCGCGCGGGCCGGCCAGCACGGACACCACCCCGGCGAGCGCCGACACCCCCGCGCCGAACGCGAACCGGGCCACCCAGTCGCGCTTGGGCGGCCGCCGCAGCTCGCTGAGCCGCAGCCGCACCTTCTCCTCGTCGTCAGAAGGTCGCTCGTCTTCAGAAGGTCGCCGGCCTTCGTACGGTCGCCCGTCGTCGGCAACCGGGCCGTCATCGGCCACCCGGCCGACATCGGACGGCCACTCTCCCTCGGAAGGCCGCCGGTCGCCGGGAGCCGGGCCGTCGTCTCGGCGGGCGCTCACGACAGGCGCGCCGGTGGCGGGGCCAGGTCGAGGGCCGCCGGCTGGGGACGCGGCCCGGGAACCGCCGTGGTCCGGACGCCGAGCAGGCCCTGCGGCGCCAGCGCGTACCCGGCGGCCACGACGACGCCCCAGACGGCGACCGCGGCCAGCGCCCCCCGCCAGGCGCCCCACCTGCGCAACAGGGGAACGGCGACCAGGCAATAAACGGTGAATCCGACCGCGCCGATCTGCATGCCCTGAGCCGAGGCGAGGACGTCGGGCACACCGGTGATGGCGGCGGTGACGATGAGGCTGGCCAGGGCCACCGAAGGACTGGCGCAGAACACCCCGGCGAGCCGTTTCGGCGTCAGCATCTCGGTCAGCGCCGCGAAGGCCAGCACGAAGACGCCCCCCGCCAGCGCCTTCACGACGACCTCCACGATCTGGCCGGTCATCTCGCTCACACCGCGCCCCCTCCCCGGAGCCGGCACAGATGGATCGGGGGACGCCGCTCGCCGGTTGAACCGCGTTGATTTCCGGCCCGGGTGTGCCCGAAACCCCCGGCGCGGACTGCGTACAGAGCGCGTCAATACTCGGTTCGAACCCGTATGAAAGCCGTCAAGAACGGCTAATTGCCACCGGTTCGGGACTTTGCTTGTGCTGAGACCGGCAACGGTCCAGCGGATGTGATCACACCGAGGAGGGGGATGTCGGACGTCATCTTCGTCTCTCGGACGGTTCCGGCCCTCGACAGGGAGAGGTGATCGGCCATGCCACGCGGGCGGCTGCGGATCTACCTCGGCGCGGCACCCGGGGTCGGGAAGACGTACGCCATGCTGTGCGAGGGCCACCGCCGCAGGGAACGCGGCACGGACGTCGTGGCCGGCCTGGTGGAGACCCACGGCCGCGTACGCACCGCACAACTGCTGGAGGGGCTGGAGGTCGTCCCCCGCACGACCCTGACGTACCGGGGCGCGACCTTCACCGAGCTGGACGTCGACGCGGTGATCGCCCGGCGCCCGAGCGTCGCCCTGGTCGACGAGCTGGCGCACACCAACGTGCCGGGCTCGCGCAACGCCAAGCGCTGGCAGGACATCGACGACCTTCTCGACGCCGGGATCGACGTGATCTCGACGGTGAACATCCAGCACCTGGAGTCGGTCAACGACGTCGTCCAGCACATCACCGGCATCCCGCAGCGCGAGACCGTGCCCGACGAGGTCGTACGGCGGGCCGACCAGGTCGAGCTGGTCGACATGGCTCCGGAGGCGCTGCGGCGGCGGCTCGCGCACGGCAACGTGTATCTGCCGGAGAAGGTGGACGCCGCCCTCGCCAACTACTTCCGCGTCGGCAACCTCACCGCGCTGCGCGAGCTGGCCCTGCTGTGGCTCGCCGACGAGGTGGACGAGCAGCTCGACCGCTACCGCGCCGAGCACGGCATCGCCGACACGTGGGAGGCGCGCGAGAGGGTCGTGGTCGCGCTGACCGGGGGACCGGAGGGCGACACCCTCGTCCGGCGGGCTGCCCGCATCGCCGCCCGCACCAAGGGCGCCGACCTGCTCGCCGTGCACGTCACCCGGGCGGACGGGCTCGCCTCCGGGGGCGACCCGGCGCTGCTGGCGCGTCAGCGCGCCCTCGTGGAGAGCATGGGCGGCACCTATCACCAGGTGGTGGGCGACGACGTGCCGCGGGCACTGCTGGCGTTCGCCCGCGGCGTCAACGCCACCCAGCTCGTGCTCGGCGCCTCCCGGCGCGGCCGGATCGCCCAGATCTTCGGCAGAGGGGTGGGCGTCGAGACGACCGCCAGGTCCGGCTCGATCGACGTCCACATGATCACGCACGAGCAGGTCAAGAAGGGGCGGGAGCGCCCGCAGCGGTCGCGGGCGGCGCTCACCCGGCGGCGCAGGCTGACGGGGTGGGCCGTCGCGCTCACCGGCCTGCCGCTGCTCACCGCCGTCCTGCTGCCCTTCCGGGACACGCTGGCGCTGCCGAGCTTCATCCTGCTGTTCCTGACCACCGTCGTGAGCGTGGCACTGATCGGCGGCATGTGGCCGGCGATCACGGCCGCGGTCGCCGCGTCGCTGCTGATCAACTTCTTCTTCACCCCGCCGACACACACGCTGACGATCGCCAATCCGGAGAACCTCTTCGCCCTGGCCGTCTTCGTCGTGGTCGCGGCGGCGGTCAGCATGATCGTCGACGTGGCGGCCCGCCGTACGAGGGAGGCGGCCCGCGCCGGGGCGGACGCGGAGATCCTGTCCGCGCTGGCCGGGCACGTGCTGCGCGGCGAGGGAGCCGTGCCGTCCCTGCTCGCGCGTACGCGGGAGACGTTCGGCCTGGTCTCGGTCACCCTGCTGGAACGGCGGCCCGAGGCGGGGCAGGGGCCGGACGACCGGTCCGACCCCGCCTCCTGGCGGATCGTCGCCACTTCCGGGGGAGAGCCGTGCACCTGCCCGGACGCCGCGGGCACCGACGTGGACATCGACGGCGACCTCGTGCTCGCCGCGCGCGGGCGGTTGCTCGACGCCTCCGAACGCCGCGTGATCGAGGCGTTCGCCGCGCAGATGGCCGTCGCCCTGCGGCAGGAACGGCTGGAGGAGGAGGCCGGGCAGGCCAGGCCGCTCGCGGAGGCCGACAGGATGCGCACCGCGCTGCTCGCGGCGGTCAGCCACGACCTGCGCACCCCGCTGGCCGCGGCGAAGGCCTCCGTGGAGAGCCTGCGCGCCACCGACGTCGAGTGGTCCCCGGAGGACCGCGCCGAGCTGCTGGAGACCGCGGACGAGTCGCTGGCCAAGCTCGACCGCCTGGTGGCCAACCTGCTCGACATGAGCCGCCTGCAGGCCGGGGTGCTCGGCGTGGCCGCCCAGCCGGTCGCCGTCGAGGAGGTCGTGCCCCGGGCGGTCGACGACCTCGGGCCGCTCGCCGCCGAAGTGAAGATCGACATCCCGCACGACCTCCCCGAGGTCGTCGCCGACCCGGCGCTGCTGGAGCGGGTGCTCGCCAACCTCGTCGGCAACGCCGTCCGCTACACCCCCGCGGGAGAGAGCGTGCTCGTCACCGCCAGCAGATACGGCGACCGGGCCGAGATCCGGATAATCGATCGTGGGCCCGGTGTGCCGCGCGACGCCTACGACCGGATCTTCCTGCCCTTCCAGCGGCTGGGAGACCGGGACAACCACAGCGGCGTCGGGCTGGGCCTGGCCCTGGCGCGCGGACTGACCGAGGCGATGGGAGGCCGGTTGTCACCCGACGAGACCCCCGGGGGAGGGCTCACCATGATCCTGACCCTGCCCGTCGCCGTACACCTCCACGACCTGCGGGAGAGCCCGGCGGATCTGGGGGGTTCTCTGGGTCTGGGGGGTGCGGCGTCGTGAGCCGGATCCTCGTCGTCGACGACGAGCCGCAGATCCTCCGCGCGCTGCGGATCAACCTGGCCGCGCGCGGCTATGAGGTCGCCGTCGCGGCGGACGGCGGCTCCGCGTTGCGCGAGGCCGCGGACCGGCGCCCCGACCTGATCGTGCTGGACCTCGGGCTGCCCGACATGGACGGAGTCGACGTCATCCACGGCGTACGCGGCTGGAGCAGCGTGCCGATCATCGTGCTGTCGGGGCGCAGCGGCAACCAGGACAAGATCGACGCGCTGGACGCCGGGGCGGACGACTACGTCACCAAGCCCTTCGGCGTGGACGAACTGCTGGCCCGCGTGCGCGCGGTGACCCGGCGCACCGGCTCCCGGGAGAGCGAGCCCGCCCGCGTGAGGATCGGGGAGCACGTGGTCGACCTCGCCGAGAAGACCGTCTCGGGCGACGTACGGCTGACCCCGACCGAGTGGCACATCCTCGAACTCCTCGTGCGCAATCCCGGCAAGCTGATCAGCCAGCGGCAGCTGCTGAGCGAGGTGTGGGGCGCGCAGTACGTAAAGGAGACGCACTACCTGCGGCAGTACATGGCCCAGCTCCGGCGCAAGCTGGAGAAGGAGCCCGCCCACCCCGTCCACCTGATCACCGAGCCCGGCATGGGCTACCGCTTCACCCCCTGACGACCGCACTTCCGCTGCCGTCCTTCGAGCGCTCCGGCGCGCGTCGTGGGGCGGCGCTTCGGGCAGGGCAGCTCGGTCAGGCAACTCGGGCAGGGCGCCTCGGGACGGCGTCCTCCGGGCGGCTCGAAACGCGCGGTGGGAAAGGGCGTCTCGGGACGGGGCCGGGGGCGCGGAACTGTCGGTCGGGTCCGGAAGAATCACTCTCATCATGACCACCACCGCGCTGCCCACGTCCGCGCCGCCCGTCGCCGCGCGGACCATCACTGCGCCGCCCTCGTCCGCGCCGGCCACCGCTGCCGCCGCGCTATCCGCCGACGTGCTGACCATCACCGCGCTGCCCTCGTCCGCGCCGGCCACCGCTGCCGCGCCGCCCGTCGCCGCGCCGGTCGAGGTGCCGGTCGAGGTGCCGGTCGAGGCACCGGCACGTGCCCTGCCGGTCGAGCTCATCGACGGCCCCGGAGGCAGGCTCTACCTGCTGCCCTTCGCGCCGCTCACCCCGGACGACTGCGAGGCCCTGTCCGCGCTCCTCGCCGCCCACGCCGCCGCCGTACGCGGGAAGGAGTCCGCCACCCCCCAGCCCGAGTAGACCCGGCCCAGGCTCTCCATGCGATGACCGGGCCTTCAGGTGAGCGTGTAGTCCGTGTCCCCGAAGTCGGCTCCGGTCTGCTCCTGCCGGATCTCCGCAAGCCGGTGGGCGCGTACTTCTGCGGCCAGCCGATCCATGTCGGCCTTTTTCTGTTCCTCCGACCGCACCGGCAGTCCTGCGGCCTCACGGCGCTCACGCACCCTGCGCTTTGTGTCCTCCCACCCCACAGGGGTCATTCGTACTCCCTCATCTTTCATCGGTCACGGCGAGGAATCGTGTGGCTTAGATCACATCAGGTGCATGTCACGTATGGGCGGGCCGCTTCCATCTGCTGGTCGTCAACGGTTCGGACGAGGAGATGGAACGATGAGCGCACAGCACGAAGCGGCGGCGACCACCACCCACCGAGTGGTGATCCTGGGGGCGGGATACGCGGGCCTGTCCGCGGCGATCCAGCTCGGGACGAGGGTCAAGCCGGGCGACAACGTGCGGGTGACCCTGGTGAACGCGCAGGAGCGGTTCACCGAGCGGCTGCGGCTGCACATGACGGCGAGCGGGCAGCGGCTCGCCGAGCTGAGCATTCCCGAACTGCTGGAGGGCACGGCCGCGCACTTCGAACGCGGGTGGGTGACGGCGGTGGACGTGAACGCGAAGACCGTGCGGGTCGACGACGAACGCGTCCTGTCCTACGACACGCTCGTGTACGCGCTGGGCGGCGTGGCCGACACGGCGGCGGTCCCGGGCGTCGAGGACCACGCGTACACGCTGAACAGCGCCCAGGACGCCGAGGTGCTGGCCGACCGGCTGTCGCGGCTCGGCAGCGGCACGGTGGTGGTCGTCGGCAGCGGGCTGACCGGCGTCGAGTCGGCCGCGGAGATCGCCGAACGGCACCCGGAGCTGCGCGTCGTGCTGCTGGGCCGCGGCGAACCCGGTGCGGCCATGAACCCGAAGGCCAGGGCTTATGTGCGGGCCGCGCTCGACCGGCTGAAGGTCGAGGTGCGCAGCGGAGTCGAGGTGGTGAAGGTGCTGCCCGGCACGGTCGAGCTGGCCGGCGGGGAGAGCGTGGCGGCCGACGCCGTCCTGTGGACGAGCGGCACGCGGGTGTCGCCGCTGGCGTCCGCCGCCGGGCTGACCGTCGACGACCACGGCCGGGTCGTCACCGACGCCGCGCTGCGGTCGGTGTCCCACCCCGAGGTGTACGCCGTGGGCGACGCGGCGGCGATCCGCCAGGGCTACGGCGTCATGCACGGCACCTGCCAGGGCGGCATGCCGACCGGTGTGCACGCCGCGCTGTCGATCCTCAGGGAGCTGAAGGGCAAGCGGCCCAAGCCGTTCCGCTTCGGCTACTACCACACGCCGGTCAGCCTGGGCCGGAACGACGCGGTCGTGCAGTTCACCCACCCCGACGACAGCCCACGGCGGCTGTATCTGACGGGCCGCGTCGCCATCCGATACAAGGAGACGGTGACCGCAGCACCCTGGCCCACCTGGGGCCGCATGAAGAACATGCCCGCTTCGGGCGCGTTCTGGCCCCGTGGGGGCCGCTTCACCCGCGTGCGGGAGGCGTGATGACCCAGCCTTCCGACATGACCGGCATGGCCGAGCCCCCCGACATGACCGGGCCTTTCGACATGACTCAGCCTCCCGGCGCGGCCCAGCCTTCCGACATGACCCGGCGTCCTGGCATCACGCAGCCTGGCGACCTCGACCAGCAGGTGTTCGTGCAGCACCGCAACCTGCTGTTCTCGGTGGCCTACCGCATCCTCGGCTCCGCCGCCGACGCCGAGGACGCGGTCCAGGACGCCTGGCTCAACTGGTCGGCGGCCGACCGTTCGCAGGTGGCCGATCCGAAGGCGTACCTGACGCGGATCGTGTCGAACGTGGCGCTGGAGCGGCTGCGCTCCACCCAGCGCAAGCGTGAGGCCTACGTGGGACCGTGGCTGCCGGAGCCCATCCTGACCAGCGGAGACACCGCCGAGACCGTCGCCGACGCCGACTCGGTTTCGATGGCGATGCTCGTGGTGCTGGAGACGCTGAGCCCGCTTGAGCGCGCGGTGTTCGTGTTGAAGGAGGTCTTCGACTTCAGCCACGCCGAGATCGCGGAGGCGGTCGAGCGTTCCGAGGCGGCCGTACGGCAGGCCGCGCACCGCGCCCGCGCGCACGTGGCGGCCCGGCGGCCGCGCTTCGCGGCGGACCGGTCGCGGCAGCGTCAGGTCACCGAGCGGTTCTTCGCCGCCGCGACCGGCGGTGACGTGAACGCCCTGATGGAGCTGCTGTCTCCGGACGTCACCCTGTGGACCGACGGCGGAGGCAAGGTCCGTCAGGCCCTGCGCCCGGTCGTGGGCGCGGCGACGGTGGCCGCCTGGTTCGCGGCCGTCGGCACGGTCAGCTACCAGGGCGTCGAGCCCGCCGACATGAACGCCGAGCTCGTCGAGATCAACGGCGGTCCCGGCATCGTCTTCAGCGCCCCGGGTCGCGTGATCGCCACCGTCACCTTCGATTTCGGCACCGACGGCCGGATCACCACCATCCACAACGTGGCCAACCCGGACAAGCTCCAGGCGGTCGCGGATGGCACCACCCGCAGCCTCGGGACGCGGTGAGCCCGGTGGCCGTGCAGTCGCCGACGGACAGGTTGTGCGTGGGGGGCGCGCTCAGCACACGCAGCAGGTGGAGCAGGCCTCGGCGTCCGGCAGCGTGACCCACAGGCAGCACGTGCGGCGGCGATACCCGTCGCCGTCGGGCGTGAGCAGTCCGGCGACCGGCGGCCCGATCTCGTCCAGCAGGCGGGCCGCCTCGGCGTACGGCCCGAGCGTGAGCAGCGGGTGGGCGAACGCCTCCGCGGTGGAGCCCCACAGGGTGCGCTCGCCCACCCGGGTCAGGGTGCCGAGCGCGCTGACGAACGGATATTGGCTCTCCAGGAGCGCCTCCCTGATGGCCGCCGCGAGGTCGGACACGACGACGGTGCCCTCGGTCCCGGCGAGCGGGTCGCTGGGGAGCACGGCCACGGTCACCCGCGACGCCGCCACCGTCACCCCGGCGGCGGACGTCCTGACCAGCGTGTCCTCCAGGCGCATCAGCGGCACCCGGCGGCCGAGACCCCAGCCCAGCGCCATCGGCATCGTGTGCCAGTAGCCGTAGGTCTTCCACAGCAGCGCCGCCGCCACGTGCCGCGGCGCGCTCCAGCGTGCGGCCGTCTCGTCCACCAGCGCGAGCAGTCCCTCATACGGCTCTCGCACCAGGGCGGCGGCGGGGATCCAGCCGGGGGAGTCGTCGGCGACCAGCCCGGGCAGCACCCCCAGCACGCCGTCGCGCTCCGCCGCGAGGCCTTCCAGATGATCGGCGAGGGCGTCGAGCAGCACTCCGCACTCCTTGGTCTCAGTGGTGGTCTCAGTGGTGGTCTCTGGCGAGGAACAGCAGCCGGGCCCGCTTGTCCGGCAGGTCGATCTCGGGCCCGAGCGTGAAGCCGGTCCGCAGCAAGCGGTCGATCACCTTGTCGTTGCGGGCGTCCGGCTCGGCCACGATCCGGGTGTGGCCCGGGTCGGCGAACGCGTACGCCAGGAGCACGGACAGCAGGGCGGGGGTGAAGCCGCGCTCGCCCTTCCCCGTCGCCGGCCCGACGAGCAGGTGGACGCCGAAGTCGCCCGGCTGGACGTCGTAGCACTCCCCGACCGGGTCGGCCCCGGGTTCGTACGTCTGGAAGAGCGCCACAGGACGGTCGTCGCGGCACACGAGATAGGCGTGATGGGTGGCGAGGCCGTCCAGGTGGTCGTAGATCTCCAGCACCCGCTCGCGGCTCGCGTCGAGCATGCCCCAGAACCGGGCCCGCTCCTCGGTGACCCAGGAGTGGATCAGATCGGCGTCGGCCGGCGGGTCCACCGGCACGATGCGGAAGGTGCCGAATCCGTCGACCGCCTGCTCCCACACGGCCTCGCGGCGTGCGAGGGCTATGGTCCGTGCGTCAGAGGTCATGCCGCTCCTCGGTGAGTCCATGATCAGCCGGTCCCAGTCCGTGACCACTGGCGCGAGTTCACCGCGCAGCCACAGCGGGTGCTGGTCACGCCAGTGGGGGTCGCCGGGCACGCCGCTCGCGCCGAACGGCACGATCCACAGGCTCCCGTCGCGCCGTGCGAGGTCCCACACGTAGCGCGCCGCCGGGCCCCGGGCGAAGTGGTGGGTGACGCCCGGCACGCTCGACGTGGACAGCACGCAGTCGTGGTCCCCCGGCACGCCCGCCTCCACAGAGCCCGCGTCCACAGAGTCCGTGTGCACAGAGTCCGTGTCCACAGGGGACGGCAGGGCCCGCCAGGGGGTGAGCCGGTGGAGGTCGCCCCACCGGACGCCGGTCAGCTCGTCGCGTGCCGCCACGTCCTCCAGCGCCGCCCTGGCCAGGTCCGCGAGGGCCGCCCGATCCAGCCCCGGCAGTGCGGCGGTCGTCAGCAGGGCCTCCAGCGGGTACGCGACACGGGGGGTCAGCGCGAGCCACGGCCGGAAGACCTCGGGCGCCTCCGCGTCCAGCCCGGCCAGGCAGGCCAGGGCGGGGTGGGCCGCCAGGCGCCGCACCACCTCGGCGCGGACGGCCGCGTACGCCGCCGCGCCGGTGCTGCCGGCGTCCATGCGCCGGTCCCAGGCCGACAGCCGGTCCCGCAGGCGTACGGCCTCGGGACTGAGCCCATCCAGCCCGTCCGGCCCGTCCAGACCGGCCAGCAGGTCGAGGAGAGGGCCGGCGCTCGGCAGCAGGGTGTCGGTGTGGACGGCCGCCATGTCGGTGGCCGACCAGCGCGGCGAGCCGTCGAGCAACCGCCTGATCCGGTCGGCGCGGTGGCGCGAGGCGAACTCGACGCCGAGCGGCGCGGCGATCCCCCGCTCGTTGGCCATGACCGTGATGCCGGAGACCTCGCGGCGGGGCATCGGCGCGTAGCCGCCGCTCCACTCGTGGCCCGGCTCCCAGGCGGGCACGGCCCACAGCCCGTTGGCGGGGTGACGGGCGGGCACCACCCCGGCGACCCGGTGCAGCAGGCCGCCGGAGGTGTCGGCGGCGAGCACGACGTTGACGGGCTCGGCCCAGAGGTCGAGCGCCCGGTCCACGTCGGCCACCGTCGTCGCCCGCAGCAGCGCCGGCAGCGCCGCGAACCCCAGGTCATGACGCACCCGGGGTGGATAGCGCAGGCTCACCGCCTCCCACAGGCCGCGCCGGTGACCCGGACCCTCCGGCTCGGCCCCGGCGTGCATGACGACCGGGCCGCGCTCGGTCTCGACGACCTCGACCTCGACCTCGCCCTCGGCCGGGGCCTCCCCCGCCACCTCGACGATCTCGACGTGGGTGGTGCAGGGACGCCAGCCGTCCGGTCCCAGCGCCTCGACGCCGCCGTCCCCGCGCCGGAGCCGCTCGCGGTAGAGGTCCTGGTAGTCCGCCATGGCGTTGGTGATCGCCCAGGCGACCGAGCCGGCATGCCCGAAATGGGGGATGCCCGGAACGCCCGGCACGGCCAGCCCCACCACGTCGAACTCGGGACAGGCCAGACGGATCTGCTGATAGAAGCCGGGGTCCTCGATGAAGCGGTGGGGATCGCCCGCGATCAGAGCCGCGCCGGTGGTGGTGCGATCAGCGGGGACCAGCCAGCCGTTGCTCCCGCCGCTGCCCGGCCCGTCGGCGGCGAACACCGCGACCGCCTCGGGCCCCAGCCGTGCGGCCACCGCCTCGCGCCACAGCTTGGCCGGGAAATGCGCGAAGAGGATGTGGTGCGACAGCCAGATCGCCATCGGCGTCCACGGCTCCCACCGCCCCGGCGCGAGCCCCGCGGCCATCCCCTGCCGAGTGAACTCGGGCGCCCGGCGCGCTCCCTCGGCAAGCCCCGCGTTGACGCCGTCCACGTAGGCGCTCACCCAGCGCGCGGTGTCGTTGTCCAGGGCGCGCAGGCAGCGCTCGGCGGTGTCGGCCAGCCGGGCCTGCCGGGCGAAGCGGTCCCACGCGACGGCGTCCATCCCGAGGATCGCCGCCGACGTGCCGGTCGCCCGGCGCCGCTCGACCTCGATCTGCCAGGCCCGGTCGAGGGCCGTGACACGTCCCTGGGCGAAGGCCAGCTCGTACGGATCGCCCGCGCGCAGGTGGGGAATGCCCCAGGCGTCCCGATACAGCCCGTTCGGCGCAGAAGGTGTCATCGCGTGGCCGGTTCCGTACGGCGGCGGGCGGCGGGGACGACCAGCGGAGTGCCGGTCTCCGGGTCGTCGATCACCCGGCACGGCAGCCGGAAGACCTCCTCCACGAGGTCGGCCGTCATGACCTCTCCGGGCGCCCCGGCGGCCACGACCCGGCCGTCGCGCATCGCGATCAGATGAGTGGCGTAGCGGGCGGCGTGGTTGAGGTCGTGGAGCACCGCCACGAGTGTGCGTCCGCGCTCCTCGTGCAGCCGGGCGCACAGGTCGAGGACCTCGATCTGGTGGGCGATGTCCAGATAGGTCGTCGGCTCGTCGAGGAGCAGCAGCGGCGTCTCCTGCGCCAGCGCCATCGCGATCCACACGCGCTGGCGCTGCCCTCCGGACAGCTCGTCGACCAGGCGTCCGGCCAGGTCGGCGACCCCGGTGGCCTTCATCGACGCGCGCACCACCCGCTCGTCTTCCGACGACCACTGGCGCAGCAGCCGCTGGTGGGGATAGCGCCCGCGACCGACCAGTTCGGCGACCGTGATGCCGTCCGGCGCGACGGACGTCTGGGGCAGCAGGCCGAGGGTCCTGGCGACCTTCCTGGCGGGCAGGGCGGAGATGTCCCGCCCGTCGAGCAGCACCGTCCCGGCGGCCGGCCGGAGCGTGCGCGCCAGCGCCCGCAGCAGTGTGGACTTGCCGCAGGCGTTGGGCCCGATGATCACGGTGAACGACCGGTCGGGGACGACCACGTCGAGGCCCTCGGCGACGACCCTCTTGTCGTACGCGAGAGTCAGTGCGCTGCCGCGCAGGCGCGGCCCGTCGTCGTGGGTTCCTGCCATCGCGTTCCTGTCCGCGATCGTGCCGGTCATATCCGTCCCGCCTTCCGCTGGGCGGCGAGCAGCCAGACGAGGTAGCCGCCGCCGAGCACCCCCGTCACCACCCCGACCGGAAGCTGGTGTCCGGCGAACAGCCGCTGCGCGGCCAGGTCGGCGCCGGTCAGCAGCGCCGCGCCGGTGCACGTCGCGGCGAGCAGGTTGGGCCCGGGCGCCGCGGTCATCCGCCTGGCCAGGTGGGGGGCGGTGAGCGCGACGAACGACACGGGCCCGGCGGCCGCCGCCGCGAGTGAGGTGAGCAGCACGGCCGCGGCCACCAGGGTCAGCCGCAGGCCCTGGACGCGTACGCCGAGGCCGCGCGCCAGGTCGTCGCCCATCTCCGTGATGGCCAGCGGGCGGGCGCAGCCGATCAGCACCACCGGCGCCAGCACGGCCATCGCGGCGAGCAGCGGGAGGACGTCCTCCCAGCCGCGCCCGTCGAGGCTGCCGGTGAGCCACAGCATGGCCCGCGCCGCCTCCATCAGCCGTCCCCGGGTCAGCAGATAGCCGTTGACGCCGGTGAGGATCGCGGTGGCGCCGATGCCCACCAGCACGAGGCGGTGGCCGTGCAGGCCGCCGCGCCAGGCCAGCACGTAGACGACCAGTCCGGCGACGACGCCGCCGAGCACCGCGCCGCCCGCGAGCGCCGCGCTGCTCCCGCCCGTGACGACCACGAGCAGTGCCCCCGCCGCCGAGCCCTGGGTGAACCCGAGCAGGTCGGGGCTGCCCAGCGGGTTGCGTACGAGCGACTGGAAGACCGCGCCGGCCAGCGCGAGGGCGGCGCCGACGAGCAGCGCGGTGACCACGCGGGGCAGCCGGAGCTCGTGCACGACGAAGTCCTCGGCCGGGCTGCCGCCGCCCAGGAGGGTGCGGACGACGTCGGAGGGGCTCATCGGATAGTCGCCGCCGCCCACTGCGAGCACGCCGAAGACGAGCGCGAGCAGCAGGCAGCCGGCTCCGACGGCGACGGCCCTCAACCGCAGGGGGATGCCGCCGGCGACCCTTCGGACGGGCATGGGCCCGACGGCGGTCATGCGCGGACCTTCCTTCGCACGAAATACAGGAACAGCGGGCCGCCGAGGACCGCCGTCACGATGCCCGCCTGCAGCTCGCCCGGCCTGGCCACCAGCCGCCCGAGCACATCGGCGCCGAGCAGCAGCACGGGCGCGAGCAGCGCGCAGCAGGGGAGCATCCACCGCTGGTCGGGGCCGGTCAGCGCCCGCACGAGGTGCGGCACCATGAGCCCGACGAAGACGATGGGCCCGCAGGCCGCCGTCGCCGCCCCGCACAGCAGCGTCACCGCCACGATGGCGCCCGCGCGCACCCGGGCGGGGTGCGCCCCGAGCGAGCGCGCCGAGTCGTCGCCGAGCGCGAGCGCGTTGAGCGGCCTGGCCAGGGCCAGCGCCAGCAGCAGGCCCGCCGCGACGAACGGCGCCATCATGGCCGTGGTCTCGCCCTGCGCGCTCGCCAGCGAGCCGACCGTCCAGAAGCGCATGGTCTCCAGCGAGGCCGCGTCGAGCAGCATCGTGCCGTTCACGTACGAGTAGAGCGCGGCGTTGACGGCGGCTCCGGCGAGCGCCAGCCGCGCCGGGGTCGCCGCGCGCCCGCCGCCCACGGCGTAGACCAGCACGGACACGGCCGCCGCGCCGGCCAGCGCGAACCAGACGTAGCCCTGGAACGTCGCCACCCCGAAGATCGTGGCGGCCGTGGCGACCGCCGCCGAGGCGCCCGCGTTGATCCCCAGCAGGCCGGGGTCGGCGAGCGGGTTGCGGGTCAGCGCCTGCATGACGCCGCCCGCGACGCCCAGCGCGACTCCGGCGAGCAGCCCGAGCAGGGTGCGCGGCAGCCGCATCTGGTGGACGACCGTGTAGGCGGCCGAGTCGGCGTCGACGAGCCCGTGCCAGACCTCGGCCGGGGAGAGCTGCCGGGCGCCGAGCCCGAGGCTGAGCACGAGGACGGCGGCCAGGGCGATCGCCGAGCCCAGCAGCGCCGCGGCGCGCCGGCCGTTTTCCGCGCGTTTTCGCGGCGGCCCCGCAGGCGCGCTGATCTGCGAGGACTCCATGACGACCACGGCCGGCTCCGGTGGGGGGCGTGGGGCGATTTCGCTCACCCCTCTGGACAAGAACTTAGGTAAGGGTAACCTAACTAGCGATCAACCCCAAGACCCCGGTCTACGCGAGAGAAAGACGAACCGTGCGAAACCTGAACTCCCCCATGTCCCGTCGCGGCTTCTTCGCGGCGGGCGGAGCGGCCGCACTCACCCTGGCGCTCGCCGCCTGCGGGTCGAGCGACCCGGCGCCCTCCTCCGCAGGTCAGAGCGCGAAATCGTGGTCCTTCGCCGACGACAGGAAGGAGACGGTCACGGCCGCGGCCGTCCCGTCGCGGGTCGTGGCGTTCACCGGGACGGCGGCGGCGCTCGTCGACTACGGGCTGCAGGACAAGATCGTCGGCGTCTTCGGCGAGACCAGGCGCACCGACGGCTCGCCCGACCCGCAGGCCGGCGACCTCGACGTGAACAAGGTCACGATCCTCGGCAACGTCTGGGGCGAGTTCAACATCGAGAAGTACGCCGCGCTGCGTCCCGAGCTTCTCGTCACGCACATGTACGACCCCGGGGCCCTGTGGTACGTCCCCGACGAGAGCAAGGACAAGATCGTCAAGCTGGCTCCCACCGTGGCCGTCAGCGTGGCCCGGGTGCCGATGACCGAGCCGATCGAGCGGTACGCCGCCCTCGCCGAGTCGCTGGGCGCGGACCTCGGCGCGCCGAAGGTCACCGAGGCCAAGGCCAGGTTCGAGGCCGCCGCCGAGAGCGTGCGCAAGGCGGTCGCCGACAACCCCGGCATCAAGGTGCTGGCCGCCTCCGGCAGCCCCGACGTGCTGTATGTCTCCAACCCCGAGGTCAACACCGACCTCATGTACTTCACACAGTTGGGCGTCGACGTCGTCAAGCCGGACAAGCCCGGCGACGGCGGCTATTACGAGAACCTGAGCTGGGAGAACGCCGACAAGTACGACGCCGACCTGATCCTGCTCGACAACCGCAGCACCGCGCTGCAGCCCAAGGACCTGACGTCGAAGCCGTCCTGGGCCAAGCTGCCCGCCGTCAAGGCCGGCCAGGTCGTCGGCTGGGACCCCGTGCCGCGCTTCTCGTACGCCGGAGCCGCCCCGATCCTGGAGAACCTCGCCACGGCGATCAGGAACGCCAAGAAGCTCGGCTGACCCCACTCCGGAATCCGGGGACACGTGTCGACTCCCAAAAGTTAGGTTCGCCTAACCTAACTTCTTCACGGTAAGGATGACAATGACCTCTCCCCATGCCGGGGCCGCGCGGCCGCACCTGTTCAGCGACCGAACGGTGGAGGGATACCGGCGGGCGATGGCCGAGGCGACCGCGCGGGTGGCCGGCCGGATCCGGCGCGCCGACCGCCCGTTCAGCGGCGTGTCCCCGGAACGGCTCGCGCCGGAGATCGCCGCGATCGACCTCGAACGGCCGCTGCACGATCACGCCGCCGCCCTCGACGAGCTCGAACGGGTCTATCTGCGCGACGCCGTCTATTTCCACCACCCCCGCTATCTGGCCCACCTCAACTGCCCGGTGGTGATCCCGGCGCTGCTGGGAGAGGCGGTGCTGTCGGCGGTGAACTCCTCACTCGACACCTGGGACCAGAGCGCGGGCGGCACGCTCATCGAGCGCCGCCTGATCGAGTGGACGGCCGGCCGGATCGGCTTCGGCCCCGCCGCCGACGGCGTCTTCACCAGTGGCGGCACGCAGTCGAACCTCCACGCCCTGCTGCTCGCCCGCGAGGAGGCCCGTACGGAGGCCGCACCGGCGCGGCTGCGCGTGATCACCTCCGAGGCGGGGCACTTCAGCGTGCGCAAGGCGGCGAAGCTGCTCGGCCTCGGGCCCGGCGCCGTCGTCACCGTGGAGACCGACGGCGAACGGCGGATGCGGCCGGCCGCGCTCGCCCGCGAGCTCGACCGCTGCCACCGCGCCGGGCAGGTGGTCATGGCCGTCGTGGCCACCGCGGGCACCACCGACTTCGGCTCGATCGACCCCCTGCCGGAGATCGCCGCGCTGTGCGAGGCCGCCGGGGTGTGGCTGCACGTGGACGCGGCCTACGGCTGCGGGCTGCTGGTCTCCCGCAGACGGCGGCGCCTGCTCGACGGGATCGAGCGGGCCGACTCGGTCACCGTCGACTTCCACAAGTCCTTCTTCCAGCCGGTCAGCTCCAGCGCCGTGCTGGTGCGCGACGGCGCGGCGCTGCGGCACGCGGCCCACCACGCCGACTACCTCAACCCCCGGCGGATGGCCGAGCGGGGCATCCCCAACCAGGTGGACAAGAGCCTGCAGACCACCCGCCGCTTCGATGCGCTCAAGCTCTGGCTGACGCTGCGGGTCATGGGCCCGGACGCGGTCGGGGAGTTGTTCGACGAGGTCGTGGACCGCGCGGCGGAGGCGTACGACCTGGTCGCGGCGGACCCGCGGTTCGAGGTCGTCACGCGGTCGCCGCTGAGCACGCTGGTCTTCCGCTATCTGCCGCCCGACGGCCCGCAGCACGGAGGCCTCGGCCGCAAGCTCGCCGACGACGCCAACCTGTACGCCCGGGAGGCGCTGGCCGCCTCCGGCGAGGCCGTCGTCGCGGGCACCACGGTCGGCGGCCGCCACTACCTGAAGTTCACCCTGCTCAACCCGGAGACCACGCTGGACGACGTCGCACACGTCCTCGACCTCCTCGCCGGACACGCCCAGCGATACGTGGACGACCTCGCCCCGCTCGCCGGCTCCCCGGAGGTGACGCATGTCTGCTCATGACTTCGTCGCGATCGGGCTGGGGCCGTTCAACCTGGGCCTGGCCTGCCTGGCCGAGCCCATCGCCGAGCTCGACGGCGTGTTCCTGGAGGCGCGGCCCGGCTTCGCCTGGCACCCCGGGATGATGCTCGACGGCGTGACGCTGCAGACGCCGTTCATCGCCGACCTCGTCACGCTGGCCGACCCGACCTCGCCCTACTCCTTCCTCAACTACCTGAAGGAGACCGGCAGGCTCTATCCCTTCTACATCCGCGAGAGCTTCTACGCGCTCCGCGCCGAATACGACGCCTACTGCCGATGGGCCGCCGCACGGCTGCGCAGTGTCCGCTTCGGCCACCGGGTGACCTCGGTGACGTACGACGAGGCCGGCGGGCACTACGTCGTACGCGCGGTCACCGACGGCGGCGCCGAGACCGAGCACAGGGCCCCGCATCTCGTGCTCGGCACCGGCACCCCGCCGTACGTGCCGGAAGCCTGCCGCGGCCTCGGCGGCGATCTCGTGCACAACGCCGGCTATCTCGACGCCAGGGCCGCGCTGCAGGCGAAGGAGAGCATCACGATCGTCGGCAGCGGGCAGAGCGCCGCGGAGATCTACCGCGACCTGCTGGCCGACGTCGACACGCGGGGCTATCGGCTCACGTGGGTGACCAGGTCGCCGCGGTTCTTCCCGCTCGAATACACCAAGCTGACCCTGGAGATGACCTCGCCGGAGTACGTGGACTACTTCCACGCGCTGTCCGAGGACACCCGGTATCGCCTCGAAGCCGAGCAGAAGGGCCTCTACAAGGGCATCGACGCGGCGCTGATCAACGAGATCTTCGACCTGCTGTACGCCAAGACCGCCGGCGGTCCGATCCCCACCCGGCTGCTGACCTGCACCGAGCTGCGCGAGGCCGCCTACGACGCGGGCCGGGGCGAATACACGCTCGGGCTGCGCCACGTGGAGCAGGAGCGCGGCTTCACGCTCGTCACCCAGGGGCTCGTGCTGGCCACCGGCTATCGCTACGAGCCTCCCGCCTTCCTCGACCCCGTACGCGACCGGATCCGGTGGGACCGGCACGGCCGGTTCGACGTGGCCAGGAACTACAGCGTCGACGTCACAGGGCGCGGGATCTTCCTGCAGAACGGCGCCACCCACGCCCACAGCGTGACCTCGCCCGACCTCGGCATGGGCCCCTATCGCAACTCGTGGATCATCGCCCAGATCCTCGGCCGGGAGCACTACCCCGTCGAGAAGACGATCGCCTTCCAGGAGTTCGGCGCGCCCGAGGGCGTGGTCGCATGAGTGACATCGTGTTCCGCCGCACCGACGAGCGGGTCGGCGAGCTCGCCGTACGCCGCCTCGACCCGGAGGCCGACGCCGGGACCGTGCACGCGTGGGTCACCCACCCCAAGGCCGTGTTCTGGATGATGCGGGACGCCGACGTCGCCCGCGTGGAGAAGGAGTATCGCGAGATCGTCGAGCACCCGCACCGCGACGCGTACCTCGGGCTGGTCAACGGCCGCCCGGCCTTCCTGGCCGAGCGCTACGACCCCGCCCGGGTCGAGCTGGCCGGGCTCTACGACGCCGAGGAGGGCGACGTCGGCATGCACTTCCTGTGCGCGCCCGCCGAGACCCCGATCCACGGCTTCACCCTCGCAGTGATCACCACGGTCATGGAGCTGCTGTTCGCCGATCCCGCGACCCGGCGGGTGGTGGTCGAGCCCGACGTGCGCAACACGGCGGTGCACGCGCTCAACGCGGCCGTCGGCTTCGAGGTCGCCGGCACCGTGGCCAAGCCGGAGAAGGACGCCCTGCTGAGCGTCTGCACCCGGGAGCGGTTCCTCGCGGCCACCCGGGAGGCGCACGCGTGAACTCGTCAGCGGTCAATCCCCTGGCGGCCCACCACGCCCTGGGAGCAGAAGACCCAATAGTGGCGGTCGCGCACCTCACCCCCGCCACCTGGGAGAAGGCCAACCGGCGGCTGGTGCGCAAGGCGCTCGCCGAGTTCTCCCACGAGCGGCTGCTCACCCCGCGCCCGCTCGGCGACGGGCGGTACGTCGTGCGCGGGCCGGGCGGGGTGGAGTATCGCTTCACCGCCTCGGTCATGTCCCTCGACCACTGGCACATCGGCGAGGTCACCCGCCAGGGGCCCTCCGGCGAGCCCCTGCCGTTCGACGCGCTGCAGTTCGTCACCGAGATGCGCGGCCCGCTCGGGCTGAGCGACGAGATCCTCCCGGTCTACCTGGAGGAGATCACCTCCACGCTGGCGAGCCTCGCGTACAAGCTTGGCCGGCCACCGGTCGGCGCGGCCGAGCTGGCGAAGGCCGGCTTCCAGGAGATCGAGGCCGCCATGACCGAGGGCCATCCGTGCTTCGTGGCCAACAGCGGCCGGATCGGCTACGGCATCGACGACCACCACCGTTACGCGCCCGAGGCCGCCGCGCCCGTACGGCTGATCTGGCTGGCCGCCCACCGCGACCACACCACGTTCACCTGCTCGCGCGACATCGACTACGAACGGTTCATGCGAGGCGAGCTGGGCGAGGAGGTCCTGGCCCGCTTCGCGGGCACGCTGGCCGGTCTGGGGCTCGACATGGCCGACTACCTGCTCGTGCCGGTGCACCCCTGGCAGTGGTGGAACCGGATCTCGGTGACGTTCGCGGCGGAGGTCGCCGAGCGGCGGCTGGTCTGCCTGGGCCCCGGCGACGACGAGCACCTCGCGCAGCAGTCGGTGCGCACGTTCTTCAACGCGAGCGAGCCGTCCAGGCACTACGTGAAGACGGCCCTGTCGGTGCTGAACATGGGCTTCGTCCGCGGCCTGTCGGCGGCCTACATGGAGGGCACGCCGGCGATCAACGACTGGCTCGCCGGCCTGATCGCAGGCGACGAGGTCCTCCGCGCGACCCGCCTGACGATCATCCGCGAGCGGGCGGCCGTCGGCTATCGCAACCGCCGGTTCGAGGCGGCCACCGACCGCTACTCGCCCTATCGGAAGATGCTGGCGGCGCTGTGGCGGGAGAGCCCGGTCGCGGGCCTGGAGCCGGGCCGCCGCCTGGCCACCATGGCCTCCCTGCTCCACACCGATCAGGACGGCCGGTCGTTCGCGGCGGCGCTGATCGAGCAGTCGGGCCTCGCCCCCGAGGTGTGGCTGCGACGCTACCTCGACGCCTATCTCGTGCCGCTGCTGCACGCCTTCTACGCGTACGACCTGGCGTTCATGCCGCACGGCGAGAACGTCATCCTGGTCCTGGACGGCGGCGCGGTCGAACGGGTGATCTTCAAGGACATCGCCGAGGAGATCGTGGTGATGGACCCGCACGCGGACCTGCCGCCCGAGGTCCGGCGGATCCGCGCCGAGGTGCCCGAGGAGCACCGGCTGCTGTCGATCTTCACCGACGTCTTCGACTGCTTCCTGCGCTTCCTCAACGCCGTGCTCGCCACGGACGGCGTGCTCGGCGAGGACGCCTTCTGGCGGACCGTCGCCGAGTGCGCGACGGCCTATCAGCGGTCGGTCCCGCACCTCGCGGACCGGTTCCGGCGCTACGACCTGTTCGCGCAGACGTTCGCCCTGTCGTGCCTCAACCGCCTGCAACTGCGCGACAACCGGCAGATGGTGGACCTGACCGACCCGTCGGCCGCGCTGCAGATGGCCGGCGAGCTGGTCAACCCCATCGCCCGCTTCGCTCCGATTCGTCTTGCGGGCGAAGACGTCAGGCGGGCGCGTACGTGAGGCAGTCGGCCTCGTCCAGGGAGTAGCCGATGTCGATGCCGGGCGCCTGGCACTCCAGCGACACGTTGTGCTGGCAGTCGGATATCTTGCAGGCGCCCACCCGGCCCACGGTCTGCTGGTCGCCTCCTGGCGTCGGTGCCGTGAAGAACGTGTCGCAGTGCGCGTGGGACACGTCCCCGACGGTGATGGCGGCGGCGTGGCACATCGCGTCGCGGTTGTACGCGCACGAGGTGGCCTCGCAATGGTTGACTACGGGCATCTCCATGGGCGGCTGCTCCCCCTGACGATCGTGGCTTTCGTCCTGGCTCATACCGCCTTCGACCGCGTCGGCAATCTCCGCCGTGGTCCCAGACTCGGCCAAGCCACGCCAGGGGGACACCGTCAGGGGAGACGCGGCTAGTGCAGCAGCTCCTCGGCCACGGCGAGGAGCTTCAGGGCGGTCGGGTCGGCGGCCCCGCCGTCGCGCGGCACCCGGGCGGAGATCCGCTGCAGCAGCACGTGGACGTCGTCGCCGCCGGGCGCGGCCGGGAGCTCCGTCTCGGCCCGCCGCAGCCGCAGCAGGAGCTCCAGGCCGTACGCGGCCTGGGCGGCGAGCATGGCGAGGAGGTCCACGTCGGCGAGGTCTCCCCGCCAGTCGGCGGACCTGTCGAGCACCTCCAGCACGCCGATACAGCTCTCCTGGCGGATGACCGGCGCCGCCATGATGCTGCGCGGGACATAGCCGGTGGACTCGGCGGCGTCGTGGGCGAACTGCGGCACGGCGCCCACCTCGTCGGCGATCATCGGCTGGCCGCTCGCCGCGACCCAGCCCGCGATGCCCGTGCCGGCTGGGAAGCGCGTGCCGACCAGGTGCCGCTCCCCCGCGCCCGACACGGCCTCGAAGACCAGGTCGCCGGTCTCCTGGTCCACCAGGAAGACCGACGCCGCGGCCGAGGCGAAGACGTGCCGGGCGACCTCGACCGTGGACTGCAACAGCCTGCGCTCGGTGATTTCGCTGTCGGAGCGCCGTTCATGCACGGACATGCGCGCCTCCCTGGGATGCGACGACGTTGCTGGCGGCCAGATAGAGCACGGACTTGAGCTGGAAGGGGGTCATCCACCGGTGCCTGCTGAGGATGAGCGCACAGATCCCGGTGATGTGCGGCGCGGCGAAGCTGTTGCCGGTGCTGCGGATCTCCCGGCCCCGACGCCAGGCCACCGGCACCCGTACGCCCCGGGCGAGGAACTCGGCCGGCGGCGCGGGGTTGTAGTAGTAGGTCATCGGGTCGGGCTCGTCGTGGCTGGCCACCGAGATGACCGAAGAAAAGGTCCAGGGGAAGCTGACCACCGGCATGTTGTGAGCCGAGGCCACCAGCAGGCAGCGCCGGAAGTAGGCGCGGTCGGCCAGCTCGTGCAGCTCGGGCAGATACTGGCTTCTCGTGGTGGACAGGCTGAGGTTGACGAGATCGAACCCCTCCTCGACGGCCCAGCGCAGCCCGGCCAGGAGGGCGGCGCCGCTGCCGGAGCGCCCGTCGGTCAGCACCCGCACGGAGGTCAGAGAGACGGCCGGGGCGATCGAGCGGATGATCCCCGCGCACGCGGTGCCGTGCCCCACGTGGTCCACCGGGTCGCAGTCGACGACCGTCAGGTCGCGGTCGTCGGCGACCACCAGCGACCGCTCCAGGCCGCCGACCCGCGGATGGCCGCCGTCCACGCCGGTGTCGAGCACGCAGACGCGCACGCCCGCGCCGTCTCCACCCGTGCTGTTTTCACCCGCATCGTCTCCACCCCAGGCCCACTCCCTGGTGACGTCCTCCAGGCGGCTCACGCCGAACTCCTCCGGGGCCAGCCGGGAGGTCGCCAGGCTCCAGGCCGGCACGCCGGGGAAGTGCTCACGCCGCTCCCGGCGCCACGGGGGCTGCGTCACGGTCACCTCTCCTCCTCGATCCGATGCGTCTCTCTCCGATGCGTCTCGATCCTGTGCGTCTCGATCCAATGGCGTACGCGCCGGGCGGGCAGCTCCGCGCCCTTGGCCGCGTAGTCGCCCAAGGCACGGGCGGCGGCGAGATCCGCCGCCTCGGTGCGCCCGGCCGCGTGGTGCGCCACCGCCAGGTCGGCCAGCACGTCCCCGCGCAGGCAGGGATCGTCGGTGCGGACCAGCAGCTCCTCCGCCCTGGCGGCGAGCGCGCCCGACGCGCCGTGGTCGCCGTGGAGGGCCGCGACCCGGGCGCTCAGCGCGAGAAGGGTGAGCTCGCCGCGGGCCTGCGGCTGTCCGCCCGCGGCCCGCACCCGGTCGAGCTCCCGCGCGCCCTCGGGGTGACGCCCCTGCCGGAGCAGCTCGCGCACGGCGTAGAGCTCCAGCGTCCTGGCCGGCTCGGACTGGCCCGCCCGATGCAGGTCCGCCGCCGCCCTGCGGAACAGCGCCTCCGCCTCGGCGTGCCGGTCGACGAGCGACTCGACCAGCCCGCGCACCTGGAGCACCGCGGTCGCCGCCAGGTCGAGGTGGAGGTCGCGGGCGTGCCCGTCGGCCTTGTCGAGCACGGCCCTGGCGGCGGTGACGTAGCCCGCCAGCGCGAGCAGCCGCGCCTCGGTGACCAGGACGGGCAGCAGCATCGCCCGGTCGGCGCGGAACCTGGCCGACACGCCGACGCACAGGCTCAGCCCCTCGGCCAGCGGCGTGGGGGACCACTGCGCCAGCTCGCAGAGGCCGCTGAGCAGGCGGTTCTCCTCATATCTGTCACCGAGGGAGCGGGCCCGGGCCAGGGCGTCGCGCAGCGCCGCCTCGGCCGCCCCGAACCGGCCCTCGCCGATGCGCACCAGCGCCTCAAGGTGATGGAAACGGCACCAGCCGAGGTCGTCGCCGGGGTCGGCGGCCAGCAGGCCGCGGAACGGCTCGGCCGACGCGGGCCGCACGCCGAAGCGCACCGCCAGGATCTCGCGCTGGACGGCGCAGACGAGCCGGTTGCGCCGGTCGTCCGGCAGCTTCCGCTCGGCCACGTCCAGCGCGGCGTACGGCCGGTCGGCCTCGCCTCGGGCCAGCCCGGCGTCGCAGATGCGCACCGCCAGCACCCGGTGGTCGGCGTGGCCGGCCGGCAGCAGGTCGCGTCCCCGCTCCAGCAGGCCGATGGCGGCGGGCAGGTCCTTGCGGTGCAGCGCCTGTGTGCCCTCGTGCACCAGGGCGCGGGCGGCCCGCTCGGTGAGCGCGGGCAGCAGCGGGTCGTCCGGCCGCACCTCGCGCTTGAGCAGGCAGGCGGTCTCCAGGTGATGGGCCAGGTCGCCGTGCGAGCTCTCCTCACCGGCCAGGGACGAAACGACCCGGGACGGAACGGCATGGGACGAAACGGCATGGCGCGAATCGGCCGGGGACGCCCCGGTGACAGCGGTGCGCTCGTCGATGCGCTCGGAGATCCGGTCGGAGATCCGGTCGGCGAGGGCCAGATGCCAGGTCGCCCGCAGGTCCTTGCGGGTCATGGCATAGACCGTGTCGCGAGTGAGCGTCTGGGTGAAGCGGAACGACCCCGGCGTCTCCCCCCGCCGGATCATGCGCGTACGGATCAGGCGCCCGAGCAGCTCGTCGACGTCGAGCCGGGCCTGGGGCTCCGACGCGCAGAGCACGCCGAGCTGGTCGCGGGTGAAGACCTGCCCGATCGTCGCGGCGCGTTCGAGCACGTCGCGCTCCCCCTCGTCGAGCAGGTCGAGGCGCGCCCCGAGCAACGCCTGGATGGTGGGCGGCAGCGGGGCGTCCTCCCCCTCCTCGGCCAGCGTCTCCAGCAGCAGCTCGGCGAACAGCGGGTTGCCGTCGGAGCTCCGCGCGACCCGCCGGCACAGGGCCGGGCCGGCGGCCAGGTCGTGGGCGACCACCTCGGCATCGGGCAGCCGGTGTGCCGCCAGCTCGGCGACCAGCCGTTCCATCTGCGCGGCGTCGAGCGCCGCCAGCTCGAACGCGGCGGCGCGGTCGGTGTCGTCCCCCCAGGCGGGCCGCGCCTCCAGCAGCTCGGGCCTGGCCACCCGTACGACCAGGACGGGCACGTCGGCGAGCCACGCCGCGAGGTCGTCGATCAGGTCGAGCAGGGTCGGCTCCGACCAGTGCAGGTCCTCCCAGACCGCCACCAGCGGGCCGCGCCGGGCCAGCGCCTCGAACAGTGCGCGCACCGCCCGCGAGATCTCCTCGACGCCCGCGTCCTCACCGGTGCGGGGCGCCCGCGAGGCGTCGGCGGTCGCGAGGCCGCGCAGGGTGGCGCTGCTCGACGTCTCCAGCGACGGCTGGATCTCCCGCCAGTCGTCGCCGAGAGACTCGATCATCTCCACGATGGGGCGGAAGGTGATCCCCACGCCGTACGAGCGGCACCGGCCGGTGATCACGGTGGCCCCGGCGGGCAGCTCGTGGACGAAGTCGCGCACGAGCCGCGACTTGCCGATGCCCGGCACGCCGAGCACGGTCACCAGGCGGCACCGGCGGTCCCGCACCGCCTCCCGGTAGGCCGCGCGCAGCCGCCCGATCTCATCGGCGCGGCCGACGAGCGGGATCCGGTCGTCGTCGTGGCCGGTGTCCGGCTCCAGCGAGGTCACCCGCCAGGCCCGCACGGGGTTGCTCTTGCCCTTCAGCGTGAGCGGCGGGACGGGTTCGAGCCGCGCCTGGGCGCGGACCATGCGCGCGACCTCGTCCCCCACGAGGATCTCGCCGACGCCCGCGGCCGACTGCAGGCGGGCGGCGGTGTTGACGGTGTCGCCGATGACGCGCAGGTCGGCTCCCGGAGTGGCGATGACCACCGCCTCCCCGGCGCTCACGCCGCAGTGCACGTCGAGCCGGATGCCGTGCGTGGGGGCGAGGTCCTCGCTCAGCGCGCGCACCCGTTGCAGCGCGGCGTGCGCGGCGCGCACCGCCCGGAGCGCGTCGTCCTCGCGGCCGGCGGGGATGCCGAAGGCGGCCATGATGGCGTCTCCGATGTACTTCTCCACCACGCCGCCGTGCTCCCTGATGCCCGAGGTGCACGCCTGGTAGTAGCGGTCGAGTACGTCCCGGAGGAGCTCGGGATCCAGCCGTTCGGCGAGCTCCGTCGAGCCGACCAGGTCGATGAAGACGACGACGACGTTCCGGCGCGCAGGGCGGGCCGCCCCGGGGCTCATACGAGCTTGAGCTCCTGTCCTTCGACCTCGCCGGCCGCCGCGTCCAGGCGGGTCTTGATCGAGTTGAGCAGCTCGACCTCCGGCCTGCTCAGCTCGGCGAACACCTGCCGCTGCCGCTCGTTGAGCAGGTCGACCGGGTGGCCGGCCTCGCGCAGGGCCGTCAACGGGTCGAACGGCGCCGGCCCGCCCTGAACCTCGCGGCTGTTCATCGGCAACCTCCTGGTCGTGCGGGACCTGTCGGCCACAGGGGTACGCCGCCAACGGTAAGGACGGAGGGTTCGGGGCCGGTATGGCCACGCCATGCCGCCGCCATACGGCCGCCATACCGGCCCAGGTCGGCCGCACACCGGCCCCATACCGCGAGCGCTCAGCGGTTGCCGTTCCGGGCGAGCTCGGCCGCGAACCGGTGGGCGAGCGGCGACATCGCGTACGCCAGGGAGTGGGCGACGACCTCGGCGACGACCTCGGCGACGACCTCGGCGGCGGACTCGATCGGCGGGATCGACAGGACGCCGGCCTCCAGCAGCGACTCGATGACCCGCTCGCCCGGCCCTTCCGTGCCGTCCAGCGCCGCGACGAGCTCCTCGTGCCCGAAGACCGGGCCGTCGAGCGCGCCCAGGGCGAGGAACGCGGCGCGGTGCGGCCACGACGGGTGGGCGTACGACTCCTCGAACCGCGCGCGCAGCGACACGTCCCCCGCGACGAACTCGTCCAGCACGTTCTCGGCCCGCTCCAGCCGGTCCGCCAGCAGGCAGATCGGCAGGTGCCGCAGCCCGGCGAGGCGGCCCCCGAGCAGGCGCAGGACCAGGGGCGACAGCCCGCACCTGCGGAAGATCCGCAGAACGGCGGGCAGGTCCCGGGCCACCCGGTCGCGGCCGGCCAACCGGCCCAGGAACTCGACGCCCTCGCTCGTGGACAGGTCCTCCAGACAGATCCTGTCCACCGACTCCAGCCCGCTGAGCCTGCTCCGGCTCGTCACCAGCACCCTGCTCGACGTCGTGCCGGGAAGCAGCATGCGGACGCTCGACTCGTCCGGCGAGTCGTCGAGGACGAGCAGGACCTTCCGGTCGGCGAGCCACGACCGCCAGACGGAGGCCAGCACGTCGTCCTCGCGCACCCCGGCGACCTCCAGCCCGACGCCCTCCAGGATCTCCCGCTGGACGTCCGCGGCCGGCCGGGGGACGCCCTGGCGGCGCAGCGGGATCACCACGGCGCCGTCCGGATAGCGGGGGGCCAGCAGGTGCGCGACGTGCACCGCGAGGGCGGTCTTCCCGGCGCCGAGCCCGCCCGTGATCACCGTGACGGCCGCGGGCTCGTCCAGGACGCGCCGCACCTCCGCCTCCCGGCCGACGAAGTCGTCGATGTCCCGGGGGAGCCGGTTCGCCAGGGCGCGTACGGGCCGGGGGCGGGCGACGCCGGCCAGGCCGGGAAGACGCGCGGGCGGGGGCCCGTCACCCCGGAGGATGCCCTGGTAGAGCTGCCTGATCATCGGGCTGGGATCGATGCCCACCTCGGCGGCGAGATGCCGGCGCAGGCTCTCGAAGTGGCCCAGGGCCTCGGCGGCCCGCCCGCACCGCGACAGCGCGGCCATCCTGGCCGCGGCGATCCGCTCGCGCGCGGGGAACCGCGCGGCGACGATGTCGAGGGAGCCGAGGGCCTCGACGCAGCGGCCCAGCTCGATCTCCAGCTCGACCCAGTCCTCGTAGATCGACAGGTAGAGCTCGGTGAACCGGCTCACCTCGGCGGCCACGAGCGGGACATGGCAGAACTCCTCAAGCGGCCGTTCCCGCCACATGCGGACGGCGTCGCCCAGCAGCGCGGCGGCGGTGGCCGGGTCCCCTCGCCGTACGGCGGCCCGCCCCGACCTGCCCAGCTCCAGGAAGCGCAGCAGGTCGAGCTCCTCACGATCTGTGCTGATGCGGTAGCCCCAGCCCTGGAAGCTGATCCGGTCGCCCACGATCTTGCGGAGCGCGGACACGTACACCTGCAGGTTCTTGCGGGCCGTACGCGGCGGCGTCTCGCCCCACAACGCGTCGACCAGCTGGTCCGACGGGATGACCGCGTTCGCGTGGCACAGGAGTGTCGCCAGCAGGAGCCGTTGTTTCGGAGCGCCGATGACGGCCCTGCGGCCCGCGACGCGGACCTCCAGCGAGCCGAGGACAGAACAGTGCAGTCGCGGCGAGCTCACGTCACCCATGGCGTATTTCCTTGGTCCGGGTCCGCGCGGCGACCCCGGTCACCGGCCGGAGCCGTGTGTCCGGGTGCCCAGCAGGAGGAAGCCGACGAGTTCGGGCGGCCGTGGGGGTCCGGCGTCCCCCAAAGCCGCCAGGTGGAGCGTCCTGATCGCGAGCGCGACGGCCGTGGAGACCGCGCGCCCTCCGGCCTTCGCCTCGAACCAGCGCCAGTCGCCGTCGGTGTTGACCTCGAGAAACACCACCTCACCCGCGCTGAGCAGCAGGTCGAAGGCGCCGTAGGTCAGCCCCCACAGGCCCGCGAGCCGGCGTACGGCGTCGGCGACGGCGGGCGGTGCGGCGACCGGCGTGACCGTCACCCCGGCCTCCTCCCGCCACGGCGAGTCGGGGGCGCGCTTGGCGACGGCGTAGGCGTGCACGGCCCCGGCGACGTGATAGACGCGCAGCTCGGCGTCGTGCTCGACGTGTTCCTGCACGATGACCGGATAGTCGAGGGCGGGCCGGCGCATCACCTCCGCACGTGTGACGATCTCGGGAAGCACCCCGGTCAGGAGCCCGGGGGAGGTCTCGACGAAGTGCTCCCCGACGACCTTGACCACGACCCGGCTGCCCGGCATCGCGGCGGCGGCCTCCGCCGGGTCGGTGGTGACGATCGTCCGGGGGACGCGGATGCCGGCGGCCGCCGCCCCGGCCAGTTGCTCCAGGCGGCCGAGCCCGTTGCCGGGCCGGCTGAGGGGCAGGCTTTCCGGTGCGAGCGAGCAGAGCCGGCGGACGAACGCGTCCCACGACTCGGCCCGCAGGAGGGTCTGCGCGGCGTTCGCCGACACGGGCATGGCCCGGGGGGAGAAGTGCCGCGCCCAGACGACGGTCGGAGCGATCCGGCGGCCGTCCAGATCGAGCACGCCACACGTCCTCCCTCGGGCCGCTCCACCGCGCTCGCCCGGGGCGCCGTCCGCCGCGAACCCGCCCTGCCGGTCGGTCGTGAACCTGTCCGCCGTGGGGTTGTCCGTCCTGGTGGGAGCGGCCATCGTGGCGGAGACGCGCAGCGTGGCCACGCTCTCGGCGTCGACGCGTACGCTCGGCACGCCGAGGTGGTGCAGCGTGTCCTGGAGGACGGCGAACTCGGCGCAGCCCGCACGGTCGGCCAGCACGACGCAGGGCACGGCGTCCGCGGCCGGTCCGGTCTCCGGGAGCCGCCACGACACCGAGCCCGGCGATCCGCGCAGGTCGACGGTGACGTGCGGGCCGCACGACCGGCCGGGTCCGGCCTGCTCCGGGGCTCCGGCGGGGCTCAACAAGGCGTGACCGCAGCCGTGCGCAGTCCGAATCCGGCACCGTGCGCCGGTGACGCTTCCACCGGCGTCGATTTCGTGATCACGCCCATATCCCACCAGTCAATGGCGGTCCCGGTTTGCTGTCAATAGAAACGCATTGTGAATGATTGCTGAATTTAGTGCGATATGCGGAAGTTGTATCCGAGCAGGTCAGTGAGGATCCACGTCCGGAAAGCGATGACCGCCGGAAGTCATGTCCGCCGTTCTGTCCCGACCTTAAATTTGTGGTCGTCAGCAATTCATGAATAAGGGCATCTGGTGCTGATCGCGAATCGTCGTACCGCGACGACCGCGACGACCGCGGCGGCCGGAAGGCGGTGCAGGCCGGCACCTAAACTGGGACACGCTCGTGCGGAATCCGCTCGCCCTTGGCGACCGTCGTACGGACCTGCGGACAGGCCGGGCGGCGGGCCCGGCCGCAGCGCGGGCGGCAGCGCGGGCGGCAGACCAGGTGGTGAGGAGGACGGAGTGAGCCGGCGCGTACGCGGCGATCGGGACGAGGCGGACCTGCCGGTCGACCCCGATGTGGACCTCCGGCACGAACCGGACCCGTTCCGCACGGCCGCGCCCCCGGCCCGCGGCCGGACCTGGGACATCCTCGCGGTGATCGCCGTCGGCGGCGGAGCCGGCGCCGTGGCCCGATATCTGGTCGGCCAGGCGTTCCCCGCGCCGCCCACCGGATTTCCCTGGGGGACGTTCCTCGCCAACGTCAGCGGCTGTTTCGCGATCGCGGTCCTGATGGTCTTCGTCCTGGACGTCTGGCCGCCGAGCCGCTACGTCCGGCCGTTCCTCGGGGTCGGCGTCCTCGGCGGATTCACGACGTTCTCCACCTTCAGCGTGGAGATCGTCGACAGGGTGTCGCACGGCGCGTGGCCGGTGGCCGGTGCGTACGCCGCGGCCAGCCTGGTCGCCGGACTGGTCGCGGTCTGGGGCGGCATCGTTCTCGCCCGCGCCCTGGCGGGCCTCCCCGTACGGCGCCGGAGGAGGGGCGAATGAGACTGCACGGCCCCGCGCAGCGGCTGACCATCCTGATCGGCGAGAGCGACCAATATCGGCACCGGCCGTTGTACACCGAGATCGTGCACCGGGCGAGGGCGATGGGCCTGGCGGGGGCGAGCGTGTTCCGGGGCATCGAGGGCTTCGGCGCCTCCTCGATCATCCACACCAGCCGCCTGCTGTCGCTCAGCGAGGACCTGCCCGTCGCCGTCGTCATCGTGGACGTCCCGGAGAGGATCACTGCGTTCCTGGCGGAACTGGACGAACTGGTGACCGAGGGCTTGGTGGTCGTCGATCCCGTGGAGGTCTATCGCTACGTCGGGCGTGAGCCGGGGCGGGCCGAGTCGTGACCCTGCTGCTCGTCTTCCTCGGCGGCATCGTCGGCGCTCCCGCCCGTTATCTCCTCGACCGCCTGGTGCAGCGCCTGCACGACAGCGTGTTCCCCTGGGGCACGCTGTCGGTCAACCTGTCCGGGTCGTTCGTGCTCGGGCTGCTGTTCGGCGCCCACGACCACCTCGGGCTGCCCACCGCGATGGTCACCCTGCTCGGCACCGGCTTCTGCGGCGCGTTCACGACGTTCAGCACGTTCGGCTTCGAGACCGTACGGCTGCTGGAGGAGGGCTCGGTGCTGGAGGCCGGGCTCAACGCGCTCGGCAGCCTGGTGCTCGGCGTCCTCGCCGCGGCCGCCGGATTCGCGCTGGCCGCACTCCTCGGCTGACGATGGGGATCACTTCGCCAGGAAGGCGAGGAGCGCGTCGGTGACCTCCTGGGCGTGGGTCCACAGCAGACCGTGCGGGGCGCCCTCGATCTCGACGTACTCCGCCTGGGGGAGCGCCCGGTGGAACGGGCGGCCGGTGGACTCGACGGGCAGGATGCGGTCGGCGGTGCCGTGCACGATGAGCGCCGGGACGTCGATCTTGGGGATGTCGGCCCGGAAGTCCGTCGTCCAGGTGGGGACGACCGCGGACGAGGCATACCAGGAGGCGCCCGCGGCGGTGTTCCAGTTGGCCCGGACGACCTCCTCGCTCAGGCGCGTGCCGAGGTTCTCGTCGGTGTTGTAGAAGGCGTTGTAGAACTCGGTGAAGTAGGCGTAGCGGTCCTTGGTCACCGCTTCGAGGATGCCCTCGAACACGCTGCCGTCGACGCCCTCCGGGTTGTCCTCCGCCTTGAGCAGGAACGGCTCGAGGGAGGCCAGGAACGCGGCCTTGGCCACCCGCGCCGAGCCGTACGTGCCGAGGTAGCGGCCGACCTCGCCGGTGCCCATGGAGAAGCCGACGAGGATCACGTCGCGCAGGTCGAGGGTCTCCAGCAGCGTGTTCAGGTCGGCCGCGAAGGTGTCGTAGTCGTAGCCGACGGTGGGCTGGCTCGACTGGCCGAAGCCGCGGCGGTCGTAGGTGATGACCCGATAGCCGGCGTCGAGCAGGGCGGGGATCTGCTTCTCCCACGAGTGGCCGTCCAGCGGGTAGCCGTGGATGAGCACGATCGGCTGCCCGGTGCCGTGGTCCTCGTAGTACAGGTCGATGTCGGTGCTGTTCTCCTGGCCGACGGTGATGTACGCCATGACGCGCTCCTTCTGCTCTCCACTGCGGTTCTGCGATCTCGGTACGGAGACTAGACCACGATTAAGTTGTGCGCAAGGCAATAGCGTCCAAGGGTCCTGTTTGTGAGTACGATCACGGATGTGCGGGCCGGGCCGCGGCCTGTGGAGAAGGGCGGTGGCCGGTTTGCGGAAGATCGGTTGGGGGGCGCTCGCACTCTTCCTGGGCGCGTTCGCGGTCTTCGAGAGCGTCAAGTACGGCGTGCCGACCACCCTCGCTGCGCTCGTGTTCTTCGCGCTGGCCGACATCGCGCGGCTCGCCGGGGTCCGGCCGCCCGGCGTGCTCTATCAGGCCGTCCACCGCGTGTGGATCCCGCTCGTGGTGCTGGTCGCCTACTCGTTCGGCCCGATCGTGTGGCCGCCGCTGTTCACCGCCGCCCTCGGCTGGCTGACCCGCATCGCCCTTGAACGGACGTTGGGACGCCCGGTGGCATCGCGGGATGTGCCGGCCGAGCGGTGAGAGCGGCCTTCAGCCTCGCCGGTCGGCGTGGGTGGTGACGTTGGCGGTCAGGCGGCGCAGCGTGGCGAGCGTGCGGGCGAACTCGCCGGGTTCGAGCGCCATCGCGTCACCGACGGAGGCGAAGACGGCGTCGCTGCGCTCCCGCAGCGCGGCGCCCTTCTCGGTCAGCGTGATCTGCACCGTGCGCTCGTCGTCCACGCGGCGCTCCCGGCGCAGCAGGCCGTTCGCCTCCAGGCGCTTGAGCAGGGGCGTCATCGTGCCGTAGTCGAGTTGCAGCGCCCCGCCGAGCTCCTTGACCGTGACGCCCTCCTCGGGGCCGTCCCACAGCACCAGCAAGACCAGGAACTGCGGATACGTGAGCCCCATCTCGTCGAGAAGCGGACGATAGAGGGCGGTGACGGCGCGGGAGGCGGCGTACAGCGCGAAGCACATCTTGTCGTCGAGAATGCGGGGCAGCCCCTCGCTAGTGGTGCCGGTCATCTGTCCACTGTAGGAGCCTGGCCCGCCATCTGCACGTGAACGGTCCAATCGTGCACAAGGTTTTATGGTGTGGCGTGACCCGGCTCCGGCCGGGTCACGCCGGCCCGTCAGCGGCAGTGGCGCAGCACCGTGGGCTCGCCGCAGGTCTGGGTCGCTGTGGGGGTGCCGGCCTGCGCGCCGAGGCCGAGGCCGAGGCCGAGGTCGACGTCCAGGTCGAGGGCGACGTCGAGGCCGAGTCCCAGGCCGACGTTCGCGTCGGCCGTGGCGCCGAGGCCCACGGCGGCGGTGGCGGGCCTGGTGGCCGTCGGCGCGTCACAGCCGCAGCCCGCGTAGGCGGGCGCGGCGGCGAGGACGCCCGCACAGGTCAGGGCGGCCAGGGACATAAGACGAATAGGGCGGTGCATGAAGATTCCTCATCTCAGCTGTAACTGATCGTGCTTGATCGTCACTCTTCGTATCCGTGCGTAGGTAGCGACAAACTCAGGCCACGCCCGGCGAGGCACCAAAAGCCCGGCGAGAACCGGTGGACGAAACGGGCCATTGCCCACCGGAAAGTACGGACGTACCGTCAGGGGCGTGGCAGTCATCCACAGGGAACGCATGGCCTGGGAGAGCGCCAGGATCTTCGTCGCGGCCGCGACGGCCGACGCCTACTGGTGGCTCGGCGAGACGCTCGGACGCCGTCTCGGGCAGGCGTACGAACGGGACCTGGCCCGCACCCGCGTGCGCCTCCAGCGCGAGGAGGCCGAGCCGGTGCAGGGCCCCCGCGCCGCAGGTGAGGACGTGTTGTCCGCCGAGGTCGGCGCCTGGCGCGCCCGGATCGAGGACGTTCTGACGGAGCGTCCGGAGCTCGCGGCGGTCCTGCGGCAGGTGATCGAGGAGACCGGCCGCCGTATGGGCCATCGGCACTCCACCGGCCCGGCGCTCCGGGAATGACCAAGGCCGGGTTGTCCACAGGCTGTGGACAACCCGGCCTCGAATGCCGTCAACGGAAGCGGCGTCAACGGAAGCGGCGGAGTCTGAGGCTGTTGCTCACGACGAAGACGCTGGAGAAGGCCATGGCCGCTCCGGCGATCATCGGGTTCAGCAGTCCCGCGGCGGCCAGCGGCAGGGCCGCGACGTTGTAGGCGAACGCCCAGAACAAGTTGCCCTTGATCGTGCGCAGCGTGCGCCGTGACAGCCGGATCGCGTCGGCCGCCACCCGCAGGTCCCCCCGCACCAGCGTCAGGTCGGCGGCCTCGATCGCCACGTCGGTGCCGGTGCCCATGGCCAGCCCCAGATCGGCCTGGGCGAGCGCCGCGGCGTCGTTGACCCCGTCGCCGACCATCGCGACGGTCTTGCCCTCGGCCTGCAGCCGCTTGACCACGTCGACCTTCCCGGCGGGCAGCACCTCGGCGATCACCTCGTCGATCCCGACCTGGACGGCGACCGCCTGGGCGACCGCCTGGTTGTCGCCGGTCAGCAGCACCGGGGTCAGCCCGAGTGCGCGCAGTCCGGCGATGGCCTGGGCGCTGGTGGGCTTGACCACGTCGGCCACCACCAGCACCGCGCGGGCCTGGCCGTCCCAGCCGACCGCCACCGCCGTACGGCCGGCGGCCTGCGCCTGCTCCAGCGCGTGGGTGAGGTCGGCGGGCAGGTGCTGGGACCACTCGGCCAGCAGCCGGGGCCGGCCCACGAGGACGGCGTGGCCGTCGACGATCCCCTGCACCCCCAGGCCCTCGACGTTGGCGAAGTCTTCGGGGGCGGGCAGTTCGCCGACGCGTTCGGCGGCGCCCCGGGCGATGGCCTGGGCGATGGGGTGCTCGGAGGCGTGCTCCAGCGCCCCGGCCAGCCGCAACACCTCCTGCTCGGTGACCCCGGCGGTGGTGTGGACCTCGACCAGGGTCATCCGTCCTTCGGTGACGGTGCCGGTCTTGTCCAGCACGATCGTGTCGATCCGCCGGGTCGACTCCAGCACCTCCGGCCCCTTGATCAAGATCCCGAGCTGGGCGCCGCGGCCGGTGCCGACCAGCAACGCGGTCGGGGTGGCCAGGCCCAGCGCGCACGGGCAGGCGATGATCAGCACGGCGACCGCGGCGGTGAACGCCGCCCCCACGCCTTCGCCGGTGCCGAGCCAGTAGCCCAAGGTGGCCACCGCCAGGGCGATGACGATCGGGACGAAGATCCCGGAGATGCGGTCGGCCAGGCGCTGCACCTGTGCCTTGCCCGTCTGGGCGTCTTCGACCAGGCGGGCCATCTGGGCGAGCTGGGTGTCGGCGCCGATCCGGGTGGCCCGCACCACCAGCCGCCCCCCGGCGTTGACCGTGGCGCCGGTCACCGGATCGCCGGGCCGCACCTCGACCGGGACGGATTCGCCGGTGAGCATCGAGGCGTCGACCGCCGAGCTGCCCTCTTCGATCACCCCGTCGGTGGCGATCTTCTCTCCGGGCCGGACCACGAACCGGTCGCCCACCCGCAGTTCCCCGATCGGGATGCGCACCTCGCGGCCGTCGCGCAGGACGGCGACGTCCTTGGCGCCCAGCTCCAGCAGCGCCCGCAGCGCCGCACCCGCCCGCCGCTTGGAGCGGGCCTCGAAGTAGCGCCCGGCCAGGATGAACGCGGTCACCCCGGCGGCGGCCTCCAGGTAGATGTTGCCCGCGCCGTCGCTGCGGGTGATGGTCAGGTCGAACCCGTGGGTCATCCCCGGCACACCCGCGCTACCGAGGAACAGGGCCCACAGCGACCAGCCCAAGGCGGCGATCGTGCCCAGCGACACGAGGGTGTCCATGGTGGCGGCGCCGTGCCGCAGGTTGGTCCAGGCCGCCTTGTGGAACGGCAGCCCGCCATACACCACGACCGGGGCGGCCAGGGTGAGCGACAGCCACTGCCAATAGGTGAACTGCAGCGCGGGGATCATCGCCAGCGCGATCACCGGCACCGCCAGCACCACCGACACCAGCAGCCGCGTCCGTAGCGGAGCCAGTTCATCGTCCGGCTCCTCGGGACCCTGTTCGGGCTTCGGCGGCTCGGGGAGCGCGGCCGTGTAGCCGGCCTTCTCCACCTCCGCCACCAGCACATGCGGATCCAGATCGGCCGGGAAGGTCACCTTGGCCTTCTCCGTGGCGTAGTTCACCGTCGCGGTGACACCGTCCAGCTTGTTGAGCTTGCGCTCGATCCGGTTGGCGCACGACGCGCAGGTCATTCCGCCGATCGAGAGCTCGACGGCGCCGCCCGCGGCGGACGGCTTGTCGCCGGTGATGGAGGCCATCGCTCCTCCTTTCCGCGTCCAGTGCGCTGTCAGTGGCCCGCCGTATCGGTGGCCCGTACGGTGAAGGCGGCGGTGTGCACGGTCCCGCCGTGCTTGAAGTCGAGGAACAGGCGGTAGTCGCCGCCGCTCGGGGCCGACGCGGCGAAGGTCACCCCGGCCGCCGTCGTGTCCTCCTCGGGATGCACGTGCAGGTAGGCCAGGTCGCCCGCACGGATCGCGACGAGGTGGCCGTTGGCGCCCAGGTAGGGCTCGAGATCGCCGACCGGCTTGCCGTCCTTGCTCACCGTGAACACGAGCTTACTCACCTGGCCCGGCGTGAGGTCGCCGGCCAGCGTCACCGTGTATCCGTCCACCTGAGCCGTACGATCCACCGGCGGCAGCGGCCGGGGCCGGTAGTCGCCGGGGACGAACAGGTCCGCGCCGAGGGTCAGGCCGGGCCCGCCCTCGGGGGCGAAGTCCGCGAACACCCGATAGGCGCCGGCGTCGGGCAGCGTCAGCGGCACCGACCAGACCCCGTCGCCGGCCTCCTCCGGGTGCAGGTGCCAGAAGTCGCCGAGGTCCCTGGAGACCACGATGAAGTGCAGCTCCTTCTCGTGCTTCACCTGATAGCGGGTCACCGGCGCGCCGTCGGGACCGTTCACGGTGAACCGGAAGCCGGTGGCCTTCCCGCGCGTGAGCGTCGTGGTCAGGGGGACCAGCGTGTAGCCGTCCTGGGAGATCTGCAGACCCGGGAGCGCGCTCGCCACCTCCGAGGCCTCCTCGTGAGCGTGGCCGGGCGCAGGGCCCGTGGAGCCAGTGGGGTCGGTGGAGCCAGTGGGGCCGCTGGGGTCCGCATGGCCGTGGGCGGGGCGCGGGGTCGCGCGCGGGGGCTCGCCGGAGCCCAGCGCGGTCCCCGCGCCCAGCGCCGCCACGAAGATCACAGCGAGGCCCGCGGCATACGCGCCGAGCCGGGCCGGGGTGTTCACGAGACACCCGCCACGTCATATCCGGCCTCCCGGACGGCCGCCACGACGGCCGCGTCGTCGACGCCGCCGTCGCTCTCGACCGTCAGCGAACCGGTGGCCAGGTCGACCTGAACGCCGGTCACGCCGGGGACCCCGCCGACCTCCTCCTTGACCGAGCTGACGCAGTGGCCGCAGGTCATGCCGGTGACGGTGTAGGTGCTGGTCATGCCGATCACTCCTGATAACTCGTTCCGCATCGACGGGAACACCATACCCCCCTATGGTATTTTCGCGTCAAGCCGGGGCCCCTGGAGAGAGGGGGCCGGGCGGGCTAGAGGAGGTAGCGCAACCAGAGGTACGGCACGCACAGGGCCACCGTGACGACGGTGACCACCAGGCCATATTTGGTGAACTGCCAGAAACTGATTTTCGCGCCGTTGCGTTCGGCGATGCCGAGGATGACGACGTTGGCGGAGGCGCCCACGGCGGTGGCGTTGCCGCCGAGGTCGGCGCCGAGCGCGAGCGCCCACCACAGCACGTTGTGGTCGCCGGGCACGTGCTGCGCTAGGTCGGCCACGATCGGGCTCATCGTCGCGACGTACGGGATGTTGTCCACGATCGCGGACAGCCCGGCCGACCCCCAGAGCAGGACCATGGTGGTCACGCCGGGCCGCCCGGCCGTCGCCTCCGCCGCCGCCTGCGACACCTGGGCGATCACCCCGGTCTCGACGAGCGCGCCGACCATCACGAACAGCCCGGCGAAGAACACCAGCGTGGGCCACTCCACCTCGCGCAGCGCGTCCTCGGTGGTGATCTTGGTGACCAGCACGAGCAGCCCCGCCCCGAGCAGCGCCACGACCGACGGCTCGTAGTGCAGCACCGGGTGCAGCACGAACGCCGCGATGACCACGCCGAGCACGGACAGGCTCTGCACGAGCATGACCTTGTCCTGGATGGCCGCCCGCTCGTCCAGCTGCATGATCTCGGCCGCCCGCTCGGGGTCATACCGGAACGCCTTGCGGAACAGCAGCCGGCACAGTCCGATGAAGACCGCCGTCAGCACGATCACCAGCGGTGCGAGGTGGACGAGGAAGTCGTTGAAGGTCAGCCCGGCGCGCGAGGCGATGATGATGTTCGGCGGATCGCCGACGAGGGTCGCGGTGCCGCCGATGTTGGACGCCATCGCCTCGGCGATCAGGAACGGCGCGACCGGCAGCGCGAGGCGTTCGCAGACGAGGAACGTGACCGGCGCGATCAGCAGCACGGTCGTGACGTTGTCCAGCAGCGCCGACGCGGCGGCCGTGATCACCAGGAGCAGCACCATGAGCCGGAACGGCCGTCCCCTGGCCCGTTTGGCCGCCCAGATCGCGAGATATTCGAACACGCCGGTCTGCCGCAGCACCCCGACGATGATCATCATGCCCAGCAGCAGGAAGACGACGTTCCAGTCCACGCCGGACTCCTGCGAGAAGAACGCGGAGCCGGCCGCGGTCGCGTGGACCAGCAGCATGATGGCTGCGCCGCCCAGGGCGGCCTTGACCCGGTGGACTTTCTCGCTGGCGATGAGGACGTACGTGGCGACGAAGACGATCGCCGCCAGCCATGCGGTCACCGTCATGTGAGCCGCTTCAGCAGTGCGGAGAGCGTGACCGCGCCCAGCAGGCGGTCGCCGTCGAGCACGGCGACCAGAGGGCTGCGGGTGCGTGCCATCAGCGCGCCGACCTCCAGGAGCGTGGCGTCCGGATCGGTCGCCGGAAGCTCGCGCGGCCGTTCCGGCAGCGCCTCGCGGACCGTGCGCTCGCCCAGCGCGCGGACGAACGCGTCGGCGTGGGCCTCGTCGATCACCCGGGCCAGCGCGGGGTCGTCCTGGCAATAGCGGGGCACGGCCAGGCGCAGCACCTGCGTGCCCGGCAGGATCGACACCGGCGTGCCGCGCTCGTCCAGCACGATCAGTCCGGGCAGCTCGCGCTCGGCCATGAGGCGGGCGGCGTCGGCTACGGGGGAGTCGAGCTCCACGGTGGGGAACGGCACTACGAGATCCCGGGCACGCATGCTCTCACCCGCCTGCCACGTGTGGCTGTGCTCACGTCTGCCTTCCGGTCGTCGACACGGTCCCCGGGTAGGGGGGACCCCTTCGCCGACCAGACTTCCCGGCACACCCCGCATCAGGCTATCGACTGGACAGGCCGTGCAAAAGCCCTGAAGAGGCGCGGCGGACGAACACCCCCTCGGCGTACGGCAGGCGTCCGAGCGACCCGGCCGGGAGCGGCGCCGTGCCCTTGGGCGCCTCCGGCACCGTGCCCTTGGGCGCCTCCGGCAGCCGGGCCGAGAAGGCGAGACGGCGTCCGGCGCGTCCCCGGTGCGAGACGTAGTCGTCCGATCCCGCGAACGTCACCTCCCCCACCGGGGCGAGCCGCGCCAGCGCCGCCTCCACGCTCTCGCCCGGCCGTACGACCGTGGCGGGCAGGCGGTCGGTCTCGTCGTCGGAGTGGACGAGCACCGCGTCGCCGAGCCGGGCGACCAGGCAGACCGTGACCTCCTCGAACCCGGCGCGTACGGCCTCGGCCGCGAGATCGGCGGGGCCGGGGACGTCCCATCCGTGCAGGGAGAAGGCCGGCGACCCGGAGACCACGGGAGCGGTGCCGACGACCGCGGGGAGGTCCGGCGAGTGTGGGGCGCCGGGGGTCGCGTTGATCGCCGTGGGAAGGGCCGTGGGAAGGCCCGGCCAGCGTGGGGCGCCGGGGGTCGCGTTGGGTGCTGCCGTGGGAAGGCCGCCCGGCGGGCGCACGGCGAGCGCGCGCCGCACGGCCTCGACGCCCGCCCGCGCGTACGGCACGGTCCGCTCGGGCAGCCGGTCGAACGGAAACCAGGCCAGCTCGGCGCACTTGTGCGGCTCGGCGTTGACCGGTGTGCCGGTGATGGAGTGCGGCACGAGGAACATCCCGATGCGTGCCGTCCCGCCCGCGTTGTGGTGATGCATGACGTGGACGACCTCGCAGCCGTCCACCTCGATGCCGAGCTCCTCGCGGGCCTCGCGGACGGCGGCGTCCACCACCGACTCGCCCTCCTCCAGGTGCCCGGACGGCATGATCTGCCACTCGCCGTCGGCATAGCCGGTGCCCTCGCGGCGGCCGAGCAGCACCTTTTCTCCATCGGTCAGCAGCAGGTGCACGTCGACGACCGGCCGATAGCGGCCCGGGGCGTACGTCGCGGCGTCGAGCAGCTTGGGCAGGGTCGCGGCGTTCGCGGAGATGTACTCCCCCAGCTCGGGCGGGACCATATTCAGTGTGCGCGCCTCCTCCGGGCGCACCCGGCGCACCTCGTGCAGGCCGATGTCCGGTTCGAGGAACTCCGGGCCGCTGCGGCGCGACAGGTCGAGCGACACCAGCCGGCAGGCGAAGACCGTGCTCAGGCGGCCGGGCTCGACGAGGGTGAACACGTGCAGCGCCGGCCCCGCCGTCGCGCCGAGCTCCTCGTCGAGCTCGCGGCGCAGCGCCGCCTCGGGGCCGGCGTCGGTGTCCTCCACCCCGCCGCCCGGCGTGATCCAGTAGGGCTCCCGCCCCGCCCGCACACGCCGGAACAGGACGATGTCGTCGCCGTCGAACAGGATGGCCCGGACGCTGTGCCGTACGGAGGTCATGCCCCGCATCCTCTCGCGGATGGTCCGGTGGCCGCCCCTGGAAGGGACCGAAATACGGTGAGGAGAGCTCTCCCGCAGGGAGAGGCTCATGAGAAGGGATCCACGGGCATGACCGAAATGACCTACCGGCGGCTGGGGGACTCGGGACTCGTCGTCTCGGCTCTCGGCCTCGGCGCCAACAACTTCGGCCGCAGGATCGACATCGACGCCACACGCGCCGTGGTCGACGCGGCGCTCGACGCCGGCGTCACGCTGATCGACACCGCCGACATCTACGGCGAGTCGGAGGCGTACCTCGGTGAGGTGCTCAAGGGGCGGCGTGATCAGGTCGTCATCGCGACCAAGTTCGGCGGCGACGTGGGCGGCGCCAACGGGCCCGACTGGGGCGCGCGGGCCTCGCGGCGCTACGTCCGCCTGGCGGTCGAGCGGTCCCTGCGCCGCCTCAAGACCGACTGGATCGACCTCTACCAGCTGCACTTCCCCGACCCGTCCACGCCGATCGAGGAGACCCTGTCGGTCCTGACCGACCTGGTGCGGGAGGGCAAGGTCCGCTACGTGGGCTCGTCCAACTTCGCGTCCTGGCAGGTCACCGACGCCGACTGGATCGCCCGCACCAGCGGCTTCGAGCGTTTCGTGAGCGCGCAGAACGAATACAGCCTGCTCGACCGGCGGGTGGAGCGGGAGCTCGTCCCCGCGCTGCTGCACCACGGCATCGGCCTGCTGCCGTACTTCCCGCTGGCGAACGGCCTGCTCACCGGCAAGTACCGGCGCGGGGAGGAGCCGCCGGCGGGCACCCGCCTCGAAGGGCGGCCGGAGTATCTGACCGACGCGCGGTTCGAGGTGGTGGAGCGGCTGCGGGAGTTCGCCGAGCGGCAGGGCGTGACCCTGCTGGACGTCGCGATCGGCGGCCTGCTCGCGCAGCCGGCCGTCTCCTCCGTGATCGCGGGGGCGACCCGGCCCGAGCAGATCAAGGCCAACGTCGTGGCGGCGGCGTGGCGGCCGGACGACGCGGCGCTCAAGGAGCTCAACGAGATCACCGGCTGAGAATATGCAGTTGTGGCTATATAGCTGAGCGGGTATGTTCTAGGCGTGTCAGCGACCTTCGACGTACTCGCCGAGCCCGCCAGACGGCGCATCCTCGACCTGCTGCTCGAACGTCCCCGCCTGGTCGGGGAGCTCACCGAACGGCTCGGCCTCACCCAGCCCGGCACTTCCAAGCACCTCAAGGTGCTGCGGGAGGCCGGGCTGGTCCGTGTGCGCAGGGACGCCCAGCGCCGGTGGTACGAACTGTGTCCCGAGCCGCTCGCCGAGATCGACGCCTGGCTCGCGCCCTATCGGCGGCTGTGGTCGGACAGCTTCGACGCGCTGGAACGACACCTGGACGCGATGCCCGATCAGCCGGAGGAGAGCCCGTGAACGCGACACTCGGCATGTACGAAGGACAGGCGGCGCTGCGCATGGAGCGCAGGCTGGCCCACCCCCGGGAGAAGGTCTGGCGGGCGGTCACCGAGCCCGACCGGCTGGGCCGGTGGTTCCCGTTCAAGGTCGTCGAGATGGACCTGCGGGTCGGTGGGAAGATCACGTTCGACGGCGGCGGCACGACGATGGACGCCGAGATCACCGAGCTCGATCCGCCCCGGCTGTTCGCCTTCCTCCAGCACGCGCCGCGGGAGATGCCGCGCGAGGGCGACAACGTCCTGCGCTTCGAGTTGCTGCCCGACGAGGGCGGCTGCCTGCTCGTGTTCACCCAGGTCTTCCAGGACCGGCCCGCCGCGGCGAGCTACGCGTCCGGCTGGCAGGTCTGCCTCGACGCCATGGACGCGATCGTCGGCGGACGGCCCGCCGAATGGCCCGAGGGGAACTTCGCCCACCTCCACGAGGCGTACGTCGAGGCCTTCGGGCTGGCCGAAGGTGTGGCCGAGCGCCTGCCCGAGCCAACGGGCGAGCAGGCGGGTGGCGGCTGGCGGGTGCGCTTCGAGCGCCAGCTCACCCGGCCGGTCGAGGAGGTCTGGGCGGCCGCCGGCGCCCCCGCCGCCACGCCGGGCGCGCCGGTGCCCGGCGGCCTCGGCGAGGGGAGCGTCACGGCCGTACGGGAACCCGCCGCCGGGCTTCCCGCGTACGTGGAGTCCGGCGAGCAGGGCAGGCGCGTGCGCTGGGAACTGTCGCAGGGCACCGGGCACGGCGCCCGGCTGGTCGTCACCGAGACCGGCCTGCCCGACCCCGGCGGGCCGCTGCGGGCGTGGCGGGACCGGATAGAGACGCTGGCGCGGGGCCTGCTGGTCTGAGCCCGGCCGGCGGCGGCCTACGCTCGCGGGCGGGCGGCCGACACGTGCCGTATCGGTCAACGCGCTTGCGGCCGACCGGCTGGTGTTCACGGCCGACATGGTCAACGCTTGCGGCCCACCGCTTGGTGTCTAGGGCCGACATGGTCAACGCTTGCGGCCGACGCCGCCGACCGACCAGACCGTGTCTTCCGGCGGTCGCAGCTCGCCGGGCTCCGGTCGCCATTCGGGCACCTGGACCAGGCCGGGCTCCACCATTTCCAGGTCGCCGAACAGCGGCAGGATCTCGGCCTGGGTGGGCAGCCGCAGGCGGCCGTCGTCCTTGACCGCCCACTCGTTGGCGAACAGCAGGGCGAGCTTGTCCGTCACCTCCGGCCGGAGGTCGGAGATCGCGTGGCTGATGACGATATAACTGCCGGGCGCGATCGCCTCGCGCAGCCGCGCGGTGATGGCCATCGTGAGATCGTCGTCGTTGATCGCCGCCAAGACCGAGACGAGCAGGACGCCCACGGGCTCGCCGAGGTCGACGAGCTCACGCAGCCGCGGATGGGTGAGGATCGAGTCGGGGTCGCGTACGTCGCCGCGGATCACCGCGACGCGCTCGTTCTCCTCCACCAGCGCCTGGCCGTGGCTGACGACGACGGGGTCGTTGTCCACGTAGACCACGCAGGCGTCCGGGGCGCACTCCCGCGCGACCTCGTGCACGTTGCCCTGGGTCGGCAGGCCGCAGCCGATGTCGACGAACTGACGGATCCCGGCCGCGGCCAGGAACCGTACGGCCCTGCGCAGGAACTTCCGCCCCTCGCGGCACATCAGGGGGAGCTCCGGCGCGATCAGCAGCGCGGCTTCCGCGGCCTCGCGGTCCGCGGCGAAGTTGTCCTTCCCGCCGAGCCAGTAGTCGTAGACCCGGGCCTCGTTCGGGACGGACGGGTCGAAACCCACAGGCTCGACCGGGGGGAAACCCGGCATGATCCTCCGTTCAGGCCTGATGACCGATCGTACCGGTGCAGGAGGGGCCTGGGTGAGGATCCGTACGCGCCTGCGAGCGGGCCTTCTTCGGAGGTCTTTCCGGACGATGTTTCTCGGCTGCAGGGATCGGATCAGCGGTAGCCGGCGGCCTCGGCCGTGAAGCCGGCCCACACGGCCTTGCCGACAGGACGCAGCCGCGCCCAGCCCCACATGCGGCTGACCCCGGCGACGACCTGTAGGCCGCGCCCGGTCTCCGCGACGTAGTCGGGCTCGCGCAGCACCGGCGCGTCGTTGCTGGGGTCGGTGACCATGCACAGCAGCGCGCGGGCCGAACGGAACATCAACAGGCGCACCGGCAGGGGATGGATGGCCTGGTGCCGCAGGCCGTGGCGCAGCGCGTTGGTGACGAGTTCGCAGACCGCGAGCGCGGCGTCGTCGGCGACGTCCTCCATGGACCAGGTCTGCAGCACCCCGGCGGTGAAGCGCCGCGCGGTGCGCGCGGCGAGACTCTCACGGTGGAACTCGTGCACAGCCACTTGGGGGACACCGCACGGCTCTTCGCCACAGGTCCAGGGCCAGCGCTTGCCTTCCGGAAAGACCTGCTCAAGTGCGCCCAGCCAGGGGTCCCGGGCAACGCTATCGGCTTCTGCGAGGGAAGCGCGGTCTGTCCGATAACCAGTCATTGAGAGCCTTATGAGGTTGATGTCGACCATGTGGCGGGATGACTCAGTAAGTCATACTGCTCCCATTGATGCTCCTGTGCAAGTACAGATGCACGTGCAAACGCACGAATGTCGTTGCTTGGGCTGGGATTCCGAAACGAGGCGCCCCGTGTCCATGATCTACAACGGAATGCCCTCTTCACAACTGGGGCAGCAGGACTGGCGCAAGAGCCGGCACAGCAATCCGAGCGGCAACTGCGTCGAGATCGCCGCGCTGCCCGACGGGCGGGTGGCCGTACGCAACTCCCGGCACCCCTGCGGGCCTGCGCTGATCGTGTCTCTTGAGGCCATGGCGGCATTCCTCCGCTCCGCCAAGGACGGCGAATTCGACGACCTTCTCGACGAAGTGGAGAAATGATCTCGCCACTTGCGCGGCCCGGCGCGGCGGGTATCGTTAACGTGGCGTAAACGTCGGTGCACCTCAAAGGACCCCATATGACTGCGGCCCCTACCGAGGGTGTGCCTCACCCGCTCGACCTGGCGGCACGATCACGCCGCAGCCCCACCGTGCTGCGCATCCTGCTCGGCACCCAGCTGCGGCGACTCCGCGAAAGCAGGCACATCCGCCTGGAGGAGGCCGGCCAGGCCATCCGCGCCTCCCACTCGAAGATCAGCCGGATGGAGCTCGGGCGGGTCGGATTCCGCCGCCGTGACGTCGCCGATCTCCTCACCCTGTACGGCGTCACCGACGAGAGCGAGCGGGAGGCGCTGCTCTCGCTCGTCGCCCAGGCCAACGCCCACGGCTGGTGGCACAAGTACGACGACGTCCTGCCCTCCTGGTTCGAGGCGTACGTCGGCCTGGAGCAGGCCGCGAGCGCGATCCGCTGCTACGAGGTGCAGTTCGTGCCCGGGCTGTTGCAGGCCCCCGAGTACGCCGAATCGGTCGTGCGACTCGGTCATCCCGACGCGTCGGACGGGGAGGTCGAGCGCCGCGTCCGGCTGCGGATGGACCGCCAGGAGGTGCTGGTCCGGCCGGATCCGCCCACCCTGTGGGCGGTGATCGACGAGGCCGTGCTGCGACGTCCGGTGGGCGGGCCCGAGGTGATGCGGGCCCAGATCGAGCATCTGCTCGAAGTGATCACCATGCCTCGTGTAACGCTCCAAATCATTCCGTTCAGCGCCGGCGGGCACGCCGCCGCCGGAGGGCCGTTCAGCATCCTGCGCTTCGCGGGGGTCGGCCTGCCCGACGTCGTCTACCTCGAACAGCTCACCAGCGCCATCTACCTGGAGAAGCGGGAGGACGTCGACCGCTATCTCGCCGTCATGGAACGCCTGTGCATCCAGGCCAGACCGGTGACGGAGACCAAACGGATGCTGCAGCAGCTCCTGACGGAGCTGTGACGATGCGCCGGCGTCACGTGCACGACCCCGCTGCCGCACGCCCACAGGAAATGGTGGCGCAAGCCGCACCCGGAAATACGTGTCAGGTGCCCGTGTGCGGTAAGTGGAGTGACTACCACCGTGGGCAAGCAGGAGGGCGGTGAGAACCTTGGCGGGCAGCCTGCTCAGCCTGGAGTTCGACCGAAGCTCGGTCACCAGGGTGCGGCATCTCGTCATGGTGTCGGCGCAGGAGGCCGGTCTTGAGGGCGTGGCTCTGCAGGACTTCGTGCTCGCGGTGCACGAGGCGGTCACCAACGCCGTCCGGTACGGCTCGCCGCCGCGGGGAATCGCCATGTGGCGTGAGGCGGGGACCCTGGTGGCCGAGATCACCGACAAGGGTCCCGGCATCCCCGACGAGGCGCTGGAGTGCGAGCAGACGGTGACGCGGTTCGACTTCGGGGGACGCGGGCTGTGGCTCATGAACCGCCTGGCCGACCTCGTTGTTCGGACGGGGGCCGAGGGAACGACGATCCGCCTCTGCACGGCGCTCCCCTGATCGACATCCGACTTCCGCTGAGAGCGGAGCGCGGGCCGCCTGACCGAAAACAGGCCTCTCCATCTCCCCGAACCTCGTCTCCGCGCAGGGTTAGCGCCGTTGTGAGCTGGGCACTTCTGATCTCGCCGCCCTGCCGCCAGGGTCGGACGGCAGGCATGCAGGGCGGGCCGTAATCATGATTTTGGTGCACCGGAATTTCTGGCAATCCGGGCCGGAGGCCGAAGCCTTGCTAGGCTGCAGGGAACCGTAGAACCGGGCGTTGTCTCACCCGGCAGGTGAGACCGTCGAGAAGTGGGGTCACACCGTGAAGAAGCTGCTTGTTCTCGCTCTGGTCGCCGTCGGCGGGCTTCTGGTCTGGCGCAAGGTGCAGGCCGACCGTGCCGAGCTCGACCTGTGGACCGAGGCCACCGGCAGCGAGAACTGACCACCAGGGATGGTGCTTGATCGTGGCAAGGGTGCGGGAATGAGCCCGGTGAAGCTGGCCTGTCTTGACCTGGCCGGCACCACGATCGGTGACATCGACATGGTGGAACGGGCGTTCGCCGAGGCGATCGCCACGCAGGGCATCGTCCCCGGGACCAGTGCCTATGCCCGTGCCATGGTGCATGTGCACAGGTCTCGGGGATGTCCCAAAATCGAAGTCTTCCGGGGCATCTTCCCCGGCAACGAAGCCCAGGCGCAGGCCGCCAACCTGACTTTCGAGCGCTCCTACGAGGGAGCCATCGAACGGGCCGGTCTCGTGCCGCTTCCGGGGGCCGTCGAGGCCATCGCGAAGCTGCGCGACGCGGGCCTGAAGATCGCCCTGATCACCGGATTCAGCCGGGCGACCCTGGGACGGGTGCTGAGCACCCTCAGCTGGGTCGACATGCTGGATCTCGCGCTGTGTCCCGAAGACGCCGGGCGCGGCCGCCCCTACCCCGACATGGTGCTCACCGCCGTCCTGCGCTCCGGCATCGACGACGTACGGCAGGTCGCCCTGGCGGGCGACTCCGAGAGCGACATGCTGTGCGGCCGGCGTGCGGGCGCCTCGATCGTCGCAGGCGTGCTCACCGGCGTCCACAGCAAGGATCGCCTGATCGGCGGCGGCGCCACACACATCATCGAATCCATCGCCGACTTCCCCGGGCTCGTCCTCGCCAACGAGGTCGGCGCCTCGCCCGTGGCCACCTCCTGATCGCTCGTCTCGTCAAGGGTCTTCCCGGCGCCTGCGCAGGGGCCACGCGGGCGGCGCGGGCGGTATCGAGTGGCGCTCGAGTGCGGGCTGTTGCTACCGTGTACGCACCGGCGGCCTGTGGATCTGCACGTTTGCGTAGTTCGCACCCGTCACGGGGCCTTAGCTCAGCTGGCAGAGCGCCTGCTTTGCAAGCAGGAAGTCAGGGGTTCGAATCCCCTAGGCTCCACCAGCCAAAACGCCGCTTCTCCGATCATGGGAAGCGGCGTTCGTGCCATTAACGTGCCATTAGCTCTTGCCGGCATCGCGCTCCGCCTCGACTCGCGCGCTCAGCGTGTCGGCGATCTTCCGGTCGGCGTCACGCGTCGCGTGCTGGTAGATCAGCGCGGCCCGGTCGCTGTCGTGGCCCATCCGTGCCTTGAGGTCGGCGAGGCTCGCGCCCGACTGCGCGGCGAGCGTGTTGCCGGTGTGCCGTAGGTCGTGGAAGTGCAGGCCCTTGACGCCCATCTCCTTGAGCGCTTCTGCCCACTTGGCCTCACGCCGGAAGTTGCCACCGCGGAGGTAGGCGCCGCGCTTGCCGAGAAAGACGAACGCGTCGTCGCCCGTGCCGGTGAACTGGTCGAGGTGGGCGACGAGCGCCGGGACGATGGCCGAGGGGATGCTGACCGTCCGCTTGCCGGCCCGCGACTTGGGCGGCGCGAGCACCATGTCTCCGCCGTCCAGCTCGATGAGCTGTTCACGCACGCGGACCGTACGTGCCTCGATGTCGATGTCCGAGCGCCGCAGCGCGATGGCCTCGCCCCATCGCAGGCTCGCGAAGGTGGTCAGCAGGATCAGCGCCCGGAATCGCCGGTCCGCCATCCGGTCCGCCAGCTCGAAGACCTGGGCGACGGTGAGGATGGGCCGCTCCGGCGTCTGCTCGTTGTCCGCGCCCTTGATGCGGCATGGGTTTTGGCTGATCAGCTTGTCCTCTTCGACGGCCGTCATCAGAACGGCCCGGAGGAGCCGGTACGCCTTGGCCGCCGTGGATACCGAGACGCCTTTGTCTATGAGGGCGGCTCGCCAGGAGCGGACAAGCGCTGTGGTGAGTTTGCCGACCGGCACTTCGCCGAGGCCGGGCATGATGTGCCGCTCAAGGAGCCAGGTGTAGAGCTCGACCGTCTTGGGGCGCAGGCCGGGACGTTCTTTGATCCAGGTCCACGCATAGTCGCCGAGCAGGACTTTGCCGCGATCGGGGTCCGTCCATTCTCCTGAGATCATCTGCGCTTCGAGCAGCGTGAGCGCACGGTCGGCGTCCGTCTTGGTCGCGTAGGTCGTGGAGCCCGTGTGGATCCGTCCATCGGGGCCGGGATAGCGAATCTGAAAGCGGCCGGAGGGAAGCTTGCGGATATTGCCGAAACGCCGGTGACCGTCTCTGTTCGCCATCAGGCCGCCCGTCCCTTCGGGGCCTTCATCGGCTCGACGAGCCCGGCCGCGATGAACGCTTCGAGAGCGGCTTCGGGAATGCGAACGCTCCGGCCGACGCGGACGAAGAAGATACGGCGTTCGGCGATCAGCCGACGAGGAAAGCGAACAGAGGTGTTCAGCCGTTCGGCCGCCTCTTCGACCCTGAGGAGCCGACCTTGGGCCTCGGGCGGGAGTGGCGTGGTCGGTGAAATCGCGTTCGTCATGCTGCCCTCCCTTCAGTTGCCGAAAGAACTTGTCCGTCTGCCTCGGCTTCGAGCCGGTCGAGGTGGTTGCGCCAGCGCTGGCGTTCGTGGACCGACCGCAGGAGCCGCACGCCGATCGGGGCGAGTTCAGGATCTCCGGGCTTGACCGGTCGCCAGATGTAGCGGTGGGGGTCGACCGGCTCGTCTTGGATACCGAGGGCTTCCAGGACCCAGGTGCGGCGGTCCTGCTTGTACTCGGTCAGGGTCTTGTTCGACCACTTGCGGGAGACGAGGACGCGCCGCCCTGCGTAGCCGAGGTGGTCGGGCTTGTGGACCTTGCCCTTGCACCGGCCCGGGGCCATGCCGGGTTTGGCGCCCTTGGGCTGGATCCCGTAGCGGAGCCAGTTCGGGCAGGTCGGCGAGCACGGCTCGAACCGCAGGGCGTCGAGGAGTCGTTCGGTGTGCGCTTTGCGGCGTGGGTCGTCGGTGCCGAGGGCGTCGCCGAGGCTCTTGGTCAGGTACTTGGATAGGTATTGGATGAGCTGGTCGGCGTCGGGGGTTCCGGCGAGGACGCTCTGTATGTCGAGCTGGTCGCCGAAGCGGAGCACGTGCAGGGGCTCGGCCTCGTCGTCCAGGTCGAGCTGGTCGAGGGCGTGTTCCCAGGTCGGCAGCACTTCCCCAGTGGCTGGGTCGAGGTAGCCGGCCCCGTCCTCCCAGACCGGCAGGTGGTCACCTTCGAAACGGATCGTGTCCGTCGGGGGCCACCACACCTGGTGATACGTGGCGGCGATGATCTGCCGAAGCTCCGCACGCGGGAGGGTGCCGCGGATCGCCATGTGCAGGTGCGGTGCGAGCCGCTTTTGAGGTTCGACGGTGGCGAAGTACTGCACGTCGTAGCCCGCCACGCGGCGGAGGTTCTGTACGAAGCGGTCGACGAGCTTGGAGAAGTGCAGGGCGTCGCGGGCCGCACGGGCGTAGTCGTACCGGTCCGGGTCGAGCGGCGCGCCCTCCAGCACCCGCCCATACGACGGGAGTGTGAGGGTGACGAACATCGAGGGCCGGTAGGTCTTGCCGTCCGCGCCGGTGAAGGTCCGCCCGAGGGTGGTCTTGGTCATCTGCCGCTTGGGCAGATCCGGGGCATCCTGCCGCCGCTTGGTCGAGCGGGAGCGCTTGCCGGAGGTGCGGCCGAGGACGTTGCCGCGCATGCCCGCCCGGTTGATCTCCTCGTCCAGGTCCTCGATGGCGGCGTCCAGGTCGGTGGTGTCGCCGTCGGCCTTTTCGACCTCGTCCCGCCAGGCCTGGGCGTCGGCCCGCAGCTCGACAAGGTGACGCTGATACTCGTCGGCGTTGTCGGGGAGGTTGACCGGTTCGTGGTCGAGGTGCCAGCCCTCCCGGCACTGCGCCCTACGGAGTTGCCGGTTGCGCTTGGCGCACGGCGGGCACTTGCTCTCCAAGGTGGCCCCGCAGGGAACGTCGATGACCTCGACCTGTCCGGTGAGGATGTCCTGCCGCCTCAGCGGCACGGGGCGGATGCACACGCCGTATTGCTTGGCGATCTCTTCGACGACGTCCCGCGCCAGCGGTTGCGCCATCCGTATGGCCCGAGGCGTGGACCGGTCGCTGAGCCGAGCGGGGGAGGTCGGCTGGTCTCCCCCGGCCTGATGGGTGTCGATCAACTGTCCTCCTCTGCGGTCTCGGGGATGGTGAGAGCGGTCTGGCCGCATTCGTGGCACTCGACTAGGCCGCGGATGGGGTCGAGCCACAGGACGTTGAGCGCGCCGCAGATGGAGCAGCGCAGCCCGTCGAGGAAGTGCGCCAGGCCGTTCATGCGGCCTCGCTTGGACTGCCGTACTCGGCGACCATCTGCCGAATGGCCCTGGAGGTGACGGCCGAGTCCGGACACGATCATCACGGGTTGCCAGTGCCGCCGGTAGATCCAGAACCGGCGCCAGAAGGCCAGCAGCCGCCAGCCTATGAATCGCGCGAACGATGCTTGGTCGGCCAGCATCCAGCCGAACAGCAATGAGAGCGGGATGCTGACGGCGGCGACCGCTGTGGGCCAGCCGTAGCGGACCCAGATCACACCGGGTATGGCGATCACCGCCACGGCGATGGGATGGACGACGAGGGTCCGGACGAGCCCGGCGACCAGGCGGCCGAGGAAGACCAGGATCGTGAGGATCGCCGGAGTCTGGACGACGGCCGGTTTGAACACGACCGCCGTGTCTGGAGTGGTGGACACGAGGTTGTGGACCTCGCCACCGGGAAGGCGCTTGAGCATAAGCTGAACTCCTCTCTTGTGATGCGCAGTCAGGGAGAGACCGAGGGGCCGCCGGAAGTTGCCGCTTCCAGCGGCCCCGCTTAGCGTTAGGCCGCCGAGTCGGTGACCTGCGCGTGTTCGGCGTGCAGGCGTTCGCAGTCGGCCAGGTACCGCGCGGCGGCGTTGAAGATCTGCCGCGCGATCTCCAGGTCCTCGGCGGTGACCGGTCCGGCCCCAGCGGTCGAGACCGTCACGTCCGCCTCGTCGGACTCCAGGACCAGGTACGGCCGACCGGACTCCAGCACCCGAGCCCGCGCCCGAATGATCGAGGCGTAAAACGAGATGCCGATACGGGGACGCTCGCCGGGGTCGATCGACATCGACACGTGGGTGTAGGGACCGTGCGTCATCAGGCCACCCCGCGACCGTTGGCCAGGCCGTGAAACCGCCGCTCGACCGACCGGGCGAACGAGGCCGCCTCACGGGCGAGCTGGCGGGCGAACTCGACATCGGCCGGGCTGACCTGGTCGCTGTCCGAGGTGGTCAGCAGCACCGAGGTCGAGCCGAAGTCCAGCGCCAGCACCGGCGTCCGCGCCGGGTACGGCATGGTCTTGGCCGAGGCCCCGCCCCCGGTGTTGAGGCTGATCACGGCCGAGGGCCGCACCGTCCGCCGCCCCATCACGCCGCGTCCTTCGCAGCGCTGCCGGACTTGCCGGCCCCCGTGCGCGGAGCCCGCATCACCCGAGCCGAGATCGAGTAGGCCAGCCGCCCCGTTGCCTGATGCACGTACGGCTTGACCTCCAACCCCTCGAACTCGGCCGGGGCCATCGGCACCCCAGGCAGCGACGGCGGGACGACCGGCTGAACCTCCGACAGGATCTTCACGGTCACCGTCTTCTGCGCGGCCTTGAGCGAGGGATCGGCGTCCATCACCGGGACCTGCCAGACAGGAAGACCGGTCACCTTGTCCTTGGCCTGGGCGTCCCGCTTGGCGTCGAAGTCCTTCGCCGCGGTCACCTCGCCCACGACGTAGCAGCCGTGCGGGAACAGCAGCTCGAAGCTGATCGGAATGGGTCCTTGCAGTGCCATCGTTCACCACCTCCTTGTACATCCCCCTAGACAGTGGCGGCCGGTCCGCTACCAGAATTGTCTAGGGGGCTATGCAATCAACGATAGCCTGCGTTCACCCCGACGGTCTAGGGGGGTAAACACAGGCTGGATATCGTGATCGTTTCGGGAGAGATGAAGATCAGGCGTCGATGGTGAACGCCTCTTCGTATACCCACTCAGTTGCCACGTCCTCGTACACCACTGTGGGACGCAGTCTGTTCCATCGATGGCCGAGTAAGAGTGCCAAGCCCATGGGGCCAGCCTGAAAGAGGTGGATGCGAGCCGCGCCCCGGCTGGTGCGGCGGAGGGCGTCTCGGATTCCGACAGCCAGCGCGTTGGCCGTTGCGGCGTTCGGGACAGCGTTGTCCTTGGCACCAGTTGGCGGCCGAAATACCAAGAGGCGTGATACGGGTACGCCCTGCTGGCGCAGAAACCGGAGAACATCCTCCGTGGGATCGGTGGCCACAGCGATGGCGACCGCCAAGTCTGAACCCTGTCCGATCTCGTAGTCCTCTTGCACCGGTACGAGGCCGGTGTCGTACGGCGCGGCGGAGGACCACAGCTGTCCACGTTGAAGGACGGCGATGTCCGCGCCGGTAACCATGCGGAAGGCGGTGCCGGTCAAAAAGGCGGGCGCCAGACGGAGGCTGCCGGTCACCGCAACGGCGGTTGCTCCCGGAGGCAGCCGGCTCGGTGCGGCTTCAATCTCCTCTTGGAGTTGGAACCAGGTTGCCGGAGCTAGGGGACGGCGCTTGGAGTAGGCGGATGCGCCGTCGAAGCGATCGACCCAGTCGATGGCGTAGTCCGCCTCCGTGGCTGCGGGGTCGGGCTTGAGAGTGGCGATGGACACCACGCTGCGAACGGGGCCCGCTGAGAGCTGTAGGGATTCGATGGCTTCTCTGATTGCGGTGAGAGTCAGCTTCCGCTGACCATCACGAACCTCACGAGCCACCCAATCAGCCCCGGCATGGATCGCTGGGTCGTCCGTGCGGAGACCCGCGGCCAACATCAGGAGTTGCAAGTGGTCATGTAGATGACTCACATCCCGGGCGAGGTCGAACCGCAGCACCCCGAGCAGGTCGCAAAGCTCTGCTTCGCTCAGTTCGGCGTTGACCGCCCACTGCTGGCGCGCGCGGCCCTTTTCCGATCGCGAGCCCCCTTGACCCGCTTTGGGCATGAGCAACTGGGTGCGGGAGTCGCGGGCGGATATCAGTGGGTCGCTTGGATCGGGGAATCGGTTGGTGATTATCGCCAGGTCGACTGGAGTGCCGTCGGCGGACAACGATCGCCAAGTCTTGGCGATCTTGTTCAGAATCGACGGCCCACCAGAGTCACTGGACTTGAGCAGATACTCCGTATTGACGGGGCTGCTGCTGTCGACGGTGTATTTGACCTGGGCGTAGGTGTGCGGTGGGGTAACGCGATACAGGACGACATCGTCCAGGTTGCCGGTGCCATCGACCTCAACGCCGACAGCAACCACCGGATTGGGTGCATGGGCGGAGGCGTCCCGGAGCGCCGTCACGCACCCTTGCCAGGCTAGCTGCCACTGGTACGTGTCGCCGGCGATCCGGACGCCTGTCGCGCTGGGCGTGGGCAGCGCGGTCATCAGGCCCCTTCGGTGAAGACCGGGCTCGGAGCGAGCTCGTTGGCGAGAGTGAGAAGGTGCTCATCGCGAACGGGCCCGTCGGGGAAGGCCTGAAGAACAGCTGCCGGGATTAGTCGCTGCGTGAGGTCCGAGAACGTATACCCAGGCCTATCTACTGTCGGACCAGTCAGCTCGACCAGCTTGTCGAGAGTGTCCGCGCGTACGGATATGCCTTGCAAGGCTTGGGCGAGCACGGCGCGGCGCTGTTCGCTGTCGGGACGGGCGAAGGTGAAGTTCGCCGCAGCACGACGCATGACAGCGGGGTCGAGCGCGCCGACACGGTTCGTGCACAGGACGACTAGAACAGGCAGGCGAGCACCTGCCAGGCTGTCTACCCCTGCGAGGAACGCGTCCACGCCGGCGCGGTCTTCATGGTGCATCTGCTGGGCCTCGCGGGACTGGACGAGCGCATCCGCTTCGTCGACGACCAGGATGAGCACGGAGCTGACGCCGCGGGCGTTACGTGCCCGGCGACCCTCGTTGTGCAGGAACGAGAAGGCGTCACCGATCAAGGCGGTCATCTCGCCAACGAGGCCACTGCCGCGAGTGGCTAGTTTCAGTCGATACAAGTAGACCGGAAGGTCAAGCTGCTCGGATAGGTCGCACCCGAAGGACTCCGCGAGTGCAGACTTTCCTGAGCCGACATCTCCGGCGAAGACGAACAGCGGTGCCCGATCAGCGAACAGCTGGAGCGCTGCAGGGTCCGCTCCAGGGTGATGGCGGCGCGCCCATGTATGGAGACGCTCGGGGTCGGACAAGAGGATGGCCTCCTTGCGCAGTTGGCGCTTAACGGCGTCCAGGCCCACGAGGCGGTCATACCTAGCCTTCCGCGTGGCCTCGGGAAGCTCGATCACAGGATGGAAGAGATCTTCCTGACTACTCACAATGCGTCCTCAATGTTGGAGGCGGTTAGGTCAGAAGGCCTGATAGACGTCGCGGTCAACGCCTGCGCCGTTGCGGGCGTAACCGTAGCCGGTCTGGCTGACGCCAGCGTTCGCTGTTGGGGCAGCGGCACCTGTTCGAGTGACCGGCAAGGACTCCTTGAATCGGGCCTGCTCGGCGGTTGTGAGCTGGTGGAAGGAGGGACTGTAGGTGAGATAGCTGTGGAAGCTGAGTCCGACGACGTCGATGCTGGCCGGCAGACGCCCTGGTCGGCTGTCGACCAGTTGGCCGCCGGTCGTTGCGCGGTAACGCAGGCGGAGCTTCCAGGCATTGGACCCGACGTCGCGGAAACCGAAGTCCACGGTGTCGAGGTAACCGTCCTTCAGGAGAAGGGCTATCTCCTCGGTGTACTTGTCGATGCTCGCGAGCGTCGGGTTGCCGTAAAGACTGTTCAACTGGCGGAGGTCTGCGCCGACCTTTGCTCCAACGTAACGCGCGTCGGTAAGAGTGAAGGTCGCAGAACGGGCGTAGGAAGTAGCCACGGGTCAGGCCCCCTCGAACGAGGGGCCGAACAGAGTGCGCCATGCGTCGTTGGCGGCCCCCTTCGTTGGTGCTGTTGCCGCCCAAGAGACTTCGTCCAGCGCGGCCGCTGCCCGGTCCACCAGGCGTCGGCGGTCATGTTCCATGTAGCTGGAGGCGACGTTGTTATCGGGATTGACCGGGTCCCACACCTGAATGGCGTCGAGAGAACTCCCTACTTCAGTGGGTCTGTAGAAATCGTCAAAGACGATCGGAGACTTGAGCCCGGTCCGGACGATGTAGGCCAGCACCTGCTCAATTGCGCGCGGATAGTCGTTGACCTGCAACGGCTCGCCGTTCCAACCGCTCGCCCACAGGTGAGCGACGATGAGTTCGAGCAAGAAGCTCTTGCAGCGCAGATCGGAGTCGAGGCGCTTGCACTCACGGATCCAGGCCTTGAGGAGCCGAATGAGTTCCAGGTAGCCAGGGCCGGCCTTCCTTCGGCGCTCCCGGATAAACTCCAGATGCTGCGTTACGGAGGTCAGTACCCGCTCGCCCTGTCGCGTGATCAGCCACCCCTGGTCGTCGGGCCCGCCCAAGTAGAGCACCGGCGCGACATCGATCTTGAGCCCAGATCCGCGAAGGGTGATTCCGACCGCGTGCTTGGAGATCACGAAGTCATCGGCGACCTTGGTCTTCCCGTATACCTCGACGCAGCGGTCTCGCAACCACTCCAGGAGGTCGGCCTCGGGCACGTTGGGATCGGAAGACCTCACATAGGCGGCCACGTCAGCGTCGGAGCCTTCCCCGCTGCGCCGCTTGATCGCGGTGTGCTTCGCGGTACTCCCGGATGCCCGAAGCTTGACCAGGTCGTAGTCCGGGTGGGCCTGAATGTAAGACTCCAGCCGCTCCCTCAGGTGGTTGACCTGCCGCCGACGCTCCTGGGCTTCCCCTTGAGGGACATTCACCTTGTCCTCGGCGTGCTGCGCCAGCACCCTGTGATCGACATGACCATCCCCCGCCATAGCGCCTCCCCCGATCTCACTTGCGGATCCACCCGCATGGTTGTCCAGAATTTGCATGCACCTACTAGGTGCATGAAACGTCTTGATCTAGGCGGGAGAGTAGCATGGAACAGATCGGTAAACACAACTCGATCTGGCGGTGCACCAGTTGAAGATCGTCTTCGGAGACGGCGAAGTGGCCCGGACCTGCAATGACGACGACGAGAGGGTCAGTCGGTACGGTCCAACGCTCGCCATGACGATCCGCCGGCGTCTCGGAGAGATCGCCGCCGTTGCCTCGCTGGCCGAGCTCCGCCGGTTACCTGCTGCACGTCTCCGTCATCATCCGAACTCGGGCAACGGATACTTACTCGTCTCTCTGGGAGGGTCCGCCGATCTGCTCGTGCGTCCCCGCGACGACCCAGCCCCCACGCTCACGGACGGGCGTCTCGACGAGCATGCCGTCCGCGCTCTCGTCGTCGCTGCCATCGTTCCGTGATGCAACTAATTGACCGCACAGCCCCTTCCTCGCCAGAAGAGAGGCACTCCCGATGACCCTCGACAACGTCGCCCCGATCGAGTACGCACCTCAGACCGTGTCGTCCCCCGGTGAAACTCTGAAAGAGACCCTGGAAGAGCTCGGTATTCCCCAGGCCGACCTCGCTCGCCGCACAGGTTTATCGACCAAGCACATCAATCAGATCGTTCAGGGTGCAGCAGCCATCAGCCCGGAAACCGCACTTTTATTTGAGCGTGTAACCGGCGTGCCCGCCAACGTGTGGAACACTTTGGAAGCCGCCTGGCGTACCCAACAAGTGCGACAAGAGGAATACGATTCCCTCGTCAGTCAGATCGAATGGCTTGACAAGTTCCCGTTGGCTGATCTCGTCGCTCGGAATGTTCTTCCCGACCGGAGTAAGACCGTGGCGAATCTCCGGCGACTCCTCGACTTCTTTGGTGTTGCAAATCCTTCAGTGGCCGAAGACTTGTGGAGCGGATACAGTGCTGCTTTTCGGCGGTCCACCACGGCGTTGCCGAACGAGTACGCCACCTACGCTTGGCTCCGGTTATGTGTGCTGATGGCGCGGCAACTTCAATGCGAGCCATATCGGCGTGAGACTTTGCATGACCTACTACCGAGCATTCGTGGTCTAAGCAGGAAGGAGCCTGAGCTATGGATGGCACAGCTGCCTGAAATATGTGCACGGGCCGGAGTGGCCGTAGTCTTTTCTCCTGCGTTCAAAAACACCCACCTATCGGGTGCCACTCGGTGGCTCACCCCAGATAAGGTGATGATCGCGCTAACGGATCGACACAAGAAAGATGACCGATTCTGGTTCACGGTATTTCATGAAATCGCACATGTGCTACTGCACGGAAAGCGTCTTACATTTCTAGATGACGATCCATTCAAAGGGACTGGTGAAGCGGAGGAGGAGGCCAACGACTTTGCTGCTAATGTGCTAATCCCGCAGGAATATCTACCGGAGTATGACGCTCTACGACAACGTCCGAAGCCATTTGCTCGCATTCTGCGCTTCGCAGAAGAGGTCGGCATTGCCCCGGGGATTGTCGTTGGACGTCTTCAGCATGACGAGGCGCTTGATTGGAAAGAAGGAAACAAACTCAAGCGAGATTTCGATCTCGCGGCGCTAGCAGCCTATGAAAAAGGCAGTAAGGCACCACAGTTGTGATTCCCCTGAGGAGTGCTTCAGCTTCTCGATCACTGCCCGGCAATATGTTCCAAGTCACAGAGAGCCGCAGTTGCATCGTCGTGGACCTTGCTTCGTGGCCATTGTTTGCCATGCGGGTCCGACTGTTCGGCTGCGCGGACTCGGCGGATCAACACAGCTGGCCCATGCTCAGCGAGGGTGTCGAGGAGTCCGCGCCAGGTGGTGAGTTGGTAGCGGTTGACGGTGTCGGCGGCTCCGTCGGTGAGCAGGGCCGCGGCGTGTACCTGGCCGGTGGGAATGGTGCCGGTGAGGGCTTGGTCGGCGGCGAGGGGGTCGGTGGAGGCGACCCAGAAGCCACCGTCGCGGTTGCGATACTGGCCGAGGGTTTCGACGTACTCGCGGCGGGCTTCGGCGTGCTCGGGTGTGCCCCCGAGGAGGCTGTCGAGGCGTGCGCGCTGGGGTGCGGCGACCTGTTCTAGCCGGTCGTCGCAAATCACCATCGGCTCGGGTACGCCGGTGTCGAGGATGAGGGTGCTGTCGCCGAGGACGAGCCAGTTTAGGTGGTCGGCGGCCTGGCGGAGCATGATGACGGTGGCGGAGGGGGAGCCGCCGTGGGTCAGGTCGCAGGTGAAGTCGTGCAGTGAGGTGACGTGCTTGATGCCCTGGGCGAGGAGTTCGGGCAGGGGGCCGGCGCTTTGGGTCATCTCGGCGAGCAGGGCGGAGCCGAGGGTGTGGGAGTACCAGCGCACGCTGTGCGAGCAGGTTGAGGTGATGCCTGGGGGGATGCTGGCGCCGTCGAGCAGGACGACGGCGTCGGCGGTGGCGCCGATGAAGTCTTCGTTGGGCCGGTCGGGGTAGGCGGGTTCGCTGGCGAAGGCGACGCGCATCAGGTGTCCTCGTGCCGGTAGAGCGGGCTGGCCAGTTCCGCTCGCACTGGTTCCCCGGTTTGTGGGTCGTATTCGACGCCGACGACGCAGGAGAACCGGCGGTCGCCGACCTGTCCCCACAAGGTGGCGATCTCGCTGGCGAGTAGGTGGATGACGCCGAGGGAGCCGTTGGGGTGGATACCGGCGATGGCCAGGAATGAG
>NZ_VIRM01000150.1 GCF_006874475.1 Microbispora hainanensis
CCAGGCCAGCGTGTGCCCGCGCACCTGCTTGCCGTTCTGCACCGCCCAGTTGTAGATCCGGTCGGCGTTGGTGAAGTTGAACTGACCCTGGTTCGGCTCGGTCGCGTCGATCTTCATCTCGTTCTCGGCCGTGATCATGTTGAACTCACGGTTCGCGATCGTGGTGTAGTTCGAGTCGCCGAGCTTGCTCGCGCTGATCGCGGTGCCGAAGTAACGACCGCTCTGCGCGGCCGCCGCGCCCAGCGTGCTCGCCGCCGCGTCGGCGGGAACCGACACCGCCACGGCGGTGATCGCGCTGAGAACGCCGAGGGCGCCGGCGAGCAGCACCCGGCCGCGGCGTGGCCGCCGGAGCCGATCTAGGGGGGTGGCGTTCGAATCCATGCCTGAGCCTCCACAACTGAATCACGGAAAGAGGACATCCGCGGGATCGGCACCGCGTCCCGTCATGGGACGCACACCACGAGGGCGTCGCGGACGGCGCCCCCCCGCCACTTCACCACCGACCTGGCAGGGGGAGACCGCCTCGAGGACTCAGTCTGGAAATCTCCCCGAAATGTGTCAAGACTTGACTGAAAGTTTCGGCCCGAGTGTTCGCCGAATGCGGCGTAAATGCGCTCCCATGAGCGCCCCTGCCTTCGAAAACATGGCAATTGGCGCGCTCTGTGCAGGGAGTTGTCGATGAAAGTTTCAGCATGATGGCGGTGCCGAAAGCGGGGTGGTCGTCATCGATAACTCCAGATGAACGACGTCGGCCCGCGCGGCGTTGTGGAACGGCGCTGTGGAACAAAGTGCGCCGTCCCCCTTGACGGCGCCTTCCCTCTTCGTATTTGCTCCGGCACACCACCACCGGCCGGTTGTCACGAGGAGAGAAAAGGCCGACTCCTGCCGCAGATGTTAGCGCTAACAGCATTATCGCCGAGTGCCGCGGAGCCCGCTCTCGCCGCTGACATGCCGCGCGGTTCGAGGCCGCATCGCCACACCTGGGCCCGCCCATCCGTCTCACCGTGATCGAAGGGACTGATCGGCCGACGGTGTTAACGCTCACAGAGCTGGTGTCTCCAGGGCGAGAGGACGCGGCATCGGCGTCCCGAGACGGAAGGACATGAC
>NZ_VIRM01000151.1 GCF_006874475.1 Microbispora hainanensis
ACGGTGAAGGATCGTATCGTGCAGGCCGCGCTCAAGGCGGTGCTGGAACCGATCTTCGAGGCCGACTTCCTGCCGGTCTCCTACGGGTTCCGGCCCCACCGCCGCGCGCAGGACGCGATCGAGGAGATCGTCTACCTGGCTCGGCGTGGTTACCACGTTGTGCTGGAGGCCGACATCGAGGCGTGTTTCGATCAGATCGACCACGCCGCGTTGATGAACCGCATCCGATCCAGGATCTCCGACAAGCGCGTCCTGGCATTGGCGAAGGCGTTCCTCAAGGCCGGGGTGATGAACCACGGCCTGTTCAAGGACAGCCTCACCGGCGCTCCCCAGGGCGGGATCCTCTCCCCGCTGCTGGCCAACATCGCCCTGACGGCACTGGACGAGCACTTTCACACCCAGTGGCACACCCTGATGGGCACCGACTACCAGCGCACCAAACGTAGACGATCGGGGCAGGGCAACTGGCGGCTGATCCGCTACGCCGACGACTTCGTCGTCATGGTGTCCGGACCGGTCCACCATGCCGAGGACCTACGCGAGCAGATCTCGGAGGTCCTGGCCCGACTCGGCCTGCGTCTGTCAGCGGAGAAGACCCGCGTGGTCCACATCGACGACGGCTTCGACTTTCTCGGCCAGACCATCCGCCGCCAGCGGAAACGCGGCACCGACAAGCTCGTCGTCTACACCAGGCCCTCCAAAAGAGCCATCCAGGCGATCAAGGACCGGGTCTCGGAACGGACCTACAGGTACACGCTCAACCAGAGTCTGGGCACGCTCTTGATGAGCCTGAACCGGACCCTGGCCGGGTGGGCGAACTACTTCAGGCACGGCGTGTCAAAGAAGACCTTCGCCGCGATCGACCACCACGCGTGGCACCGGATCGCCCGATGGCTCCTTCGCAAACACCGGATTCCCCGCAGTCAACTACGGAGATTCTGCGACCAGGGCTGGAGATTCGCCGAGGGATCAGTGGCCTTCCGCGGCGCATCCAGCGTCACGATTGTCCGCTACCGATACCGCGGAGCGACCATTCCATCTCCGTGGGCCATCGAACCGGCAGCCGCCCC
>NZ_VIRM01000152.1 GCF_006874475.1 Microbispora hainanensis
GCTCGGTGATGGGCTGGGTGAGGGGGAGGGTGTGGTGGTGCCGTCGAGGCCGAGGAAGGAGATGGCGTAGGCGAGCTGGCCGTTCATGGGGAGTTGGTGGCCGACGCCGGAGATGCTGATGCCTTCGATGGTGGCCTGGGTGCCGGTGGCGCCGTAGCGGGTGCGGGTCCACGACGATTGCGGGTGGTCGGTGAAGGCGGGGGTCTGGCTGAGTCCGTGCAGGTTGGTCCACTGCTTGATCTCTTCGCCGTAGTTGGGGTAGGCGAGTGTGGTGTCGGTGGTGCCGTGCCAGAGCTGGATGCGGGGGTAGCGGCCGGTGTAGCCGGGGTACATGGCGCGGGCCTGGTCGCCCCATTGCTGGGCGGTTTTGATGAGCTGGCCGCCGGAGCACTGGCTGTTCCACAGTGAGCCGTTGGTGGTGGCGAAGCAGCCGGCGGGGACGCCGGAGAAGGCGGAGGCGGCGGAGAACACGTCGGGGTATTGGGCGGCCAGGACGTTGGTCATCATCGCGCCGGAGGAAAAGCCGCTGACGACGATGCGGGCGGGGTCGACGTTGTAGCGCTGGCGGGTGTAGGCGACCATGGCCATGATGCCGGCGGAGTCGCTGCCGCCGTCGCGGCGCAGGGCGGCGGGGGTGGACACGTCGAAGCATTTTTCGCTGCGGGTGGCTTCGGGGAGCACGATGATGTAGCCGTAGCGGTCGGCGGCGGTGACGTAGTCGTGGCCGTTGCCGTTGAAGATCGCGGAGGCCGAGCCGCTGCAGTAGTGGACCAGGACCAGCAGGGCCGGGCGTGCCGCGACGCGGTCGGGCACGTAGAGGTACATGTTCAGGTTCGTGGGGTTGGCGCCGAAGCCGGTGATCCGGGTCAGCGAGGCCGCCGCGGCGGGCCGGATCCCCAGGAGCATGCCCGCCACCATCAAAGGCAAGGCGGCGGCCGCCAGTAAGACTCTGAGCCTTCGTTTCAC
>NZ_VIRM01000153.1 GCF_006874475.1 Microbispora hainanensis
GCCGTGGCGGCGTTCGCCGTCCCGGCCGGTGCCGACACCACCTGGTCGGTCGTCCCGGCCAACGCCGACGGCCCCGACGGCCGCACCGTCATCGACATCGAACTCCCCGCCGGACAACAGGCCACCGAACACATCGCCGTCATCAACCGCTCCACCCAACCCGTCGACTTCGCCATCGACGCCAACGACGGCTACCTCACCACCAAGGGCTACTTCGACATGCGGCCCCCCGAGGCCACCCCCGTCGACGGCGGCTCCTGGATCAGCGTCCCCGACAAAATCACCATCGCCGCCGGAGCCACCACCGTCGTCCCCCTCACCGTCGCCATCCCCCAAAACGCCACCCCCGGCGACCACCCCGCCGGCGTCACCGCCTCCGTCGACGCCATCTCCGGCCAGGTCCGCGTCCACAACCGCGTCGGCGTCCGCGTCAACATCCGCGTCACCGGCACCTTCGCCGCCAAAATCGCCGTCAGCAACGTCCACACCACCTACACCTGGTCGTGGAACCCCTTCACCCCCGGCACCGTCGAGGTCACCTACACCCTCGCCAACACCGGCAACGTCCGCCTGGCCCCCGACAGCCGCATCCAGACCTCCACCCTCGCCGGCGACAACGCCTGGGACGACACCTCCGAAGCCAGAGCCCGCGAAATCATGCCCGGCGGCAACCGCACCTTCACCGCCCGCATCACCGGCACCTGGCCCCTGGGACCCATCGGCACCACCATCTGGGCCATCCCCTCCCCCGCCGGCAAACCCCTGCCCGGCGTCACCGCCGAACGCGTCGCCATCGACACCACCATCTGGGCCATCCCCTGGCCCCAGCTCACCCTCCTCGTCCTGCTCGCCCTCGCCGTCCTCGCCCTCCGCGTCACCAGCACCCGACGCCGCCGCCGCATCGAAAAGCTGATCCTCAGCCGCGGCACCCCTCTCGGCACATGA
>NZ_VIRM01000154.1 GCF_006874475.1 Microbispora hainanensis
GTAGCCGTCAGCGCGGCCGGCGCCGACTTTGAGCTTGGGCAGCAGGCGAAACCGCGGGTCGTGCCGGTGCATGGCGGCGGTGATGGTGTTCTTGCCGCTGGCGGGCGGGCCGTACAGGACGACCCCCACGGGCGGCGCGGTCACGTCAGGATCCGCTTGAGCGCCTCGCGCGTTTGGTCGGCGAGGGTGATCGCCGAGCCCAGTCGGTTGTCGACCGTGATGTGTGCGGTGGGCGGGCTGGCGTCGGTCTTGAGGCCGGAGACGTACTCGTCCCAGTTGGTGAGCTTCCAGGCGTCGCGGGCGGCTGCGCGGAACTCGATGTACTCGCGCATGGACTCGGGATCACAGCGGACCCAGATCGCGGCCACGTCGATGCCTTTGGCGGCGCACCGGTTCTCCAGGCGCTTGAACCATGCCTCGTCGTTGAGCTCGCTGATGAACGGCGCGGACAGGATGGCGGAGGTGCCGACGTGCAGGTTGTCCCACGCGGTCTCCATCAGGCACCGGTACTCCAGCGGACGGACCTCGGATAGGTACAGCTCGCTATGCCGGTCGTTGGGGTCGGCGCCGAGCGAGACGAGGAGACGTTCGGTCATCGATCGGGTGATGGAGTCCTTGTCCAGGAACGCCCAGCCGGTGATATCGGACAGGAAGCGGGAGAACTCGGTCTTGCCGGATCCGGCGTAGCCGCCGACGAGGGTCAGGATCGGCTTGGGGCTGCCGCCGCCGTGGCGCCGGCGCCAGGCGTCGACGATGCGGTTGCGTAGGGCGGTCTGCTGGGGGTTGACGGACTGGGTGCCGTCGACGGAGACCTTGGCCAATGCCTCCTCGATGACCTGGGCAGCGGCGTTGTCGGCTGCGGGGTCGGTGGGAGCGGGCAAATCGGAAATCATAATTTCCGCTTTCTCCGTTTCGCCGGGAAGGGGCGGCCGAAATC
>NZ_VIRM01000155.1 GCF_006874475.1 Microbispora hainanensis
GTGTGGAACCCCGACAACATCTACTGGGCGAACAAGCCCGCCTTCACCACCGAGGACGCCTCCACCAACTTCAAGGGCGTCACCTCCGACTGCCCCGTCTACCCGGACAGCATGGACTGGAACGTCACCGGCATCGTCCAGGACTGGGCCGCCGGCGCCGCCAACCACGGTCTGGTGCTCAAGTCCCCCGGTGAGACGGACGTCGACAACTACCGGGTGTTCACCTCTTCGGAAGACACCGACTTCACCCTGCCTCCGACGCTGACCATCACCACCAGCGGGCCCGCTTCGGCGCCGGCAGTCGGCGCCCTGGCCATCACCCCCGCCCTCAGCGTGGACGGCGGCGTCGTGGCCACCTCGCTCACACCGCAGCTGGCCGCCACCGTCAGCGACACCGCCGGCGGCGATCTAACCGGCGCGTTCGAGATCGAGCACGACCCGGCCGCCACCTCCCAGGGCACCGGTCAGATCTGGGCGGGCGACTCGGTCGCCGTCGCCTCCGGCGGCCAGGCCACGGTCAGCGTCCCGGCCGGGAAGCTGACCGACGGGTGGAAGGTCCGCTGGCGGGCCCGGGCGGTCAACGCGGGTGCGTCGACCACGTCGGCGTGGTCGGACTGGCAGAGCGCGACGATCGACGTGCCCAATCCGACAGTCGCGGCCTTCCAGGTCACCCCCTCCCAGGTGGTGGATGGCGGCACCGTGGCCACCAGCCTGACCCCGGCCCTGCGCACCACGGTGACCGACCCGGCCGCGCAACCGGTGCGTGCCGAGTTCGAGGTCGAGCACGACCCGGCCGCTCCCTCCGGGCAGGGCAGCGGCCAGATCTGGGCCGGGGCTGTGCACGACGTCGCCTCCGGCGCCCAGGCGTCGGTGACCGTGCCCGACGGGAAGCTGACCGACGGGTGGAAGGTGCGCTGGAGGGT
>NZ_VIRM01000156.1 GCF_006874475.1 Microbispora hainanensis
TCGTGGAACCCCGACAACATCTACTGGGCGAACAAGCCCGCCTTCACCACCGAGGACGCCTCCACCAACTTCAAGGGCGTCACCTCCGACTGCGCCGTCTATCCGGACAGCATGGACTGGAACGTCACCGGCATCGTCCAGGACTGGGCCGCCGGCGCCGCCAATCACGGTCTGGTGCTCAAGTCCCCCGGTGAGACGGACGTCGACAACTACCGGGTGTTCACCTCTTCGGAAGACACCGATTTCACCCTGCCTCCGACGCTGACCATCACCACCAGCGGGCCCGCCTCGGCGCCGGCTGTCGGCGCCCTGGCCATCACCCCCGCCCTCAGCGTGGACGGCGGCGTCGTGGCCACCTCGCTCACCCCGCAGCTTGCCGCCGCCGTCAGCGACATCGCCGGCGGTGATCTGACCGGCGCGTTCGAGATCGAGCACGACCCGGCCGCCACCTCCCAGGGCACCGGTCAGATCTGGGCGGGCGACTCGGTCGCCGTCGCCTCGGGTGGCCAGGCCACGGTCAGCGTCCCGGTCGGGAAGCTGGCCGACGGGTGGAGGGTCCGCTGGCGGGCCCGGGCGGTTAACTCGGGTGCGTCGACCACGTCGGCGTGGTCGGACTGGCAGACCGCGACGATCGACGTGCCCAACCCGGCGGTCGCGGCCTTCCAGGTCACCCCCTCCCAGGTGGTGGACGGCGGCACCGTGGCCACCAGCCTGACCCCGGCCCTGAGCACCACGGTCACCGACCCGGCCGCGCAACCGGTGCGTGCCGAGTTCGAGGTCGAGCACGACCCGGCCGCCACCGGTCAGGGCAGCGGCCAGATCTGGGCAGGCGCCGTGGACAACGTCGCCTCCGGCACTCAGGCGTCGGTGACCGTGCCCGACGGGAAGCTGACCGACGGGTGGAAGGTGCGCTGGAGGGC
>NZ_VIRM01000157.1 GCF_006874475.1 Microbispora hainanensis
TTGCTGCCCTTCTTCTTCCGGTTGGCGGCCTGGTCCCTCTTTTCCGGGATGACCACCTTGATACGGCGTCCGCGAAGGTAGGCGCGGTTGCCGCGGGAGGAGTAGGCCTTGTCGCCGGCGACCGCGCCGGGCCGGGTGCGGGGACGGCCGACGGGCACCCGGACGCGTACCTTCTTCAGCACGGGGATGAACTGCGGGCTGTCGGCGGCCTGCCCCGCGGTCACGACGAACGCCAGAGGGCGGCACCTGCGATCGGCGGCGAGGTGAATCTTGCTGGTCTGCCCACCCCTGGAGCGTCCGAGCAGGGCAGCTTTCAACCGGAGCCTGCGCCGCCGCCGGATGTGCCGCCGTTGTTCTGCTTCGGCGTCGTTTCGGGCGCCCTGCTCCTGTTGTCCTTCCCGGTCGCCCCCTTTTGCCGGGCCCGCTCCTGTTCGGCAGCCTTCTCCAGGGCGGCCAGCACGTCCGGGTCAAGGTGCATCCCGGCGGCGTCGTGGTGCGCCCGAGCGGTGGTGGAGTCCACGCTGACCAGGGTCAAGTCCACCTCGCCGCGTTTGGCGGCTTCCGCGATCGCCCCGTCCAGCAGGGCTTCGAAGACGCCGGCATCCCTCCACTGCCGGAAGCGGTTGTGAACGGTCTGCCAGGCTCCGAACTCCTGCGGGATCTCCCGCCACTGCCCACCCGTCCTGAACCGCCAGATCACCCCCTCGAACTGCTGCCGCAGCCGCTCAGGGTACGGGCCGAACCTGCCGATCGGGAGATAGGGCTTGATGAACTCCCATTCCTCATCCGTCAGCTGCGCACGCGTCACACACGCCGATCTACCGGATCAAGCCACGACGGACAGGCGAATCCCACAAATTGATCACAACCCGATACGCGCCCTAG
>NZ_VIRM01000158.1 GCF_006874475.1 Microbispora hainanensis
GCCAACGCTTGACGCTGGCCAAGGGTCGGGTAGAGGCGGAAGTTGTACCTGAGCTGCACGCCGTGACCTTAACCATTGGCTTTATGGCCGAGCATAGGAATATCAGAACGGGCAGACACCCGCGTTTTGGCCCCGCACGCTCATGTGGTTTCCGTGACCACGTTCCGGCACCCGGCGTCCATATTCAATGGGGCGCACCGAAAGCGCATGGAGCGGTCCTGCGGTTCGCGTCCAGGGAGATGGGGTGCGCGGACGTCGAGTGCGAGCGGGCCGAGTTCAAGGGCGAGCCTGACCACGTCCACCTGCTGGTGAACTTCCCGCCGAAGGTCGCCCTGTCCCGGCTGGTCAACTCGCTGAAAGGGGTGTCCTCCCGGCGGCTGCGACAGGAGTTCCCCCAGCCTTCTCTGCCCCGCTACACGGGAGGGTCCGCTTCACCGTGACGCAGACCGGCCAGCTGAACCTCTTGGCGGCGTCCCGTCCGAGCTGCACCTCCACGATCACGGCCAGGAGCGCCGTTCCGGTCTTGTCCCGCACGACCACCACCGAGTCGGCGCGGTGCTCGATCGGTCCCGGCTGGGTGCATTCGGCCGCCTCGACCCGAGCGACGGCAAAGGCCGGCACCCGCATGCCGGTGGCGCAGCGGAGCAGCTCAAGTGCGGTCTCCGGCCGGTTGCGGATGAGCTCGATCGGCATTTCGTGATCAATACCAGGCATGGCCGAGATATTACGAGGCGCAGTCAGTCAATTACACAGAGTTCGCAAAAATGGCGGCGATTGTCGGCTATTACATGTCGGCGGATTTTCCCAGTCCGTGTCGCGACGTACTCGTTCAGTGCTGTGACCGGCAGCGTTCACGGGGTTAACCGGTGGAC
>NZ_VIRM01000159.1 GCF_006874475.1 Microbispora hainanensis
TTTGAAGATGGTGCACATGTCGATCGCGACGAAGGTCACGCCATCACGCCAGGCCTGAGTACGCTGGCCGAGCCAGCCGGTGACAGCAGTGCTGGTACGGCCTTCGACCTGGCCGAGCAGGCCTTGCCCGCCGGACAGGTCGACGAAGCCGACATGCCATCGGTCCACGACGGTCTGCCAGGTGCCGGTGGTCTCATCCCAGGTCCAGCGGGGCCGGCCTCGGCGGATCTCATCGATCCCCAGCACCGTGACGGGGGCGGGCTGACCGGGCAGCACCCGCTGGGCGTGCGCGGTGAACGCCGCACAGGCCACCGGCCAGGACACGCCGTGGTCGCGAGCCGACTGCACGATCGTCCTCCCACGGTCGGCGACGGCTTCCCCGGCGGCCTGGCGTAATCGCACCGTCAGCCGGGCCCGGGCCGGGACCTGTGCGACGTGCTCGGTGAACGTCCCTCTCGGGCAGGCCGGCTCGTCGCAGTACCACCGGCGTTTACGCCAGCGCAGGTCACAGCGGCGGCCCGCGACCGGTAGGTCACGCGGGCGGGTGGTCACCCACTCCTTGACCCGGGCCGCGAACACCCCGCACTCGGGGCAGGCCCGAGCGCTCTCGTCGGCGGTGACCAGATGCACGATCGGCCCCTGCCTGCTGTCTTCACCTGCTGCGACGACGTCGACGACGGCCAGGCCCTCCAGGCCCAGCAGCCGGGTCGTATCGTTGACCATGCTCGCGGCTCTTCTGTTGATCTTCTGCGTAGATAACAGAAATGATCAACGGGAGCCGCGAGCTCCCTCAAGAGGCAATCCATCCCGCAGCCGCGCGAGCAGGCGCAGCCTCGCCTCAACCCCGATCAAGTTCGATGAGCC
>NZ_VIRM01000016.1 GCF_006874475.1 Microbispora hainanensis
CCCATGCCGCACGAGGGCCACCAGCCACGTGGCCGACACCGGCCAGGTGCCACACCACGCACACGGCCCACCCACTGGGCCCACTGTGTCGGGGCCGGCGTGGCGTCGCTACGCGGCCCGGGGGCCTCGGCGCAGGAGTGTGGACACCTCGGTCAGGTCGCGGGAGGCCTCGGAGGCACGCTCCTCGGACTCTCTCGCGTACTCGTGCAGGGCCCAGACGGCCTTGTCGGCGAGGTCGGCGAGCTTGCCCGCGCGGGTCTGGACGAACCGTACGTCGGAGTGTTCCCGGACGCGGTGCCGCCAGAGCAGATGTCCGCCCACGGCGGCGATCAACAGGCCGACGAGGGCGAGCGGCGGCTTGACCGCGAACCCGGTGACGATGACGACGACGGCCAGGACCAGGAGGACGTAGCCGGGCCAGGGCCGGGTGCGCTTCGGCACGCACTCGGTGACGAGCCGCTGCTCGGCGGTCGCCATCGACTCCTGGTCGGGTCCTTCGGGCCTGAGCCTGATCGGATAGCCGAGGATCGGCACGTCCAGGGTGTCGGGCGGCGGCTCGCGCACCACCTCGACCAGGGACTCCGCCGCCGCCTTGACCGCCGGAGCCGCCACGTGCAGGGCGAGCGCGGCCATGTGCGGATCGGCGTCGGGAGCCAGGTCCTGGAGCAGATGCCCGGTGAGCGAGCTCAGCGGTCCTTCCTGGCCGCCCTGACCCGCCAGGGCGCGGAGCACGGCCAGCGGCTCGTCCTCGGCCCACACGGTGCCGCGTACGACCTTGGTGACCTCGCCGGCCTGCCGGGTGGAGGTGATCTCGGTGCAGCGCTCGCGCAGACGGCGCAGGGTGGCCGACGCCTGTAGCGACCGCTCGATCTCGGCTACCTTCGCCAGCTCGGGGAACGGCTCCAGAGAGGCGGGCACGGATGTTTCCGGCAGGCCGGGCACGAGGGCCTTGAGCCACCGTTCGTCGGTGGCCGGTACGTCCACCGCGTCGAGCTTGCGGAGCACGAAGATCTTGCCGACCGGTCCGTACGCCCCGCGAGCGGCGGCGAGCCACAGCGCCCGCTGGCCGGGCGTCACCGGACGGTCTTCGGACAGGTCGCCGAAGGCGGTGCCGAGCCAGGAGGCGTGGATGCGGTCGCCATGACCACAGACGGCGAGGGCCAGGCACAGGAACAGGGAGGTGCGCCGCTCGTCCAGCTCGTTGGCCAGCGCCAGCGGCTCCAGGGCGTCCTTGCCGGACAGGATGAGGACGAGGGTCTCGACGGCGGGCCCGAGCCAGTAGCCCGGCACGTCGGTGATCCCCGGCGGCAGGTCGGGCGCTGTGCCGTCGGCCGCCAGGCTGACGATCAGCGCCTCGGCGTAGCGGTGCAGCTCCGTGGCCTCGGCCAGGTTTCCTGGGTCCGGACTTGTGGTCAGGTCCATGCTCACGCGAAACGCTCCCCGAGGAGTCGGCTGGCACTCCCTTGACCGCGCCAGACTAGAGGCTTGGTGCGACAGTCACGGGCGAGGCGCGCCGTGGACGGCTCTGACCGGCGGGAACGGAAAGGACGGGCCGCCCTGAATCGGGCGGCCCGTGGTCGTGTAAGGGCGCCGTTCCCGGCCCCATCGAGGCGATCTGGTGCCCTGCGGATGCCGTCTCCGGTCGCGCACAGGCGATCTTTCGCCCCGGAGGCGCCATCCCCGGTCTCGCTAGCGCGATCTCCCGCCTCGGGGACGTGATCCCCGGAGTCGGCGCCTCCACTGTGGGAGGCGCCGGTGTCGCCTTCTCCCGTGTCCGCCGAAGCGGAATCAGGCACCCCGCTCACATTCGTTCGGGGACTTCGATGCCGAGCAGGTCGAGCCCGCGCAGCAGCACCCGCAGGGTGAGCGCCGACAGAGCCAGACGCGACTGCCGTACGGACTCCTCCTCGGCCTTGAGGACCGGGCAGCTCTCGTAGAACGACGTGAACGTCTGGGCCACGTCGAACAGGTAGTTGCACAGCCGGTGCGGCTCGGACAGCTGCGCGACGGCGGCGACCACCGAGCCGAAGCCGAGCAGCTGCAGCGCGAGCGCCCGCTCGGCGGGGTGGCCCAGCGTGATCGGGCCGGTGACCGACGCCGGGTCGATCCCGCCGTTGCGGAAGATCGACCGGATGCGGGCGGTGGCGTACTGGAGATAAGGCCCGGTGTTGCCGGTGAGGGCGAGCATGCGGTCGAAGTCGAAGACGTACTCGCTGTCGTGGCTCACCGACAGGTCCGCGTACTTGACCGCGCCCATGCCGACCTGGCGCGCGATCTGCCGGCGGGCCTCCGGCTCGTAGCCGCGGTCGGCGATGACGGCCTCGGCCCGCACGACGGCCTCGTCGAGCAGATCGGTGAGCTTGATCGACTCGCCGCTGCGGGTCTTGAACATCTTGCCGTCGCTGCCGAGCACGCTGCCGATCTGCACGTGCTCCGCCTTGACGTCGTCGTGCAGCCAGCCTGCCACGCGCGCCGCGGCGAAGACCATCTGGAAGTGGAGCGACTGGGTGGCGCCCACGACGTACAGGATGCGGTCGGCCTTCAGGTCGCGGACCCGGTAGCGGATCGCGGCGAGGTCGGTCGTGGCGTAGCCGTAGCCGCCGTCGCTCTTGCGGACGATGAGCGGCAGCGGCTGGCCGTCGCGGCCCTTGAAGCCGGGCGGGAACACGCACAGCGCGCCCTCGCTGATCTCGGCCACGCCCGTGCGCTCCAGCTCGTCGCAGACGTCGGGGAGCATGGGGTTGTACATGCTCTCGCCGGCGATGTCGTCGTCGGTGAGCGTGACGCCCAGCGTCCGGTAGACCTTGCGGAAGTAGCGGTTGCTGTATTCGATGAACTCGCGCCACAGGCGCAGGGTCTCCGAGTCGCCGCCCTGCAGGAGCGGCACCCTGCGGCGGGACCGCTGCTGGAACTCGGGATCGTTGTCGAACTTGTGCCGTGCCGCCTGATAGAAGGCGTTGCCGTCGCCGGCGGCCAGCATGCCGAGCGCCTTGTCCTCGCCGATGTCGAGGAGGTGCTCGATGAGCATGCCGAACTGCGTGCCCCAGTCGCCGAGGTGGTTCTGCCGGATCACCCGGTTGCCCAGGTACTCGTTGGTGCGGGCGAGGGTGTCGCCGACGATCGTCGTGCGCAGGTGGCCGACGTGCATCTCCTTGGCGGCGTTCGGCGCCGAGTAGTCGACGACCACGGTCTGCGGGGCCGGCTGCGGCACGCCGATGCGCTCGTCGAGCAGCCGCTGCCCGGCCTGCCCGGCGATCCAGCTGTCGCGCAGCGTCAGGTTGAGGAACCCCGGCCCGCTGACCTCCACGCTGACGTCGGTCGTGTCGAGGTGGTCGGCGATGGCCTGAGCGACCTCCCGCGGGGCACGTCGGAGCCGCTTGGCCAGGCTGAGCGCGACGTTCGCCTGATAGTCGGCGAACTGGGAGGGCCTGATCAGCGGGTCTTCGGTGGCGTGCTCCGGACCGAAGGCGGAACCCAGCGCCTGCTGGACCCGCTCGGTGAGCACGAGCTGCGGGTCGGTCATGCCCCAAGCTTATCGGCGTACGCCTTCTGCCCGCCGTTCCATATCGGCGGTCACCAGCGGCGGTGCGACTTGTTGGTGGAGGCGATCCGCTCGCCGATCCTGGCGATGATGCCCTGGGCCGACAGGCGGGCCGCGAGCTCGCAGGCGGCGGCCACACCACGTGCCCGCGACGAGCCGTGGGCGATCACCACGGTGCCGCTGAGGCCGAGCAGCACGGCCCCGCCGTGCGCCTCGGGGTCGAGCCGGCCGGCCAGCTCCCGCAGCCGGGCGCGCTGCAGCATCCCGCCGATCCTGGCCACCCGGCTCTCCGCGATCGTCTCCCTGACCTGCTCGAAGGCGTACCGTACGGTGCCCTCGACGGTCTTGAGCGCCACGTTGCCGGTGAACCCGTCGGTGACGATCACGTCGACCTTCCGGGTGAGCAGGTCGTGCCCCTCGATGTTGCCGGTGAAGTCGACGCCGGGCGTGGCGGCGAGCAGTTCGTGGGCCCGCTTGGCGAGCTTGTTGCCCTTCTCGGGTTCGGCGCCGATCGTGAGGAGGCCGACGCGGGGACGCCGCATGCCGAGTGCCGTCTCGGCGTACGCCACACCGAGGTGGGCGAACTGCACCAGCATCTCCGGCTTGGCGTCGGCCGTGGCGCCCGCGTCGAGCAGCACGGTCGGCTGGGGCAGGGTCGGCAGGCCGACCGCGATCGCGGGGCGTACGACCCCCTGCTGGGCCCGCAGCCGCAGCCGGCCGGTGGCGACGACGCCCGCCGTCGAGCCCGCGGACACGACCGCGCAGGCGTCGCCGCGCCGTACGAGATGGCAGGCGATGGCGATGCTGGAACGGGGGCGTCGCAGGCTCGCCAGCGCGCCCTCGTCCATCGCCAGCGCCTCCTCGGCCCGCACGATGGGGATCTCGGTGACCGCGTCGTGCCGGGCCAGCTCCTGGTAGAGCAGGCGGGGATGGCCGACGAGCACGACGGGCACGTCCCGCTCCCGGACGGCCTGTACGGCTCCCGCGACGATCTCCCCGGGCGCGTTGTCGCCGCCCATGGCATCGAGGGCCACGGGCAGCGCACGTCCGGCGGGCTGCATGGCCGCATCGTAGGGCGTCAGCGACGGGTCCCGCGGTAGACCACGATCTTGCCGAAGCGCGCGTTGCCGGTGACGCGGATCAGCGGGCCGTCGCCGTCGCCGCTCCCGCCGGTCACCGAGCGCTTGGAGAAGACCGCGCTGCCCTCGTCGATCACCCTGGCGTCGGCCGGCACGGTGACGATGAGCTTGCCGCAGAAGGAGTTCAGCTCCAGCGTCACCTCACGGCCGGGCAGGACCGCCTCGCTGAGATCCACGATCAGTGCGCCGAACACCGAGCTGAGCTCGGTGTGCCGCCCGGCGACCCAGCGCCCACGACGTATGATCTTGCTGAACACCGCGGAGACCCGGTGCCGCTCCGTGGGGAGCGTGGCCGGTGGGTGGGCGGTGCCGGGCAGGTCCCCGATCAGGGGCGTGAGGTCGCCGATGGTCACGGCGCTGTAGGCGGCGTCGAGCCTGTCGGCGTGTTCGACGCTGGTCAGGCGGCCGGTGGCCAGCGCCTCACCGAGGACGGCCGCCACCCGGTCGCGGTCGGCGTCCGAGGCGCGCTGTGCGGGATCGTCGCCCGCGTACGGAGTGAGGGAGGTCACTTCGCCAGCGTAGCTCCTATCGAGATATGTCGCGATAGGCCGGGTTCGTGGACGGTCCCGGACCGGCCGGGTCGCGACGTCTGCCGGCGCGTCGCTAAAAGTGAGCGGAAAGATCTGCCCCGGGGCCTGGGCTCGGTGTTTACCGTCGCTTTCTCCGGAGGCGGGATTGGGGTGACCGTCAAGTGCTCGTCCGGTGCTCGATATACCGACTTTCCGGACGGGGCGCGGCCGGGGATCCCAAGGTCAGCCGGGCTTTTCCCCGTGATCGGCAGTGATAGAAATGCCGACGTCTTTGTCGGCGTGCTCGCCGACGCACGGGGGTTCTTGGGTTCGTCATTCCCACTCTCGTGAAAAGGAATATGAACCGGGGGCAAGTCAATGAAACGAGTGGTTAGGACAGCCGTCGTCGCCGTCACGATCGGCATCGCCGGCATGCTGGCCGCGCCCGCACAGGCCGACGTGTGCGCCAAGAAGTGCACGGAGCACCGGGTCACGACGCTGGCGAGGCTTCTGGCCGATCTGCAGGGCACGGCCGTCGTCGGGGCGACAGGCGGCGTCGTCGCGCAGGCCGACGCGGCCGCCGAGGTGGCGGTGAACCTGACCGCTGACATCAGGGCCGACCTCGTCGCGGTCGCGAACCTCGCCGGCAGCGTCACCGCCAACCTGTCCGCCGAGGCGAACGCGCACATCTGCGCGGCCGCCGACATCGCGGCGGACGTCGTGGCCGACGCCGCCGTCACCGTCGACGCCAACGTCGTCGCCCGGCTGGAGGCCCACCTCTCGGCGGCCCTGGTCGCGGTCGCGGACGTCAACGCGGCTCTCGCCGCCAAGGCGACCGTCGCCGCGGGCCTCGTCGCCCAGGTCGGCAAGCCGGTCGTCGCCGCTTCCGGCCAGGCCGCCACGGCCGTGGACGCCTCGGCGGCGGCCGTCGCCGGCGCGGGCGCCGTGGTCCACGCCGGGCTCAACGTCACCGCGCGGCTCAACGCGCTGCTCAGCCTCAAAGGCGCCGTCGCGGCGACCGCCGGCAGCGCGGGCGGCCTGCTGGCGCTGGTGCCGTGCGAGACGCCGGCGGACGGCGCCATGAGCAGCACCCAGACGGCGGCCACCGACGCCGCCGCCCAGGCCGACGCCAACAGCCGCGCGGTCACCAGCACCATCAGGAACACCGCGGACGCCCCGGCGCAGGGAGCCGCCGCGACGGCGGGGGCCGCGGCCGACCTCGCCACCTCCGCCTCGGCCACGGCCGACGCCGCCGCGTCGAGCACGGTCTCGTCCGCCCCGGACACCGTGGCCGGCGTCGCGCCGACCGGGCGCCGCGGGTACGGCCGGTGACCCTCGCCTGAGGCCTCCGTCACCGTCGAGGCGGCCCGCCGGGTGCCGCCGGTGGTCCCGCGGCGGGACCATCGGACACCTACGGCGGGGCCATCGGAAAAGACGTCGATGACGAAAGCGGCCGGCGCCCCGAGGGGCGCCGGCCGTCCGGTGTCATGCCAGGGTGTCCTGCCTGGTTTTCCTGCGTGGTTTTCCTGCGTGGTTTTCCTGCCGGGGTGCTCGCCGCGGAGCGGACGCGGGCACGCACCCCCTGCGGCTGTCCCGCGGCCATCACCATGCGGCAGGGCCGGGCCTCAGTTGGGCGAGGCCGGCGAGTCGAAATGTGCGCGCAGGTGGGTGCGCCTGGCGATCTGGGCCTGCAGACGGGCCATCTGCCAGTGCAGCTCGATGAGCTGCTCCGCGATCAGCCCGACGGGAAGCTCCGAGGGATCTTCGGCGGCCAGATTGTCGATCGCCGTCGCGAGGTCGCTCATCCGCACCTCCCCTATGTCGAATCTCCGTTCGAATCATAGTGGAACGAGCGGCCCTCCCGCATCAGGTTTCGTACACAGGTACGATATAACCGCGGGCGAGCGTGTTGGCCGTGATGTTGAAGCCGACCACGGCCGGCGGCGTGTCGGTGTCGAGGCCCAGGGACTCCACGCCGAGGGCGTGCACGGCGAACACGTAGCGGTGCGGGTGGCCGGGCGGTGGCGCGGCTCCGCCGTACTCCTTGGTGCCGAAGTCGTTGCGCGCGTGCTTGGCGCCCTCCGGCAGCCCCTTGAAGTCGGGGCCGGTGCCCGCGCCGGTCGGCAGCTCCGTGACGGTGGCCGGGATGTCGTACAGCACCCAGTGCCAGAAACCGCTGCCCGTCGGCGCGTCGGGGTCGAAGCAGGTGACGGCGTAGCTCTTGGTGCCCTCCGGGGCGCCCGACCAGCGCAGGTGCGGGGAGAGGTTCTGCCCGCTCATGCCCCAGCCGTTGAACACGTGGGCCTCGGGGAGCCGCTCGCCGTCGCGTATGTCGTCGCTCTCGACGGTCAGCGCGGGCACCTCGGGCAGATGGTCGTACGGGATCGGTGGCGGCGTCGGCACGGTCACCCCTCCGTTTCTCTCAGGCCTTGTTGTACGCCTCCAGGACCTCCTGGGGGTCGCCTTCCATTCTGATCTTTCCCTTGTGCAACCAGATCACCCGGTTGCACGTCTCCTCGATCACGTCGAGGTTGTGGGCGACCAGGAAGACCGTGCCGGCGGCGTCGCGCATCTGCTTGATGCGCTGCTGGCTCTTCTTCTTGAACTCGCGGTCACCCGTCGCGAGGGCCTCGTCGATGAGCAGCACGTCGTGCGTCTTGGCCGAGGAGATGGCGAAGCGCAGCCGCGCACCCATGCCCGACGAGTACGTCGACATGGGGAACTGGACGAAGTCTCCGATGCCGGAGAAGTCGACGATCTCGTCGTACTTCTCGCGCACCTCGCTCGGCGTCATGCCCATCGCGTAGCAGCCGAGGATGATGTTGCGCTCGCCCGTCAGCTCCTTCATGAGGGCCGCGTTGACGCCGAGGAGGGACGGCTGGCCGTTGGTGTAGACGGCGCCCTTGTGCGGGGGCAGGAGGCCCGCGATCGCGCGCAGCAGCGTCGACTTGCCCGAGCCGTTGCGGCCGATGATGCCGATGGCGTCGCCGTGGTGGGCGACGAAGCTCACGCCCTTGACGGCGTGGACCTCCTTCATCTGCGGCCGGCCCTGCCGCCGCAGCATGCGCATGAGCGCGCTGGCCGCGTTGCCCTTCTCGGCGTCGCTGGCCGAGCCGTACACCTTGTAGACGATGTGGAGGTCGTCGACGATGACGGTCGGGGTCCCGGCCTTGGGGTTCTGCGTCTCGTGGTTCTGCGTCTCAGAAGTTTGGGGCGCCACCTGCGACAGCTCCTTGGTCAGCTCAGCCACGGCCGTACCTCTCCTCGGCCCGCCAGAAGTACCAGAAGCCGACGATCAGCGCGAACACTGCCCAGAATATGCATGTCACCCACGCCCAGCGCTCGGGGAACCGCTGGTAGATCAGCAGATCGCGCATGAACTCGATGTACGCGGCGGCCGGGTTGAACTCCAGTGCCCACCTGAGGAAGTCCGGCAGGTCCTTGGTGCGGTCGTCGATCGCGTAGAAGACGCCGGAGGCGTACAGCCAGGTGCGCGTGATGAACGGCAGGAGCTGGTTCATGTCCCGCATGAACGCGCCGAGGCGGGCCATGAACATGCCGGTGCCGATGTTGAAGACGAGCTGCATGAGCAGCACGACGGGGATCAGCAGCCAGAGCCAGCTCACCGGCTCTCCGGTGACGAGCACCAGGAGGACGAGCACGACCATGGAGTAGCCGAGCTGCTGGAGCTCCTGGATGACGTACGCCAGCGGGAGGGCGGCCCGGGGGAAGTGCAGCGCCCGGATGAGGGACAGGTTCGACGAGATGGACTTGGCCCCGCTGATCACCGTGCGCTGGGTGAAGGTGAATACCATGACGCCGGTGATGAGGAAGGCGGGGTAGTTCTCGATCTTCTTGCTCTGCCCGAGGATGACGCCGAACATCAGCCAGTACACCGCGGCGTTGAGCAGCGGGGTCAGCACCTGCCAGAGCTGGCCGAGCATCGACTCGGAATACTTGGAGACGTTGCGCGAGGTGGCGTACGTGAGGATGAAGTGCCGCCGGTCCCACAGTTGGCGCAGGTAGGCGGGCATGCTGGGGCGTGCGATGGCGCGTCGTAGTCCGTGACGCTCGGCAAGCGCGGCCAGCGACTCCGGGGCTCGGCCGCCACCCTGGGCCTCCGCGAGCGCGGATTCCGGCTGGCTCATGGCATGGACTCTATTGGATGGAGGTCGGTGGGACGGCTGTCGCACCGAACGTGGCTGCGACTGGTCAAAGGTAGCCCAGGACATCTTGATCTGGGGACCGGGGCACGGGGTGTCGCCCCTGTCCTCGATCAAAGGACTGGCGTTCTGTTGGTATATGTACCCTAAAGGGGAGTTTGATGCCGTGTTGGGCATTTAAGGTTGGGCTCGCAGGATTGTGTGTGACGCCCGACTGCCGCACGTGTGACCGAACTGCAACGTGCTGGAGACTCCTCTGGTGCGTCCGGTAAGGGATGCTCCGGACGACTGGCAGGACGTCAGCTGGTTTGACGATGCCCGGCAAACCGGGTGCCGACCAGCGCGAACGCCCATCCTTAGAGGGAGGACCAATCCACTATGCGCGTGACTAAGGGCGCGAAGATCGCCACCGGCACCGCGCTGCTTGCGCTCGGCGTCGCCGCGTGCGGCGGGGGCGGCGGCTCCAGTAGCGGCGGCGGGGACAACCCCCGGGCCGCGACCGGGACCGTCTACATCCGCGGTTGTGAGCCGCAGACCGGCTTCGTCCCCGGAAACATCAACGAGACCTGCGGTGGCACGATCAACGACTTCGTGTACAGCCGTCTCGTCAAGTACAACTCGGACACGGCCGCTCCCGAGCTCGACCAGGCGGAGTCGATCGAGACCACCGACAACAAGGTGTGGACGATCAAGCTCAAGCCCGGCCTGAAGTGGACCGACGGCACGCCGGTCACGGCGAAGAACTACGTCGACGCCTGGAACTACACGGCGTACTCGCCGAACGCGCAGCTCGGCAGCTTCTGGTTCGGTGACATCGTCGGCTTCGACAAGGTCAACACGGCCGACCCCGACGGCCCCGACGGCCCGAAGGAGGCCCCCAAGCCGGAGACCGACAAGCTGGAGGGCCTGGAGGTCGTCGACGACCTCACCTTCAAGGTCACGCTGACCGCGCCCGTCGCCGTCTTCCGCACCAAGCTGGGCTACTCGACCTTCTCGGCGCTGCCCGACGCCTTCTTCAAGGACCCGAAGGGCTTCGCGCAGAAGCCGGTCACCAACGGTCCCTTCAAGTTCGTGCAGTGGGACCACAACTCGCAGATCATCGTCGAGGCTAACCCCGACTACCCCGGGCCGGAGAAGCCCAAGGTCAAGAAGATCGTCTACAAGATGTACAAGGACGACAACGCGGCCTACGCGGACCTGGTCTCCAACAACCTCGACTTCACCGAGCTGATCCCGCCGTCGGCGCTCGCCGGCGACAAGTGGAAGACCGACCTCGGCGACCGCGCGATCGACGGCCAGCAGGGCGTCATCCAGACGGTCACCTTCCCGCTGTACGACAAGGAGTTCGGCGGCAACGCGGACTTCCGCAAGGCCGTGTCGTACGCGATCGACCGGAAGACGATCACCGACAAGATCTTCAACAAGGGCCGCGTGCCGATCAACGGCTGGGTCTCCCCGATCGTCGAGGGCTTCAAGGACGGGGCCTGCGGCGACCTGTGCACCTACGACCCCGCCAAGGCGAAGGAGTACCTCGCCAAGGCCAAGGCCGAGGGCTACACCCCGCCGGCCGAGTTCCCGATCTGGTCCAACGCCGACGGCACTCACAAGGAGTGGATCGAGGCCACGGTCAACAGCATCAACCAGGCCTTCGGCGCCGACTCCGGCGTGAAGTTCGTGCACAAGGACATGCCCACCTTCGCCGAGCTGCGTGACACCATCACCCAGCACAAGATCAAGGGCGCGTTCCGCACCGGCTGGCAGATGGACTACCCGCACATCGAGAACTTCCTGAACCCGCTGTACAAGACCGGCGCCTCCTCCAACGACGGTCTCTACAGCAACAAGGCGCTCGACGCGAAGCTTCACGAGGCCGACACCGCCACCGATCCCGCTCAGGCCAACGCCCTCTACCAGGAGGCCGAGGCTATGCTGCAGCAGGACATGCCCGCTATTCCGCTGTGGTCGTACGGCCTGCAGGCCGGCACCTCCAAGTGGGTGACCGGCGTGAAGGTCACTCCCTTCGGTGTGCTCGACCCGCTGTCGATCGCGATCAAGGAAGCGTAGGACAGCTCGTAGGTGAACCCCCCGAGGCCGGTTCCCCCACCCGGGGCCGGCCTCGTGGGCTGTCCATTCGCGACTTCCCGTGTTGACCCACGGGGGGCGCATGTACGACCTTTAGCGTCAGATCGGAGGTGCGCATGGGCCGATACGCGATCCGGCGCCTGCTGCAACTCGTGCCCGTCGTGCTGGGCACGACCTTCATCATCAACTACATGGTCTGGCAGCTCCCGGGCGACCCGTTCGCCGGGAGATGTGGCCAGCGGCCCTGTCCGGACAGCTATGTCACGGCCATGCGCGAGCAGTTCGGGCTGGACCAGCCCATCCTGGTGCAGTACTGGAACTTCCTGAAGAACCTGTTCACCGGCAACCTCGGCACCGACTTCAACGGCGTTTCCGTCGCGACCCAGCTCGGCGACGCCTGGCCGATCACCATCAGGCTCGCGCTGATGGCGGTGCTCTTCGAGGCGATCATCGGAATCGGCGCCGGCGTCCTGTCGGGGCTCAAGCGCGGCGGCTTCGTCGACAACGTGGTGACGGTCGCCACGCTGATCCTGCTGTCGCTGCCGATCTTCGTCACCGGTTATCTGCTGCAGTGGATCCTCGGCGTGCAGTTCGGCGTGATCGAGCCGACCGTGTCGGACGCGGCGGCGGTCCCCGAGCTGATCGTCCCCGCGCTCGTGCTGGCCAGCCTCAACATGGCCTTCACCGCGCGGCTCACCCGTACGAGCATCGTGGAGAACCTGCGCGCCGACTACGTGCGGACGGCCGTGGCCAAGGGCCTGAGCAACCGGCGGGTGGTCGGGATCCACCTGCTGCGCAACTCGCTCATCCCGGTGCTGACGTTCCTCGGCACCGAGATCGGCTCGCTGATGTCCGGCGCGATCATCACCGAGGGCATCTTCAACATCCACGGCATCGGCGGCCTGCTGTGGCGGGCCATCAACGGCCAGGACTACACGATCGTGGTCCCCGTGGCCACGCTGCTCGTGCTCGTGTACCTGCTCTCCAACCTGCTCGTCGACCTCCTCTACGGCGTGCTCGACCCGAGGATCCGCTATGAGTGACCCCACCGCGACGCAAGACCTGATCAAGGGTGCGGACGATCCGGCCGCGAGCCCGGTCGCGGTCCGGGGCGACAGGCGCAGCCTCTGGCGCGACACGTGGGACATCCTGAAGCGACGCAAGATCTTCTGGATCTCGCTCGTGATGCTGATCCTGTTCCTCCTGATGGCGGCGTTCCCGACGCTGTTCACGCACAAGGACCCGGAGTACGCCACGCTCGCCAAGAGCATGGAGGGGCCGAGCGCGGACGCCTGGTTCGGCTACGACCTGCAGGGGCGGGACGTGTGGGCCAGGACGATCTACGGCGCCCGCACCTCGATCATCGTGGGTGTGCTGGCCACGCTCGCCACCATCCTGCTCGGCGGTCTGACGGGCGTGCTCGCGGCCTACTTCGGGCGGTGGATCGACGCGGTCGTCTCCCGCGTCGGCGAGATGTTCCTCGGCCTGCCGTACGTGCTGGGCGCGATCATCATCCTCGGCACCGTCGCGCCGGCCCAGTCGAACCCGGGCAAGGCGATGATCATGGCGGTCGTGATCGTCGTGCTGGCCCTGCTGGGCTGGCCGATCCTGATGCGCATCGCCCGATCGGCCGTCATCCAGGCCAAGCACCAGGACTACGTGCAGGCCGCGAGGGCGCTCGGCGCCGGGCCGCTGCGGATCATCTTCCGGCATCTGCTGCCCAACTCGCTGGCGCCGATCCTCGTGTACGCCACGATCACGATCGGCAGCTACATCGGCGCCGAGGCCACGCTGTCGCTGCTCGGCATCGGCCTGCGCCCGCCGGTCATCTCCTGGGGCATCGCGATCGCCGACCACGCGTCGTACATGCGGACCGGCGCTCACGCGCTGCTGTTCCCCGCGGCGTTCCTGTCCCTGTGCGTGCTGACCTTCGTCATGCTCGGCGAAGCCGTACGCGACGCCCTCGACCCGAAGCTTCGATGAGGAGGCACAGCGAGTGACGGAAGTGCTTTCCGAGCAGGTGGGCAGAGGCTCCCACAGCGGCGCCCTGCTGGAGGTGGACAACCTCCACGTCGAGTTCCGCACCCGGGCGGGCGTGGCCAAGGCCGTCAACGGCGTGACCTACAGTGTGGACGCCGGCGAGACGCTCGCCGTGCTGGGCGAGTCGGGTTCGGGCAAGAGCGTCACGGCCCAGACCATCATGGGCATCCTCGACATGCCTCCGGGGAAGATCACCGGCGGTGAGATCCGTTTCCGGGGCGTCGACCTGCTCAAGCTGCCCGACGACCAGCGCAGGAAGATCCGTGGAGAGGGCGTCTCCATGGTCTTCCAGGACGCGCTGTCCGCGCTGAACCCGGTCTTCCCGGTCGGCTGGCAGATCGCCGAGATGTTCCGCATGCACCGCGGCGCGTCGCGGGCGGACGCCAAGAAGAAGGCCATCGAGCTGATGGACCGGGTCAGGATCCCGGCCGCCAAAGACCGCGTCAACGACTTCCCGCACCAGTTCTCCGGCGGCATGCGCCAGCGCATCATGATCGCCATGGCGATCGCGCTCGACCCGGAGATCCTGATCGCGGACGAGCCGACCACCGCGCTCGACGTGACCGTCCAGGCACAGATCATGGGTCTGCTCGCGGAGCTGCAGCGCGACAGCAACATGGGCCTGATCCTGATCACCCATGACCTCGGCGTCGTCGCCGACGTCGCGGACAAGATCGCGGTCATGTACGGCGGGCGCATCGTCGAGAACGCCCCGGTGCACGACCTGTACAAGAACCCGGCCCACCCCTACTCCAAGGGGCTGCTGGAGTCCATCCCCAGGGTGGACCACAAGGGCCAGGAGCTCTACGCGATCAAGGGCCTGCCGCCCAACCTGCTGGAGATGCCGACCGGCTGCGCCTTCCACCCGCGCTGCCCCTACCGGCGGGACAACTGCGTGACCGACGTTCCCCAGCTGTACACGATCAGTGGCACCCGCGGCAGCGCCTGCCACTACTGGAGGGAGGTCATCGATGAAGGCGAACGCTGAGTCGATCCTCGAAGTCCGCGACCTCGTCAAGCACTTCCCGCTCACCCAGGGCGTCGTCGTCAAGCGGCAGATCGGCGCGATCAAGGCCGTCGACGGGGTCTCCTTCGACCTGCACCGGGGCGAGACGCTCGGGATCGTCGGCGAGTCGGGCTGTGGCAAGTCCACCCTGGCCAAGCTGCTGATGGCGCTGGAGCGGCCCACCTCGGGCTCCGTGCGCGTCCACGGCAGGGACATCACCACGGCCAGGGGCGCCGAGCTCAAGCGGATGCGCCGCAACATCCAGATGGTCATGCAGGACCCCTACACCTCGCTGAACCCGCGGATGACCGTCGGCGACATCGTGGGGGAGCCGTTCGAGATCCACACGGACGTCGTGCCGAAGGGCGGCCGCCGGCGCCGGGTGCAGGAGCTGCTCGAAGTGGTCGGCCTCAACCCCGACCACATCAACCGCTACCCGCACCAGTTCTCCGGCGGCCAGCGTCAGCGCATCGGCATCGCCCGCGGTCTGGCGCTCCAGCCTGAGATCATCATCTGCGACGAGCCGGTCTCCGCGCTCGACGTGTCGATCCAGGCCCAGGTCATGAACCTGCTGGAGCGGCTGCAGAACGAGTTCGACCTCGCGTACATCTTCATCGCGCACGACCTGTCGGTGGTCCGCCACATCTCCGACCGCGTCGCGGTGATGTACCTCGGCAAGATCGTCGAGCTGGGCAGCGACGCCCAGATCTACGACGGCCCGACCCACCCGTACACCCAGGCGCTGCTGTCGGCCGTGCCCGTGCCCGACCCCGAGGGCCGGGAGACCCGTCAGCGGATCATCCTGCAGGGCGACCCGCCCTCGCCGGCCAACCCGCCGTCGGGCTGCCACTTCCGCACGCGGTGCTGGAAGGCGCAGGACATCTGCGCCGAGCAGACGCCCGCGCTGGAGCCGCGCCAGGGCAGCGGCCACCCCAGCGCCTGCCACTTCGCCGAGGTCCGCGACGTGGTGAACGCCCAGTAGGACCGGCCGGGTCAGCGCCCGGGCGACAGCCGTACGTGCGCGCCCGGGGGCAGACCCAGGCGGTCGGAGGCGTCCCCGGCGTTGATCGCCATCGCGACCAGCCCGGCGGAGTCGGTGAACGCCACCAGGTCGCCGGGCGGTACGGCGGTGAACGTCTCCCGGTAGGGCACGGCGACCTGGCGGCGCCCGAGCCACACGGCCACGGTGTCGCCGAGCCGCACGCCGATCTCGGCCATGTCGGTGGCGGTGATCGACAACTGGACGTTGCCGTGCCTGTCCACCGACAGCACCTCGCCCTCGGCCGTGCCGTCCCGCAACCGGCACGTCGGCGCGGGCAGGGTCACCAGGCGGTCCAGCGGCATCGGCGGCCCCACGTCGGCGACCGCGCGTCCGGTGCACAGGTGGGCGGCCACCGGGGCGAACAGGTCCCGTCCCGGGAAGGTCGGAGAGACGTTCTCCAGGCACAGGTCCTTGTTCGTGATCTCGTAGGCGGCGTCGGCGCCCCCCGCGGCGCGGACGGCCCACGACAGGATGCCGTTGTCCGGGCCGAGGAACACCCGTCCCCCCGCCTCCACGGCGACCGGGCGCCGGTTGCCGCCCACCGCGGGGTCGACCACCGCCAGGTGGACGCCCGCCGGCAGGTAGGGCAGGGTCTGCGCGAGGATGGCCGCGCCGCGGCGTACGTCCCCGGAGGGGACGAGATGGCCCACGTCGATGATCCGAGCCTGCGGGGCGATGCCCGCGATCACGCCGTGGCATGCGGCGACGTACCCGTCCTCCAGCCCGTAGTCGGTCAGAAGCGTGATTACAGAGCTCACATCACGTGACACTACGTCCGTCCCGCCCGGCCTGAACACCCCGGGTTCGCCTCGCGGGCTTGGCATTACCATGGGACGGGCCCGCGAGCCGATCGAGGAGGAGCCGATGGACACCGAACCGGCCGGCGGCGACGGGCCGGACCTCTCGGACCGCGACCGCGAGATGCTCGCGTTCGAACGCCAGTGGTGGCGTTACGCGGGTGCCAAGGAACAGGCGATCAGGGAGGCGTTCGGCATCTCCGCGACCCGGTACTACCAGTTACTCGGGGAGCTCATCGACCGGCCCGAGGCGCTGGAGCACGACCCCATGCTCGTCAAGCGGCTGCGCCGGATGAGAGCCGGCCGGCGGCGCGACCGCTCGGCCCGCCGCTTCGGATTCCACTCCTAGCTTTCCCTCCCCTTCACGCATGAGCCCCGCTTCCGGGGCATGAGGCCGTCGAGGCGTACGCACGGAACCCCCTTCGGAGTGAGGCCATGACCCTGCCCGCGCACGCAGGACTCGACGCGATCGTCGCCGATCCGGCCGGAGCCGTGATCGGGCTCGACTACGACGGCACGCTCTCCCCGATCGTGCCCGACCCCGCCGCCGCCCGTGTGCATCCCGGCGTGCCCGGCGTGCTGGCCGCGCTCGCCCCGCTGGTGCGCGCCGTCGTGATCGTCACCGGCCGCCCGCCGCGTACGGCTCTCGCCCTCGGAGAGGTCGCCGGCGGGCCGTCCCTCGCCGGCGTGCCCGGTCTGGTGATCCTCGGCCACTACGGGCTGGAGCGCTGGGAGGACGGCCGCCTGACGGCCCCGCCCCCGCCTCCCGGGCTCGACCTCGTCCGCGCCCGGCTGCCCGAGCTCGTGGAGGGCCTCGACGGCGCGTGGATCGAGGACAAGGACCGCGCCGTCGCCGTGCACACCCGGCGGTGCGCCGACCCCGCAGGGGCGCTTGAGGCGCTGCGCGGGCCGGTCATGGCGCTGGCCGGGGAGGCCGGGCTGGCGGTCGAGCCGGGCCGCATGGTGCTGGAGCTGCGGCCGGCCGGAATGGACAAGGGGAAGGCCCTGTCGGCCTTCCTCGCCGAACGGGACGCCCGCTCGGTCATGTTCGTCGGCGACGACCTGGGGGACCTCGCGGCCTTCGACGCGGTCGAGTCGGCCGGGATCCCCGGCGTACGGGTGTGCAGCGGGTCGGCGGAGGTGACCGCCCTGGCGGAACGCGCCGACGTGGTGGTGGACGGGCCCGACGGCGTCGTGGCCCTCCTCGGCGACCTCGTGGCACGCCTTCGCAAGTCCTCTGCAAGCGGCGAAGCCTAGGGTGCCGGGCATGAGGACAACGATCTCGGCCGTGGCGGCCGGCCTGACCGTGCTCGCGGCGTCCCTGGCGGCTCCGGCGGCGGCGTTCGCGAGCGACAGCGCGGCGACCAGGACCCTGCACCTGCGCAAGGGGCTGACGCTGAGGATCCCGTCGTCCTGGAAGGTCGACGCGAGTCGCAAGGACTGGCTGCGCGTCATCACCGGCTCGTGCCCCACCAAGGGCACGGACATGTACGGCTTCCGCGACTCGGGCTGCCACAGCTTCTGGATCATGGGGCCCAAGGCCATCGCCATAGGTCACGAGCTGTTCCAGAAGTACACGCCGGACGGCCCGTTCTATCCGGCCACCGACGTCGGGCCCTGCCCGGTGAAGAAGAACCTCGTCATCCGCAGGACCACGCTCGCCGAGAAGGGGCTGCGGCAGATCGGGCCGGGCCACAAGGCGTACTACCGCGACTGGGCGGGCACCTGCGGCACCATGACCTCGGGCAGGGTCAGGGCCCGCTACAACCAGCGCGAGTGGTATCTGCCGACGTCGAAGATCCTGGTGATCGACCAGTGGAGGACCCCGGGACTCGCCACCATCCTCAAGAACGCCACCTGGAACTGACGCCGCGTTCGGTGACTTCGCCTATCGGGCCGCAAGTCGTCCACAAGTGAACGCGCCTAATGTGCCGGACATGTTGAGAAAGACGATCTCGGTTGTGGCGGCGGGCGTGGCCGTGCTCGCGGCCACGCCGACCGCTCCGGCGGCGGCGGCCTTCGCGAGCGAAAGCCGCGCCACCAAGCAGGTCCATCTGCGCAACGGCCTGACCCTCACGATCCCCGCGTCGTGGAAGGTGGCCAAGGACGACAAGGACTGGGTGCGCGTCATCACGGGCTCGTGCCCCACCTTCGGCACGGAGGACTTCGGGTTCCGCGACTGGGGGTGCCGCGGCTTCTGGGTGCTGGGCCCGAAGGCGCTCAAGATCGGGCTGCGCACGTTCCAGGCGTACAAGCCGAAGTACGGCTACGACCCCGCGACCGACGTCAGCATCTGTCCCAAGAGCTACAAGCTCTACAAGGGCGAGTGGAAGCTCGCGGACAAGGGGCTGCGGCAGGTCGGGCGCGGCCACAAGGCGGACTACCACAGGTGGGCGGCGACCTGCGTCGACAAGAAGTGGCGGGTGAAGCTGCACTACAACCAGCGCGAGTGGTATCTGCCCACGTCGAAGATCCTCGTCCTCGACCAGTGGGACAACCCGCAGCTCAGCGCGATCCTCAGGAACGCGACCTGGCACTGACCGGCCCAGGCCCGGTAGGCGCCGGTCAGGAACGCGTCCGGGAGGCGGCCGCTCCTCCGGCGGCCACCGCGACCAGGGCGGGCGTGAGCAGGAACGCCGTGTGCGTCCCGAAGCCGTCGCCCAGCGCGCCGAGCACGAACGGCCCGCTGCCCGAGCCCACGCCCGCCCAGATCGAGGCCGCGCCCGACGCCTGGTCCGGCCGGCCTCCCGACACCTCGATCATGCGGGTGAGGCCCATGGGGAACTGGACCGAGATGCCGAGCCCGCTGAGCGCGAGCCCGGCGTAGCAGACTGGCGCCGAGGTCCCGGCCCAGAACAGCGCCCAGCCCGCCAGGGTCACCCCGAGCGAGCCGAGCAGCACCGACCCGGGCGCGAAGCGCAGGGCCAGCCGGGCGCCGCCGAACCGGCCCGCCGCCATGCCGGCCAGCATCGCGCTCAGCCCGGTCGCCGCCAGGCCGGGCGACAGCCCGGTGCGCTGGGAGAGCAGCTCGGCGGCCCACAGGTTGAAGGCGAACTCGATGGCCACGCAGCACAGCAGGACCACTCCGGCGACGTGGAAGCGCCAGCCGTACGGCGCCTTGCCGCCCGACGCCTCCGGCGCCTCCGTGGACGGCGGCGGGACGGGCGTCGGCGGCACCCAGACCCGGCCCATGAGCAGGGCCAGCAGGAGGGTGGAGGCCACCGGCACGAACAGCGCGGGCCGCCAGCCGGCCGGAGACTCGGCCACCACGCTGAAGGCGTAGGTGGTGGCGATTCCGGCGATCACGGCGACCGCGTTGGCCTCGCTGATGACGGCCGCCCCCGCAGGGCCGTGGTGGTCGCTGAGCACCGCCATCATCACGTAGAGCGCCGTCGAACCGCAGCAGCCGGCCAGCGTGAAACCGGCCAGCGTGAACGGGAGCGCGTGCCCGAACGCGACGAGGAGCACCCCGGCGTTCATCCCGGTCAGACCGGCCCAGATGACGACGCGCCGTCCGAACCGCCTCGTCAGCGCGGGCAGGGCCAGCCCGCCGGCGATGCCGCCCAGCGCCATCCCGGTGCCGTGCAGCCCGGCGACGGCCTGGGAGACGCCGAGTTCGGCGCGCAGGAGGGGGAGGGCGGCCGACAGGCCGTAGAGGTAGGTGGCGAAGGTGGCGAGCTGGAGATAGATCAACCAGGTGGGGCTGTCCCTGATGACCTTTATGTTGCGGTCCAAAACCAGGCAAGGGTAGCGCAGCCGATCATTCGGGACGAGGGTCGAACGCTGTGGCGTACAGCACCCGCGCCCGCACTGGATCGGCGGAGTCAGTGCAGTGCGGCGAGCTGGTCGTCGAACCAGCGCTGGGGCGGCAGGGCGGTGGCGGCCTCGCGCAGCCGCAGGCCGCGCCTGAGCCGCTCCTCCTCGGGCAGCGTCAGCGCGTCGTGCAGCGCCGCCGCCGTGCCGGACACGTCGTAGGGGTTGACGAGAAGGGAGTCGGCCCCCAGCTCGGCCGCCGCGCCCGCCTCGCGGGACAGCACGAGCGCGCACCGGGGCGACAGGATCGGGCCCTCCTTGGCCACCAGGTTCATGCCGTCCCTGATCGGGTTGACGAGCAGGACGTCGGCCAGCCGGTAGGCGGCCAGCGAGCGCGGGTAGTCGTCGTTCACGTTGAGGATCAGCGGGTCCCAGTCCTCGGTCGCGTACTCGTCCTCGATCTCCTTGGCGCAGCGCTGCACGGCCGCCGTGTATTCGCGATATTCCGGCAGGTCGTGGCGGGAGGGGTAGGCGAACGCGAGGTGGACGACCCGGCCGTGCCATTCGGGATGGGCGGCCAGGAACTCCTGGTAGGCCCGCAGGCCGCGCACGATGTTCTTGGACAGCTCGGTGCGGTCGATGCGCACGATCAGCTTGCGGTCGCCCACGAGGTCTCTGATCACGCTCATGTGCGACTCGACGTCCTGCTCGGCCGCCCGGGCCAGCAGCGCCTCGCCGTTCACACCGAGCGGGTGCACGCCGATCCTGGTGGTCCGCCCGTCGTGGGTGACCGTACGGGCGGCGTGGTCCACGTCGGCGCCGAGCAGGGCTTCGCAGCAGTCCATGAAGGCGCGGGCCCAGCGCGCGGTGAGGAACCCGGCGTGGTCGGCGCCGAGGATGCCGGTCAGCACCTCCGCCACGACGTCCTCGGGCAGCAGCGCGAAGTATTCCGGCGGCGCCCAGGGCGTGTGCGAGAAGTGGGCGATGCGCAGGTCGGGCCGCTCGACGCGGAGCATCGCCGGGGTCAGCGTCAGGTGGTAGTCCTGCACCATGACGCGCGCCCGGTGGGCCGCCTCCTCGGCCAGGGCCAGCGCGAACGCGCCGTTGTACGTGCGGTATGACTCCCACTCGCGGCGGAACCGCGTGCCGAACTCGGGGGAGAAGGGCGTGTTGTAAAGCAGGTGGTTGACGAACCACAGGGTCGAGTTGGCCACGGCGTTGTAGGCCCGGTGGAAGACCGCGGGCGGAATGTCCAGCATGCGGATCGGGCCCGTGTCGAAGGCCCGGTCGAGCCGCCCGCCGGGCGTCCGGCGCACCGCGCCCCGGTCGCCCTCCGACAGCGCCGCGCAGACCCACAGGACGTCGGTGTCCCTGACCACCTCGGACAGGCCGGAGACGAGCCCGCCGCCGCCCCTGCGCATGGTCAGGCCGCCGTCTTCCGACAGCGTGAAGGACACCGGGCCCCGGTTGGACGCGATCAGAACGGTGCTGCTCATCTTCGGGTTCCCTCGATCAGAGCGGGCGCGCATGCCGGAAGATTAATAAAAGCCGACCTCCGTCAATAGGATGTCAACCGATCGCGGGAGGGCTGGATACGGCATGGCACTGGACGACACGACCGAAGACCTGGCCCGATCTGCTGCCCAGGGGGACCACCGCGCGCTCGGCGAACTGCTGCGGCGCATCGAGCCCGACGTGCTGCGGCACTGCGAGCGGCTTCTACCGTATCGGCAGGACGCGGAGGAGGCGGCGCAGGACACGCTGCTCGCCGTGGCGCGCAACATCGCGAGGTTCGAGGGGCGGGCCAGGTTCAGCACCTGGCTGCACATCGTGACCGTCAACTGCGCCAGGACCACCTACCGCTCGCTCAAGCGGCGCTCGTCCGAGCAGGCGGAGGAGCTGCCCGATCAGCGGCCGGATCCCCGGCGGGTGAGCGTCATCGCGGGCTCTCGGCTCGACCTGCTCGACGCGATGGAGGCGCTGGAGGCCGAGCGGCCCGACCTCGCCCAGGCGCTCGTGCTGCGCGACATCTGCCAGCTCGACTACGCGGAGGTCGCCGACCAGCTGAAAATTCCCCTCGGGACGGTCAAGTCCCGCATCCACCAGGCGCGCAAGTACGTGCAGAGCGCGCTCGGCGAGGCGTACGGCTGATACAAAACGTCTCGCCATATGAGACGTCAGAACGGACACCGGGGACGCCGGGGTACAGTGCTAGTGCCGCGACTGACAAGATTTGCCCGCGCGGAGCGGTGGCCGGAGTAGTGCATCGCAAGGCGGAGGAGGAGCTCGTAGCCGGAGGCTACGGGCGACGACGACAACGCCGCGAGGTGCCGCTCTGGGCGACGCGACGGGGCAAAAGATTGGCAGGAGGGGCACTTAAGGACCTCCCTTGGAAGGTCCTACAACTGAACATGCTCATCCAGAGGGGTGGAGGGACCGGCCCTGCGAAGCCCCGGCAACCTCCCCGGTGTCGAACTCGTGCCCACGAGGCCCGGCCGGGACAGGTGCCAATTCCGGCTCGTGGCCAGGGTGGTCGCGAGCGAAGATGAGGGAAAGGCCTCGCTTCATGGCGCATACCAGCACTGCCGCTGCCACTCCCGCGAACACCGTCGAGTTCGGCCCCGCTACCGGACTTTCGTGTCGCGAATGTGGCGCTCTCTACGAACTCGGCCCGATTTTCGCCTGTACGGAGTGTTTCGGCCCCCTTGAGGTGGCGTACGACTTCGGCGAGATCCGCCGGGAGGACATCGAGTCCGGCCCGGCGAACATCTGGCGTTACCGCTCCCTGCTCCCCGTTCCCGCCGGCGTGGCGGCCAAGCCCAACCTCCAGCCCGGCTGGACCAAGCTCGTGAAGGCCGACAGGCTGGCGGCCGAGCTGGGCCTGCGGTCGCTGCACGTCAAGGACGACTCCGGCAACCCGACCCACTCCTTCAAGGACCGGGTCGTCGCGATCGCGCTGGAGGCCGCGCGCAACTTCGGCTTCCACACCCTGTCGTGCTCCTCCACCGGCAACCTCGCCGGCGCGGTGGGCGCGGCGGCCGCCCGGGCCGGGCTGGACTCCTGCGTGTTCATCCCCGCCGACCTGGAGCCGGCCAAGGTCACCATGGCCGCCGTGTACGGCGGCCGCCTGGTCGCCCTCGAAGGCACCTACGACGAGGTCAACCGCTTCTGCTCCGAGCTCATCGGCGACGAGCTGGGCGAGAAGTGGGGCTTCGTCAACGTCAACCTCCGGCCCTACTACGCCGAGGGCTCCAAGACCCTGGCGTACGAGATCGCCGAGCAGCTCGGCTGGCGGCTGCCCGACCAGATCGTCATCCCGGTGGCGTCCGGCTCGCAGCTGACGAAGATCGACAAGGGCTTCCGTGAGCTGATCAAGCTGGGGCTGGTCGAGGAGCGGCCCTACCGGATCTTCGGGGCGCAGGCCGAGGGCTGCTCGCCGGTCTCCCGGGCGTTCAAGGCCGGGCAGGACGTGGTGCAGCCGGTGCGGCCCGACACCATCGCCAAGTCCCTGGCCATCGGCAACCCGGCGGACGGGCCGTACGTGCTCGACATCGCGCGTCGGACGGGCGGCGCCGTGGAGGACGTGACCGACGAGGAGATCGTCGACGCGATCCGCCTGCTGGCCAGGACCGAGGGCGTCTTCGCCGAGACCGCGGGCGGCGTCACGGTCGGCGTGCTGCGCAAGCTGGTGCGCGAGGGCCGCCTCGACCCCGACGCCGAGACCGTGGTGCTGAACACCGGCGACGGGCTCAAGACGCTCGACGCGGTGGCCGAGCACGCCCGTCCCACCGCCGTCATCCGTCCTTCTCTCGACGCGTTCCGTGCGGCATTCGCCAACTGAAAGCGTTTCAAAAGGCCCATCAGCAGTAACGAAAGCGAGCGAACAATGAGCGTTTCCGTGCGGATTCCGACGATTCTCCGGACGTACACCAACGGGGCCGCGGAGGTGAGCGGCGAGGGAGGAACGCTCCGCGAGGTCCTGCAGAAGCTCGACGCGGACTACCCCGGCATCGGCGGTCGCATCCTGGACGAGACGGGTAAGATCCGGCGTTTTGTCAACGTCTACGTCGGAGAAGAGGACGTCCGATTCGCCGAGGGTCTGGACACGGCCACGCCGGAGGGGGTGCAGATTTCGGTCATCCCCGCCGTCGCCGGAGGCTGAGCCGCCGCACCGGGGCCGAGCACCTGACATGCGCTTCTATCGGGGAAGAAGTCATACGGTGCCATGGCAAATGGTGCAGCTCTCAACTATTAAACAGCAAAGTGAATATTCTTCGGTCCCGCTTTGAGCGAACGCCAAGTAGTAGTTTGCGGATTGACTCTGTTGTCCTACGGCTTGACACGGGTATGGTCGATGACGATCGACAAAACCGGGGGCTTCTTGGGTGTGGTCCCCAGCCCAGCAAGAGGAGTCGGAAGTGGCGCAGGGCACCGTCAAATGGTTTAACGCGGACAAGGGCTACGGCTTCATCGCGGTAGACGGTGGTAAGGACGTGTTCGTCCATTACTCGGCAATCATGATGGACGGCTACAAGGCCCTCGAGCAGGGTCAGCGGGTTGAGTTCGACATCACGCAGGGTCAGAAGGGCCCGCAGGCGGAAGCCGTACGCGCCGTCTGATCCCGTCATCGACCTACGGAAGGCCCGGTGCGCGAGCCCGCGCACCGGGCCTTCCGCCTGCTGTACGTCTTCTTCACTCCGCCCGGCTGTCGGCGCGGGGCATGGAGGGAGCCCGGCCCGTCGATCTCGGCTGGTGGGCGTGCCGCTCCGGAGGGAGCCCGGCCCCTCGGTCTCGGCCGGCAGGTGGGGCGCTCTGAAGGGATGCTCTAGACATACCGTACAAGCTGGTCAGCATGGCTTCCGCTTGCACTCTAAGGGGTAGAGTGCTAAATACTTGTTTGGCACTCTGAGGTCGAGAGTGACAACAACCGGGATCGGGGCGATGGGGCCCGCGCAGGGATAGCGGGTCCATGCCGTCGCGGGCGTCGGCTCGGTCCGTTGAAGACACCCTGCTACTGGGAGGTCTAGCCTAATGGCAGCCAAGATGATCGCGTTTGACGAGGACGCCCGGCGCGGTCTCGAGCGCGGTATGAACCAGCTCGCCGACGCCGTGAAGGTGACCCTCGGCCCGAAGGGCCGCAACGTCGTGCTGGAGAAGAAGTGGGGCGCCCCCACGATCACCAACGACGGTGTCTCCATCGCCAAGGAGATCGAGCTCGAGGACCCGTGGGAGAAGATCGGCGCCGAGCTCGTCAAGGAAGTCGCCAAGAAGACCGACGACGTCGCCGGTGACGGCACCACGACGGCTACCGTGCTCGCCCAGGCGCTGGTCCGCGAGGGTCTGCGGAACGTCGCCGCGGGTGCGAACCCGATGGCGCTGAAGAAGGGCATCGAGGCCGCCGTCGAGCGCGTCAGCGAGGAGCTGTCGAAGCTCGCCAAGGACGTGGAGACCAAGGAGCAGATCGCCTCCACCGCCTCCATCTCCGCCGCCGACACCGAGATCGGCGCACTCATCGCCGAGGCGATGGACAAGGTGGGCAAGGAAGGCGTCATCACCGTCGAGGAGAGCAACACCTTCGGCCTGGAGCTGGAGCTCACCGAGGGCATGCGCTTCGACAAGGGCTACGTGTCCGGCTACTTCGTGACCGACCCCGAGCGCATGGAGGCGGTCTTCGAGGACCCGTACATCCTGATCGTCAACTCCAAGATCTCGGCCAACAAGGACCTGCTGCCGCTGCTCGACAAGGTCGTGCAGTCCGGCAAGCCGCTGGTCATCATCGCCGAGGACGTCGAGGGCGAGGCCCTGGCCACCCTGGTCGTCAACAAGATCCGCGGCCTGTTCAGGTCCGTGGCCGTCAAGGCTCCGGGCTTCGGCGACCGCCGCAAGGCCATGCTGGGCGACATCGCCATCCTCACCGGTGGCCAGGTCATCTCCGAGGAGGTCGGTCTCAAGCTCGAGAACGCGACGCTCGACCTGCTCGGCCGTGCCCGCAAGGTCGTCGTCACCAAGGACGAGACCACGATCGTCGACGGCGCCGGTGACCCCGAGCAGATCGCCGGCCGGGTCAACGAGATCCGCGCCGAGATCGAGCGCACCGACTCCGACTACGACCGCGAGAAGCTCCAGGAGCGCCTCGCCAAGCTGGCCGGCGGCGTCGCCGTCATCAAGGCCGGCGCGGCCACCGAGGTCGAGCTCAAGGAGCGCAAGCACCGCATCGAGGACGCCGTCCGCAACGCGAAGGCCGCGGTCGAGGAGGGCATCGTCCCCGGTGGTGGCGTGGCTCTGCTGCAGGCCGGCGCCAACGCGTTCGACAAGCTCGAGGTCAACGGCGACGAGGCCACCGGTGCCGCGATCGTCCGCAAGGCCCTTGAGGAGCCGCTGAAGCAGATCGCCGTCAACGCCGGCCTCGAGGGCGGCGTCGTGGTGGAGAAGGTCCGCAACCTCCCGGCTGGTGAGGGCCTCAACGCCGCGACCGGCGAGTACGTCAACATGTTCGAGTCCGGCATCATCGACCCGGCCAAGGTCACCCGCTCGGCGCTGCAGAACGCGGCGTCCATCGCGGCGCTGTTCCTGACCACCGAGGCCGTCATCGCCGAGAAGCCCGAGAAGGAGAAGGCCCCCGCCATGCCCGGCGGCGGCGACATGGACTTCTGATCCATCTGCCTGCTTCGTCTCAACGGAAGGGCGGTTCCCCCCGGGGGAGCCGCCCTTTCCCGTTGAACGGGTCAGGTGAGGCGCCTGACCCAGCGGGCGCAGTCGGTCTGCATCGCGTATCCCGCCGCCGTCCAGGCGTGGTGTGCCAGGGCGTTGTCGTGCAGGACCATCGCGTCGGCACGGAACGCGCCGAACTTCCTGAACCGCTCCTCGGCGGCCCGGATCAGCAGTGATCCGATGCCCATGCGCCGGTGGGCGGGATCCACGGCGAGCCGGTAGAGGTGGGCGCGCCAGCCGTCCCACCCGGCGATGAGCGTGCCGGCCATGCGGCCGTCGATCTCGGCGACGAGCAGCGCCTCGGGATCGCGCTCGATCAGGGCCACCACCTTGCCGGCGTCGTCGTGCCTGTCGGTGTTCTCCGCGGCCTCCAGCCAGAACCGCAGCAGGGCCGGGACGTCGTCGAGCGCTCCGTGGCGGATGTGTACGTCGGGAGAGGTCATCGCAGCTCCTCGGGAAGATCGCGAGCGTGCAGGACGGTCAGCGACGTTACCGCTCGAGTGAGGACCACGTAGAGGCGGGCGAGGCCGCGCTCCTCCGCCTCCACGATCGCGGCCGGCTCGACGACGATCACGTGGTCGTACTCCAGGCCCTTGGCGAGCGTCGCCGGGACCAGCAGCACCCGGTCGTCGCCCGTCGAGTCGGGGCCGAGCACGGTGTGCGGCACCGTGGCGGCCTCCAGGGCCGCCGAGAGCGCGGGAAGGGCGGAGTCCGGGGCGATGACGCCGATCGAGCCCTCCTGCCCGAGGGCCTGCCGTACGGCCCCGGGGAGGGCGGCGGTGACGTCGGCCTCGCGGCGTACGGACAGGGAGCCTGCGCCGGGACGCAGCGAGCGCGGCGGGGCGAGATCCGGCGCCACGGAGGGCAGCAGCCGCGCGGCGAAGCCGAGGACCTCGTGAGGCACGCGGAAGCCGAGCGTGAGCTCGGTGACCTCGCCGGACGGCTGGCCGAGGTGGTCGAGCACGGTCTTCCACGAACGCGCCGACCAGGGAGTGGTGCCCTGGGCGAGATCGCCGAGCACGGTGGCCGAGCCGGTGCGGCAGCGGCGTCCGAGCGCCCGCAACTGCATCGCCGACAGGTCCTGCGCCTCGTCCACCACGAGGTGTCCCCGCGACGGCGTCCGTTCGATGAGGTCGGCCAGCTCGTCCAGCAGCGCCGCGTCCGCGGCCGTCCACTTGGCCGACCGGTGCGACTTGTACGGCTTGCGCCACAGGATGAGGTCCTGCTCCTCGGGCGAGAGGTCCGACTTCGCCGCCTTGGCGAGGAACTCCGCGTCCGACAGCAACCGGAACAGCACCTGCTCGGGGGTGAGCTTCGGCCAGACGGCGTCGAGCAGGGCCTTGACCGGCTTCGACCGGGCCACCGCGTCCTGGACCCGGTCGTCGGGCGACTCGCCGCGCCGTTCCATCTGGACGAGCACGGCGTGGGCGAGCCGCTGGGCCAGGGTGGTGCGGCCCGGGCCGTACCGGGTCGTGCCGCGCAGCGAGGCGACGATCTCGCGGACCTCGTGATCGGGCACCCGATAGCGGTTGATGCCCTTGGTGAACAGCACCCCGTCGACCGGCTTGGTCACGTGCAGCCACAGCGCACGCCTGACGACCTCGGCCATGCGGGCGTCGCCCTTCACGGCCGCCGCCGCGGGGTCCTCGGGATGGGCGTGGTCGCCCAGGACCCCGGCCACCGTCGTCTGGTCGACCTTCACCTCGCCGAGCGCGGGCAGCACCGAGGAGATGTAGGAGAGGAAGGCCCGGTTGGGCCCGACGATCGTCACGCCCGAGCGCGCCAGCTTCTCCCGGTGGGTGAACAGCAGGTAGGCCGCGCGGTGCAGGCCCACGGCCGTCTTGCCCGTGCCCGGCGCCCCCTGCACGCAGACGGTCACGCCGAGGTCGGCGCGGACGATCTCGTCCTGGTCGGGCTGGATGGTCGCCACGATGTCCCGCATCGGGCCGGTGCGGGGCCGCTCGATCTCCTCGGTCAGCAGCCTGCTCTGCCCGAGCGCCCGGCCGTCGAGCGGCTCGTCCTCGTACGCCGTGAGGTCGCCGCCCTGGTAGCCGAACCTGCGGCGCAGCGCCACTCCCATCGGGTCGGCGGGGCTGGCCTGGTAGAAGGCGCGGGAGACCGGGGCGCGCCAGTCGATCACGAGGGGCCGGCTGCTCTCGTCGTGGACGTGCCTGCGGCCGACGTAGACCGTGCTCGGCAGGTCGTCGCCGGCGGCGCGGTCCAACCGGCCGAAGAACAGCGGCGCGTCGGGGTGGTCGGCCAGCGCGGCCACCCGCTGGTCGAGCAGGCCCTGCAGGACCTGCTGCGACACCCAGTCGCCGGCGGCGTCCGCCGACAGCGACTGCGCGTGTTCGCGCATCGCTCGCAGTGCGGCGCGGGAGGCCGCGAGATGGGCGCGCTCGGCTTCGAGCACATCTCCTGGCATGCGAAAACTCCTCTGGGCATGACGAGGTCAGGACTTGTGGAAGCGGGAAACTCAAGAGCTTAGCGATGGACACCGCGATGCCGAAACGGTATTTCTCTCGCGTGTCGCCGTTTCCCGGCGCGGGTATCTGTACCCGGGTGACGCGCACCGTGGTTCCTCCGGCGATCCCGGCCGCGGCGAGCCTGCTGCTCGCCGCGCTGTGGGGGTTCGCGGTTTTCGGCGACTGGAGCACCCAGGCCTTCTGCGCGACGAGCGGGGGACCGTCGCCGGGCTGCGCGGACCGGATCGCCTCGGTGGTCACGCTGTCCGTGATGGTCGGGGTGGTCGCGGTGTGCGCCACCGGGGTCGCCTGGCTCGCCCGGCGCGAGTCCCTGTACGGCGTCGCCGTGGTGGCCTGGCTCGTCGCACTGGTGGTGCTGTTCGTCGGCGGCCTGACCGCCCAGTGACCGCGTCCTTGACCGGCGCGAAAAGCTTTCCGGAGGAGACGATGGAGCGCTCCATCGTCGGCCCGCCGGGGAAACGACATGCAGTAGTGGGGTGATTTGTCCTGATCCGCGGCGTTTGGTGAGCGGGGTTTCACCGTCTTGGGTGAGCCGGGCGCTCGACGGGCGAGATGACGGGCAGCGAGAAACCAGGATCAAGACGAAAAATGCGCATATTGTGTGATTCGCCTTGTCTGCTGGGTATTGCCGCCATCACGACTGCATCATGTGAGGGCAAAGCGCGAGGAGGTGATGTGGTGACCAGCCCCAAGGGCATCTCCTGGACCTAGTGAGCACACAGCCACCGGGCTCGGGGAGCGGAGCGGGCTTGGCGAGGACCGGGACCTGGCTCGCCGGTTCGCCGGTCATGCGTTCGGCCTGGTCGCGCAGCGCCCGCCCCGCGGTGGTGGTCGTCCCCTCGTCGTGGATCAGCCCGCGCGCGGCGAAATCAAGTCGCGCGCGGCGGCCTGCTCCTCGTCGCTCCAGCCGAGGCCCCGCGAAGCTCAGGCCCGCGAAGCTCTGTGTCGAGTCCGCGAAACCCTGCGCCGGGCCGGGAGCCTGCGCCGGCGCCTCTCCGGCCACGTCGTCAGCGCGCCGGGTCCTCTTCGCCCACGTCGTCGGCGTCGATGATGTGGTACGCGTACCCCTGCTCGGCCAGGAACCGCTGCCGGTGCGCGGCGAACTCCTGGTCGACCGTGTCGCGGCTGACCACCGAGTAGAACCGCGCGCCGCCGCCGTCGGCCTTGGGGCGCAGCACCCGGCCCAGCCGCTGGGCCTCCTCCTGGCGTGAGCCGAACGTGCCGGAGACCTGGATCGCCACGGCCGCCTCGGGCAGGTCGATGGAGAAGTTGGCGACCTTCGAGACCACCAGCACCCGGATCTCCTTGTCGCGGAACGCCTGGAACAGGCGCTCGCGCTCCTTGACCTTGGTCTCGCCCTTGATGACCGGCGCGTTCAGGTGCTCGCCCAGCTCGTCGAGCTGGTCGATGTACTGCCCGATGACCAGCACCTGCTCGTCGGCGTGCCGCCGCACCAGCGCCTCGGTCACCCGCGTCTTGGCCGGGGTGGTCGAGCAGAACCGGTAGCGCTCGTCGCTCTCGGCCATCGCGTACGCCAGCCGCTCGTCGTCGCTGAGCGTCACCCGCACCTCGACGCACTCGGCGGGGGCGATGTAGCCCTGGTTCTCCATCTCCTTCCAGGGTGTGTCATAGCGCTTCGGCCCGATGAGCGAGAAGACGTCGCCCTCCCGGCCGTCCTCGCGTACGAGCGTGGCGGTGAGGCCGATGCGCCGGCGGGCCTGGAGATCGGCGGTCATCCGGAAGATCGGCGCGGGCAGCAGGTGGACCTCGTCGTAGACGACGAGCCCCCAGTCGCGGGCGTCGAACAGCTCAAGGTGCCGGTAGGTGCCCTGCCGCCGGGTCGTCATGACCTGGTAGGTGGCGATCGTGACCGGCCGGATCTCCTTCTTGGTGCCGGTGTATTCGCCGATCTCGTCCTCGGTCAGCGAGGTGCGCCTGAGCAGCTCCTGCTTCCACTGGTGGGCCGAGACCGTGTTGGTGACGAGGATCAGCGTGGTCGCGCGGGCGTGCGCCATGGCCGCCGCGCCCACGATCGTCTTGCCCGCGCCGCACGGCAGCACCACGACTCCGGAGCCGCCGTGCCAGAACGCGTCGGCCGCCTCCTTCTGGTAGGGCCGCAGCGACCAGCCGTCCTCGCGCAACTCGATGGGGTGGTGCTCGCCGTCGACATACCCGGCCAGGTCTTCGGCCGGCCAGCCGAGCTTGAGCAGCGTCTGCTTGATGTTGCCGCGCTCGGAGGGGTGCACGGCCACGATGTCGGCGCCGAAGCGCTCCCCGACCAGCGGCTGGATCTTCTTGGAGCGCAGCACCTCCTCCAGCACGGCGCGGTCGGTGCTGGAGAGCACCAGGCCGTGGATGGGGTGCTTCTCCAGCCGCAGCCTGCCGTACCGCGCCATGGTCTCGGCGACGTCCACGAGCAGCGCGTGCGGCACCGGATAGCGGCTGAAGCCGATCAGCGCGTCGACAACCTGCTCGGCGTCATGCCCGGCGGCCCGGGCGTTCCACAGCGCGAGCGGGGTGACCCGATAGGTGTGGACGTGCTCGGGCGCGCGCTCGAGTTCGGCGAACGGGGCGATGGCCTTCCGGCACTCGTCCGCCCTCGGGTGGTCGACCTCCAGCAGCAGCGTCTTGTCCGACTGGACGATCAGCGGCCCGTCACTCAATGCCTGCTCCCCCTCGTACGGCTAACGCCTATCAAACACGAGGCCGGGCCGAATCAGTCCCGGTCGCCGGAATCAGTCGTCGAGGTAGCCGTTGACACCGGCCCAGATGATCGCGCCGATCCCGATCACGAACAGGACGGCGTTGATGCCGATGGCGATCCACGTCCACTTGAGCAGCTTGCGGGACTGGTCCGGCTCGGTGTCCACCTTGCCGAGCGCGATCCCGGACAGGATCGCCCCGGCGATGCCGCCGAGGGTGAAGTAGCAGCTCAGCGCCAGCACGATGCTGACGACGAGGGCCACGATCGCGTGCGTGCGCGGGCCCTGCTGCCTCGGCGGATAGCCGCCGGGCGGGTAGTAGCCGTAGCCGTACTGCTGCTGCCCATACTGCCCGTACTGCTGCCCGTATTGCTGGTTGGGATCGGGCCCCGGCGGCGGGCCGTACGGGCCGTACTGCTGCTGTCCGTAGGGCTGCTCGCCATAGGGGGGCTGTCCGTAGGGGGTGGAGCCGGACGGCGGTCCATAGGGGTTGGACGGCGTCTGCCAATCCTGGGGCCCCTGCCCCGGCTGCTCTGGAGTCGTCATCCTGAGATCCTTTACTACGGGGGACCTCAAGATTTACCACGGATATGTCATCGGCCGATCTCGGCGATGCCCGTGATGCGGTGCAGGGCGAAGCGGTGGACGGTCGCCCGGGTCTCGTCGTACGCGGTGAGGTAGCCGCCCTCCATCCGGGCCGGTTCGAGGATGCGGCTGGTGGCGTGTCCCTGCGAGTCGAGGTAGCCGATCCACACCCGCGATCCCTGCCGGATGGCGTCCTGGAGCGCGCTGATCGTGGCGGTCGCCGGGGAGCGGGGCACCTGGCCCTCGGGCGCCTCCACGGGCCGCCGCCGGGAGTCACCCGCCCGCATTGCCCGTACGGCCGCGGCGACCACCTCGGGATCGGGCGCGGTGTTCGCGGTCACCCGGGCGGCGAGCTGTCCCTCGGTCCGCCGGGCGTCGGCCCGCGCGACGACCACGTCGCCCTCCAGCGACTCGGCCACCGGCGCGTACCCCATCGCCCGCAGCGAGTCGACCAGCGCGGCCCTGGAGGTCTTGGACGCCAGCACGGTCGGCGCGAGCCGCCGCAGCCGCAGCAGGTGGGCCCGCTTGTCGGCGAGCACCTCGTCGAGCAGCGCCGGGTCGTCGCACCGGATGTACGCCGACGCCGTGCCGACCCGGATCCGCCCGTGGCGGCGGGCCACATCGGTGACCAAATAGCGCAGCGGCTGCGGGACCGGGGTGGCCGAGTGCCGTTCCAGCACGGTGAGCAGGTCGTCGGCCGAGTGCCCCGCGTCGAGCGCCCGGCGCACCGACTGCTCCGAGAAGCGGTAGACCGTCGCCGCGCCCTTGCTCTCCACGTCGGCCATGAGCGCGAGCCTGCGGCCGAGGTCGGTGGTCAGCGGGCCGGGCGCCACGGCCGTCAGGTCGGCCTGCAGCAGCACGTGGTCGACCGCCTCGGGCAGTAGCGGGCCGAGCAGGCCGGCCGCCGCGCCGTCGCCCCGGGCCACGGCGCGGCCGTGTGAGGACGGCACGCCGAGCCCGGTCACGCCGATGTGCTCGGCCTCGCGCAGGGCGAAGCGTACGAGCCGGTCGCGCAGCGCGGGGCGGCGGCGGGGCTGCTCCCAGGCGAGCCGGGCCAGCACGGACTCGGGCGTCGGCGCGAGGCCGGGCGGCGCCGACTCCAGCACGGCGAGCGCGCGTGCCCGCGTCTGGGCGGCCCCCGGCCTGCGCAGATCGGGGTGGAGGGCGTTCATGGGACGGTCGCGGTCGTCCCGTTCGCCGATCAGCCCGGGGGCGCGCTCCATCGCGGCCCACGCGTCGGCGAGCACCGCCCATCGGTCCTCGGTGGCCTTGATCCGCCAGCCGTCGTAGCCGCCCGTCGGCAGCCATTCGCCCTCGCCGGCCGCGACCAGCCCGGCCGCGTGCGCGACCTCGACCACCAGCCCGGCCGCCCACTCCGGCAGGTCGAGGAGCTGGGCCGTCCGCCTGAGGTCGCGGATGGCGAGGCCGCCCGCGCGCAGCACGCCCGGCGGGTCGACGCTCCACAGCTCGCACAGCTCCTCGACCATGCGCACGAACGTGAAGGCCTGCCCGGCGGCCGTCCGGTCGGCCAGGTCCTGGTCGCGTACGGACCCCTCCAGGGCGGGCGGGCCGGGGGACAGATCACGGTGCACCCGGCCCTCGCGCAGCACGAGGGCGACCTCGCGGGGGAGCGCGACGGTCTCCTCCCCGGTCGCGCCGAGCAGCCCGCGGGCCAGCAGCTGTTCGATGGGCGACTGGGCGCTCGCGGCGTCCACCTCGCGGCGGGCGTTCGGCAGCCGCCCGCTCGCCGGGCCCCAGACCAGCTCGTTCAGGGCCGTCTGCGCCTGCGGGGAGACCTCGCCGACGAGGCGCGCGACCGTCGCGGCGTCGGCCAGCAGCGCCGCGAGCCGTTCCCTGGCCGGCCGGCCGCCGTCCGTGTGGCCGCCATCCGTGTGGCCGCCGCCCTCGTACGCCGGGTCGATGTCCCCCAATAGCACGTCGAGCCGTTCGGGCGGGTGGTGGCGGAACACCTCGGCGGCCGGCGGCCCCAGGGAGGCCGGGGGTTCGAGCGCCTCGGCCACGCCCGGCGCGGGCAGCAGCGCGTCGGCGGTGCCGTAGACCAGGGCGCGGGTGGTCAGCACGTCGAGCGCGGCGTCGAGGGCGGACGCGACGGCCTTGTCGTCGTGATCAGCGGGAACGGCACGGCGGAGCAGGGGCAGCAACGTCCCACGATCGGCGGGGCCGGGCCGCAGGGCCAGGGTCTCCAGCACGGCGAGCGTGAACCGGTCGAGCCGGTCCAGCGCCCGGCCGATGGCCGAGGGGCTGGAGGCGCGGGCGGCCAGGCCGTCGATGTGCGCGGGGACGGGCGTCACGAGTTCGGGCCGCGCCGCCACGAGCGCCTGCAGCAGCTCGTCGGAACGGCCGCGAAGCCAGTCGGCGAAGTCCGTGCCCGTCATTCTCTCCATGGTAGGGCTCGGCCTTGCTCCGGCCGCCGGAGCGCCCGTGTGGCAGGGGTTCGCGCACTCGCCGGAAAGATCGACAAGAATCTCGTCACGGGACGCTTCATTGGCCTTCGAGTGGGTCCATGGGGCCGGTCTCTGGGCATAACCTACCTACAGTCACCTTCACGACAGTCTGAACGAGGTCACCCCTGTGCCGAGTGGCAAGGTCAAGTGGTACGACGCCGACAAGGGTTTCGGCTTCCTCACCCGCGACGACGGCGGTGAGGTCTTCGTGCATTCCTCCGCTCTGCCCAAGGGGGTCGAGGCGCTCAAGCCCGGGCAGAAGGTCGAGTTCGGTGTCGCCGAGAGCCGCCGCGGTCAGCAGGCGCTCTCGGTGCGGGTGATCGACCAGCCCCCGACGCTGGCCAAGACCGCCAAGGGCAAGGCGAAGCGGAAGAAGCCCGACGAGATGGTCGTGATCGTCGAGGATCTGATCAAGCTTCTCGACGACATCTCGAACTCCTATCAGCGGGGCAAGCACCCGGACGCGGCGCACGCCAAGAAGATCGCCACCGTGCTGCGCGCCGTCGCCGACGACCTCGACGCCTGACCGGCCCCCTCTCGGCCGCGTCCGTTCCCGCCGCCCGGCCAAGCTCCGGGCGGCCCCTGGGCGGCCCTGCGCGGCACCTGGGCGGACGCGGGCCGTGGCGGTGCGGGCGGGTGTGTAGGCGGACGTGGTGGCGCGGGCGGCCGATTCAAGGCGGCCGGTTCATGTGGCCGGTTCATGTGGCCGGTTCATGTGGCCGTGGCGGTGCGGGCGGCGAGCCTGCGGCGGCGGAGGATGACGAGGCGGCCGAAGGAGAGCGCGAGGGCGGCGGACATCACGCCGAGCCCGGCGGGACCGGCCACGAACAGCGACATCACCAGGCCCAGCAGGCCGCCGAGGACCCAGGCGATCTGGAGCAGCGTCTCGGCGACGCCGAACGCCGAGGAGCGCACCTCCTCGCCGATCTCGCGCTGCACGATGGCGTCGAACGCGAGCTTGCCGAGACCCTGGGCGAACGCGCCCACGAGGGCTACCACGGCGGCGGTCCACACGTCGAAGAAGAAGGCCGCGGCGACGGTGGCGACCGTGGCCAGCGCGAGCGTGGCCATGACGGTCAGATGCGGCGACCGGGAGCGCGACCAGGAGCCGGCGGCGGCCCCGGCCAGACCGCCCGCGCCCGCGGCGGCGGCCAGCAGCGCCAGCGCGGCCTTCGGATCCACGCCGCGCAGGTGGCCGTCCTGGACGAGGAACAGCAGGAAGAACACGAGGAAGCCCGACTGCACCCGGATCGCGGCGTTGGCCCCCATGGCCTCGCCCACCACCGGGCCCAGGTTGAGCACGGTGCGCCAGCGGGGGCGCGGCCCGGTCTCCTCCAGGTCGGGCGCGTCCACGTGCCGCGGCAGCCGTACGGCGAACGCCCCGGACAGCAGGAACAGCGGCACGGCGACGCGCAGCACCCAGTCGGCCCCGGCCGTGGCGGACAGGCCGGCGGCCACACCGGCGCCGGCGCCTGCCGACACCAGCGCGAACAACGCGACCCTGGCGTTGGCCGTCACCAACGGGATGTCGGCGGGCAGCACGCTCGGCATGACCGCCGCCCGTGACACGTTGTAGGCCTTCGACAGGACAAGCACGGCGAGCGCCGAAGGAAACAGCGTGACCGTGTCGGAGGCGTGGACGGCGCCGGCCATCCCCCAGCACAGCAGGCCCCGCGCGAGCAGGGTGCCGGCCATGATGTAGCGGCGGCCCGAGCGGAGCCGGTCGAGCACCGGCCCGACGAAGGGCGCCACCACCGCGAACGGCAGCATGGTGATCAGCAGATATGCCGCGACCTGGCCGCGGGCCTGGCCGACCGGCAGCCCGAACAGCAGCGCCCCGGCGAGGGCCACGGTGACCAGAGCGTCCCCGGCGGAATGGGCGGCCGTCACCTCGATGAGGCGGCCGAGACCGGTGCGGCCGGCCCCCTGGGCGTGCGTCAACCGGCGCATCGCCCGCGCCGGTGCCCTCACAACACGCGTAACTTTCGCCCAAATCTTCACCATAGGCACCGAGGGTCCTTCCATGTTTTGCCCATCGAGCCGGTGCGGTCCGCTCGCGGCGTGGGTGAAAATGGAGTGTGAGTCGTACCCGAATCCGTAGCACTCCAGTCGACCAGGCCTGTGCGGCGGCGGTCGACCTCGCCCGCCGGGCCGCCGAAGACATCGCGCGCCCCGGGGAGGTGGGAGAGCACCTGGGCTTCGACAACGAGGGCGACCGGATCGTCACCCATTACTTCGAGTGCCTCGACCGCGCCTACCGCGGCTGGCGCTGGGCGGTCACCGTCACCCGCGCCTCCCGCGCCCGTGTCGTGACCGTGAGCGAGACCGTGCTGCTGCCCGGCGCGGGCGCGCTGCTCGCTCCCCGCTGGGTGCCGTGGAACGAGCGCCTGCGCCCCGGCGACCTCGGCGTGGGCGACCTGCTGCCCGCCGAGGCCGACGACGACCGGCTCGTGCCCGGGTTCGCCTCCGCCGAAGAGGACATCGACAAGCAGATGATCTTCGAGCTGGGGCTTGGGCGCGCCCGCGTCCTGTCCGTGCTCGGCCGTGACCTCGCCGCGCGGCGCTGGCGCGCCGGTGAGGCGGGACCGCACACCCCGATCGCGCACGCCGCCCCCGCGCAATGCTCCACCTGCGGCTTCTACTGGCCGCTCGCCGGAGCGCTGGGCCTCGGCTTCGGCGTCTGCGCGAACGAGTACGCGCCGGACGACGGCCGCGTGGTGTCCGCCGACCACGGCTGCGGGGCGCACTCCGAGGCGACCACCGTGCCCTCGATGGTCATGGACCCGGCGCCGCCGATCCTGGACGACATGGGATATGACCTCATCGAGTCGGGCTCCGTGGACGAGGCCGGCTCCGAACCTCTGGGCCACGCCTGATCATGTTCGATACCGCGCGCCTGCGTGACACCGTTCTCGCGGCCTGGACGGCCTCGCCTGCCCGCTTCCGCGAGGACGCCAACGCCGAGGAGGACTTCGCCCTCGGCGGCTATCGCGACCGGCTGGTCGTGGAGCTCGCCCAGAACGCCGCCGACGCCGCGCTGCGGGCCGGCGTGCCGGGCCGCCTGCGGCTGACGCTCGCCGACGGCGTGCTGCGGGCCGCCAACGCCGGGGCGCCGCTCGACCAGACCGGCGTCGAGGGCCTGTGCACTCTGCGTGTCTCGGGCAAGAAGGACGAGGTGGGCGCGGCCGGCCGGTTCGGCGTCGGCTTCGCCGCCGTGGTGTCGGTCACCGACACGCCCTCGATCGCCTCCCGGCTGCCCTCGGGCGAGGTCCACGGCGTGCGCTGGTCCCGCGAGGAGACCGCCGCGCTGGTCGCCGCCCGGCCGGAGCTCGCGGCCGAGCTGGAGGGCCGCGAGGGGCACGTCCCGCTGCTGCGGCTGCCGTTCTCCGACGACTCGCTTGAGGTCCCCGAGGGATTCGACACGCTCGTACGGCTCCCGCTGCGCGACGAGGCCGCCGAGCAAGCCGTACGGCGGATGCTCGAGGAGGCGGGGCCCGCGCTGCCGCTGTCGATGCCGGCGCTGGAGACCGTCGAGATCGAGGTGGACGGGCAGGTCCGCACGATCTCGGCCGAGGGCTGGCACGTGGTCGCCGAGTCGGGCACGTTCACGCCGGAGCAGGTGGCCGAGCTGTTCGCCGACCGGCCGACCGAGGAGCGGGCCCGGCCCTACTGGGAGGTCCGCTGGGCCGTCCCCGGCGACCGCCGTGCCGATGTCCGCGGGCTTGTGCACAGGGTCGTGCATGCTCCGACGCCGAGCGACGAGCCGCTCGACCTGCCCGCGCTGCTGATCGCGTCGTTCCCGATGACCACCGACCGGCGGCACGTCGCCCCCGGGCCGCTCACCGACTTCCTGGTCGCGAGGGCCGCCGATGCGTACGTACGGCTGCTGGGGGAGCTTCCGGCGACCCCGGACCTCCTCGGCCTCGTGCCCGGCCTGATGGGCAAGGGCGCGCTCGACGCGGCGATCAGGCGGGAGATCGTCAGGGCGCTGCCGGACACGCCGCTGCTGCCGACCCTCTCCGAGGGCGTGGTGCCGGGCAACCAGGCACGGGCGGTCGAGGGACCGGCCGAGTTCCTGGAGAAGATCGCCGGCATCGTGCCGGGGCTGCTGCCGGCGGGCTGGTCCTCCCGGCACCCGGCTCTGACCACGCTCGGCGTGCGCCGGGTCGAGCTGGCCGACGTCGTCGACATGCTGTCGGGCGAGGCCGTGGAGGACAAGGACCCGGCGTGGTGGCGGTCGCTCTACGAGGTGCTGCCCGCCGACGACCCGGAGGCGATCGGCGCGATCGCCGTGCCGCTGGCCGACGGCCGCCTGGTGCGCGGCCCGCGCGGCACGCTCGTGCTGTCACAGGAGTCGGGCACTTTCGACCCCGCCCTGCTCGCGCCGCTGGGGCTGCGGATCGTCCACCCGGACGCCGCGCACCCGCTGCTGCTGCGGCTGGGCGCGGCCGAGGCGACCCCGCGTACGGTCCTGGAGGACCCGCTCACCCACGCGGCCGTGGCCGAGTCGCTGAACAGCGCCGACCCCGAGCCGGTGGCCCAGGCCGTGCTGGCCCTGGTCGACGCGGCGGGCCTGACCGCGGGGGAGGCCCCCTGGCTGGCCGAGCTGGCGCTGCGCGGCGCCGACGGCGAGCTCTACGCGGCGGGCGAGCTGCTGCTGGCCGAGGGCTCGCTGGCCGGGCTGATCGACCCCGAGGTGCCGTTCGGCGTCGCCGCCCCCGACCTGGTGGAGAAGTTCGGCCCGCACGTGCTGGCGGCGGCCGGGGTGCTCGACGGCTTCGCCGTGGTCAACGACTCCGACGTGCTGCTCGACTCCGCCGAGTGCGACCACGACCTCGATCTCGAAGACGAGTGGCTGGAGGCCGTGCTCGACCTGCTGCCGGATCTCGACGTGCCGCCGGTGGTCCGGGAGTTCACCGCCGTACGCGACCTGGAATACGTCGCCGACTGGCAGAACGCCCTCGCACTGCTGTCGCGGCCCCCGCTGCGTGCCGCCCTGCGGCCCATGCGGGTGCTCGCCGCGGGGGAGACCGTCGAGGTGCCGTCCTACACGGCCTGGTGGCTGTCGCGGCACGAGGTGCTCGCCGGGCGCAGGCCGACGGAGCTGCGGCTCCCGACGGGCGACCCCCTGCTGTTCGGCCTGTACGGCGAGGCGCCGGCGGGGATCGACGACGACGCGCTGAAGATGATCGGCGTCCGGTCCACGCTCGCCGACCTGCTCGACTCGCACGGCGGCCCGGAAGAGCTGCTCGACCTGCTGGCCGACTCGTCCCTTGAGGTCGACCGGGCCCAGCTGCGGTCCCTGTGGATCGCGCTGGCGGCCGTCGATCCCGCCCGGGTGAGCCCGCCCGAGGCCGTACGGGCCGTGCTGAAGGGCACGGTCACGGTCGCGGACGTCGAGGACGGCCCGGTCGTGGTGGAGGCGCCCGACCTGCTCCCCCTGGTGGAGGACCGGCCGCTCGTGCTCGCGCCGTTCGATCTGGCCGAGGCGCTGTCGGAGGTGCTCGACCTGCCGCTCGCCGGTGAGGTGGTCACCGGCGCGGTCACCTCGGCCGGAACCGAGAAGCCCGTGCCGCCCGAGGTGCGGTCGCTGCTGCCCGGCGCCCCCGCCACGTACGTCGAGCACGACGAGCTGCTCGTGGACGGCAGGCCGGCGCCGTGGCGGTTCTTCGAGGGCGCGGTGCACGCGACCGGCGTGGACGGCCTGGCCAGGGGTCTCGCCTGGGCGGCCGGTCAGTGGGGCGACCGCCTCGCGGTGGCGGCGCTCCTGCGCGACCCCGCCCGGGTCCCCCTGCTGCTCGCCGAGGCCGACCTCGACCCCACGGCCTCGCTGTAGCCCACTGCCCGCCGGGGGCGTTGTGGGGTCTCAGCGCAGGGCCGGCAGGTCGTAGTCGGGCAGGTCGATGCTCGACGCCTTGGCGAACTGCGCCGCGATCAGGTTCCGCATCGGCCGGCGTGTCATGGCGCGCATGGAGGCGGTCCGCATCCGGATCGCGAGCGCGGAGCGCGGGGCGAAGCCGTTGACGCCGCCGGGCGGCAGTTTCTGCGCATCGTCGACGTAGGGGCGCATGATCCGGTCGTAGTTGCGCAGCGCGACGCGGTGGTCGCCGGTGGTGGCGAGCTCGCCGGCCAGGACGTACCCACCGACCAGGGCGAGGCTGGTGCCCAGGCCGGTCAGCGGCGTCGGGCAGTAACCGGCGTCGCCGAGGAGCACCACGCGGCCGCGCGACCACCGGTCGAGACGCACCTGCCCCACCGATTCGAAGAAGAAGTCGGACGCGTCGGCCATCGCCGCGAGCAGCCGTGGCGTCTCCCACCCGGCGTCCGAGAAACGGCCGGCGACGATCGCCTTCTGCGCCGCCACGTCCCCACGGTCGTAGGCGATCGGGGCCGAGCGGAAGGCGAAGCTTGCCTTGATCTCGCCGGGCAGCCGTCCGGGGCGCGCCGAGGCGACGAGGCCGCCCGGGGCGTTGTACATCTGAAACCAGCCGTCGAGGTCCAGCTCGTCGCGGGCCGTGAACCACGAGTTGTAGAGACCGAGCGGACGGATGTGGCGTGCGTGCGGGCCGAAGGCCAGCGCGCGTACGGTCGAATGCAGCCCGTCGGCGCCGACGACCAGCGAGAACCGGCGCGGTGCGGACTTCTCGAAGGTGACGTTCACCCCGTCGTCGTCCTGCTCCAGCCCCGTGACGGTGTCGTCGAAGACATACTCGGTGTGCGGGAGCGACGCGTCGTAGAAGAGGCGGGCGAGGTCGCCCCGCAGGATCTCGATCTCGGAGACGATCCCCTCGCCGCCGAAGCTGTCGGCAGGGAGGCGGGCCGTGACACGGCCTTTCCTGTCGACCAGGGCGAAGCCGCGCTGCTCGATGGAGATCGCCCGCGCCCGGTCCAGCAGGCCCATCCGGGTGACCACCGTACGGCCCGCGCCGCGCAGGTCCACGGTCTGGCCACCCGGGCGCGGAGCGGGCGCGCGCTCGACGAGGGTGACGGCGAAGCCGGCCCTGCCCAGCCAGTAGGCCAGCGCGGGTCCGGCGATTCCACCACCGGATATGAGGATGTCCTTGTTCGGCATAGTGCGCACTGTACGGCGTACGCAAACGTCGAACAAGTCTGTTTACTGGGAAAACTTCGGTGCAGCACTAGTGCGGTTACGCGGCCGGAGCGGTGGGGGTGCGCCGTCGCCGCAGCGTGCGCGGCTACAGTGGGTGCACTAGTGCGGGAGGTGTGGTGTCCGGTCCGGGAGCGGGGCGATACCAGGAGATCGCCGCCGAGATACGCGGGCGGATCGAGGCGGGCGAGCTCCGGCCGGGCGATCGCGTGCCGTCGACCCGGGAGATCGTCCGGGAGTGGGGCGTCGCCATGGCGACCGCGACGAAGGTCCTCACCGAGCTGCGCCGCGAGGGGCTCGTCCACGCCGTGCCGGGCGTGGGCACGGTCGTCGGCACGGTCGCCGGCACAGGCGGTCGTGCGGTGCCGCCGTCCGCGGACGGCCGTGGCGAGGCGGCCTCGGAGGCGGCTTCGGCGGGGGCCTCCGTCCGTGCCAGGAGGCGGACCGTCCCGGACGGAGCGCTGACGCCGGATAGCATCACCGCGACGGCCGTCGCGGTCGCCGACGCCGAAGGGCTGGAGGCGGTCTCGATGCGCCGCGTGGCGGCCGAGCTCGGAGTGGCGACGATGTCCCTGTATCGGCACGTCGCGGACAAGGACACCATGCTGCTCCAGATGATGGAGGCGGTCTTCGGACGGATGCGGTTTCCCGAGCAGCCGCCCCCGCACTGGCGGAGCAGGATCGAGCTGGCCGCCCGGATGCTGTGGGCGACGTTCCGGCGGCATCCGTGGCTCGCACCGGCCATGTCGGTGACACGACCGCAGCTCATCCCCAGTGCGCTGCCGTTCATGAGATGGGTGCTCGGCGCTCTCGACGGTCGCGGCCTCGACGCCGAGACGACGTTCACCGCCTACATCACCGTGTTCAACCACATCCGGGGCACCGCGATCAACCTGGAGTTCGAGGCGGAGGCCGAGGCGCTCACCGGGCTGGACGCCGACGCCTGGATGGACGCCCGCAAACCGGCGTTCGAGGCGATCACGGCGGGGGGCGGGCTGCCGCTGTTCGAGCGGCTCCACGCGGCCGGCGGATACGACTTCGACATGGACGCCCTGTTCGAGTTCGGCCTGCAGCGACTTCTCGACGGCATCGCGGCGCTCCTCGCCGGAGCGCGCTGAGCGGGAGCCGCGGTCAGCGGTGACGGGGCTCCGAGTCGCCGGCTTCGGCGGCGGGGACGGGCTCGCGCAGCCGGGCGTCGCGGCGGCGGATGTAGAGGACCCCGAACACGCCGAGGCCGATCCCGGCGACGCAGATCCAGACCGGCCGCGGGTCGGCCGGCCTGACCACCAGCAGCACGACGACCAGGGCGATCGCCCACAGGGCCGTCCCGACCAGGATCGTGAGGGTGTCCCTCGTCCTGAGGGGTTTGGGGTCCGGCCGGCGCTCGCTCACGCCAGCCAGCTTAGAAGGTCATGGCAGCAGGCCGGTATCTTCATGACAAACCCGTCACGAAAGGACAACGCTGCCCCCCTGGCTCTTTCCGCGGATGGTAAGGGCCTGCGACTCTGCGCGCGTGAATGCGAACCCCATGAACACGTCTGGTTTTCTCGATCGATACTTCTCCATCTCAGCCCGTGGTTCGTCCGTCGGACAGGAGGTCCGCGGCGGCTTCGCCACCTTCTTCACGATGGCCTACATCGTGGTGCTCAACCCGCTCATCATCGGCACCGTCGCCGACAAGACGGGCGAGTTCCTCGGCGACGGGAAGAACCCCAACATCGCCCTGGTCGCCGCGGCCACGGCGTTCGTCGCGGGCATCCTCACGATCATCATGGGCGTCTTCGGCCGGGTGCCGTTCGCCCTGGCCACCGGCCTCGGACTGAACGCCTTCCTCGCCTTCGGCATCGCCAGCCAGATGTCGTGGGAGGACGCGATGGGCCTGGTGGTGCTGGAGGGCATCGTCATCGCGATCCTCGTGGTGACGGGCTTCCGGGTGGCGGTGTTCCACGCGATCCCCGCCCAGCTCAAGACCGCGATCAGCGTCGGCATCGGCCTGTTCATCGCGCTGATCGGGTTCGTCGACGCCGGGTTCGTCCGGCGCATGCCGGACGCGAGCGGCACCACGGTCCCGGTGAAGCTCGGCGCGCTGGGCAACGGCTCGCTGACCGGGTGGCCCACGCTCGTCTTCGTGGTCGGCCTGCTCGTGACGGCCTTCCTCGTCGCCCGCAGGGTCAAGGGCGCCATCCTGCTCGGCATCGTCGGCACCACCGTGCTCGCCATGGTCGTCGAGGCGATCGGCAAGATCGGGCCGCAGACCCCCGACGGCAGCAACCCCAACGGGTGGTCCCTCAACGTGCCGGCGGTGCCCGACACGTGGATCGAACTGCCCGACCTGTCGCTGCTCGGCCAGTTCAGCCTGTTCGGCAGCTTCGCCAAGATCGGCGGCCTGGCGGCCGTGATGTTCGTCTTCACCCTCATGCTCGCCGACTTCTTCGACACGATGGGCACGATCGTCGGCGTGGGCCGCCAGGCGAACCTCGTGCAGGAGGACGGGACCGTCGAGCGCACCAAGGAGATCCTCCTCGTCGACTCCCTCGCGGCGGCGGCCGGCGGCGCGGCCGGCGTGTCGTCCAACACCACCTACATCGAGTCGGCGGCCGGCGTCGGCGAGGGCGCGCGCACCGGTCTGGCGAGCATCGTCACCGGCCTGCTGTTCCTGCTGGCCATGTTCTTCGCCCCGCTGACGGAGATCGTGCCGTTCGAGGCGGCGACCCCGGCTCTCGTGGTCGTCGGCTTCCTGATGATGACCCAGGTCAAGGAGATCGACTTCAGCGACTTCGAGACCGCGATCCCCGCGTTCCTGACCATCGTGCTCATGCCGTTCACCTACTCGATCACCGCCGGGATCGGCGCGGGCTTCGTGAGCTACATCGCCATCAAGGCGTTCCGCGGCAAGGCGCGCGAGCTCCACCCGCTGATGTGGCTCGTGGGCGCGCTGTTCGTCGTGTATTTCGCGCTGGAGCCCATCAAGAGCCTGCTCGGCCTGGGCTGATCCGCGTGCGCAGGGAGGCCGCCGTGGCGACGCCGCGGCGGCCGACGCATGTCACAGGGTCATCGCGGCGGTGAGCACACCGGCGGTGGCGACGAGCATGAGCGTGTGCAGGATCATGTGCTCGAGGTTGGGCCGCGGCGCGTCACCCCGCCGGGGGAGCACAGTTATGGTCTTGGCGTAGGTTCTCGCGTGCAGCGCGGCCCAGGTCTCGCCCGTGCCCGCCGTCGCCCACGGCACGGTCAGCCCGGTCAGGTACGGCAGCCACCACAGGGCCAGGCCGCCCAGGAGCGCGAGCAGTTCGACGGCCGCCCCGGCGTAGGCGAGGACGGGCAGGCCGGCCGCGGACGCCCAGACGAGCAGCAGGGCGGGGAGGGCCAGGATCGGCCCGTTCACGGCCACCTCGGTCAGCTTCTCCGACCGTTTCGCCTCCCGCACGTTGTTGAACGGGAAGAAGTCGGCGAGCGTGGTGACGACGAAGTAGGCGTCGGCGGCGACGACCAGGAGCAGCGCGGTGAGCAACACGGCCGGAAGTCCTTCCTGAGCGCGAATCGGGGGGTCACGCGCCGTGCCGCGCCTGGATGCCGTCCAGGAACGTCGAGACGGCGATGTCGAACCAGGCGTCGTAATAGGCGGCGGGCGCCGCCGGCGGCTCCGGCGTCTCGCCGAACTCGGCCAGCGCGAGACCGGTCACCAGGACATACAGCGACTGCACCAGATGCAGCGCCTCGTCGTCGGTGAGGCGCAGCCTTTCGTGCATGGCCGACAGGACGAGGGGGACGGCCTTCTCGAACACCTCGGGCGAGGCGTTCCGCACGGCGACGACGGCGGCCGCGCCGGGGTGGGCCCGCAGGGCCCCGCGCAGGTCGCGCGCCATGCCGTGCAGCAGTTCCCGCCAGGGCAGGCCGGGGGTGAACGCATCGATCACCTGACGCGCGACGCGGTCCGCGACCAGCTGGAGCAGGGCCGCCTTGTTGGGCACGTGGTAGTAGAGCGACGCCGCCTTCACCTCCAGGTGCGCGGCCAGCGTGCGCATCGTGAGCGCGGCGAAGCCGTCCCGGTCGAGGACGTCGAAGGCGGCGCGGACGATCCGCTCGGTGTCGATGCGTGGGGCCGGGCTCATACGGTGCCTTTCTAACAGCGTTAGAACGAATCTAACGATGTTAGAAAGCGATGGCAAGTGCGGAAATCTGTCGGTGGGGCCGATTAGGGTCGTGACGTGGCCGTGAGGGGACAGCGGGCGGTGCCGGCGGAGTTGCTGCCGCGACTGCGCCTGGCCAGAGACCGCATGGACCGCGACTACCGGAGCGAGCTCGATCTCGATCGGCTCGCGGCCGTCGCCGGGGTCTCCAAGTTCTACTTCGTCCGCTGCTTCGAGGCGGCGTACGGCGAGACGCCGATGCGCTACCTCACCAGGCGGCGGCTGGAGCGCGCCCAGGACCTGCTGCGTTTCGCCAACCTGACCGTGACCGAGGTCTGCATGTCCGTCGGGTTCAGCAGCCTGGGCTCGTTCTCGGCCAAGTTCCGCCGGATGGTGGGGGAGAGCCCGAGCGAATACCGCGACCGGTGGGCGGCGCGCGGCGGCCCCCGCGTCCCCGGCTGCTTCCTGTTCATGAACGGCGTGCTCGACCTGCGCGGTGCGCCGAAGCGCGACGACGATTGTGCAATTTCGGAGAAGTCCAGGTCAGAGGGCGCGCAGTAGCGTCTTCCGCATGATTCGGAACGTCTCCTTGATCACGCTTTACTGTCAGGACCAGGACGAGGCCCGCGACTTCTACGTGGACGTCCTCGGCTTCGTCTCCAACACCGACATCCAGATGGACGGGTTCCGCTGGGTCACCATCAACCACCCGGACCACCCGGAGCTGGAGATCACGCTGATGAAGCCGGGGCCGCCGCTCGACGACGAGGGCGCCGACTTCTATCGCAGGCAGCTCGACAAGGGCCAGGCCGGCGGCCTGGGGCTGCGCGTGGACGACTGCCGCAAGACCTGCCAGGAGCTCACGGCCAAGGGCGTGACGATCCTCCAGGAGCCCTCTGACCGGCCGTACGGGGTGGAGGCGGTCATCCGCGACAACCAGGGCAACTGGCTCGTCCTGGTCGAGCCGAGGGAGTTCGCGCCGGAGGACTTCGCCTGACGCGAGGCGCACAAAGGCCCGGCCCCCATGCGGGGGCCGGGCCTTGATCGTTCGCGGCCCGGATCGCGCCGGTACGGTGTGTCGCGATCGGCGTGCAGGGTCACACAATTTGCCTGCATAGTCGGACGATTTGGAGGAATGCGGACATGCGTCATATAGTTAGCAAAGGTAATGAGTCATGCTAACGAACGCCCAGAACTTGCGCAGCGACGCCGCTCTCGCGTCCGCCCTGCGCGTGTCCCTCGCCCGGCTGACGCGACGGATGCGCAAGCAGGCCGCGCACCATTCACTGACGCCTACACAGCTCGCGACGCTTGTCGCCGTCGAGCGCCACACCTCAATGACCCCCGGCGAGCTCGCGGAGCACGAGAAGGTGCAGCCGCCCTCGATAACCCGCGTGATCGCGAAGCTGGAGGCCAGGGGTCTGCTGGAGCGCAAACCACATCCGACCGATCGCCGGCAGGTGACGGTGAGCGTGACGCCGCAGGGAGCGGCGCTGCTGAAGGAGGAGCGCCGCACCAAGGAAGCCTGGCTGGCGCAGCGGCTCAAGGACCTGACTCCGGAGGAGAGGGCGACGCTGCGAGCGGCGGCGCCGATTCTGGAGAAGCTGTCCACGATGTAGGCGGCATGTTCCGCTCGCTGCGGACCTACAACTACCGCCTGTTCGCCTCCGGCGGCGTGATCTCCAACGTCGGCACCTGGATGCAGCGCACCGCCCAGGACTGGCTCGTCCTCGACCTCGCGCACGGCCGCGGCTCGGCGCTCGGCGTCACCGTGGCGCTGCAGTTCCTGCCGACGATGCTGTTCGGCATGTTCGGCGGGGTGATCGCGGACCGCTACCCCAAGCGCCGGATCCTCATCGTGGCCCAGACCCTCATGGGCCTGCTGGCGCTCACCATGGGCGTGCTGGTCATCACGGGGACCGCCCAGGTCTGGCACGTGTACGCCATGGCGTTCACGCTCGGCCTGGTGTCCTGTGTCGAGGTGCCCACACGGCAGTCGTTCGTGGTCGAGATGGTGGGCCGGCGCGACCTGCCGAACGCCATCGCGCTGAACAGCTCGACCTTCAACCTCGCCCGGGTCGTCGGCCCGGCGGTGGCCGGTCTGCTGATCTCCTGGATGGGCACCGGCCCGATCTTCGTGCTGAACGCCGTGTCATTCGCCGCCGTCATCTCGGGGCTCGCGCTCATGCGGACGTCCGAGCTGCGCTCGCCGGAGCCCGTGCCGCGCGGCAAGGGCCAGTTGCGCGAGGGCCTGCGCTACGTCGGCGGCCGCCCCGACCTGCTGCTGCCGCTGCTGCTCGTGGCGTTCATGGCGATCTTCGCGCAGAGCTTCTCGACCAGCATCGCGCTGATGGCCAAGCAGGCGTTCGGCGCGGGCGCGTCCTCGTTCGGCGTGGCGTCCAGCGCGTTCGCCGTCGGGGCGTTCGGCGGGGCGCTGCTGGCCGCGCGCCGGGTCAAGCCGAGCCGCAGGTTCCTGATCGCCGGGGCGCTGTGCTTCGGGCTGTTCCAGGTCGTCGCCGGGCTCGCCCCCGTGTACGCGGCGTTCCTGCTGATGCTCGTGCCCGCGGGCATGGCGATGATCACGGTCAACACGACCGCGAACACGATGGTGCAGCTCGGCGCCTCCCCCGAGATGCGCGGCCGGGTCATGGGAATCTACGTGCTGGTCTTCACCGGGGGAGCGCCGATCGGGGCGCCGCTGGTGGGCTGGCTCTCCGAACTGGCCGGTCCCCGGGCCTCGGTCGTGGCCGCCGGTGTGCTGAGCATGTGCGGCGTCTGCCTGGCGGTGCTGGTGACCCGGATGGTCGCGGCCCGCGCGGCGCGCAGGGAAGAATCGGCACGTGAGCAGATTGTTCGTGGCGCTGCTGCCGCCGCCTGAGGCGCTGGCGGAGATCTCCACGGCGGTCGAGACCGTACGCGCCGAGTGGCCGGAGCTGCGCTGGGTCGATCCCGCGCTGTGGCACGTGACCGTGGCCTTCCTCGGCGAGGTGCCCGACGACGTGCTGCCCGAGCTGAGCGTGCGGCTGGCCCGCGCGGCCGCCCGCTATTCCCCCGAGACGGTGTCGTTCGGCGGCGCCGGAGCCTTCCCCTCCGCCTCAAGGGGACGCATTTTCTGGGTCGGCCTGGAGGCCGGGCCGGCGTTGACGAGGCTCGCCGGGTCGGTCGCGGCCGGCGCCCGGCGGGCCGGGGCGGCGGAGACGGACCGCAAGCGGTTCCATCCCCACCTCACCCTGGCCCGCTCACGGACCCGGTCACGCCACGGCGACGACCTGCGCCCCCTGGTCGGCGCCCTGGGCGCCTTCGGCGGGCGGCGCTGGGAGGTGTCGTCGGTGCACCTCGTACGCAGCCACACCGGGGCGAGCGTGCGGTATGAGCAGGTCGAGGCGTACCCATTGGCCGTCCGCGACTAGGCTCCATGGCGTGGATCGTCCTCGTCGCTGGTTGCTGCCCACGGTGCTCGCGCTGCTCGTGTTCATCGTGATCATCGGCGCGCTGCTCAACAGCGCCTGATCTACCAGCGCCTGATCACCGGGGCCCGATCACCGGGGCCCGATCGACCAGCGCCTGATCTACCAGGCGTACTCCTCCGGAGCGGTCTTGAAGCCGGGGAAGATCTCGTCGAGCCGGGCGAGCGCCTTGTCGTCCAGCTCGATCTCCAGCGCCCGGATCGTGCCGTCGAGCTGCTCGACCGTACGGGGCCCGATGATCGGCGCGGTGACCGCCCGCTGGTGCAGCAGCCACGCCAGCCCGACGTTGGCCGGGTCCTCGCCGAGATCGTCGCAGAACGCCTCGTACTGCTCGATCTTGTCGCGGTGCTTGTCGAGCTGGGCCGCGATCTGGTCGGATGCCGAGCGACCCTTGTCGATCTTCCGCAGGATGCCGCCGAGCAGGCCGCCCGCGAGCGGGCTCCACGGGATCAGGCCGAGGCCGTAGTCCTCGCAGGCCGGGATGACCTCAAGCTCGGGCGCGCGGACGAGCAGGTTGTAGTGGGACTGCTCGCTGACCAGGCCGAGGGTGTTGCGGCGGCGGGCCGACTCCTGGGCCTTGGCGATGTGCCAGCCCGCGAAGTTCGACGAGCCGACGTACAGGATCTTGCCCTGCTGCTTGAGGATGTCCATGGCCTCCCAGAACTCCTCGAACGGGGTGTCCCGGTCGATGTGGTGGGCCTGGTAGACGTCGATGTAGTCGGTCTGCATCCGGCGCAGCGAGGCCTCCGCCGCCCGCCGGATGTTCAGCGCGGACAGCTTCTCCTCGTTCGGCCAGTCGCCCATGGAGCCGTAGAGCTTGGTGGCGATGACCGTACGCTCACGACGGCCGCCGCCCTTGGCGAACCAGCGGCCGATGATGTTCTCGGTGATCCCCTCGCCCTTCTTCCAGCCATAGACGTTGGCCGTGTCGAAGAAGTTGATCCCGAGCTCGTGGGCGCGATCCATGATCGCGAAGGAGTCCTCCTCCGTGGTCTGCGGACCGAAGTTCATCGTTCCCAGGCAGAGCTTGCTGACCAGCAGGCCGGTGCGGCCGAGGTGTCCGTATTCCATGGCCTCCACCCTAGGTGCCTGGAGTGGACTCCAGGCGAGCCCGGCACGCCTCAGATCGTGAAGTCCCAGGTGAGACGGCCCTCGCTCAGGTCGCCGGCGAGGCCGCGTACGAACTCCAGCTCCGTGGCCACCTGGGCCCGCTGATATTCGGACTCCACGAGGAAGAGACGGGGCACGGAGGTCAGACTGTCGGCCATCTCGGTGTCGAGCGCGGACAGCCGGGCCTCCAGCGCCGCGATCCGCTGCCGCAGCGCCGCCAGCGCCTCCTCCGGCGTCAGCACGGGCAGGAAGGCGAGCGCGGCGGGAAACTCGGGGAACTCCCTGGCCGGGGTGGACAGCATGGTCCGCATCCACTGCTTGAGCGTCTCGCGGCCCGTCTCGGTGGCCTCGTAGACCGTCCGCTCCGGCCGGTTCTCCTCGCGCGTGGTCTCCCGGATCGCCAGCAGCCCGTCGCGGAGCAGGCGCTCGATCGTCTGGTAGACGCTGTTGCGCTGCGCGACGTTGACCACGTCGTCCTGGTGCCGTTCCTTGATCAGCTGCTGCATCCGGTATGCGTGCATCGGCGACTCGCAGACCAGGGCGAGCACGGCCGTGGCCAGAGGGGAGCGCCGTGTCGACATGGCGCCCATCATAGGGGCCTTGCCGACAATTAGTCATAATATGTATAGTCATCGCATGACCAAGAGAGCACTGATCATCGGTGGCGGTATCGCGGGTCCCGTCACGGCCATGGCGCTGCAACGCGCCGGAATCGACAGCGAGGTCTTCGAGGCCTACGACCGGGGCGCCGAGGGTGTCGGCGCCTTCCTCACGCTCGCGGTGAACGGCCTGGAGGCCCTGCGCCTGCTCGACCTGCACGATCTCGTCGGCGACCTCGGCATGGACACGCCGGTCATGGAGATGCGCAACGCACGCGGCAGGCTGCTGGCGACCACGAGCCAGCCGAGCCGCACACTCCGGCGCGCCGACCTCTACCAGGCGCTGCGCGACGAGGCCGTACGGCGGGGCGTGCGGATCCACTACGGCAAGCGGCTCGCCGACGCCTCGGCGACTCCGGACGGGGTGCGGGCGGTCTTCGCTGACGGCGGCGAGGCCGAGGGCGACCTGCTGGTGGGGGCCGACGGGCTGCGCTCGCGCACCCGCGCCCTGATCGATCCCAACGCCCCTCGCGCCCGTTATGTCGGGCTGCTGAACACCGGCGGCTACGCCAAGGGGGTGCGGGCGCCGGGCAGACCGGGGGTCTGCAACTTCATCTTCGGCAGGCGGTGCTTCTTCGGGTACATGATCCACCCGGAGGGGGAGGTGTGGTGGTTCGCCAACCCGCCGAGCCGCAGGGAGATGACCTCCGAGGAGCTCGCAGCGATCACTCCCGAGCGGTGGCGGGCCCGGCTCATGGACCTGTTCGAGGGCGACGCCGGGCCGATGCGGGAGATCATCGAGGCGACCCCGCACATCCTGCCCGGCTGGAACACCTACGACTTCCCAAGGGTGCCGAAGTGGTCCGGCGAGCGCATGATCCTCGTCGGGGACGCCGCCCACGCCACCTCGCCGTCCTCTGGGCAGGGCGCGTCGATGGCCATCGAGGACGCCGTGGTGCTCGGCAAGTGTCTGCGCGACGTGCCGGACCTGGCGGGGGCGTTCGCCGCCTTCGAACGGCTGCGGCGCGAACGGGTCGAGCGCGTCGTGGCGCAGGGCAAGCGCAACGGGAACGGCAAGGCGCCGGGCGCCGGCGGGGCCTTCGTCCGCGACCTGATCCTTCCCGTGGTCATGCGGCAGGTGGAGAAGCGCAACGCGCTGGCCTGGATGCACGACTATCGGATCACCTGGGATGACCCCGTCACGGCTTAATTGACCGATCGTTCCCGATTGGTCTAAGGTCGAGGGCATGGCGAGGACCAAGGAGTTCGACCCCGACGTCGTGCTGGAGCGGGCGCTGGATCTGTTCTGGCGGCGCGGCTACGAGGCCACCTCCATGGCCGACCTGGTCGAGCACCTCGGCATCGGCCGGGCCAGCCTCTACGCCACCTTCGGCGGCAAGCACGACCTCTATATGAAGGCGCTGGAGCGCTACGCGCAGACCTGCGACCCCAACCCCATCGAGCTGCTGTCGCAGCCCGGTCCCGCTCTGCCGGCCGTACGGACGCTGGTCGAGCGCTACACCGAGGACTCGATCCGCGACCGCGAACGGCGCGGCTGCATGATCGTGAACGCGGCGACCGAGCTCCTCCCGCGCGACGAGCCGGTCGCCCGGCTTGTCGAGGCCAACTGGACGGGCCTGGAGACGGCGCTGACCTCGGCTCTCATCCGTGCCCGCGCCCAGGGGGAGATCTCCGCCGAGTCCGACCCCCGGGCGCTGGCGCGCTTCATGCTCGTCTTCCTGCAAGGGCTGCGGGTGATGAGCAAGGGGCACGGCGACCCCGCCCGCCTCCGCGACGCCGCCGCGCAGGCCCTCGCGATGCTCCGCTGATCTCTCCTGGGAAGCCGTCTCGTAAAGGAAGGGGAGGGCGTTTTTTCATGCCCTCATTCTTGACCAATCGATCCAAAACTAGCGCGGCTCGATCCAAGAACAGCGCGGCTTTCGCCGTGCTCGGCGGGGCGCAGGTCACGCTCGTCGCGGCGATCACGCTTCTCACCGTGCCGCTGCCGGCCATCCAGCGGGAGTTCGGCCTCGGCCAGGGAGACCTGGCACTGCTGACCTCGGCGTACGGGCTGACCTTCGGCGGGCTGCTGCTCCTCGGGGGCAGGCTCGCCGACAGGTGGGGCGCCCGGGAGACGTTCCTCGCCGGGATGGCCCTGCTCGCGCTGGCGTCGGCGGCGGGCGGGCTGGCTCCTGGCCACGCGGTCCTGCTCGCCGCGCGCTTCGCGCAGGGAGCGGGCGCCGCCGTGGCCGCTCCCGCGGCCGTTTCACTGGTGACGCGGCTCCGCCCGGACGTCCGGGAGCGCGAGCGCGCCCTGGCGGTGTGGGGCACCCTGTCGGTCACCGGGGCCGTCGCCGGCAGCCTGCTGTCCGGTCTCGTCGCCGCCGCGGCCTCGTGGCGCTGGTCGTTCCTCCTGCCCGCCGCCGTCGGCATCGCGGCCGTGGCCGCCGGGATCGTCCTGCTGCCGCCCGCGCCGCGTACGGCGGCCCGCCTCGACGTGCCCGGCGCGCTGCTCGTCACGGCGGGGCTGATCGCGTTCGCCTACGGCCTGCTGGAGGGGACGACGGCCGTCGTCGTCGCCGGCCTGGTGCTGACGGCCGGCTTCGTCGTCCTCCAGGCGAGGACGCCCCGGCCGCTGCTGCCGCTCCGGCTGGTGGCGGATCCCCGCAGGGGCGCCGCCCTGCTCGTCGTCTTCGTCACGGCGGCCGCCAGCGCGACGACCACGTTCCTGCTCAGTCTCTACATGCAGCAGGTGCGCGGGCTGTCGCCGATCGCCACGAGCCTGGCCTTCCTGCCCTTCCTTTTGGTCGTCGTCATGGGCCCGGTGAGCGGCCGTCTGCTGCGCCGCCTCGGTGTGCGGCACGTGCTGGTCGCCGGGCTGCTGCTCGCGGCGGTGTCGATGCTGCTGCTCGGCCGTGTCGCGTCCGAGGGGACCGTGCTCGCCGGGCTGCTGGTCTTCCCGGTCGCCTCGGGGCTGGCCTTCTCCGGCGCCACCGTGGCGGCCCTCGACGGCGTACGGGCGGAGGACGCCGGGGCGGCCGGGGGACTGGTCAACACCGCCATGGAGGCGGGGCCCACGGTGGGCCTCGCCGTGCTCGTGGCACTCGCCGCCGCCCGCGCGGGGGCCGTACCCGCGGGCGGCGCCCGGGCCATGACGGAGGGCTACGGGTTCGCCCTCACCGCCATGGCACCGGCCTTCCTTCTCGCGGCGGCGACGGTCGCCGCCGCGTTCGCATGGACGGATTCGCAGCGGACGGATTCGCAGCGGACAAGTTCGCAGCGGACGGATTCGCACGGACAAAGGAGCGATGGATGAGGTTCGCGGACAAGGTCGTGCTGGTCACCGGAGCGGGCTCCGGCGCCGGCCGGGCGATCGCCCGGGGGTTCGCCCGGGAGGGCGCCGTCGTCGTGGCGGCGGCCCGGGGAGGTGACGCGCTGGAGCAGACCGTCAAGCTCATCGAGGCCGAGGGCGGCCGTGCCCTCGCGCGCACGGTGGACGTGACCGACTCGGCCGGCGTGGCCCGGCTCGTCCGGGGAATCGTGTCGGACCTCGGCCGGCTGGACATCGCCGTCAACAACGCGGGGACGTTCGTCGCGGGCCCGGTGGCGGACCTGGCGGAGGACGACTGGGCGCGGGTCATGGAGGTCAACGCGACGGGAATGTTCCTCGCGATGAAGCACGAGATCGCCGCGATGCGCGCGCAGGGCAGCGGCGTGATCGTCAACATCGGCTCGCGCGTCGGCGCGCACATGCGGGTGCCGGGGCTGGGCGCCTACGGCGCGTCCAAGGCCGTCGTCAGCGTCCTGACCCGTACGGCCGCGCTGGAGTGCATCAGGGACGGCATCAGGATCAACGCGATCAGCCCGGGTCCGCTGGACACGCCGATGTCGATGCGGCCGGGCGAGACCGAGGCGGACCGGACGAACCGGCTGCGGAAGGAGCTGCCCATCGGCCGGGTCGGCACGCTGGACGAGATCACCGGCACGGTGCTGTGGCTCGCCTCCGACGACGCCGGATTCGCGGTGGGGCTCGACCTGGCGCTCGACGGCGGCGCCACGGCCTGACCGCTCGCCTCAGCCTCAGCCCTGGCACCTAACCTCAGCCTGGCCCCCCTCAGCCTGGCACCCTCAGCCTGGCCTCTCCGTCGCCGCCTCCGGCTCCGCGCCGGCCTCTGCCGCCGTAGCCGCCGGAGCCGCCGGAGCCGCTGAGGCCGCTGAGGTCGCGGCGGTCGCGCGGGCGTAGCGGGCGGTCAGGGCGCGCAGGTGCTCGACCAGCTCGGGCGGGCCGGTCACCTCGAAGTCGAGGTCGAGCAGGCCGAGGTGGACGGCGAGCGATCCCACGGTGTCGGCCCCCGTCACGAGCACGCAGGTGCGGCCGTCGACGTCCTCCACCACGCCGACGGCCGGGTTGATCCGCGCGGCGACCACCTCGGCGGGGGCGTGGACGAGCACCCAGGCGTGGTGCCGCCAGGCCGCCGCCGACACGCCGCGGGCGACGTACGCCGCCGCGCCGCCGTCCGGCGGGTCGCGGGGCGGGAAGCGCGGGCCGGTGGGCGTGCGCGGTGTGATGCGGTCCACCCGGAACGTGCGCCAGTCGTCGCGGTCGACGTCCCAGGCCACGAGGTACCACCGGCGGCCCCAGGACACGAGCCGATAGGGCTCGGCCTGCCGGACGCCGGTGGAGCCGTCGTGGCCGCGGTAGTCGAACCGCAGCCGTTCGCGGTCACGGCAGGCCGCGGCGAGCACGCTCAGCACGGCGGGATCGACCGCGGGACCCGGGCGGTCGGGCGGCACCGGCTCGGTGTACGCCTGCAGGGCGCCGACGCGGCGGCGCAGGCGGGCCGGGAGCACCTGTTCGAGCTTGGCGGCGGCGCGGCCGGCCGCCTCCTCGACGCCCGTGACGCCGGCGGCGGCCCGCAGCCCGATCGCCACGGCCACCGCCTCCTCGTCATCGAGGAGCAGGGGCGGCATCGCCGCCCCGGCGACCAGCCGATAGCCGCCGTCCGTGCCGCGGGTCGACTCCACCGGATAGCCGAGCTCGCGCAGCCGGTCGACGTCGCGGCGCACCGTCCGCTCGCTCACGCCGAGCCGATCCGCCAGGATCGCGCCGGGCCAGTCGCGTCTGGCCTGGAGCAACGACAGCAGGCGCAGCAGCCGCGCCGAGGTTTCCAGCATGTTCTCAGTCTGACGGCCCTTCCGGACAGCACCTGTCCGGAAGGGTCCGTAATGTCGGCGTCATGAGCGAGAACACGCAGATCACGCCGCCCATCAGGCCCTTCCGCATCGACGTCCCGCAGGCCGATCTCGACGACCTGAAGGACCGGCTCGGCCGGACCCGCTGGCCCGACGAGATCCCGGGGACCGGCTGGGAGTACGGCATGCCGGTCGCGTACGTGAAGCGGCTGGCCGAGTATTGGCGGGACGGGTACGACTGGCGCGCCCGCGAGGCCGAGATCAACCGATATCCGCAATTCGTCACCGAGATCGACGGGCAGGACATTCACTTCCTGCACGTGCGGTCGCCGCACGAGGACGCCCTTCCGCTGATCCTCACCCACGGCTGGCCGGGCTCGATCGTGGAGTATCTCAAGGTCATCGAACCGCTGACCAACCCCGAGGACCCGGCGCAGGCGTTCCACCTGGTGATCCCGTCGCTGCCCGGCTTCGGCTTCTCGGGCCCGACGAGGGAGCGGGGCTGGAACCGGTTCCGTACGGCCCGGGCGTGGGCGGAGCTCATGCGCAGGCTCGGCTACGACCGGTATGGCGCGGTGGGCAACGACGGCGGCTCGTTCGTCTCGCCCGAGGTGGGCCGGGTGGACCCCGAGCACGTCGTCGGCGTCCACGTCACGCAGATCTACTCCTTCCCCTCGGGCGACCCGGCGGAGATGGCGAACCTCACCGACGAGGAGCGGAAGGGGCTGGAGGTGCTGCAGTGGTTCTACGAGAACAAGATGTCGTTCAACATGGTCCACTCGCAGCAGCCGCAGACCCTGTCGTACGGGATCTTCGACTCGCCGGCCGGGCTGCTGGGCTGGAACACCCAGTTGTTCGGTGAGGACGTCGACGACGACTTCATCCTGACCAACACGATGCTCTACTGGGCGACCGGCACCGCGACCTCGGCCACGCGGTTCTACTACGAGGACGCGCATGCCGAGCATCCCAAGGAGCCGACGACGGTCCCGCTCGGCCTGGCGATGTTCGAGGGCGACTTCGTGTCGATGCGCACCTTCGCCGAGCGCGACCACCGGAACATCGTCCACTGGCGGTCCTACGACGGGGGCGGCCACTACGCCGCGCACCTGCGGCCGGACGTGCTCGCCGCCGACCTGCGCGACTTCTACGCGGCCCTGCGGTGACCGGCCGCCCGCATACCCGCTCCTGACCGATCCGGGACGACCGGGGGCATGTCGCCCGCCGCACGCGCGGCGGGCATCGGGAATGATGGCCGCATGGGGAGCACGACGGGGCGAACGCGGATGAGCAGGATTCCGCGGGCGGCCCTGGCTCTCCTCGCGGTCGCGGGCCCGCTGCTTCCCGCACCGGCGACGGCAGCGCCGACCCAGGTTACGACGGCCGCGCGGGCGGACGACCGGGAGCGGGTGCTGTTCCGGATCCGGGACGGGCGAATCGGCGAGTCGAGCGGCCTGGCCGTCTCGCCCACCCACAAAGGCATCGTCTACACGCACAACGACAGCGGCCACGGGCCCCAGATCTACGCGATCGGCCCGGACGGCCGCACCCGGGCGACGTTCACGATCGGCAACGCCGAGGCCCGGGACTGGGAGGCCATCGCGGCCTCCACCGACCGCGCGACGGGGCGCGGCGTGCTGTGGATCGCCGACATCGGGGACAACCTGGACGGCGCCTGGCCGGACGTGTCCGTTTACAAGGTCGCCGAGCCCCGGACGATGAAGGACGCGACGCTGCGGGCGACGCGGTATCGCTTCCGCTACGCCGACGGCCCCCGCAACGCCGAGGGGGTGATGGTCGATCCCCGCACGGGCCGGTTGTACGTCGTCAGCAAGGAGTTCTCCGGGAGCGTCTACGCCGCTCCCGCGAAGCTGCGCACCGACAGGGTGAACGTGCTGCGCCGGGTGGGGCCCGCCCCCCTCATGGCCACCGACGCGGCGTACGCGCCCGACGGGTCGAGCTTCGTCATCCGCACGTACTTCTCGGCGTCCGTCTATCGCTCGCCCGGCAAGCTGATCGCGCACGTCACGATGCCGCCGCTGCGCCAGGCCGAGTCGATCGCGTACACGCGCGACGGCACGGCCCTGCTCACCGGGAGCGAGGGGGAGGACAGCCCGGTCTATCGGGTGCCGCTGCCCGCCGCCGCCCGGCCGGCTCCGTCACCGGCTCGGACCAGGACCTCCTCCGCCCGGCCGAGGGCGGTAAAGGCGACGAGCGGGGCGGCCGCCGGGGACGGAGCCCTCGGCGTGCCGATGCCGGTGTTATGGGTGGCGGTCGCTCTCGGGGCGATCGGGATCATCGGGTTCGTCGCCTACCGCACGGGCCGCTGAAGACCTTCGCGCGGGCCGGTGAGGGCTTTCGCACGGGCCGGTGAGGGCTTTCGCACGGGTTAGTGAGGGCCCTCAGACGACCTCGAAATCGGCCATCATCGCCATGTCCTCGTGTTCGAGGTTGTGGCAGTGCAGCATGTATCGGCCACGGTAGCCCTCGAATCGGACCAGCACGTCGACGACCTCGTAGGGACGCACGTCCACGGTGTCCTTCCAGCCGGCGTCGGTCGCCGCGGGCGGCCCGCCGTTCCGTGCGAGCACCCGGAACCGGGCCAGGTGGACGTGCACGGGGTGATGGAAATCGCTCGTGAACCTCCAGACCTCGCTGGTGTTCAGGCGCGGGGTGGCCAGCGGCCGCCCCGGCCGGAAGCGCCGTCCGTTGATCGTCCAGGAGCCGCCGCCCCCCTGACCCGTGCGGCGGAAGTCGAAGACGCGGGTGGCGACCGCCGTGGTGACCGGCTCGGCGGCCCGGGAGAGCCGCTTCGGGATCACACTGTCGTCGGCGGCCCTGCGCCGTACGCGGAACCGCATCACGTCGCGTGCGGCGCCGGTGCCCAAGGTGTTGACCATGGTCACCTCGCTGCCGGCGCGGTGGCCGGAGAAGTCCACGACGACGTCGAAGCGTTCTCCCGGGGAGATGGTGATCGCCTCGTGCGTAAGGGGCGCGGGCAGCAACCCCTGGTCACTGCCGATCTGGACGAACCGGCCGCCGGGGGTCAGCCGCAGCCGGAAACGGCGTGCGTTCGAGGCGTTGAGCAGACGCAGGCGATATCGCGCCGCGTCGACCTCCAGGAAGGGCCAGGGCGCGCCGTTGACCAGGATGACGTCTCCCTCGACGCCCTCCATGAACGCGTCGTCCACCCCGGGGCGCAGCAGCAGGGTGGGATCCAGGGACGGATAGCGGAACGAGCCGTCCTCCTCGAAGGCCCGGTCGCAGATCATCAGCGGGATGTCCCGCTCGCCCTTCGGCAACGGCAGCGCGTCGTCCTCGTCGTCCCGGACGACGAGGAAACCGGCCAGGCCACGCCACACCTGCGGCGCGGTGAAGTCCATCCGATGGTCGTGATACCAGAGCGTGGCGGCACCCTGCTCCAGCGGATACACGTAGTCTCTGGCCGCCTCGTGGAAGGTCCACTGCCGCAGGTCGTGGTGGGAGTGGTCGCCCGGGGGCGGGCGGAACCCCCGGCCCCGCGCGATCACCACGTCGGTCGGATAGCCGTCGGACTCCGGCGGGGTGACTCCTCCGTGCAGATGGGTCGAGGTGGGCACGGGCAGCTCGTTGCGGACCCGGATGACGGCAGGGCCGCCCGCTCTCAGGTCGAAGGTCGGCCCGGGGAACGTGCCGTCGTAACCCCAGATCTCGGTCGTGGTACCCGGGATGATCTCCGCCTTGGCCGCGCGCTGGACGACCTCGAAACGGCCGGGCCGTACGGGAACGGCGGTCGCGGGGATCGGGAGCGGCACGGCGAACCGGGCGGGCAACGGCAACGCGCTCGTCAGGCTCTCCCCGGCCACCTCACGGGCCACCTTGCCGGCCAGGGCGCCGCAGCCGGCGACCGTGAGGCCGGCCCCGCCGAGCAGCCCGAGGAAACCACGACGGGCGATCATCGCGTCACCCGCCAGACCAGGACCGTCAGCACGGTTGTGGCGCCGAAGACGGCCATGCCGAGCGGGAAGTGCACCGCCAGGACGCGCTCCTGCCCGGCCATGACCTGGAGGGTCTCCGCGGCCACGAGCCCGGCCGCGGCCAGGGCGGGCCACGCCGGTCCGCGCGCCGGCCGCCACAGCAGGATCGAGGCCACCAGCTGGAGATAGAGCGTGACGTGGGTGAACCCGCCGTTGGTGCGATGCCAGGCGAGCATGTCCACGTCGCCTGTGACGAACAGCCCGGCGAGCGCGGCCTGTGCGAGCACGCCGAACAGGTGCAGCAGGGCGGCCGACCGCAGCGGCCGGACGATCCAGCCGGGCGTACGGCCGAGGTCCGCCCGCGGCGGAACAGATGAGACGCTCATGCCCGGCATGCTGCTGCGTGTCGAGCGGAAGATCGTCCGGCCGGGGTCGGGGCTTCGCCGTACATCCCGGGGTGTAGGACACGGCCATGCGGAGCACGCGTACGACCAGGGATGCAGGCGCCGGGTCGACCGCAGGCGGGTGGGCGCGGCCCGCGTCGTGGCCTAGCGTGACAGGCGTGCGCCCCTGGAACACCGCGCGACCTTCGAAGACAGTGCGCCCCTGGAAGACCATGCGACCCCGGCAGACCATGCGTCCCCGGAAGGCCGTGCGTCCCTGGCAGACCGTGCGTCTCCGGAAGAGTGTGCGTCCCTGGCAGACCGATGCGCTGATCACCGCGGCCATGCTCACGCTCGGCGTCGCGGGCACGTACGGCAGACTGTCCAGCTCGGGTCTCACGGAGCGGCCGCTCGACCCGCTCGGCCTCGTGCTGATCGTGGTGGCGTCTCTGGTGCTCGTCTGGCGGCGTGGCGCTCCTGTGCCGGTCGGCGTGGTCACGGTCGCGTGCGCGATCGCGTACTACGGCGCGCGCTATCCGGGCATCTTCGCCGCCGGGCCCGCCCTGATCGCGATCTACACGGCGGCCACGGCGGGCCGGCGCCGCCTGGCGATCGGTCTTGCCGTGGCACTGGCCGGCGGCATCGCCGTCCCGGTCGCGCTGGCCGACGCCGATCCGGAGCCCGGCGGCCTCAGCCTGCTCAGCGGCTGGCTGGTGGCGATGGTGGTGCTCGGCGAGGTGACCAAGAACCGGCGCGCCTACCTCAGAGAGGTCGAACAACGGGCGATCCAGGCCGAACTCACCAGGGAGGAGGCCGCTCTGCGCAGGGCCGGGGAGGAGCGCCTGTGGATCGCCCAGGAGCTCCACGACACGCTCACGCACACCATCTCCGTCATCAACGTCCAGACCTCCGTCGCGTTGCAGACGCTGGAGCGGGATCCGGCGCTGACCCACCGGGCGCTGCTCGCGGTGAAGGAGTCGGGCAAGGAGGCGATGCACGAGCTGCGCGCCACACTGGGCGTCCTGCGGCAGGCCGACACCGACGGCCCGGAGGTGGGGCTGGCCAGGCTGCCCCGGCTGGTGGACCGGGCCGAAGCGGCAGGGCTGCCGGTCACGACATCGACCATCGGCACGCGCAGGGAGGTGCCCCCGGAGGTCGACCGGGCCGCCTACCGCATCGTGCAGGAGGCGTTCACCAACGTGCTGCGGCACGCCGGGGCCGCCTCGGTCACCGTGACGATCGAATACGCGGCTGACATGATCAAACTGAGCGTCGAGGACGACGGACAGACCACGACGGGGACGGCGGACAACGGGATGGGGTTGATCGGAATGCGCGAGCGCGCGGTCGCCCTCGGCGGCTCGCTCACCGCCGGGCCGCGACCGGGGGGAGGCTTCGCCGTACGGGCCGAGCTGCCGACGGCGGCCGCCCCGTGATCCGGGTGCTGCTGGCCGACGACCAGCCGCTGATCCGCGCCGGTTTCCGGGCGCTGCTGGAGATGGCCGAGGACATCACGGTCGTCGCGGAAGCGGGCAACGGCGGCGAGGCCGTCGAGCTGTGCCGTGCCCTGCGGCCCGACGTGGCGTTGCTCGACGTACGGATGCCGCTGCTCGACGGCATCCAGGCCACGAGGAGGATCGGGGCCGACCCGGAGCTCGACTCGGTGCGCGTGGTCATCCTCACCAACTACGCCCTCGACGAGTACGTCTTCGCCGCCCTGCGCGCCGGCGCCAGCGGATTCCTGGTCAAGGACATCGAACCGGCCGACCTGCTGCAGTCGGTGCGGGTGGCGGCCAACGGCGAGGCGCTGCTGTCCCCCTCGGTCACCAGGCGGCTGATCGAGGAGTACGTCTCCACGCCGCCCAGGCCCGTGCCGGGACCCGGCCTCGAACGGCTGACCGACCGGGAGCGCGAGGTCCTGTCGCTGGTCGCGACGGGGATGTCCAACGAGGAGATCGCCGGCCACCTCACGATCAGCCACGCCACCGTCAAGACCCACGTCAGCAGGGTGATGGCCAAGCTGGGCGCTCGTGATCGCGCGCAACTCGTGGTGCACGCCTACGAGTCCGGGCTCGTCACCCCGGGACGTCGCTAGCCGCGCCCGGCCTGCCCCGCCGCGGGACGTTGCGGGGACGTCGCTGGTGGTGCGTGGCCGGGGCAGCCGAAGGGCCGGGCCGCCGTTCCCGGCGGCACCGGCCCGGAGATCGCCGCGACGGTCAGCCCCGCGCGTAGATGCGGTGCACGAACTCCGCGAGCTTGCTGTCGGGTAGTTCCTTGGCCAGGTCGGCCTCGGTGATCATCCCGACGATGCGGTGGTTCTCGATCACCGGCATGCGCTTGATCTGGTGCTCCTCCATCTTCGCCAGGGCCTCCTCGACGCTGGCTCCGGCGTCGACCCAGACGAGGCCGCGGGCGAGCTCGCCCGCCGTGGTCTGGTCGAGGTCCTTGCCCTCGGCCACGCACTTCACCACGATGTCGCGATCGGTGATGATGCCCTTGAGCCGGTCGTCGTCCCCGCAGATGGGAAGGGCGCCGACGTTCATGTCCCGCATCATCTCCGCGGCCCTGCGCAGGCTGTCGTGCTCGCCGATGCATTCCGCGCCCTCGTGCATGACCTCACCGGCGGTCTTGCTTAATCCCTCTGTGGTCATGGCTAACCCCCGATTCCTTCTTTTAGGGTGACATGCCCCGTATGTCCGAAATTAAGAGCGCAGTCACAGGCGAGGGAGGAAGTGCTCGCCGCGCAGGGCCCGTTCCACGAGCGCGACCGACTCGGCCAGCCGTACGAGCCGGGGGCCTTCCTGGCGGTAGGCGTCCAGGACGGCCTCGATCGCGTGCGGGGGCAGGTGCTCCTTCAGCTCCACCGCCGCGCCCCGGTATCCCTCCCTGGCCGCCTGGATCGAGGCCGCGACCTGCTGGCGGGCCATCCGGGCGAGCGCGAGCGGATAACGGCGCAGCACGCCGTACGCGCGGTAGTCGGGCGGCACCGCGTCGAGCAGCCACGACACGGCCGAGACCTCCCAGTCGGGGCTGCCAGGAGGGCGCACCTCCGGTGGCCAGCCGGGTGGCACGTACACTCCGCCATCATACCGAACACAGGTTCGATCACCGTGGAGCGGCTCCGGCTGCGAGAATGTCCCGCATGCTGTCGACAACCACGCGGCCATGAGGATCGGGATCGTCGGTGCCGGGATCCTCGGTCTGGCCGTGGCCCGGCAGATGGCGCGGGCGGGCGCCGAGGTGACCGTCCTGGAGAAGGAGCCCCGGATCGCCGCCCACCAGACCGGGCACAACAGCGGGGTCGTGCACGCCGGGATCTACTACCAGCCCGGCTCGCTCAAGGCGACGCTGTGCCGGGAGGGCATGGCGATGCTGCGCGAATACTGCGCCGAGCACGGCCTGCCGTACGACGAGGTGGGCAAGCTCGTCGTGGCCTCCACCCGGGCCGAGCTGCCCGGGCTGCGCACCATCGCCGAGCGGGCCAGGGAGAACGGCGTGCCCGGCATCGCCGAGCTCGACGCCATCGGCCTGCGGGAGGTGGAGCCGCACGCGGTCGGAGTCGCCGCCGTCCACTCGCCGCACACCGCGATCACCGACTTCTCCGCGGTCGCGCGCCGCCTCGCCGCCGACCTGGCCGAGGCGGGCGGGTCCGTACGGCTCTCGCGTCCCGTGCTCGCCATCAAGCAGACCACCGACGGCGTGGCGGTGGCGGCAGGTCCGGAGAGGCTCACCTTCGACCGGCTGGTCTCCTGCGCCGGCCTCGGCACCGACCGCGTGGCGGACCTGGCGCGGGCGGGGGGCGACGTGCGGATCGTCCCGTTCCGCGGTGAGTACTACCGGCTCGCGGGCCCGGCACGCGGCCTGGTGAAAGGGCTCATCTATCCCGTGCCCGACCCCCGCTACCCCTTCCTCGGCGTCCACCTGACCCGCAGGATCGGCGGGGAGGTCCTGGTCGGGCCCAACGCCGTGCCCGCGCTGGCCCTGGAGGGCTACTCCTGGCGGTCGGCGTCGCTGCGCGACCTGCGGCGGATCGTCGCCTGGCCGGGCACCCGCCGTATGGCGGCCGAGCACTGGCGCACCGGCCTGCGCGAGGTGTACGGCTCGCTGGCCAAGCGGGCCTTCGTGGCCGCCGCCCGCCGGTACGTGCCCGAGCTGGCCCCGGCCGACCTCGTACGCACCCAGGGCGGTGTGCGGGCCCAGGCCGTGGCACGCGACGGCAGGCTGCTCGACGACTTCGTCATCGACGTCCGCGGGCGTATCGTGCTGGTGCGAAACGCGCCCTCACCTGCGGCGACGAGCAGCCTGGCGATCGCGCGGCACATCGCTTTAACGGTTCCCTTAACTTCCTAGGTCTAGAGTGCTGCCGACATGGTCGTTGAATCTCCCGAAGCCCGGCTGCTGATCGTCGAGGACGAGCCGAACATCCTCGAACTGCTCGCGGCCAGCCTCCGGTATGCCGGGTTCGAGGTCCACACCGCATCCAACGGCGGCGAGGCGGTGGCCGCGGCTCAGCGGCACCGGCCGGACCTGATCGTGCTCGACGTCATGCTGCCCGACATGGACGGGTTCGACATCGTGCGCAGGCTGCGCAGTGGCGGAACCCTCACCCCTGTCGTCTTCCTCACCGCGCGCGACGCCACCGAGGACAAGATCCGGGGCCTGACGCTCGGCGGCGACGACTACGTGACCAAGCCGTTCAGCCTGGAGGAGGTCGTCGCCCGGATCCGGGCCGTGCTGCGCCGCACCGCCGGAGACCCGATGATCACCCCGCCGCGGCTGACCTTCGCCGACATCGAGCTGGACGAGGAGTCCCACGAGGTCTGGCGCGGCGGCCGGGCCGTACCCCTGTCGCCGACGGAGTTCAAGCTGCTGCGTTACTTCATGTGCAACGCGGGCCGGGTGCTGTCCAAGGCGCAGATCCTCGACCACGTGTGGGACTACGACTTCCGCGGCGACGCCGGGATCGTCGAGTCGTACGTGTCGGTGTTGCGCCGCAAGCTCGACAACGCCCACTCGCGGCGCCACCCCCGGCTCATCCACACGCTGCGCGGCGTCGGTTACGTCATGCGGACACCACCCAGCGGCGCCTGAGCCGTGTCGGGGCGCACGCCGCTGCGGATCCGGCTGAGCGCGGCCATGCTCGCGCTGGTCGCGGTCGCGCTCGCGGTCATCGGCGTGGGCAGTGTCTCGGTGCTCCGCGACTATCTGATCACCCGGGTCGACTGGAAGGTCGCCATCCTGGCCCACGAGGCGGAAAGACGGCTCGACCAGGGACCGGCGGCGTTCACCCGCATCAGGGTGATGCCCGAGGGCCGGGTGGAGATCCGTGACAACGCCGGCAAGACGCTGCTCGCGCAGGCGGGCATCAGCGCGGAGACACTGCCGGGGCCCGGCGCCGTGACCTCCCGGAAGCCCGTGACGGTGGCGGCGGTGTCGGGTGACGGCCAGTGGCGGGCCCGGGTGGTGCCCGTGGAGGGCGTCGGCATGGTCGTCGTCGCGGTGGACATGGCCTCGGTCGGGCAGATCACCACCCGGCTCGCGCTCATCGAGGCGCTGGTCGGCGGCGCCCTGATGGTCCTGCTCGCCGTCGTCGGCGTCGTGATCGTACGGCGCAGCCTGCGGCCCCTCGCGGAGATCGAGGCGACCGCGGAGGCCATCGCCCGGGGGAACCTCGGCAGCCGGGTCCCCGACCGCGACCCGCGCACCGAGGTCGGGCGGCTCGCCCGCTCGCTGAACGGCATGCTCGCCCAGATCGAGGCGGCGTTCCAGGCCAGGGCGGCCTCCGAGGCCGCGGCCAGGGAGTCGGAGGCGCGCATGCGCCGCTTCGTGGCCGACGCCTCGCACGAACTGCGTACGCCGCTCACCTCGATCAGGGGCTTCGCCGAGTTTCACCGGCAGGTGCCGGACGCCGATACCACGCGGCTGATGTCGCGCATCGAGAGCGAGGCCGCCCGCATGGGCCTGCTGGTGGACGACCTCCTGCTGCTCGCCCGGCTCGACCAGCAGCGCCCCCTGCGTACGCAGCCCGTGGACCTGCTGGCCCTGGCGGGCGACGCGGTGCACGACGTCAGGACCCTGTGCCCCGACCGCGACGTGTCGCTGGTGGTCGAGGGGGACGCGGCGCTGATCGTCTCGGGGGACGAGGTGCGGCTGAGGCAGGTCGTGGGCAACCTGATGAACAACGCCACGACCCACACGCCTGAGGGAACGCCGATCACCGTGCGCGTCGGCAGCTCGGACGGCGCGGCGTTCATCGAGGTGGCCGACAAGGGACCCGGCCTCACGCCCGAGCAGGTGGCCCGGGTCTTCGAGCGCTTCTACCGCGCCGACCCCTCCCGCACACGGCCGGCTGGCGGCAGCGGCCTCGGGCTCGCGATCGTGGAATCCCTCGTCAAGGCGCACGGCGGCGAGGTCGGCGTGGAGTCGGCTCCGGGCGCCGGCGCCATCTTCCGCGTCACCCTCCCCCTCGCCGCCGAGGCCCACACCTGACCGGGTAATTCCGTTGACCCGCGCACCCCCGGGCGTGCAGGTTTCGGGGAGTGCAGGTCGAGGGGCGGAGGTGCTCGTGGCCATTGTCAGCAAGGGCTCGCGGCTCATCACGGTCGACGGTGTCGCGTACCGGTGGCGGATCCGCCGCAAGCCGACGTATTGGCAGGCGATCGGCCAGGAGCCGCTGACCATGCCGATCGAGCTCGCGGAGGGACCGGGCCCGGTGCTCCTGGTGTCGCTTCCCTTCTCCCGCCCCGACGCCTGGGTGGGAGAGCGGACGATGGCCGTACGGCCGGCGCTCGTGGCGGAGGTCATCCGTACGGCCCTGCGTCGCGGTTGGGACCCCTGCCGGCCGGGCCGCGCCTTGGACCTCGACGTCACCGAGGACGACCTGACGGCCATGCTGGGCACCCCGCCCGTCTACGAAGTCCCCTTCGCCCGCCGGTAACCGCTTCCGCCGTCCGCTGCCCTGAGACGCTGCCCGGGCCGAGTTGGGCGGGGGCACCGGACCGCTCGTCGCAGAAAGTGACGATATTGATGCGGCTCGTGTTTCAAGCTCATAGCATTGATGCTATGGATTGGGGTACAGTCGAGCTAGAACCAGAGGTTCGGCAGTGGCTTGAAGGTCTGTCGGCCGCATCGTTCGCGAAGGTGGCGTTCTATGTCGATCTGCTCGCGGCGGAGGGAGCTCTGCTCGGGGAGCCTTACAGCAAGCAACTCGACGGCAAGTTACGCGAGCTGCGGTTCTATCTCAACGAGATCGCGGTACGAATCACCTACTGGATCGCACCGGGGCGCAGAATCGTGCTCTTGACGGTTTTCTATAAATTCAGGCCACGCGACGAGCGTGAGATAGATCGGGCGCGTCGGGCGCTGCGTCGCTGTATCGACGCGGCGCACACGGTGGATGAGGAAGAAGAAGCGGTATGAGCGAGCAGGAGAGCTGGCGGGAGCTCCGGAATCGCCGTATGGCCGAGCCCGGAGCGGTCGAAGCCTACGAGGCCGCGCGTCTCGCTTATGAACTGGGAAAGACGATCCGGGCGATGCGAGAGACGCGAGGCTGGAGCCAGAGTGATCTGGCTCGTGCCGCCGGCATGACCCAGTCGGCGGTGGCGCGGTTCGAGGCCGGTGGAACGGTTCCTACCCTGCCTGTCATCGAGCGCCTGGCGAGCGCCCTGGACGCGGATGTCGAGGTCCGCCTGACGCCCCGGGTTCCCGCGGCGTGACACCCGCTGTCGAACTCCTCGCGCCATCCCTCCCGCACACGTCCATTCGCCGATGATGATCACGGATGCGTCGACCGCGCCCAGTGGGAGATCCCTGTCAGCCGTACGGTTCCCCGATACGTGTCAGGTCTTCTGCTCAACCCTCGCGGAGCACCTCTTCATGGCGTTCCGCCAGATCACCGATTCCCGACCTCATTGCGCCGATGAACGACAACTGTCGCCGGCCCTGGAGCACGACCGCATGCGGATCGCGAGCCTGCTCGGGCCGCAGCCCGTCCACCGGAGCGTGCAGATCCTCGTGCGCCGTGGTCATGGGCGGAGTGTACGGCGGGTCGTACGCGGTGGCGCTACGGCTCACGGTTCATGGGCGGAGCCGGTAGCAGAGCTCAGAAGGCGGCTGCTGCGCTGATCGCGGAGTCCGTACGCTACGGCCCATGTCTACCGAAGGCCCGGGTTGTCGCTGCATCCTCTGTCATGACTACGGGGACCGTGATGAGTGGGATGCCATGGATCGGCACACCGTGGAGCACGTCCGGAGTCGCGGCTGGAGCGTGAAGATGATTCCGGAGGACGAGCTGGGCCCCGGATTCGCCTACACCGTCGGCCTGTGGCACACCTACCGGTCGCCTGAGCTGGCCATGTTCGGTCTGGACGTTCATCTCATGCACGAACTGCTGAACCACCTCGGAGACGGTGTCGCCGCGGGGGAGCCGGTTGAGGCGGAGCAGGAGCGGCACGACCTCATCGCGCGGCACCCTGTGGTTCTCAAGCAGGTCGACCCGAGGTGGTATCGAGAGTTCTTCGGGCAGGCGATCGCGTTCTATCGGCGACCACCGTTTCCGGTGTTACAGGTCGTGTGGCCTGACGCCGATGGCCGTTTTCTCTGGCACGCGGACCACGCCGAGCACTGTCGGGAGCTACAGCCGTCGTTGTGGCTGTGGCCGGATGTCCAGCGGGGAGTGTGAGAGTGGAGCGGCGGATCGAGCGGGACCTGCTGGAAGAGGCCCTGCAGGCGAACGAGAACGAGAGCGGTCCTATCCCGCAGCATCTGCGGGACGAAGCTGAGCAGTTGTTCCGAAGCGTGAAGTCCGCTCCGGAGTTGCTGAAGGAGCGTGGATGACACGCGCACGAGGGACGCCGAGTGCGGGGTGGTCATCCTCGCCTCCGAGGGATGCGGAAAGGTGGTCCGCCTCGTACGCGTGTAGACGCCGCCCAGGCGATGCGGCTGCCACAAGCAGGCCGCCGCACGCCTGGACGGCAGACGCTCAGTGGCCGTCGGACGGGCTGGTCGCCGCCGGGAAGCCCTCGTCCGGGAAGGCGGTGGAGGCGCCGGGCAGGACGACCTGGTCTCCTTCGGAGAGGCCGCCGGTGATCTGCACGTAGCTGTCGCCGCGCACGCCGACCTTGACCGTCCGCCGCGTCTGGGTGCCGCCGTCGGCCACCGTGACCACGGCGGTGCCGTCGCCCTGGGCGCGTACGGCCTGCGAGGGGACGTAGAGCGCGTCGGATGCCTCGCCGGTCGTCACCCGTACGGTGACGCTCTGGCCCAGCAGCAGGCGGGCGGGGCGTTTGTTCAGGACGATCGTCACGCCGTAACGGACCAGGCGGTTGGTGGTGGTCGCGGTCGGGTCGACGTGGGAGACCGTTCCCGGGTATTCCTGCCCCGGTTGCGTGGGCAGCGTCACGGTGGCCGCCTGACCGACCTTGAGGAAACGGACGTCCGACTCGGTGAACATCGCCTGCACCTGCAGGTCGTCGAGGTCACCAAGGGTGATGAACGTGCCCGACGTGTAGCGGGAGCCCGTGGTTCCCGCGACGGACAGGATCGTGCCGTCCGCCGGAGCCTTGATCGTCACTCCGTCGAGCGCCTCCTTGGCGTCGGCCAGTTCGGTCGTCGCCTGGCTGACCTGTGCCTCTGCCTGTGCCTCGGTGAGCCGGGCGCCGCCGCCCTGGCCGCCCCGACCCCCCTGGCCTGCCTGGCCGCCGGCGAAGCCGCCGCGCCCCTGCGCACCGCCGCTGGAGCCCGCACGCCCCTGGGCACCGCCGCCCTGGCCCTGAGAGTTCTGTCTCTGCGGGTTCTGCCCCTGGCCGCCCTGCCCGGATGCGCAAGCGCCGGAGGAGCCACTGGAGGAGGGGCTCGGCGTGGCGGACGGATGCGCCGGTGGCGTGGGCGGGATCGAGACGCTCGTCCCGGGGTCCGGCGTGCTCGTGCCGCCCGTGGGGGCCGGATGGTGCGTCCAGGACGGCCTCGGACGCGGGTGGGGATGCGGATGCGGGTGTGCCGTGACCGTCGGCGCCGGGGTGGGCGGGGGTGTTGAGCCGCCGTGGTCACCACCCTGGTAGGCCACGAGCTCGATGCTCGCCGCGCTCGCGCCCGTGTTCGCCGAGGCGGCGACCGGCCGGTACGAAGGCCCGGCGGTCGCGGACGGCCGTGGCGAGGGCTGCGAGGGGCGCGTGGGCTCCTGTCCGGACGGCCGGACGGAAGGGGTGGTCGGGCACGAGACAGGGCCGCCACTGCCGGTCGCCCCGCCGCCGGAGCCCGTATAACCCGAGCCGCCCGCAAAGCCGGAGCCGCCCGCGCTCGGGGCTGCGGCTCCGCCCGCCGTGGCGGTGCCGTTCTGGACGTCGTCGAGGGTCTCCTTGGCGGCGGCGAGCGCGGCCTTCGCGGCCTCGTAGTTCTCCTTGGCTATGGTGTCGTCGATCCGGGCGAGGACCTTGCCGCGGCGGACCTTCTGACCCACCATGACGTAGACCTTCTCGACCGTGCCCTCCGCTCCGAACGCGAGATCGCGCACGCCGTTGTCGACGGTGTTGCCGGCGGCCGAGACGTACGACGCGACCGTGCCCCGCTTGACCGAGGCGAGCGCTATCCGGTCGGCCACGGAGGTGTCGCCGCCGGTGGCGGAGATCACGGCGACGCTCGCGATGACGATCCCCGCCAGCGCGAGCCCTCCGACCCTGAGGGGAGTGCTCGATCTCATGGCGGACATCCTGCTGACGTCACGTGACCGGTGGCTTGGCCGTACCTGAGAGTTGTCTGTAAATGCGCATCCTGACGTGGACTGTCAGCAAACCCTCAGCATCGGCCTAGGTTGCCCGAAGCGGGGTTTGCCATGGTTCGACGTCGTGAAGCTGTCGACGAAGCGCAGGACATTGATCGTCAACGGTGTCCTGGTGGTACTGCTGCTCGGCGGGATCGCGGCGGCCTGGGCGTCCGTGGGAGGCGGCTCCTCCGGAGACGGCGCCGTGCCGCTGACGACCCGGGTGACCCGCGGGACCGTGCTCGCCTCGGTATCGGCCTCCGGTTCCGTCGAGAGCGCCAGGACGCGCGCCCTCGATTTCGGTACGAACGGCACCGTCGAGTCCGTCCTGGTCGAGAGCGGCGACAAGGTCAAGAAGGGACAGGTGCTCGCGCGCATCGACGACACGGCCGCCCAGGAGAGTCTGGAGGCGGCCAAGGCGAGCCTGGACGCCGCCGAGGAGGCCGACACCTCGACCGCCTCGGGCTACTCGCAGTACATCAACGCGAGGAACGCCTACCGGTCGGCCAAGCGGGCTGTGGCGGGCACGGTGATCAAGGCGCCCTTCGCCGGGGTCGTCACGGCCGTCAACGGGGCCGTGGGCGGCTCCTCGGGCGCGTCCGGCGGCGGATCCGGCGGGTCCTCCCAGGGCGGCCTGGGGCAGTCGCAGGGCGGCTCGGCCGCGTCGGGCGGGTCCGGCGGCTTCATCGACATCGCCGACCCCGCCCGCCTGCAGATCGTGGGCGACTTCACCGAGGCCGACGTCAGCAGGATCAAGGTCGGCCAGGCGGCCACCGTGTCCTTCGACGCTCTCCCCGGGGTCACCGCCGCCGGCAAGGTGACGGTGGTCGATCCGCAGCCGCAGACGAACAACAACGTCGTCCAGTACGCCGTGACGATCTCGCTGACCGACGTGCCGTCCACCGTACGGCTCGGCCAGACGGCCACGGCCCTGGTGACCGTGGGCAAGGCCGACGACGTGCTCACGGTGGCCTCCTCGGCGGTCACGACGGCGGGCGGCCAGACCACGGTGACCGTGCTGGAGAACGGCAGGCAGGTCGTGAAGCGGGTGGAGGTCGGCCTGAAGGGCGACACGACCACCGAGATCAAGTCGGGACTCCAGGAGGGCGACCAGGTGGTGCGGCCACAGGCGTCGACGACCGGCGGAGGCGGCGGCGGCATCCAGCTTCCCGGCGGAGGCGGGCTCGGCCGCGGCTTCGGTGGCGGTGGCGGTGGCTTCGGCGGCGGTCGCGGCGGAGGCAACCGATGAGGGCCGGCCCTCCGGTGCTCGTCCGCCCTGTACTCGACCCACCCGTGCTCGACCTGCGCCACGTCACCAAGGTGTACGGCGAGGGCGAGACCGCGGTGCACGCGCTGCGCGGCGTGTCGCTCCGGGTGGAGCGCGGCGACTATGTCGCGATCATGGGCGCTTCCGGCTCCGGCAAGTCCACGCTGATGAACATCATCGGCTGCCTCGACATCCCGTCCGGCGGGACCTACCGCCTCGACGGCACCGACGTCGGCGGGCTCGACGAACGGCGGCTCGCGATCGTCCGCAACCGCAAGCTCGGCTTGGTCTTCCAGTCGTTCAACCTCATCCCCCGGATGAGCGCGCTCGCCAACGTCGAGCTTCCCCTGGCGTACGGCGGGGTCAAGGCCGCGGAGCGGCGCCGCAGGGCGCTGGCCGCGCTCGACCGGGTCGGGCTCGCCGAGCGCGTCCACCACCAGCCCAACGAGCTGTCCGGAGGCCAGCAGCAGCGGGTGGCGGTGGCCCGCGCGCTCGTCACCGCGCCGACCCTGCTGCTGGCCGACGAGCCCACGGGCGCTCTCGACAGCAAGTCCAGCGAGGACGTCATGAACATCTTCGACCGCCTCAGCGCGAACGGCCGGACCCTGGTCGTCATCACGCACGAGGAGGAGGTCGCCGCGCACGCCAAACGGGTCGTCCGCCTCATGGACGGCCAGATCGTGGAGGACGCGCGCACCACGCCGGTCGGCGGGCTGCCCCCGCGGCTCGCGGAGGTGGCCTCGTGAACGGCGCGGAGGTCCTGCGGTTCGCCCTGCGCGGCCTGGCCGCCAACAAGATGCGCAGCGCGCTCACCATGCTCGGCATCCTGATCGGCGTCGCCGCGGTGATCCTGCTGGTCGCGATCGGTGAGGGGTCCTCCCGGCAGATCCAGCAGAACATCCAGCGGCTCGGGGCCAACTCGCTGACCATCACGCCCTCCACCTCGGGAGGCGGGGGAGGTGGGGGGTTCGCCCGAGCCGTCGGCGGAGGCGGAGGCGGCGGCGGGGCAGGGCGGCAGAACGGCGGCCCCCGCACCCAGGCCAAGAACCTGACCGTCGAGGACGCGCGGGCGCTGGCCGACCCGGCGAACGCCCCCTCGGTCAAGAGCGTCTCGCCCGTCGTGACGGCCCAGTCCCAGACCGCGACGTACGAGGGAGCGAGCCACGCGATCGGCCAGCTCGTGGGCACCTACCCGAGCTATTTCGAGGCGTCCAACAAGCCGGTGGCGAAGGGGTCGTACTTCTACAACGACGACGTGCTCGCCGCGCGCAAGGTCGTGGTGATCGGGCAGACGGTGGCCGACGACCTGTTCGGCACGGTCGATCCCCTCGGCAAGCAGATCACCGTGTCGGGCGTGCCGTTCACGGTCGTGGGAGTGCTCAAGGAGGCCGGCTCGTCCGGTTTCCAGGACGCCGACGACGTGGCCGTCGCCCCGCTGCCCGCCGTGCAGCAGAGCCTGACCGGCTTCGGGCCGTTGGGACAGATCCTCGTCCAGGCCAAGAGCGCCGAGACGGTGGACGCCGCGCAGGCCGAGGTCACCGAGGTGCTCAACCAGCGGCACGGCATCACCGCCACGGCGAGCGCCGACTATCGCATCCTCAACCAGGAGACCCTGCAGGAAACGGTCGGCGCGGCGATCGGGACGTTCACGGTCCTGCTCGGCGCGGTGGCCGCGATCAGCCTGCTCGTCGGCGGCATCGGCATCACCAACATCATGCTCGTCACGGTCACCGAGCGGACCAGGGAGATCGGCATCCGCAAGGCGATCGGCGCGCCCAAGGGCGCGATCCTCGGCCAGTTCCTCGCCGAGGCGACGATGCTCAGCCTCGTCGGCGGCCTGCTGGGCGTGCTGATCGCCGTGGTCGGCGCCCAGTTCACCATCGCGGGCGTGCAGCCGGTGATCGTCCCCACGTCGATCGCGCTGGCGCTCGGCGTCTCGGTCGCGATCGGCCTGTTCTTCGGCAGTTATCCCGCCAACCGCGCCGCCGGGTTGCGGCCGATCGAAGCCCTCCGCTTCGAGTGATGGCCGGACCCATGGAAGGGAGATGGATGTGAGCAGGCACGACACCGAGGAGCTTCTGGAGACCTCGCCGTTCGACGACGACCTCCAGGAGGTCCTGGCGGCGCGTCCCGCTCGGGCGGGCGGGTCGAAGCTGACGCTCGCCCTGGCCGGAGGCGTCCTGCTCGTGGCCGGGCTGCTCCTCGGCATCCAGGTGCAGAAGCTCCTGGGCGGCTCCACGCCGGGCCGGTTCCCGTCCCGTGCGGCCGGCGCCGGTGCGTTCGCGGGCGGCCAGGCCGGCGAAGGTGGCGGGGCGAACGGCGGGTTCGCCCGGGGCGCGGGCGGGGGCGGCGGCTTCGCCGGCGGCGGCGCCGGACGTGCGGACGGCGGCGCCGGGGCAGGATCAGGGACAGGGGCAGGAGCGCGGGCAGGAGCGGGGCCGGGCGGCGCGACCTTCGGCACGGTCAAGCTGGTCGACGGCGACAAGATCTACGTCCAGACCGTGAACGGCGGCGTGGTCACGGTGACGACCTCGGGCGACACCAAGGTGCGGGTCACCCGGTCGGGGAAGGTCTCCGACCTCAAGCCGGGCAGCTTCGTCACCGTCGCGGGGACCGCCGACGCGCAGGGCCAGGTGGCGGCGACGTCCGTCACCGAGGGTGCCGCCCTGGGCCGGAGGACGGGATCGTGATCAGGGAAGGCCGTCTGCTGGTCGTCGACGACGAGCCCGACATCAGGGAGCTGCTGTCGGCGAGCCTGCGCTACGCCGGGTTCGAGGTGATCACCGCGTCATCCGGCCGCGACGCGGTCCTGATCGCCGGCAAGATGCGCCCCGACCTGATCGTGCTCGACGTCATGCTGCCCGACCTGGACGGCTTCGCCGTCTCCGACCGGCTGCACGCCTCCGGGCGGCGGATCCCCGTGCTGTTCCTCACCGCGAGGGACGCGAACGAGGACAAGATCGTCGGGCTCGGCTCCGGCGACGACTACGTCACCAAGCCGTTCAGCCTGGAGGAGCTGCTCGCGCGCATCCGGGCCGTGCTGCGGCGCACCCGCGGCGACACCACGCCCGCCCGGCTGCGCGTCGGCGATCTGGAGCTCGACGAGGAGTCCCGCCAGGTCTGGCGGGACGGCGCCCCCGTACGGCTGTCGCCCACCGAGTTCAAGCTGCTGCACTACTTCATGGTCAACCAGGGCCGCGTGGTGTCGAAGGCGCAGATCCTCGACCACGTCTGGCACTACGACTTCGGCGGCGACCGCAACGTGGTCGAGTCGTACGTCTCCTATCTCCGCCGCAAGATCGACACCGTCGAGCCCAAACTGATCCACACGCTCCGCGGCGTGGGCTATGTCCTCCGTGCGCCGCGTCAGTGACCTGCTCCACGCCGGCGGAACGGCCCGCGGCGCTGGTGAAAGGGCCGGCGCGAAGACCGCTACGGGCACCGACGCGGAGGCGGGTGCGGAGGCGGACGCGTCCGGCCGCACCCATCGGTGGTCCCGGCTGCCGCGCCCGCTCGGCGCGCTGCGCCTGCTGAGCGTCCGCGAGCTGCGGCGGCGGGTCGCGAGGACCCCGCTGTGGCTGCGGCTCGTGGCGGGGACGCTGCTGCTCGTGACGCTCGCGATCGCGCTCACCGGCGGCTTCGCCGTACAGCTCCTGCGGGGCTACCTGGTGGACCGGGTCGACGTGCAGCTCACGGCCTTCGGGCGGCGCCCGGTGGAACCGCCGGTTCCGCCCCAGGTGACGGGCAACGCGTTCCGGCCGCCACGGCAGTTCGGCTCGTTCTACATCGTCCAGCTCGACCGGAACGGCACGGTCGTCCGCACCGTCCAGGAGCCGCCGAACGCCGATCCGCTGCCCGCGCTGCCCACCCCCCGGCAGGACCGCAGGCAGTGGTTGTTCACGGTCGAGGGCCCATCGGGAGGGCTGTGGCGGGCGATCGCCGTACGCGAGGACGACGGCGCCCGCTTCCGCGTCGCGGCCATCAGCCTGGACGACATCGACGGCACGGTCTCCCGGCTGGCGGTGATCGTCCTGGGCGTCGGCCTTGCCGTGCTCGTCGCGCTCGGGGTCGCCTGCTACTGGCTCGTACGGCGCAGCCTGCGCCCGCTGGGGGAGATCGAACGGACGGCGGAGGCCATCGCGGCGGGCGACCTGTCGCGGCGCGTCCCGCTCCGGCACCGGCGCACGGAGATGGGCCGTCTCGGCCGGTCCATCAACGGCATGCTCACCCAGATCGAGACGGCCTTCCGGGAGCGAGAGGCGTCGCAGGAGCGGATGCGCCGGTTCATGGCCGACGCCTCCCACGAGCTGCGCACCCCGCTCACCTCGATCCGCGGCTTCGCCGAGCTCTATCGGCAGCAGAACTCGCAGGATCCCGTCGTGCTGCTGCGCCGCATCGAGGACCAGGCCGTACGGATGGGCCTGCTGGTGGACGACCTGCTGCTGCTCGCCCGCCTCGACCAGCAGCGCCCCCTCGAACGCCGCCCGGTCGACGTGCTCAGCCTCGCGGCGGGGGCGGTGCTCGACGCGCAGACCCTCGCGCCGGACCGGGAGATCGACCTGATGCGGCTGGACGACTCGGACGAACCCGTGCGGGTGCTCGGCGACGAGGCGCGGCTGCGCCAGGTCGTCGGCAACCTCGTCAGCAACGCCCTGCGGCACACCCCCAAGGGCACCGCGTTCCGGGTGGGCGTGGGGATCGTGTCCGGCTCGCAGGCCCTGATCGAGGTGGCCGACGACGGGCCCGGCCTGGCCCCCGGCGACGCCGAGCGGGTCTTCGAGAGGTTCTACCGCGCCGATCCCTCGCGCAGCCGGTCGGACGCCGGCGGCACGGGGCTCGGGCTGTCCATCGCCGCCGCCCTCGTCCAGGCCCACGGCGGCACCATCACGGCCGACAGCAAGCCCGGCCGCGGCGCGGTGTTCCGCGTCCGCCTCCCCGCGTGCCCTCCACAAGGAGAGGCTCCCGACGAAAGGCTAGGGTGATCTCCCTTGCGCTACCTGTCCATCGCCGTCGCCGCCGCGGCCCTGGCCGTCACGGTGACCGGCTGCGGCGGCGGTGACGACACCGCCGCCGCCACGCCGACCACGGCCACCACGCAGGCCGCCGGGGGTGGTTCCGGCGCCGGCTCCGGGGCCGCGTTCACCGACTGCCTGCGCGAGAACGGCGTCACGCTGCCCACCGGCCGTCCGTCCGGGATGCCGAACGGACGGCCCAGCGGCAGACCCAGCGCCTGGCCGAGCGGACGGCCGAGCCGGCGGCCCGGCGGCGGCTTCGGCGGGTTCCGGTCGGCGGACCCCGCCATGAGCAAGGCGTTCGAGGCGTGCCGTTCGCTCATGCCCAGCGGCCGGGGCGGGTTCGGCGGCCGGCGCGGCGCCGATCCGCAGGCCCTCCAGGCGTTCCGCACCTGCATGAAGGACAACGGCGCCGAGCTGCCCGCCGACGGGCGCGTACGCGGTCTCGCCACGGCGGACCCCAAGGTGGCCAAGGCGTACGACAAGTGCAAGGTGCTGCTTCCCACTCCCACTGCAACGCCCACCGGCTGACACCGGGAGCGGTTGATTCGGCGGCCTTCCACAGGGAAGGTCGGGGGTGTGGCGGGAAACGACAGGCTGCGCGCTGCTCTGGAGAGCCTGCGGCGTCACCTCGATCAGGACCTGTTCCCCCTGGAAATCGGGGACGCCGCGGCCGACCGGCGCGTCCTGGCGGAGTTGCGCGGGCAGCTCGACGACTACCTGCTGCCCCGCCTGTCGGCCATCGACGCGCCGCTGCTCGCCGTGGTCGGCGGCTCGACGGGGGCGGGCGTGCCTGCCGTGGTCGATGCGGTCGCGAAGTCGCATCGGCACCGCTCGATCGCCGCGACGGGCTGGCCGGTGACGCGCTGGCTGCGAAAGCTGCGGCCCGACCCGCTGCGCCGTCTCCACCTGGCCAAGGGCGCCCGTTCCTCGCTGCCCGCGGCCACCGCCGTGGAGGTCTCCGCCGTGGACACCGCCCTTCGCGACGTCGGGGCCGCCGCCGCGGCAACGGTGCCCGAGCCGTGGGCGACAGCCGTACGGCACGCGGCGCGGTCGCGGTCGGAGGAGCTGACGGACGCCCTCGACCGCATCGTCGCGGCGGCGACCTCGGGCCGTGTCTCCAGAGCCCCTCGATGGTGGCGCGTGGCGGGGGCGGCGCAGTGGCTGACCGTCGCGGCGATGGCCGTGGGCGCGATCTGGCTGCTCGTGCGCTTCGCGCTGGACTACCTCATGCTGCCCGGGCTGCCCACCCCCACCCTCGGCCGCGCGCCTTGGCCGACCGTGCTCCTGCTGGGCGGCGCGCTGGCGGGGCTGCTGATCGCGGGGCTGTGCCGGGTGTTCGCCTGGGCCGGAGGGCGGCGCAGGGCCCGCAGAGCCGCCAAGGCGTTGCGCGCCGGCATCGAACAGGTCGCCGAGGAGCTCATCGTCGCCCCGGCACGCGACGAGTTGTCGCGTTACGCCCGTTTCGCCGACCGCATCACCCTCGCCGCCTCCTGAGCGCACGTGAACGCGCGCGCCGCCGCGGAAGCGGCCCGGCGCCTGTCCGTCGACGTTCACGACAGAGGTCGTGGGCGCCGCACCAGCGAGAGGCCGCCCCCTTCAGCGAGCGGAGGAGTCGCCCTTGTCCGGCGTGGCTTCGCTCATCGCGTGCAGGGCAAGGGTGGAGTGCGCGTAGGCGCCGCCGGCGCGCAACTCCGCGGCCACCCAGATCGCCTCCATGATTTCCTCAGGACTGGCCCCCTTGTGACGGGCCAGACGGGTGTGCCCGTCTATGCAGTACGGGCACTGGGTGACGTGCGCGACCGCCACCGCGATCAGCTGCTTCGTCTTCTCCGGAAGCGCTCCGTCGGCGAACACGGCACGGCCGAAGTTGTCGAACGCCTCGTGGATGTCCGGGGCGAGTCGCCTGCGCCACCCCGCGATCTCAGGTGTGGCCCTGGGGTAGATGGGCTCGGTCACAGGATCGCCATCCTTTCCGTGGGCATGCGGTGGTGCCGGCGGAGCCCGGGTGTCGTCAAGCCTCGGCTACGTCCGCGGGCGTCACCGCGACGTGTGTTCCAAGACCTTCGCCTTGCGGCCCTGCCACAGGTTGTCGGCGGCGAGGGCGCCTCCTCCGCTGAAGGCGATGGCGAGGCTGGCCGCCGCGAGGGCCAACACGAACTCGACGCCGTCGTCGGCGATGAAGAAGCCCTTGGCGCCGTGGACGAAGACGATCGCTCCCAGCATGTCGAGCGTGAGCAGCGTGCCGAAAACGGGCAGCAGCAGCCCGAGCACCAGTGCCACGCCTCCCACCAGTTCCAAGGTCGCGATCACCACGGCCGACACCCAGGGGAGAGGCACGCCCACCGATTCGAAGAATGCGGCCGTGCCGCCGATGCCCGTCATCGCGAACTTCTCCCAGCCGTTCGCGATGAAGACGGTGCCCAGGCCGACGCGGGCGAGCAGCAGTGCGATCGGGCGCGCCTTCTCGACGAGAGTCGGCTGTTCGCGCAGCGCGGGGCTACTCCCGTGTACGTCCACGGCGGCCCAGCCAGCGACAAGACGACATATTCACAACGCTATGGTCCGGTCGGACAGGCGGACAATCCCGGTCCGGTCAACGGTCCGTTCGGTTATCCACAGGCTGTCCTGCCCGGATGCCTCATCCGGGCCGCCGCTCGGCGCGGCGCTCGACGAACACGTCGGCGACCCCGGCGGCCAGCGCGGCCAGCACGAACACGATGTTGACCAGCAGTGCCTGCTGGAACGACGCCGCGTAGATGCCATGGGCCGAGCCCACCGCCGCGATACCGATGGAGGCGCCGATGCGCTGTCCCATCTGCAACATGCCGGCGGCGACCCCGGCCTCGGCGACCGGCACAGCCGACAGGGTCAGCGTCTGGTTGGGCGAGACGATCAGGCCGTTGCCCACCCCGGCGACGAACAACGGCGCCGCGATCGCCCAGGCCACGTTCTGGCCCGCGACCAGCCGCATGGCGGGTTCGGTGGCGCCCAACCCGAGCGTGACCAGCACCAGCCCGAACACGACCAGCGGGCGGCCGAACCGGACGACGACCCGGCCGCCGAACGCGGCGCTGAGCGCCGACCCCAGCGCGAATGCCGCGCTCACCCAGCCCGCTCGCAGCGCGGAGTAGTGCAGGCCCTCCTGCAGATACTGGGTGATGATGAAAAAGATCGCGGTGAATCCGCCGAAGTAGAGCAGCGCGAGCAGGGTGCCGAGGGCATACGAGCCCCTGCGGAACAAGGAGAGATCCACGATCGGGTCGTGGCGCTTCCCATACCAGCGCTCCCAGCCCACGAAGCCGGTGAGCACGACGGCCCCGGCCAGTATCAGCAGCCACTTGCTCTGTCCCGGCCATGCGCGCCCCTCCACGAGCGGGAGGATCAGCAGCAGGACGCCGACGGCCAGGAGCAGCACTCCCACAGGGTCCATGCTTTCCCGCCGCCGCTTCCCGGCCGGCCGCCCGGGGATGTACCGGTACGCCAAGATCATGGCGATGAGGCTGATGGGTATGCTGACGTGTAGGACGTGCCGCCACCCTTCACGCTCACCGCTGAACCGGATGAGCAGGCCGCCGAGCAGCGGGCCGACCGCGGTCGAGATGCTCATCGTGGCACCCAGCAGGCCGAACGCCCGGCCGCGCTCCGCGTCCTGGAAAAGCTGCTGGATCAGACCGGTGAGCTGCGGAGCGACCACTCCCGCTGCCGCCCCCTGTACGACCCGCGCCACGATCAGCCAACCCGGTGCGGGGGCGGCTCCGGCGGCGGCGCTGGCAAGGGTGAACAGGGCCGCGCCGAAGAGGAACACGTTGCGCCGGCCGTGCGTGTCACCGAACCGCCCGGCAGGCACCAACAGCAGTCCGAAGGCGAACGCGTATCCCGACACCACCCACTGCAGGGCGCTCGGCGGGGCGTCCAGCGCGACGCGGATGGAGGGCAGCGCCACGTTGACGATGCTGATGTCCAGCCACGTGATGAAACCGGCGATCAGGCACACGCTCAGCGCCTTCCAGCGGCGAGGGTCCGCGACCTCCTGCCCGTGCCTGCCGGGCGCCCCATCCGCGGGGACCCCGCTGCTCAACCGGTCAGGCACCGGTGCGCGCACCCCGTCTCGGCGGAGCGGCGGGGAACCGCTCACCGTCCCCGGAGATGTCCACGCACCCGGTCAAGGCCTTCCCCTCACGTGTCCGGCAGCAGTAGTCCCCCTGATCGGGTACCCGTCAACTCACTCCTCACGTACAGCGACGACAGTCGTCACGGGAATTTGGAGCGCTCGCTGCCTCACGCCGCGAGACGGCGCGCTTGACAGCGGAAAGGCAGTATCCGGATACTGTGTGTGTCGCATCCCCTGGGATGCGGAAGTGACGCCGGGAACCCCCCGATGGAATCGGGAGCCCGGCGTTCGCGTTTTCACCGGTGGTTTTCTCCTGCTTCCAGGAAAGTGACACGCTTCTCGAACAGAGGCCACCACAGGTTCTCCCCGCCCAGCCACCCTGTCACGATGCCGGCGAGGACGTCAGCGACCCACAACGCGGCATCCGAGCTGGCTCGCTCCCACCTGACCGTCATCCCCGCGGCGACCTGGCCGTGTCGGCGAAGCACTGTCAAGATCGCGCGGTCATGCGCGTCTTGCGTCCTGCGCGACTCGAAGACCACCGTCCCGACATTGCGTGCCGACAGTTCGGGCAGCAATCGAAGCAGGCAGTGCCGCCGGGCGCGTTCCGGACGGCTGCCCATGTCGTGCAGGCTGACCGCCACCATCGAGGCGAAATCAATGGACGCCACTGCCTCCGCGATCACTGACTTGCGAGGCGTCCGCTCCGTCCTCCAATGCACCGTCGGGGCTTTCCCGTACCGCAGAGCGTCCATCAACGATCTGACGTGCTCAAGCCCGCTGGAAGGAAGGACAACCGCAGCCAAGGCATAGACGCAGTCGTCGTCCGCACGCACCCGGCAGCTCTCATCAACGAAGGCCCACAACACGAGCCGACCTTACGCGACGATGGGTATTCACCACACTACTCTTTGCTGCCCTGGTGGTCGGTCCAGGCGAATCAAGATCGGACCGGGATGGCAGAGGCGTGGCAGGCGCGTGACAGGGATTTGGCAGAGCGGCCTGTCACGGTCGGGGCATGCATGAGAACACGGACGTACTGATCGTCGGAGCCGGGCCCACCGGGCTCACCCTCGCCGTGGACATGGCCCGCCGTGGTGTCGCCTCCCGCATCGTGGACGAGTCGCCCGAGCCCGTGGCCGGCTCCAAGGGGAAGGGCCTGCAACCTCGTACGCAGGAGGTCTTCGACGACCTCGGGGTGATCGGCCCGATCCTGGCTGCGGCGACGCCCTACCCGCCGTTGCACGTGAGGATGGGCGCCGTGCCGATCTGGCGGGCTCGCATGCACAAGTCCGCCGCGGCCACGGACGCCGTGCCGTACCCGACGGTGCTCATGCACCCGCAGTGGCGCACCGAGGCGGTGCTGCGCGAGCGCCTGGCCGAGCTGGGCGGGCAGGTGGAGCAGGGCAGTGCGCTGACCGGCTTCGAGCAGGACGCGGACGGGGTGAGCGCCAGGCTCGGCACGGGAGAGCGCGTGCGGGCGCGTTACCTCGTCGCGGCGGACGGCGGCAGGAGCCAGGTGCGCAAGGCCCTCGGCATCGGCTTCGCCGGCGAGACCCGCGAGGAGCAGCGGATGGCCCTCGGCGACGTACGGGCCGAGGGGCTCGACCGGGATCACATCCACGTCTGGGTGCGGCCGGGCCGGGGGATGGTGGCGCTCTATCCGATGGCCGGCACCGACACCTTCCAGATGATCGCCACGCTGAAGCCGGGGAGCACGCCGGAGCAGACGCTGCCCGCGTATCAGCGGATCCTCGCCGAGAGGTCCATGCTGCGCCGGGTGCGCCTGACCGAGTTGTTGTGGTCCTCCCTCTATCGGGTCAACATCCGCCTCGCCGACCGCTATCGGTCCGGGCGGGTCTTCCTGGCCGGGGACGCCGTCCACGTGCACCCGCCGGCGGGCGGGCAGGGGCTCAACACGGGCGTTCAGGACGCCTACAACCTGGGCTGGAAGCTCGCCAGGGTGCTCGAGGGAGCGCCGGAGACACTGCTGGACACCTACGAGGAGGAGCGCAGGCCCGTCGCCGCCCGGGTGCTCGGCCTCAGCGTGGATCTCGCCGACAAGAGGTCCTACAAACGCGGAGAGGACACCTACCAGCTCTCGCTGAGCTATCGGGGCGGCTCGCTCGCCCGGCGGGGCGGCGACCGGGTGCCGGACGGCCCGCTGACGCTGGCGGACGGCACGCGGGCCCGCATGTTCGACCTGCTGCGGGGCCCGCACTTCACCCTGCTGTCCCCCGACCCCGCTCCGCGCGTCCCCGGTGGTCCCGAGGTGCGCGCGTACGCGCCGGCCGAGCCGTACGGCGGCGAGCGGCACACCCTCGTACGGCCGGACGGATACGTGGGAATCTCCACGTCTTCCGCGGAAGAACTCGCCGCCTACCTGGCCATGGTGTGATCCCGCCGACGCGGCTCCCCGCCCCCGAGGGGCTGGGGAGCCGCAACAGGGCGGGGTGTGGCCGTCCGGGAGTCAGGCCTGCTCGTCCGGGCGTACGGCGTGGGCCGGGTCGGGGGAGGGGATGCCGTCCGTGCCGAGGCCGGGGCGACCGGCTTCGATCTGGCGCGGCCCCAGCTCGCTGTCCTCGGCCGCGGCCTTGGCCTCGGCGGCGGCGCGCTCGGCCTCGGCGACCGCCTCGCTGCCCGCCGTCCTCCGCTCGTGCTCCCTGCCGTCGGTCACGGTGGCCCGGCTCGCGGGCAGCGACTCGGTGAAGGCCTTGGACAACGTGTTGAGCGCCGAGGTGACCTCGCTCGGGATCACCCACATCGTGTTGCCCTGGCCCTGGGCGAGCTGGGGCAGCACCTGGAGGTACTGGTAGGCGAGCAGCTTGGGGTCGGGGTCGTTGCGGTGCACGGCCTGGAACACCTCGTCGATCGCCTGCGACTGACCCTGGGCCTTGAGGATCTGGGAGGTGCGCTCGCCCTCGGCGCGCAGGATCGCGCTCTGCTTCTCGCCTTCGGCGGTGAGGATCTGCGACTGCCGCTGGCCCTCGGCGGTGAGGATCGCCGCGCGCTTGTCCCGCTCGGCGCGCATCTGCTTCTCCATGGCGTCCTTGATGGTCTTCGGCGGGTCGATCGCCTTGATCTCGACCCGGTTGACCCGGATGCCCCACTTGCCGGTGGCCTCGTCCAGCACGCCGCGGAGCTGGCTGTTGATCATGTCGCGAGAGGTGAGCGTCTTCTCCAGGTCCATGCCGCCGACCACGTTGCGCAGCGTCGTCACGGTGAGCTGCTCGACGCCCTGGATGAAGTTGGCGATCTCGTACTCCGCCGCCCGGGGATCGGTGACCTGGAAATACAGCACCGTGTCGATGTCCACGACGAGGTTGTCCTCGGTGATCACCGGCTGCGGCTTGAACGACACCACCTGCTCGCGCAGGTCCAGCAGCGGGCGGACCCGGTCGATGTAGGGGATGACGAAGTTCAGGCCGGGGCCCAGCGTGCGGTAGTACCTGCCCAGGCGCTCGACGTTGCCGGCTCTGGCCTGAGGCACGATCCGGACCGCCCGCAGCACCGTCAGGATCGCGACGAACGCGATGACGATTCCGGCGATCAGTGCAGCGTCCATGCTCACTCCCGGGGATATACGAGGGCCGTGGCGCCCTCGATTTCTATGACGTCTACCGTGGCCCCCGGCGGGATCACGAGCGTCTCGTCGTAGGCACGGGCCGACCACTCCTCGCTGCCGATCTGTACCCGGCCGTCCCTGCCGGTGACCTCTCTGGTCACGTACGCGGACTTGCCGACGAGCGCGGACACGCCGAAGCGTTTCGGCGGCGGCTGCTTGATGTGCCGGAGCGCGATCGGGCGCACTCCGGCGAGGCCGGCGGCGGAGGCGATGACGAACACGACCAGTTGGAGCGCGGGCGGCAGCCCGACGGCCGCGACGGCGGTCGTGAGCAGAGCCGCGATGGACAGCAGCCCCAATGACGCGGTCAGCGTGAAGATCTCCGCCACGCCCAGTGCCGCCGCCAGGATGAGCCAAATGATCCAGGGGTCCATTGCCGCCTCCATAGCGATGAACGAACACCGCTCGGGTGGGGTTCCTCCTCAAACCTAACGCGTTAGGTCGCGTTGTCCCAGAGGCCGGGCCTCACGCAGCGGACCCCTGGCCTCACTCAGGGAAAGCGGTGACGCGGAACTCGTTGCCCTCCGGGTCGGCCATCCTGATGTGATCGTCGAACGCCTCCAGAATCGTGCCGCCGGCGCGCACCAGCCGGGCGGCCTCCGTCCTGATCCGCTCCCACCGGTCGGCGGGCGTGCCGTCCCCCGGCACGCGGACGTCGATGTGGAGCCGGTTCTGCGCCGTCTTCCGCTCGGGGACCCGGAGGATGGAAAGCCGGGGGCCGTTTCCCTCGGGGTCGCGGAGGTAGGCCCCGTCGTCCTCGGCGCCCCCGGCCGGCAGGTCGAACCGCGGGAGGGACTCCTCACTGGTCGCGTGCCCGGCCGCCGGAATCTCGTCGACGTAGCCGAGCGCCGTCTTCCAGAACTCGGCGACGAGCCGCGCGTTCTCGCAGTAAAGGGTCAAGTCGATTGCTACTGCCATGCCTCGACCGTAATGCAGGACGCTGACTCGCATGCGACGACCTCTGTCAAGAGGTGGCTGCAGGGGTCTCGGCGTCCTCGAGCCGGAGGGCGCTGCCGGCCAGCCATCGGGGCCAGGAAAGCTGCCAGTAGCCCCAGCCGTTGTTCCACTCCAGCTCGCGCGTGGTGCCGGTGACGACGACGGGATCGCCGCGCAGCGCGTGCTCGTAGAACCAGCGCGCCTGGTCGGGGCGGACGTTCACGCAGCCGTGGCTGACGTTCACCCGGCCCTGCGCCCACACGTTGTCCAGCGCGTGGACGTACTCGCCGCTGTTGGAGATCCGCACGGCGTAGTCGATGAGCTTGTCGTAGTAGCCGGGTTCGCCCTTGCGGCGGCCCGGCGAGACCATGCGGACGGGGTTGCCCTTGTCCATCGTCAGGTGGATCCCGCTCGTGGTCGTGTATTCCCTGGTGGTCGCCCTGCCGGCGCTGATCTGCATGCGCTGGACCGGCTTCCCGTCCTCCCGCACCACCATCTGGTGAGTGCGGGTGTCGACCGTGCTGATCATGGCTCGCCCCACCGTGAAGGCCACGCTCCGGTCGGCGGAGCCGTACGTGCCGGGGGCGGCGCGGACGCCGGCGAGATGGGCGGTGACGCGCACGTCGGCGCCGGTCGGCCACCATGTGCGCGGCCGATAGACGACCTGGGTGGAGCCTGTCCAGTGCCAGGCGCCCTCGGCCGGGCTCCGGACCTCCAGCGCCCGCTCGACCGCCGCGCGGTCCTCGACCGGCCGGGTGAACGTCACGATGACCGGCATGCCGATCCCGACGGTCTCCCCGTCGGACGGGACGACCGAGGCGACGGCGACCTCGTGGCGCGGGGTGAGCGTGCGGAACCGGCCGGCGACCTGGGCGGTGACACTCTCGGGCCCGGTCGCGACGGCGTTGACGACATACTGCGTGCCGGGGCGCAGCGTCCACGACGACCGCCACACGGTGTGGCCCGGATCGAACGCGCCGGGCACCGGATCCCGCCCCGCGAACGCCAGCACGCTGGTCAGCCTGCCGCCCTCGGCCCTGACGACCAGCGCCGCGTCCGGCGGGACCGCCACCGTGCCGTCGGCCGGGCTGATCGTGATGCGCGGCGCGGGCGGCACGCGTACGGCACAGCCCGCGGCGAGCGCGGGACAGGCCACGAGCAGCACCGCGAGCAGGGCGCGGGCGGCGGGAGGCAGGGTGCGTGGCTTCACGGGCACCCAAGATAGCGATGGGTGACGACAGAAATACGCTAAGTCGCCGGAAGGACCTTCCCCGAGACCTCGCCGAGGCTGACCCCGCTTGCGGTCCAGGCGGTGATCGTGACGGTGTCGCCGTCATCCAGAAAGGTCCGGGTCCCGCCGGGCAGTTTGACCGGGTCCGCGCCGTTCCAGGTCAGCTCGATGAGCGAACCCGGCTGCCCGACCGACGAGACCGTGCCGCTCGCGAACAGGTCGCCGGTGCGCAGGCTCGCGCCGTTCACCGTCAGGTGGGCGAGCATCTGGTCGGGCGTCCAGTACATGTCGCGGAACGACGGCGTCGAGACCGTCTCGCCGTTGAGTTCCACGCGCAGGGTGAGGTCGAGCCCCCAGGGCGCCTGCCTGCGGAGGTAGGCGGGCGGCTCGGGTTCCTGTGACCGGCCCTCGACCCTGGCCTCCTCCAGGGCGTCGAGCGGCGTGATCCACGCGGACATCGTGGTGGCGAACGACTTGCCCAGGAACGGCCCGAGCGGCACGTACTCCCACGCCTGAATGTCGCGCGCGCTCCAGTCGTTGACGAGCGCCACCCCGAAGACGTGGTCCTCGAACGCGCCGGCGCGCTCGCCGAGCCGCGTCGGCACGCCCACGACGAAGCCGACCTCCGCCTCGATGTCGAGCTTCTGCGACGGGCCGAACGACGGCCGCTGGCCGCATGGCCGCCTGATCGGCGTCCCGGAGACCACGACCGTGCCCGCCCGCCCGTGGTAGCCGACGGGCAGGTGCCGCCAGTTGGGCTTCAGCGGCTCGTCGTCCGGGCGGAAGATCCGCCCGAGGTTCGAGGCGTGCTCAAGCGAGGCGTAGAAGTCGACGTAGTCGGCCACCTCGACCGGCAGGTGCAGGGTCACCTCCGACAGCGGGATCAGGTGGTCGCCCGTGGCCGCCGCGTCGCGTGCCCGCGCCCGCGTCTCCCGCCAGGCCGGACGGCCCAGGGCCAGCAGCGGGTTGAGGCTGGGCGCCGCGTAGACGTCCCCGCCGAGGGCCGCCGCCAGGTCGAGGACGTGGTCCCCGACCCGGACGCCGACCCTGCGGGGCTCGCCGGGCCGGGAGAACACCCCGTACGGCAGGTTGTCGAGCCCGAAGCTCACCGCGCCCACGTCCACGCGTAGTCGGTGTCCTCGCACGCGAGGGCGGCCTGGCCGAGGTCGAGCGGGCGGAAGGTGTCGATCATGACGGCCATCTCGGTCGTCTCGGTGTGGCCCTGCCGTACGGCCTCGACGGCGGCCTCCACCGCGCCCGGCTGCGGGCCGTGCGTGAAGCCGGCCGGGTGCAGCGAGATCGAGCCGACGTCGATGCCGGACCCCTTCCTGGCCGTGTAGTCGCCGCCCACGTAGAACATGAACTCGTCGGAGTCCACGTTGTGGTGGTTGTACGGGATCGGCACGGCCTCCGGGTGGAAGTCCAGCGGCCGTGGACAGAACGAGCAGACGACGAAGCCCGGCCCCTCGAACGTCTGGTGCACCGGCGGCGGCGCGTGGGTGCGCTTCACGATCGGCTCGAAGTCCCGGATGTTGAACGCGTACGGATAGAGGCAGCCGTCCCAGCCCACCACGTCGAAGGGGTGATGGGCGTAGGTCAGCCTGGTCAGCCCGCCCCGCGTCCTGACCAGCACCGGGACCTCCTCGCCGTCCACGAGCAGCGGCTCGTCCGGCGCGCGCAGGTCGCGCTCGCAGTAGGGCGCGTGCTCCAGGAACTGGCCGAACTGGGACAGGTAGCGCTTCGGCGGCCTGATGTGCCCGGACGCCTCCACCACCAGCGCAGTCACCCGGCCCTCGGGCACCCACCGGTGGATCGTCCCGGTCGGAATCACCACGTAGTCGCCCTCGGCCACGTCGAGCGCGCCGTACGCCGACTCGAACCGGGCCCGGCCGCTCGCGATGTAGACGCACTCGTCGCCCATCGAGTCGCGGTACAGCTCGCTGGGCGCGTCCGTCGCGGCGTACGAGATGCGGACGTCGGCGTTGCCCGCGAGCAGCATGCGCCCGGAGACCAGGTCGCCGTCGGGCGTCAGGTCCCGGGTGCGGAAATGGCGCGGGGACAGCGGCAGATTGGGCGTGAGCCCCGGGGCTCCCGCGTCCACGGCCTCGGCCTTGACGATGGCGGTCGGCGCATAGCGGTGGTAGAGCAGCGAGGAGTCGGAGGAGAAGCCCTCCTCTCCCATGAGCTCCTCCTTGTACAGCCCGCCGCCGGGTGCGCGGAACTGCACGTGGCGCTTGGGCGGCACCTCCCCGACCACGCGGTAGTACGGCATGACACCTCCCGTGCTTGTCCGTTTATCGGACGCGAGTGTCCTATATATGTACGACGATTCGCCACGCGGTCGGGAATGTCAAGCTGTGGGCCATGAGCACAACCGCGGAGATCCACGTGTCCGTCTCGACCTGGCGGCAGCCGACGCCGGTGCCCGTCTCCCCCGCGCGTACGGCGTTGGTCCGGCGGGTGGCGGAACGCGTGCTGGCCCTGGGCGAGGGGCGCCTGCGCGTCGGCGTGGACGGGCTCACGGCGGCCGGGAAGACGAGCTTCGGCCACGAGCTCGCCGAGCACCTCGCCGGAGCGGGCCGCCAGGTGCTGCGGGCGAGCCTCGACGACTTCAAGCGGCCGTGGCGCGACCGGCACCTGTACGACCGGGAGTCGGGCGAGGGGTACTACCGCAACGCCTACGACTACGACGCCGCGATCGCCCTGCTGCTCGAACCGGCGGGTCCGGACGGCTCGGGGGACGTCGCGCTGTGCTCCATCGACCCGCTCACCCAGGTGGACCACTCCTCGGTGCGGACGGCCGCCGCGCCCGGCGCGATCACGATCGTCGACGGGGTGTTCGCGTTCCGCCCGGAGATCGACGCGTACTGGGACCTGCGCGTCTGGATCGAGGTGTCTCCGGAGACCTCGGTGCGCCGCGGAGCGGAACGCGACCAGGACTGGGCCGGGTCCGAGGCCGAGGCGCTGCACCTGCACCGCTATCTGCCCGCCGAGCGCCTCTACATCGCGGAGGCCGATCCGCTGGCGCGAGTCGACGTGGTGGTCGACAACACGCTGTTCGGCGAACCGCGGCTGCTGAAGTGGTGACCGTCAGCGCGGGGGTTCGGACAGGGCGGACGTGACGGTCAGCGCGGGGGTTCGGACAGGGCGGACGTGAGGCGGCAGGCGGCCTCCAGGACCAGCGGGCCCACCTTGTCGGCGTCGAGGTCGGCGAAGCTGACCAGGCCCACGGAAGCCTCCAGCCACGGCAGGCCCGGGATCGGCGCGGCGATGCCCTGCGCGCCCTCCTGGAGGTGTCCGCTGCTCGTGTGCAGCGGCGGCTCCGTGCGGCCCTCGCGCAGCGCGAGCAGCGCCAGCCCGGCCGCGCCGCGCGTCAGCGGATGGCGGGAACCCTCTCGGTAGGCGACGTGGAAGTCGGTCCACGACGGCTCGACCACCGCGACCGCCAGGCCCTCGTCGCCCTCGGCCACGGTCAGGTGCGCGGTAGCCCCGGCCTGCTCCGCGAGCGCGCGCAGCGCCGGCAGCGCCGTCGCCCGCAGCAGGGGGTGCACGGCCTGGGCCAGCACGAGCACCCCGAAACCCAGATGCACGCGGCCGTGCGCGTCCCGCCGGGCGAAACCCTCGGCCTGCAGGGTCGTCAGGAGCCGGTAGACGATCGGCCGGCTCAGGCCGAGCTCCTGGGCGAGCTCGGTCGGCGTGCGGCCCCGGTTCGCGTCGGCGAGCAGCCGCAACAGCCGTAAACCCCGTTCGAGCGTCTGCGCCGATTCGGCCGCCATCATGTCTCCGATTATCGCCGCGCCGAAGCGTCTGTAGGCGAGGCCCGCATTCGACGTAGCCTACGTCGGCAGGTGTCGGTCCGCGATCAAGGAGCGGTGGATGAAGTCGGCGATCGTCGTGGGGGCGGGGATCTGGGGGGCGTCGTTAGCGCTGCGGCTGGCCGACGAGGGCTGGCGCGTGACGCTCGTCGAGCAGTACGCGCCGGGTCACGTTCGTCAGGCCAGCGCCGGGGAGACCCGGCTGCTGCGCTGCGCGCACGGCTCCGACGACTGGTATCCCCGCATGGCCTGGCAGGCCCGCGACGCCTGGCGCGGGCTGGAGCAGCGGACCGGCGAGGAGCTGTTCGTCGAGTCGGGGCTGATGTGGTTCGCCCGTGACCCGGACGGCTGGGAGGCGCGCAGCGCCCACGTGCTGGAGCGGCTGGACATCCCCCATGAGCTGCTCGACCCGGCCGAGGCGGCGCGGCGGTTCCCCGGTCTGCGGGGCGACGACCTCGCCTTCGTGCTGTGGGAGCCGAACGCCGGCGTGCTGCGGGCCCGGCGGGCGACGCAGGTGACCGCGCGCCTGGCCGCCGCGTCCGGCGTACGGCAGGTCCGCGCCCGTGCCGTGCCGTACGGACGAGGGGCCGGGGTGGTGGCGGACGGCGAGGTGCTGACGGCGGACCGCGTGGTGTGGGCGTGCGGCGCGTGGCTGCCGCGGCTGTTCCCGCACGAGGTGGGGCACGTCGAGGTGACGCGGCAGGACACCTACCACTTCGGGGTGCCCAGGGACTGGACCACGCCGCCGCTGCCCGCGTTCTGCGACTACGACCTGTCGGCCTACGGGCACGGCGACCTGGACGGCATGGGAATGAAGATCACCGGCGACGCCGAGGGCGAGCCGTACGACCCGGAGAGCGGCGGCAGGCGGGTGCTGCGGCACACCGAGGAGCAGGCCCGCGCCTATCTGGCCAGGCGGTTCCCCTCGCTGGTGGGCGCGCCGGTGGTGTTCAGCCAGGTCTGTCAGTATTCGCTGACCAGGGACGCCGAATGGATCATCGCCGAGATCGACGACGGCGTCTGGCTGCTCGGCGGCGAGTCCGGGCACGGCTTCAAGCACGCCCCGGTCCTGGCCGGATATGTCACGGAGATCCTCGACGGCACGCGGGAGCCGGAGGCGCGGTTCGGCCTGCACGAGCGGCAGGCGACCCGGGGCCTGCGCACCAGCGGCGGCAGCCTGTCCTGAACACCGGGTCCTGAACGCCGGGTCCTGAACACCGGGTCCTGAACACCGGGTCCTAAACGCCGGGCGGGTCACGGCGGGCCTGGCGGGCGCGCAGGACGATCTCCAGCTCGAACCGGACGTCGGGGTCGGCGAGGGCGTCGCCGTACAGCTGCTCGATCTGGCGCAGGCGATAGCGCACGGTCTGCGGGTGGACGTGGAGCGCGGCGGCGACCTCGGCGACGCCCCGGCCGTGGCGCAGCCAGGCGAGCAGGGTCTCGGCCAGGCGGTCCTGCTGCGTCTGGCGCAGGTGGGCGAGGGGCGCGAGGCGCACCTCCGCCAGGGCGGCCACGAGCTCCTCGTCCTTGAAGACGACCAGCGTGGCCATGTGGTCGGCGCAGCGCAGCAGTCCCCGCCGGGGCAGGACGCCGCGGGTGCCGAGGTCGAGGGCCTCCCTGGCCCAGCCGAGCGAGTTCGCGGCGGCGGCGAGCGGCACGGCGGGGCCGATCGCGGCCCGCCAGCCGCGCAGGGCCTTCTCCAGCGCCTGCACCTGCCCGGGGCCGCCGGGGTCCGGCACCACGAGACACGGGACGTTGCGGTCGAGCCCGGTCAGCACGTCGGGCGGCAGCACCGGCAGGGGAGAACCGCCGTCGCCCTCCTCCAGGGCCACTCCGGCGACCGTGCGGGGGAGCCGCCAGCCGACCGCCCTGGCCAGGTCGGCGACGGCCTCCGGCGAGGCCGCGGGACGGGTGAGCAGCAGGTCGAGCAGCCGCCGGCGGCGGCGCTCCATCTCGCCCGCCGCGTGCGCCCGTGCCTCGGCGAAGCCTTCCGCGGCCGCGTCGGCGAGCTGGTCGAGGTAGACGAAGATGGCCTCGCCCAGGTCGTACAGCGTCCGCGGATCGAGGCCGAGTTGCTCGGACTGCTCGGTGAGCCGCCGCCACGCGACCCGCGCCCCCAGCCGCATCGCGGTCTGGAAGGGTTCGAGGTCGCGTCCTTCGGCGGCCTCGCCCCTGCCGATCGTCCGGAAGATCTCGGGGTCCCACGGCGCCCGCGGGTTCTCGATGCGTTCGAGGAACCCCTGCAGCGCCTGGTTGACCGACAGCCGCAGGACCTTGATGTAGAGCTCGTCCTCCGGGCGGGCATATTCGGGCACCCGCCGCTGGATCTCCGCGATCACCCGGTCCGCGACGTCGCCGACGCGGGGACGCAGCAGCCTCGCGACACCCGCCGGCACCGCGCCCCAGAACTCGTCGTGGCCTTTCAGCGCCCGCTCAAACGCCACTCACCGCTCTTCACCGCTCTTCACCGCCGCTCAGCGCTGCTGGCCGCTCAGCCAGGCGCCGAACTCTTCCAGATTGATCAGGCCGTCGCGGTCCGCGTCGACCCGGTCGATCGCGCCCTGCGCCCCCTGCGGCGTCAGCGGCCGACCGAGCACCTCCATCAGGCGTACGAGCTCCTCGGCGGAGATCCGCCCGTCCCCGTCGGCGTCGATAAGTTGAAAAGTCGCCGCATATTCGCTCATGCCGTCCTCCTCCGGGATCGCGATCAGCACCCTAGCTGAAAGCACGCCGCTGCCCCCAGGGATCGCGACCAAGCCGCGGGACGCGATTTTGTCGGTGGCGGGTGCCAGCATGTCGTCTCATGACGAGCAGTCTGGAGGGGAAGGTCGCACTGGTGGCCGGGGCGACCCGGGGCGCCGGACGCGGCATCGCGGTCGAGCTGGGCGCGGCGGGGGCGACGGTCTACGTGACCGGCCGCAGCACCCGCGAGCGGCGCTCGGAGATGAACCGGCCGGAGACGATCGAGGAGACGGCGGAGCTGGTGACCGCCGCCGGCGGGCGGGGGATCGCCGTGCCGGTCGACCACCTCGACCGCGAGCAGGTGCGGGCTCTCGTGGAGCGGATCGACGCCGAGCAGGGCGGGCTCGACGTGCTGGTCAACGACATCTGGGGCGGCGAGCTGCTGTTCAGCTGGAGCGACCGGCTCTGGGAGCACTCGCTCGACGACGGCCTGCGCATCCTGCGGCTGGCGATCGACACCCACATCATCACCAGCCACTACGCGCTGCCGCTGCTGATCCGCAGGCCGGGCGGTCTGGTGGTCGAGGTCACCGACGGCACGGCGGAATACAACGCCGCCAACTACCGCGTCTCGTTCTTCTACGACCTCGCGAAGACGTCCGTCAACCGCATGGCGTTCGCCCAGGCCAAGGAGCTGGCGCCGCACGGCGCGACCGCGGTGTCGCTCACGCCGGGCTGGCTGCGCTCGGAGCTCATGCTGGAGCACTTCGGCGTGACCGAGGCCAACTGGCGCGACGCGCTGGCCAAGCAGCCGCACTTCGCCATCTCCGAGACACCCGCCTTCGTGGGACGCGCGGTCGTGGCGCTGGCCGCCGACCCGGAGGTGAGCCGCTGGAACGGGCAGTCCCTGTCCAGCGGCCGGCTGGCCCAGGTGTACGGCTTCACCGATGTGGACGGCAGCCGCCCCGACTGCTGGCGCTACATGGTGGAGGTCCAGGACCCCGGCCGCCCCGCCGACGTCACCGGCTACCGATGACGGAGCCGGTCCGGGCCGCCGCTTGGGGGCGGCCCGGACCGATGGGGGTCAGGCGGTCGCGCAGGCGGGCGTGGGGGCCGAGTTGGCGGAGTTCCAGGAGGCGATGAAGCCGAAGGCGGTGCTCGCGCCGGCGCCGAGCGAGCCGTTCCAGCTCTCGTTCTTCACGGTCACGCTCGCCCCGCTCTGGGTGGCCTTGCCGCCCCACGCCTGGGTGACCTGCTGCCCGTTGGCGAAGGTCCAGGTCACGGTCCAGGCGCTGACGGGAGAGGTGCCGGTGTTCTTGACCGTGACCTCACCCTGGAAGCCGCCGCCCCACTGGTTGATGATCGTGTAAGTCGCGCTGCAGCCCGAGGAACCGGACGACGGCGAGGGGGACGGAGACGGGGACGGGGACGGAGACCGGGTCGGGGCGGGAGACGGGGTCGGCGAGGGGCTGGGGCTGGGGCTGCGCGTCGGGCTCGGGCTGGGGGACGGCTGGACGCCGCTGAGCAGCGCCGACAGCGCCGGATACCACGTGTCCGCCATCTTCTGGTTGCCGTTGTCGTTGGGGTGCACGCCGTCGTAGGTGTCCGTGCTCGTGCTGAAGCCCGTCCACTGGTCGACGACCACGATCGGGGAGGCCGTCGTGGTCTTCGAAGCGGCCCAGCCCGGGATCGCGTTGTTCAGGGCGACGGTTCGCTGGGCGCACTCGGGGCAGGTGCTCGGGTTCATCGGGATGATCTCGGCGACCAGGATCTTCATGTTCGGGTTGCTCGCCCGCATCTGGTCCACGAGCTTGCTGTAGGCCGCGAGGATCGTGCCGGTGGACCTGTTGCTCCACACGTCGTTGGTGCCGAAGTGCATCATCACGATGTCGGGACGGGTCGCCGAGAGCCAGCCCGGGAGCTGGTTCTGGTCGGCGACGTTCGTGACCAGGGCACCGCCGTGGCCCTCGTTGTCACCGTCGTGCGCCACCCCGCATCCCTGGGCGGGCAGCGTCCCGACCATGTCGATGTTGGTGAAGCCGCCGTTCTGCAGCTTGTTCCACAACAGGGCCCGCCAGCAGCCGGGCGACCCGGTGATCGAGTCGCCCAGAGGCATGATCCGCACCGCCGCCGCCTCGGCGGGCCGGGCGACGAGCAGCCCGAGGACCACGAGCAGGGCCGCCACCACCGCACTTCTCTTCGACATCGCGTCTCTCCCTCGTTCTGTCCGGCGCGATGGTAGAGAGCGCACTGTCGCCCGCCCTAGGGACGAGGCGCGGCAAAAGCCCTGACCAGCGGGGATGTATGTACGGTTCATCCGATGACGTGCCCGTCGGCGGTCGCGTCCCGGCGGCCGGTCGGATCCCGTCGAGCACACGAGGCGCAGCCGCCCCGGCTTCACCGCCTGCGGCGATGCCGGGTTCCACCTCGCCGCACGACCGAATATGCTGCACGTCGGTCTACTTTTCGCACGTCACCGAGAGGATTCGGTCCCCATGTACAAGGAGTTCCTCGGCGAGGTCGTGGTGTGGCTGATTCCCATCGTCATCCTCGTGGGCATCGCGCTGCTGGTGACCAGCCACGCCTGACGACACGTCCTGAGGAGGGCCGGGCCGCGAGGCCCGGCCCTTCCCTTTTTTCCGGCAGGCCAAACCCGTCTCGACCGACAAATCTGGCTATTGGCGGCATCTAGGGCGACACACCCATAAAGGCATCACTGACCTGCAATGTTGATCAATCGGAGTGGATCATGTGATACTTCGCGAATTGGCGTGATCGTCAGGTGGGGAGCAGACCGGTGGCCGTAGACGTTGGTCGCAATTCAGCGCGAAATGCGGACGTTCTTCCCTTCTATCGGTTCCTCGCGAAGCACTCTCGCGATCCGGTCTCCGCCTTCGAGGAGGCCGGCAGGCAGGCCGGTGGCAGGCTCGTCCGGCTCAACGTGGGGCCGTTCCGGCCCTATCTGGTGACACATCCGGACCATGTTCAGCACGTGCTGCGGACCAACCAGCCCAACTATGTCCGAGAGGGGATGTTCTGGGATCCGCTGGTCCCGTTGCTCGGTGGGGGGATCCTGTCCGACGGCGAGACCTGGCAGGAGAGCCGCAGGGTCCTGCAGCCCCTGTTCACCGCGAAGTACGTCGACTCGCTGACCGAGCGCATGGCCGAGATCCTTGCCGAGCAGATCGACGCTGTCGTGCGTCCCGGGGAACCTTTCGACGTCGTCGACGGGATCTCGGCCATCGTCCATCCGACGATCGTGCGGCTCTTCTTCGGCGACCGGATCACCAGGGACGACATCGCCCGGCTCATTCCCGCGTACGAGGTGGCGGTGACGGCCACGTGGCCGCGCCTGCTGATGCCGTTCGTCCCGAGGACGATGCCGCTGCCGGGTGACCGGCCTTTCCGCCGGTCCATCGAGACGATCAACACCGTGGTCTATCCCCGGGTGCACGAGGCCCGCCGCACGGCGGAGGAGGGCAAGGACGTGGTCTCGGCGATCTGCCGCGCCCGCGCGGACGAACCCGGCGAGGTGGGGGACCGGCGGATCAGGGACGACATGGTCAGCATGCACGGCGCGTCCACCGAGACCTCGGCGACGGCGCTCACGTGGGTGTGGGTCGCGCTCGACGCGCATCCCGAGCTGGCGGCGAAGATCTACACGGAACTCGACGAGGTGGTCGGGACGGACCCGGTGCAGCCGTCTCATCTGCCCGAGCTGCGCTACCTGAAGATGTTCCTGTCCGAACTGGTGCGCCTGTATCCGCCGGGCTGGATCCTGCCGCGGCAGGCGGTGAAGGACGACGAGATCGACGGGGTCATGATCAAGGCCGGGTCCACGGTGATGCTCAGCCCTTACCTCACGCACCGGCTTGAGGAGTTCTGGGAGCGGCCGACCGAGTTCGACCCCGAGCGCTTCGCACCGGGCATGGAGCGGCGGCACCGCTGGTCGTACTTCCCGTTCGGCGGCGGCCCCCACCAGTGCCTGGGGCAGCACCTGTTCATGATGGAGGCGCAGTTGCTCATGGCGGGCCTGTTGAGCCGCTACCGGCCTGTGCTCACCGCGTCGAGGCCGGTCAGGCCGCGGCTCGCCTCCTCTCTGCGGCCGAACCAGAAGGTGAAACTCACGCTGGTCGAGCGTGCCCGCACATGATCATCGAGCACATCGCCAGGCAGGAGACGGCTCTCGCCGCGGATCTGGGCAGGACATGCGCGCTCGCCGCGCGGTGCCAGCGGGACCTGCAGGCCGGCGCCGCGGCGTACGGCGAGTTGTTCCCGGCCAGGCCGTTCGATCCGGCGTTCTTCGCCGCTTTGTCGATGGTCACCGCGTTCGGCTCGCCCTGGGCGTCTCCCGACGAGCTGCGCGCGGTCGGCCGCGCGTCGCTGTGGATCTTCGCGGTCGACCGCCTGGTGGACGAGGTAGCGGGATCGCGCGCGGAGGTGGAGGCGCTGGTCGCCGAGTGCCTCGCGGCGGCCGAGACGGGCCCGGCCGGGGACGCCCCCGCCGTGGTGCGCTTTCTCACCGATCTGCGGGACGGCCTGTCGGCGGCGCCCGCGTTCGCCGGCCTGAGGCCGGTCTGGCTCGACCGGCTCCGGCGGACGCTGCGTGGGATGGTCCGCGAGTGGCGCTGGAAGGAGGAGGGAGCGCCGGTCTCGCTGGACGAGTACCTCGACGGCGCGGACGGTTGCGGATCCTCCTTCGTGAACCTGTCCCACTGGATCAGGACGGGAGACTCCTGGACGACCGCACACATCGACGAGCTCCTGTCGGTCAGTGACGAGGTGCAGCGCTACCTGCGCCTGCTCAACGACCTGGCCACCCGGGAACGGGAGCGCGGCCAGGGCGACGTCAACGCGCTGGCCTTCGGCGCCGGCGTCGCGGAGGTGACCGCGCGCATGAACGAGATCCGCGACCGCTGCCTGACCCTTCTCGAACCCGTGCGGCAGCGCAGCCCGCGCGCCGCGGCCTACCTCGAACGACAGATCGGTTTCAACACGGGCTTCTACGGGCTCGTGGACTATTGGGGCGAGTTTGAACGTGCGTGATGCCTTCCTGGACGAGCAGCCGGACGTGGCGGTGGCCGCGGGCGAGTTGATGCGGGATCTGATGTCCCGGCCCTGGGGGCAGGTGTCCCCGTCCGTGTACGAGACCGGGCGGCTCGTCACCCTGGCCCCCTGGCTGCTGGGCCACGACGAGCGGGTGGCGTACCTGCTCGCCACGCAGCGGCCCGACGGTTCATGGGGCGTGCCCGACGGCTATGGCCTGGTTCCCACCCTGAGTGCCACCGAGGGGTTGCTGTCGGTCCTCGCCAGGGGCGACCACAACGAGGACCGGGATGCCCTGATCGACGCGGTCCGGGGCGGGCTCGGCGTGTTGTCCGGCTGGCTGGCGGAGACGGCGGTCGCCGCTCTGCCCGACACCCCCGCGATCGAGATCATCGTGCCGGCGCTCGTGTCGCTCATCAACGCGCACCTGGACGGTCTGGACGCGTGCGGGATCGACCGTCTGCCGATCCCCGAGGGAATGAGCGAGGGGCCGCTCACCCTGATCAGGAAGCGCCTGGAGTCCGGCGCCGCCCTGCCGGACAAGCTCCTGCACGCGCTGGAGGTGGCCGGAGGATCCGCGGCCAGTGCCCCGGCCGTCTGCCCGACCTCGATCGGCACGGTCGGAGCCTCGCCGGCGGCGACCGCGGCATGGCTGAGCGGCACCGAGCTGCCCGATCCCGGGCACCATGCCCGGCGTTACCTGGAGGCGGTGGCGCTGCGACACGGCGGCCCGGTGCCGGTGGGCCTGCCGATCACGGTGTTCGAACGCGGCTGGGTGTTGAGCTGGCTCGCCCGCTCGGGCATCCGCTTCGACGTGCCGCCGGAGATGCTGGCCGATCTCCGCGCGGCCATCGGTCCCGAAGGCACGCCCGCCGGTGCGGGACTGCCGCCCGACGCCGACACCACCTCGGTCGCGCTGTACGCGCTGGCGCTGCTCGGCATGCCGTACGAGCCGGACAGCCTGTGGGCCTTCGAGACGCCGACGCACTTCTGCACCTGGCAGGGCGAGGAGGGCTCCTCGGTCAGTGTGAACGCTCACGTACTGGACGCCTTCGGCCAGTACGCGGCGGCTCGGCCCGAGCAGGCGCCCCGCTACGCCGTGGTGCTGGCCAGGATCGCCGCCTGGCTGCGCGAGCGGCAGCGGGCCGATGGAAGCTGGGACGACCGCTGGCACGCTTCGCCCTACTACGCGACGGTCTCCTGCGCGCTCGCGCTGCACGAGTTCGGCGGGCCGGAATCCGCGGCCGCGGTGCGGTCGGCCGTACGGTGGGCGCTGGACACCCAGCGCGAGGACGGCTCATGGGGCCGGTGGGGCGGCACGGCCGAGGAGACGGCGTACGCCATGCAGCTCCTGCTGATGACCGGCCCGTCGGCCGGAGACGGAGCCCGCGCCGAGGCGGTGCGGCGGGGGTACCGCTATCTGCTGCGCTCCGCCGACCCGGCGGACGGACCGGCGCTCTGGCACGACAAGGACCTCTACCTGCCCCTGGCGGTCGTCCGGGCGGCCGTGCTCGCCGCCCTGCACCTCGCACAGGCCAGTGGACTTGTTGTCCAACAAGCCGGTCAACTATGATCACCTGGGCTAATCTAAATTTCGCTTTATTCGGACATGCCCTGACGGGATTCTGCGGGTTGAGCGGTTTTCCAGCCCTTTGCTAGGGTGGCGCGAGGCGCGGCGCGGTCTTTTCGCTGGGCAGTCCGGGCTGCCCTAAACGGCGGGCGATTGTTAATGGCCGGTAAACGCGCTGTTAGGGCGTTCTGACTTCGCTGGGTGGTATGTCTATGCGCTTCCGGAATTCGCGTGTGCGAACCAAGGTCGCAGCCCTGCTGGTGTCACTGACCGCTCTGTGGGCGTTCGCGGCCTGGGTCACCGTCCGGGAGGGCGTCAACCTCATCTGGGCCACCACCATCGACAGCGGGGTCGCGCAGCCGAGCGAGCCGTTGCTGCTGGAACTGCAGCGCGAGCGCCGGCTGTCGGTGACCCGCGTCGGCGATCCCACCCGGGTGCTGCGCAAGGAACTGCAGGACCAGCGCGCCCGCACCGACGCCGCGATAAGCGTCTTCAGGGAGTCGGCCAGGAGCGACAGGGTCAGCCTCGCGGCCGGTGACGCGCTGATGATGCGCCTGAACGACACGCTGCGGCGGCTGGACGGTCTGCGTCAGACCCGGTCGGCCATCGACGCCGGGCGCCTCGACCGGGTGCGGACGGAGGACGCCTACAGCGACGTCATCGACTCCTTCGACGCGATGTACGGCGCGGTCGCCACGCTTGACGACGCCACGCTCGCCAAGGACGGCCGCACGCTGTCAGCCATGAGCCGGGCACGTGAACTGCTGGCTCGTGAGGACGCGATGATCGCCGGGGTCTTCGCCGAGGGCCGGTTCACCGAGCAGGACCACCGGCAGTTCACCCAGCTGGTGGGGATCGCCCGGTTCGAGCTCGACCGGACCGCCGCCGACCTGCCGCCGGCCGACCGCGCTGCCGTGGACAAGTGGAGGAAGTCGCCGTCGGCGACGACTCTCCGTAACCTCGAAGACCAGCTCTCGCTGAGCAGGCAGGCCGGCCGTCCGCCGATGGTGACGGAGACGCAGTGGCGGGGCGCCGCGGAAGCGGCGTTGATCTCGCTGCAGAAGGTGATCATCGACGCGGGTGACGCGCTGGTCGAACGGGCCATCCCGGTCGCCGTCGCCGTCTTCGCCCGCCTCCTGCTGGCCGGTGTGCTCGGCCTCGTGGCGGTCATCGCGTCGATCATCCTGTCGATCACCACGGCCCGTGCCCTGGTGCGCCAGCTGGAGAAGCTGCGCGAGGCCGCGCTCGAACTCGCCAACGAACGGCTGCCCGGAGTGGTCGCCCGCCTCGCCCAGGGCGAGAAGGTCGACGTCAAGGCCGAGGCGCCGCCGCTCGACTTCGGGCCCGACGTCATCGGCCAGGTGGGTGCGGCGTTCAACACGGTGCAGGAGACCGCCATCCGCACCGCCGTCGAGGAGGCCCAGCTCCGGCAGAGCATCCGTGACATCCTGCTCAGCCTCGCCCGGCGCACGCAGTCGCTGGTGCACCGCCAGCTCACCCTGCTCGACGTGATGGAGCGGCGCGAGTCGGACCCGGCCGAGCTGAAGGACCTGTTCCGCATCGACCACCTCGCCACCCGCATGCGGCGCAACGCGGAGAACCTCATCGTGTTGTCCGGGGCGTCCCCCGCCCGCGCCTGGCGGCGCTCGGTGCCGATGGTCGACGTCGTACGCGGCGCGCTGGCCGAGGTCGAGGACTACACCCGCGTCACCGTGATGCCGATGGGGGAGATCGCGCTCCTCGGACGCGCGGTGGGCGACGTCATCCACCTGCTCGCCGAGCTGATCGAGAACGCCGTGTCGTTCTCCCCGCCGTACACGATGGTGCAGGTGGGCGGCCAGGTGGTGGCCAGCGGCTACGCGATCGAGATCGAGGACCGCGGCCTCGGGATGACCGCCGAGGACCTCGACGCGACCAACCAGCGGATCGCCGACCCGCCCGAGTTCAACCTGTCGAGCACTGCCCGGCTCGGTCTGTACGTCGTCAGCCGCCTGGCCGAGCGGCACGGGATCAAGGTCTCGCTCAAGGCGTCGCCTTACGGCGGCACGACCGCGGTCGTGCTGCTGCCGCGGGACCTCGTCATCGAGGGCGGGGAGGACCTGCCCGAGGAGGAGACCGAGTCCGGCCTCCCGCGGCGCGGGGCCGGCTCCCGGAAGATCGCGCTCGTCGGCGCGCCCGAGGCGGTCCCCGAACCAGTTCAGGAGGTGGTTCCCGTGCCGAGGGCTCCCGAGCCGCCCAGGCCCCTGCAGAGCGTCCCACCACCGTCCGGCGGCGCCGATCCAGGTCCCGACGGGTCCGCGCCCTCGTCCGGGTTCACCCCGTCGGGCCTGCCCTTCCGGGTGCCGCAGGCCAACCTCGCCCCCGCGCTCGCCGAGGAGTCGAGGAACGCCGACGAGGCGGACGACCAGGAGGACCGCTCGCCGGAGGACATCCGTAAGATCATGGGCTCGTTCCAGTCGGGAACGAGGCGCGGCAGATCCGAGGCCGCGAAGTTGCTGGGCGACGAGGAGGACAACCTGTGACGCAGAAGACCGGGGCCTCCGCGGACCTCGCATGGCTGCTCGACGATCTCGTCGCGCGGGTCCGCGAGGTCGAGCACGGCATCGTGCTGTCCACCGACGGCCTCCTGCTGGCCGGCTCGCAGGGGCTTCACACGGAGGACGCCGAGCACCTGTCGGCCGTCGCCTCCGGGCTGCAGAGCCTGGCGCGCGGCGTCGGCGAGCGCTTCCAGGGCGGATCCGTACGGCAGACCATCGTGGAGATGAAGTCGGCCTACCTGCTCGTGACCGTGGCGGGCCAGGGCGCCTGCCTCGCCGTGCTCTGCTCGGGAGACGCCGACGTCGGCCTGGTGGCGTACGAGATGGCGATGCTCGTCGTGCGCGTCGGGCAGTACCTCACCTCGCCGGCGCGGACGACGATCGACCGGACGACGGGGAGCGAGGTCCGCCTGTGAACTCCGAGTGGAGCCCGGACGAGGACCGCTTACTCGACGCGCCGACCATCCGGCCGTACGTGATCGCGCGCGGCCGCACGGAGGCGCAGGACCGCTTCGACCTCATCTCGCTCGCGGTGACGATCCGGCCCACCACGGGAACCGAGATCGGGCTGGACCCCGAGCACCAGGCGATCGTGCGGCTGTGCCGCAGGCCGCTGTCGGTCGCGGAGATCGCGGCCCATCTTGACCTGCCGGCCGGGATCGTCCGGGTCCTCCTCGGCGACCTGTTCGACCGGGGCTTCGTGGCCGTGCAGCAGCCCCAACCGGAGATGGACGTGCTCGACGAGCGGATGTACAAGGCGGTGCTCGATGGCCTTCGGGCGCTCTGATTCGGGGAAGACCCCGCCGAGGATGCCCACGGCGATCAAGTTGCTGATCGCCGGTGGCTTCGGGGTGGGCAAGACCACGATGGTCGGCGCGGTGTCGGAGATCCGGCCGCTGCGCACGGAGGAGACGCTGACCGACCGCAGCGTCGGCGTGGACGACCTGTCCGGGGTCGAGGCGAAGGCGACCACGACGGTCGCCATGGACTTCGGCCGCATCAGCATCGGGGAGGACTTCGTCCTCTATCTCTTCGGCACCCCCGGTCAGGAGCGGTTCTGGTTCGTCTGGGACGAGCTCGCCCGGGGGGCGCTCGGCGCGGTCGTGCTGGCCGACACCCGCAGGCTCGCCGACTGTTTCCCCTCCGTCGACTACTTCGAGCGCCGCGGCACGCCGTTCGTCGTCGCGGTCAACTGCTTCGAGGGCGCTCCGGTCTTCGAGCTGGACGAGGTCAAGCTCGCGCTCAACCTCAGCCAGGACGTGCCGATCATGCTGTGCGACGCGCGCAAGCGGGAATCGGGCAAGGAAGTCCTGATCGAGCTCGTCAAGCACGCGTACGGCAAGCGGCCGACCGCCGCCGCCCGCTGACGCTTTCGTCGGCTCCTCACCCGGGGATGTCCGGGTTCCTTGGCATGCGCGGCCTTTGGCCCCTTGCGTGCGATTTACGTTTCGTGGCAGGGTGACGTTTCCCTACCTCGGTCCTCACGCGTCCCGCGTTCGAGCCGGGCGGCCCTACGGTTTCGGTCGCCCGTTAATGCCGCCTGGTTGATCCCTATTGATCCCTTTTGGGCGGCCTCGATCGCCTGTACTTTCGTTCGCCCCCGACCATGCGTAACAGGTGCACAACAGCCGTTGATATGAACCTAACCCCGCTGTAACGTCGGCCCCATCGCAGAAACTATCGGGCGACTGCCGAAAGTTTCGGTCGGAATCCAGAAGGGAAACCACCGTGAAGTTGAGTCGGCGAGGTGCGGCGCTCCTGGCGGCGTCGGCACTGGTCCTCGGGGGATGTGGTACTTCGGGGGATGACGCCGCCGGAGAGGGCAAGAGCTCAGCCGGCGGCAAGGTGACCGTCGAGTTTTGGAATATCTGGACCACGGATCCCCTGAAGACCTACGGCGCTCAGGCGATCAAGGACTTCCAGGCCAAGCACCCGAACATCACCATCAAGAGCGTTCCTTACGAGAACGAGGCGTTCAAGGCGAAGCTGACGACGCTCACGCAGTCGGGCAAGGCGCCGGACATCTTCCAGACCTGGGGTGGCGGCGTGCTCGCCCAGCAGGTCGACGCGGGCCTGGTGAAGGACCTCAGCGGCGACGCCGGGGACTGGCTCGGCACCTTCACCGACGCCGCGCTGTCGGCCTACCAGGTCGAGGGCAAGACCTACGCCATCCCCGACGACATCGGCATGGTGGGCTTCTGGTACAACAAGGCGCTGTTCAAGAAGGCCGGGATCGCCGAGCCTCCGGCGACGTGGTCGGCCCTCCTCGATGACGTCAAGAAGCTGAAGGCGGCCGGGATCACCCCGATCGCGCTCGCCGGCAAGGACAAGTGGCCGGGTCACTACTACTGGGCCTACCTCGCCATGCGGATCGGCGGCCTCGACGCCCTCAAGCAGGCCGGTGGCAGCAAGGACTTCACGGGTCCGGCCTTCGTGCAGGCAGGGCAGAAGCTCAAGGAACTGGCCGACCTCCAGCCGTTCCAGAAGGGCTACCTCGGCGCGACGTACGGCGACCCGGGCGGTCAGGCCGCGACCATGGGTGACGGCAAGGCCGCGATGGAGCTGATGGGCCAGTGGGCGCCCGCGGTCCAGAACGACGCCGGCAAGGGCCTGGGCGACGACCTCGGCTTCTTCCCCTTCCCGGCCGTGGACGGCGGCCAGGGCGCGGTCACCGACGCCTTCGGCGGCGGCGGCGGCTACGCCATCGGGGCCGACGCCCCGGCGGAGGCGATCGAGTTCCTGAAGTTCCTCACCGAGAGCACCGAGCACCGCAAGGCCGTCGCGACCGGCGGCGTGCTCCCGGTGCTGAAGGGCGAGGAGGACGCGGTCACGGACCCGAACCTCAGCGTGGTCGCCAAGAACCTCGCCACGGCCACCGGCTTCCAGCTCTACCTCGACCAGGCGTTCCCGCCGGCTGTCGGCCAGGAGGTCAACGACTCCGTGGCCGAGCTGATCGGCGGCACCAAGACGCCGGAGCAGGTGGCGCAGGCCATCACGGAAACGGCGAAGTCGGAGTAACTGTCGCGTGAAGACGACGAGACCCCGGAGCCTCAGGCTCCGGGGGTTCACCACTATCCTTCTGTTCCTGCTTCCCGCGCTTGTGCTCTTCTTCGGGCTCGTCGTGGCCCCGATCCTGCTCGCCTTCTACGCGAGCGTGTTCAAGTGGAACGGCATGCGCGGGCTGCCGACGGACTTCATCGGCCTGGCGAACTTCACCCGGCTGCTGGCCGACGAGGTCTTCCTCGGGGACCTGTGGCGCGGACTGCTGCTGATCATCCTGTCTCTGGTGATCCAGCTTCCCCTCTCGCTGGGCATCGCCATGCTGCTCAACCAGAGGATCCACGGCCGGGCGTTCTTCCGCCTGCTGTTCTTCGCCCCGTACGTGTTGTCCGAGGCGATCACCGCGGTCCTCTTCATGATGATCCTGTCGCCCACCGAGGGCCTGGCCAACTACATCCTCGGCTGGTTCGGCATCGACCCCCTCGACTGGTTCGCCGACCCGTCGTCGGTGATGATGTCGGTGTTCATCGTCATGACCTGGAAGTACTTCGGCTTCCACATGATCTTGTACATCGCCGGCCGCCAGGGCATCCCGAGGGAGCTCACCGAGGCCGCCCAGATCGACGGCGCGACCGGGTGGAAGGTCTTCCGCTACGTCACGCTGCCGCTGCTCGGGCCCACGATCCGCATCAGCGTGTTCCTGTCGGTCATCGGTGCGATCCAGCTGTTCGACCTGGTCTGGATCATCACCGGCGGAGGCCCGTCGCACTCCTCCGAGACCATGGCCGTCACGATGTTCCAGTTCGGCTTCAAACGCTTCCAGGTCGGCTACGCGAGCGCGATCAGCGTGGTGATGTTCTTCATCAGCCTCGTGTTCGCGGTGTTCTACCAGAGATACGTCATGCGCCGCGACCTCGAAGGAGCGAGCACCGTGCTGAGGGACCAGCGATGAGCGCCAACCGTCACAAGCAGTCGCCGACGTCGGGCGGTCCGCTGCGCAGCATCTCCCTGCACACGATCGTCGTGATCACGGCGTTGTTCGTCGGCATCCCGCTGCTGTACGGCGTGCTCGGCGGGTTCAAGACGACCCGGCAGCTCTCGAGCAACCCGATCGGCCTGCCCAGCCCCTGGGTGCCGGAGAACTACACGAGCGTCCTCGGCTCCGCGTCGTTCTGGCAGATGCTCTGGAACAGCACCTACATCGCGGTGCTGACCACGCTCGTGGTCGTCGCGGTGTCCGCGCTGGCGGCCTTCGTGTTCGCGCGCTTCGCCTTCCGGGGGCGTGAGGCGCTGTTCACGATGTTCGCCGCCGGGCTCATGTTCCCGTTCGCGGTGGCGATCCTGCCGCTGTTCGTGCTGCTGCGGATGTTCGGGCTGCTGGACAACCCGCTCGGCGTGATCCTCCCGCAGGCCGCCTTCGGCATGCCGATGACGATCATCATCCTGCGCGGCTTCTTCCGGGCCATCCCGGGAGAGATCGAGGAGGCGGCGATCCTCGACGGGTGCTCCCCGCTCGGATTCTTCTGGCGGATCCTGCTGCCGATGGCCCGGCCCGCGATCGCCACGGTCTCCGTGCTCGCGGTGGTGAACAGCTGGAACCAGTTCATGCTGCCGCTCGTGGTGTTCAGCGACGACAGCCTGTTCACCATCCCGCTGGGCGTCATGCAGTTCCAGGGGCAGTACGCCACGGACATCGCACGCGTCATGGCCTACATCGTGGTCGCGATGCTGCCCGCCCTCGGCTTCTACGCCGTGGCCGAGCGTCAGCTGGTGAGCGGCCTGACCGCGGGGGCCATCAAGGGCTGATCCGAGCGGACAGCCGTACGGGGTGGCCGGGCGTCGCGATCCCCCTGCACGCGCCCTATGGTGATCGGGACAGAGGGCGAAACCGCAGGGCGAAACCGCAGGGCGAAACCGCAGGGGGAGACCGATGGCGGAACCGATCGTCCGTCCCGCCGCCGGAGCCGACATGGCCGGCGTACGCGCCGTCGCCGGCCACTTCGGCCTCCTGGACCTGTGGCCGGAGCGGCCGGACTTCGTGGACGCGGAACGCGAGTTCGGCGAGGTGCTCGTCGGCGAGGTGGACGGCACGATCGTGGGGTTCGGCGGCACGCTGCGCCGGGGGACGGTCACACACCTCGGAGACCTGTTCGTCCTGCCCGGCCACCAGTCGTCGAGGGTCGGCCGCACGATCCTCTCGCGCCTGCTGCCCGGCGACACGCCCAAGGTCACCTTCGCGTCGGACGACAGGAGGGCGCTCGCGCTCTACGTCAGGAACGGGATGCGCCCGCGCTGCCCGCTCTTCTACCTGACGCGCAGACCGCCGGGCGAGCAGGCGGCACCGGGAGAGGCGGACGTCCACACGGCGGGCCTTCGGGCGCCGGGGGTGGCGGACGTCCGGGCGGCACCGGGAGAGACGGACGTGCGGGCGGCGGCGGCCCTGGACGCCCACGTCTCCGGTGGCGACCGCACCTCGACCCTCACCTGGTATGCCGGGCTGCCCGGGGTGGCCCTGCACGTCAGCGGCTCGGGCTACGCGTTCGTCAGGACGGCCGGAGACCAGGTCGTCATCGGCCCGGCCGGGGGCGCGACCCCGCAGGACTGCGCCGGCATCGTGCTGAAGGCGGCGAACGCCCACCACCGTGCTGTGCCGGTCCACATGCCGGTCCACATGCCGGTCCACATGCCGGTCCACATGTCGAGTCACGGGCCGGGCCCTACGCCGGGTCATGGGCCGGTGCACGGGCCGGTGCACGCGCCGGGCCACCTGCCGGTCCACGTGGCGGTGCCCGGCACGCATCCGCTGCTCGCCCTGCTGCTGGAGGCGGGCTGGCGCATCGGCGACATGGACACGTTGATGACCAGCGAGGACGTCATGCGGCTCGACTGCTACATTCCGCATCCCGATCTCGGCTGAAAGGCCGCGGCCCCCGTCCCCGGCCAGGGGGATGCCGGGGAAGGGGGCAGCGCGGCTTCGCCGAGTCCGGCGAGTGCCGGCCGGCGCGTCCCATGCCTGCTGGTCAGCGCGTTCCGGGCTTTCCGGCCCGAGCCGTCACATCCTGCGGAGGTAGCGGGCGGAGGCCCATCCGGGAATGCCGTCGCCGCTGTCCACGGCCACCCAGCCGCGGGTGGCGTCGCAGGCTCCGGCGATGTTCCCGTCGGCCCGCCGCAGCTTGCCGACGGGGGCGTGGTGGATGCCGGCGCCCTCGCGGACGTTGAGGAAGCTGCCCTTGCGCACGTGCCGGAGGCGGTAGACGCACGAGAGCGAGGGCCGTCCGCTCAGGTCGAGCCGGCGGAGGTAGCGGGCGGCGGCGTAACCCGAGGTCCCGCCGGCGGTCTTCACCGCGATCCAGCCGCCGGTGGCGGTGCAGGCGCCGGAGAACCCTCCGTCGGCCGGTCGCAGCTTGGCGACGGGGGCGTGGCGGATGCCGGCGCCCTCGCGGACGTTGAGGAAACCCCCCTTGCGTACGCCCTTGATCCGGTAGGCGCACACGAGACCGGGCCCCCGCTGGGCCTGGTGCACGACCTCCCCGTACGGCCCCGACGCCGTGGGATCACCGGGGCCGGGAGGCCGGACCGTCGCGGCTCCCGAGCCGGGATGCCCCCGGACGCCCGACGCCGGCTCGGTTGCGATCCTCGGTGTGAGGTGCCCCCCGGCGTCGGAACCGGCCGGTCCCGCGAGGGCCGGCGTGGGCTGGCCCGCGACGAGCCACCCCGCGGCGGCCAACGTCGCCAGCGCGGGAACGATGCTCTTCGCCACTGTCACGATCTCTCCCTTCGGTCGGCATCGTCCACGCCCGGCCGGGGGGACCCGGGCCTGTTCTGCTCACCCGAAGTTCTGATCTGATTACCGAGCGTTTACACCTCGGTGGAATTCCCGCTCTGATTTTTTACTCGACGCCTTGGGAAAAAGGGTGATTCGGTCACCCGCCGTGCGCGCCGTGGAAGGGCGAGGTCACCCCCTGGTAGGCCAGGTGCAGCATCATGCCCAGGTCGGCGTGGCTCAGGTTGTGGCAGTGGTTCATCCACAGCCCCGGATTGTCGGCGCGGAAGGCCACCTCCCACACCTCGCCCGGCCGTACGTCGAAGGTGTCGAGCCACAGGGGACTGCCGGTGACGGAGTTGCCGTTCCGCGAGAGCACGAGCACCCGATGGCCGTGGAGATGCCAGGGGTGGGTATCCCGGCCGCGGTTGACCACGGTGAGCCGCACCAGGTCGCCGTCCCTGACCACTTCCGTGGGGATGTTGGGGAAGGCGAGGCCGTTCACCGTGTGCGCATACGCCGGCCGCCCGTTCGTCAGCGCGAGCCCCCGGTCGAGGACCAGCGTGAAGTCCCGGTCGAACCGGCTGCGGGACGTGTACGGCGTGGACGCGGGGGCGCCATATCGGGTCAGGTCGAGCTCCGGCCAGTCCGCCGTCCGACCGTCGGCGGCGGCAACGGCACCGGCGTCCGCCGTCGCGCTCACGCCCTGTGTTGTCGTGGGGCTCGCGCCTTCCGGGACGAGTCGTACGGAGTCGGTGCGGTCGTCGATCTTCAGCACGACGGGGCCCGAGGGCATCGTGAACGCGAGGTCATACCGGCCGCCCGCCGCGAGTCGCAGGCCGGCCTCGCCGAGCGTGCCCGGCCCGTTGAGGTCCGTCCCGTCCACCGCCACCAGCCGGTAGGGCGTGCCCGCCAGCGTGAACCGATGCGGCGTGCTGTCGGTGTTGATCAGGCGCAGCCGTACGGGCGTGCCCGGCGCGGCCTGCTTGGCCAGGGGCTGGTCGCGATCGCCCGTCACCAGCACGCCTCCGAGCGTGTGCACGGGCAGCGTGAGGTCCAGTCCTGTGGGCGCGGCTCCCTTCGGCGCGACGACGAGCGTGCCGTAGAGCCCCATGCGGACGCCGATGTCGGACACCTCATGGGTGTGATACCAGTACGTCCCCACCTGCTCGGCGACGAAGCGGTAGACGAACTCCCCGCCGGGCGGCACGGCGTCCTGGGTCAGGCCGGGCACGCCGTCCTCGCCAGAGGGCACGTCATAGCCGTGCCAGTGCAGCGTCACCCCCGACGTGATGTCCACGTTGCGCAGCCGCACCTCGATGAGGTCGCCCTGCTCGGCGGTGAGCGGCGGCCCCGGAACCTGACCGTTGAAGGTCCACGCCGGCACCTTCCGTCCCGAAGACAGCGTGACGGTCGCCATACGGGCCGTCAGGTCGAAGCGGCGTACGGCGCCGCCCGGTGGAGGCGTGGCCGGGCCGCGCAGGTCGGTCACCGGACGAGGCGGTCCGCCCACGGCGGATCCTGTCGAGGCGGAGTGGTCGTGGGAGGCGGGCTGCACCCCCATGTCGGTGGCACCCATGTCCATGCCGTCCGTGTCCATGCCGTTCATGTCCATGCCGTTCATGTCCACGGCACCCATGGCGGTGGCGCCTTCCGGGGCGGAGCCCTCCGCCGTGGCCGGCGCGGAGGGAAGGAAGACGAGACCGGCGCCGAGCACGGCGGCCACGGCGGTGGCCGCCGTCGCGGACCGCAGCCCCGGGACACGCGCGCTCATCGCTCTCCAGGTCCCCAGGACGGCCCCCGCGACAACGGTCAGGAGGAGGAGAGCGGTGCCCGGATCCGCCGGATATCCGATCAGGAAGGTCTGCACGATCCCGGCCGCCGCGGCGTACCCCGCGCCGAGCAGCGGGACCGCGACCACGGGTGCTCTGACGGCGTCGCGCGAGGCCGCGTCCGCCCGCCGGGCGGCCCGAAGCAGGCGCGGCCCGGCGAGCGCGGCGGCCACGACGCTCGCCGCGACGAGAAGCGGCAGGGCGACGGTGATCTTCTCCTGCACGAACCACCAGCCGGCCCCGGCCAGGGCCAGGACGGACCAGACCCGGGCCAGGGACGCGACCAGGGCGACCGCGAACAGGGCCGCGGCCGTCCTCGGACGGCGGGCCGCGGCCGTCGCGCCGGCGCCCACCCACGCCGCCGCGGTCAGCACCGAGACGAGCAGGTCGAGCGCCATGAGCAGGTCGGTCGTCATGACGCGCGAACCGGGCGGCCCTCCGCGGCGGCCTCCGACGAGGCGGGCCCGGCCGACATGAGCTGCCGCGCCTTGCGGAACACCATCCCGCAGACACCGAGGACCGCCATGCCGTTGATGGCGTGCAGGCCGAGGATCGCCAGGGAGACCGGCGTCGTGTTGCCGGTGCTGTCCTCGAACAGGCCGCCCAGCGCGACGATCAGCGACTGCACGATGACGAGGCCGACGGGCAGGACGGTCAGCCCGATCAGGCGTCCCGGCGCCTTGGCGGCCGCCGCGGCGGCGGTGGCCACCAGCGACAGCACCGGGATGACCATCATGCCGTTCATGCTGTGCAGGCTGAACGAGGAGTCGTCCTGCGGCTTGTCGAACGCGCCGACGGCCGCGAGGTACATCTGCAGGACGGCGGCGGCGAGTAGCAGCCCCGCAAATACCGTGTATACCTTTCGCACGCTCTTGCTCCCTTCGGTTGGCGGAATCGCGGGTCACGGAGATCGTGTCCCACGTGGCCGGCGGTGTCGTCCCTCGTCGAGAGACACGTCGGCTACCGCTGGGGGAGTACGGGGACCCGGACGCCGTCCGCCCTCCGGCGGTGTCTCGATCGTGCCGCCGGCGGGGCCCGGCGTCGTCGCACGCCGGGAGGCTCCGGGTGCTACCGCTGTCGCATCAGGGGCGTACACCGCTACGACCGGGGGAGTACGGTCACCGTGGCCAGCCGGCGATGATGGCCGGGGTGATGGCGTCGGTGTAGCAGTTCAGGGTCGTACGGCGCGGCCGGTCGTACACGCAGACCTTGACGTCCACCCGCGTGATCCGGCCGTCCGACGACAGCCGGATCGGCTTCCTGGGGGCGCAGGTCGCCTTCGGCAGGGCCCACCCGGTGCCGCCGCCCGCGTAGTGGAAACGGGCCCGTACGTAGGCGCAGTGGCCGCCGTGGGCGTCGCGGTCGTACAGCGCGCCGGAGACGACGAACGTCTCCGCGGTGAAGCGGGTGAGCCACACATCGGCCTTGGCGTATCCGTGGTGCCCGCTCCGGGACTGCACCGGTCCCCAGTGGATCGGCGGCGCCGCAGGCCGCGCCGAGGCGGCGGCGTGGGCCGAAGCGGCCGGCGGAATTCCGGCGATCACGAATGCCAGCAGGCCGCCGATGGCGAGGTTCTTTCGCATGCCGCCGACCGTAGGCAGGGCGACTTGGAGGGGTCTTGTATCCCGCTGGTCGTCAGGGCGCCCCGCTGGTTGTCGGGGCGTTCCGCCGGTCGTCAGGGCGCCCCGCTGATTGTCGGGGCGTTCCGCTGGTCGGTCAGGGTGTCCGGCTCGGGTCGCGAAGCAGGTCCTCCGCCTGCTCGACCACGTCGTCGATCGGGACGTCGGCCACCCACGACTCGTCGTGCGGGCACCGCTGCGCCCGCGGATCGTGACCGCTGACTCCGCACACCGGGCACCGCACGGTCCAGGAGACCAGCGGCCGGTGGAGAGCCCGGCCGAAGGGCCCGGCGTTGATGAGATTGCCGCACCAGAAGATGCCGACGGTGGGCGTCCCGACCGCCGCGGCGAGGTGGCGGGGGCCGGTGTCGTTGGAGACGACCAGGTCACACCGTTCGTACAGGGCGGCGAGGCCGCCGATGCCGAGCGTGCCGACCGCCGTGACCGCCGGCCGCCGCATCGCCGCCGCGACCTCCTCGACCACATCCCGCTCGCTCTCGACGCCGGTGATCACGACCGGACGGCCGAGCCGGTCGGCCGCCTCCGCGAAGGCGCGGGCCGGCCAGCGCCGCCGGGGGTCGCCCGCCCCCGGATGCAGCGCGACCAGGCCGGGCGGCGGCTCGCCGTACACCCGGGCCAGCTCGGCGCGGTCGGCGCCCGTCACGGCGATGATCGGCTCGTACGCCTCGGCCGTCCCGCCGACCAGTGCGGTCACCTCCAGGTAGCGCAAAGTCTCGTGCTGGTAGTAGACGTACGGCACCCACCGGTCGAGCCGTTCGGCGTCCGGCGTGCAGAGACCGGCCGTGACCCGGGCGCCGATCGCCTTGACGAAGGGGTTGGAGTAGCGCCCGCCGCCGTGGATCTGCACGGCGAGGTCGAACCGGTGCTCGCGCAGCTCCTCGAACACGCTCTCCGGAGCCTGGTGGCCGCCGTTCGGCGTCGACACCCCGGAAATCGGCGGCAGGGCGATGACGTCGTCCACCGGCCCCGGCCTGCCGTCCAGGAACCGGGCGTGCCAGGGGGTGCCGAGGAGGGTCAGCCGGGCGCCCGGATAGGTCCGGCGGAGCGACTCCAGGGCGGGCATCGCGAGCACCAGGTCGCCCAGGGCGTTGGCCCGCAGCACCGCGAGGCGGCGCACGCCCTCGATCAGCGCGCCCATGCCGTCTCGAACACGTAGTCGTAGCACTCGGCGCTGCGGTCGGTGAGCGTCGTGGGCAGCTCCAGGTGGTAGGCGCGGCTCGGCAGCAGGCCCGCGCCGCCGTGCCTCTCCATGACCCGCAGCTGCGCCGCGACGTCCTCACCCGCGTGCCGGGGCGGCACCGACCGCCAGAAGTCGAAGCCGCCGCACTCCAGCAGCCGTTCCCGGTCGTACAGCACGCAGCCGCCGATCCAGGCCACCTTGTACGCCCGCCACTCCCGGGGACCCGGCGAGCCGAGGTGCTCGCGGGCGAGATGCAGCGGGTTGGCGGCGTTGTGCAGGGTGTGGCGCCGCCAGGCCGGCGACTCCCGGCGCACCCGTTCGGGCCGCACGCCGTCCGTCCACTCCTCGTACGGCGCGAGCTCGTCGGGGCGCACGTCGTCTCGATAGGACAGGCCGTGCAGGGCGTAGCCGACGAAGCCGCAGCGCAGCTCGCTCATCGCGGACAGCAGGACCTCGATCGCCTCCGGCTCCAGCCAGACGTCGTCGTCGATATAGAGCGCCAGCCGCCGTCCGGCCCGGCCGAGCAGGAACGCGCGCTGCTCGGCCATGCCCCGCGGGGGCAGGTGACGGTGGACGGCAGTGGGCCTGCCGAGGTGGTCGAGGATCCGCAGCTGCGCCGCCACCAGCGGGTCACCGGCGATCGGCTCGTGCGACTGGTCCGAGACCACGACGTGGAAGCCTGGCACGGTCTGCGCCGCGAGGCCCGCCAACGTGACGGCCAGCGCGCCCGGGCGGTCCTTGGTGGGCACGAGAACATCCAGGTCGGACGGGGCCAACATGCGCGCCTGATACCCGTGAGGTCGTACGGCAAACGGAGCCGACGGACGACCCCCGGCACGCCCGGCCGCGGCGGATCGTCTCGCGGCTCCGTGAGGCCACACGGCAGGCGGAGCCTCAGCCGCGCACGCCCGCCGTGTCCCTCTCCTCAGCCCGCGCATCTGTGGCCGTGCCCGGCCGAAGCAGGATCAGCGTGAGCACGCATCCCACTGCGGACAGGAGCATGGAGCCCCGAACCGATGCGCCGCGCGGTGTTGACGATCCCGGCGGCGGGGGTCAGGAGAGGCGTCTGGCGCTGGGAAATCTGATGTAGCGGCGGGCGGCACAGCCCTGCGAGGGGCGGTCGTCCCCGGCCGCCGTCTGCCCGTTGACGTGCGCGGGGCCGTGCGCGTCCGCGCAGTGGGGCTCGGCGGCCCCGGCCGCCGTCTCGCCGATCGCGAGAAGCTCGGGCGGGGCGTGGTCGACCTGCAGCGTGGTGTGGGCGATGCCGTACTCGTCGTGGACCATCCGCTGCGCGGCCTGCCGTACGGCGTGGCAGTCGGCGCCCGGGGCGACCAGGATGTGCGCCGACATGGCGGGGTAGCCGCTGGTGACCTCCCAGATGTGCAGGTCGTGCACCTCCACCACGTGTTCCAGGGCGGCCGCCTTGCGGCCGATCTCCGCGGGGTTCATCCCGGCGGGGGCGGCCTCCATGAAGACCCGGCCGGACTCGCGCACCAGGTCCCACCCGGCCTTCAGCATCAGCGCGGCCACGACGAGCGCGGCCAGGGCGTCGGCCCGCCCCCAGCCGGTCAGCCAGATCACCGCGCCGGCGACGGTGGTGGCGATGAAGGCGAACAGGTCGTTGAGGATGTGCTGGAAGGCGCCCTCGACGTTCAGGCTGCTGCGGTTGGCCCTGCTCAGCAGCCAGGTCGCGGCCAGGTTCACCGCGATTCCGGCGATTCCGGTGACGACGACATAGGCGCCGTGGACCTCGGGCGGCTCGATCAGCCTGCGTACGGCCTCGTATACGAAGTAGACGCTGAGCAGCAGCAGCGTGATGCCGTTGATCTGGGCGCTGATGATCTCGGCGCGTTTCAGGCCGTAGGTGAAGCCGCCCTGCGGCGGGCGGGCGGCGATCCGCATCGCGATGATCGCGAAGGCGATCGCGATGGCGTCGGTGAGCATGTGCCCCGCGTCGGACACCAGGGCGAGGGAATGCGCGATGACGCCGATGACGACCTCGACCGCCATGAAGCCGAGGATGAGCGCCAGCGCGCCGGTCAGCAGGCGCCGGTCGGCCTCGGCGCTGACCGCGTGTCCGTGCCCGTGCCCGTGTCCGCGCCCATGCGCATGTCCGCGGCCGGGCGCATGCTCGCGACCGCGACCGTGCGCGTGGTCATGGTCGCGGTCGTCACCCGTCCTGGTGAGGTGCCCGTGCTCCCTGCCGGCTTCACCCATCGTCCTGGTCCTTCTCCTCATGTCCGATGTGAGTGATCGCCAGGTCGAACAGCAGTCGCACGTGCGAGTCCGCGAGGCGGTAGTAGGCCATCCTTCCCGCGCGCCGCACCTTCACCACGTTGTGGACGCGGAGCAGGCGCAGGGCGTGCGACGCTGCCGACATGCTGTGGCCGGTCGCCGCGGCGAGATCGCACACGCACATCTCGCCACCCTCGAGCAGCGCCGCGATCAGCCGCAGCCGCCCGGGATCGGCGAGGAGGCCGAAGACCTGTGCCAGGTCCTCCACCGTCCCCTGGGACGGCACGGTCCTCCTGACCGTCTCCACCCGGTGGGCGTCCACCACCGGCAGCGCGCAGGAGTCGGCCGTCGCGAGATCCACAACATTTGAACGATCGTTCACGTGTTTGAGTGTAGGTCGCGGACCTGTCATGTCAACGCGTTCCCGGTCGTTCTTCGCCGGAACCCGCCACAGAGCCTCGCAGCTCTACGGTTCAGGGGCTCTACGGTTCAGGGGTTCAGGGGTTCAGGGGCTCAGGGGCTCACTGCGCGAGCGGCAGCCGCAGCACGAAGCGCGCCCCCTCGGCGCTGTCTTCGATGGTCAGCCGGCCGCCGTGGTTCTGGGCGACCTGCCGGGCGATGGCCAGCCCGAGCCCGGCTCCTCCCGCGTCCCTGCTGCGGGCCGAGTCGAGCCGCGTGAACCGCTGAAAGACCTTCTCCCGCTGCTCGCGGGGGATTCCGGGGCCGTCGTCGGTCACTTCGAGCACGGCCGTTCCGCCCGGTGATCCGCCCGGTGATCCGCCCGATGATCCGCCCGATGATCCGTCCGGTGACCCGCCGGGTTCGCGCGGTTCTCGTGGTTCGCGCCGCACGGTGACCGTGACCGTGCTGGCGGCGTGCCGCTGCGCGTTGCGGATGAGGTTGCTGATGAGGCTGCCGAGCGAGTGGGGGTCTCCCAGCACGACGACGTCCGGGCCGAGCAGGGGGACCATCCGCTTGGTGATCGGCAGCATCTGCAGCTCGCCTTCGGCCAGCTTGCCGAGATCCACCCGCTGCCGCCGGATGGGCAACGCGTCGCTCTCCAGCTGCGAGAGCGCCAGCAGGTCGGTCGCGATCCGCTGCAGCCGGTCGAGGCTCGGCAGCAGCGCCCTGGCCAGGGTGACCACATCGGTCTCCTGCGGCGCCTGGAGCGCGTCCTCGATCTGCGTGCGCATGGCGGTCATCGGCGTGCGCAGCTCATGGGAGGCGTCGGAGCTGAAACGGCGCTGCCGTTCCAGCGCCTCCTCCAGCTGCCCGAGCGTACGGTTCACACCGGGGGCAAGGCCGTCGACCTCGCCGGGCGGCGGGGCCGGCCGCTGCGAGCCGGCCGCCTCCATCTCCCCGCCCTCCTCTGGCTCGCCCTCCTTCGGCTCGGCCTCCTTCGGCTCGGCCGGGGGCGCCGACGGCGACAGGACCATTCGGCGGGTCAGACGGAAACCGAGATACGCGACCGCCGCGGCCAGCAGAAGCACCCCGCAGATCAGCACCAGGAGCACCACCGGGTGCCCGAACGCCGGGAGCGCCGGCACGAGTTGGAGCGCACACAGCGTTCGACACAGCGTCTGACGTGGTGGCGGACACGGTGCCCGACACGCTGCCCGACGACACGGTGGCCGACACGGTGCCCGACGACCCAGTGCCCGGAGCTCGTGCGGGGCCTGGAGCTCGTGCGGGTGCGACTGCGGGTGCGGGGCCGGGCCGGCGGCGGGTGGGTGATCCGCGAACAGCCGGATGCACGTCGCCGCCAGGCACGGCAGCACGGCGGCGACACCGTGGGCCGGTGCCGGCCGGGCCGTGATCGACGAACGTCGCGGCATGGCGCACATCCCCCTGACCTCAGTGCACCACGAGGGGAGTGCGGAAAGCCGCTCGGGGGCCCCGCCAAGCTGCCGCGCCATGCTGGGCCGATCGGCCTGCGGTTCCTGACTGTCGCTGTCATTGGGCCTTCACTGTTAGGAAACTTTCTTTTATATTTACGCCACCCCCCCAGCAGTGAGGAGCACACATGCGAAGGACGCTGACCTTCCTCGCAACGGCGACGATCGGCATCGGCGCCACGGTGTTCATCGCCTCACCGGCCCAGGCGCACGGATACATCTCGTCGCCCGCGAGCCGCCAGGCGATGTGCGCCCAGGGCCGTGTGCCCAATTGCGGCGACATCGTCTACGAGCCCCAGAGCGTGGAAGGACCGAAGGGGCTGCGCAGCTGCAGTGGCGGCAACGCACGCTTCGCCCAGCTCGACGACGAGAGCAAGCCCTGGCCGGCCACCAGCGTCGGCAACACCGTCACCTTCACGTGGTCGCTGACCGCCCGCCACTCGACCAGCACGTGGGAGTACTACATCGGAGGCACCCGGATCGCCGTCTTCGACGATCACGGGGCGCAGCCCCCGGCCACCGTCAGCCACACCGTGAACCTGGGCGGACGGACGGGCCGGCAGAAGGTGCTGGCGATCTGGAACGTCGCCGACACCGCCAACGCGTTCTACGCCTGCGTCGACCTCCAGGTCGGCGGGGGCGGGACGCCCAGCCCCACGCCCACTCCGACGCCCACTCGGACGCGCACTCCGACCCCGTCTCCCACGCCGACGCGCACCCCGACGCCCACGCCGACGCCCACGCCGACCGTTCCCAAGGGCACCTGGGCCGCCGGTACGGCGTACAAGGTGGGTGACCAGGTCACCTACGGCGGTGCGACGTACCGGTGCATCCAGGCTCACACGGCGCTCGTGGGCTGGGAGCCGCCGAACGTCCCCGCGCTGTGGCAGAGGGTCTGAGACAGCGGAACCGGCCGGGCGGGCCCGCGACGTACGTGACGCGGACCCGTCCCGGCCGGGTCCGGGACGGGTGGCGGGCGCTCAGGCGAGGTGGACGTGCACCTCGGCGCCCTGCATGAAGGCCCGCGAATAGGGGCACTCTCCGTGGGCCTGTTCCACCAGCCTGCGGGCCGTCTCGGGCTCGACCCCCGGCAGGCGTACGGTCAGGTCGGTGGCGATCGTGTAGTCGTCGGTGGTGCCGCGCTTGCGCAGCGTGACGGCCGTGTCCACCGTGGCGCCCGAGGTGTGGACGCCCTGCCGTCCGGCGACGAGCGCGAGCGAGTTGTGGAAACAGGAGGCGTACGCCGCCGCGAGCAGTTGCTCGGGATTGGTCGCCCCGCCGGGGCCGCCGAGCTCGCCCGGCGCCTTGACGCGGACGTCGAGCGTGCCGTCGTCCGACGCCACCGTGCCGTGGGCCGACGAGGCCCGGGCCGTGTAGAGGTCGTCATATCTGCCGCGATCGAAGTGCTCGGGCCGTTCTGACCGTTCTGACCGTTCCGACCGCTCGGGCCGCTGGGGTCGCTCGGCGGGGCGGCCCTCCGGCATCCGGCCGGTGAGCTCCGCCTCGACTCCGGGCCCCGAATAGTCGGGTCCGGGCGCCCGGTCACTCGGCAGATGGGTGAATCGCCATATTTCCTCGCTCATTTCCTGCATTCCTCGTCCGCTCGCCTGGCGTCCCGGTCGGGATCGGCGGGTCACGTACCCGGCGGGCTCCCCGATATCGGACTTTAGAGGCAAAAGTTCCCATCAGCACCGCTGTGCTACGGTCCCGGCAGGTATTCCGCGGTGAATGGCTAAACGTCGGTAACGGCGGCGAGGAGTGGGTGCGGTATGAGTGGGGCTGTCCGGTGGGGCGTCCTCGGGACGGCGGGCATCGCCGCGCGGGCGTTCCTGCCCGCGTTGCGCGAGGCCGGCGGAGGTACGGCGGCCGTGGTGGCGGGCCGTGATCTGTCCCGGGCCGAGGAGTTCGCCGCGCGGAACGGCGTGACCCGGGCCGTACGCGGCTATGAGGCCGTCATCGAGGACCCGTCGATCGACGCGGTGTACATCCCGCTGCCGAACGCCCTGCACGCGCAGTGGACCATCGCCGCCCTGGAAGCGGGCAAGGCGGTCCTGTGCGAGAAGCCGCTGTGCCTCACGGCCGAGGAGGCCGGGAACGTCATCGAGGTGGCGCGCCGTTCGGCCCGGCCGCTCTGGGAGGCGTTCGTCTTCCCGTTCCACCCGCAGACGGCCCGGCTGCGCGGCCTGCTCGCCGACGGCGCGATCGGCGAGCTGCGGGAGATCTGGTCGTCGTTCACCTTCACGATGGAGGGCACCGAGGACATTCGGCTCGACCCGGCCCTCGGTGGCGGCGCGCTCTACGACGTGGGCTGCTATCCCGTACGGCTCGCGCACGTGCTGTTCGGCGGCGACGCCGTCGCCGGGCACGCCGTCGCGGTCAAGGGCGAGGCGGGGGTGGACATCGAGACCGCCGGGGTCCTGGAGTTCGACTCCGGCCGGCTGATGATGAGCTGCAGCTTCGCCCTGCCGTTCACGACGTACACCCGGCTGGTCGGCACGGGCGGGGAGATCCGGCTGACCAACCCGTTCCACCCCGGGCCGCACGACGGGCTCGAAGTGTGGCGTGATGGACGTCTTGTCGCCCGGCACGAGCCGGGCGAGGGCACCGCGTTCTCCTGGGGCATCCGCCACATCCACGAGGTGCTGCGCGGAGAGGCCGAGCCCCGGCACACGGCGGCCGACGACTCCCTCGGCACCGCCCGGTCCCTCGACATGCTGCGCTGACGTAGGCCGTCCCCGGGCCGCCTCCGGGCCGTCCCCGGGCCGCCTCCGGGTGCCCAGGCTGTCAGGGTGCGGTGAGCGTCGCGCAGAGCTCGCGCGGGAAGCGCGGCTCCGCGGCGAGCACGTCGTCGCATCCGGGCTTGGTCGTGCCCGCGATCACCCGCCACCCCGTGGGCGTCGCACGGTAGAAGTACCGGGTCGTCCGGGACGCGCCCGCGCAGTCGCCCGGCCTCTCGCACACCGGCCCGCCGTTGATCGAGATGTCCATGACGAGCCACTTCCCGTCGCATGCCCGCTCATGGTGATAGCTGTGCTCCGGCGCGTCCGCGTCCCTGGCGGCCTGGAAGTAGGAGTCGGAGGTGCAGCCCGTCGGCGCCGGGTGACAGCCGAGCTCGCCGCAGCGGCGCAGCAGGCCCGGCCGGTCGAGGGTGTAGCGCTGGTCGAGGTTGACGACCACGTCGCGCTCGCCGAGCGGCTTGGGCAGCCGCACCTCCACCGGCACCGTACGCTCGCCGGGGCAGCCGTTCCCCGCCATCAGAAGCCGGGACTCGAAGCGGATGTCGACGCGGACCAGCTTCGGCTCGAAGCCGTCCAGCCTGCCGGTCGGCCCGCGCAGGCAGCCGTCGGGGCCGTCGGGCACCCGGGCGTCGAGCGTCAGGACCCTGCCGTCGTGGGAGACGCGGACCTCGGTGACCGTGGACACGGCGTAGGTGACCCAGCGGGTGGTGTCCTCGTGCGTGACGATCGAGGGGGTGGCCTCGCCGGTCGCGCCCGCGCGGCGCAGCGCGCGTACGCCGATCTCGTTCACCAGCGTGGCGTCCCCGGCCGTGCTCTCCAGGACGGAGACGATGTGGTCGCCGGCCCGGCCGACCAGGTAGACGCCCGTCGTCTCCGTGCCGTCCTCCTGGTGGTCGTGCTGCACCAGCATCGTGCCGGGCACGCCGATGTCCCTGGCGACGAGGGAGTAGTGATCCTCCTCGTCCTGGCAGCGTCCGAGCCGCTCGCCCAGTTCGTCGAGGTACGCCTGCGCGCCGCCGGGGCGGTAGCCGGCCACGTACTCGTAGACCTGGAAGCGGCGGTCGCCGCTCCCGGGAGCCACGCTCGCCGTGATCGCCCGCGTGTCCAGACGGTCGTCGTCGCTGCCGAACGGTTCGTCCGGACAGGGTGCGGGCACGAGCGGCGGATGCGCGCCGGACACCTCGGTGGGCCACGCGCCGTACAGGTCCGCCGCGCCCAGCATGCCCTCGCCCCCCGCGCCCGCGTGGACGAGGCCGCAGGCCGACAGCGCCGTGCACAGGACCCCGCACAGCGCCGCGCACAGGACGAGGAGGGGCAGCCGTCTGACCGTCACCCATCGATCATGTCATTCGGGGTCCGGCCCACGCGTGGTATGCATGGGCGGTGACGAACCCCCGGCCGTACGACGCGGTGCTGTGCGACTTCGACGGTGTCATCCGCTTCCACGACCAGTCGGAGCTGACCGCGCTGGAACGGGCCATGGGCCTGGCCGAGGGCACCACGGCGAAGGTCGTCTTCGCGCCCGAGGTGGACCGGCCGGCGCTGCTGGGGCAGATCACCGTCGAGCAGTGGACGGAGGCGGCCGAGGCCGCCCTGGCCCTCCAGGTGCCGCTGGAGCAGGCCCGCGCGCTGGTCACGGCGTTCGTCAAGGCGCCCGCCCGGGCGGACGAGGACGTGCTCGGCCTGCTGCGCCGCGCCCAGGCGCACGTGCCCGTCGTGCTGGTCACCAACGCGACGCTGGATCTGGAGGACGACCTGGCCTGGCTGGGCCTGAGCCACTTCGCCGACGAAGTGGTCAGCAGCGCCCGGGTCGGCGTGGCCAAGCCCGACCCCCGCATCTACGAGATCGCCGCCGAGCGCGCGGGTGTGCCACTCGGGCGGTGCCTGTTCGTGGACGACCGGGCGGAGAACGTCGAGGCGGCCAGGGCGCTCGGCATGACGGCCGTCCTGTTCACCGGCCTGCCCGACCTGGAGACGGCCCTCGCGCCGCTGCTCGGCTGACCCCCCAGCCGGGCGAGGCCATCCCGTCACAGAGGGCGGCGCGCGCGGTCGCCGTCGAGGCCGGTGCTCCGGATCTTGCCGAGCTGATTGTCCGCGTGCCCGTTGGTGACGATCGCCACCCGCCAGCCCGCCGTACGCAGACGGGTGAGGCCGTCGCGCACCTCCTGCGGGCAACGGGCGAGGTGCGGCATCCGGCGCCGGTATGCGCCCCACAGGTCCTCGGCCGGGCCGTCGATACCGAAATCCTCCCGGATATGGGCGAAGAGCGTCTCGCGCGGCAGGTAACCATGCTCGTCGAGGGCGACCAGCCGCTTGACCGCCTCGGCGTCCAGGCCGTGGTCGTTCGCGAACTCCTCGGCCCACCGGCGGAATGCCTCGTCGCGGTCGACCAGTGTGTTGTCCAGATCGAAGAGCGCCAGCCTCGTCATGTCTGATCACGGTACCCGCCCGAGGTGGCGCACCTGGAGACGGCCGTACGCGGCCTGACCACGAGCAATCGGGAGGATGTTGCCGCCGCCGCGGAAGTGTTCGACGCTATCCGTCGCTTTTCTTCACTCCCGCCGGATGGGCCGCGTTCCTCGACGGCGTCAGGGCCGGGGAGTTCGAGCCCGGTTCGCGGTGACCTTGTCGTAGAAGGGGGCGGCTTCCTGCGCCCGAGACTCGCCCCGTACGACGCCGGCGACGACCGTGGTCACCATCTTCTGGACGGCGTCGGCCTGCGGCGGGCCGCCGTCCCGGTCGGCGAACAGCAGGTGTGAGGCGCCGAGCAGCGTGGGGGCGAGCGTGTCGACGTCGGCGTCCGCCGCGATGCGGCCGAGGTCGCGCTCGGCGGCGAGGTAGGACGCGAGCATGGCCGCGGCCTCCGTCAGGAGCGGGAGGCCGGGGCCCGGCCTGGCCTCCCGCAGCTGGGCGCGCAGGGCGTCGCGGGAGATGATCAGGCCGACGACCGCCACGGCGACCGACCCGAACAGGTCGGTCAGCACGACGGTGAGGTTGCCGATCACGGTGCCTGTCCCGGCGGCGCGGCGAAGGGCGGCGGCCTCGGCGTCGAGCCTGGCGATGCGGTCGAGGACGAGCTCGGCGAGGAAGGCGTCGAAGTCGGCGAAGTGCCGGTGCAGGACGCCCTTGGCGCAGCCCGCCTCGGTGGTGACCGCCCGGCTGGTCAGCGCGCTCACCCCGTCGCGGAGCAGGACGCGCTCCGCGGCCTCGAACAACTGCTCCCGCGCGTCGCGGAGGGCAACCCCTGTCGGCACCGTTCCATCCCTCCTGTCCGTGCGTCGAGATTATCCGAATTGACGAGTGGGCACTTGCCCACTCATAGTGGGCGCATGCCCACTTCAGCTTCCGAGAACGAATCACACAAGGCCAGGGAGATGGCGGAGTCGTTCGGCGTGGACGCCGAGCGGTACGACCGGACCCGGCCGCCCTACCCCGACGCGATGATCGACCGGATCGTCGCCGAGAGCCCCGGGCCCGACGTCCTCGACGTCGGCTGCGGCACCGGCATCGCGGCCCGGCAGTTCCAGGCGGCGGGCTGCACGGTGCTCGGCGTCGAACCCGACGCCCGGATGGCCGGCTTCGCCCGCCGCAGAGGACTCGATGTCGAGGTGGCGACCTTCGAAGCCTGGGACCCCGCCGGCCGTACGTTCGACGCGGTCGTCGCCGCGACGGCCTGGCACTGGATCGATCCGGTCGCCGGTGCGGCCAGGGCGGCCGAGGTGCTGCGTCCCGGTGGCCGGCTGGCGCTGTTCTGGCACGTGTTCGAACCCCCGACCGTCGTGGCGGAGGCCCATGCCGCCGTCTATCGGCGGGTAATGTCCGGCTTCCCGTCGCAGGACCGGCCTGTGAAGTCGGCCCTCGACGGCTATCGGCCGCTGTTCGCCAAGGCCGCCGACGGAATCAGGGACGCGGGCGCGTTCGGCGACGTCGAGGAGTGGCACTACGACTGGCAGCGGTACTACACCCGTGACGAGTGGCTGGACCAGATGCCGACCTCCGGCGCCCTCACGCGGCTCCCGCCGCATGCGCTCCCCGAGGTGCTCACCGGTGTCGGGGCCGCGATCGACGCGATGGGAGGCGGCTTCACCATGTCCTACGTCACCGTGGCGCTGACCGCGACGCGTCTGTGACCCCTCCCGCGATGAGGGCCGCCGTCAGAAGGCGTAGCGGACCCGGCAGTACGGGATCTTCTCGGCGATCAGGTCGGTGAGCGTGGTCACGTAGCGGCCTTTCTGACCGGTCTTGTAGCGGACGTTCCAGCCGCCCGTCTGCGAGCGCTTCGGCTGTTGGAGATCGGGACGCCACAGCACCTCCTCGGCCTTGGGGTGCCAGCCGAGGTTGACCTCGTGCAGCCGGTCGTTGTGCGTCAGGAAGATGACCTCGGCGGCGAGCTGGGCACGGGCGGCCGGGCTCAGCGCGTCGTCGAGTTGCCCGAGCAGCTCGGCCCAGTCCTCCAGCCAGCCGTCCCGGACGACCACCGGGCTGAAGTTGACGTGCACCTCATATCCCGCCTCGACGAAGTCGTCGATCGCCGCGATCCGGTCGGCGACCGGCGAGGTGCGGATGTCCAGCAGCTTGGCGTCGGCGGCCGGCATCAGGCTGAACCGGACGCGCGTACGGCCTCGCGGGTCCCAGCCGAGCAGATCGCGGTTGACGTACTTGGTGGCGAAGCTCGCCTTGGCGTTCGGCAGGCCGCGGAAGAGATCGACGAGATCGCGCACGTTGCCGGAGACGGTCGCGTCCACCGAGCAGTCGGAGTTCTCGCCGATGTCGTAGACCCAGGCGCGCGGGTCGACCTGGTCGGGCTCGGGCTTGGGCCCCTGCCGCCGGGCGTGCCTGGCGAGATAGCCGGTGATCTTGTCGATGTTGGCGAATACCGTGATCGGGTTGCTGTAGCCCTTGCGGCGCGGCACGTAGCAGTACGCGCAGGCCATCGCGCAGCCGTTGGCCGTCGAGGGCGCGATGAAGTGGCTCGACCGGCCGTTCGGCCGCGCGGTGAGCGACTTCTTGACGCCGACGACCAACGCCTCGGTCTTGATCCTGACCCAGCGGGCCACGTTCGCCTCGTCCCCGTACAGCTCGGGGATGCGGTGGTGGGCCTCGATCTCGATCCGCTCGGCCTCGGGGAACCGCTCCAGGATCTCCTTGCCGCGCGGCAGCTCGGCCGCGGCGGGCTCGACGTAGATGCGGTGGATGTCCAGCAGTCTCCGGCCTTCGCTCACCTGGATATAACACCCCCATGAAGGCATGACTTCCCAGGTCAGATGGCCTGCAGGTGCTGGTCGGCCGGGCACGCGTACGTCGCGCCGACCGGGACGCGGGTGGCGAGCAGGCGGCGTACGGCCTCGCCCCTGTCTCCGTCACGGCGTAGCGGGTCGGGGCCGGTGGCGGCCCGCAGCGCCGCCATCGCCCGCTCGTCCATCGGCTCGCAGCGGGCCGGCGCGATCAGGTCGAACGCCGCGTCGCCGGTCGCCGGCCGCAGCCGCGTGCCCTTGCGCGGCCCGGCCGCCGGGTCGTCGTACCGCAGGAAGAGGCCCTGCATGCCGAGGTGCACGTGGATGGGCGGAGCGTCCTCCACCCAATAGAGAAGGTGCTTGCCGAGTGCCTCCACGCCCTCGACGACCCTGCCGTCGTACGGCCCCGCGTCGAACCTGCCCTGCGGGCTCGTGGCCCTGACCACGCGCCCGGCGAGCGCCTCGTGCTGCTCGTCCGCGTAGCGGTGGACCAGATGCCCCTCCGGCATGCCTTTCGCCTACCCGCTCCGCTCGGACCGTCCCCTGCACCCTGGCTCCTGAGCGCCGTCTCCTCGGCCGGTTATCCACAGCCGGGGCCGTTTCCTCCTTACGGTCCGTCCAGGCACGGATACTCTCCGCTGCATGGCCGAGGGCGGGGGTGTCTGATGCGTACCTCGAGGGCGTGCTCGGCCTGCTGGAGCCGGCGGGCCCGGAGAAGGTGCAGGAGCAGTTGCGCGCCATGGCCGGGCCGCACGCGCTCACCCTCGTCGAGACGATGGCCGCCTCCGGCCACCCCGCCCAGGAGAGCATGGAGGAGCTGCGCAGGCTGGTCGCCGAGCCCATGCGTGCGCGGTCGCATCCGCTCAGGTTCGTGCCCGGCCCGCGACCCGGCGCCCGGGGCCGCACCGGCGGACGGAAGCGCAGACGCTGAGGCGCCGGCGCGTGCTTGGATGAGGTCATGGATCTTGACCGGGCACACGCCTTCGCCGAGACCTGGGTGGCCGAGTGGAACGCCCACGACCTCGACCGGATCATGCGGCACTACGCCGATGACGTGGTGTTCCGTTCCCCGATCGCGGCGCGCCTTGTCGAGGGCTCGAACGGCACGATCCGCGGCAAGGAGGCGCTGCGGGCCTACTGGGCCGAGGGACTGCGGCGCAACCCCGGCCTGCGCTTCGAGGTCGTCGGCGTCTACGCGGGCGTCGACTGCGTCGTCATCAACTTCAGGAAGCAGACGGGAGCGCTCGCCAACGAGGTGCTGGTCTTCGAGGACGACCTGATCGTCTCCGGCTGGGGCACGCACGGTCCCGAATGAACGCCGTATCCCCGGATGCTCCGGCAGCGCCCGGACGAGCTCCGCGACGCGAGGCGAACCCGCGCCGCGCATGGCCGTGGCTGCTCCTGTCGGTGCTCGCCACCGCGGCGCCCATGGGTTTCCCCGTCGCGACGCAGGGCGGTGATCCCGGTTATCAGCCGATCCTCTCTTTCCTGGCGCTCTTCATCGGGGTCGCCGCGCGCCGGTTCTTCGGGCTGGACGTCATGATCGCGTGGTGGCTGCCGATGCTCGTCCTGGTGACGGCGGTCTTCCGCCGGCACCTGCGGAGGGTGAGGTGGGGCGTCGTGGCGCTGCTCGGCGTCATGGCGGTCGTCAATCTGGTGGTCGCGATCGACGAGTTCCCGCGTTCGGCGGTCATGGCGGACATCAGCGCGGGCAGCCAGCCCGACTACTCGTCTCCCGGGATTCTCCTGCCCGCGCTGCTCACGACCGCCGCGTACGGCGTCGCCGCCGTGGCGCTCGTGCTGGGGTCGAGGCGGCCGGAAACGCGGGCCGGTGACGCGGGCACCAGTAGGATGCCACGGTCCAGTTAGACGGAGATCCACCCTGGAAGGGCTGCACGTGGCGCAGAAGGTGATACTGGTTGACGACCTCGACCACTCCGAGGGCGACGATGTGGCGAGACGGGAGTTCCCGCTGCTGAACCGGACCTTCGCCATCGACCTGTCCGACGCGAACCAGCAGCGGCTGAGCGAGGCTCTCGCGTTCATCGAGGAAGTGCTGGAGAACGCCCGTGAGGTGAAGCAGGCGTCGCGGTCCAAGAAGGCCGCCGACACCTCCCCGCGGCTGCGCGGCTACACCCTGACGGACGTACGCGAATGGGCCCGCGAGCAGGGGCTCGACGTGCCCGCGCGGGGGAAGATGGCCGACGAGGTCATCGAGCAGTTCATCGCGGCGCACCCTGATATCTCCACCGGGGATGCCGCCGCCGAGGACGGTGCCGCCGAGGAGTCCACCGGAGAGTCCGTGGCGGAGGCCGCGGAGAAGGTCGCAGAGAAGGCCGCGGAGAAGGCCGCCCCGCGCGCGGAGGCGACCGCCGGCGTCTGAGCCGCACACCCGGAGCGTTCGCCGGAGCGGCATGCCTCGGCGAACGCTCACGACGCCTCATCGCACATTTCAGACCGGGCTTCGCCCCGTCCGGCCGGCCGCCCGCGACACGGAGCCGACCAGGCCGGCCGCCGTGACAGGCGGCCGGGCCGGGCGCACGCCGACATGCCGCCGCCCCGACCTGCGCCGCAGCCGAGGACCGGCGAGCGGGAAACCCTCACGCGGCCGGTTTCGGTCACGGGCCACAGGTAACCCCCAGTCGTGGGGCGCGAGCGGGCTTTCCTGGCGTCTCCGCCGACGCCCGATCAGGGCGAACTGCAACCGGTGCGACGCGGAGGAAGCGCTCATGCGACTCGGATACGCGGTCCCCCAGTACGGCGCGTTCGCCGACCCGGGTTTCATCCGGCAGGCGAGCACGGCACTCGAAGCGATGGGCTACGACAGCCTTTGGGCGGGCGACCGGATCCTGCTTCCGCTGGCGCCCAGCGATCCGTACCCAGGAGGAGACGGGACGATCCCCGCGGCGTTCGGGACGTTCTTCGACCCGCTCACCGCACTGACCCTGGCCGCGGTCGGCACGCGCGAGATCCGGCTGGGGACCAGCGCGCTCAACGCGCTGTGGCAGCCGCCCGTCCTGCTCGCCCGTACGCTGACCTCGGTCGACCTGCTCAGTCAGGGACGGCTGGATGTCGGCATCGGTCTCGGCTGGCTTCGTGACGAGTACGCCGCGACCGGGGTGCCCTGGCGGGGGAGGGGCGCCCGGCTGGAGGAGACGCTCGACGTGCTGGAGACCGTCTGGACCAGTGAGGTGGTCGAGCACAAGGGCGCGCTGTGGACGGTGCCGCCGTCGCGCATCGACCTCAAGCCCTGCCAGCGGCCGCGTCCGCCGATCCTGCTCGCCGGTTGTACGCCTCCGGCGCTGGACCGGGTCGGCCGCCGGGCCGACGGCTGGCTGGGTGTGGCCATGCCCGTGCCGTACCTGACCGCCCTCTGGGACATGGCGCTGCGGGCCGCGTCCGGCGCGGGCCGGGATCCGTCCGCCCTGCGCATGGTGGTGCGGGTCAACCCGCAGATCACCGACTCGCCGGCGCCCGCCGACCAGGTGCCGCACGCGGGCACCGTACGGCAGGTCGCCGACTATCTGCTGACCCTCGCCGAGGCCGGGGCCCACGAGGCGTTCGTCGACCTGCAGACCACGACCTCTTCGCGTCAGCAGTTCCTCGACGTCGCGCAGGAGCTCGTCACCCTGCTGCGCGCGGGCTGAACACCACGATCCGCACAACGCTGAGCGGCGATGCGGTGGCTGTTTGTAAGGAAGGGGTTACATTTCCTGACAGCGCCGCGCACAATAGGGGTCGATCTTTCGTGATCCGGCTCGGGCCGGATCGTCCAGCCCGTCGAACAGGCTCTTCCTCATGTCCGCCCCCGTGCCCCCGCCAGGAGAAAGTCCGGATCGATCCTCAGGAGAAAGTCCGGATATACACGAAAAAAAGCGAAAGAACCAGGATCGGCACTCCAACAGCCGATCCGGATTGGTCACCACGGCGCTGACCGCAGCGGTCACCTCTGTGGCGACGCTGGTGGCGACGGCGGCGGCGACGCCCTTCTCCAACAGCCTGCAGAGGTTCATCGAGCAGGCGCCGGTCACTCCGCTCATCACCGTTCCCGCGTCCGTCGGGGCGCTTGTGATCATCTGCTGCTATCCGCTGTGGCGGGGCAGGGTCAGGACGCCGGGCCGATGGGCGGCGGCCGTCGCCGCGGTGGTTCTGTGGCCTTTCCACCGGATCCAGTGGCCCCAGGGGCTGCGGAGCTGGGCGGGCCGGATGCTGGTGCCCCTCGCGGTCGGCTACATCGCCGCGTGCCTGGGGGCGTTCACCGGTCTGGTGGGGTTGGTGGTCGTCACGGTGGTCACGCCGTCCGGCGCGTGCGAGCCCCCGCGGGAGCTGCGCGTCATCACCGCTCCGGAGAACGTGACGGCGCTGCGGGAAAGGGCCGAGGCGTACACGAAGGAGCAGCGGACGGACGGGTGCGCACCGGTCCGGATCGCGGTCGGCGCCGCGCCCACGATCGAGGAAATGCGGTACGGCTTTCGCAACGAGTGGCTGCGGGATGATTCGCTGCAAAACGACGAACCCTATCGCCGGATGCTCGGCCTGACCCCCGACGCGTGGATTCCCACCGGTTCCGCGGAGTTCGACCTCGTCGTTCAGGACGTGTCGATTAAGGAAGAGGCGAAAAACGGCGGCGTATCGAGGAAAACCCTGCGTTCCCTCCTGCACAAGAGGGACGAGCAGGTGGGGACGGACCACATGGCGATCGCGGTGTTCGGCGCCGCGAAGAACGACCTTCTCACCGGCGAGCTGGAGAGCGCAGGTTATCCGCTTGCCGAGATCGTGCGGCGGGCCCGGAGCAAGGGCATGTCGCTCGTCTACCCACAGCCCGCGTTCTCCACGTCGGGCGCGATCGTGGCCACGACCCTGAGCCAGGCCGGACCCGAGCCCGGCGGCGCCGCACTGCGCGCGACCTTCGACAACAGCGCCGACGCGCTGCTGTGCCATCTGAAAGCCGGCCAGGCGGGGAGCGGCGAGGACTGGGCGAAGCTGGTGGCGCTGGTTCCGTCGCACACCGCCGACGAGTACAACCGGGGCGGTGACATGGGCATAGAGGGATGCGCGCACAACCCGCTCGCGGGAAGAGCGGCGCTGACCGCGGTCTCCTCCGTGGACCTGCCCACGCTCGACTATCCGTTCGTGGAGATCAACTGGTCGGAGGATCCGGCCCGCCGGGCGGCGCTGGACGCCTTCGCCACGTGGCTCGCGCACAACAAGCTGTTCGAGCCCTCCGGAGAGGGGCCGCAACCGTCGTCCCCGGCCCGGATATCCGCGGACGCCGCCCGGCCGGGTCACCGGGTGGATCTCCAGATCATGATCGACGGATCGGGGTCCATGGCCCGGTCGCCCACGGCGTCCGCCTCCGACCTGCACGACGCCCTGGCGGAGGTCAGGCAGATCCTGACGGACACCGACCAGGTCTCGGCGGGCAAGTTCTTCGCCGACGACAAGGGCACTCCGAGGGCGCCCATGGCGGGGGAGGGCGACGGGGGCGGCGGAGAGGGCCCGGGGGGCTATGGCGAGGTCCTCCGGTGGATCGCGGACGACAGGCAGTCGGGCTTCGACGAGCCCGTCTCCGCGCTGATCGGCGGGTTGGGCCGTCCGGCGAACTCGCTCGCCGTCATCACCGACGGGGGCCCGTTCAACGACGAACCCGGCCCGGGGAACGCGGCACAGTCGATCAGGCGCGCACTGGAGAAAGCCGCGGACGTGTCGAACCTCTACATCCTCACGTTCGGCGGCAGGTGCCCGGACGGGCTCGAGGCTCCTCGCTCCGTGCGGCCGTCGCCGTCCGATGGCACCCCCGGGTCCTCCGGACCCGTTGTGAAACACGTCGTGTGCGAAGACACGGCCGGCACGGACGTCGCGGGAGCGCTCGGACGGATGATCTTCCAGGTCAGGGAGTGGTCGTGATGGCGGCGGGTCCCGCCCGGTCGTTCTGGAGCCGCTGGTACGAACGCTTCACGAGGTTCCACCTCAGACTCGCCGCGGCCTGCTTCCTGGCGGGCGCGGTGTTCGTGATCGCGGTGAGCCGGCACTCCGCGGCGCCCTCCGCACAGGGCGCCTGCCCCGGACGCCCGGACGACCTGATCATCGGGACGGGGGCGGAGATCGGCGCCGGCGGCGTACGCCACGACGTGATCAAGGCGTGGAACGACGAGCAGCGCAAGCTGAAGACGAAGCCGTTGAAGGCGACGCTGGTCGAGATCTCCGAGTCGTCCGACGAGCAGCGTTCAGAGCTCGCCGCGGCGGCGCAGTCGAAGCGCTGCGCCTACGACGTGCTCCTCCTGGACGTCGCCTACATCACCGAGTTCGCCAGGAACGGCTATCTCGAGAAGTTCGAGCTGGATCCCGGCAAGCTGGGCGTCCCCCCGGAGCGCTACTTCCTGCGCACGTCCCTTGAGACCGGCCGGGTCGACGGAGAGCGGTTCGCGGTGCCGTTCGCCGCCGACGCTCCGCTTCTCTATCGGCGCACCGACGCACCGGCTCCGCCGCCGCAGGACACGAAGAGGTTCCTCGAACTCGCCAAGGCGCACGGCTATGCGGCGCAGTTCGACGATTACGAGGGCGGCACCGTCAACCTGCTCGAAGCGATCTTCTCGGCCCAGAACCGGAAGGCCTCGCAGGACGACGTCGTCTTCGACGACAGGGGAAACGTCGTCCTCGACCAGGACGGCAACGGCGAGAAGCTGATGGACGCGCTCCGCGCCTGGCGCGAGGCCCTGTTCACGGACGAGGACGGCACGCGCACGCTGCGGAACGAGAGCGCGTTACGCGAGGAGAGCAGCCTGCAGGCCTTCCGCACGGGCCTCGTGGGCTACATGCGGAACTGGCCGTTCGCCTTCAACCGGCTGGCCGCCGACCCGCTGATGCGCGGCGACGACGGGTCGCTGAAGTTCCAGGTGCTCTCGTTCCCGGGCACCGGCGTGCTGGGCGGCGTCGACCTCGCCATCGCCGAGGACTCGCCGCACAAGGAGGAGGCCAGGGAGCTCATCTACTACCTGATCTCGGAGGAGGTCCAGGAGAGGTTGTTCGCCTGCGCCGGCTATCCGCCGGTGGTCACGGCGCTGTACGAGCGATACGAGAGCTCGGGGACCGCACGGACGTGCGGAGAGCTCGCGGGCGACGGCGGGGACGGTGCGGCCCGCCAGGCCGAGCGGGACACCGAGATCACCGGCGGTCAACTCGCGAGGTTCGCCGGCGAGGTCCGCCGGGCGGTGGACCACGCGAGGCAGCGTCCCATGTCCGCCTACTACGCGACGTTCAGCCAGGTGTTCCGATCCTGCCTGCTCCCGGTGGCGACGACCACGTCCGGTGCGGCTCCCGACTTCCACTACTTCTCCGACGCGCTCAGGGACGCGCTGAACGGCAGGCTGCGGTCGGACGACGCCTGCCATCCTCCGGCGGAGGCGGCTCGCAAAATCGGACATTAGGGGATAAAGGCGGCATAAGTGCGCCGCGAAGGCCCTGAATGGGACAATAGGCATTAAATACCGTAGATCGCCGTTTGTCGCCCGTTCTGTCAGGAAACAATGACGCCGTGGGGCAATGACCGACTTAACGGTCATTACGCGCCATTCTTGCCAATTCGGGAATGGCGCACATATTAGGCAGTTGATCCTTTAGAGGGGGACGAAATGCCCAAGCTCAAGAAGGTCATCGCCGGACTCGCCCTTTCCACCGCGCTCGGTGGTGGTGCCCTCGCCCTGGGCGCCACGGCGGCGAGCGCCTCGACCGCCCCGACCGGCTGGAGCAACCCGTCCAACGAGTTCGATGCCGGGTTCAACAACACCTTCGAAAACTCCGCTTTCCGGACGGCGCCCTTCCTGACCGACTCCTTCGGGAGCGACTGCTCCCGGGGCTGTTCCAGCTCGGACCTCGACGACATCCTCTGGGACGTCTGCGTCGCGGGTCACTGCTCGAACGCCTTCCCCGCATTGTTCGGCTGCGTCAACTAGAAGGCGGTCTGACGGCCTGCGGAACGACCTGCCCCTCCACGACAACGCGTACGCGATGTGCGTGGAGGGGCGCGTAGGCCGTCCCCGGGCCGCGGACCGCGTCCGGCGAGCCGGGCGGATCACCGTACGGCGCCGAGCACCGCCCAGCGGCCGGATCGCAGCCTGACCAGCACAGTGATCATTCGAATCAGCAGGAAGGCGGACAATCCCGACCAGATCCCCACCAGCCCCCAGCCGAATCGCAGTGAGGCCCACACCACCGGCAGAAACCCCAGCACCGCCCCGCTCGCCGTCGCGGTGCGCAGATAAGCCGCGTCCCCGGCGCCGAGCAGCACCCCGTCGAGCGTGAACACGACACCGCCGATCGGCTGCAGCGCGACGAAGAACCACCAGGCGCCGGGCATCTCGGCCAGCACCGTCGGGTCGCCGGTGAACACGTGGGGGAGGAGAGCGGCCAGCGCCGCGAACACCACGCCGAGCAGGGTGCCGAAGACCAGCCCGCAGCCGGTCACCTGCCAGGCCAGGCGGCGCGCCCGCTCCGCGTCGTTCGCGCCGAGCGCGGCCCCGACCAGCGCCTGCGCGGCGATGGCCAGCGCGTCGAGGACGAAGGCCAGGAACATCCACAGCTGGAACACCACCTGGTGCGCACCGGCGGCCGCGGCGGAGGTGTGGGCGGCGACCGCGGTCGCCGACACCCAGCACGCCTGGAAGGCCAGGCCGAGCAGCACCAGGTCGCGCGCCAGACCGAGCTGGGCACGCATGGCGGCCGGCGTCGGAGCGAGCGGCACGCCCTCGGCCCGCAGCGCCCGCACGAACAGGATCGCGGAGACCGCCTGCCCGGCCACGTTGGCGGCCGCCGAGCCGTCGATCCCCCAGCCGAGCCCATACACCAGCGCCGGGCACAGCGCCGTGGAGATCACGTTGCCCGTGAGCACGTAGCGCAGCGGGCGCCGCATGTCCTGCACGCCGCGCATCCAGCCGTTCCCCGCCATGGTGATCAGGATCAGCGGAGCGCCGAGCAGGGCGATCCTGAGCCAGCTCGCGGCGGCGTCGGCGACCCCGCCGTCACCGGTGAGGACATGGGCGACCGGCGCGGCGAGCAGTTGTCCCGCCACGGTGATCACCAGCCCGGCGACGGCCGCGAGCCAGGTCGCCTGCACTCCCTCGGCCACGGCGTCGGCCCGGCGGCCCGCACCGTGCAGCCGGGCGGCGCGGGCGGTCGTGCCGAACGGGACGAGTGGCGGAGGCGGGTGAGTCCAGGGCCGGCCCTCGCCGGGAGGCGGGGGCCGGCCGCATGGTCGGTCAGGAGTCGGGAGCGGTCAGGAGTTGGGAGCCGGGGCCGGCGTGTCCGTGAGCGTGGGCTCGGGGACGGGCGTCGCGCTTTCCGTGGGGACCGTGCTCTCCGTCGGGACGGTGCTCTCGGTGGGGACGGTGCTTTCCGTGGGGGCCGGGGAGTCCGTGGGGGTCGTGGCCGGCGGGTCCGTGGGGATGACCGTCGGTGTCGGACACGGCTTAGGAGTGCGCCAGGCGGGCTTCCCCGAATGCCACTTCAACGAGTACGGAGAGCTCTTGCCGAGATAGAACAGCCGCTTGCTCGGCCGTGAGAGGTCGAAGACGTAGGCGGCCGCCGCCGTCTCCCCCTGAGGGGCGGCAGGTGTCGTCTCCTCGGTCTGCGGGGGAGTGGTGCCCGTCTCGCCAGGGGGAGCCGTCGTGGTCTCGGCCGGAGGAGCCTGGGTGTTTTCCGCAGGCGTTGGCGTGCTCTCGGAGGACGGCGGAGTGCCTTCCGAAAGCGTCGGCGATGGCTCGGGAGCCGTCGGTGTGGTCTGAGCCGAGGGCGAGGTCTCGGGTGCTGTCGGTGTGGTTCCGGTCGGTGTGGTTCCGGGAGGTGTGATTCCGGGAGGTGTGGCTTCGGGAGCCGACGGTGAGGTGGACGGGACCGGTGTCGGAACCGGCGGGGTGGGCGTCGCCGTGCCGGGCTGGACGGTCGCGATCACCGAGATCCAGGCGTTCTCCCGGATCTCGCCGCCCCTGCGGGCGGTGAGCACCCGAGTGGAGTCGCCGATCGCGTACGACCGCTCGAAACCGTCCTGGCTCCGGACGGTGATCGAGTCGTCCGCCACGGCGACGGCCTGCCCGGTCTGGGTGAACACCGTGACGCTGCCGCACCCGTCATTGGCCGGCACGACGACCTCGCCGTGCAGCGCGCCGAGGAACGGGCCCACCATGGGCACTGCGGGAGTGGGCGGCGCCGTGGAGGCGTCGATGGGGGTTTCGGCCTGGCCGGCCGTCGGCGTGATCGTCACGGTGGCCGTCACGACGGGGTCCGCGGTCTCGCCGGGCGGGGTGACGGGAGCGGAGGAGGCGGCGGCGGCCGTCGCTCCGATGCCGCCGGACGCCGTCAGTACGAGTGCGGTCGCGAGGATCATGGGCTGGGAGATGCGCCGGCGTTGCCCGCCTGATCCGGACATCAGTCCTTTTTTCAGGCGGTGGGGGTTGGTCGGCATCGCCGTTCCTCCGTATCGTTTCGATCCGATGGTCTCCGCCGAACGGTGCGGCGGTCGTGCCGGAGCGGGGTTGCCCCGGCGCCCACGTGAAGTGACCGGCGAATTTGTTGCCAAACCGTGTCGCTTTCGTGGGATTGGGGAGACCTTCCCCATATATGCCGAATCCATGCAGGCGAATCCGCGGCCACACGGCGGCCCGGTCGCTTTCGGCAGGTCGCAGGGGACGAATCGATTTGAGATTGCGGACATCATCTGCGGCGGCCACGCGATCAGCGGCGCGAACGGCCGGAGCGGTTCTGCCGGACCCCCATCGGAACCGGAAGGCGAGCGCCCACGTGCGGCCGACGTACGTGCCGGCGCCGGGGGGATCGGCCCGCCCCGTGACTTTCGCTCCGCGGTTCCGGTCGCAGGTCGCGAGCCGGGTGCGCGTCGCATCCGGCCCGCGTGCCGTACGGCTGTCGCCCACGGGCGGCGTCGAGGTCGTGCGCCGTGCCGAGTGATGCGCCGGGCGGCGGTGCAGGACCCACGCCCGGACTCCTCCGCGACGGCGGGTGTGGTTTTCCACAGTCTCGAACGGCCATCCGCCTCATGGTGGCTCCACGCTGCTCATTCCTAGTCTCTGACGCATGACGCATTGGCTGATTCACCTCATGGAGATCATCCGGCCGCTCACCCGCGGGGTCCGGTTTCCGGGGCGACCCTGGCCGCCGTACGGGCACGTCGGGGAGGCAGCATGGGCATCGTGCGAGTGAAGGATGGCGGTGCCGCCGGCGGAGGACGGGCCGTGATCGAGGCGGGGGCGCCGTGCGCGTGATGCTGGCCGAAGACTCGGCGCTGCTGCGCGAGGGCCTGGTGCGGCTGCTCAAGGAGGAGGGCCACGACGTCCTGGCCGCGGTGGGCGACGCCGACGCGCTCCTTGAGGCGGTGGACGGCGAGAGCCCCGACGCGGTGGTGGTCGACGTGAGGATGCCGCCCACCCACACGGACGAGGGGCTGCGCGCCGCGCTGGAAATCCGGCGGCGCCGCCCCGAGGTCAAGGTGCTGGTGTTGTCGCAGTACGTCGAGAAGAAGTACGCCACCGAGCTGATGAGCGGCAGCATCGACGGGGTCGGCTACCTGCTCAAGGACCGTGTGGCCCAGGTGGGCGACTTCCTGGACGCGCTGGAGCGGGTGGGCGAGGGCGGCACGGCGTTCGACCCGGAGGTGGTGCGCCAGCTGCTCGCGCGCACCAGCCACGCCGACCCGCTGGCCCAGCTCACCGCCCGCGAGCGCCAGGTCCTCGAACTCATGGCCCAGGGCCTGACGAACGCCTCGATCGCCCAGTCGCTGCACGTGTCGCAGAGCGCGGTGGAAAAGCACGTCAACGCACTGTTCGACAAGCTCGCGCTGTCGCACACGACCGGCTACAGCCGCCGGGTGCTGGCCGTCCTGCGCTACCTCGGCTCCTGAGGCGCGCCGCGATCCGCCGCTGCCGGTCAGTCGGTCAGGCGGTCAGTCGGTCAGGCGGTCGCGACCGTGAGCGTGGCGCGCCCGCCCGGGTGCAGGAGGGTGAGCCGCTCGGTGAGCCCCGCCTGCGCGAACGCCTTCGTGAGTGCGTCGGCCCCCTCGGTGAAGTGGCCCCAGCTGTCGAAGTGCAGCGGGACGACGTGTGACGCACCCAGGATCCGGGCGGCCTCGGCCGCCTGCGCGCTGGTGAGGGTCAGGTAGGCGTCGCCGAGGAGAGCGGTCCTGGCCGCTCCGGCGAACAGGACGGCGACGTCGACGGCGAACCGTCCGGCGATCAGGGCGACGAGGTCGAGGGAGGCGTTGTCGCCGCTGACGTACACGGTCGGTGTCCCGGGGCCGGACAGCACGAACCCGGCGACCTCCCCGACGACGGGCTCGCTGCCCTCGGGGCCGTGCAGAGCGGGCACCCGGGTGACACGCAGCGCCGAGCCGCCGGGCCGGGACAGGTCGACGTGCTCCCAGAGGGGGACGGCGCGGCTCGCGCCGCCCAGCCGGTCTGCCGCGCTCGCGGTGGTGAGCACGAGCGGCACCTGGCCGAGGTAGTCGCGACCGCCGACGTCGAGGTTGTCCTTGTGCTGGTCGTGGGAGAGCAGCACGGCGTCGACGGGGCCGATCTCCGCGGGCGTCAGCGCGGTGGGCGCGGTCTTGACCAGGACCCGTCCCGGGCCCGCCACATATTCGCGGGGAGCGTCGAAGGTCGGGTCGGTGAGCAGGCGCAGCCCGCCGATCTCCAGGATCGCGGTCGGCCCGCCGAGGGCGTGGACGCTGATCTGCGATGCGTTGGTCATGACAGTCCTCGTTTGCGGAGTGTGCGTGCCGGCGGTCGTTCCGGTGCAGACCGGACCGCCTGTGGACGATCGTCGGGCGTACGACCCCCGGAGAGGAAGCGGCGTGAAAGCCGTCCTGCGATAGGTTCAAGCCAACCCAAGGGGGAGCGATGAGCCGACGTGACCCGCTGACCGTCGCGGTGGTGATGTTCGACCGGGCGCCGCTGTTCGAGACCAGCGTCCCGATCAGCGTGTTCGGCGCAGACCGCAGTGACACGGGTGTCCCTCGTTTCGACCTGCGCGCGGTCGGCGGCGATCCCGGCCCGCTCACCACCACCGGCGGGATCCGGCTGGCCGCGCCGTACGGGCTGGACGCGCTGGCCGACGCCGCCGTCGTCGTCGTGCCGAGCTGGCGCAGCCCGGCGCAGCGTCCGCCGGAACCGGTGCTCGCCGCCCTGCGCGACGCGCACACCGACGGCGCGACCGTCGTCGGGCTGTGCCTCGGCGCGTTCGTGCTCGCCGCCGCCGGGCTGCTGGACGGCCGCCGCGCGGCCACCCACTGGCTCTTCGCGCCCGCCCTCGCCGCCGCCTACCCCGGCGTACGGGTGGACGCCTCGGTGCTGTTCGTGGACGACGGCGACCTGATCACCTCGGCCGGAACCGCCGCCGGCATCGACGCCTGCCTGCACCTGGTGCGGCGCGGGTTCGGCGCCCAGGTCGCCAACACCATCGCCCGCCGCATGGTCGTGCCTCCGCAGCGCAGCGGCGGCCAGGCGCAGTACATCGAACACCCGTTGCCCGACCCCGGCACCGACGACCCGCTCGGCGAGATCCTCAGCCACGCCATCCGCCACCTCGACGACCCCGGCCTGGACGTCGACTCCCTGGCCAGGCACGCCCTGATGAGCCGCCGGAGCTTCGACCGCCGATTCCGCCGGCTCACCGGCACGTCTCCGCTCCAATGGCTGCTGGCCCAGCGGATCATGCAGGCCCAGCGGCTGCTGGAGACCACCGACCTCAGCGTCGACACCATCGCCCGCAGGGTCGGCTTCAGCAACGGCATCGCCCTCCGCCCGCACTTCCGCCGCATCCTCGGGGTCGCCCCGCAGACCTACCGCGGCACCTTCCACGCCCGCACCGCCTGACGAGGAGACGGACGACCCGTGCTCGCAGGCGGACGACGAGAGGGCGGGTTCGCAGACGCGTCAGTGCGCGCCCCTGCCCGGACGGCGACGGCGCCGCGTCGGGCCGGTTCGCCGTCGTGAATGTTTCATCGCGAGCCGTCGCGCCGGCGGCACGGGCGGGGCGATATCGCCAGGTGGACGCGCACCGGAAGCTCCCTGTGCATCGAGCTCTCGATCGTCCTCTTGACGCGCCCCGGTGAGTCCGGGTTTGCTCCGCCATTACCAGTGGAATCGACACCCGCGGGAGTGCATCCCGCAAAAAATGTGAGCGCTAACACGCCGCAGGCCCGGGAAGGAGGGGTCTCCATCATCGGAGACGGTCCGCCGTCGCGCGCCACCCCGGAGCGTCCCGGGCGTGGCAGGCGCCGACAGGGAGCGCATTCTTAGCGGGCTCTCGCCCGGTCATACGTGCACCACCACATCACGTCGTCGAGGGAGAGGAGTCTGGACCAGCCGCCGAAATGTTAGCGCTAACGAGCGCGACGGCACCGCGGTGCAGCCGATCGGCCGCCCGGCCGTGCCCGGCCCCGCTTTCCCGGCGTGCCCGCCACGCCTTCATCCCCAAGGAGAACGAAACAATGGATTCACCCCCCATCCGAGTGACGAGCGGCCGGCGTCGTTCGCCGGCCCGCATGCGCCTCGTGGCGGTCCTGGCCACGGTGATGACGACCGTGCTGGCGTCCCTCGTGACGTGGTCGGCACCGGCGTCGGCGGCGGCGGCGCCGTTGGTGAGCGCGGCGTCGGGACGGTGCCTGGACGTGTCGGGCAACACCGACGCGCTGGGCACCGCTCTGCAGATCTGGGACTGCAACGGGCAGGCGAACCAGGCATTCGAGTTCACCTCCTCCGGTGAGCTGCGGACGTTCAACGGCACCCGGTGTCTGGACGCCTACAACATGGGCACCACGAACGGCACCAAGGTCGTGATCTGGTCCTGCAACGGCCAGAACAACCAGAAGTGGCGCCAGAACTCCGACGGCACCATCGCGGGCGTCCAGTCCGGGCTGTGCCTCGACGTCGTCGGCGCCGGCACCGCCAACGGCAGCCAGATCCAGCTCTACAGCTGCTGGGGCGGCGACAACCAGAAGTGGACCGTCCGCGGCGGCGGCGGCTCGACGCCGTCCCCGACGCCCCCGACCGGCGGCACGTGTGATCTCCCGTCGACGTACCGCTGGACCTCGACCGGCGCGCTGGCGACGCCGAAGTCCGGGTGGGTCTCGCTGAAGGACTTCACCAACGTCGTCTACAACGGCAAGCACCTGGTCTACGCGACGACGCACAACACGGGATCGAGCTGGGGGTCGATGAACTTCGGCCTGTTCACGAACTGGTCCGACATGGCCTCGGCCAGCCAGAACACGATGAACTTCTCGGCCGTCGCGCCGACGCTGTTCTACTTCGCGCCGAAGAACATCTGGGTGCTGACCTACCAGTGGGGTGGCACCGCGTTCTCCTACCGGACCTCGACCGACCCCAG
>NZ_VIRM01000160.1 GCF_006874475.1 Microbispora hainanensis
ACACGCAACCGCTGGTACTGGCCTGGCCGGTTGCCGACAGACGGGCGACGAACCCCCAAACTTCTCTTCGATCAGGAACCGGTCGGCATCGCCGGTCCCCTGGAGGAATCTCATGTCCAAATCCCTCGTCTTCTCCCCTGCCCGCATCACGGCCACAGCGGTGATCGCCGCTGTCGGTTTATCGGCCATGGCCTTCCCCGCTATGGCCGGACCGGAGCCGCGGCCCACCTCGGCATCGGATGTCAGCGCCGCCTACCAACTCGCCGCCTGCGACCCCAACGGCACCACCTCGACCGACGCAGCCTTGGCCGCCCAGCTCAACACCACCCTCAGAGCAAAGATGCGCGGCTACATGTCCGCCTACCGCGTGTCCTGCGCACGCATGGTGATCAAAGCTGTGCGCGACCGTGGGCTGGACGCACGGGCAGCGGTGATCGCCATCACCACGACCATCGTGGAAACCAGCATCCAGAACATCAGCGAGGCGGTCGACCACGACAGCCTGGGACTGTTCCAGCAGCGCGCCTCCTGGGGAACGGCCGCCCAGCGACTCAACCCGACGTGGGCCACCAACGCCTTCCTCGACAAGATGCTCAGGCTCTACCCGAACAACAGCTGGAAGACCGCGCCAATCGGAGAGGTATGCCAGGCCGTGCAGGTATCGGCCTATCCGGACCGCTATCAAGCCCAGGCCGCCGACGCACAGATCATTGTGAACACCATCCGCGTTGGCGCAATACATGACTTCAATGGAGATGGGAGGGCCGATGTGATCGCGCGTAACGCGACAACCAAGGACCTCCATCTCTACCTCGGCAACGGCACCGGCGGCTTCCAATCAGGA
>NZ_VIRM01000161.1 GCF_006874475.1 Microbispora hainanensis
GTCGCCGGGTTCTAGGAGTGGGTGGGTGCGGACGTGGGTGATGATCTGGTCGTCGGACAGGCCTTCGAAGGTGCCGTCGAGGCTGCCGAGGAACAGATCGGCGCGGATATGGTCGATGGGACGGCGGTCTCCGGCGCGTTTGCAGGCCCGGGCCAGCTCGTCGATCCGCTCGCATCCGGCCACCGCCCGTTCCAGCGGCAGGTCCAGGCCCGAGACGGTCGCGGTGCCGTCGTCGTTGCGCGTGCCGGTCACCCGCCGCCTGCGCACCGCCTCGGTGTAGCGCTTTTCCGCCCAGCCGGGGTCGATCGCCAGCACCAGACGCTGAATGTGCTCGATCAGCTCACCCACCGTCCAGGCCGCCGCGCGGTGCACCAGGCGCTCGCAGACCCAGCCGGCCTGGGCGTCGCTCAGCCCGGTGGTCCAGCGGATGAAGGCCACCGCCCGCGGCTCGTCCAACACCCCGTCCAGCATCGCCTGGCCGAGAACCGGCAGACGGCGGTGCAGGTTCCACGCCAGCTCGAACGCCGAATCGGCGCGGCGGCGCGACCATACCAGCGCCGCCCGCGCCTCATCCGGGGCGAACTCATCGGGCGCCTGCAGGCGCACCACACTGTCACCCGACCACGGCTCGCGCAGCCCGACCTCCAGCAGCACCTGCAAGAACCACGCCCGGTCATGACAGGACTGCCGGTAGGCGGCCTTGAGCACCTCGACGGTGTCGAACCCCGACACCCGCTCCACCGCGATACCGGCCAGCAACCCGGCGAGCTCGGCCCCCGGCGGGATCACCGCCAGCCCCTCGGGAACCGCCACCGGCACCCCACACCCACCCCC
>NZ_VIRM01000162.1 GCF_006874475.1 Microbispora hainanensis
GCGCCGTCCCCGACGGCCAGCACCGGCGCGCGCATCCCCCGCCGTTTGCAATCGCGCAGCAGGTCGGCCCACGACTCGGTCGACTCGCGGTAGCCGTCGGACAGCGCGATGAGCTCCTTACGGCCGTCGGCGCGCACGCCGATCATCACCAGCAGGCACAAACGGTGCTCCTCCAGGCGGACGTTGACGTGCACCCCGTCGGCCCACAGGTATACGTAGTCCACGCCCGACAGGTCACGGTCGGCGAAGGCGCGCTGCTCGGCCTTCCACTGCTCGGTCAGCTTCGTGATGACCGGCGCCGACAGGCCAGCCGCCGAGCCGAGGAACTGCCCCAGCGCTGGGACGAAGTCACCGGAGGACAGGCCGTGCAGGTAGAGCAAGGGCAGCACTTCGGTGATCTTCGGTGTCTTGCGCGCCCAGGGCGGCAGGATCGCCGAGGAGAAGCGCTTGCGCTCGCCGGTGACCTCATCGACGCGCCTGTCGTTGACCCTGGGCGCCTTGACCTCGATCGCGCCGGCCGCGGTGAGCACCTCGCGCGCCTGGTGGTAGCCGTTGCGCACGACCAGACGGCGTCCATCGTCGTCCCGCTGATCGGCGAACTGGGCAATATAGGCATCGACCTCGGCTTTGAGCGCTTCGGCGAGCATCCTGCGGGCGCCTTCCCGGACGATCTCGTCGATCAGGGAGGAGGAGACCGGGGCGTCTGCGGTACGGCGGTCGCCGTCAGCGGGGTCAGGGACTACGGTGAGCACGGGTGTGCCTTCCCGACCGACGTTGGCGCGTCGGTCATGCATGAGACCTACATGATCATCGGGAAGGTACACCCCTTCC
>NZ_VIRM01000163.1 GCF_006874475.1 Microbispora hainanensis
ACGTTGTTCACGGGGCAGTGGGCGGACCTGCCGTTCGAGGAGGTCTGCCGGCTGGCCTCGGAATGGGGCTACGACGGCCTGGAGATCGCCTGCTGGGGCGACCACTTCGAGGTCGACAAGGCCCTCGCCGACGACTCCTACGTCGAACGCAAGAAGGAGACCCTGGCCAAGTACAACCTCGGGGTGTGGACGATCTCCAACCACCTCCTCAGCCAGGCCGTCTGCGACCACCCCATCGACGAACGCCACAAGGGCATCCTGCCCGCCCGCATCTGGGGCGACGGCGAACCCGAAGGCGTACGGCAGCGCGCCGCCGAGGAACTCAAGGACACCGCCCGCGCGGCGGCCAAACTCGGCGTCACGACCGTCGTCGGCTTCACCGGCTCCTCCATCTGGCACACCCTGGCGATGTTCCCGCCGGTGCCGCCGTCCATGATCGAGGCCGGCTACCAGGACTTCGCCGACCGCTTCAACCCGATCCTGGACGTCTTCGACGAGGTGGGCGTGCGGTTCGCGCACGAGGTGCACCCCAGCGAGATCGCCTACGACTACCACACCACGGTGCGGACGCTGGAGGCCATCGGGCACCGGCCGGCCTTCGGGCTGAACTGGGACCCCTCGCACATGGTGTGGCAGGGCCTGGACCCGGCGAACTTCATCCTCGACTTCGCCGACAAGATCTACCACGTCGACTGCAAGGACGCCCGGGTCGCCACCCGCGACGGCCGGCGCGGCCGGCTGGCCTCACACCTGGCCTGGGCCGATCCCCGCCGCGGGTGGGACTTCGTGTCCACCGGGCGGGGCGACGTGCCGTGGGAGGAGTGCTTCCG
>NZ_VIRM01000164.1 GCF_006874475.1 Microbispora hainanensis
CACGTTCTTCAGGGTGCCGGTGGCGGCCTTCTGGTCACCGCTCGACCCGACAACGCCGGCCTTGGTGTCGGCGGAGGCTCCGCCGGTCGACACGTGCTTGGTGGGGACCGTGGTCTCCACCGTGTACGGGGTGGCGTTGACGAGGTTGGCCTTGGCCTGCCCGTACCAGAACGCCGCGACCTGCTGAGCGGCGAGGTTGGTGTTGGCCAGGTTCACGGCCGGAACCGAGTCGGCGTGAGCCGGGGCAGCGATCGCCGCGGAGGCCAGCAGGCCGGCCGCGATCCCGCCCAGAGCGAGAGTGCGCTTCATTGGAATTCTCCTGGTCTGTCGTGGGGCGTCACCTGCGCCCCATCCGTCAGTGAGGAACGAGGAGAAAGTTATAGGAGGAAATGGGGTGACGTAAGTGGGTTCGTGACCGTGCTCTGGAGGGGGGTGCCTCACGAGGGCGATGTGGATCATGTGCGAAGGATGTTTTGGCTGATCATCGCGGGTGTGGAGCGGTGTCCGATACCCGCTTCATTGGACCGATTCAACGCCTGCTGTGATGCAAATCACACTTTGGAACGAAACCAACACATCGGACAACCCGTCAAAGCGGCCACGCTCAGGGCGGAGCGGAGGCCGGCGGCCGTCTGGACGCAGACCCATGAATGGGACGAACGGCATATTCGGGACCGTCAGTCGAGAGATCGAATGAGGCGAGTCCGCGCCCCGTTGTTTCCGGCAGTGCGGCGCCGTTGTCGACGACGTGAGGCGAGGCGGCCTGGTGGCCGGCTGATCAAGACTCTCCGCGAGTGCGCAATGCGCCGGACTGTTTTGGGGT
>NZ_VIRM01000165.1 GCF_006874475.1 Microbispora hainanensis
TCCAAGCCTTCAGCCACATCCACCTGATCCGCACCGCACAGGCGCTGAGCAGGGAACTACCGGGTGTGGCGACGGCGGCGAGCCTCTGACGGCCGCGCTCGCGGATGAGCGGAGGGCCCGCGCCGGGTAGCGTGACGGTCATGCGGATCGAGGAATACGCCCTCGTGGGCGACATGCAGTCGGCCGCCCTCGTCGGCATGGACGGCTCGGTCGACTGGCTGTGCCTGCCACGGTTCGACTCCCCCTCCTGTTTCACCCGGCTGCTCGGCGACGAGTCCAACGGCTTCTGGCGGGTGGCCGCCGCGGGGCACGACCGGGCCACCCGCCGGGCGTACGTCGAGGACACGCTCATCCTGGAGACCGTCTGGGAGACGCCCACGGGCGCGGTCAAGGTGATCGACTTCATGCCTCCCCGGCACGCCAACCCCGATCTCGTACGGATCGTGGAGGGCCTGTCGGGCACCGTGGAGATGACGACCGAGATCCGCATCCGCTTCGACTACGGCCGCATCGTCCCCTGGGTGCGCCGCAGCAACGGGCACCTGCACGCCATCGGCGGCCCCGACTCGGTCTGGATCCACTCCGGAGTCCCGCTGCGCGGCGGCGACTACCGGCACCAGGCGACGTTCACGGTCGCCGCCGGCGAGCGGGTGCCGTTCGTGTTCACCTGGCATCCTTCCCACGAGCCGGAGCCGGAGCGGATCGACCCGATGGAGCAGCTCGCCGAGACCAGGCTCCTGTGGCGGGAGTGGGTCTCCCGATGCGGTTATCGGGGTCCCTGGCGCGACGCCGTGGTCCGCTCGCTG
>NZ_VIRM01000166.1 GCF_006874475.1 Microbispora hainanensis
CTGAAGATCCACAGGTTCTAAGCATTGCTCCTTCCTTGCTGATTCGTCCGACTGGGACTCCCTGTCGAGCGCGGCCCCGAGCCGACGACTTCGACGGCCTCACCGCCGACCTTGACGCTTCCGACACCGACGCCCTCGGCTACGCACGCTGGGACGACCCCGACGCATGCCTCGGCAACTTCTTCTGCTTCGACACCTACGGCTCGGCCGAAGGCGACGGAGAAGCCTAAGCCGAAGGTCGATCAGGTAGCCAAGCTCCTGTCGATCGCCCGATCGCAGGTCGGGACCTCGGGACGCCCCAATACCTACACCCGGTGGTTCTCGGTCACCATCGGGCAGACCAAGCACCACGCCTCCCCCGGCGCGTACCTCAACTCCGACTGGTGCGCCAGGCCGCATAAGCGCCGGGGATGGAAAGACCCCCGAACAAGTCGGGGGCCTACTGGGCGTTAGAAGTGCCCAGCCCGGTCGCGGAAGATCTCATAGATGAGCCGCGCAACCGAGGCTGCTACGGCAAGAGATCCCGGAAGCCACCACCAACGGCTCCGCCTCTCCGGATCGCGAACCATGATCTTCCCTTCTCCAATAACGAGGCGGGCCGCATCCCGGCACCCATTAAGCCTCGTTACGGGGGCAAACCAGGCTCGTAGGTGGGCGGGTAGGGCCCGCATCGCTCTGGGCTCGGGTTGATCACTGGATCTTGACCAGAGATTCCGCTATTCAATGCACTCTT
>NZ_VIRM01000167.1 GCF_006874475.1 Microbispora hainanensis
GGTCTCGGCCGACTACATCACGGTGATGAACGACGACGGCACCCGGACGACGTATCGGGTGGCGAAGTTCAAGCGGTCGAACCAGGGCACCTGCTTCAACCAGAAGCCGATCGTGGCCGAGGGCGACCGGGTCGAGCGGGGTCAGGTCGTCGCCGACGGTCCGTGCACCGACAACGGTGAGATGGCGCTGGGCAAGAACCTGCTGGTGGCGTTCATGCCCTGGGAGGGTCACAACTACGAGGACGCGATCATCCTGTCCCAGCGTCTGGTGCAGGACGATGTGCTGTCGTCGATCCACATCGAAGAGCACGAGGTGGACGCCCGCGACACCAAGCTGGGTCCGGAGGAGATCACCCGCGACATCCCCAACGCCTCGGAGGACGCGCTGGCCGATCTCGACGAGCGGGGCATCATCCGGATCGGCGCCGAGGTGACGACGGGTGACATCCTGGTGGGCAAGGTCACGCCGAAGGGTGAGACGGAGCTGACGCCGGAGGAGCGGCTGCTGCGGGCGATCTTCGGTGAGAAGGCGCGTGAGGTGCGTGACACCTCGCTGAAGGTGCCGCACGGTGAGTCGGGCAAGGTCATCGGCGTCCGCGTGTTCAGCCGGGAGGAGGGCGACGAGCTTCCTCCGGGTGTGAACGAGCTGGTGCGCGTGTACGTGGCGCAGAAGCGCAAGATCACCGATGGTGACAAGCTCGCCGGCCGTCACGGCAACAAGGG
>NZ_VIRM01000168.1 GCF_006874475.1 Microbispora hainanensis
CCGGCACCCCTCACTTCCCCTACTCGACCGTCCAGGTCCGCCGCCGTACGGCCGCGGTCCCGGCCTCCTGCACCCTTTTCCTCGCTTTTCCTGTTCCTCGCTTTTCCTGTTCCTCGCTTTCCGGTTCCTCGCTTTCCTGCTATTCCACCCCCCACTGCAAGGGAGAACGACATGACACAGAACCCCGGCCGCCGGGGCTTCCTCCTCGGCGGAGCCGTCATCGGCGCCGGTGCCCTGGTCGCGGCCTGCACGAGCAACGAGCCCGCCGCGCAGGCGAGCGCACCGGCCGCCGCCCCCGCGGCCACGGGCGCCAACGACGCCCCCGGTGAGAAGGTCGTCATCGGCTTCTCGGCCCCGGCCGCCGACCACGGCTGGATCGCCGCCATCGCCAAGAACGCGACGGACGCGGCCAAGCAGTTCTCCGATGTGGAGTTCAAGGCGGTCGAGCCGACCAACGACATCAACCAGCAGATCTCGGCGGTGGAGTCGCTGATCCAGGCCAAGGTCAACGCGCTGGTCATCCTGCCCAACGACGGCGAGCAGCTCAACCAGGTCGCCCGGCAGGCGATGGACGCCGGCATCCCGGTGATCAACCTGGACCGGGTCTTCCCCGACAAGCTGTCCTACCGGACCTGGCTGGGCGGCGACAACTACGGCATGGGGGTGGCGGCCGGCCACTTCATCGGCAAGACGCTCAAGGACAAGGGCGTGTCCA
>NZ_VIRM01000169.1 GCF_006874475.1 Microbispora hainanensis
CAGGCGGGCCAGGCCGATGGCCAGATTGCGGAGGCTCGCCATGATCCGGGGTGCGGCCCCGGTCCTCATCGTGCAGGCGTCTTCGCGGTAGGTGACGTCGCGGATGTGGTGCAGGGCTTCGATGCTCCAGTGGCCGCGGATCAGTCCGGCGAGGTGGGCATGGGTGATCTGGCCGGGGTGCAGGCTGGTGATGGCGTAGATGGTGACGATGGTGGTCTTCCCGGTGGCGTTGTTGGTGCGGCGTCGTTTGACCTGGATGGCCTGGGCGGCGTGGGGGAAGGGCAGGCCTGGGCGGACGGTGCAGATCTTCATGCGGCGGATCTCGCGGCGTCCGTGCCGGGTCTCGTCGGTGCGGTCGTTGAGGATGGCCTCGCGCCAGGGCAGGGCCTTGAGCCGGCGCAGCAGGGTGGGCTGGTTGCCCTTGACGATGAACACGTAGTGCCCTCCGGCCGCGACGATCTGCCTGGCGTGCTCATGCTGGGTGTGCAGGGCGTCGGCGGTGATGACCACGCTGGTGAGGTCGAGCCCGGACAGCAGGGGCGTGAACGCGGGGATCTCGTTGCTTTTGGCTGCGACCTGGGCTTGAGCCATCACCGTCTGGGTGTCGTGGCGGGTGGCGGCCAGCAGGTGGGTCACACGGTCGCCGGTGCGGCTGCCGCGCAGGGTTTTGCCGTCCACGGCCAGGCCGAGTAGCGC
>NZ_VIRM01000017.1 GCF_006874475.1 Microbispora hainanensis
CGGCGGAGTGTCCCTGTGTCATGAGACCGGTGCCATCTGCCAGGCTTACACGCTCGACAAGAAGGTCACTGCCTCGGTGTGCGTTTATCGGGATTCCGGCCGTGACCGCGTCCTCGTCCTTCCCCCGTGCGGCATCTGCCAGGAGCGCTTGGCCTTGTGGGGGCCCGACGTGCAAGTCGGTGTGCCCGACGACTCCAGCGTGAAGGGATGGGGTGTTCGCACTCTTCGTGAGGTGAACCCGTTCTATTGGGGATCGCAGTTCACCGAAGATGGTGCCTGGCCTGCTCCTGACGTCCACTTTTCCTGACCTACATGACGAGCGAGCAGGCAACAGCCGGGATGATCAAGTGGACAAGGTGAATGTCGGCGCCTCGATCCGCGTCCAGATCCCCCCACTGACTTCAGTGCATCGCGTGCCTGCGCCCGTGCCCGACGAGTCGTGACCCACATCACACGCAGTCCCTGTCAGTGATCGCGCGCCTGTCCGGTTCAGGGGGTGGCAACCACCAGACAGGAGCGCATCATGAAGCACCGCATCGTCGTCCTGGGAGCCGGGTACGCCGGAGCCACACCGCCGGTCGCCTCGCCAAGCGGCTGCACCGCGACGACGTCGAGATCACCCTCGTCAACGGCGACCCGGAGTTCGTCGAGCGGATCCGGATGCACCAGCTCGCGAGCGGACAGGAGCTGCGGCCTCGCCCACTGCGCGACCTCTTCGCGGGCACCGGCGTACAGGTCCGGATCGCGCAGGTCACCGCCGTCGATGTGGAGCGCAAGACCGTCGATCTCGGCGGTGAGACCCTCTCCTACGACACCCTCGTGTACGCCCTGGGCAGCGTCATCGCCGATCAGGGCGTCCCCGGTGCCGAGGAGCACGCCTACAACGCGGCCGGCAAGCAGGCCGCTCTCCGGCTGCGGGCGCGCCTGAGCGAGGTGAAGCCCGGTGGGGCCGTGCTGATCGTGGGCGGTGGCCTGACCGGCATCGAGACGGCCACCGAGATCGCCGAAGCCCGCCCGGACCTTGAGGTCGCGATCGCCGCCCGCGGTCGCGTCGGCGGCTGGCTCAGTGACAAGGCCCAGCGTCATTTGCGCGGCGCCTTCGACCAGCTCGGCATCACGGTCCACGACGATGTCGATATCACGCGCGTGGAGGCGGACGGCGTGGTCACCGGTGCAGGCAGGATCGAGGCCCAGGTGACCGTGTGGACCGGGGGCTTCACCGTGCATCCGATCGCGGCCGCCACCACCCTCGAGGTGTCCGACACGGGCCGGATCGTCGTCGACGCCGGCATGCGATCGGTCTCGCACCCCGATGTGTACGCCGTCGGCGACGCCGCGTTCGCCGAAGGAGCGGGTGGCAAGCCGCTGCGGATGTCCTGCGCTTCGGCGAACCCGATGGCGTGGCTGGCCGCCGCCGTCATCGCCGCGCGTTTGACCGGTCGCAAGGTTCCCGAGACCACGATCGGCTACGTCTTGCAGTGCATCAGCATCGGACGCTGCGACGGCATCGTCCAGCGTGTGACCCCCGACGACCAGGTCATGCCCACCGCGTTCACGGGCCGGACCGCCGCCCGCATCAAGGAGATGATCTGCGCGAGCGCGGCCTGGGGCATCTCCCACCCGACCATGATGCGGCCGAGCCGCCGCCGCCGCCTCGCGGTCACCGGTGCGGCGGAGACCCGGACCCTCATCCGGTCGTGACGAAAAGCCCGAGCCGGCAAAGGGATTCGCGCTTGGCTTGACATAGAAACTGCTCGAATACGGAAACTCGTTGTCGGATTCGGCTACTTCGAGGCGGCCCGTACGTCCGTGCGATTGTGCCGCGCCCGGGTTTCCGGAGAACCGGAATCGAAGTCATGGAGTCGTGACGGGGCCGCTCGTCGTTCCGCTGTGTCCGGCTGTACGGCAGTGCCATACTAAGATCGCATCCCGTGCCTTCGAATGGCTTTTGGCGAATTATCAGGATTGGCGTAGTCGGCCTGGTTCTTGCGGCGGCGGTCACGGGGTTGGTGCTGGGCGACGCCTGGCTCTGGGCTGCCGTCGAATGGACGCCGCCGGCCTATGCGGAGTTCTTCATACGCGGCGGGTTCGACACCCCGATGGTTGTGGCGTTGCTCGTGGCCGCCCTGGTGAAGGCCGCGCTGCTGTGGCTGATCCTGCGTGCCCCCGCGCCGGGACCGCTGGACCGCCACGCGAAGGCACTGCGCCGGCTGCTGTATCTGGCGGTGGCGTACACCCTCGTGCTGTGGTATCCGATCGCGCTGCTTCCCGGCGCGGTCGACGCGGCGTTCCAGCTCGCGTTGTGGACCGCGATCGATGTCCTCTACCTGCTCGTCATCCGCTGGCGGTCCCGCGTGCTACGCGCGGTGGCCGGAGTGTTGTTCGCGGTCGAGCTGGCCGGGATGGCCGACGAACTGCTCGACGAACTCGACCTCCCACAGCTCGGATCGAGCACCATCGTCGAACTGAGCTTGATAGTGGGCGCAGCGGCCGCGATCGCCATCACGGTCGTCGGGCAGTGGCGCGACGGCCGGTGGAGCCGTGGCACGCAGGCCGCCGGGTGGCTGTCGGTGGGTGTCTACGCGCTGGCGATTCCGCTCAACGTTCTCCTGGGGAGGATCTCCGACGGTGGCCTGGTGGCGGTGGTCGTCATGGACGCGGCGGCGCTGATCAGCAGCGTGTGGATCGCGGCGACCGCCCGTGAACTTCCCACCGCGGGCCCCCAGGCGGACCTTCCGCCCGCGCGGCGGCGCGTGATCCGTGTCGCGGTGACGGCCGTGACCGTACTACCGGTCATCGCAGCGATCCACCCGGAGGTCACCCCGCACCTCACCTACACCGGCTGGTCGATGGACTGTTATGACCGGCCCGCATTCGGTGACCTGAAACCCGCGGAACGCGACGCCGCGTTCCTGTGCCGGGCGCGGAGCAGGGAGGGCGGAGTGCCGCCCGTGTTCCCGGACAGCCTGTCGGACCAGGAGATCCTCGCGTACGGGCGGATGCTGTGCCAGGCGAAGGACCGCGACGAGGAGCACGCGATTCTCACCCGGGCCGGGAGCGCGCGGCCCGCCTGGGGCGCGGACCCGTGGGACCTCGTCTACGTCTGCCCCGAGATCGTCGGCGCGACCCACCCGGAGCTGTTGCGGTCGACCACGGAGATGCAGGAGGCGGACGCCGCCTACATCGCCGAGCAGAACGCGAGGTGCCGCGACCCGTGGCCCCGGACGAAGGGTGTCGTCCAGGCCACGGCCAACTACTTCTTGTTCGTCGACGGCGATCCCGGCTATCTGGTCTACGACCCTGAGGACGAAGCAACCGAGGAGACGGCGGAGCAGGCGATGGACAGGGTCTTCGACGACGACGCCCTCATCGGGGTGGCCGGCAGCGCGGTGCTCATCGGCCATGTCGCGGATGTGGCCGATGTCTGCCTTACGGTGAAGGCCTTCCGCACTCCGCCGCCGCGGCGGACGGCCGGATGGGATCAGGTCAACGAGGTGCCGATCGTCAGCCGCAGCGGCAGGCTCACCGTGCCGGACATAAGCGAGGGCGGAGAGGTGGGCGCGGGTGCCCCGATGCCGAACCTGGCGATCGCGGGGAAGGGGCGCTACCGGCTCCGTGTCTACGTGCGGGTCCACGATTCAGGCGAGGAAGAGCACCTGGTCGTCGCCTTCCCGGGCACGTCGAGGAAGAGGCTCACGCTGAAGCCGTGAGCGGCCGGCGCATGACGCCGTTTCCCGTACGGCAGGCCGAGCATGCGCTCGAATGCGCCGACGGCCTGCCGTACGGTCTCCTGGATAAGGACCTGCACTGTCTCGTGGGCCGGGTGCCGGAGCCGACGTCAGGGGCACTTCCTCAGCCGTAGGTGGAGATCTCGATGAGGTTGTGGTCCGGGTCGCGGACGTACAGGCTGGTGATCGGGCCGAGCGCGCCGGTCCTGGGCACCGGACCCTCTTCGATGGGTACGCCCGAAGCGGTCAGATGGGCGGCCACCTGGTCCAGGGGTGAGTGGGTGATCAGGCACAGGTCGGCGCTGCCCGGCACGGGGTGGAGGGCGTGCGGCCGGATCTCGCGCCCGGCCTGGTGCAGGTTGATCTTGCTGGAGCCGAAGACGAGCGCGTGGCGGCCGTCGCCGAAGGTCACCGGCTCCATGCCGAGGGCGTCGCGATAGAAGGCGATGGTGCGGGGGATGTCGGCCACGGTCAGGACCAGGTGATCGAGGCTCGCGATGCGGACGGCGAAGGTCTCCTTGACGGCCTCCCAGGCGACCGGTGGCAGCAGGTCCCGGTTGCGGGCGAAGAACGCGTGCAGCGCGGCTCCGTGCTCGGTGCGGATGTCCGCGTTGTGCCGGGCGACGTCGATCTCGTTCGCGGCCGTGATCAGGATGAACGCCCGGAGTTCGGCGTCGGAGGGGTCCACCGTACGGCCCGTGAAGCGGTCGGCGAAGCGCAGGGCGGGATAGGTGGCCGCGCGGTCGCAGGAGGCGTAGAGATACACGAGCGCCTCGGCCGGGGCCCCGATCACCTCGGCCAGCGCGGCGCGATCGGCGAGGTCGAGGAGCGGGTGGTCGAAGCCGTCCGTGCCGTAGGCGGCGTGACACAGGCCGGCGAGCTGCACCTCTTCCGGCGCGCCCCAGTCCTTGAGCCGGGCGGCGACGCGCCGCAGGTGTTCCAGGAGCGTGCCCCCGGGGTGGGGGAGCCCGGCGGCGCCCCTGGAGGCGAGGAATGCGGTCGAATCCGTAAAGGTATCCGCTGTCATGTTCGCCTTGTATACACCGGCGCGTGAGAGCGGCCCGGGCAGGGGCCCTGATGCTTCAGCCTGCTTTCCCGGAGCCGGGCACGGAGGGCCGCTCTGATCGTTTCAGAGGACGGCCTCGCCGCCCTGGGTAATCTTCCCTGGTCAGGCCCTTTCTGCCGCACGGCGCGAGCCGCCGTCGGTATCGGGTTCGATCAGTGTTGCGTACAGTCCGAGGCGGTCCACGATTTCCGGGAACGCCCGCCTTCTGCCTCTTCGCGGACACCCGGAAAGCCGGCGTAGGAGCGTCGGCGGGACCGGGACGCCCGTCAGCGACGACGCTCACTGGAGGCGTGTGATGACGCCCGTTCGCCCGGCCGTTCGCCGTGGTCCTCGTTATGCGGCCGCACCCGCGAGCGCGATCGGAGCGCGGAATTCTTCTCTGCCGTGGCAGATTCTGTTCCTGATCGTGGCGGGAACGTTCGCCGTGCACGCCAACGGCCTCGGCAACGGGTTCGTCTATTTCGACGATCCCGAGGGCGTGGTGGACAACGTCTCCATCCGGGAGTTCAGTGCGGCCAACATCGGCTATTGGTTCACCACGCCGCTGCAGTTCATGTACACGCCGCTGGTGTACGTGTCGTACGCGATCGACTACATGTTCGGCCAGGGCGCCATCGGCATGTACCACTTCACGAACCTGATAGTGCACCTGGCCAACGTGGTGCTGGTGTTCCTGCTGTTCCGGCGGCTCACCGAGCGCGCTTTCCCGGCCTGTTTCGTCGCGGTGGCGTTCGCGATCCATCCCGTGAACGTCGACACGGTCGCCTGGATCTCCGCCCGCAGCAACCTGCTGGCGACGCTCTTCTCGCTGGCCGCGATTTCGCTCTACCTGCGTTATCTCGAGTCATGGCGATGGCGGCCGCTGGCCTGGTCGGTGGTCCTGTTCGGGCTGGCCGCGCTTTCCAAGTCGACCGCCGCCGCGCTTCCCGTGGTGTTGTTCCTCGTGGATTTCTGGCAGGGCCGCAGGCCGAGCCGGCGCCTGTTCCTGGAGAAGATCCCGTTCTTCGCCATCGCCGCGATCACGGTTCTCGCCGGGCTGAACGTGCGGCAGGACGTGGTCCCCCAGGGCGGATACACCGTGGCCGACCGGATCCTCCTGACCTGCTCGGCGGTGGTCGACCACCTGGTGCAGGCGGTCTATCCGTTCCATCTGTCGTTCGCCTACGAATACCCCCGCACGCCCTTCCCCTGGTATTTCTACGTTTTCCCGCTCGTGCTCGCGGCCGGGATCGCCGCCGCGTGGCTGGTGAGGCCGGCGCGCAGAATCTTCGTCTTCGGACTCGGATTCTTCGTGGTCACCATCGCGCCGACCCAGGCCGTGCTTCTCATCGACGGCTACCACGCGAACCGATACGTGTATCTGCCCTATCTCGGCCTCTTCCTCGTCTTCGGATATCTCGCGGACGCGGCGCTCCGGGGCCGCCATCGCGGGCTGCGGGCCGGTGCGATCGGGGTGACGGCGGTGTTCGCGATCCTCTTCGCCACGCTGACCGTCATCCGGAACACGGCCTGGGAGAACACGGAAACCATCATGAGCGACGCCATCGCCAAGGAGCCGGGCATCGCGTTGGCGTACAGCAGCCGGGGCATCGCCAGATTTCGCGGCGGAGACTACACGGGCGCCACATCGGATCTGGAACGCACGGTGAAACTCGACCCGGACTTCGTCCTGGCGCACCACTATCTCGGCCTGATCAAGTATTACGACGGCGACTACACCGGGGCGCTCAGGGAGCTCGACTATGAGGTGTCGCGGCTTCCGACCTTCGCGGTCGCGTACAGCGAGCGCGGTAAGACCAAAATCGCGCTGCGGGACTACTCGGGCGCGTACGCCGACCTTTCCACGGCCATCGCCTATGACCCGCAGCAGGCGGAGGCCTTCTACTCCCGGGGAGTGGCCGGGATCGGGCTGGACAACCCGCGCGATGCGATATCCGATCTGAACGCGGCGATCGGACTCATGCCCGAATATGCCGACGCCTATTATCAGCGCGGAGTGGCTGAGTCGCGGCTCGGCGACAGCGGCGCGGCCTGCGCCGACTGGAACACGGCGTCCTCCCTCGGCAACCCCGACGCGACCACGTCCCTCGCCGACAACCACTGCGCCGGTTGACCGTACGGCTGCCGGCGGGCTCCGCTTGACCTTGACTTCGCTCGGCCTTGACTTCGCTTGACCTTGACACAGTGACAAGCTCTTCACTGTGGCCGAGGAGGTGGTTGCGATGACCACGCAGGAAGGCGACACGACCACATTGCGCGTTCTGCACGCGCTGGAGGACGGCGACTCGTCGGTGCGGCTGAAGGCGGTGCTGGCGGTCGGCACGGCCCCGGACCCGCGGTTCGTCGGCAAGCTCGTCGAACGCTGCGCGATCGAGCCCGATTTCTACGTGCGCGACATGCTCACATGGGCGCTCACCCGCCATCCGTCATCGGTGACGGTTCCCAGGCTCGTGGAGGAACTCCGCTCGGAGCGTGCGCAGGCGCGCAGCCAGGCGTTGCACACGCTGTCGAAGATCGGGGACCGGCGGGCATGGCCGGCGATCACGCGGGCGCTGCTGACCGACGCCGACGACGAGGTGGCGCGGAGCGCCTGGCGGGCGGCGGTCGTGCTCGTGCCCGATGATGAAGAATCCGAACTGGCCGGAGTGCTGGCGACACAGCTCGGACGCGGCGAGCGGGAGACGCAGCTGAGCCTGAGCCGGGCCATGGCCGGGCTCGGTGAGGTGATCAAGCCGATCCTGCGCGAGGCGATGACGAGCCGCGACGAGCGCGTACGCCGGCACGCGTTGGCCACGGAACGGCTGCTGCGCGATCCGGATGCGGGATTCGAGTTCGCGATGGAGGAGGCGAAGCGCGTCGCGGTCCTCGGCACGGCCGGCCAGGAGGGGTGACATGGGGTGTTGATCGGCGAGGTGGCACGACGGTCGGGGGTCAGCGCCCGAATGCTCCGGCATTACGAGTCGCTCGGCCTGGTGCGGCCGACCGGTCGCAACGAGGCCGGCTATCGGGAGTATTCCAGCGAGGACATCGCGCGGATCTTCCACATCGAGAGCCTGCGGTCGTTGGGGCTGTCGCTGCGTGAGGTCGGGCGCGCGCTGGACGATGCCCGTTTCACGCCCTCGGAACTCGTCGAGGACCTCATCCGCCGTACGCGCGAACGCATCGCGGCCGAGACGGAGCTGCTCACGCGGCTGCGCCGGATCGGCGCCGCCGAGCCCGCCGGTTGGGAGGACGTTCTCCGGATCGTGGCACTCCTCCAGGCCCTGGGGTCGGAGAGCGCAGGCAAGCGCCAGCAGGCGGCCCTGGCCACGGCCGAAGAGGTCGCGGCGCCCGTGGAGGCGCTGGCCGAGGCGGCGTTGAGCGAGACGGACCCGAACGTCGCCGGAGCCCTTCGCTGGGCTCTGGCGCGATCGGGCGACGACGCGGTGGCGCCGCTCGCGGAGGGCCTCGGCTCACCGGTGGCCGAAGTGCGGAAGCGTGCCGTCCAGTCCATCGCCGAGATCACGGGCGATGCGGCGACCGCGCTGCTGCAGGACGCGCTCACGAACCCCGACGCCGACGTCCGCAGGCGTGCGGCTCTGGCGCTCGGGGCACGTGGGGTGGCCGGCGCGGTCCCGACGCTCATCGACATGATCGTCGAGGGGGTGAACGACGTGGACGCGGCCGATGCGCTGAGCGCGCTGGCGGCCGATCCCGTGCTGGCGGATCGGATCGCCACCGGGCTCGTCGGCCGCCTCGCCCAGGGCGGCATCGAGTCGTCCGGACGCCGGCGGCTGACGCAGGCGCTCGCCGACATCCCGGGGGACATCACCTCACGCGCCCTGGCCGATCTGTCGAACGACGACGACCGGGCCGTCGCGCTCACCGCGACCTACCTGCTCACGCTGCGCGGCGCGCAATGACGGATCTCGTCTGAAGCCGGCCCGGCATCACCGCCGGGGTTCGCGCCCGCGAACATCGAGGGAGCCCTGGCCGAGGATCAGGGACTTCCGGCTGACCGCCTCCCCGTCTGTCCACAGTCGGTGTGGGCCATCGAAGGCATCGGATCGGAGCCGGAACCGGCTCACGTCGCCCACGTCGAAAACGTGCAGCCGCCACCGCCGGCTCGGGGAGTCTCCGGCCGGTGGGTGGGCGAGCAGCACGACGGCGGAGGAGTCCCACGGCGTCTTGTAACGGGCGTGCGCGGCTGTGTACTCGGCGAGCCGGAGCTCGGCCTCCGGCGGTAGGCCGAGATCCTGTGTCCCGGGGTCCGGGAGCGCCGCCCCTTGTGCGGTGATTCCTTCGATCCATCCTCTGGTGATGTCCGGGAGTGGTTCCGAGCCGGCGATCCCACGGAGTTCGTCGATGAACCAGGGGGCCAGAGCGGGCCCGCCGTTCGTGATCCACGTCTCGACCAGGTTGCGGAAGGCGCTTTCGCGGCGGCTGCCTCGAAGGGCGCCCGCGGCCAGGATGTCCGTGCCGGCGCCGGTGAGCGCGCGGGCGAGCAGCCGGACGGGGATCCGACCGGCGTTGCGGGGGTAGTGGGTCGTGCGGATCTGCAGCATGGCCATGTGCACGAGCCTGGCGGCGACCAGCACCGCGCCCTCTGGCTGTGGCCGGTGTCGCTCACGCGCACGGCGGGTTCGTTGCCTACGAGGCGGGGTCCGCTGGTCGGTGCCCCGCCGCCGCGGCCTGTTCGACCATCCGGCTCCGCCGCTCCGGTCCGAAATCGGCCATCCATATGAGGGCCGCGCGGGCACGCCGTTCCCGCCCGATGGACGTGCGGGCGGTCGCGGCGTGGAACAGAGGGAAGGTGTTGTTGTCCCAGACGTCCGCGACCTCGTTGATGGTTCGCCGGTCGTACGTCCGTGCGTCTGACGCCTCCGCGATCTGTACGAGTGACCTGTCCAGCAACGAGCCCAGGGCGGGCAGCGCTGTCCCTCTTCTGATCATTCGCACGGGATATCACGATCGGCCCGCTCTGTGTGCAGGACCGTGTGCAGGACCGGGGGCAGGACCGGTTCCGCACGACGGCGCGGGGCGGGGAAGTCGCGCAGCGGACGGAACGGGCTGAGCAGCAGGATCGCGACCGACAGGAGCTGGACGACGGCCATCACGATCATGGTCTCGCGTACGCCGATCGCCTCGCCGAGCAGGCCGCCGAGCAGCCCGCCGAGAGGGATCGCGCCGTAGTTCAGGGCCGAGGTGCTCGCGGTGATCCGCCCGAACATGTCTGCCGGGCAGTAGTGCTGGCGGAAGGTGCCCACCAGGATGTTCGAGGCCACCACGCCCAGGCCGGTGCCGAAGCCCGCGGCGGCGAAGAGCGCCAGTCCCGCGCCGCCGGTGCCGACCGGCCCGAGCAGAGCCATCGGTGCGGCGAGCGCCTCGCACAGCAGGAACCCCCGTGCGGGTCCGAACCGCGTGGCCACCCGGCCGGACAGCGCGGCGCCGAACAGGCCGCCCGAGCTCGCCACCGCCAGCACGACGCCCACCTGTCCCGCCCCCGCCCCGAGATCCCGGGTGAGAAACACGACCTGGATCGACGCGTAGCCCATCAGGGCGATGTTGGACATCGCGCTGAAGGCGGTGAGCGTACGCAGGTAGGGGTCGCGCACGACGAACCGCAGCCCGTCGCCGATCTCCGTGCGCAGCCGCCGTTGCGCGCCGGTCTCCCGGCGGGCCTCGCGCGTGCGCACCGAACGCAGGCACAGCACGGCGATCGCGAAGCTGACCGCGTCGGCCAGCACGCCGCTGACGGCGCCGAACCACTGCGCGAGCAGCCCCGCCAGCCCGGGACCGGCGATCTGCGCGGCCGACTCGCTGCCCTGGAGTTTGGCGTTGGCCTCCAGCAGCCGCTCACGCTCGACCAGGACGGGCAGGTAGGCCCGGTAGGCGAGAGTGAAGAACACCCTCGCCGCGCCGGCCGTCGTCGCCGCCACGAGCAGGTGCGTCGTCGTCAGCGCGCCGAGCCAGGCCACGATCGGCACGCTCGCGAACACCACCATGGAGACGGTGTTGCACACCAGCATCACCGGCCGTTTCGGCATCCGGTCGACCCACGCGCCCGCGGGCAGCCCGACCAGCAGCCACGGCAGCCAGGCGGCCGCGGTCAGCAGTCCGACCGCCAGGGGGCTCGCGTGCAGGGTCACCACGGCGACCAGCGGGAGCGCCACGCCGCCGACGGAACCGCCGAGCGTGCTCGTCGTCTCGCCGATCCAGAGCAGCCGGAAGTCGCGCGTGCCCAGCAGGCCGCCGCGTGCGGCCGGCGTGGTCACGGCCGGCGTCGCGGCCACGGGCGGTGTCGCGGTCACGGGCGGCGTCGTGGTCACGGCCGGCCCGGTACGGCGCGGGCGGTGAGGAAGACCAGCTCGCGTTCCTCCCCGTCGTCGGGGACCTCCCGGTCGGCCAGCGAGGCGAACAGGGCGAGGATCTTCTCCTCCAGTTCGGCGAGCTCGGCCACCGACAGCCTCGCCCAGTGGTCGGTGGTGAACGCCGCTCGCCGCCACGCCTCCGGGTAGCCGTCGCGCTCGGCGAACCACTGCCGGGCGAGCGCGGTCTGCCGCTCGAGGACGAGCGATTCGGCCGCCGCCGCCACCGGATCGTCGGGGAAGTCCGACGCCGACCAGCTGAGGACGTCCGGCGACCTGCGCCACCAGCGTTCCCGCCGGTCACGCGCGAGCTCGGGCACCTCCTCGACGAGTTCGCTCGCGGCGAGAACCTTCAGGTGGTGGCTGATGTTGCCGACGGCCTGCCCGGTCCTGTCGGCCAGCACCGACGCCGTCGAGGGCCCGTCCACCCGCAGGATGTCGAGCAGCCGCCGGCGCAGCGGGTGGGACATCGCGGCCAGCACCTTCGAGTCGCGTACTTCACGCGTGGGGCGATCACTCACCCGCTCACCCTAGGCGTACAAGTGGCATTGTGCAACAGCTCTTGTGTATCTGCAGACGTGTCGTCTTTTGCCAAGGCAAGGCACTACGGGAACCATGAGAAAACCACTCTTTGCGTAAGTTAAGTAGCCGAGATTTCGACGCATCGAGGGTGCCTTATGGCTACTTTCTGGGACCTCAAGCACTGGTTGACCGACGCGATCAACATGCACGACATCCGGGGAATACTCGCCTGCTACAGCCCCAGCGCGGTGTATGTCACCCCGTCAGGCGTGGCGGAGGGCCACGACCAGATCGCCTGGATGTACGAGCAGTTCTTCAGGGCCTTTCCGGACTTCCGCGCGACGGCCTGGTTCGAGCTCGGCGACTGTGAGAACCCCGCCGTCACGGAATGGACCTATACCGGCACCCATGAGGGTGCTTTCCTGTTGCCGGACGGGCGCGAGATAAGGGGAACGGGCCGTCACATCACCATCCGCGCCACCTGTTCGACCTTCGTCCACGACGACAAGATCGTCACGCACCGGGAATACTTCGACCAGCTGGAGCTCTACAGCCAGCTCGGCTTCGGGCTGACGAAGATCGAGCACGGGTGACCGGGGCCGGGAGGCGTCGCGCCCCCGGCCCGGATCGTCGTCCACGGTCAGACGGTCGCAGTCAGACGGTCGCAGTCAGGCGGTCCGCAGTCAGACGGTCCGCAGTCAGACGGTCGCAGGTCCGACGGTCGCGCGTCAGAGCGCGGAGACGATCTCCTCGACCCGCTGCCGGGCGTCGCCGAAGAGCATCCTGCTGTTGTCGCGAAAGAACAGAGGGTTCTGCACACCGGCATACCCCGTGGCCATCGACCGTTTGAAGACGATCACGTTCTCCGCCTCCCACACGCGCAGGACGGGCATCCCGGCGATGGGGCTGTCCGGGTCCTCGACGGCCCCGGGATTGACCGTGTCGTTGGCGCCGATGACGAGGACGACCGTCGTGGTGGCGAAATCGTCGTTGATCTCGTCCATTTCGAGAACGATGTCGTACGGCACCTTGGCCTCGGCGAGCAGGACGTTCATGTGACCGGGCAGGCGGCCGGCGACCGGGTGGATGCCGAAGCGCACCTCGACGCCGCGCTCCCGCAGCCTGCGGGTGAGCTCGGCGACCGGATACTGCGCCTGCGCGACCGCCATGCCATACCCGGGGGTGATGACGACCGACTTGGCCTCCTTGAGCAGGTCGGCGGTCTCGACGGCGGTGATCTCCCGGTGCTCGCCGTAGTCGCGGTCGCCGGAGGGGCCCGCCTCGATGCCGAAGCCCCCGGCGATCACGGAGATGAACGACCGGTTCATCGCCTGGCACATCACGTACGACAGGTAGGCACCGGACGAGCCGACGAGGGCGCCGGTGACGATCAGCAGGTTGTTGTCGAGCAGGAACCCGGACGCCGCGGCCGCCCACCCCGAGTAGCTGTTGAGCATCGAGACGACGACGGGCATGTCCCCGCCGCCGATGGAGGCGACCAGGTGCCAGCCGAGCAGCAGCGCCACGACGGTCAGCGCGACGAGCAGCCCGAGGTTCGGGGAGGCCACGAAGAGCACGGTCAGCACCGCGAACGCCGCGAGCGCGCCCAGGTTCAGGGAGTTCTTGCCCGGCAGCATCATCGGGCGGGAGTCGATCCGGGCCGACAGCTTGAGGAACGCGACGATCGACCCGGTGAAGGTGAGCGCTCCGATGAACACGCCGATGGACACCTCGGCGTGATGGACGCCCAGCAGCGAGCCGGGCAGCTCGGCCAGCGCCCCGCCCCCGTTTTCCACCTCAAGGAAGCCGTTCCACCCGACGAGCACGGCGGCGAGACCGACGAAGCTGTGCAGGATGGCGATCAGTTCCGGCATCGCGGTCATCTCGACGATCCGGGCCCGCCAGAGCCCGACGGCGGCACCGATCGCCATCGCGACCAGCAGCAGGACCACCGTGAGGGTCGCGGCGCCGTCCGCGGCGAGGACGACCGTCGCGGCGAGCGCGATGACCATGCCGGAGATGCCCAGCACGACGCCGGAGCGCGCGGTCTCGTGCTTGGACAGCCCGGCGAGGCTGAGGATGAACAGCAGGGCGGCGACGATGTAGGCGGCCTGCGCGGCCGTGGAGAGGGTCACGGTCAGCTCCTCGTGAACATGCCGAGCATGCGCCGGGTCACGGCGAAGCCGCCGACGATGTTGATGCTCGCCAGCAGGATGGCGACGAACGACAGGACGGCGACGACCCCGTCGCCCTGGCCGATCTGGAGCAGCGCGCCCACCACGATGATCCCGGAGATGGCGTTGGTGATCGACATCAGCGGTGTGTGCAGCGCGTGGTGGACGTTGCCGATCACGTAGTAGCCGATCACGATCGACAGCACGAAGACGGTGAGGTGCTCGATCAGCGCGTTCGGCGAGAAGGCGGTCAGCAGGAACAGCACGACGGCGACGGCGGCGGTGACCAGATGGCGTCGCCGTCCGGGCGGTGACGGCGGTCGCCCGGCGGGGGCCGCGGCCGTTTCCCGCACCGGAGCGGAGGCGGCGGACGAGGGGGCGGTTGCAGGGGTTGTGGGTGCGGCGCTCACCGGCACGGGCGGCGGCGGCCAGGTCTTCTCGCCGTCGCGGACGACGGTCATCGCGCGCTGCACGACGTCGTCGAAGTCCAGCACGAGCCGGCCGTCCGCGCCGGGGGTGAGCAGCTTCATCAGGTTGACGAGGTTGGTGCCGTAGAGCTGCGAGGCCTGCGCCGGCAGCCGCCCCGCGAGGTCGGTGTAGCCGATGATGGTCACGCCGTTGCCGGTGACGACCGCCTCCCCGGGCCGGGTGCCCTCGACGTTCCCGCCCTGCGCGGCGGCCATGTCGACGACGACGCTGCCCGGGCGCATGCGCGCCACGTGCTCGGCCGTGAGCAGCCGGGGGGCGGGACGTCCGGGGATCAGGGCGGTGGTGACGACGATGTCCACGTCGGCGGCCTGCTCGGCGTACATCTCGGCGGCGCGGCGGTCGTAGTCGCGCGAGGTCTCCCGGGCGTACCCGTCCGTGCTCGCCGCCTGCGCGACCCCGACGTCGAGGAACTCCGCGCCCAGCGACCGCACCTGCTCGGCCACCTCGGGACGGGGGTCGGTCGCCCGCACGACCGCGCCCAGGCTGGTCGCCGTGGCGATGGCCGCCAGGCCCGCCACGCCCGCGCCCGCCACCAGGACCTTGGCCGGGGGGACCTTCCCCGCCGCGGTCACCTGGCCGGTGAAGAGGCGCCCGAACGCGTGCGCCGCCTCGATGACGGCGCGATAACCGGCGATGTTCGCCATCGAGCTCAGCACGTCGAGTGACTGCGCGCGGGAGACACGCGGCACGGCGTCCATCGCGAGCACGGTGATCGGCCGTCGCGCGAGCGCGTCCACCAGGCCGGGGTCGGCGGCCGGGCCGATCAGGGAGACGAGCGTGGTTCCGTCGTGCAGGGCCGTGATCTCGTCCGCCGACGGCGCGTTCACCTTGAGCACGATGTCGGCGTCCCACGTCTCCTCGCGGCCGGCGATCCGCGCCCCGGCCCCGGCGTACGCGTCGTCGGTGAAGCCCGACCGTCTGCCGGCGCCCGATTCGACGATCACCTCGTAGCCGAGCGAGACCAGATGGGGGACGGTGGCCGGGGTGGCCGCCACCCGGGTCTCGCCCGGCGCCGATTCGGCGACCACGCCCAGGCGTTGTGCTGAGTGACTCATCACGATCCTTTCTGTCGTGCGGGTCGTCGGGTTGGCCGACCCTGCGGTCGCCGCCGTCCTCCGCTCACTCGTGGGTCGCGGTGATATGGAACGGCGGCATGCCATGCGTCGCCGTACGGGCGGCGGTGAAAGGGATGAATGCAATTTGATGCGAATATCGGGGAAATTGTCCCGACTTTCCGTGGCGCGGATCAAGGTGTATCTGCCGGTGGCCGTCCACACGGTATGACGGCGATCCCTCGCGCGCAGGTGTTCGTCATCACCGCGCCGCACCAGGTGCTGTCCGGTGCCGCCGGCGAACCCCCGCGCGCCGCCGCCACGCCCGCCGGCCGGGGGCGACGCCGGGTCCGTCCCGCTTTCACATGTGTCCTGACCTCGTTAAACCCCTAGGCTGTCTCCATGACCTCAGTGAAGGAGGGAGGCCCGCACGAGCTGTTCGCGGGATCGTCCCGCCGGTGGGTGCGGCTGCTGCCTGGGGTTGTGGCGATCGTGTTGTGCGTCTGCCTGCTTCCGGCGACAAGCATCCTCCTCACCAAGTACTACGGCCTGATCGCCGTCGCCGGGACCGGGCTGGCCATCGCACAGGTCGCACCGCTGCTGCTGGCCGTCGTACGACCCCTGCAGGCCTGGTATGTGATTTTCCCGGCCGACGTGGCCGGGGCGCTCGCCCTGCTCACCGTCGACTTCCCGGAACGGCTGCTGTGGCCGTTCCCGTCCGTGGTGATCGTCGGGTACGTCGGACTCTGTCTCGCCCTGGGCCTGAGCGAGCGGCGCCGGACGCTGCTGCTGGTGTGGCTGGCCACGGCGGCCGCGAACGTGACGCTGATGGTCTTCGCGCCGCACGGCGCCGATGCCGGGGACCTGTCGTTCACCGCCCTCGGCGGCCTCGCCCTGCTGGTCGCCGTCGCGCTGCGGGAACGGGCCGAGGTGCAGCGCAGGCTGGTCGAGCAGGAGACGATCAGCGAGGCCGAGCGCGCCCGGCGGACGCTGCTGGAGGAGCGGGCCCGGATCGCCCGCGAACTGCACGACGTGGTGGCGCACCACATGTCCGTCATCACGGTGCAGGCGGACAGCGCGGAATACCGCCTCGACCGGCTGCCGCCGGAGGTGCGGGAGGAGTTCGCGAACATCGCCTCGACCGCGCGCAACTCGCTCGGCGAGATGCGGCGCCTCCTCGGCGTCCTGCGCAACGAGGAGACGCACGACGAACTCGCGCCCCAGCCGGGCCTGGCGCAGATCGACCAGCTGGTGGACGCGACGTCGCGGGCGCACGTGCCGGTGGAGTTCACCCCCTGCGACGTGAAGGTCCCCGAGTCGGTGGGCCTGTCCGCGTACCGGATCGTCCAGGAAGCCCTCGCGAACGTCGTGCGGCACGCACCCGGAGCCCGCACGCAGGTGTGCCTGTCGGTGTCGGAGCCGTCCGAAGGCGAGGGCGGTGCGGGCGGCGGGCGGCTGACCGTCCTGATCGTCAACGGACCGTCGCCTGAGCCGCGGGCCGTGCCGCTGGAGTCGAGCGGCACCGGACAGGGACTCGTCGGCATGCGCGAGCGGGTGCGGCTCGTCGGCGGCACCCTCGAGGCCGGACCGCTGCCGGACGGCGGCTTCCGAGTGGCCGCCCGGCTCCCCTTGAACGAAGAGGACTTCACGTGACGATACGAGTCGTCGTCGTCGACGACCAGGCCATGGTGCGAGCCGGCTTCGCGGCCCTGCTGGCCGCCCAGAGCGACATCGACGTGGTGGGCGACGCGTCCGACGGCGCACAGGGCGTCGAAGTGAGCCGGCACACCCGTCCGGACGTCGTGCTGATGGACGTACGGATGCCCGTCATGGACGGCCTGGAGGCCACCCGCCGGCTCCTCTCGCCCCCGCCGGGGGTGACTCACCGGCCGCGTGTGCTGATGCTGACCACGTTCGACGTCGACGACTACGTGTACGAGGCGCTGCGGGCAGGCGCGAGCGGCTTCCTGCTGAAGGACGCGCCGCCGGGCGACCTCGTCGCGGCGGTCCGCGTCGTCGCCAGAGGCGACGCGCTGCTCGCGCCGTCCGTGACGCGCCGTCTCATCGCGGACTTCGTCAAGCAGCGCCCCGTGGGCCGGGGCAAGCCCGCGCAGCGGCTGAAGGAGCTGACCGAACGCGAGACCGAGGTGCTGACCTTGGTGGCTCGCGGCTATTCGAACCAGGAGATCGCCCAGGCTCTGGTGCTGGCCGAGCAGACGGTCAAGACGCACGTGAGCCGCGTGCTGACCAAGCTCGACCTGCGCGACCGCGCCCAGGCGGTGGTCTTCGCCTACGAGTCGGGACTGGTGGCTCCCGGCGAGTAGTCACACCCGATACACCCCCTACCGCGGTATCACCTTCGGCTTGGCTCTCAGGTGTGACGCCGGACATGTGGCCGTCGGCCCACACTCTTTCTCAACCCGTTGAACCCACCCCCGGGTGAACGGGTTCTCCCATGGCTCGACGCCAGACATCTGTCGCAAATCGGACCTATGTTCCGACGTGCGCCACCGACGCCACCCATCAGGAGGTCCGCAGTGACGATGCCCGATGACACGACCGCACCCGCCGGCCCGGCCACATCGATCGTACGGGCGGGTGACCTCGAGGTCGGGATCATCGACAGCGGGTCCGGCGTGCCGCTCGTGCTCGTGCACGGTGGAGAGAGCGACCGCACCCAGTTCACGGCACTGCGTGCCCATCTCGGCCCGGGGATCCGGGTCATCTCGTACGACCAGCGTGACTCGGGCGTCACCGTCAACCCGCCGGTTCTCTACACGATGTCCGACCTCGCCGACGACCTCGTCCACCTGCTGGACGCGCTCGACCTGCCCTCCGCGCACCTGCTGGGCACGTCCTTCGGCGGCGCCGTGGCCCAGCACGTCGCGCTGCGGCATCCCGGACGGGTCGCCTCCCTCATCCTGGTCGCCACCTCACCGAGCTACTTCTTCGAAGGCGCGGCGATCGACGAGTTGCTGTCCATGACCCACGAGGAGCGGCAGCGCTCGGCGGTCGACTTCTTCTTCACGCCGGAGGGCCGGGCCGCGCAGGGTGGCCGGGTCGGTGTGCTCACCAAGCGCAGCCCCGACAAGAACGCCCGCCGTGAGCACGTCATCCGGCAGCACGAGGTCCGGGACCGGCTGGCGGAGATCTCGGTGCCCACCCTCATCGTGCACGGCACGGAGGACCGGCTGGCGCCGTACGCCGGTGCGGTCCTCATGGAGCAGCAGATTCCGAACGCCGAATTGAAGGCCATCGAGGGTGGACGTCACGCGATCGCGCAGGAGTTCGCCGACACGGTCGCGCTGTGGGTGCGCGAGTTCCTGGGGGTGGAGGCGAGATGAGCACCGCCGGCGCACCCCCGCACGTTCGGAAGCAGGAGGGGATTCAGGCATGACAGACGCAGCGCGCGAGGTCGCGGACCTGATGGCCAAGGCGGCCCGGGAGTGGCTCGACTCCCTGGACGCGGAGCAGCGCCGGCCGGCGGTCGGACCGGCACCGGGCGCGGGGGAGGCGGCCGAGGCCGAACGCACCAGCTGGTACTACACGCCCACCGACCACGGCGGCCTGACGTTCTCCCGGCAGCGTCCCGCCCAGCACCGGATGGTGATGCGGCTGGTCGCGAGCGGACTGTCCGAAGCCGGGTACAACACGGTCGCCACCGTCATCGGCCTGGAGAACGTGCTCGACCGCGTCGAGGACTTCTCGGTGTACTGGGGCAGGGAGCGGTCCCGCGACCCGAACATGTACTACCTGCGGGTCTTCGGGGAGCCCGGCGGGACGGAGCCGTGGGGCTGGCGGTTCGGCGGCCACCACGTCTCGCTCAACTTCCTCGTGGCCGACGGGCGGGTCGCCGCCACCACGCCCCTGTTCATGGGCGCGGACCCGGCCGCGTCACCCCTGCTCGGCGGCGCGGCCCTGCGCCCGCTGGGCGCGCCCGAGGACCTGGCCCGCGAACTGGTCCGCTCTCTGCGGCCCGAGGCGGCCGAGCGCGCCATCCTGCTGCCGCGGCCGCCTTACGACGTCGTGGCGGGCAACAGCCCCCGGGTCGACGACCGGGTGATCAGGCGCCGTGAGCTGTGGCAGCCCGACCAGAACGTGCCGGACCGTCCCGACCAGCCGCACACCCTCCTGGACGACGCGGAGCGGCGAGCGGTGTCCCTCACTCCGCCGCTCAAGGGCGTACCCGCCGCCGAGCTCGACGCCGGCCAACGGGAGGTGCTCCGTGCCCTGCTCGGCACCTACCTCGCCCGGGTGCCTGAAGGGATCTCCCCGCTGTCGCGCTACGACGACCCGGCGCAGCTGGACGCCGTGCACTTCGCCTGGGCCGGCTCGACGGAGCCGGGCGAGCCGCACTACTACCGCCTGCACGGCCCGCGGCTGCTCGTCGAGTGGACCAAGGTCCACCGCGGCGCCAACCACGCCCACGCCGTGTGGCGGGATCCGGAGACCGACTTCGGGGGCGACGTCCTGGCCGCCCACCACGCCGCCCACCACGCCGCCCACCACGCGTCCTGATCCCGCGGCGTCCCGAGCTGCGGAGCCGCGGCGCCACGACCGGCACATGGGCCCCCGGCCCTCACGTGACCACCCCACGCCACCCCATGACCCGAGCCCCCGCACGTACACGCCACGGGGCCGGGCCGGCGCGTCCCCGATCCACCACGTGCCCCGAACGGAAGGTGACCCATGGCCGGTCAACACGGCGCGCAGACCGATCCCCCTCTTCAGACTCGCCCCACGCTGCGCGGATCCTTCGGCATGTCCGCCTCGACCCACTGGCTGGCGTCTGCGACGGCCCAGTCCGTACTGGAACGGGGCGGCAACGCCTTCGACGCGGCCACCGCGGGCGCCTTCGTGCTCCACGTGGCCGAACCCCACCTGAACGGACCCGGCGGCGACCTCGTCGCCGTGCTGGCCACTGCGGAGGACCCCACCCCGCGCGTGCTGGCCGGACAGGGCCACGCCCCGCGCGCCGCCACGATCGAGCACTTCCGCGCCGAAGGGCTCGACCACGTCCCGGGCGCGGGCGCCCTGGCCGCCGCCGTTCCCGGCGCCGTCGACTCCTGGCTGTGGCTGCTCGCCGAGCACGGCACCTGGGAGCTCGCCGACATCCTGGCCTACGCGATCGAGTACGCCGAGCGCGGCGTGCCCGTCGTGCCCCAGCTGGCCCGCGTCCTGGCCACGGTCGAGGACCTCTTCCGCACCCACTGGCCGACGTCGTACGCGCTGTGGATGCCCGAGGGCCGTGTCCCGCGGCCGTACGACACCCTCGTCAACCCCGTCTACGCCCGCACCCTGCGCCGGCTGGTCGCCGAGGGCACCGGCACGACGCGGAGGGCGCGGATCGAGGCCGCGCGACGCGCCTGGCGGACCGGGTTCGTGGCCACCGCCGTGGAGGAGGCCGCCGCCGTGCCGCACCGGCACTCGTCGGGCACCGACCACGCCGGAGTGATCACCGCCGCCGACTTCACCGGCTTCGAGCCCCGTCTCGAACCCGCCGTCACCGCGCGGTTCCGGGGGATCACGGTGGCGAAGGCGGGCCTGTGGTCCCAGGGCCCCGTGCTGCTGCAGGCCCTCACCCTGCTCGACCACTTCGACGACACGCGAATCGATCCGTCGACCGCCGAGGGCGTCCACACCATCACCGAAGCCCTGAAGCTGGCCATGGCCGACCGCGAGGCGTACTACGGGGACCTGGAACCGGCGGACGCCGAGGAGGTGGTGCGCCGGCTGCTGTCCCCGCAGTACAGCGAGGAGCGCGCCGCACTGGTCGGCCCGGACGCCTCCACCGAGTTCAGGCCCGGCGACATCGGCATCAGGCCGTACACACCACCGCTGGAGACGCGCCGGAACGTCGTGCAGGCCGATGGCGTGGGCGAACCCACCGTGCAGCAGACCGGGCAGACCCGGGGCGACACCTGTCACATCGACGTCGTCGACCGCTGGGGCAACATCATCTCCGCCACGCCGTCCGGCGGCTGGCTCCAGTCCTCCCCGGCCGTGCCCGAGCTCGGTTTCGCGCTGGGCACGCGGCTGCAGATGACCTGGCTCGACCCGGCCGCGCCCTCCCGCCTGGAACCGGGCCGGCGCCCGCGGACGACGCTGACGCCCACCCTGCTGCTGCGCGACGGCGCTCCCGTGGCCGCGCTGGGCACCCCCGGCGGCGACCAGCAGGACCAGTGGCAGTTGCTGTATCTGGTGCGCACCCTCGCTCTGGGCTTCGACCCGCAGCAGGCGATCGACGCACCCGCGTTCCACACCACCGCGGTGCCGAGCTCGTTCTGGCCGCGGACCTGGACACCGGGCGGGCTGGTGATCGAGGAACGAGCGGACCGGGCGGTCATCGACGAGCTGCGCCGGCGGGGCCACGACGTGACCGTCTCCGGGCCGTGGAGCCAGGGCCGGCTGTCGGTCGTCACCCGCGACCCGGACAGCGGCGTCCTGGGGGCGGCGGCGAACCCGCGCGGCGCCCAGGGATACGCGGTGGGGCGATGACGGGCCGTGCGGCCTGCGCCGGGACGGTGCTGCGGCGGGTGTCCCTTCCCGGCCTGATGCTCGCGCTCACCTTCGCGACGGGCGTCGTCGACGCCGTCGGATATCTGCGCCTCGACAAGGTGTTCGCGGGCAACATGACCGGCAACGTGGTCATCCTCGGGATGGCCGCCACGGGCGTGACGGACCTGCCGGTGCTCGGCCCCGCCGTGGCCCTCGTGTGCTTTCTCGCCGGCGCGGCGCTGGCCGGGCGGGTGCTGCGCACCGCCGCCCCGGGCTGGAGCGTCCGGTGTACGGGGCTGCTGACCGGCGTCGCGCTGCTCCTGGTGGCGGCGGCCCTCGTCCTGGTCGCCGTCGGGGCGGATGCCGCGCCCGGCCTGCGCCCGGCGACGGCGGCGGCGCTCGCCCTGGCCATGGGGATGCAGGCGGCGACGGCCCGCCATCTGGCGGTGAAGGACGTCACCACCGTGGTGGTCACCTCCACCCTCACCGGGCTCGCGGCGGACTCCCGGCTGGGCGCGGCCCGCGCCCAGGGTGCACTGCGGCGGGCCGCCGCCGTCATGTGGATCATCCTCGGCGCGGCCGCCGGCGCGGCGCTGTGCCAGGTGAACGAGGGCCTCGCGGTCGCGGTGGCGGCGCTCGTCGTCCTCGCTGTGAGCGGCCTCGGCGATCTCACCACCCGATCCGATTCCCACCCGGCGCCGGCCACGACCGGACCGGCCGCCTCCCCGGCGGCCGGTGACGCCCTCACACGGCCGGTCGTGCGCGAAGACAACGGCGTCCCGCGCACGACCGGCATTCAACTCGCCCGGCAGCAAGAAACCCGGCAGCAAGAAAAAGGACGCCCATGACCACACCCCCCTCCGCCTCGCCGGTCCGCATGAGCAGGGCCGCCGTGGTGGCCCTCGGACTGCTGGCCATCTCCGTCGGCTCACTGGAGTCGGTCGTGTCGCCGACACTGCCGCTCCTGCAACGCGAGCTGGGCATGAGCCCGGCCCAAGGGGCGCTGCTCAACATCATGCTCCTCATCACGGGCGCGCTCATCACTCCGATCGCCGGCACGCTGGGCGACCGCTACGGCGGCAAGCGGGTGCTGATCCGGCTCATGGCCGTGGTCTCGGTGGGAGGCCTGACCTCCGCGCTCGCGCCCAGCCTGCCGGTGCTGCTGGTCGGTCAGATCCTGCAGGGGGCGATGCTGGGATCGTTGCCCCTGGCGTTCATCGTGGTCCGCAAACACCTGCCGACGGGCGAGGCCAAGGCCGCCATCGGGCTGGTCAGCGGGATGTTCGTGGGCGGCTCGATGGTAGGGCTGCTGGCCGCCGGCCCCGTGGCGGAGTCGCTCTCCCGGCACTGGATGTTCGCGTTGCCGACCTTCGCGATCATCGGATTCACCCTGCTGGTCAGCAAGCTGATGCCCGCCGACGCGTCAAGCGGCTCGGACGGCTCGGGCATCGACTGGCCCGGCCTGCTGCTGCTGAGCGGCACTCTCTCCACCCTCATGCTCGTGCTGGCGCTGGCGCCCGAGGCGGGCTCGGCGCCGGTCGTCTTCGGCGCGCTCGTCGTCGTGCCGGCCGCCTTCGCGGCCGGGTGGATCGCCGTGGAACGCCGGGCCGTCGCGCCCATGATCGACTTGCGGATGCTGGCACGCCCCGTGGTCTGGAAGTCGTGCGTGGTGACGTTCGTGATCTGCCTCGGCACCGCGAACGGGGCCTACCTCGTGCCGCAGCTGCTCGACGTGTCCGGCGAGGGTTACGGCTTCGGGGCGTCTCCCACCACCATCGGCCTCGTCCTCCTGCCCGGCGCGCTGGCCGCGACGCTGGCCGGGCCGATCGGCGGGATCGGGGAGCGGCGCCTCGGCCCGCGCACGATGACCGTCATCTCGACCGTCATGATGGCGTTCGCCCTGCTCGGCCTGAGCGCCGTGCACGGCGAGATCTGGCACATCGTGGTCGGCAAGGCACTGATCGCGCTCGCCATTGGCCTGTGTGTCACGGCCATGATGACCAGCGTCGCCTCCTCTGTCGACGAAGGCGACACCGGCATCGCCACCAGCGTGCTCCTGGTGACCCGCGCCCTGGGCTCGGCCGTCGGCGCCATGCTCGGCGGCGCGCTCCTCACCGCCCATACCGTCGCCGGCTCCGGCGTACCGGCCGAGTCCGGCTTCGTCACCGGCTTCCTCACCGCAGGCATAACCGCGGCGCTGTGCCTGCTCGTCGTCCGTACCATGCACGAAGGAGTCAAGGCATGATCCTCACCGACCAGCCGAACCACGGCCGCGTCACGCCCGCGCGCACCGTCCTGATCTCCGGAGCCAGCATCGCGGGTCCCACCCTCGCTTACTGGCTCAACCGCTACGGCTACGAGGTCACCGTCGTCGAGAGGGCGCCCGCGCCGCGCAGCGGCGGCTACCCCATCGACATCCGCGGCACCGCCTTGGGCGTCGTCGAGCGGATGGGCCTGATGCCCCGGCTGCGGGAGGCGCACATCGAGATGGAGCGGATGACCTTCTACGAGGGAGAAGGCGACGTGGTGGCGACCCTGCGCCCGCAGAGCGTCACCGGCGGTGTCGCGGGGCGGGACCTGGAGGTGCGGCGCGGCGACCTGACCGACGCGCTGTACGCGTCGGTCCGTGACGACGTGGAGTTCCGGTTCAACGACTCCATCGTCAGCCTCGACCAGTCCGGCCACGGGGTCGACGTCACCTTCCAGGGGGGCGGCAGCCGCACCTTCGACCTGGTGATCGCCGCGGACGGCATGCACTCGCACACCCGGGAGCTGGTGTTCGGCCCGGAGGAGCCGTTCCACCGCTACCTCGGCTACTCCTTCGGCATACTCTCCATGCCCAACCTCCTCGGTCTCAAGAACGAGGTCGCGATGTGGAACGACCCGGGCAGGGCCGCGGCCTTCTACGCGACCGGCGACGAGGTGAACGCCCTCCTGACCTTCGCCCAGCCCGAAACGCCGTTCCACGCCTTCGGCGACCTGCAGACCCAGCGCGATCTGATCGGTGAGGTCTTCGCCGGCGTCGGCTGGGTGGTGCCGGACATGCTGGCCGCGCTGCGGGACACGGACGACCTGTTCTTCGACGCGGTCGCCCAGATCCGCATGCCCCGCTGGTCCAGTGGCCGTGTCGCGCTGGTCGGCGACTCCGCGTTCGCGCCGTCGTTCCTCACCGGGCAGGGCACCAGCCTTGCCCTCGTCGGCGCCTACATGCTCGCGGCCTCCCTCGCGCATGGAGACCACGTGGAGGGCTTCGCCGCCTACGAGCGCGACACCCGTGGCTTCGTCACCGCCAACCAGGACCTGGTCGGCGCGGGGCGCGTCACCCTCATGCCGACCACCGCCGAGGACCTGAGGCGGCGCGACGAAAGGCTGCGCAATCTCAGCGCGATGCCGCCCGCGGAGGGAAATCCGGTTCATTCCGCGCTCGTGCTGCCCGAACCCCCGGTCGTGGAACGGCCGTCGCGGTAGGCGCCGCCCCTGCCCCTCGGGCGGGCTGTCTCCCAATCCGGTGGGCGCTCGGCTCTCCGCGCGCTGCAACTTTCATCCGGGGCGCCGGTCTCTCCGGCTCGTCACGGGTGAAACCCGAGGTCGTCGCGGCTCGCGCGGACGGCGCCGGAGCCCGCCCTGGCGCGGCGCCGGGCGTGGTTGACATCATTGCCGATCATGGGCGCGGCCGCCGCTCGCCGCGTACGGCCCAGAGGGAGTGACAGCGGTCCGGGAGCGGACCCGCTTCGGGGCGGTGCGACACCGTGTTCCGAAGCGGTGCGACACCGCGCGGCGAGGACCGGCGGGCGCGAGAGGAGACGGCACGTGACGGCTTTCGTCGAGGAAGCTGAGCACGACCCCGAACGCGGGGAACGACCCGGGCCGGACGCGGAGGCCGCCGGGCACAAGGGTCTCCCCGATGGCGAGACCGCCGCCGAACCGCTGCGGCGCAGCGCCACCGTCCGGGACGCTCTGCTGCTGTGGGTGGGCACCAGGGCGGGCATGCTCCTCGTGGCGGTCTACGGAGCCCTTATCGTCTCCGGTCAGAACCACGCCCCCCTGCTGGAGCGGTGGAAACACTGGGACGTCGGCCTGTTCCGGAAGATCGCGGAGTTCGGATACGACGGCGATCCGAAGCTGGAGCCCGACCCCGGGCTGCCGGCCATCTTTCCCGGCATGCCGCTGGCGATGCGCCTGGTGCATCTGGTGGTCGGCGACTGGATCCTGGCCGGCCTGATCATCTCGTTCGTGGCCGGCGCGGTGGCCGTGGTGGCGCTGGCCCGGCTCGCCGACGTCGAAGGGCCCGCCGGTGCGGGCCGCTGGGCCGTCGTGGCGCTGCTGCTGAGCCCGCCCGCCGTCTTCCTGTTCGCCGGTTACTCCGAGGCGCTGTTCCTCGCCTTCGCGCTGCCCGCCTGGCTGGCGGCCCGCCGCCGTGCCTGGCCGCTGGCCTGTGCCCTGGCCGCCGGGGCGTCCTGCGTACGGATCACCGGCCTGTTCCTGGCCGTCGCGCTGATCGTCGAGTTCGTGGTGAGCCGCGTCCGGAGGGACGGCTGGGCGGGCTGGCGGCGGGGAGCCTGGCTGGCGCTGCCGTTCGCGCCGCTCTTCGCGTACGCCGCCTATCAGTACTCCCGTACGGGTGACTGGCTGGCCTGGAACAACGCGCAGCAGACCGGATGGGGACGGACACTGGTCTGGCCCTGGGAGGCGTTCCGCACGACCTGGGACTCGACCGGCGGTGACGAAGGGTTCGGGCCGATGTTCCGGCTCGAGATCGCGGCGGCGATCGTCGGGGTGCTGCTGCTCGTCTGGCTGCTCGTCACCCGCCGCTGGGCCGAGTTCGTCTACGTCGGGCTGCAACTGGGCGCGCTGGTCACCTCCACGTTCTACATGTCGATCCCCAGGTCGGCGCTGCTGTGGTGGCCGCTGTGGGTGCTCGTCGGCAGGGCGGGCGCCCGGCACCATTCGGTCATCATCGTCTACGCCACGGTGATCGGGCCGCTCATGGTGCCGATGCTGATGTCCTTCCTCAACAGCTCCTGGACCGGCTGAACCGCCCGGCTCCCGGTCCGGTGCCCAAAATAACCGGATGCGGGCGCTTAGCCGGGATCGACAGGATGGCGAGGTGGATCGACAACTGCTCAGTGCCATCGCCCATCGTGACCACCCCATCGCCGGTCCCGTCTCGGCCGCGAGCCTCGACCTGCTGCTGCGCCGCGCCGCGCTGCCGGAGGGAGCCCGCATCATCGACCTGGGATGCGGAGCGGCCGAGTGGTCGCTCCGGGCGCTCGAACTCGTCCCGGCCGCTCACGCCGACGGCGTGGACACCTCGCCGCACGCGGTGGCGTCCGCGAACGAGGCGGCCGCCAGGCGGGGACTGGCCGACCGGCTGACGCTGCACACGATGCCCGCCGACGCCTTCACGGCCGACCGGCCGTACGACCTGGCGCTGTGCGTGGGCTCGACCCACGCCTTCGGCGGGCTGACGGAGACGATGGAGGCGCTCGCCCGGTTCGTACGGCCCGGCGGCCTCGCACTCGTGGGGGAGGGCTACTGGGAACGCCCTCCCGCTCCCGAGGTCGCCGAGGCGATCGGCGAATATCCGGACCTCGCGGGCACGGTGGAGGCCGCCGAGTCCAAAGGGTGGCTGACCGTCTATGCCCACGTGAGCGACCTGGCGGAATGGGACGAGTACGAGTGGTCGTGGACCGGCACGCTGGCGCGCTGGGCCGCGGACAACCCGGGCCCCGATGGTGAGCAGGCCCTCGCCGTGATGCGGGAGCATCGCGACATGTGGCTCCGCGGCTACCGGGGCAACTTCGGTTTCGTCACCCTGCTCCTGCGGCGCGTCTGACGCGTCGGCGGCGCGGCAGCCGTACGAGGCGGAACGCCGCGAGGGCGCCGGCTCCGGAGTGGGCCGTGACGAGGGCGGTCTGGAAGACCCGCCGGGGCGCTCGGCGTCTCCGATCGCGCCGCGGCGGTGGCGCACGCCAGGGACGCCGGACTCGGCGTAGGACCCGGTCCGCGCCTCGGGTCTCCCTGATCGAGCGCCGGCCGCGGCCGTGCGTACAGTGAAGGGGTGTTGATCCACCCCTGGGACGCCGGCACGGACGAGGAGGCGCTGGCCTTCGTCCGCGCGAACGAGTTCGGCCACCTCATCGCGTCCGGACGTGACCGCGACGTGCCGGTGGTCGTGCCGACGCAGTTCCTCCTCACCGACGCGTCCACGATCCTGCTGCACCTCGCCCGGCCGAACCCCGTCTGGCCGGCGATCGAGGAGAACCCCGCCGTGGTCATGGCCGTGGCCGGCGACTGGGCGTACGTCGAGGGGGCGTGGAAGGCGCTGCCCGACGCCGGTGAGGACCCTCGGCTCGGGGTCCCCACGACCTACTACGCGGCCGTCCAGCTGGTCTGTCACGCGGAGATCGTCGACGACCCGGACGGCAAGCTCGGCATCCTGCGTGCCCAGCTCGCCCACCTGGACCACGATCTCGCCGACCCCGCCGAGCATCACCGGCGCCTGCCGGGCATCCGCGGGCTCCGGCTGGCCGTCCAGAAGGTCAACGGCAAGTTCAAGTTCGGCGGGAACGTGGACGAGGCCCACCGCCGGTACGTCGCGGAACGCCTCGCGGAGCGAAGCGGCCCCGGCGACCGCGCCGCCCGCGACCACCTCCTGCGCCGGCTCGGCCGCGAGCACCGCTCCTGAGCCGCCGTGGCGGCGCACAGACCACCCCCCCTGAGGGATCTTCGGCGACGGATCAGGCGTCTCCGATGAGCGCGAAGGCGAACGCGAGACGCCGATCCAGCCATTCCTTGCGGATCCTGACGTGGGCGCCGCCCTCCGACGTCATCACGATCTCCTCGCCGGACCGCCATTCGAGCGAGCGGGGTCCCCGGCCGCGGTCGGACAGCTCGGGGCCGGAGAGCATGCTGTCGAGGGCCTCGTGCAGCAACCGTTCGGCCGCCCGGCCGGCGACGTCCTTGAGGCCGCCGCTCACCCCATTCGTTGCGCCCCCGTGATCTCCGGATGGCCCGGCTGCTCGATCCGCCAGGTGTGCCGGAACGGACGCTTCGGCGGGATCCGCTTCACGGCGCCGATGACCTGGCCCTGACCGTCGTGCACGACGTGGTGGCGCTCTCCGTCCACCTCCTGCGCAGGCGCGATGTAGCAGAGCAGGCGCTGCTGTGCGGCGTCCTCGAAGAGGGTCAGATCCGGAGCGGCGGGCAGTCCTGTGAGCTGCCTCGAGGCGACGTACGCGCATGGGGCGAAGACCCTGTCGGACTTCCCTCCGCGGGGCACCCGTATCGCACGGGCCCCCCGAGTGGCCGTTCTGCGCTTGGGCGTCTCCGGGCGTTCCACCGTGCTCACGACGAACTCCCAGACGTCCGTCCAGGCGACGGGTTCCACCGGCGGCTCGGCCGCTTTCCCGGCGACTCTGCGGAACATCACGACTGCCTCCCGATCCCTCCGTCCCTTCAGGGAGCGACAACTCTAGCCCCGAGATCGCGGCGGCGGAGAACCCGCGTGACCGTGCCCGGCGTGCGCGATGTGTCGTACCCGAGGTGTAGAAGTGTGGCGTGGTTGCCGAGACGACCTGGGCGCAGGTGTTCGCCTGGAGGCTGAGACGGCAGTTCGTCGAGCCCGCGTGCGGCGGTGACGCGGTGGCGATCGTCCGGCGGCTGTGCGGGGTGCAGGCACAGGTCGCCTCGTCGGCGGCGCTCGCCGTGGCCGTACGGCACGCGAGCCCGCGTCCGGGAGAGATCGAGGACGCCCTGTGGCGGGACCGCACGCTGGTCAAGACCTGGACGATGCGCGGCACGCTCCATCTCCTCCCGGCCGACGAGTTCCCCGCCTATCGCGCCGCCCTCGGGGCGCTCCGGTTCTGGGAGAGAGCCTCCTGGCAGCGCGGTCACGGGGTGGCCGCGCGGGAGATCGCGGCCCTCATGGACGCCGTTCCGCAGGCGTTGTCCGGCCGGGCGCTGACCCGTGAGGAACTGGTCGAGGCGGTCATCGAGGTGACCGGGGACGCCCATCTGCGCGAGGCTCTCACGTCCGGCTGGGGCGCGCTGCTCAAGCCGCTCAGCTTCCTGGGCGAGCTGTGCTACGGCCCGCCGCGCGACCGCAGGGTCACCTTCACCAGCCCGGCCGACTGGCTACCGGGCGGCCGGGGAGAGGCGCTCTCGCCGGAGGAAGGGGGAGCGCGGGTGCTCCGCGCCTTTCTCGGCGCCCACGGCCCGGCCACCCCCCGGATGTTCGACGCGTGGCTGTTCCGCGGCCTCACGCCGAAGGCCGTGCTGCGCGGCTGGTTCGGGGAGCTGGAGGGTGAGCTCGCGCAGGTCGAGGTGGAGGGCATGCCCGCCGTGCTGCCGGCGGAGCTGCTCGACGACCTGCTGGCCTGCCCGCCGTCCGAGGACGTGCATCTGCTGCCCGGCTTCGACCAGTTCATCCTCGGGGCGCCGCGTGATCTGGAGCCGCTCCTGCCGGCGTCCGTACGGCCCAAGGTGAGCCGGGCGGCGGGGTGGATCTCGCCTGTGGTGATCCACCGGGGCCGGGTGGCGGGGGTGTGGGAGGCCAAGGAGGGGCGGCCGGTCGTCGAGCTCTTCGAACCGGTGCCGGAGCACCTCCTGGCCGCGGAGACCGACCGCGTCGCCGCGCTCCTCGACGGGCTGTAGCTCGCGGCCGAGGCCGGTCAGGCGTCCAGGGCGCGGAGACCGTCCGCGTCGCCGCGCTCCTCGACGGGTTATAGCTCGCGGCCGAGGCCGGTCAGGCGTCCAGGGCGCGGAGACCGTCCGCGTCGCCAGGCTCCTCGACGGGCTGCAGCCCACGGCCGGGCCGCAGCCGGGGCGCGGCCGGTCAGGTCACCTCCTTGCGGAGCACGCGGACCACCCCGGCGGCCATGGGCAGGACGATCCAGAAGACGGCCGACGTGGCGAGCCGGGCTCCCTCGCCCCAGGTCATGCCGCCGCTCGCGAGAGGGGCGGCGGTGGTGTTGAGGTCGAGCCACTCGGCGAGGGCGGCGCCGGCCGAGCCGAGTCTGCCGACGACGGCCCACAGGACCGGCGTCGACAGGCTGATCACGATCGCGGCGGGCGCGTTGAGGAGCAGCGTGCCCAGGGCGAGGCCCTGCGCGGCCATGAGCACGTTCACGCCGGTCCAGCCGAGCAGCCAGAGCGGCTGTATGTCCCAATCGGCGGGGCCGCCGCCGGCCTGGGCCACGACGGCCGTGACCGGCACCGCGACCAGCATGGCGAGCAGAGAGAGCGCCACCGCCGCGACCAGGGGCGGCACGCTCTTGGCGGCGAGGACGCGATGGCGGCGCGGTTCGAGCGCGAAGGTGGTCAGCGCCGTGCGATGCGCCCACTCGCCGGTCATGGTGAGGATGGCGAGCACCGGGAGCAGGGTGCCGAGGGCGATCCCGGCGGTGGCCGCCAGGGTCTGCGGCTTCGGCCCGGCGACCGTGCCGCGCGCGGCGACCGACGCGACCACCAGCCCGACCATGACCACAGTGATGATCTTTCCGCTGCGGGTGTCGGCGAGCTTGCGGGCTTCGACCGCGAGCAGCCTGCGGAACGGGATCGGACGGTCGGCGTTCATCGTGTCGTCCATCGTGTCGTTCATCGTGTCGTCCTTTGTGACGGGGCCCGGCGCGGTCCCCGTGATCTCCGCGGGGTGGTAGCCGGTGCGGGCACCTCGGCTCGCGTCGTTGGGGTGGTGGCCGACGCGAATCATGCGGCGCCCCGGCCCGCGTCGGTGCCCGGGTGCGTGCCCGCGCCCGGGAACATGCCGCCGCCGGGGTACGTGCCGGTGCCCGGGCCCCGGTCGGTGTGCGCGGTCAGTTCGAGGAAGGTCTGTTCGAGACCGCGTCCCCGGCTCAGCTCCTCGACCGTGCCCTGGGCGAGCACGCGTCCACGGCCGATCATCACGATGTTGTCCGCCACCTGCTCCACCTCGTGCAACAGGTGGGAGCTGAGCAGCACGGCGCACCCGGAGTCCGCGAGGTGGCGCAGCAGCCCGCGCATCCAATGGATGCCCTGAGGGTCGAGGCCGTTGGCGGGTTCGTCCAGGACGAGCACCTCGGGGTCGCCGAGCAGTGCGTGCGCGATACCGAGCCGCTGCCGCATCCCGAGCGAGTAGCCGCCGATCGTCCGCCGGCTCTCCCGTTCGGTCAGGCCCACCAGGTCGAGCACCTCGCCGGCCCGCGTCCGCGGCAGTCCGAGGGTCATCGCGCCGAGTGTCAGGACCTCCCTGCCGGTGTGGCCCGGATGCCGGGCCCCCGCGTCGAGCAGGGTGCCGACCCGCAGGCCCGGGCAGCCCATCTCGGCGTACGGCAGGCCGAGCACGGTCGCCGAACCAGAGGTGGGGCGGGCGAGTCCCACCAGGATGCGCAGGGCGGTCGACTTCCCGGCGCCGTTGGGCCCGAGGAAGCCGGTGACGCTCCCGGCCCCGACGGTGAAGGACACGTCGTCGAGCGCTCGCACCTTCCCGTACATCTTGCTGACGTTTCTGAACTCGATCACGCCGTCCAGTCCACCGCGAGGACGGACGCCGCCGCATCGGACCGGGGTCCGGCGCGCCTCGACGCGGGGCCAGGCATGTCGCCCCGGAGCGATACCCGGGGTTGTCCACAGGTCGACCCAGGTCGCTAAAAGCTGTCCGATGCGGTCCCTAAGCTGTGGGGCTGTGCACGGCCGACCGGACTACCAGCCACCCTTGGACAGGTGGGGTGTCGCGCTGCGTTACCTGTGCGCCGTGGTGCCGATGCTCTTCAACGGCATCGTGCTGTCATGGCTCGTCTTCCAGGAGGGCGACCGTCTCCCGCAGGTGCTGATCGACGCCATGCTCGGCCTGGCCGGGCTGGTCCTGATGGGATGGCGGCGCCGGTGGCCGTGGCAGATCTCCCTGGCGACCGCCCTGCTGACCACGTTCTCGTCCACGGCGACCGGCCCCGCTCTCGTCGCGTACGTGTCCCTGGTGACCCATCGCCGGTGGAGCCGGACGGTTCCGGTCGCGGCCGCGTACCTGGTGTTCCTGGCGGTCGGCGGGGCTCTCGGCGGCATCGACCAGGCCACGGTCGTCTCGTTCGTGACGGGGCTGACGATTCTCGGCGGGCTGACCGTGTTCGGCCTCTACCTGCGCGGACGCCGCGATCTGGAGCTGTCCCTGCGCGAGCGGGCGCGGGCCGCCGAGCGTGAGCAGCGGCAGCGTATCGACCAGGCGCGGCTGGCGGAACGCGTCAAGATCGCCCAGGAGATGCACGACGTGCTCGCGCACCGGATCTCCCTGCTGGCGATGCTGGCCGGCGGCCTGGCCTACCGCACCGACCTCGGCCCGGAGCAGACGCGCGAGGCCGCGCTGGCCATCCAGGAGAACGCGCACCAGTCGCTCAACGAGCTGCGTACGGTGCTGCGCACGCTCCGCGACGACGGCGCCGTGGAGGCGCCGCAGCCCGACCTGACCCATCTGGAGGCGTTGTTCGGCGAGGTGCGCGCCGCCGGTCAGCGCGTCGAGGTGGACGACAGCATCGACGGCCGGGAGTCGCTGCCCGCGCACACCGGCCGGCACGCCTACCGGATCGTGCAGGAGGCGCTGACCAACGCGCGCAAGCACGCGCCGGGCGCCAGGGTCACCGCCGAGCTCGGCGGGCGGCCGGGGGAGGAGCTGCGGATCCGGGTGACGAACCCCCTGCGCCCCGGCACGGACCCCGGCCCCGGCGGCAGGCTGGGCCTGGTGGGCCTGGCGGAGCGCACGAGGATGGCCGGCGGCACCCTTAGCCATACGATCCAGGACGGGCGGTTCATTCTCGATGTCCGATTGCCATGGGAGGCTGCGGATCGTGACCCGGCTGGTGATAGTGGATGACGACGCGATGGTGCGGACCGGGCTGCGCCTGATCCTCGGCGGCGAACCCGACTTCGACATCGTCGGGGAGGCCGAAGACGGGCTGCGCGCGATGGACGTGATCCGCGACCTGCGTCCCGACGTGGTGCTGCTGGACATCCGGATGCCCAACCAGGACGGGCTGACGACCACCGAGCTGCTGCGGGCCCGCCCCGGCCCGCCGCGGATCCTCGTGCTCACGACGTTCGACGCCGACGACATGGTGCTGCGGGCCCTGCGGCTCGGCGCAGACGGCTTCCTGCTGAAGGACACCCCACCGCCCCGGATGATCGAGGTGGTCCGTGCCGTGGCGAAGGGCGATCCGGTGCTGTCGCCGAGCGTCGCCCGGCGGGTGATCGCCGCGGCGACCGGCGGATCCGGGCCGTCCCTCCCGCAGGCGAGGGAGGAGCTGAGCCGGCTCACCGAGCGGGAGCTCGAGGTCGCGGTCGAGGTGGCCCACGGCAGGTCGAACGCCGAGATCGCCGAACGCCTCTACATGAGCGTCGCCACCGTGAAGGCGAACGTCACCCGGATCTTCGCCAAGCTCGGCACCGACAACCGCGTCCAGGTGGCGATGAAGGTGCGCGACGCCGGTCTCCTGTGACCGCCCCTCTCGCCGGGGTCCACCCCGGCGGTCAGTCGAGCCAGGCGGGGGGAGAAGGCAGGTGCCGGTCGAGCTCGTCCCACAGGCCGGGCGGGATCGGGGTGGTGGCGAGGCGCAGCGTCTCCTCCATCCGCTCGGGTTCCGAGAGGCCGACGATGGTGGACGCCACCCTGGGGTCGCGCAGCGAGAACTGCAGCGCGGCGGCGGCGAGCGGCACGCCGTGCTCGTCGCACGCCCGTTGCATGGCGCGGACCGACTCCCGGACGGCCTCGCCGGTCTCCCGATAGCAGTAGCGGGGCTGGGCGTCGGGCCCCTTGACCAGCATCCCGCCGCCGTACGGCGCGCCGTTGACGAAGGCGACGCCGCGTTCGCAGGCCTCGTCGAGCAGCGGATCGGCCTCGCGGTTCACCAGGGTCCAGCGGTTGTGGCTGATCACGGCGTCGAACGCGCCGGTCGCGACGAAGTCGCGCATCAGGCCGATCGGGCCGCCCGCGATGCCGATGTGATCGGCGACGCCGGCGTCGCGCAGCGCGACCAGCGCCTCGACCGCCCCGCCGGGGCCCATGGCCTCCTCGAACGTGATGTGGTATTCGGGGTCGTGCAGGTAGAGCAGCGGCACGTTGCCGACGCCGAGCCGCTCCAGGCTCTCCTCGGCCGAACGGCGCACGCGCTCCCCGGAGAAGTCACCGGTGTCGGGATCCGCGTCGACCTTGGTGGCCAGGACGAACCCGGCGGGGACGCCGCCGCGGTCGCGGACCACGGCGCCGATGCGCCGCTCCGCGCTGCCGTTGCCGTAGTTGTTCGAGGTGTCGAGGAAGTTGAACGGCCCGTCGAACACGGCTTCCACCGTGGCCCGCGCACGCTGCTCGCCGACCTCGTATCCGTACAGTCCCGGCATGTTCGCCAGAGGGCTGGTGCCGACGCAGATCGGCGTCACCGCCAGGCCGGTGCGCCCGAACGGCCGGCGCACCGCCGGGTCGGGGACCGTCGGGTCGCCGAGCGAGTCGAGGGGCATCAGAGGGTGTCCTTCCGTCACGAGCCGTCGCCCTGACCGGGGGCCAGCCGGGCCACGGCCGCCGAGCGAGTCGAGGGGCATCAGAGGGTGTCCTTCCGTCACGAGCCGTCGCCCTGACCGGGGGCCAGCCGGGCCACGGCCGCCGAGGCGAGCCGGTGTCCTTCCGCCAGACGGGCCAGCACCGCGTCGGTCGCGGCGTCGGGCCGGGTCTCCTCCAGGTGGGCGGACCGCCAGGCGTGCAGCCGCCGTGCCCCCTCCGGCCAGGTGACGACCGGCCGGAACGACGGGACGAACCGCCTGATCTTCGTGGTGTCGAACACGGCGGTGTGCTGGAGGTCGCCGACGATCAGGTCGGACCAGAACCAGTCGGGCGCGATCCGCGGCAGGAACTCGGCGGGCAGGTGGAGGAGCCGGGCCGGCGTCGCGGCCGTCCGCCCGATGACCTCGTAGATCTCGTTCCAGGTCAGCGCCTCGTCGGAGGTGATGTGGAAGTCCTCGCCGATCGCCTGCCAGGCGCCGATCAGACCGACGAGGCCGACGGCGAAGTCGTCGGCGTGCGTGAGGGTCCACAGGTTGGTGCCATCGCCGGGCACCACGATCGCGTCGCCGCGGGCGACCCGGTCCCATGCCGTCCAGTCGCCGGGCAGCGGCGGGTGCGCGTCGTCGTAGGTGTGCGAGGGGCGGACGATCGTCACGGGGAAGTCGCGCTCGTCGTAGGCGCGGCGCAGGACGTCCTCGGCCGCGATCTTGTCCCGGGCGTACGCGAGGTAGGGGTTGCGCCGGGTGGTCGACTCCGTGATCGGCGCCCGCCGCACCGGCTTGTGGTAGATGGACGCGCTGCTGATGTAGACGTACTGGGCGGTGTGGCCGTCCAGCAGGTCCACCATCGCCGCGGCGTCCCCGGCGGTGAAGCCGAGGAAGTCGACGACGCAGTCGTACGCGCTTGCTGCCAGGACGCGGCGCAGCGCGTCGTGGTCCCGCACGTCGGCGGTAAGCGACGTGACGCCCTCGGGCAGGGGACGGCGCCGGGAGGTCCGGCCCCGGTTGAGCACGTGGACGTCAAGGCCCCGGCGCACCGACTCGGCCACACAGGCCGAGCTGATCGTTCCGGTGCCACCGATGTAGAGGACCTTCACGCGGACTCCGAGTCGTGTGGCGGTGACGGGCCGCGCCGCAACCGGCGGATGTCGGACGACCCAAAACTTTCGGGAAATTTGTGAAAATTGTCGATTTCCGGGAGCAACTTAGAGTGCGACGTCATCCACCGTCAAGAGCGTCCGTCACCCGGACACCCGGGGCCGGTCCACCTGCCTTTGATGTCCGTATGGAGCCGTCTCGCCACCATTGTGGAGGACAGCGCGTTCCGCGGTTCAACCGGGCAGGAGCTCGCGGACGCGCGCGGCGTACGCACGGGGGTGGGTGGTGTTGCCGTTGTGCCCGCCGGGGAACTCCCGTGCCTCGACTCCAAGGAGTGCGGCGAGCTCCCGCGCGCACCGGTAGTCGAAGACGTGCCGGGGCGTGGTGCGGCCGAACGCCGGGACGACGCGGACCGGCGTGTCCCTCAGCGCGGCGATGTCCAGTGTGTCGCGGACGATCGCGGTGAAGTCGTTGCGGATGAAGAAGTCGAAGCCGGCCCGCCGCCGGTCGTCCAGTGGAAACGGGGTCAGCCCGGGCTCGGTGTCCTGGGCGGCGGGGTCGATGCCCAGCACCTCGGCGATCTTGACGACCGCGTCGGCGAGCCCGCGCTCACGGTAGAGGTCCTGCAGCTCCTTCAGCTCGCGTACGTGACGTACGCGTTCGGCGGCGGTGGGGAGGAGCGAGGGGACCACCGGCTCGTGCGCGATCAGGGTGGCGAGCCGTCCGGGGTGCTCGACGGCCAGGCGCAGCCCGATGGCCGCGCCGAAGCTGCATCCGAGCATGTGCACCGGCTGGTCGGTCATGGCGGAGAGCAGGCGGTGGACGTCGTCCACGTGGTCGGCCATGGTCGCGGCCGGGGTCGTCGAGGCTGCTGCGCGACAGGCCGCGCCGGTCGTAGGTGATGACGGTGTGGTCTCCGGCGAGGTGGCGGACCAGGTCGGCGGTGCGGTCCGCGTCGCCCTCCCCGCTCTGCGAGATGAGGAGCGTGGGCCCGGCGCCGTGCACCTCGTAGTGGATGGCGGCGCCGTTCGTGCGGAGCATGCCGTTCATGGGGTCGTCCTCTCGGATCGGGTGATCCGGACGATAATCCATCAAATCTAATGCATCAAGTTTGATGTATTGTGGAGCGGTGAACGGAGTCGACCTCTTCCTGCTCGGCAGGACCCTGATGAAGATCGGCGAAGAGGCCATGCCGGTCGGGGACATCACCCCGTCGAAAGCGACGCAGGCCGCCAGCGTCCGGACCGTGCTGGTGGTCGTCGCCGACCTGCGCGCCCACCCGGAGACCTCCGTCGGGGAGATCGCGGCCCGTACGGGTCTGCCGCAGAGCGCGGTGTCGGGAGCCGTCACCCGGCTGAAGGAGGCCGGGGTGGTCGTGACGGCCCCCGATCCGGCCGACCGCCGACGGGTCCTGATCAGGCAGGCGCCGAGGCAGCCGGCACGCGTGGAGGCGGTGCGGGCGGCCGGGATCGAGGGGCCCCTCGCCGCGGCGCTGGGCACTGACGACCCGGCGCAGGTCGCCGAGGTCGTCGCGGCGCTCGAATTCCTCGCCGGCCGCCTCGCGCCGGGAACGGCCGCCCGCCGTCCCTGACCCCGGGGACTGGGCCGCTTCCACAACGCCCGCCGTCCCTGACACTGACGGACCGATTCCGGGCCGGTCATCCGCCGTCTCTGACACCGACCGGGCCGCTTTCGGAAGCGCTGCTTCAGAGGGACACGGACACCTCGGCGTCTCCGGGCTCGTCCAGCGTGAACGTGACAGAACGGCCGCCGGCCGTGATCTCGTACTCACCGAGGAAGCCGTCGAACCGGACGCGGCCGTCCGCGTCGGTGACCATCGTCGTCGGCGGCAGCCACCACTCGCCCTTGATGAGCGAGCGCAGGGCGTCGTACGACGGCTTGGGGGTGCCGTCGGCGCGGACGAAGCCGCCCGGCGCGCCGAGCCAGCCGCCGTCCGACAGGCCCCAGTAAGTCATGGCCTCCACGGCCGGGTGGGACAGCAGGGTCTTGTAGTGGCGTACGACCTCGTCGGCCTGGCGGGCCTCGCCCTCGGGCGTGGTCGGCCACTCGGGGATCTGGTAGTCGTTCAGGTCGACGATCTCCTCCGGCATGATGTGGCCGGAGACGATCGTCGTCTCGGTGAAGTGGATGGGCAGGCCATACCGCGCGAAGCGGTCGATCGTGGCGAGCGTCTTCTCCTCGCCCCAATAGCCCTGGTGCATGTGGCTCTGCAGACCGAGTACGTCGATCTTGATGCCCGCCTCCAGCACGCCCTCGATCAGGCACTCGTACGCGGCGGACATGTCGAAGTCGTTGAGCAGCAGCGTGGCGTGGGGGTTGGCCTCGCGGGCCGCGTCGAAGACCATCCGGACCATCGGGATCCGGCCGATCTCGCGGCAGATCCGGGTGATGCCGTTGTCGTACTTGTCGAAGATCGGCATGATGACGACCTCGTTGATGACGTCCCACATGTCGATGACGCCCGCGAAGTCGGTCATGTCGCGCCGGATCCGGTCCACCTGGGCCTTGGCGATCTCGGCGTTCGACAGGTCCATCAGCCAGCCGGCGGTCTCGGTGTGCCAGGCGAGCGGGTGCCCCTTGACCACGACACCCCGGTCGGCGAACCACCGCGCCGTGGTGAGGAGCCGCTCGGTGTTCGGCCGTCCCCGGACCGGCTCGAACTGCCCCCAGTAGAAGGGCAGCGTGGCGAAGTTGAACAGGTCGAACCACAGGTCGGCGACCTGCTGGGACCCGGACGCCGGGGCCTCGCCGAGCGACCGCTGCCCGCCGCTGTCCGTCGTGGTCTCGCCGTTGGCCAGGGGGATGAAGTCGAATCCGATGCAGCCGAACAGGAACTTGTGTCGGCGCTGCGCGACGACCACCTCCTGACCGGCGAGGGGCGCGCCGTTCGCGGTCACGGTGAGCGTGGCGCCGGCGGTGCGGTGCTTCCTGATCAGCGGGTCGGGGGCGACGGCCCCGGAGACGGAAGCGGGGTGGGACGACATCGAGCGGCCTCCAGCGGTCTCAAGGCGGAGAAGTCCCCTCCGGGAGCCTCTTCGCCCCGGCCGGAGAGGTCTGTGATCCCGAGCACGTTAGCGCTCTTGGCGCCCGAAAGTGCACAGACCTCTTCATCTGGTGCGATCAACGGCCGGAGTAGCGCGTTCAGTGGACGAAGTGGGTGAAGCGGGCGGCGGGTTCGCCGCGCAGCCGGCCCTCGGGCAGCCGGCGGCCGCACAGGACCAGCACCAGGTCCTGCGCCGCGCCGGACAACGGGGTGCCCGTTCCGAGCGACCAGTCGACGTCGTCGGCGCGCAGTTCGACGCCGTCCAGGTCGACGCCGAAATATCTGCGGCTCCGGGGGGACAGCGCGTTGTCGAGCAGGACGCGCAGTCGGTCGCCGGGCACCCGCCGGTCGATCCCGAGCGCCACGGTGACGTCCATGCCGTGGATGACGTCGTGCGACAGCGCGCCCGCGTAGCCGCCGCCCGGAGGCCGCCAGGGGTGCTCGGCGTTGTCCCGCAGGCACGCGGTCAGCTCTCGCGGGCCGAGCGCCGCCGCGTCCCGGCGGGCGAGGCGGTCGGCCAGCCGGTCGAAGTTCCCGCGGGCCCTGACGAGACCGGCCACCACGCTCAGCCCGGAGTGCCGGTAGGGCATCGTCATGTGAGCCACTACCTCACGCACCCGCCACCCCGCGCACAGCGAGGGCGCGTCCCATGACCGCGGCGGCAGCTCGCTCAGCAGGTCGGCCAGTTCGCGGCGTTCGGCCGCGATTTGGTGCCGGATGTCGGTGTCCATTCGTTCGTCGCCCTTCCGGTCGTGTCCGTCCGTACGCCCTCCCGACGAACGGGCGCGCGCCGGATGGACACCTGCCTGCCGTACGCGCATTGGTTGCGTGGCACGCATCTTGTGCGCGGCGCGCAATTTCCCCTAGGGTCGCCGCGTGAACGACGACGGCATGGACCTCCGGGCCCGCAACAAGCAGGCCACCCGGGAGGCGATCGGCCGGGCCGCGCTGCGCCTGGCCATCGAGCGGGGTCCCCACGGGCTCGCCCTCGTGCGGGTCCACGACATCGCCACGGCGGCGGGTGTGTCGCCCCGCACCTACAACAACTACTTCTCCAGCAGGGAGGAGGCGATCTGCGCCTTCCAGGCCGACCAGTCCAGGCGCGCCGGGCAGGCGCTGCGCGCGCGGCCCGCCGGCGAGCCGCTGGACCAGGCGGTCACCGCGGCCGTGGTCGGGCTCTACACCGACCCCGAGCCCGACAAGGCGGGCCTTCGGATGATCATGATGACGCCCGAACTGGAAGGCGAGGCGCTCAAGGCGTTCAGCATGGCGGAGGGGCCGCTCGCCGAGGCGATCGCGGCGCGCACCGGCACCGACCTCGCACGCGACGTGTACCCCGCCGTCATGGCCGCCGCGATCACCGGCGCCGTACGCGTGGCGGGACGGCACTGGCTCGAACCGGGGAACACCGAGCCCTTCGCCGCCGTCCTGCGACGCACCCTGTCCTGCGTCTTCTCGGCCAAGCCGCCCCAGCCGCCCCAGCCGCCCGCGCCGCCCGGGACTCCGCCCGGAAGGCCGCCCGGGAACTCCGAACGTCCGGAAGGGAACAACGCGACATGAACGGCAAGGGCATCAACTTCGACACCGGCTTCGCGGACGCGGCCGCCCGCGCCGCCGGGCGCAGCACCCGGGAGCCGTTCGACCTCGACGTGGTCGAACGGGAGATGCGCGTCATCCGTGAGGACCTGCACTGCACCGCCGTACGGATCACGGGCGGCGACCCTGGACGGCTCAAGGCGGCGGCCACCCGCGCCGCCGAGGCCGGCCTGGACGTCTGGCTGTGCCCGTTCACCTGCGACATCACCACTGCCGAACTGCTCGCCGTGATCGCCGACTGTGCCGAGCACGCCGAGAGGCTGCGCCGCGATGGTGCGGAGGTCGTGCTGGCCACCGGCTCGGAGGTGAGCCTGTTCACCGACGGGTTCCTGCCCGGCGCCACGTTCGCGGACCGGATGCCCCTGCTGGCCCGGCCGGAGACCCTGCGCGAGGCGCTCCCCCTGCTGCCCGGCCGCGTCAACGCCTTCCTCCGTGAGGCGGTCGGGGTGGCCCGCGAGCGGTTCGGCGGCCCGATCGGCTACTGCTCGATCCCGCTCGAACAGGTGGACTGGACCCCCTTCGACATCATCGCCACCGACGCCGGCTATCGGTCGGCCGCCACCGCGGCCCACTATCGGGACAACATCCGTGCCTTCGTCGCCCAGGGAAAGGCACAGGGCAAGCCCGTGGCGATCACCGAGTTCGGGTGCGTCACCCACCGCGGCGCGGCCGACCTGGGCGAGCGCGGCGACTCGATCGTCGAGTGGGGCGCGGACGGCGCGGCGGCCGGGCTGACCGGCGACCACGTCCGCGACGAGCACGAGCAGGCGGCCTACCTCCGCGAGGTGCTGGGAATCCTCGACGACGAGGGAGTGGACGCCGCCTTCTGGTACACCTTCGCCCGATATGACCTGCCCCACCGGGACGATCCCCGTACGGACTACGACATGGCCAGTTGCGGCGTGGTGAAGGTGCTGGAGGACCGTCCGGGCACGGCCTACCCCGGCCTGCCCTGGGAACCGAAGGCCGCGTTCGCGGCCCTGGCGGACTGCTACCGAGCCTGACACCGTGCCTGACACCCGTGCCTGACACCCGTGCCAGACACACGGGCCGTCCAGCCGATGTCAGCGTGTCAGGGTCAGCCGAGGGCGGCGAGGCGGCGGGCGAGGTAGCGGCGCTCGGCGTCGGTGGTGGCCAGGCCGGCCGCCTCCCGGTAGGCGTCGGCGGCCTCGGCCGTACGGCCCAGGCGGCGCAGCAGGTCGGCGCGGGCGGCGGGCAGCAGGTGATAGCCGGCCAGGGCGCCCGTCTCCCGCAGGGCGTCGACCAGCGCCAGGCCCGCGGCGGGGCCGTACGCCATGCCGACCGCCACCGCGCGGTTCAGCTCCACGACGGGCGAGGGGACCAGCCGGGCGAGCCGTTCGTAAAGGACGGCGATCTGCGCCCAGTCGGTGTCCTCCGGGCGCGCCGCCGTCGCGTGGCAGGCGGCGATGGCGGCCTGCACCTGGTAGGGGCCGGGCCGCCCCCGCCGCAGCGTGCCGTCGAGCAGGGCCACGCCCTCGGCGATCTGGCCGTCGTCCCACCGGCCGCGGTCCTGGTCCTCCAGCACCACCAGGTCGCCGGCCTCGTCGAGGCGGGCGGCGCGGCGCGCGTGGTGCAGCAGCATCAGCGCGAGCAGGCCCGCCGCCTCCGGCTCGTCCGGCATCAGACGCACCAGCACCCGGGCCAGGCGGATCGCCTCGTCCGCGAGGTCGTGCCGTACGAGATCGGCGCCGGCCGTCGCCGAGTAGCCCTCGTTGAACAGCAGATACACCACGGCGAGCACTGCCGGGAGGCGCTCGGGCAGCAGGTGGGCGGGCGGCACCCGATAGGGGATGCCCGCGTACCTGATCTTCTGCTTGGCCCGGGCCAGCCGCTTGGCCATCGCCTGCTCTCCGACCAGGAACGCCCGGGCGATCTCGGCCGTGCCGAGCCCGGCGAGGGTACGCAGCGTCAGCGCCACCCTGGCCTCCAGCGCGAGCGCCGGATGGCAGCAGGTGAAGATCAGCCGCAACCGGTCGTCCGGCACGTCCGGGTCGTCGCCGCCGACGGCGTCGTCACCTGTCCTGAGCACGCCCGCCACCTCCCGTAGCTTGGCGGCGCCGGTGGCCTCGCGGCGCAGCAGGTCCACGGCCCGGTTGCGCGCGGCGGTGGTCAGCCACGCCCCGGGCCTGCGCGGCACGCCGTCCCGCCGCCAGGTGCGCAGGGCCAGGGCGAAGGCGTCCTGCGCGCACTCCTCGGCCAGATCCCAGTCGCCGGTCCAGCGGATGAGGGTGGCCACGACCTGCCCCCACTCCTCCCGGAAGGCCCGGTCGACGGCGGCCTCGACCGGCGGCGTCACAGGTCGACGAGCGGCCGGATCTCGATCGTGCCGTACGCCGCGGCGGGATGGGCGGCGGCGATCTCGATGGCCTCGTCCAGGTCGGCGCACTCGATCAGGCAGAACCCGCCGAGCTGCTCCTTGGTCTCGGCGAACGGCCCGTCCGACAGCAGCACCTCGCCCTCGCGCACCCGCAGCGTGGTGGCGTCGCTCGGCGGGCGCAGCCCGGCGCCGCCCCGGAGCACGCCGCGCTCGGCCATCTTCTCCGACCACCCGCCGCACCCGTCGTCGGCGTGCTCCGCCGCCGACTCGTCGCCGCAGATCAGCAGCACATACTTCATGCGTCCTCCTCGGGCCGGTATCCCATCATGTCCGGTACGACGAACCGACGAACGGCGACGGCCGGAATGGACACCCCGAGGGCGGACGTCCGGCGGCTCCTCGCCGGGCTTCCTTTTCGACCTGCTCGCCTCGTGACGGAGTACGTACGGGAACCGGGCGGCCGGGACGGGTCGTTGGCAGCGGTGAACGACCCGCGACCAAGGGAGTGATCGGTGTTCCGCAAGCTGATGGCCGCGCTCGGGGCCGGCGTGGAGGTCGACACGGTGCTGCGCGACCCGCACGTGCGTCCGGGAGAGACCCTGCATGGCGAGGTCCGCTTCAGGGGCGGGTCGTCCGACCACAAGGTGGACGGGATCACCGTCGACTTCACGGCCGTCGTGGAGGTCGAGCGCGGTGACCAGGAACACCACGCGACCTACAGCTTCCTGCGGGCACCGGTGTCCGGGCCGTTCGACCTGCGGGCGGGGGAGGCCCGCGCGCTGCCGTTCGCGATCCCGGTGCCGTGGGAGACGCCGGTCAGCGCGGTCGGCGGACGCCCGCTGCCCGGCATGCGGCTCGGCGTGGCCACCGAGCTGGCGCTCGCGGGCGCGCTCGACAAGGGCGACCTCGACCCGCTGTACGTCGACCCGCTGCCCGCCCAGGACCATCTGCTGGGGACGCTCGTCCGCATGGGGTTCCACTTCAAGCGGGCCGACCTGGAGCGCGGCACCCTCCGGGGCTCGACCATGCCGTTCTACCAGGAGATCGAGTATCACGCCGGTCCGGAGTGGCGCCGCCACTTCAGCGAGCTGGAGCTGACCTTCATCGCCGGACCGCACGCGATGGACGTGATCCTGGAGGCCGACAAGAGGGGTGGCTTCCTCACCTCCAGCCACGACGTCTACAACCGCTTCCGTGTCGGGTATGGCGACCATCCCGGCAAGGTGGAGCAGGCGCTGCGCGACGGCCTCGCCGCGATGGCCCGGCACCGCGGCTGGTTCTGACCTCCGTACGGAAAGGCGCCCACCGAACGCCCGGCCTCTCGTGCCCGGGTCAGCCGGCGGGGTGCCGGACGAGGCCGGCCGGGGCATGGTCGTGCCGGTGGCCGTCGAGAACGGCGTGGTGGTCCACGCCGTCATCGGGCAGCGGATCGGCGTGCACGATGGCGGCCGTCAGCCGGGGGATGGCGTGGATCAGGTTGTGCTCGGCCTCGGCCGCGACCCGGTGGGCCTCCACCACCGTGGCGGCCGGGTCGACGACGACCTCGCACTCGGCCCTGAGCCGGTGGCCGATCCAGCGCAGCCGCACCTCGCCCAGGCCGAGCACGCCGGGCGTGCCCCGCAGGGTCGCCTCGGCGAGGTCCACGAGAGCGGGGTCGACGGCGTCCATCAGCCGCCGGTACACCTCCCGTGCCGCCTGCCGCAGCACCATCAGGATCGCGACCGTGATGAGCAGGCCGACGGCGGGGTCGGCCCAGGTCCAGCCGAGGGCCGCCCCTCCGGCTCCGGCGAGCACGGCCAGTGAGGTGAAGCCGTCGGTGCGGGCGTGCAGCCCGTCGGCGACGAGGGCGGCCGAGCCGATCTCACGCCCGACCCGGATCCGGTGGCGGGCGACCAGCTCGTTCCCGGCGAAGCCCACGAGCGCCGCCGCCGCGACGGCCCCCAGGTGGGAGACCTCCCGCGGCTCCAGGAGCCGTCCGATCGCGGCGTACGCGGCGGCGATCGAGGAGGCGGTGATCGTCACGACGATGACCACGCCGGCCAGGTCCTCGGCCCGCCCGTAGCCGTAGGTGTAGCGGCGGGTGGGCGGACGGCGGCCGAGCAGGAACGCGATCCCGAGCGGCACGGCGGTCAGGGCGTCGGCCGCGTTGTGCAGGGTGTCGCCCAGCAGCGCCACCGACCCCGACAAGGCCACCACGGCCGCCTGCACCAGCGTGGTCGCGCCGAGACCGGCCAGCGACACCCACAGCGCCCGCATCCCCCGGGCGGACGACTCCATCACCGAATCGATCTTGTCGGCGTGCTCGTGCGCGTGCGGGCGCAGCAGGTGCGCCACCCGCGCACGAAGCGCCGCCACACCGCGTCCATGCTCATGGCCATGTGCATGCCCGTGGCCATGCCCGTGGCCGTGTCCATGCCCGTGGCCGTGTCCATGCCCGGGGGTGACCTGTCGCCGGCTCATGGCACCCACGATGCCGCGAAAAATCCGTCGCAGCATCTCGACAAGAGCAGGGGCGGCGCAGGTGCGAACGCCCCGCACCTGCCGAGCCTCCGGAACTCCTTCTCGGCGCAACGCGTCAAGCCGCCGGGCCGACGATGCCGGCTCCCGGCGCGCCGGTGTGCGCCGGCACCTCGCGCAGCAGCAGCGTTCCCGGCGAGGTTCCCGGCGAGGTTCCCGGCGAGGTTCCTGGTGACGTTCCCGGTGACGTTCCTGGCGACGTTCCCGGCGACGCGGCGTCCTGCGACCGGCGCTTCTTCGACGGCGACGACATCGCCCCAGCATGGGGGCGATGTCTTGGACGTTTCTCGTGCGTCTCTAGGATCCCTTCGGCACGTCGCCGAACCCCCGGCCCGGCAGGCGCAAGAGAACACCAAGACGCGGCTGCGACAACTGTCACCGTCACAGCGAACGACAACCGAAGGACGGACATGCACAGCACCATCGAAGACGCGCTGCGGGGACAGGTCGCCGGCCGGGTCCTGGTCGCGGGACAGGACGGGTTCGAGGAGGAGGCCGCCGGGTTCAACCTCGCCGTGCGCCACCGGCCCGCCGTGATCGTCGCGGCGCGGGACGCCGGCGACGTGGCAGCGGCCGTACGGCTCGCCGTCGCGCACGGGCTGCCCGTCGCCGTACAGGCGACCGGCCACGGCGCCGTGCAGGCGGCCGACGGCGCGGTCCTGATCAGCACCCGCGCGATGCGCGAGGTCGTGGTGGACCCCTCCGCCCGCACCGCCACGATCGCGGCCGGCTGCACGTGGGGCGAGGTCATCGCCGCCGCCGCGCCGTACGGCCTGGCCCCGGTGTGCGGCTCGGCGACCGGCGTCGGCGTGGTCGGCTTCACGCTCGGCGGCGGCATCGGGCCGATCGCCCGGACCTTCGGGTTCGCGGCCGACCACGTGCGGGAGCTCACCGTCGTCATCGGGGACGGCGCGGCGCGCACCGCCGACGCGGTCCGCGAGCCCGACCTGTTCTGGGCGCTGCGCGGCGGCAAGGCCGGGTTCGGCGTCGTCACCTCGATCACCGTGGACCTGCTGCCGCTCACCGGCCTGTACGGCGGCGGCCTGTTCTACGCTGCCGAGGACGCCGGGCGGGCCCTGCACGCCTACCGCGGCTGGGCCGGCACGCTGCCGGAGACCACCACGACGTCGGTCGCGCTGCTGCGCCTGCCCCCGCTGCCCGAGCTGCCGCCGCAGCTCAGCGGCAAATTCGTGGTCCATCTGCGGGTCGCCCACGTGGGGGAGGGGCAGGAGGCCGAGGCGCTGCTGGCCCCCATGCGGGCCGTGGCCGAGCCGGTGCTCGACGCCGTCGGGCCGCTGCCGTACGCGGCGATCGACTCCATCCACCAGGACCCGACGCAGCCCATGCCGGTCGCGGAGCGGGGCGCGCTGCTGCGCGAGCTGACGGCCGAGACCGTGGAGGCGCTGCTCGCGGCGGCCGGCCCGGCCGCGCAGGTTCCGCTCGCCGTGGTCGAGCTGCGTCAGCTCGGCGGCGCGCTCGCCCGTCAGCCCAAGGAGCCCAACGCCGTGGGCGGGCGAGACGCCGCCTTCACCCTGCTGGCCATCGGTGCGCCGGTGCCCGAGCTGATGGACACGGCCGTCCCGGCGGCCGTACGGGGCGTGATCGAGGCCCTCGCGCCCTGGTCGACCGGCGGCGCACAGATCAACTTCCAGGGCGGTGCCCTGGCTCCCGAGCAGATCTCCCGGGCCTGGCCGGAGGAGACGCTGCGGCGGCTGGCGAAGCTGCGGGAGGTCTACGACCCGGCGAACCTGTTCCGCTTCGGCCACGTCGTCCCCCGCGAGGGCTGAACATGGTCCTGTGAAGGATGCTCGTGTGCTCGGCGTCGACGCGTGCAGGGCGGGCTGGATCGGGGTGGTCCCGTCCGCCGCGAGCGGGGGCGGGAGCGGGGGCGGGGGTGCGGCGCGTGCCTACTTCGCGCCGCGCATCGCGGACCTGGTCGCCCGGGCCGACGCGGACGGCGAGGTCGCCGTCGTGGCGGTCGACATGCCGATCGGCCTGCCCGACGGTCTTTCCGATGTCCACGCCGGCGGTCCTGGGGGCCCTGGTGGTCCTGGAGGCCGCCGCCGGGCCGACGTGCTGGCGCGCGCGGAGCTCGGCCCCCGGTGGCGGTCGGTGTTCATGACCCCGGCCCGTGCCGCGATCGAGGCGGACGACTACGCCACGGCCGTGGCCGTCAACCGCCGGCTGACCGGCGAGGGCGTCTCCCGCCAGGCGTACGGGCTCAAGGAGAAGCTTCTGGAGGTCGAGCGCTGGGTGCGGGAGGCGGGCAGGCGCGTCGTGGAGATCCACCCTGAGCTGAGCTTCGCCCGGCTCGCCGGGGCGCCCCTGCCACACCCGAAGACGACGTGGGCGGGCGCCGAGCGGCGGCGCGAACTGCTGGCGGCGGCGGGCGTCGTGCTCGCGGGCGACCTCGGCCCGGCCGGGGCGGCGGCCGGGGTGGACGACGTGCTCGACGCCGGCGCCGCCGCCTGGACCGCCCTTCGGGTGGCGTCCGGGGAGGCGCGGCCCCTGCCCGATCCTCCCGAGGTCTTCTCCGACGGCATCCCCTGCGCCATCTGGGCCTGAGCACGCCCGTCCGGAGAAGACCTCGGGGAGGGCCAGGGGAGGTCAGGGAGGGTCAGGGGAAGAGCCGGGAGAGCCAGGACCGCCAGGCGGCCTCGACCTGCTCCTGGTCGGCGTCCTCGGCGAAGACGTGGTGTCCGAGGACCACGACGTTCCCCCGCTCCGGACCGGAGTGGATGAACCGGTAGAGCCCGTCGGCGGTCCGCACGCCGAGGAAGCCCGGGAAGCCGGTGTAGTCCACCACTCCGTCCTCCGGAGGCAGCCCGTCCACCGCGAGCCGTACGGGGTCGCCCAGGCGGACCGTGGCCGGCAGCCCCAGCGCGTCCTTGATCGCCGCCCAGGCCGGCTCGCTCTCGGCCGCCTGGGGGCGCGCGGCGGACACGACCGTGACCGGGCGCCCGCGGAAGTAGGTGAGGTATTGGACCAGCTTGTGCAGGTACATGTCCCAGCCGATGCCCATGGCCTCGAACTCGGTCTCCCAGTCGTCGCCGAGGAAGCCGTGCTGCACCAGGCGCAGGACCGTGCTGCCGTGGTCGCGTCCCTCGATGAGGTACTCCATCGCCATGAACGTGCCGTCGGGGTTCTCGTCGCTGCGGAACGCGAACCGCTTGCCGGGCTCGTACGAGGTCACCGTGGTGCCCTCGCTGTTGCCGAACATGGTGAACCGGCCGCGGCCGCCCTCGACGGGCTCGATCTCGGTGCGTCCCATGAACCAGGAGTCCACCCCCGGGCCGGTGGCGATCGCCTCCCAGACCTGGTCGGGGGTCGCGTCCAGCTCGATTTCCTTGCGCAGCTCGAACTCGTGCGGCACTAGCGCTCCTCGGTGTCGGCCGTCCGGGGGACGGCGGGATGGACGGCGACGACCAGACGGTGCTCGCGCCCGCCTTCGGCCGAGTCGTCGTGATACTTGCTCACGAGCGCGGCCACGGCGGCCGACAGCTCCTCGGCGAACGCGGCGCGGTCGGCGGCCGAGGCGAAGCGCACCCGGCCGTCGATGGCGAACGTCGCGAGCTTCTTGCGTGCCTGGGACGCCCCCACGATCAGCGTGCCCACGTCGCGTACGAGCTGGGCGGCGAGCGCCAGCAGCCACCGCGCCGACAGCCGGTCGGGTGAGCGCGACGGATCGGGCGCGACCGACGCCAGCGCGGCGGGGGAGATCACGAACGACGCCGCCGTCGCCCGCATGACCCGTTCGTTGACGTTGCCCTTGCGGCGCTCCTCGACCAGCTCCACGAGGCCGTGCCGCTCCAGGGTCTTGAGGTGGTAGTTCACCTTCTGCCTCGGCAGCCCCACCTTGGCCGCCAGCATCGTCGCCGAGCTGGGTTCCGTAAGCTCGGCGAGCAACCGCGCCCGCATCGGATCCAGCGACGCCTCCGCCGCCGCCGGGTCCTCGATCACCGCCACGTCTTTCATGCCTCAAGCATGTAGCCGACAATATTAGTTGTCAATACAAGAAAAGGCGTCGGCTGTGTCTTCCGTGCCTGTCCGGCGCAGATCGGCGAGGGCGCGCAGGACATCCTCGGGCTCCGCCCGCCTGGTGTAGTCGGCGTCGGCGAACGCCCAGCGAATCGTGCCCTGGCGATCGATGACGTACGTGGCGGGGATCGGCAGGGTGCGAGGGTGCCCGCCGTTCACGCGTTGGAGGTCGAATCCGAGGGTGTCGTAGACGGCGGCGAGCTCATGGCTCAGATCGAAGGCGAGGCCGTACTGCTTGGCGGTGTCGGAGCCGACGTCGCTGAGCACCTCGAAGTCGAGTTCGTGTTTCTCCTTCAAAGAGAGGGACTCGTCGGGAATCTGAGGGGACACGGCCACCAACCGTGCCCCGAGGGCGATGATCTCATCGTGGTGCCGTTGCATCGCCCGCAAGGCGATGTTGCAGTACGGGCACCAGGTCCCACGGTAGAAGACGAGCACGACGGGCCCGTGCGCCAGCAGATCGTCGAGGGCTACCGTGCGCCCGGTCGCGGAGGGGAGGCGGAAGCGGGGAGCCCGGGCGCCCACTCCCAGTGCACGGACGGCCTGCCCGGACTCCGCGAGCTCGTCGCCGGCCCGTTTCATGATCTCCCGCACGCGGGCGGGAATCTGCTTCTGCCTGGCTTCGAAGAAGGCGCGTAGTTCGGCGTTGAGGGTCATTTGGGGACTCCTCCTCTGATGACGAAGATCTTGGAACGTTCATTCCAAGATAAGGGCATGCGTGGTCCGGCGCCAGCGGCTGTGCCGCATTCGGCCGGATGGTCGTAAAGGGATGGTGGCCCGTCGGGGTGAGTGCCTGGATGAAGGTTGGCCACTTACCGGGTGATCGTGGACGAATCCGGACCGTGTCGTGGTCTCTCTCCCACTGCCGGCGCAGGCTATCCTGGAACGCGTATTTCAAGTTGGCGGGGTGAGTGGCGTGCCGGACATCAAACACTTCGATCCGGACAGCGCCCTCGACGCGGCCCTGCGGCTGTTCTGGCGTCAGGGCGTGTCCTCTACCGGCATACAGGACGTCGTCAGTGCGACGGGCGTCAACCGGTCCAGCCTGTATGCCACCTTCGGCAACAAGCAGGACCTCTATCTCGCCGCACTCCGCCGCTACCTGAAGGAGCGGTCGCAGCCGCTGTTCGACCGCCTGGCCGAAGATGGCCGGGGACTGCCCGCGATCGCCGCGTTCTTCGCTGAATTGATCGACGCGCGTTGTTCGGGAGAGTACGCCCGATGGGGCTGCATGGTCTCCAACGCGCACGCCGGCCCCGAGAACGGCGACCCCGAGGTCAGGGCTATCCTCGACCAGCATCACCAGCGGCTGCGCGATGCCATGTACGCGGCACTTGTCAGGGCCGGCGGGCATGGGCAACTGGCTCGCGGCGTCGATCCCGGCGCCGCCGCCGACCTGCTGGCGCTGCTCGCCTACGGTGTGAACCTGCGCTCGCGCGCCGGAGCCGACGCCCGTGTGCTGCATGGGACGGTGACTGCCGCTCTCGACTCGATCGGCAGCCATACGGCGGTCTGAGCCGAAGGGGGCCGGGCGCACGCAGCAATCCGGGCGCACCCAGTAATCCGGGCGCACCCAGTGACCCTGAAGCGGCCCGTCCGGGCGGCCCTGTCCGCCTCCGGGTCCGCGCTGTCCGAAGGGGCCAGGCGCTGCCGCGCTTTCCGGCCCCGCATCCCCGGCGGGATGCGTGCACACTCCTGGCCGCCGCACTGGTCGGCGAGCCCCGCCGACGCCGCTCAGCACTGTTTCGCCGCCCTCCATGAGCCTCACCTGCCGCAGCGGATCGCCCCCGGCCGCTAAACCGGCTGACCTGATGTGGCGACGTCTTGAGTGCCAAATCGGCCTTATCCACTCATTACGCCTATAACGTTGTGCGACGGATCTGTCACGCGATGTAATCACATCGGCGATGGGTCGGACCTACTGGCTCCGAAGGAGTGAATATGACGTTCACAGCTATGAATCCCACGACCATGGCGACCACGCTGGGGTACGGCGCTCAGCAGCAGATCTCGCCCCTGCAGCAGCTCGGTCAGCAGATCCCGGGCATGCAGCACCAGCTGTCGCCGCTCGCGATGATCCAGCAGCAGGAGGAGCAGATCCTCCCGCAGGAGCACCTCGTGAGCCCGGTGACCTTCTGGACCAAGGTCGCGCGGTGCAGCGTGCGTTACGGCGCTCCCGCGGCCCGCCAGATGCTGGAGGGCGTGCTCTACCAGCACCAGGTCCGCGAGCAGATCCAGCAGCAGGTTCAGCAGCAGGTGCTCCCGCCGCAGGTTCTGCAGGCCCTCCAGGCCATCCAGGCCCAGGCCCAGCAGATCCCGCAGATTTACGGCCAGCCGTACGCCACCCAGGCGTACGCGCAGCACCCCGGCCAGCAGGCCCTCCAGCTCGGCATGCCTCAGCACCTTCAGGCGGCTTACGGCCAGCAGGTCCCGCTGACCATGCAGCCGCTGTCGCAGGTCTACGGCCAGGTCTACGGCCAGGGCTACGGCCAGGGCTACGGCCAGCTGCACCAGCAGGCCGCTCAGCAGGTCCCGGTGCCGGCCGGTGCCGCACTCTGATCGGAGGAACACCGTGGAGTCGATGGGTCCCGGGATGGGTCCGGTGACGCCCCCGGCCGTGGGAGTCGCGACGGGGCATCCGGCGCCGGTCGCGCCGCTTCAGGTGCACTGCGCCGTGACGCTCCAGCGGCTGTACGGCTGGCTGCAGGCGTCACTCCCGCAGGCGCCCCAGGTCGCGGGGATCATCCCGCTGCTGGTACAGGCGGTACAGCTGTACCGGGCCGGGCGGTACGACGCGTGCCTGGCGCAGATCCAGTTCGCGCTCGGCGCCGTCGCCCCTGGACGGCTCACGGTTCCACTGCTGTGACGTGATCACCTCGGTGGCCCGGACCGGTCGGCGGCCGGTCCGGGCCCCCGCCGTCCCGAGACCGGCGAAATGTGATGACAGAGCCTGAACTGCCGGCCGTGCCCCACGGGGCGCGGCCGGCCACACCAGCCTGAGCTGGGGAGAGTCGAGACGTTTGTGACCAGTAACGACAAGCCCAAGGACGGAAGCGAGGAGCCGCGCCCGGCGTCCCCGCGAGGGCGGCAGGCGTCCCGCCAGGCGCCGCAGCCGGTGGAGCCCCGGCCACGGCGCTACATGGTGGCCGCGCTGCCCCAGCCGCATCCCGCGGCGCCGGGAGCAGCCGTGCCGGCTCTCGATGGCGACACGGTGCGCAGGCTGCTGGAGGACGACCCCGAGGTGCGCGTGCTGCGCCGCCTGCGGGGAACGGCGGGGAACCCGGGGGCTCAGGCTCCCGGGTTCCCCGCTGTGGTCGTGGCGGAGATGACCGCCGAGCACGTCGAGGCGCTGCGGCGGCAGTATCCGCAGCTCTACTTCGAACGCGACCGGCTGCTCACCTACAGCGACGTGCCCCAGCCGCCGCGCAGGCGGCGGTCCGCCCCGGCGGTGGTGCCGCCGGGCGTGGAGAGCACGTTCACCTTCCTGGTCAGGGACGCGGACGGCACGCCGCTGCCCGGCGCGAGCATCCTGGTGACCGGGCACGGCTGGCCCGCCCAGACGTCCACGGGGGCCGACGGCCGCGCGGTGGTCACGATGGTCGGGGAGACCCCGGAGTCGATCAACGGGGTGACGGTCCGGCCGCGCTCCGGCTACTGGAGCGTCCACATCGACCGTCCCGCCCTGTCCACGACCCGGGACAACCTGATCGAGCCGGTGCGCCTGTCGGAGACCTTCGCCGGGTTCCCCGGCAGGCAGGTCTTCGGCTGGGGGCAGCAGGCGATGAACCTCGACCGCCTGCCGCCCACGCTGCGCGGCGCGGGGGTCAGGATCGCCATCATCGACTCCGGGGCCGACGTACGGCACCCCGACCTGCGCGACCGCGTCCACGCCGGCGTCGACCTCGTCGGCGGCGAGCCGGACGGCTGGTCCGTCGACGCCGCCTATCACGGCTCCCACTGCGCGGCCGTCGTCTCGGGGGCCGACGACGGCCGGGGTGTCGTCGGCTTCGCCGTCGAGGCCGAGGTGCACGTCTGCAAGATCTTCCCGGGCGGGCGGTTCAGCGACCTGATCGAGGCGCTCGACTACTGCGCCGAGCAGCGGATCGACGTCGTCAACCTGAGCCTGGCGAGCAGGCACCACTCGCCGCTCGTCGCCGCGAAGATCGAGCAGGCGCGCGAGGCGGGGGTGGCGTGCGTGGTGGCCGCCGGCAACGACGGAGGGCCGGTCGGCTTCCCCGGCATCCTGCCGGGTGTACTGACGGTCGCGGCAGTCGGCAAGGCCGACGCGTTCCCGCCCGGCACCGCCCACGAGGCCGAGGTCCGCGGGCCGGTCACGGGCGACGGCTTCTTCTCGCCGCGCTTCACCTGCCACGGTCCCGAGATCGACGTGTGCGCCCCGGGCGTGGCCGTCCTGTCGGCCGTGCCGCCGGACGGGTACGCCGCACTGGACGGCACCTCCATGGCCGCGCCGCACGTCGCCGGCCTCGCGGCCCTGGTGCTCGCTCACCACGGCGACTTCCGGGGTTCCTTCAGCGGACGGGACGCACGGCGGGTCGATCACCTCTTCCACATCATCAAGTCGAGTTGCGTACCGCTGAACCTCGGCGACCTCCACCGCACCGGGGCGGGGATGCCGAACGCGCTGCGCGCCCTCGCGCCGGCCCTCGCGCAGATCACGCCGGAGCCGGTGGAGGCCGACACGTTGCTCGGTCAGCTCACCGCCGAGATGACCGGCGCCGGACTGCTCGTGCCGGCGGCCGGAGGGCCGGACGGCGAGCCCGGCCACACGGGGCAGGACGGCCAGGCGGGCCCGGGGGTGCAGCCCGGCATGGCCCCGCAGGCGGCGTACGGCGCGGGCGGCTCGCCCAACGGGCCGGTGCCCGGCGGTCTCGTCACCGGCGGCCGGCGCGGGCGCACCACGACGACCGGCGGCACCTCGCCGACCGGCCGGGGCGGCACGGGAAGCCGGGGCAAGCGAGGTGAGACGGCCGCCGACCGGCCGTACGCCACCGGGCCCGGCAGAGGCCGGACGCCCGGCGGCGCGGCGGGCGACGTCCCGGTGCCTCCCCGTACGGCGAACGGAACGCCTGCGGGCGGGACCGGCCCGGCCGGAGGCGATGAGGCCGCCATGGCCTGGCTCAGGGAGGAGATGCGGGCTGCGGGGCTCCTCGGCGAGGACCCGGCCGACCCCGCGGAATGACAAGCCGAGAATTCAGACGCCGTGCGGCGTGACGCCGCGGGATGAGACGCCGCGGGATGAGACGCCGGGCGATGGGACGTGCGCGATGTGACGCCGCGGAATGAGACGGCGTGGGCTGAGGGCATGGAGCGCGGACTCCCGGGGGCTCCGGCGGAGCCCCCGGGGTGCCGGCTCTCCGCTACAGGTCCGGTCTCCGGCGGCGGCCTCCGGCAGGCACAGGCCGCGGCCGCAGAGCGGGCCACGGTCTCAGTACGCCTCGTAGGCGGGACCGGCGAGCTGGGCCACGTCCTCCGCGCCGTCGCCGATGAGTTTCGCCCCCAGGTCGGCGAGGGCCCGTCCGGCCGCCAGCTCGTCACCGATCTCGGGCACGGGCCGGTCGGCCGGGTTGCGGCGAGCTCGGCCGACGCTCTCGTGGCGTCGTCCCGCGGGCGTGTAGAGCACGGCGGTCGCGGTGGTGACGTCGTCGTTGTCGTCCTCGTTCACGAAGATTTCGACGGTCCAGCGTTTCGATTCCATGTCGGACCACCTCCAGGACTCCAGCATCCCTCCCGGCCGCGTGACCCCGGCAGCGGCCCCGGGCTGAGGACCTACGACCCTGGAGGGGGGCGGCCGCCGGTGGTCACATGGAGGAGGGCTCCAGACGGAACGGCCAGTGAGGAAGGAAGGAGCGTCCCATGTCCGGCCCGATCATCGTCGGCACCGACGGTTCGCCCGCCGCGACGGCCGCCGTGCGGTGGGCCGCGGACGACGCCGCCCGCCGCGGCTGCCCGCTGCGCTTCGTCTCCGTCGTGGACCACTGGGCCTACGGCATCCCGAAGTTTCCCACCTCGGGTGGCGACCCGCTCACCGCGCACGCCGAGCGGGCGCTTGCCGCCGCCGACGCCGTGGCCCGCGAGCGGCAGCCGGACGTCAAGGTCAGTACGGAGATCATCGAGGGCATCCCCTCCCGCGTCCTGCGGGACAAGGCCAAGGAGGCCGTCGAGATCGTGCTCGGCAGCAGGGGACTGGGCGGCTTCGCCGGCATCGTCCTCGGATCGGTCAGCACCAACGTCGCCGGGCACGCCCCCTGCCCGGTCGTCGTCGTACGGCCGGGGTGGAGCGGCGAGCGGGGGGAGATCGCGGTGGGCGTGGACGACTCGCCCGAATGCGAGCCCGCCCTGGCGTACGCCTTCGAGCAGGCCAGGGCACACGGCACCACGCTGCGGGCCGTGCACGCCTGGCACCTGCCCGCCCATCCACTCGCGCCCGAGATCACCTATGACGTGGAGGAGGTGCGCGAGGCCCATCAGCGTGTCACGCGGGAGAAGCTGGCGGACCCGCGCAAGCGGTATCCCGACGTGCCGGTGCGCGAGGAGCTCGCCTACGGACATCCCGTCGACGCGCTCGTCCAGGCGTCACGCACGGCGGGTCTGCTCGTGGTCGGCTCCCACGGCAGGGGCGCGGTGGGCTCGGCGATGCTCGGCTCGGTCAGCCGGGGGGTGCTGCACCACGCCGAGTGCCCGGTCGCCGTCGTACGGTCCCCGTCGGCGCCTTCAGCCCCCCTCGTCCCCTGAGCCCCCCTCGTCCCCTGAGCCGGACAAGCCTTGAGCCGGAGCCTGCTGCCGGCATTGAGACCGGAGCGAGCCCTTGAGACCGGAGCGAGCCCTGAGCCGGAGCGAGCCCTGAGCCGGAGTGAGCGCTGAGCCGCCGGGCGAACTTCGCGCCGAACGAGCGCGGGCCCGTCCGCGCGGCGCGGACGGGCCCGGTGTGAGCCGCTCAGCTCTTCTTCTTCCCCTGCTCGGCCCCCGGCATTTCGATGGGGATGCGCTTGCGCTCCTCCTTCTCATCGGCGAGTCGCACGCTCACCTCGAGGATCCCCTTGTCGTAGGTGGCCTTCACGTCGTTCTCGTCCGCGTTCGGCGGCAGCATGACCGACCGGGTGAAGGCTCCGTACCGGAACTCGGTGCGGTGCCCCTGCCGCTCCTCGTGGCGCCGCTCCGCGTGGATGGTCAGCATGCCGTTCGACACGCTGATCTCCACGTCCCTTTCCGGGTCGATCCCGGGTAGTTCGGCGCGCAGCACGTATCGGCCGTCCTCTACGTAGTCCTCAAGCCGCATCTGCTGTCCGGTCATCGGCCGGAGCGCGGCCAGCGGTGCCTCCAGCAGGTCGAACAGGTCGGGAACAAGGCCCCTGGACTCACGTCTCATCGGAAGGCTCATGCCTGTCACCTCCGTCCGGAAAACTCATCATTGAAGACGTACCCGGAAGGAATCGGGACAAATCGCCACGACTGGGCAGCTCCTGATGCAGGATGATGATCGAATCGTGGGGACCGGCGATGGGTGAGGGCGGTGGCGGCATGACGCGACCGGCCCCGGTGAAAGGAGTGCGCGATGAGGTTCGTACGCGAAGGCGACATCAAGGCCATCCGGCCGGGACCGGAAAGGTTCACCGGCGGCGTGTGGGAGGCGCCGACGCTGGAGGAGGTGGAGCCGGATGGCCTGCGCGCCCAGCGTTTCTCCTACGACCCACAGGCACGTTCGGGCTGGCACACCCACGACGGGGAGCAGGCGCTGTACGTGCTGTCGGGGCGCGGAGTGGTGACGCGCTGGGGCGAGACCACGGGCACGCGCATCGGGCCGGGCGACTGGGTCCACGTGCAGCCGGGCGAGAAGCACTGGCACGGCGCCGTCGACGACGACACGCTGGTGCACATCGCCGTCACGGCGAGCGGCGCGACGCACTGGCACGGGCCGGTGACCGACGAGGAGTATCGCGCCGGCCTCGGCTGAGCGGCGCTCCGCTGAGCCGGTCACGATCCAGGCCGTGAGGATCCAGGCCGTGAGGATCCAGGCCGTGACGATTCAGCCGGTGACGATGACGAGACCGGCCCGGGAGCGTACCTCGTGGCGGGCGTAGTAGCGCTCCTCCTGCTCGGCCCAGCGCCGCCAGTGGGGCGCGTACAGCTCGCCGTCGCGGGCGAGCGCCCGCGCCCTGCGGACCTCCTCGCGGGCCTCCAGCCACACCAGCCCGCTGAGGTACGGCTCCGCCTCGCGGGGCCCGCAGCCCACGCCCTCGATCACGACGGTGTCCGCCTCGGGGAGCTCGTGCCATTCGGCGTACCGGCCCCGCGTCCAGTCGTAGCGCCGCCAGCGCGCCCGGCACCCGCGGCCCAGAGGGCGCAGCACCCATTCCAGCAGGGCGTCCACCCCGGCCTGCAGGCCGTCCCAGCCGTCGTACAGGTCGTCCATGCGGACGACCGGCGCGTCGAGCGCCGCGGCCACGGCGGCGGCGAGCGTCGACTTGCCCGCACCCGAGCGTCCCTCGACGGCCAGGACGCGGGTGCCGGCCGCGCGGGCGGGCCGCGTGCGCAGCCAGCGCGCGACGGCGGCGGGATCGGGGGTCACGCGCGCCGAGCCTAACGGAGCATCTGCGCGCCGAGTCCGGTCGCCTCCGGCGGGGACCGGTCGCCCCCGGCATGGCACCCGCCGGAAGCACACCCGGGCCCTGGGCGGGCGGCCGGAGAGAACAGCCGGGAGCGCGCGAAGCGGCCCGGAGGGGCCGGTTTGTCCCTCCGGGCCGCTCGTGGAAGCCCTTGCCCGGCCCCGCTACACGCCGGCGCGGGTGGGGCGGCGGATGTCGCTGCTCTGCTCCTGCCACTCGGGGGTCTCCCGCCCCTTCTCCTCGGTCATCTCCTCAATCCGCAGGGCGATTCCGATCGCGAAGAAGGTCGGCGCCCACTCGCCGACGAACAGCGCCCAGCGGTCGGCGCGCTCGATGCCGGCCGCCTCGTACTTGTTGGAGATGATCCAGGAGGCGATCGACATGCCGATCGACCCCATAGCGGCGCCGTACATCATGCTGGAGCGCAGTCCCATTTTGTGGAGTGTGCTGATCATGCGTGTCCCCCTTGAGGTGTTTTGCCCCGATTCGGGGCGTACCCGGCCTGACCTCCCGTAACCCGGCCGGTCCCACGACGCCGTGCGATACTCGCGACCGCGCATGAGGCGGGGGCGGCCGGGTAGCCGTCCGGCCGGACCGGGAGGGGAGTCATGGAAGTTCTGGGCATCGACATCGGCGGTTCCGGGATCAAGGGCGCCACGGTGGACACGGCCGCCGGTGTGCTCACCCGGGAGCGCCTGCGCATCCCCACGCCGCAGCCCGCCGTGCCGGGAGCCGTCGCCCAGGCCGTTCGCGAGATCGTGACGCACTTCGACTGGTCCGGCCCGATGGGCGTCACCTTCCCCGGCGTGGTCCTCGACGGGGTCGTCAGGACGGCGGCCAACGTGGACAGGTCGTGGATCGGCGTGCGGGGCGCCGACCTGTTCGGCGGGCAGGCGGTCGTGCTCAACGACGCGGACGCCGCAGGCGTCGCCGAGATGACCTTCGGCGCGGGCCGGGGCCGGCGTGGGGTCGTGCTCATGCTGACCTTCGGCACCGGCATCGGCAGCGCGCTCTTCGTGGACGGCGTGCTGGTGCCCAACACCGAGTTCGGCCATATCGAGATCCGCGGCAAGGAGGCCGAGCACCGCGCCTCCGACCGGGTGCGCGAGGAGAAGGACCTGAGCTGGGACAAGTGGGCCCGGCGCGTGGAGGAGTACCTCAGGCGCATGCGCGACCTGCTGTCGCCCACCCTGATCGTCATCGGTGCGGCGATGGCCGCCGCGGAGACCGCGCACACGCCGCGAACATCCGCTGCGCACGCCTGAACATCCGCTGGGCACGCCTGAACCGCCGCCGCATCCCCGCATCCCCGCATCCCCGCATCCCCCGCATCCCCGGCAGGCCCCGAGCACTCGCCGGCCATCCGCGAGTATCCCCCGGGCGTTCCCCGCGCGTTCCCTGGGAGATAGAAGTCCCTTATTCCTACCTGGACAGCGGGTAATATCGCTGTCATGATGACCTCATGAACTCCTCGGGGAGGTTGACCCAGCGCCGGCACATCGACCTGCTGCGCGTCTGCGCCGCCGCCTGTTGACGACCGCGGTCACCACCGTCCGGTACGCCACGAGGCAAGGAGAGGGGCATGTCCCACCAGAACGTGATCGACTTTGTGGAGCGCAGGCGCGAGCAGGGCCACGAGCCCCCCGATCTCGGGCAGGGGTCCGTGCTCGGCGTGCTGCCGGTGCCGGAGACCGGCGCCGCGCTGATGATCGTGGGCTACCTGGTGCCCGCCGGGGGCGCGGCGGAGGCGCCGGAGCAGCCGGCCGCCGCCCTGCAGAGGCGGGCGGCCGCGGGCGAGGAGGACCTGGTCCTGGACCGCGCCGCGCGGGTGGCCCGGGCCGGCGGCGAGGAGATCGAGCTGACCTTCCGGGAGTTCGAGCTGCTCGACTATCTCAGCTCGGCCCCCGGCCGGGTCTACAACCGCCGTCAGCTCATGGCCGCCGTCTGGGACCGCTACGACGACGAGGGCGGCCGTACGGTCGACGTGCACGTCCTGCGGCTGCGCCGCAAACTGGGCCGCCACGCGGGCCGTATCGTCACCGTCCGCAACGTCGGGTACAAGTACCAGCCCGCGCGCCGCCGCTGACACCACCCCGGAAGGGCCGCCGGAAAACCGCTGGCAGATCGGCGGGGGGCGTTGCCTATCCTTGAGCATGGAATGAACACGCTCGCCGATCTCCAGGCCCGCCTCCCCGACCTGATGCTGCGCGACCAGCGCAGGCTGCGCCGCCGTCTCGACGGCATGCGCCGGGTCCGCGACCGCGCCGCCCGCCAGTCCGTCGTCCAGGAGATCGCGGGGGACGTGGAGGCCGCGGAACTCCGCGTGGCCGCGCGCCGCGCCGCCGTCCCCGCTCTCAGCTACCCACCCGAGCTGCCGGTCAGCCGGCACAAGGACGACCTGCTCACCGCGATCAGGGACCATCAGGTCGTCATCGTCGCCGGCGAGACCGGCTCGGGGAAGACCACCCAGATCCCCAAGATCTGCCTGGAGCTCGGCCGGGGGGTCCACGGGGTCATCGGCCACACCCAGCCGCGCCGCATCGCCGCCCGCACGGTCGCCGAGCGCATCGCCGAGGAGCTGTCGATCGAGCTGGGGGAGGCGGTCGGCTACAAGGTCCGCTTCACCGACCACTCCAGCGACGGGACCCTCGTCAAGCTGATGACCGACGGCATCCTGCTCGCCGAGATGCAGACCGACCCGCTGCTGCTGCAGTACGACACGCTGATCATCGACGAGGCGCACGAACGCAGCCTCAACATCGACTTCATCCTCGGCTATCTCAAGCAGCTCCTCCCCAAGCGGCCCGATCTGAAGGTCGTCATCACCTCCGCGACCATCGACCCCGAGCGGTTCGCCCGGCACTTCGCCCAGCCGGGCGGGGAGCCGGCGCCCGTGATCGAGGTGTCCGGGCGCACCTATCCGGTGGAGGTGCGCTACCGCCCGGTCGACGAGGACGACGACCAGACCCAGGCCATCGTCGACGCCGTCGACGAGCTGTGCGCCGAGGGGCCGGGCGACATCCTGGTCTTCCTCAGCGGCGAGCGGGAGATCCGCGACACCGCAGACGCGCTCAAGGGCCGTCCCGAGGAGGTCCTCCCGCTGTACGCGCGGCTGTCGGCCGCCGAGCAGCACCGGGTCTTCCAGCCCCACCGTGGCCGGCGGATCGTGCTGGCCACCAACGTCGCCGAGACCTCGCTGACCGTTCCCGGCATCAAATACGTGGTCGATCCGGGCACGGCGCGCATCTCCCGTTACAGCCACCGCCTGAAGGTGCAGCGGCTGCCGATCGAGCCGATCTCCCAGGCGTCGGCCAACCAGCGCAAGGGCCGCTGCGGCCGTACGTCGGACGGCGTGTGCATCCGGCTCTACTCGGAGGAGGACTTCCTCTCCCGGCCGGAGTTCACCGACCCCGAGATCCTCCGTACGAACCTGGCGAGCGTCATCCTGCAGATGACGTCGCTGGGCCTGGGGGACATCGCGGCGTTCCCGTTCGTGGAGCCGCCGGACAGCCGTCAGGTCAGGGACGGCGTCAACCTGCTGCTCGAACTCGGCGCCCTCGCGGACAAGGGCGCCGACAAGGGCACGGGCCAGGAGGCGGACAAGGGCGCGGACAAGGGTGCGAGCCGGGAGGCGAAGAAGGGCGCGCAGCTCACGCCGCTCGGGCGCAAGCTGGCCCAGCTCCCGGTCGACCCCCGCCTCGCCCGGATGGTGCTGGAGGCCGACAAGAACGGCTGCGCCCGCGAGGTCATGATCATCGCGGCCGCGCTGTCGATCCAGGACCCGCGCGAGCGGCCGGCCGACAAGCAGCAGGCGGCCGACGAGAAGCACCGCCGCTTCGCCGACAAGGAATCGGACTTCCTGACCTATCTCAACCTCTGGAACTACCTGCGGGACAAGCAGAAGGAGCTGTCGTCGAGCGCGTTCCGGCGGCTGTGCAAGGCCGAATTCCTCAACTACCTGCGCGTACGCGAGTGGCAGGACATCGACAGCCAGATCCGCCAGGTGGCCAGGACGCTGAACGTCGTGCCCAACAGCGTTCCCGCCGACCCCCAGCGGATCCACCAGTCGCTGCTGGCCGGCCTGCTGTCGCACATCGGGGTCAAGGACGTCGTCGAGAAGCGCAGGCAGGACGGCCGCAGGCCGATCACGGAGTACATCGGCGCCCGCAACGCCCGCTTCGCGATCTTCCCCGGCTCGGCCCTGGCCAAGGCGCAGCCGCAGTGGGTGATGTCGGCCGAGCTGGTGGAGACCTCCCGGCTGTGGGCGCGGGTCAACGCCAAGATCGAGCCCGGCTGGATCGAACCCCTCGCGCAGCACGTGGTCAAGCGCACCTACAGCGAGCCGCACTGGGAGAAGGACCAGGCCGCCGTCGTCGCGCTGGAGAAGGTCACGCTGTACGGCGTGCCGATCGTGACCGAGCGGAAGGTCAACTACGGCCGCATCGACCCCGAGCTGAGCCGGGAGCTGTTCATCCGGCACGCGCTGGTCGACGGCGACTGGCGCACCCACCACAAGTTCTTCCACGAGAACCGCAAGCTGCTCGAAGAGGTCGAGCGGCTGGAGGAGAAGGCCCGCCGCCGCGACATCCTCGTGGACGACGAGACGCTGTTCGACTTCTACGACCAGCGGATCCCCGACGACGTGGTCTCGGGCAGGCACTTCGACAGCTGGTGGAAGAAGGCGTCGCGGGAGACGCCCGACCTGCTGACGTTCTCGCCGGAGATGCTGGTCAACGACAGCGCCGGGGTCAGCGCCAGGGACTACCCCGACGCCTGGCGGCAGAACGGCCAGCGGATGCGGCTGACCTACCGCTTCGAGCCCGGCGCGGTGGAGACGGGCGAGGCCGACGGCGTGACCGTCCACATCCCGCTCGCGGTGCTCAACCAGGTCGACCCGACCGGCTTCGACTGGCAGATCCCCGGCCTGCGCGAGGACCTCGTCACCGCGCTCATCCGGTCGCTGCCGAAGAACCTGCGCCGCAACTTCGTGCCCGCCCCCAACTACGCCAAGGCCGTGCTGGAACGCGTACGGCCCGGCGGCGAGCCGATCCTGGAGGCGCTGGAGCGCGAGCTGCGGGCGCTGACCGGGGTGGAGGTGCCGCGCGACGCGTGGGCCCTCGACCAGCTCCCCGCCCACCTGCGGATCACCTACCGGGTGATCGACGACCGCAAGCGCACGGTGGACGAGGACAAGGACCTGGAGGCGCTCAAGCGGCGGCTCGCGCCGAAGCTGCGCGCCACGCTGTCGAGGGCCGCCGACGACCTCGAACGCGACGGCCTGCACGGCTGGACGATCGGCACGCTGCCGCAGGTGTTCGAGCAGGGCAGGCTGCGGGCCTATCCGGCCCTCGTGGACGAGGGCACGAGCGTCGCGGTCCGGATGTTCGAGACCGTGCGCGAGCGTGACCGGGCCATGTGGGCGGGCACCAGGAGGCTGCTGCTGCTCAACGTGGTCAACCCGGCCAAGGCCATCCTGCGCACTCTGACCACCGCGCAGAAGCTCGCGCTCAGCCGGAGCCCGCACGGCGGGGCCGCCGCCCTGTTCGACGACTGCACGGCGTGCGCCGCCGACAAACTCATGGCCCAGGCGGGCGGGCCCGTCTGGGACGAGGCCGGGTTCGAGCGCCTGCGCGACCACGTGCGCGCCTCGCTGTTCGAGACGACCGAGGAGGTCGTCTCCCGCGTGGAGCGCGTGCTGGCGGCCTGGCACGCCGCGCAGAACCGGCTCGGCGCGCTGGGCGGCGGGGCGGCCGACCTCAGGGCCGACATCGCCGACCAGCTCGACGGGCTGGTGCACGACGGGTTCGTCACCGAGACGGGCTACGACCGGCTGCCCGACGTGCACCGCTATCTGCGGGCGGTCGAGCGCCGGCTCGACAAGCTCCCCGACGACCCCCGGCGCGACCGCGAGTGGATGCACCGGGTGCATGACATCGAGGACGAGTATCGCGACCTGCTCGACCGGCTGAAGCCCGAAGAACGGGACGCCACGGCCGTACGGGACATCCGGTGGATGATCGAGGAGCTGCGGGTGAGCTTCTTCGCCCAGCAGCTCGGCACTCCCACCCCGGTCTCCGAGAAGCGCATCCGCAAGGCCATGCAGCAGGTCGAGGCCGCCGCCCGGACCGCCTGACCCGGGCGCCGGGCCCTGCCGCCGGGCCCTGCTGCCGGACTTAGCGGCAGGGATTCGGCAGCGGGGACCCCGGTGAGACGACTCAGCGGCCGAGAGCGGCGCCGATCAGCGCGCGGGGGTCGGCCGCCCCGGCGAGCACGCCCGACGGGAGCAGGTCGATCAGGTGGGCGTGGCCGAAGCCGGAGCCCCACTCCACCGGCTCGACCGTGTGCCCGCGCTCGCGCAGGCCGTCGGCCCACGGCGCACCCTCCTCGACCTCCACGACGGGCGTGGACCGCCAGGTGTCGAAGCCGGTGCCGCTGCCGAGCGCCCAGCGGGGGGCGCCGATCGCCTCGCCGGGCGTCTGGTCGTGCGCGAGCAGCCGGGTCACGAGCTGCAACAGGATCTGCGGCTGCGCGTCGCCGCCCATCGTGCCGATGACCGTGCGCAGCGCCCCGTCAGGCCGGGTGATCAGCGCCGGGCACAGCGTGTGGGGCGGCCGGCGGCCCGGGCCGTACTCCGCGGGATGGCCGGGCGTGAGCGAGAAGCCGATGCCGCGGTTGTGCAGGTTGATCCCGGTGTTGGGCTCGAAGAGCAGGCTGCCGAAGCCCGACGCGTTCGACTGGATGAGCGAGACGCCCATGCCGTCGCCGTCGACCACGCACAGGTACGTCGTGTCGCCCGGCCCTACGGGAGCGTCGGGCACGGGGGAGCGCCGCTCGGGGTCGATCAGCGCACGGCGCGCGGCGGCCGTGCCGAGCGGTGCGACGGCGGCCTCGTGCAGGACGTCCGGCCGGTCGTGCCCGGCCGCCCTGGCCGCCTCCACCAGCAGATGGGCCCAGCGCGGGTCGGCCGGGTCGGCGGGCGGATCCAGTTCGGCGAGGATCTCCAGCGCCAGCAGGAGCAGGTAGCCCTGGGAGTTCGGCGGAACGGTCCAGACCCGGTGCCCGAACGCCTCGACGCTCAGCGGCTCCACCCAGTCGGCGTTCGGCCGGGCCAGGTCCTCCTCGGTGTATTCACCGCGGCCCAGTTCCAGCAGGCCCTTGCCGAACTCGCCCTGGTAGAACGCCGCGCGCCCGTCCTCGGCGAGCGCGGTGAGCGCTCTGGCGACGCCGGGCCTGCGGATCACGTCCCCGGCGCGGCGGGCGGCCGCGAAGTCCCCGGCTCCGGGCAGCGAGCCGATGAACTCCCCGCCAGGGGCGAGCAGCGGCGAGGCGGGGAAGCCCTCCACCGCGAGGCGGATCGCGGGGGCCAGCAGGTCGGCGAGCGGCAGGCGGGCCCACCGCTCGTGCAGCGCCAGCCACCCGTCGGCGCAGCCGGGCACCGGCACCGAGCGGATGTCGTGCAGGTGGGGCATCCGGTCGAGACCCTCGGCGCGCAGCCGGTCGGGATCGGCGCCCGAGCCCGCCCGGCCCGAGGCGTTGAGCGCGCTCACGGTGCCGTCGTGGACGAGGGCGAACAGGTCGCCGCCGAGACCGCACATATGCGGGGCGGTGACCGCCAGCACGGCGTTGGCGGCGATGGCCGCGTCCACCGCGTTTCCGCCCTTGTCCAGCATGGCGACGCCCGCCGCCGAGGCCAGATGATCGACTGTGCACACCATGCCGTTCAGGGCATACCGAGTCTCGCTCACGTTGGGCGATGTTACGGCACACCGTAGAGTTGCGGCCGTAACAGGACGAAAGGGAGAGGCGGTTATGGTCCGGGCGCTCGTGTTCGACGTGGGGGAGACGCTCATCGACGAGACCCGGATCTGGTCCCGGTGGGCCGACCGGCTGGGCGTGCCGCGCCTGACCTTCATGGGGGTCCTCGGGGGCATGGCCGCGCTCGACCGCAGCCACCGGGAGGCGTTCGAGCTGATCAGGCCGGGGATCGACCTCGACGCCGAGATCGAGGCGTGGCGGCGCGAGGACCCGGACGGGCTGCGCGAGAACTTCGACGCCGACGACCTCTACCCGGACGTGCGGCCCGGCCTGGCGGCCCTGCGGGAGGCCGGCTACGACCTGGTCGTCGCGGGCAACCAGCCGCCCCAGGCGTACGACGCCCTGGTCGCGATGGACCTGCCGGTGGACGCGATCCACACCTCGGCGGGATGGGGGGTGGAGAAGCCCGACCCCGGGTTCTTCGCGAAGGTCGCGGCCGTCTGCGGCCACGCGCCGGGGGAGATCCTCTACGTCGGCGACCGTCTCGACAACGACGTCCTGCCGGCCGCGCGCGCCGGGATGCGTACGGCCCTGCTGCGCCGGGGGCCCTGGGGCTACCTGCACTCCGAGCGCCCGGAGGCGGCCCGGGCCGACCTCGTCGCCGACGGCCTCACCGGCCTCGTCCGCCTGGTCCCCACCCTCACCTGACCGCCCGGGCACCACCGAAGGGAAGCCGAACACCCACGACGTCTCCGGCCGGTGTTGCCTCCGGCGGGACAAGGTCGTCGATACGCAATCCAGCGGAACGATCTACCTGACACTGTCAGTAGCAATAGCATCACAATGTGTCAGTGGACGTCGGCAGGAACCGGCTACGCGTGAGCTTCTCCGTTCAGAGAGATGCCGCGCTGTCGATGCCTGACGGCTCACCGGCGGCTCTTCTCACCTTCTACGGCGCAGAATGCGGTATGAAAGCGGCCGTCCTGGACCGCCTCGGATTGCGGTCCACCGCGCAGCTCCCCGAGCACCTGAGAAATCATGATCTGCATCGGCTGGCCAAGGAGCTGAGACTTCCTCCTTCTTTGTGCAAGCGGATGCAACCCTGCGCGAGTCAGAACGCACATGGACAGGTGGCGTTCGCCCAGCTGCATCAGGCGTGGAGGTACGGCCGCACTCTGCGGCGGGATCACGAGAAAGAGGCTCGTGCCGTGTTGCGGGAGCTGCTGGACTGGTGTCGGCAAGAATTGAGGACATGATCGTGCCGGACGAGACATCGGTCCCTGAGCGCCTTTACACCTGGGTTGACGTCGACGCTCATCTCGCCAATCTCGCTGTACGCAACCAGTGGCCCGACTGGCTTCACGAGTGCGACGCGTTCTGGGACGGGGTGGAGCTGACCGTCGACCCGGACGCGTCGCCTGAAGAGGCACTCTCCTGGCTGGGGGAGAAGTTCGGCGTGGGCTCGATCGTGCGTGACGAGGAGGTCGCGGCACTCCGGCTCGACGATGTCCCCGGGCGGTTGTCCACCAGACTGCTTCCGATCATGGTCCGGCATCGGGAGCCGGATCTGCCGAGACGAGAGCCGCGTTGGCGTGAGCGTCGCATCGTCCGTTCCCTCGGTCAGCCGCTACCTCCCCCGGAGGGTCCGTTTCCCGGCGACGTGCGGATCGCTGCTCTGCACTCCTTTAAGGGCGGCGTAGGGCGCACACTGCATGGAGTCGCTCTCGCGGAGGCCATCGCCCAGCGTGGCGAGCGCGTGCTCCTGGTCGACGCCGATCTGGAAGCGCCCGGGATCACCTGGATGTTCAGCGCCCATGGCCGACGGGTGGACTTCTCTTACGAAGATTTCCTGTCGCTGCTGCACTCGTCGGAGGACGGGCGGCCTGACGATGCGGTGACGCTCGGGTCGGCCTATCTGCCGAACCAGGCGATCGACAACGTGATCGTCATGCCCACAAGGCGTACTCCGCAGGACATCGCCCCACCGCGCATCCAGCCCACCGACCTGCTGACCCCCGAACGGTCGATCTACTACCTGACGGAGTCCCTGGCTCAACTGGCTGTTCAGCTCGGCGCGCGGGCCGTTCTGATCGACCTGCGAGCCGGCGGCAGCGAGTTGTCGGCGCCCGTGCTCCTGGATCCCCGCGTGCAGAGGATCTTCGTTACCACGATCAGCGATCAATCGCTGATCGGTACTGCCCGCATGATTCAGGAACTCGGCAGGAGGGCGCCCTCGCGCCCTGAGGATCCGGCGAGCGTGGCCGTCATCACCCAGTTTCACCCGCAGGGGCATGTCGAGCTCGCTCTCCACACCGCGGCGATGCTGCGCGACGTGATCTCCAGCACTCTGGAGCCGGGCGGCCAGGAGGGCGAGGACCGGATCGTCGACGGGGACGTCACCCTGGAGCCGATCCTGAGTGTGTTCCAGGATGGTCTCCTGGCGCTCCCCTCATCATGGGAGGCCGTCGTCGACCTGGTGCGTGGTCAGCGACTCACCAAGACGCTCGCCCCGCTCGCGGACGAACTGAGCCGAGCGGAAGAGGTGGCATCCACGCCGCAGGAGGGCCCGCCTGGGTCGCCCTTCGGCCCGCATGAGCATCTGGCCGCACGTCGAGAGCGGCTCGGAGACTTCGCCCGGCGGCTCGCGTATGCCGAGACCGCTGACGACACGGCGTTTCTGGCAACGGAGTCACTCCGGAACCTGCTGACCTCGCACCGGACCGAGCCACCCCTGTGTGTGGTGGCGGGCGCCAAAGGTTCCGGCAAGACGTTCACCCAGATTCAGATGTGCTTGCGTCGCACCTGGCGTGATTACGCGGTCGATGTGGGCGTGCCGGGCGTCGCGCTGGAGGCACTACTGGCCCCGGTCTTCATCTCCAGGAACCTCAAGGATCATCAACGGATAAGCGCGATCCGGCGCGACGCCTGCGTTTCCTCCGAGGCGGAACCGGCGAGCCAACTGGAACTACGCGATCGCATCGACCAGGCGCTGCGGGCGCAACTTTCCGACTCCGAATGGCGTCGGGTCTGGCTCACCTGCATGGGTCGAGCCGTCGGCATCGACGCCGAGCCCTCCGACGTCGAGCAGAAGCTGGCCGACTTCGCGCGCGATGGATCGAGGATCTTCCTCATCGACGGTCTCGAAGACCTGCTGCAGGACTTCGCGCGAAGTGAGGCCCAGCGGCAGGCGCTTCGGGTTCTCATGGTGGACTGCCTGGACTGGCTGCGCAGTCTGCGAGGGCGCCCACTCGGCCTGGTGATCTTCGTCCGGAGGGATCTCATCCAGGCGGCCGTTCGCCAGAACTACAACCAATTCCTCGCCCGATACAGCGAGTATGAGCTCAAGTGGAACCCCGCCGAGGCGCTGCGACTCGCCCTGTGGATCGCCCAGCGCTCCGGAAGCCTGCCCCGTCTGTCCTCGGAAGAGGCGACGGACAGGGATTTGGGCAGGCAGCTCACACCCGTCTGGGGCGAGAAGATGGGGTCGCCTCGCTCCCGCGAGGCGAGATCGGACGGATGGTTCCTCGCCGCGCTGTCGGATTTCAACGGACAGATCCAGGGGCGTGACGTCGTCACATTCATCGCGGAGTCCGCGCACATCTCCAAGGACGACAGTCGCTGGTCAGACCGGCTGCTGACGCCCTCCGCCATGAGAAACGCGCTGGTCAGATGCAGCCGAGAGAAGATCGCGGCAATCGGGGCGGAGAGTCCGCAGATCGGAGAACTTCTCAAGCGGCTGGACGGCCTGGGTGCGGAGAAGAAGGAGATTCCCTTCAGCCCCGAAACCGTCAGCCTCTCGGGTGAGGATCTCGATCTCCTGGTCGCCAATGGAGTCGTCTTCCGCGAGGAAGACCAGTACTGGATTCCCGAGATCTTCCGTCACGGCCTGTCGTTCAAGGCCGCCGGCCGCCCCAAGATCCTGGCCATCGCGAACCTCGTCCGGCAGCGCAACAATCTCGACTGACGCGAGTCCCCGAGCTCACCCGATCAGGGGCGCAGCCGGCGGGCGAGGAGTTCGCGCAGTGCGCCGGTCTCCTCGCCGAGGCGGTTGAGGGAGGCCAGGAACTCCTCCGGCGCGTCGAGGAGGCCGAGCATCCGGGCGGACACGGCCTCGCGGGCGGCGCGGCCCGCCTTGATCGCGGCCCTGCCGTGCGGCGTCAGCTCGATCATCCGGGCCCGCTGGTCCTCGGGATCGGTCCGGCGGGCCACGTAGCCGATGCGTTCCATCTCGGCCGCCACCTTGGAGGCGCCCTGCGGGGTCATGCCGAGCAGCCCGGCGAGGTCGGAGACGCGTACGGGGCCGGTGAGCAGGTGCTGGAACACATATCCGTGCACGGTGCGCACCTGCTCGTGCCCGGCGGCGGCCATCCGGGCGCGCACCTCGGCGTCGCAGGCCGCGGCGAGGGCCGTGAACAGCAGGGTCAGGTCGCTTGACACCACCTCCGGATGCTCTAATACTCAACCTCGGTTTCGCAACTTAGGTTGAGTAATTTTGAAGGGGCACTCGATGTGGTGTGATCCGGCCTTCGCGCCCGTCGCCGACGCGTTCGGGGAGACGGACGGCGAGGGCGGGGGAGCCGCCCTCGCCGTCTACGCGAACGGGCGCGTGGTCGTGGACCTCTGGCAGGGCACGGCCGACCCCGACGGCGTACGGCGCTGGGAGCGGGACACGGTCGTCAACGTCTTCTCGGCGTCCAAGGGGGTGCTGGCGACGCTCGCGCACCTCTACGTCCAGCGCGGGCTGCTCGACCTCGACGCTCCGGTGTCCCGTTATTGGCCCGGGTTCGCCACCGGCACCACCCTCGCCGACCTGCTCGCGCACCGGTCCGGCCTGCCCGCCGTACGCCGGGAGCTGCCGCCGGGCTCCCTGTTCGACTGGGACGTGATGACCGCCGCGCTCGCGGCCGAGAGCCCGTGGTGGACGCCGGGGGAGCGGCACGGATATCACGCGGTGACCTTCGGCTGGCTCGTCGGCGAGGTGCTGCGCCGGGTAGGCGGCCGGCCGGTCCGCGACCTGGTCCGCGACGAGCTCGGCGTCCCCGGCCTGTGGATCGGCCTGCCCGCCGCCGAGGCGGCACGCGCCGCCCACCTCGGCCCGCCCAGGGCCGGGGACGCCCCGCCGGCGGCGCTGACGAAGGCCATGTCCGAGCCCGGCTCGATCACGATGCTGGCCTTCTGCAACCCGGCCGAGCAGCTCACGCCCGGCCTGGCCAACACCGCGCGCTGGCGGGCCGCCGAGATCCCCGCGTCCAACGGGCACGCCACGGCCAGGGCCCTCGCCACGCTGTACGGCAGGCTCGTGTCAGGCACGCTCCTCGCCCCGGACGTGCTCGGCCGGGCCGTCGCGCCAAGGAGCGAGGGGCACGACGAGGTCCTGCGGGCGCAGACCAGGTTCGCGCTCGGCTACATGCTGCCCTGCGAGATCCGGCCGTTCGCGCCGAACCCGCGCGCCTTCGGGCACACCGGCTCGGGCGGGGCGCTCGCCTTCGCCGACCCGGACGCGGGGATCGCCCTGGCCTACACGCCGAGCCGCTTCGTCGTCAGCGCGGCTGGCCCCGACCCGCGGTGGGAGCCCATGGTCGCGGCGCTGTACGCCTGCCTGTGACGGCCGGTTGGGGACGGCCGGTTGGGGACGGCCGGTTGGGGACGGCCGGTTGGGGGACGGCCGGTTGGGGGACGGACAGCGCCGCGCCGCGGTTCACCTCTGTGCTTGCTTCTTCTGCTTGACAGCGGCGGCCAGCTCGTCCTTGGTCATCCCTGACGCGCCCTCGACGCCCAGTTCCTTGGCCTGATGCGACAGCTCGTCCTTCGTCCGCGAGCGCGGCTTGATCGGAGCGGCGAGCACCTCGGCCTTCCGCTTGCTGAACGCCTTGCCGAGCCGCACCCGCTCCTCGAAGGGGACCGCCTTCTCCAGCACCGGGAGGATGTCGTGCTCCTCCTCCTCGACGTGGTGCGTCACCGCCTCGATCAGCTCGTGCAGCAGCGTCTCGAACTCGGGGCTCTCCGGGGAGGTCTCCAGGAGCCGGGAGATCATCTCCTCGGCCTCGTGGTGCTCCTCCGCGCCGTGATGGACCTCCTCCTTCTCGTCGGGCCGCCGCCTGGCGAGCACGGGGTAGACCTCGTCCTCCTCGCCCTCGCTGTGGGCGATGAACTTCGCCGCCAGCTCCGCGAGGAGGGCCGGCCGGTTCTCCGGCATCTTCCGGAGCCGTTCGAACAGCGACTCCACGTCGCGGTGATCTTCCTTGATCAGGCTGATGACGTCGGTTGCCATGGGTTTCCTCCTGTGCGTGGACGCGCTCGCACTACCCGAGGTCACCGCGCTCACACCGAAGGTGCCGAGATGAGCGTTTCGCAGCCGTTCGTACGCGGATGACGGCGAAGAGTGTCCCGTAGACTCGGCTCATGATCGAGGGAGGCCGGTCGCGTGGGCTCCGAGGTCCTCGGCGCGGCGACCTCAGCGTCGCCGCGATCGCCGAGCTCGCCGGGGTCTCACCGCCGACGGTCTCGAAGGTGCTGCACGGCCGGACCGGCGTGGGGGAGAGCACCCGCCGGCGGGTCGAGGCGCTCCTGCGCGAGCACGGGTTCCGCAGGCCGGCGCCCGCCGGGTCGGTGTACGGCCTGGAGGTCGTGTGCAGCAACATGCTGGGCTCCATCGCCGTCGACATCATGCGGGGCGTCGAGCAGGTCGCGGCCACCCGTCAGCTCTTCGTCGGCTTCACCGACGTACGCTCACGCGTCACGGCGGGCCTGCCCTGGGTGGAACCCCTGTTGCTGCGGCAGCCGGTGGGGGTGATCGCCGTCGTCTCCGGATTCACCACCGGGCACCGCGACCTGTTCGAGGCCGCCGGTGTCCCCCTCGTGGCGCTGGACCCCACCGGGGACGTGCATCCCACGCCGTCGGTGGGATCGAGCGGCTGGAGCGGCGCGCTCGCGGCCACCCGGCACCTGCTCGACCTGGGGCACCGGCGGATCGGCGTGATCACCGGGCCGGCCGGCTTCCTGGCCTCGCGGGCCCGGCTCGACGGCGTCCGCGCCGCCCTGGACACCGCGGGCGTCCCGTTCGACGAACGGCTCATGCGCGACGGGCCGTTCCTCTACGAGTACGGCCGGGACCTCGGGGCGGAGCTGCTGGCCCTGCCCGACCCCCCGACGGCCGTCATGTGCGGCAACGACCTGCAGGCGTTCGGCGTCTACGAGGCCGCCCGGCTCGCCGGCCTGCGCATCCCCGACGACCTCAGCGTCGTCGGGTTCGACGACATCGAGCACTGCGCGTGGGTGGCGCCGCCGTTGACGACGGTGCGCCAGCCGTTCTTCGAGATCGGCGCCACCGCCGCGCGGATCGTGCTGGCGCTGGCCGACGGAGAACGGCCGTCCGAAACGCTCGTCGAGCTCGGCACCACCCTCGTGGTCCGCGACAGTACGGCCCCGCCCCGCCGGAACGCCAGGATCAGGAATCCTTGGTGAGGGTCCCCTCGTAGGCGAACAGGCCGAGGTCGTCGGTGTGGCGGTAGGCGAGGGCGTTCCCCCGCCGGGTGAGCACGACGTCGCCGGGGACGCACTTCGGGACGTCCTCCAGCCGGAACGTGAGCGCCGAGCCGGACGCCGCCGTCAGCCGCAGCGTGCCGTCGCAGGAGTTCGCCGGTTCCTTCCATCTGCCGGACGGCTTGCCGGCCTTCAACTCGATCTCGATGTCGTACTCGCTCGTGAGGAGGCCGGCGGTGGGCGCGATGTGCCCCCGCCACTTCCCCTCGAACGCCTGGGGGATGCCCGCGGGCGCGGAGGCCGTCGCCGGGTCCGTCCCGCCCGGGTATCCGCCCCCGGCGTCCGTGGTCGTGGCGCCGGTCGGCGCCGGGCTCGCCGCCTCCGTGCTCCCCGCGTCCGTGGTCTGGGCGGGCGCGCTCGGCAGGGGAGTGGGGGACGGCCCGCCGGACATCGCGGCCAGGCGCGGGACCAGCAGCACGGCGGTGATCCCGAGAGCCGCCACGGCGGCGCCGGCCCCGGCCAGGACCCGCAGGCGCGACCCGCCCCGGCCGCCCCCGGGCACGGTGTCCGCCGTCCCGCGCCCTGCCGTCCCGCTTCCGGGGGCCCTGTTCCCAGGGGCCCTGTTCCCGCCTGCACTGTTCCCGGTGGCCCAGCTCCCGAAGGCACCGTTCCCAGGGACACTGTGCGCTTCAGCCGGGCTCGCCGGCGGCGAGGTCACCGGCGACGGATCGTACGGCTGCGCGGGCCCGGCGGAAGGGACATTCGCCGCCGCTCCCGTACGCCCCGCGACGGTCGGGGTGCCGACCAGTTCGAGCAGCAGGTCGCGGGCGGTCGGGCGGGCGGCGGGGTCCTTGGCGAGGCAGCGTTCGACCAGCGCGCGCAGGGGCGGGGGCACCGGCGTCAGGTCGGGGAAGGTCGTCATGATCCGGTGCAGCACGGCGGCGACGTTGCCGGCACCGAACGCCGCCCTGCCGGAGGCGGCGAAGACGATCGTCGCGCCCCACGCGAACACGTCGGAGGCGGGGCCGGCCTGATGCCCCGCGATCTGCTCGGGCGCCAGGTAGGCCGGGGTGCCCACCGGGCCCGCGGTCATCGTCTCGCTCTCGTCGTGGCGGGCGATGCCGAAGTCGACCACGCGGGGACCGTCCGGCCCCAGCAGCACGTTGGCCGGCTTGAAGTCGCGGTGCACGATGCCCGCGCCGTGGATCGCCGCCAGCGCGGTCGCCGTCCCCACCGCGAGCCGCTCCAGCTCGCCCCCGCGCAGCGGCCCCGAGGCGGCCACCCGCTGCTGCAGCGAGGGGCCGTCGACGAACTCGCTCACGACGTACGGCTCGCGTCCGTCCACCATCGCCGTGATCACCCTGGCGGTGCAGAAGGGCGCGACGCCGCGCAGGACGTCGAGCTCGCGCGTCAGCCGTGCCCGGACGACGGGGTCGAGCCCGGTCTTGAGCACCTTGACCGCGACCGGGCCGCCGTCCGGCGCATGTCCCAGGTAGACGACGCCTTGGCCGCCCTCGCCGAGACGGCCGCTGATACGGAACCCGCCGAGCGTGTGCGGGTCGTCTGGTTCAAGGGGGGCGACCATGGTCACACCGTAGCGACCCCGCGGCGGTTCCGGGATCAGAGCATGCGGAGGTTCACCGCGTCGGCGAGCGCGAGCCGCCCGGCGTCACTGAGGTGCAGGTGGTCGCCCGAGTCGTACGGGACGGCGAGCTGTTCGGGGAAGTCGGGGTCGCGTACGGCCCGGTCGAAGTCGAGGACGCCGTCGAACGCCTTGCTCGTGCGGATCCACGTGTTCAGCCGCTGCCTGAGCTCCTCGCGCTCGGGGGTCCAGGTGCCGAAACCGTAGAACGGGGTGAGCGTCGCGCCCAGCACCTTGACCTTGCGGGCGTGCGCCGCGCGGATCAGCCGCTTGTATCCGTACACGAGCGGCTTGATCGAGGTGTACTCGCCCCGGGAGATGTCGTTGATCCCCTCGTAGACCACCACCGTGCGCACCCCCGGCTGCGTGAGCGCGTCGCGGTAGAACCGGCTGACACCGCTCGGGCCGACGTTGGAGTGCAGCAGCCGGTTTCCGGCGATGCCGGCGTTGAGCACCCCCATTCGCCGCGACGGCGACTGGCGGGCCAGCCGCTGCCGCAGATAGTCCGTCCAGCGGCGGTTGGCGTCGGCGGCCTGGCCGGTGCCGTCGGTGATCGAGTCGCCGAACGCGACCACCGAGCCGATCGTGGTCGCGCCCGCCTCGACTGCGATCCGGTCGAGGAAGTACCACTGCGTGCTCGTGTAGGTGAAACCCTCGCCGCTCTCCTCCGCCGCGAAGTCCCCCGGCTCCGACAGGTAGGTGGTGCTGTAGGCGCGTTCGTGCCCGGTCACGCCCCTGACCGTGCCGGGCAGGTGGAGGCTGACGACCAGGGCGGATCCGCCGGCGATCCGGCCCGGGATCGGATCGCTCCAGACGGCCTGGCCCGGCGGGACCTTGACCGAGGTGCGCTTGCGGAAGGTCACCGGCCGGTTGGTGCCCGCGATGATCTCCGCGCCGTACGCCTGGACACCCACGTGGACGTCGGCGAACGTCACGGGCGCCGCCCCGAAGAGGTTGGACAGACGCAGGCGCATGCCGGCGCCGCCGACGCTGGCGCGCACGACCATCCGTACAGTCTGCCCGCCGAGGGCCGCGCTGATCCGGTCGGTCGAGGTCGTCCAGGCGCCGACCAGGCGGTGCTGTGCGCGCGAGTCGCCACCGGGCCTCGGCGCGGCCGTGGGCTGCGGGGCGGCCGCCGCCGCGAGCCCCCGGACGGCGGAGGGCGCGGCGGTCGCGGTGCGCGCGGCCGTGAGGGGCTCCGCGTGGACCGGCGCCATGGGAAGCGCGACGGTCACGCCGCTGACGGCGAGGGCGAGTGCGGCCATGGTCCACCGGTGCGCCGGCCGTGCCATCCGGGATCCTCCATCTGGGTGTCGCTGCCTGGGGGCGGTCCGTCGCGGCCACGCTTCCGATCGCTCCGCCGGGACCGTTGATCGAAAAGCGTCCGCGACGCCATACATTACGGCTGTTTGGCGACCACCGGGTGAGAAGTTGACCGTCGGCCGTAAGAGTCAGCAGCTCGTCCGCCACGGAAGGGACTTTTAGGTCCTTATCGGGATCGATGCGACCGAAGGTGCAGATATTCACTCTGCACTCATTCTTCCGTCATAGCGGGACGGTTAGGCTCGGTTCGATGAATGCATACGAGCGTTGGATCGTTCTGGAAGGCGCGGCGAACGTACGGGACCTCGGCGGCCTGCCCACCGCGGACGGCGGGACCACGGTGCCCGGCCGGATCCTGCGGGCCGACAACCTGCAGGACCTGACCGACGGTGACGTGGCGCTGCTCGTGGGCGACCTCAAGCTGCGGCACGTGGTCGACCTGCGGTCGCAGACCGAGGTGCGTCTGGAGGGCCCGGGTCCGCTGATCCGCCTGCCGGAGATCGGCATCCACCACCACAGCCTGTTCGCGGAGGGCGGGCACCTCACCGACGTCGAGGCCGACACCGTCGACGACAGGGCCCTGCCGTGGCAGGGCGAGCGGGCCGAGGAGGACCTGGCCGAGCTCCGCGTGACCGGCTACTACTACGGATATCTGCGCGACCGGCCCGACTCGGTGGTGGCCGCCCTGCGGGTGCTCGCCCGTGACGACGGCATGGCCGTGGTCCACTGCGCCGCGGGCAAGGACCGCACCGGAGTGGTGTGCGCCCTGGCCCTCGCCGTCGCCGGTGCCACCCGGGAGGCGATCATCCAGGACTACGTCGCCACCGGCCAACGGCTGGAGGGGATCCTCGCCCGGCTGCGCGCCAGCCGCACCTACCGCGAGGACCTCGACTCGAAGCCGGCCGACAGCCACCTGCCGCGGCCCGAATACATGGGGCAGTTCCTGGCGACGCTGGACGACCGGTTCGGCGGCCCCCTCGCCTGGCTGCGCACCCACGGCTGGACCGACGCCGACACCGAGGCCCTGCGCGGCCGGTTGCGCGACTGAAGTTCAGCCGTCGCCGCAGGCGGGGTCAGACGAGGGTCTCGCCGCCGTCGACGGTGATGACCTGACCGGTGACGTGGTTGTTGGCCATGAGGAAGACGGCCGTGGCGGCGGCCTCCTCGGCGGCGCCGAAGCGGCCGAGGGGGACGGACGTCCCGGCGGCGGCGACGCCGTCGTCGGAGTCCAGCCCCGGCAGCGAACGCAGGAGCGGGGTGTCGATCCGGCCGTAGCGTACGGCGTTCACGCGCACCCGTGCGGGGGCGAGCTCCACGGCGAGGGCCTTGGTGAGGGTCTCCACGGCGCCGGCGGCCGACAGCGGGACGGTCATCCCGGGGCGGGGGCGGACCACGAGGATCCCCGAGCTGAACGTGAGCGAGCCGCCCGCGGGAAGCCGGGTCGCCGCCGCGCGGGCGACGGCGAAGGCCGTCCGGAGGGAGCCCGAGCCGAGGGTCGTGCGGATGTCGTCGGCCGACAGCTCGGTCAGCGGGCCGGCGCCGCTGATGCCGCCGGCGGTGACGTACACGTGGTCGACCCGGCCCGCCCGGTCGAACGCCTCCGCGAGGGTCCGCTCGTCGCCGCCGTCGCCGGTTGCGCCCAGCACGGCGTCCTGGGGGTCCCCGGCCGGGCCCGAGCTCCGCACCTGGGAGACGGCGGCCTTCAGCCGGTCGGGGTCGCGGCCGACCAGCACGACGCGGGCGCCGATCGACCGCAGCAGGACGGCCGCCGCCAGCCCGATGCCCGAGCTTCCGCCGACGAGGACGACGGTCGCGCCGGAGAGGGCGCCCGGCAGCGGCGACCGGACGGGGATGGGTGTCGCTGTGCTCATGGGAGAGCCTTTCGGTGAAATAAACCATCTGGTTGTTTTATTGCTGACCCGATACTGCCGCTTGGACGGGGAGGAGTCAACCGGATGGTTTAATTCGTCCATGGCCTACGACGCGGAGGACACCAAGCGGAGGATCTTCGACGCCGCCATCGCCGAGTTCGCCGAGCACGGCCTGGCCGGGGCCAGAGTGGACCGCATCGCGACGGCCGCCAAGGCCAACAAGCAGGCCATCTACCTCTATTACGGCAGCAAGGAGAAGCTGTTCGCCGCCGTCGTGCGGGCGAAGCTGGAGGAGGTCCGCGACTCCGTCTCCGTCGATCCCGACGCGGTGGCCGACTCGGTCGGGCAGATGTTCGACTGGTATCGGGAACACCCGGAGCTGATCAGGCTGCTGCTGTGGGAGGCGCTGGAGGTGCGCGACGAGCCCGGCGAGAGCGAGCGGGAGCGGCGCGACGCCTTCCGCGAGAAGGCCGGCCGGCTCGCCGGCGCGGGCCCGGCCCGACACCTTCCCGAGGACGCGCGGGTCCGCGCCGCCCAGGACCTGCTGTTCACCGTCATGGGCCTGATCTCCTGGAACTTCGCGGTGCCCCGGATGTGCCGCATGGTTCTGGACGAGGAGACCGAGGAAGCCGCGTTCGCCCGCCGGCGCGAGACGGTGATCGAGACCGTCCGCAGGCTCGCCACCGCCCCGCCCGCCCCGCCCGCCTCGGCGGTGCGGCCCGCAGAGTGAGCGGGCGCTACTCTCTGGGCGCTACTCTCTGGGCGCTACTCTCTGGGCGCTACTTTCTGGGCGCTACTCTCTGGGGCGCGGTTCCTCCCGATCGGGTGCTATTCCTCCCGATCGGGGAGGCCGATCACCTGGCCGCGGGCGGCCGACAGGACGGCGGCCTCCAGGACGGCGATCGTGTCCACGGCGTCGTCCGGCTCGACCGGGGGCGGCGCGCCGTCCCGCAGGCAGGCCACGACGCCCTCGTAGAACCGCTGGTAGGCCCCGGGCTCCGTGGGGACCCGGCGGACGTCGCCCTCGGCTCCGAGCGTGCCCCAGCGGTCCGGGGCCTCCGCGCCCCATCCGGCGCCCGCATCGGCACCCCCGCCCGGGCCGAAGGCGGCGGCGTCCGGGCGCTCGCCCGCCCGCAGGCGTTCCTCCTGGGGGTCCAGCCCCCACTTCACATAGGACGCGCGGGAGCCGAGCACCCGGAACCTCGGGCCGAGGTCGGCGGCCACCGCGCTCATCCACAGGTGCGACCGGGTCCCGTTGCGGTGGGTCAGCGCGACGAACGCGTCGTCGTCGTTGCGCACCCCGGCCCGCCTGACGTCGGTCTCCGCGTACACGTGGGAGACCGGGCCGAACAACCGCAGCGCCTGGTCCACCAGATGGCTGCCGAGGTCGAAGAGGGTGCCGCCGACCTCCTCCGGGCCGCCCGACTCGCGCCAGCCGCCCTTCGGCACCGGCCGCCACCGCTCGAACCGCGACTCGAACCGGTGGACCTCGCCCAGCTCGGGCAGCACCCGGCGCAGCGTCAGGAAGTCGCCGTCCCAGCGCCTGTTCTGGAAGACCGTCAGCATCAGCCCGCGGTCACGCGCGAGCCGTACGAGGTCGCGGGCCTCCGCGGCGGCGCCGGCCAGCGGCTTGTCGACGACCACGGGAAGCCCGGCCTTGAGCGCCTCGGTCGCCAGGGGCACGTGGGTGCGGTTCGGCGACGCGATCACCACGAGATCGCAGCGGTCCCACAGGTCGTCCGCGGCGGGGACGACGGCCGCGCCGGGATGGTCGGCACGGACCCGCTCGGCCCTGACGGGGTCGCGGGTGACGACGGCGGCGAGGCGCAGCCCCGGCGTGGCGGCGATCAGCGGTGCGTGGAAGAAGGATCCGGCCGGACCGAAACCAGCCAGTCCGACGCGGATTTCGGGGAGATCTGAGGGCGGCATGAAGCGCGGGAGTCCTTCGAACGGCTCGGGAACGGCGGGTCCGGGGCGGCTCAGGCGTCGCCCTCGTCCCGTTCGGCGAGGAACGCTTCGAACTGGGCGGCGAGCTCGTCGCCCGTGGGCATCTTCGCCTCCTCGGCCAGCAGGCTCTCGCGTTCCGCGCCCGACTGGAACGCGTCGTACTGCTGCTCCAGGCCGCGGATGGCTCCGGCGAGCTCCTCGGACGCCGTGATCTGCTCCTCGATCTCGACGTTGGTCTTGTCGGCCGCGTCCCTGAGCGTGTCCATGGGGAAGACCAGCCCGCTGCCGCGGGTGACCGCCTCCAGCGCCGCCACGGCGGCCTGTGGATACTCCGCCTGGGCGAGGTAGTGGGGCACGTGGACGGCGTAGCCGAGCGCGTCGTGGCCCTTCGCCCCGAGGCGGAACTCGATGAGCCCGGCGAGGCTCCCCGGCACGCGTACCTTGCCGAAGGGGCTGGTCTGCCCGTGCACGAGGTCGGGACGGGTGGCGTGGGCCGTCATGCCGAGCGGCCGGGTGTGCGGGACGCCCATCGGGATGCCGTGGACGGTCACCAGCTTGCCGATGTTGAGCCGGGTCACCAGCATGCCGACGGCCTCGGTGAACAGCTCCCACTCCCGGTCGGGCTCCGGCCCGCTCAGGATGAGGAACGGCGTGCCCGTGACGTCCTTGGTCAGGTAGACGGCCAGCTCAGGGGTGTCGTAGTCGCTCCAGTGATCGCTGTCGAAGGTCATCGCCGGGCGGCGGGATCGGTAGTCGAGCAGCCGGTCCACGTCGAAGGTCGCGATGACCCGGTGCTCCAGTTCGGCGAGGAGGTGCCCCAGGGCGAGCCGCCCGGCGGCGCCGGCGTCGACGAACCCCTCGAAGTGGTAGAGCAGCACCGGATCGGTCAGCTCGGGCAGGTCCCCGTCGAGCCGATAGAGATCCGTGGGGTCGGACACGTGTCCCAGCCTTTCTCACGAAGTCTTTACCTACTGAACCTACGGGACCCCCGGTCGATTCCGGAGGGGTAGCGGCGACCTTACCGTTGGACCATGGGGAACATGGAGCCGGACCCGGAGATGGAGGAGTTCGCCACCAGGCTCTTCGCCCTCGCGAGGTCGGGGCGGACCGAGGCACTGTGCGCGTACGTCGACGCGGGCGTGCCCGTCGACCTGCGCAACCAGAAGGGCGACACGCTGCTCATGCTGGCGGCCTACCACGGGCACGCCGCCACCGTACGCGCCCTGGGCGAGCGGGGCGCGGACCCCGACCTCGCCAACGACCGCGGGCAGACCCCGCTCGCCGGTGCGGTGTTCAAGAAGGAGCCCGAGGTCGTGCGGGCGCTGCTGGAGCTGGGAGCCGATCGCTACGCCGGGACGCCCTCGGCCGTCGACGCCGCACGCATGTTCGGCGACCCGGAGATCGTCTCTCTCATCGAGGGTTAATCCGGCCGAATACGTCCGTCTGGTTAAATCTTTCTGGCCGGTGTGTCCGTAATTATGGCAAGGCTGGCGCCGATCATCTGGTAGGACCATGCTTGTCGGATGGCTACTGCGAAAGCGGATTCCCTCCGAGGGAGCCCCCTCCGCCTTCCCTCGCTCACCTGCCCCTTCCCGAGTGCGGTGAACCCGCACGTCGACGAGGTGGACCGGGACACTCTGGCCTGGCTGGCCGCCTCCGGCATGATCGCCGACGACGACCAATTCGAGCGTTTCCGGCTCGCCCGCTACGGATGGCTCGGCGCCCGGACCTACCCGTACGCCTCCCGGGAGCTGTGCCAGCTCGTCACCGACTGGTGCGTGTGGCTGTTCGCGTTCGACGACGCCTACTGCGAGTCGGACCGGCGGGCGGCCGAGATCGCCCGGGCCCTGCCCCAGCTCTACACCGTGGTCGAGGACAACGAGGGTGACGAACCCGTCGAGAACGTCTTCGCCCGCGCACTCCTCGACATCAAGACGCGGATCAGGAAGAACGGCACCCCCGACCAGCTCGACCGGTGGCGGGCGACGATCAAGGACTACCTGTTCGCCCAGGTCTGGGAGGCCGCCAACCGGGAGGACGACGTCGTCCCGACGATCGACGACTACATCTTCATGCGCCGCCGGACCGGCGCGATGCTCACCGTCTTCGCCCTGATCGACGTGGCCGCGGAGGTCTGCCTCACCACCGACGAGTGGCGTCATCCGGTGGTGCACGAGATGACCGAGCACGCCAACGACGTGGTCGTCTGGGACAACGACCTCATCTCGTACGCCAAGGAGCGGGGTGAGGCGAACATCCGCAACAACCTCGTCAGCGTGCTGGTCGGGCACACCGGCTGCACGGTCCAGGAGGCGATGGACCGGATCGGCGCGATGCGCGACGAGGCGGTCGCCGCGATGGCCGCGCTCGCCCCGGCCGCCGAGGCGCTCGGCTCGCCCGCCGTCAACGCGTACGTGCGGGGCCTGCAGTACTGGATCAGCGGCAGCGTCGACTACTCGCTGACCAGCTCCCGGTATTTCGGCGCCTGGCAGTGATCACCGCCGATCGGCGGCCCGGTCAGTCGAGGTGGAAGTCGTCGAGGTCGTCCAGCGCGTACTCGACGAGGTCGCCGAGGCTGAACCGGGTCCCGACGGCGTACGCATCGTCGTAGGCGGCGTCGCCGATCAGCTTCTTGCACTCCTTGACGCACTGCTCGTGCTCGGTCGTGAAGAACGGCGACCCGAACTGGGGCAGCCCGAAGGTCCGCCAGTTGGCCTGGGCCGCCCCGAGGAGGGTCGCCGTCCGTTCCGGCTCGCCGGCCTCCAGGTTCAGCGTGGCGAGGTTGTCCACGCACAGGACGATCCCGAGCACGTCGTGGAAGTGCCGCTTGATGCGCAGCGCCTCCTTGCACGCCACCAGCGCCTCGTCACGCCTGCCGGTCGCCCGGTGGACGAGGGAGGAGACATACCAGGCGTAGGAGCGCAGCCACAGCTCGCCGCGCTCCTGGCAGACCTGCAGGCAGTCGGCCAGCAGCGTCTCCGCCTCCTCGAACTCGCCCTGCGCGAACAACACCATGGACAGCTCGACGATCGCGGGCAGCAGGCCCGGGTTCAGCTCCCGGCCGCCGCGGTGGAACTCGATCGCGACGCCGAGCAGCGCCGTGGCCTTCTTCGCGTCGCCCTGCAGCATGGCCGCGGTGCCCTGCATCTTGGTGGCCAGCAGCACCGCGCCCGAGTCGCCCACGCGCACCGCGTCAGTGCTGCACTCCTCGGCCGCGGCGAGCGCGCCCGCCATGTCGCCCTGGGCGCTGCGGATGTAGGCCAGCACCCACAGGGCCTTGCAGCGCTCCTTGCTGGGCGAGGGGCTGATCTTGAGCGCGCGCTCCAGGTAGACCACGCCCTCACGGGCGAAGCCGCAGGCCACCCACAGGAACCACAGGGCCGACAGCAGCCCCAGGCCGACGCGCTCCTCACCCGGAGTCGAGAGGCAGTAGTCGAGCGCGACACGGATGTTGTCGTGCTCCTGGCGCATCCGCGTGTACCAGTGCACCTGGCGTGGTCCCGACCACGAGTGCTCGCTGCGCTCGGCGAGCTGCAGATAGTAGTCGCGGTGGCGCTGGCGCAGGTCCTGCGTCTCGCCGAGCTTGTCGAGCCACTCGCCGCCGTACTGCCGCAGCGTGTCGATCAGCCGGTATCGCTGCCCGGCCGGGGTGGGGAAGCTCAGCAGGACCGACTTGTCGACCAGGCCGCCGATCACGTCGAGGATCCGCTCGGTCGGCAGGGCCTCGCCCGCGCAGACGTTGCGGGCCGAGTCGAGGTCGAAGTCGCCGGCGAACACCGACAGCCGCGCCCACAGCAGCCGCTCGGCCGGTTCGCACAGCTCGTGGCTCCACCCGATCGCCGCACGCAGCGTCTGGTGCCGCGGCAGCGCCGTACGGCTGGCCCCGGCGAGCAGGCTGAACCGGTCGGCCAGCAGCGCGAGGATCTGCTCGACCGACAGCGTGCGCAGGCGTACGGCGGCCAGCTCGATGGCCAGCGGGATTCCGTCGAGACGGCGGCACAGCTCGGCGACGGCCGTGACGTTGTCCTCGTCCACCACGAAGTCGGGCACGACGGCGGAGGCCCGGATGCCGAACAGCTCGACGGCCTCGTTGGTGAAGGGATTCTCCGACGGGTTGTCGCCGGGCACCGACAGCGGCGGCACGGCGGCCGTGTACTCGCCCGGCGCGTTGAGGGAGCGCCGGCTCGTCGCGAGGATGCGCAGGTGCGGCGCGGTGTTGAGCAGGTCCTGGGTGAGCTGGGCGCAGGTGTCGACCAGGTGCTCGCAGGTGTCCAGGATGAGCAGGAGCTCCCGGTCGGCCAGCCATTCGGTGAGGGTGGCCGACCCCTCCCGCGGCGACTGGTCGGCGATGCCGAGCGCGGCCGTGATCGTGTGGTAGACCATCGCGGGGTCCTGCAGCCGGGCCAGCTCGACGTACCAGACGCCGTCCCTGAACTGGCGCCGCACCTGGTGCGCGAGACGCAGCGCGGTGCGCGACTTGCCGACCCCGCCGATGCCCGTGACGGTGATCAGCCGGTGCTCCTGCAGCCTCTGTCGCAGCGACGCGAGCAGCCGTGTGCGCCCGACGAAGCTCGTCAGCTCCACGGGCAGGTTGCCCTCTTGCCGCCATCCTGCTGGCGTTGCCATGCCGCCTCACGGGGGGTTCGTCCGGCGTGCTCCCTGCTCCCGCATCGTACCTTTGCGTGCGGTTGGCTGTCCGGTGGTACGGGCGTGACGTTTGCCCGGCGATGTGGTGGCGTGATCTCCCTTCGGGGAAAGGAGCCCCAGCGCCGCCCGGCAATCGCCCAAGAGTCCGGTTGTCCGGCTCGCGGGGCTCATGGGGGCGCATGGGGCGCATGGGGCGTCAGCGGTTAACACGGCTTCGCGGCTCCGGGAGGAGCCAGTAGCATTGGCGGCGTGAGTGTGCAGCATCCGGATGACATGCGTCCGGTGGACCTCTTCGACGAGGGGCTGCCGGTGCTGCCCGACCAGACGAGCGACGACACCGACCTCGGGTGGGGCGACTGGCGCTCCGACTCCGACGTCTCCCGCCTGCTGGAGGAACGCCCGCCTCACTGGGATTAGGACCGCGTCGCCAGTTCGAACCAGACCGCCTTTCCCCTGCTCGTCGGGCATACGCCCCAGGAGCGGGACAGAGCCTCGACGATCAGCAACCCCCGGCCGCCCTCGGCGTCGTCCGGTGACCTGTCGCGGGTACACAGCGGAACGGCGGCCTCGTCCTCGACCTCGCACCGCAGGACGCCGTCCCGGAGCGTGAGCGTGAGGACCGGTTCGCCCCGCCCGTGCAGCAGGGCGTTGCCGACCAGTTCGCTGACGAGGAGTTCGGCCACCTCGGCCACCTCGGTCACCTCGTCCTCCGTACCGCCCGTCCAGTCCCGCAGCGTGGCGCGGACGAGACCGCGCGCCCGGCTCGTGGAGGACGGGACGGCGGGGAGCACCCAGGAGGCCCGGCGCGTCTCCGGCACGCCGTCGCCGGCCGCGCCGTGCCGCGCGGCGGGAAGCGGTTCCCCCCGGAGGGCGCCGTACGGCCACCGGGTCACGAGGGCGAGCATCGTCGTGCTCATGGGCTCACGCGGCCTGGGCGTAGCAGGCCCGGTGGGGGAGAAGGCTCCGGCCGTCGGGCAGCAGTTCGCCGGTGTCGTCGAACACCACGACGCCGTCGCAGAGCAGCCCCCACCCCTGCTCGGGGTGGAAGGCCACGAGGCGGGCGGCGTCGCGGTCGGGGGCGTACGCGGGCGGACACGGCGGGGTGTGCGGGCACATGCGTGTCACCTCGATTCCGGGCCGTTTTCCTTGGGCGGGCGGCGGACGGTGCACGAGAGGCCGGTTCGGGCCCGCGACCACACGAAACCAACGTTCCCGCTTCGCGGCCACCCGCTCGCATTTCACATAATTGCGGGGCGAAAGTCCCGTTGTCTGCGCCGGAAGCCTCCATTCCGCCTGGGTGTCCTTGCGACTGCGGGATGGCGGCTACCTGCAATGACCCGGATGCCCGGTGATGCGACTCTGGATATGTGGCCCTGCGGTGTCTCATCGTCGATGACAGCGATCACTTCAAGGAGGCCGCCCGCCTGTTGCTGGAGGCGGAGGGCATCGCTGTCGTGGGCATGGCGGCCACCTCCGCCGAGGCTCTCCGGCGGTTCCGCAAGCTGCGGCCCGATCTCGTGCTGGTCGACATCGACCTGGGCGAGGAGAACGGCTTCGACGTGGTCAGGCGGCTCTGCGAGGAGGAGGAGGGCCGTCGCCCGCGGATCATCTTGATCTCGACGTACGACGAGCAGGACTACGCCGACATGATCGCCGCCAGCCCTGCCGTCGCCTTCCTGTCCAAGCCGAGCCTCTCCGGCCGGGCCATCGACGAGATCCTTCGGAAGGCCAACGCCTGACCGGGCCGCTACCCTGCCGCGGCGTCAGCGGGCGTCGAGGAACGCGAGCACGGCGAGCACGCGGCGGTGGTCGTCCTCGGTCTCGGGCAGCCGCATCCTCGACATGATGCTGCGCACGTGCTTTTCCACCGTGCCCTCCGTGATCCACAGTTTGTGCGCGATTCCCGCGTTCGAGCGGCCCTCCGCCATGAGGGCGAGCACCTCGCGCTCACGCTGGGTGAGCTGCTCCAGCGGATCCTGCCGGCGGCGGGCGTTGATCAGTTCCGCCACGAGGCTGGGGTCGACGACCGAGCCGCCGTCGACGATGCGTCTCAGTGTCGCGACGAACTCCGACACCGCGGTCACGCGGGTCTTGAGCAGATAGCCGATGCGATGGCCGGCCGCGAGTAACTCCATCGCCTGATCGACCTCGACGTGCGCCGACAGCAGCAGGATGCCCACCTCGGGGAACTCCGCGCGGATGACCTTGGCCGCCTCGACGCCCTCCGTTGTGTGCCGCGGGGGCATCCGGATGTCGACGATCGCGAGGTCGGGGCGCCGGCTCCGGACGAGGGCGATCAGGTCGGGTGCGTTTCCCGCCTGGCCGGCGACCTCGAACCCCGATCGCTCCAGCAGGCTCGCCAGCCCCTCGCGCAGCAAAACGTCGTCGTCCGCCAGGACCACTCGTGCCGGGGCCTCGTCCACCGTTCCGCCGCCTTTCGCGCGCGGTCACGCCCGCGCAGGGACGGCCTCGATCGTGGGGGCGATCGGACAGTCCCGTCATCCGCGGCTGACCAGCGTCTATATGGTACATATGGCCGCGTACCGTTGGGTTATGCGCGCGCGATTGCTGTCGTCGCTGCTTCGTATGAGACGTCCGCCTCTGCCGCTGGGCGTCGTCGTCGGGGTCGTATGCGTGACGGCGGAGACGCTTCTGGCTCTGCTGCTGGCCCGAGTGGCCTCCACGAGTCCCTTGGGCCTGGTTTATCTCCCCGGCATTCTCCTGGTTTCGTACCTTTGGGGTCTGCCGCTCGGCATGGTGACCGCGCTGGGGAGTGGTCTGGCCTACGACCTCTTCCTGATCACTCCGACACACCGGATCACGATCTTCAGCAGCTGGTCGTGGATCGCGCTGCTGGTCTTCCTGGTGGTCGCGCTGCTGGTCAGCGGTGCCGCGGCGCTGCTGCGAGCGCTGCTTTTGGAAGCCGACGAGCGCCGCAGCGAGGCCGACGTCAGCGCCGGCACGGCCCGTCTCCTCCTGCGTGCCGACCATCTGTGCGCGGCGCTGCCGGTCGTGGCCCGGCGTCTGGCCCAGGAGCTCGGTCTGCCGTCCCTGGCGGTCGAGCTCGGGCCGGCCGGCGACGACCGGCGCCACACCTTGTTGCCCCTCAGTGACGAGGGCGCCCGGTTCGGCTCGCTCGTCGTGCCCGCGGATCTGCCGGAGACGACGCTGCGCCGCCTGCGTGAGCGCGTGGTGCCCTCGCTGGAGGCGGCGCTGGTCGCGGCGCGTCATCGCGAGGCGGCCGCCTGCGCCCTCGCGGCGAGCCGGGACGAGCTCGCCAGGGTCGCCGAGGAGCAGGCCGCGCTGAGCCGGGTCGCGACACTCGTCGCGCGCGGAGTCCGCCCGACAGAGCTCTTCGGCGCGGTCGCCCGTGAGATGGGTCTGATCGTGAACGCGGACCACACGGCGATCGAACGCTACGAGCCTGATCACCGGACGGTCGTCCTGATGAGCTCCTGGAGCGCGTCGGACGGCGGGCCCCCGCCTCCGGTGGGCATGCGCCGGCGGCTTCACGACGAGGGCCTGTCGGCCCTCGTCCTGCGGACCGGACAGCCGGGAATGATCACGGTGGACGAGGCCACGGCCGGCGAGCTGGGCAGGTGGGCCAGAGACGAGGAGAACGGCGTCGCGATCGGCGGCCCCATCGTCGTCGAAGGGCGCCTGTGGGGCGTGATGATCACCTTCTTCCGGGGCCTGGAGCGGCGACCGGAGGGCGTGGAGGAACGCATGCGGGACTTCACCGAGCTGGTCGTGACGGCCATCTCCAACGCCCTGGCCCGCGACGAGCTCGCCGCCTCACGCGCCCGTGTGGTCGCCGCCTCGGACGAGACCCGGCACCGGATCGAGCGCGATCTGCACGACGGGGCCCAGCAGCGCCTCGTCTCCCTGGGGTTGCAGCTGCGCATGGCCGAGACCGCCGTGCCGCCGGAGCTGCCGGAGCTCAGGCGTCAGCTCTCCCTCATGGCCGAGGGCCTGACGTTGGTGCTGGAGGACCTGCGGGAGCTGTCGCGCGGCATCCACCCGGCGATCCTGTCCAAGGGCGGTCTCGGACCGGCCCTGAGAATGCTCGCGCGCCGCTCGGCCGTCCCCGTCGACCTGAAAGTGCGCGTCGGGGAACGCCTGCCGGAGCGGGTCGAGGTGGCGGTCTACTACATCGTCTCGGAGTCGCTGACCAACGTGGCCAAGCACGCACGCGCCTCCCTGGTGGGCGTCGACGTCCAGGCGACGGGTGAAGACGCGACGGTCGTGATCCGCGACGACGGGGCAGGAGGTGCGGACCCGGCCAAGGGCTCCGGGCTCATCGGTCTCAGCGACCGCGTCCAGGCGCTCGACGGGACCATCGAGATCACCAGCCCGGTCGGCCACGGCACCACCGTGACAGCCGTCATCCCGATCGGCGACGGCTGACAGGCGACGTCACGGCCTCGGGTGCCCGTCAACCGGATGGGCGAGAGGTTCCGCGAGCGGCAGGCGGACGACGAAGCAGGCACCGCCCTCCGGCGGGTCCTCCACACTGATGGTCCCGCCGTGGGCCCGCACGATCTCGCGTGCGATGGCGAGGCCGAGGCCGGAACCGCCCCGGCTGCGGCAACGGGACTCGTCCAGCCGGGCGAACGGCTCGAAGATCCTCTCCCGATCGGCTTCGGCGATGCCGTCGCCGTCGTCGGACACCGCGATCTCCGCGTGGGCGCCCTCCTGGCGCACTTCCACCAGCACCTTGCTTCTGGCGTGGCGCTGCGCGTTGTCCAGGAGATTGTCCAGCAGGCGGTGGATCTCGTGCTCGATGGCGTCGATCACCACTCCGGGGATGATCTGGAGCAGCGTGGGCGTCCGGGGCGCCCGGCTGGCGACCTGCGCCAGGACCAGCTCGGACAGGTCGGCGAGCCGTGTCCCCTGAGAGGGCTTCGTTCCCGCCTTCTGGAGTGCCAGCAGGTCGGAGACGACCCTCTGAAGGCGGTCCACGTCGCGCAGCGTGTGGACGACGAGCTCGGTGAGATCGGTCTCGTCGGGGTGCAGCCGGGCCTCCTCCAGCTGCGCCCGCAGCCCGGCGAGAGGCGTGAGCAGTTCGTGGGACGCGTCGGCCATGAAACGGCGCTGCCGGTCGGCCGTCCGCTTCAGCTCGCTCCTGGCGTCGGCGAGCTCCCTCAGCACGCTCTCGGCGGCGTCTGCAGAGAGGGAGCCGGCCGATGGGGAGATCGCGCTTTCGCCGTGCGGCTCGTGGGTGCGGCCGGCCGGATCGCCGACGGCTGGGTGAACGTGCCGGCACATGACGATCATCGCAGGGACGCCGGATCGGTGGTGGCCGTCGTCGCCGTGTGGTGCACGGAGCAGGGCGGCGCGGGGCGGCGCGGGGACGGTCGCGTCTGCCCGCACGGGGAGGGTGGCGTGGCACGGGAGTGCCGGGCGGCCGACACTATCGGTATCCGGCACGACGCGGCCCCCGCTGGTTCTACGACGATCTGCATCACGCACCTCCGGCTACACAGTCGCGTTCCGCGGCAGCGGCGTCTCGTACGTCCGTCCGGGGTGCGCCGTGCCCTTGTCGGCAGGCCGGGCCGGCGCGTGAGGGGGCGCCGTTCGGGGCCTGTGACACCTGTGAGAATCATGGGGTACCGCCTCGGATCCGGTCTGACCCGTGTGACAACTGGCCGTGGTGCCCTGATAGTGATCTGTCGACCTGGTCTGAGGTGGTGCTTGCGGTACTGCGACCGATGGGACGTGTCCCAATAGGGGCCTTAGCCGAAGCTGGCACCGTCACAGTTCTGACCGCTCCCATCGGCCCGGTGCTACCCCCAGCCCGTGTGAGGACCAGGAGCGAGACCGGTGGCCACTACTACACATCCAGCTCAGCCCGACCACACCGATCCCCACAACAGCCCGACAGTGGTTCTGGGCGTCGACACACACAGAGACGTGCACGTGGCAGCGGTGCTGGACCACCTCGGCACCCTGCTGGAGGCACGGTCCTTTCCGGCGACGGCGGACGGCTACCGAGGGCTGCTGGCGTGGGCGCGCACGTTCGGACAGGTGAGGCGCGCCGGGGTAGAGGGCACCGGCTCGTTCGGCGCCGCGCTGACCCGGTATCTGCGCGGCGAAGGCGTGCAGGTCGTCGAAGTCCATCAGCCGAACAAGGCCCTGCGTCGCCGACGCGGCAAGACCGATGCGGTTGACGCCGAGGCCGCCGCTCGCGCGGTGCTGTCCGCTCAGGCCACCGCAGTGCCCAAGGCCGGTGACGGACACGTCGAGGCGATGCGCATCTACAAGCTGGCCAGGGATTCAGCCGTCAAGTCCCGCAGCCAGGCCATCAACCAGCTCAAAGCCGTTTTGGTCAATGCCGACCCCACCCTGCGTGAGTCGCTGGCTGGCCTGGGCACCAAAACGCTGATCCGCACATGCGCCGAGCTGCCCGACCCCTCGCCGGCCAGCACACCTGCCTTCGCTGCAGCGGTCCACACGTTGCGGCTGCTGGCCCGTCGTATCCGGCAGCTGAGCGCGGAAGCCTACGAGCTGGAAAAGCAGCTGCGCGCGGCAGTGCTCGAGCACACCCCACAGCTTCTGGAGCGCCCTGGCATCGGCCCCGACAGCGCCGCCACGTTGCTCATCACGATGGGCGACAACCCTGAGCGGGTCCGTAGCCAGGCGTCGTTCGCGGCGCTCTGCGGCGTGAGCCCGGTGCAAGCGTCCTCGGGGAAGACACAGCGGCTGCGGCTCAACCGCGGCGGCGATCGGCAAGCCAACGCCGCCCTGTACCGGATCGTGCTGACCCGCCTGCGCCGGCACGACCCCACCCGTGACTACCTGGAACGACGCACCAGCCAGGGCAAAACCCGACGCGAGATCATCAGGTGCATCAAGTACTACGTCGCCCGCGAGGTCTACCACCTCGTTCGACCACAAACTGATGCGGTCGAACTGATGCAAGCCGCTTGACGAACATAGGGGCATCACCATGGCCCATCCGGGCCCATGCTGTCTGCCGTGGCAGCCGCCATCGTGCCCTGCTGCCAGCCATGCCCGGGCATTCCGGCTAGCTGGAATGCCGGGGGGCACGCTGCGCCGCGCCGCGCTGCACCGCGCTGCACCGCGCTGTGCCGGGCAGGGCCGGTCAGGAGACGACGTCGCGGCGGCGGAAGCGGCGGAAGGCCAGGGCGATGAGGACCACCGAGTAGGTCACGGAGACCGCCACGCCCTTCACCATGCCGCTGTAGTCGGGCTCCGGCGCGAGCGCGTCGAGCCACGCGGAGTTCCAGAACGTGGGCAGGAACTCGCGCAGCGAGCCCAGCGCCTCGACGGCCTGCAGGATGCTGCTGACGATCACCAGGCCGACCGCGCCGCCGACCGCGCCGAGCGGGGAGTCGGTGCCGACCGACAGCAGGAAGGCGACCGCGGCGACCACCAGCTGGCTGACCAGGGCGTAGCCGATGACGACGGCGAACTTGGGCAGCACGTCGGCGGCGGGGATCACCTCGCCGGTCCCCGGCACGGTGATGTCGTTCCACCCGAAGGCCAGCGTGCCGGCGAGCAGGGCCATCAGCGGCAGCACGGTCACCGCGGCGGCCGAGTAGGCCATCGCCACCACCAGCTTCTGCCTCAGCAGCCGGTCGCGGGGAACCGGCGCGGCCAGCAGGTAGCGCAGCGACGACCAGCTCGCCTCGCTCGCCACCGTGTCGCCGCAGAACAGCGCCACGGCGACGACCAGCAGGAAGTTGGCCGACACCGAGAGGGCGAACGCCGCGAAGTTGAGCCCGCCCGCCGTGGCCAGATCCGACAGCCGCAGACTGCCCTGGCCCCGCCCGGCCGGCCCGAACTGGAACGCCACCACGAGCACCCACGGCAGGGCGAGCAGCACGCCGAACATCGCCATGGTCCGGCGCCGCCGCAACTGCCGTATGAACTCCACTCGCAGCGGCAGCGTGCGCCCCGGGGCGTAGCCGGGCGCCCGGCCCCCCAGGTCGTCCGCACGCCGGTCCGATCCGTCGACGGCGACCGGCGTGGCCCGTCCGCCGCCGGGGACGTGTCCGGTCGGGTCCGGGGCAGGTCGCTTCGCCGGGCTCAACGGCTCTCTCCGATCAGGTCGAGGAACACGTCCTCAAGGCGGGGGCCGGCGCCGTTGGCGGCCGGCGCGGCACCGAGCAGGTCACCGACCGGCCCGGCCGACACCAGCCGCCCGCGGTGCATGACGACCACGTGGGTGCAGGTCTGCTCGACCTCGGCGAGCAGGTGGCTGGAGACGATGACGGTGCGCCCCCGCTCGGCGTACGCCTTGAGCACCCGGCGCATCTCCGCGATCTGCGGCGGGTCGAGGCCGTTGGTCGGCTCGTCCAGCACGAGCAGGTCGGGGAGGCCGAGCATGGCCTGCGCGATGGCCAGGCGCTGGCGCATGCCCTGTGAATAGGTGCGCACCGCGCGCTCCAGGGCCGCGCCGAGCCCGGCGATCTCCAGGGCCTCCTCCATGTGGGCGTCCTGCGGCGGCCGTCCCGTGGCCTGCCAGTAGAGCTCCAGGTTGGCCCGGCCGGACAGGTGCGGCAGGAACCCCGGCCCCTCGACGAACGACCCGAGCCGAGACAGCACCGGGGCCCCCGGCCGCACCCGGGTGCCGAAGATCCGGATCTCGCCCTCGTCGGGGTGGATGAGACCCATCAGCATGCGCATGGTGGTGGTCTTGCCCGCGCCGTTCGGCCCGAGCAGGCCGAGCACCTGGCCCTTCTCCACGCGGAACGAGAGACCGTCGACGGCCTTCTCACCGTTGCGGTAGCGCTTGCCCAGCCCGCTGATCACCAAGGGCACCCCGGCCGACTCGGCGTCCGCCGCCGGGTCGTCGCCGGCCTCGCCGCGGCGCCTGACGCTGCCGGTCAGCAGGAGCACGGCCGCGACCAGGATCGCGGCGAGCGGCATGGCCCACGTCCACCACGCGGGGCCGGTGGCGGGCGTCCGCAGCGCCGCGTCCACCGGCAGCTCCAGCGTGGGGGACTCCAGCGCGACCCGATAGACGGCGGGGGCGGCGGGCGTGGCGTACCCGAGGTCGGTGGTGGACACCACCAGCCGCATCCGGTGCCCGGCGTCGAAACGCCTGTCGATGGCCGGAAGCGTCACGGTGACCGGAGTGCCCGCCTCGCTCGCGGTGACCCGCAGCGGCGAGACCAGGCTCGACGGGAGCACCGGAAGCGACCCTCCGGAGACGTCGTAGAGCTTGGCGAACAGGGTGGCCTCGCCCGTGCCGTACACCTTGATCGTGACGGTCGGGCTGCCGGTGACCTGCGCGGGTTTCGTCAGCGGGGCGGACTCGAAGACGGCCGCCTGGCCGGGCATGTCCAGTGCGAGCGACGCGCCGCCGCCGTTGCCGCCGAGCAGCCCGCCGAGGCCGGGGACCGCCGAGATCGACGACGGCGACCCGCCCGCCGGGTTGGCGATCGGCTGCTGGGGGCCGTTGAGCGTGACCGTGGTGCGCTCCGCGCCCGACAGGCCGGGGTAGCGGCCGGCGGTGGCGTGGAGGAGCACGGGACGGCGTGTGCCGGGGTCGCGTCCGCCGTCCCTGGTCACGGTGAACACCGCCGGGTCGCCCCCGCCTGCGGAGGCGCCCTTGAGGTAGTGGTCGAACCAGCCGGTCGTGCGGTCGTACAGCCAGTCCGCCTCGCCGTCGCCGCCGTCGTGGCCGCCGTTGAACCAGGCGACCTCGACCGGCGCGCCGGTGGCGGCGATGGCGCGGGCGTTGGCGTCGGCGTGGGAGAGCGGGAACAGCGAGTCGCGCTGGCCCTGGAGCAGCAGCGTCGGCACCTTGATCCGGCCGGGCACCGAGATCGGGCTCGACCGCCGCAGGAGATCGACGGCCTCCTTGGTGGCCCGGCCGGTCTCGGCCACCTTCTGGTACATCTCGCAGATCTGCGGCATGAACCGCCCGCACTGGACCTGCTCGGCCCCCGGCGTCCGCCCGGCATCCAGGCCCCCGGCCGCGTCGCCACCCGGCGATGCCGTCGGGCCGGCCGCCGGAGTGGCGGGGGCCGTCGCTCCCGGGCTCTGCGCCGTGTTGCTCTGCGCCGTGTTGCTCTGCGCCGTGTTGCTCTGCGCGGTGCTGTCCTGGCCGCTGGTGCCCTGCGCGGTGCTGCCCTGTCCGGCGTTGCCCTGTCCCGTGGTGCCCTGCGTGGTGTCGCCCTGTGTGGCGTTGCCGGTCGTCGACCCGGAGCCCGTGACCGCGCCGGCGAGGCCGGCCAGGCCGCCCGCGCCGGCGCCGCCGTCCGGGGCCAGCCGTTCGGCGGCGGAGCTGAAGAAGATGCCGGCCCACATCTTCTTGAAGACGCCGTTGAGCGGGCCCTTGCCCGAGGCGTCGGGGAAGAGCGCGTCGGCGAGGTCATACCAGGTGATCTGGGGGACGATCGCGTCGACGCGGTTGTCGTAGGCCGCGGACATCAGCGCGATCGCCCCGCCGTACGAGCCGCCGGCGATCCCGACGCGCGGGTCTCCCGGGGCGTCGAGACGCACTTCGGGCCGTTCGGCGAGCCAGTCGACCAGCCGCCGTACGTCCTTGACCTCGTAGTCGGGCGAGTTGAGCGCGATCTGCCCGGTCGAGCGGCCGAAGCCGCGGGCCGACCAGGTCAGCACGGCGTAGCCCTGCTGCGCGAGCCGCCCTGCCTCCTCGCGCATGCTCTGCTTGCTGCCGCCGAAGCCGTGGGCGAGCAGCACGGCGGGAGCCCTGCCGCCGGAGGCCGGGGGATAGAAGGTGGCGTCGAGATCGACGCGCTGGTCGTCGGCCGGCCCGTCCATGACGGAGATGACCAGGTCACGCCCCTTGACCACGGGGTCGGAGGGCCACAGTGCCCACGTCACACCTCCGGCCATCAGGATGACCAGCGTGACAACGATCGCGAGGGCACGCCGCCCACCCGGAAACGCCATGTCGCGATGCTACTTGTCTCTGCTGAGAGACCGCTGAGGAGCCGCCGCGCCTGTGGACAACCGCCGCCACGGCGTACCCCGACGCGGTCCGGCGCAAATCGTGATGATGCATCGGGGTAATCCCTGATTGCGCCCCACCATGGGGAACGGCATCATTTCGCGCGTGAATGGAACGCCGCTCAAGCAGATCCCCGCTCGCGCGATCGAGTGGGCTCTTCCGTACTGGACGCGGGGGGAGGCGGGCAGGCAGACGCCGCAGGACCTTTTCCGGGTGCTCTACCTGGGCTGGCTCGCGGCGTTCGTCCTCAAGGTGCTCGGATCGAGCTGGGACGTGTCGTGGCACTTCAAGTGGCTGCGCGACGACCTGGCCCCGCCGCACCTGCTCAACACCGTCGGCACGGTGATCGCCGTGGCGCTGACGATCGTGCACTGGTACACGGGCTACGGGGTGGACCGCACGGCCTCCCGTCTGATCGTGTGGGGCACCGGGGTCTTCCTCATCGCCATCCCGCTCGACCTGATCAACCACCGGGTCAACGGGATCGACATCACCGCGTGGAGTCCCTCCCACGCGCTGCTGTACATCGGCACCGCGCTGATGCTCGCCGGGGCGATCCGCGGCTGGTATCTCGGCTCGGGCCACTACGCCGAGATCAGCCGTAGGCGGCGCACGCTGGTGCTGGGCGGCCTGTTCGCGTTCTTCCTGGAGAACGCGCACTTCCCCGAGCTGCAGCAGGAGTACGGCGTGCTGGAGCTGGCCTCCTGGGACCGCGGGCAGCCGTACGCCGAGCCGACGCTGCTGGAGTTCGCGGCCAACCAGATGGGCCGGGCCGTCGACCGCGCCATGGTGCTCAAGTTCTCGCTGCCGATCCCGGACGTCGTCTACGCCACGTACGCGGGCGTGCTGGGCGTCGCGATCCTGGTCTTCGCCCGCGTCATGGTCGGCCGCCGCTTCACCGCCACCACGATCGCCGGGGTGTACGTCGCCTACCGGTGCCTGATCTGGCCGCTGCTCGTCGGCGGCGGGTTCCCGCCCTCGACCATCCCGTTCTTCTTCCTGCTCGCCGGACTCGGCGTCGACCTGGCCTTCCTGGTGCCGATCAGGCACCTTCGGCCGCTCGTGGGCGCGGTGCTCGCCACCGCCGGGGTGTACGGCGGGTTGCTGGTGCAGGACCGGGTGCTCGAAGCCCCGCCGTACGCGCCGGAGGCCTGGCCGGTGGCGCTCGTCGCGCTGGCCGTCGTCTGGTACGCGGTGGAGTGGTTCGCCGGCCGCAGGGGGCTGACGGCCGCCGCCGCCGAGGACCGGATCGCCGCGGAGACGCGGCCGGAGGAGCGGGAGATCACGGCCGGGCCCGGCTCGTCGCGCGCCGCCGGGACCGAGGCGACGTCCGATGTCGCGGCTGAAGCGACCCCCGCGTCCGCTGCCGGGTCTGAGGCCGGGGCCGAGGCGACGCCTGCGTCCGCCGCCGTGTCCAAGCCGACGGCCTGACCACCCGCACCCGCCTCTCCGAGAGCCGCTCCCTTGCCGGGGGCGGCTCTCGGCGTTTCTGAGGGGCCGCACGGGGTGCGGCCGCCGGGCCAGGGTGGTGTGGCCCGGCTGGCGGGACGGCAGGGTGGGCGGCCTGGGTGCGGTGGCCTGGGACGGGCAGGGTGGTGCGGCCCGGCGGGCCAGGACGGGTGACCTGGATGCGGTGGCCTGGATGCGGTGCGCGGGACGGGCAGGGTGGTGCGGCCCGGCGGCCCGGGACGGGCGGGCCACCGGCCGAGCGCGTGGGGTCGCGGTGGGTCAGGCGACCGGGGTCTTGGTCAGCGCCACCGCGACGCCGTACGCGAGGCCCATCACGGTGAGCTCCAGGGCCGCCCAGGCCGCGAACGCGGTCGGGGCCTGACGCGTGACCGCCGGCAGCAGCCGCCAGCGGATGTTGCCCCCCAGCAGCGCGATCAGCGCGGTGAACACCGCCTTGGCGACCACGAGCCGGCCGTACCCCGTCGTGACCAGCGACGCGGGGAAACTCTCGCCGGGCGTGAGCAGAAGCTCCACCAGGCCGTTGAAGAGCCCGGACAGCCCCACGACGACCAGCGCGTACGTCGCCAGCCGGGAGAACCGGGGCAGTGTGCGGGCGAGCAGGTCGCGATGGCGCGGCAGCAGGACGGCGAGCGCGACCAGGCCGCCCACCCAGGCGCAGGCCCCGATCACGTGCAGCTCCATCGAGACCATGCTGAGGTCGTGCCAGTACCAGTTCGAGGCGTGGCCGGTGACCGGGAGCGGCAGCAGCCCGAATCCGGCGACGAGCACCCGCAGCTCGGCGGGCACCTTCTCGCCGAACCGCACCGCGAGCATCCCCACGGCGGCACTGGCCAGGGCGCACGACGCGCTCACGATCATGCCCTGGCCCGCGCCGATGCCGTCGACGTACGCCGCCACGTCGGGAAACGCGCCGGGGGTGAGCTCGGCGGCGCTGAGGACGGCCGACACCAGCGCGGCCGCGCACCAGACCAGGGAGAACAGCACGGCCCAGTGCCGGGCCCTGGCCGCGATCGGCTCGGTCCGGTCCGGGTCGTCGAAGCCGAGGAGCTTGGGGAGCAGGCTGAGCCCGATGGTCGCGGTGGCGGCCAGATCGAGCACGAGCCGGACGACCGGCAGGCCGTACTCCACGATCGTGCCCGGCATCGGCAGCCCCGGCACGCGTCCGGGCAGCGTGAGCCAGGTCGCGATCACGACCGCGAGCAGGGCTCCGGCGGTCAGCCCCGCCGCCGGGACCCGGGCGCGGGCATGCTCGGTGCCGGTGCCGGTGCCGGTGCCGGTGCCGGTGCCAGGCCGGCCCGCCGAGACGTGGGGTTCCGAGGTCGTGGTCATGCGGCGCCGCCCGAGGCCGGGGAGCTTCCGGCGCCGGTCCCGGCGGCCGTGGAGCGTCCGGTGGCCGGGCCGTCCGCGCCGGAGTCCGCCGACGACGTACCGGCCGCCTCTGCCCCTGACCCGGGTGAGCCCGACGCCTCAGAGGCCGCTCGGGGCGTCCCAGCGGCAGGGGGAGCCGGGATCGTGCCGTCGCGCAGGCGACGGTCGTGCCGCACGAGCACGCGCGTGCACAGCGCCAGCAGGGCGGCGGTGACAGCCAGCAGCCCCCATACCCAGCTTCCGCCGCCCTGGCCGGTCGTCCCCGTGCCGGTCGTCCCAGCCCCGGAATTCGCCGTGCCGGTTGCGGCGGTGGCCGTCGGCGTGGTGACCGCACCGGGAGCCGCGCCTCCGCCGGTCACGGTGAACTTCACGGCGCCGGTGACCGGGTGACCGTCGTTGGACACGATCCGGTAGCCGATCGCGTAGGCCCCCGCCGGGATGCCCGCGCGTACACCGATGGAGACGTTCCTGCCGTCCACCGTGATCTCACCCTGCTCGTAGTGCGCGCCGTCCGGCCCGGTGACGGCGATCCGCGCGAAGTCGCGGCGTACGGCCTGGTCGAAGGTGAGCGTCACGGTGGAGGGCATGGTGCCGAGAACCGCGCCGTCCTTGGGATCGCTGCCGACGAGCACGTCGTGGGCCCGCGCGGGCGTCGCGATCAGCAGCACCGAGAGCAGGGCCAGCAGCGGCATGGCCAGCACCCGCAGGCGGCGGCGTGATGCCGTGATCGCGCCAGTGCGGCCGTGCGGTGCGGCGAGCACCCGCGGACGGCGGCGACCGCCGCGTGTAGGTCGGGTGTCCTTGTCCATCCGGGCGACCTGGTCCACCTGCCTTGCCTTCCTTTTTGCCGGGCGCCGACCCAGCCATGGTCCCACTGATCGCGGCCCGCCCATGCCGCGCGGCCACCCGGCGGCGGCTGCGGACCGTGCGGAAATGATCGTTTCGGGTGATCCTCCGGGTGGCGTACGCATTTCCCTGATTGAGTGGACGACGGACGGATCCGGCATCCGGCGCCGTGCCTGCGTCGTGGCGACCGCCGTGGAGGAGAGCTGATGACCCCCGACCGGACCGTGGGCGGATCGGAGCGCGACGAGGTGCCGGCGCGGCGCTCGCCGTGGCTGACGATCATGGTCATCTACCTCACCGGAGTGGTGGTGGCGATGAGCTTCGGCAAGTTCTCCGCGGTCGGTCCGTCGATGGCCGGCGAGCTCGGGCTGTCGCTGTCGCAACTGGGCTGGGCGATCTCGGCGGTGGTCGGGGTGGGCGCCGTCGCCGGGCTGCCGGCCGGCTATCTGGTCCGCCGGTTCGGTGCGGGCAGGTCGCTGATCGCCGCTCTGGCGCTGATGGTGGCGGCGAGCGCGCTGAGCGCGGCCGCGGGGAGCTTCGGCTGGTTGCTGGCCGCCCGCGTCGCCGAAGGCGTCGGCTATCTCGTGGTCACCGTCGCCTGCCCGGCGCTGGTCCTCCATCTCGCCGAGGAACGGGACAGGGGATTGGCACTGTCGATCTGGGCGACGTTCGTCCCGGTGGGCATCGGCGTGAGCACCCTCGTGGGCGGCGTCGCCGGCGAGACGCTCGGCTGGCGCGGCTGGGTGCTGCTGATCGCGGGGCTGACGGTGCTGATGACGGTGGCCGTCCGGACGCGGCTGCCGCGGACGTCCGCGTCCGAGGCCGCCGCCGGGCCCGTGCCCGGTGCGCGGGCGCTGGCGTGGCCCGCGCTGCTGACCGCGTGTTTCTGCCTGATGGTGCTGGTGACGATGCCGGTGGTCGTGCTGCTGCCCACGCTCCTGATCGACGAGCACGCGAGCTCCGCGGGAGCCGCGGGCGCGCTGACTTCGGCGATCTCGTTCGTCGGCGTCCTCGGCGGGCTGTCGGTGGGCGTGCTGCTCCGGCGGGGCGTGCCGCTCGCCGTGCTCGCCGTGTCAGGGCTGGTGGTCGTGCCGGCCGCCTGGCTCGTCTACGGCGCGGGCGCTCCGCTGGCCGCCGCGGCGACCGGCGCGGGGATCGTCTCCCTGGAGAACGGGCTGCTGGGCGCCTTCGCCTTCGCCGCCCTTCCCCTCGTGCTCGAACGCCTCGACCACGCGGACGTGGGCACCGGGATGGTGGCCCAGATGGGCAGCATGGGCGCGCTCGTCGGGCCGCCGCTGTTCGGCCTCGTCGCCGGGGCCTCCGGGTTCGGCGCGGTCGTGCCGGTCGTCGCCGCCGGCATGCTGGCCTCGGTCGGCGGGATGCTGCTGGTGACCAGGCACGTCGCCCGCCGTTCCCGGGGCCTCGCCGCGGACCGATGAGCACGCCGGCAGATGAGCACGCCGCCGGCTGAGAATCTCCCGGGCGTGCGCGACGCCCGGCGGTCTCCCGATTCGTGATCGGACGAGACCGCCGGGGCGCCGGCTCCAGGCCGCACCGGTGTCACCGGTCCGGGACGGCCCGGAGGCTGTGCCGTATGTCCGGGCGAGTCGCCGCGGGACGTCCGGACGTGGGTCAGCGCCTCGCCCGGAGGGACGTCGGGCGGCTCCCCGCCCGCCAGGGCGGTGTGCGGCTGCCCCCCAGAGGCTCTGATCGGAACGTAAGCCGCCGGACCAGCCGCGTCAACGTTCTCTATTAAGAAACTTTCCTTTTAATCAGCCCTTAAGGCGGGCTTGATCAAGACAGCAGCCAGCCGTACAGCCAGGCGAGGAACGCGAGGCCGGTCAGGGCGGGGACGATCCGGGCGGCGGCGGCGTTCAACCGGAACGCCTCGACGATCGACAGTCCCGTGGAGACCAGGGCCAGCAGGCCATACCAGGCCAGGGCGTGCGGCACCCCGATCGCGAACGAGGTCCAGTCGCGGACCCCCGACAGGCTCAGCGCCGACAGCGCGCCCAGCGCGATCCCCGCCAGGCCCGCGAGCGCGCTCAGCCCGCCGCCGCGCCTGCGCAGCAGGGAGACCAGTCCCGCGACGAGCTGGACGGCCGACACGAGCAGGAACGCCGCGGGGACGGCCAGCGGGATCGGCGACCGCGACAGCCGGTAGGCCGACGACGTGAGGAGCAGGTCACCCGGACGCACGACGGAGTACGGCGCCGCGCCGGGGTCGCACACGGGCTGCGTCGCGGCCGGGTCGTCGAGGAACGCGGCGATGGTCTGGCGACTGCAGGCGCTCGACAGGAAGACGGCGTGCCCGGCCCCGGCGAACTCGGCGAACCGCGCGCCCGGCACGGCCGACACCGCCTTCTGCGCGGCCTCCGGCGGGGTGGTGGGGTCGAACTGGCCGCCCAGGACCAGGACCGGCGGCGTCGCCCCCTCCGACGACGCTTCCTCCGGCGGCGCCCCTTCCGACGACGCTTCCTCCGGCGGCGCCCCCTCCGATGTCGCTTCCGGTGTCGCTTCCGGTGTCGCTCCGTCCGGCGACGCGGGGTTCGAGGAGGCCGGCGTGACCGGCGTGTGCGGGGTCAGGAGGTCGGCGTCCGGCCGCGCGGCGGGCAGGTCCCAGGCATCGCAGACCGCCTCGTCGACGACCCCTGTGAACAGCCGGGGGCCCCGCGCGTTCCGGAAGGTGTTGTACGGCGTCTCGTCCTGGCACTGGACGGCGTAGTAGAGGCCCCACTCGTGCGAGGTCAGCGCGTCGCCGGCCGCGTCCACCAAAGGCTGCAGCAGTTCGGTGCGCCCGGAGGCGAGCCCGTCCACCAGGGCGGGCACGATCGCGGCCACGCCGGCCTCGTGCAGCGCCTCGCCGAGGATCGTCGCGACGTCGTCCCCGGTGAGCTGCACCGTCAGCCGCTCCCGGGTGAGCGGGTCGCGGGTCTCGTACGTCGCGGGGTGCGCGTTGAGGGCCTTCACCATGGCGTCGAACCGGGCGGCGACCCCCAGCTTGGTCATCGTCGCCGAGAGCGCGGCGGACGACTCGTCGTACCAGCGGGCGCCCGCGGGAAGCAGCGAGTCGAGCACGACACCCCGGGTGCCCTGCGGGTCGCGCGCCGCCGCCAGCAGCATCGGGCGGGTCGAGTAACTGACGCCGAACAGGTACCACCGCGGGTAGCCGAGCGCGGTCCGCAGGTCCACGACGTCGGCGGCGATCTCGGCGGTCCGGTAGCCGCGCAGGTCGACGTTCTCGGCCTCCAGGCGCGACTGGCAGGCCAGCGCCTGCCGGGCGAGCGGGGCGGTCTCGGCCGACGCGGGGCCGGGCGTGCTCAGGGTGTCCACGACCCCGCGGACGATCTCGGGGCAGCTCAGCCTGGGCTCGGAGTAGCGCCCGCCGCGCTGTTCGAGGACGACCACGTCGCGGCCGGGGAACATCCGGGTGAGGAACCCGGTGAGCTGGAGCGAGGCCGATCCCGGCCCGCCGCTCATGTAGACGACGGGGTCGGCCGCCTGTTCCGCGGCAGGCGACGCCCGGTGCACCGCGTAGCCGACCTTGATGGTCCTGCTGTTGGGGACGTCACGCCGCTCGGGGGCGAGGAGATATCCGCAGGTCGTGCCGGACGGCACGGCCACCGGGCAGGGGTGCTCCTCGACCGACGACCCCTCCGCCGACGTGGCCACCCGCCTGCCGGGATCCGCGGACGCCAGAGCGGTCAGCCGTCCACTGGGGACAACGGACGCCGGCGTGATCGACGATCTGCCCGAAACAGCCGACGCCGGGGCGGTCGGCGCGTGCTCCGCGTCGCGTTCCGGCGTGGTCCACGCCGCCACAGCACGCACTGTTCCGGCCTGCACTGTTCCGGCCCGCGCCGTCGCGGCACCGTCGCGGACCGGCGCCGCGAGGGCCGCCGACCCGGAACCTCCCAGAAGCATGAGCGCCGCGGCGAATGCCGTGACGGCCGCTCCACGCGAACTCCGCAACCGTCAGCCCCGTCCCGCGAACCCGGCGATATCCGCAGAAACCTTAGCGTGTTCGTCGGTCATCCCGCCCCCATTCGTCCAAGCCCTCCCATTTTGGACGATCATGGGGGCGTCTCGGCCTCATCGGGGACGTGCGGTGCTCTCCCGGACCACCAGGTCGGTGGACAGCTCGACGCGGCGGGCCTCGGTGTTCTCACCCCGGCCCATGGCGAGCACCATCCGCGCCGCCAGCGCGGCCATCTCCTCAAGGGGCTGGCGCACGGTGGTCAGCGGCGGCCACGCGGACCGGGACAGCGGCAGGTCGTCGAAGCCGACCACGCTGAGGTCCTCGGGCACCCGCAGGCCCCGCTGCCGGGCCGCCTCGAACACGCCGAACGCCTGCATGTCGCTGCCGGCGAAGATGGCGGTCGGGGGCTTGTCCAGCGACAGCAGCGCGTGACCGGCGTCGTGGCCCGAGTTGACCAGGAAGTCGCCGTAGCGGATGAGCTCGGGGTCGATGGACACCCCGGCGGTCTCCAGCGCGGCACGGTAGCCGTCGATCCTGGCCCGGCTGCACAGCATGTCGGGCGGACCGCCGATCATCCCGATCCGGGTGTGGCCGAGGTCGAGAAGGTGGCGCGTGGCCGCGAGGCCGCCGTGCCAGTTGGTCGCGCCGACCGACGCCACACCGGGCGGCGGCTCGCCCTCGGGGTCGACGACGACGAACGGGATCGATCGGGCGCTGAGCTGGCCCTGCTGACGCACCGAGAGCCGGGAGCTGACGATGATCACGCCGTCGGTGCGCCGCGCCGCGATGCGCTCCAGCCAGTCACGGCCGGGGCCCGCGTGCGTGTGCAGCACGGAGATCACCACGCTCGCGGCGGCCTCGTGCGCCGCCTGCTCGGCCCCGCGCACCAGCTCCATGGCCCACGGGCTCTCGATCTCGGCGAAAACCAGGTCCAGTAAACCGACCGGGCCGTCGCCCTGTCCCGTCCTGCGCTGGTAGCCGTGTTTCTGCAGGAGGCGTTCCACTCGCTGACGGGTCTCCGGCGCCACCTCGGGACGGCCGTTGATCACCTTGGACACGGTCGGAACGGAGACTCCGGCCTCCTCCGCTATCTGGGCGATGGTCACCCGCCTCTTCACTGGCATGATGCAGATCGTAGCCGAAAGTTTCGGGATACCTGAACCGGTTCCCCCTGATGAGACGTCAGACTGCTGTGATCAAGCCGTGAGCGCCCTTGACGCTTAACCTCAGCTTTACTTATTCTCCGGACCACGAAACATTCGGATATTGACCGAAACTTTCAGCGTGACTGCCAACGGCGGGTAGCGGGGGAGGAGACGGGGCCGACGCCCTCCGGCCGCGCCGCCCGAACTCGAGGATTCGCCGGTTTCGGGGATTGAGGAGAGTCGATGACGCTGCTGCGCGTGTCCGGATCCCGGCTGGTGGACGAGGCGGGCAACACGGTCAGGCTGCGGGGAACCGGCCTGGGCGGCTGGCTCAACATGGAGAACTTCATCACCGGCTACCCGGCCGACGAGTCCTCGATGCGCGCGGCGGTGCGGGGGGTGCTCGGCGAGGAACGCTACGAGATGTTCTTCGACCGCTTCCTGACATCGTTCTTCACAGAGGCCGACGCCGACCTCCTGCGGGACGTCGGCGTCAACTGCGTGCGGATCCCGGTGAACTACCGCCACTTCGAGGCGGACGACCGGCCGATGGAGATCAACGAACGCGGCTTCCGCCACCTCGACCGGGTGATCGGGATGCTCGGGGAGCGGGGCGTCTACAGCGTCATCGACCTCCACGCGCTTCCCGGGGCCCAGAACCAGCACTGGCACTCCGACAACCCCACCCACGTCGCCTCCTTCTGGCGGCACCGGCACTTCCAGGACCGGGCGGTCCACCTGTGGGAGGTCATGGCCGACCGCTACAAGGACGACCCGTGGGTGGCGGGCTACAACCCGATCAACGAGCCGGCCGACCCGAGCGGCCAGGTGGTCGGGCCCTTCTACGACCGGCTGGTCAAGGCGCTGCGCGCCGTCGACCCCGCCCACGTGCTGTTCCTCGACGGGAACACCTACTCGACCGACTTCTCGGTGTTCCGCGAGGTCTACGAGAACACCGTGTTCGTCTGCCACGACTACGCGCTGGCCGGTTTCGCCCACGGCGGGCCGTACCCGGGGTACACCCGGGGCGAGTGGTGCGACCGCGAGGAGCTGGAGCGCGCCTTCGCCCGCCGCACCGCCTTCCAGCGGGAGACCGGCACGCCGATCTGGGTCGGCGAATTCGGGCCCGTCTACTCCGGCGACCCACTGGTGGACGAGCAGCGCTACCAGATCCTGCGCGACCAGCTGGAGATCTACGACGCGCACGAGGCCGGCTGGTCGATCTGGACCTACAAGGACGTCGGACTGCAGGGCCTGGTCGGCGCGGGCGGGTCCTACATGGAGCGGTTCGGGCCGTTCATGGAGAAGAAGAAGCGGCTCGGCGCCGACCGGTGGGGCTCGACGATGGAGGAGACGGCGAGCGAGCTGGCGCCGCTGCACCGGTTGATCGACACGGAGTTCCCGTCCTGGGACCCTTACCCGTGGGGCGCCCGCTACCAGACCGACGACCTCATCCGGCACATTCTGATCGCCCAGGCGCTGCTGCCGGAGTATGCCGAGCTGTTCCGCGGGCTGGACGACGACGAGCTGCTCGCGCTCGCCGACTCCTTCGCCCTGTCGAACTGCACCCGGCGTGAGCCCCTCATCCGGCTTCTCACCGACAACCTGGCCGCGCGCTAGCGCGGAACGAGGAGACCCCCCGATGCGCAGCCTCCTTCACCGGGCGGCCGCGGTGGTCCTGCGTTCGCTTGCAGTACGGCCCGCTGCCGCGGCCGTCCTGTGCCTGTTCGCGGGACTGCCGGTGGTCGCGGCGAGTGCGACATCCGCTCACGCCGCGGCCGTGCAGGTCGCGAAGTACGACTTCGAAGACGGCACCACCCAAGGATGGGGGCCCAGAGGCGACGGGGTCGAGGTCGGCGCGGCCTCGGACGCCGCGCACTCGGGGTCGGGCTCCCTGCTCACCTCCGGCCGCACCGCCACCTGGCACGGGGCGTCCATCGGCCCGCCCTTCCAGAAGGGCGTCACGTACCAGGTCACGGCGTACGCCCGGATGGTGAGCGGGGAGCCGTCGAGCACGATCGCGCTGACCGTGCAGCGCACACCCGACGGCGGCGAGACCACCTACGAACGCGTGGCCGCCGCGACCGTGACCGACGACGGCTGGGCCGAGCTGTCGGGCACCTACTCCTTCAGCGCCGACTCCACCGGCCTGCAGCTCTACGCCGAGAGCTCCGAGGCCACCGCCGCCTACTACATCGACGACATCGTCATCACCTCCGACACCGATCCCACGCGCTCGGGCCTGAGCACCGACTTCGAGACCGGCACGGCGCAGGGCTGGTCGCCGCGCGCCTCGGCGTCCCTGACGGCCACGACCGACGTCGCGCACGGCGGCGCCCACAGCCTCGCGGTGACGAACCGGTCCGACACCTGGGACGGCCCGGCGATCAGCGTGCTCGGCAAGATGGCCAAGGGATCGAAGTACACGCTGTCGGCCTGGGTGCGGCTCGGCCCGGACACGTCCTCGGGCAACCTCGGCCTGTCGATCGAGCGCCGGACGAACGGCACCCCGAGCTACGAGCGGGTGGCCGCGCCCAAGGCGATACCGGCGGGGCAGTGGGTGGAGCTGACCGGCACCTACACGCTCGCGTACGACGTGGACTTCCTCAGCGTCTACGTGGAGTCCGACGCCGGCACGTTCCCCTTCAATCTGGACGACTTCACGCTGACGTACGTCGAGCCCAAGCCGATCCAGACGGACATCCCCTCGGCCAAGGACGAGGTGCCGTTCACGCTGGGGGCCGCGATCTCCCGCGCGCAGACGCTCGGCGAGCACGGCGACCTGCTGCTCAAGCACTTCGGCGGGGTCACCCCCGGCAACGCCCTCAAGTGGGACGCGACCGAGCCTAGCGAGGGCGGGTTCACCTTCGGCGAGGGCGACTACCTGGTGAACTACGCCGTCGAGCACGGCCTCACGTTCCGCGGGCACACGCTCGCCTGGCACAGCCAGACGCCCGACTGGGTGTTCAAGGACGGCGACCGCGACCTCACCGCCTCGCCGGCGGACAAGGCGCTGCTGCTGACGCGGCTGGTGAACCACGTGAAGACGCTGGTCGGCCGCTACAAGGGCAAGATCGCGGTCTGGGACGTGGTCAACGAGGTGGTGGACGAGAACCAGCCCGACGGCCTGCGCCGGTCGAAGTGGTTCCAGATCACCGGCCTCGACTTCATCCGCACGGCCTTCCGCGTCGCGCACGAGACCGACCCGGCGGCCAAGCTGTTCATCAACGACTACAACACCGAGTTCCCGCGCAAGCGTGAGGCGCTGTACGCCCTGGTGAAGAAGCTGAAGGCCGAGGGCGTGCCCATCGACGGCGTCGGCCACCAGCTCCACCTCAACATCGAGCAGCCGCCCGCCTCAGAGGTCGAGGCCACCATCGAGAAGTTCGCCACGCTCGGGGTGGACCAGCAGGTCACCGAGCTGGACGTGAGCGTCTACCCCGACTTCGTCTCCACCTACGACGAGGTGCCGGCCGAAGTGCTCGCCGAGCAGGGCTACCGCTACAAGGAGCTGTTCGACGTCTTCCGCAGGCACAAGAGCCAGATCAGCTCCGTCACCGTGTGGGGCCTGGCCGACGACGACACGTGGCTGTCGACCTTCCCGATCACCCGGCTGAACGCCCCGCTGCTGTTCGACGACGAGCTCCAGGCCAAGCCGGCCTACTGGGGCGTCGTGGACCCGGCGAAGCTGCCGCCGCTGGTGCGCCGGCTGGAGGCCCCCGCGGCGAAGCCGAAGGTGGACGGCAAGCGCGAGCTCGAATGGGACCTGCTGCCCGACACCCCGATCGCCCGCGTCGGCGACGTGTCCGCCGCGTTCCAGGCCCGCTCGTCGGCCACGTGCCTGTACGTCCTGGCCGAGGTGCGCGACGCGAGCGACGACCGCGGCGACAAGGTCACGTTCACCGTGGACGGCACGCCGTACGCCGTCCGGCGCGACGGCGGCCACCCGCACGGCGTCGAGGCGGCCGTGAAGAAGACGAAGGACGGCTACCTGGTGGAGGCGCGGCTCCCGATCGGGACCGGCGTCACCGTGGCGGTCGCGGACGCCTCCGGCGGCTCGCAGACCTCCTGGACCGGGAAGATCACGGCCACGCCCGCGGTGAAGCTGACCGCCGCGCCCAAGGGCCGTCCGGTGGTCGACGGTGTCGTCGACCCGGCCTGGAAGGCCGCGCCGGAGATCCGCACCGCCACCTGGATCCAGGGCACGTCGGGGGCGACCGCGCGGGCCCGGGCGCTGTGGAACGGCGACACGCTCTATCTGCTGGCGCAGGTCGCCGACCCCACGCTCAGCGAGCAGTCGGCCAACCCGTGGGAGCAGGACTCCGTCGAGTTCTTCGTCGACCCCGGCAACGGCAAGACCAGAGGCTACGGCGACGACGACGGCCAATATCGGATCGGCTTCTCCGGAAAGACGTCGGCCGGAGGCCCGCTCGACCCCGCCGCCATCGCGGGCAACCTGACGGCCGCGGCCAAGGTCGTGCCCGGCGGCTACGTGATCGAGGCCGCCGTGAAGCTGCCCACGATCACGCTGCGGGACGGCACGCTGCTCGGCTTCGACGTCCAGGTCAACGACGCCACGGGCGCCGCCAGGACCGGCGCGGTCACCTGGAGCGACGCCACCGGGCAGGGATACCGGGACACGAGCCACTGGGGGGTGCTCCAGCTGCGGCACTGAACCTTACAGACCGAGCTCGCACACCTGAGCTCCGGCACGGGACGGGAGCCCGGAGCCCGGCAGACGGGGCCTGGCGCAGGGAGGCCCCGCGCTGAAAGGCTCTGGCGCACCATGCCGGTGCCGGACGGCCCGGTTCCCCGCTCGGGGAACCGGGCCCGTCACGTTTCGAGGAAGGGACGAATGATCGACGAAGTCGGCGGGTGGGAGTACCGGAACCCCGTCATCCCCGGATTCCACCCCGACCCATCGGTGTGCCGGGTGGGTGACGACTACTACCTGGTGACCTCCAGCTTCGAGTGGTTCCCCGGCGTGCCCGTCTTCCACAGCCGCGACCTGGTCAACTGGCGGCAGCTCGGGCATGTGCTCGACCGCCCGTCGCAGCTCGACCTGGACGGCGTGCGGCCCTCGGGAGGCGTCTACGCCGCCACGATCCGCCACCACGACGGCCTCTTCTACGTCGTCACCACGCTGGTCGACGGGCGGGGCAACTTCATCGTCACCGCCGCCGACCCCGCGGGCCCCTGGAGCGAGCCCCGATGGCTGCCGGGCACCCGCGGGATGGACCCCTCGCTGCTGTTCGACGACGACGGCCGGCTCTGGTTCACCGGCACCAGGGAGAAGGAGGCGGCCCGCTATCCGGGCGAGACCGAGGTCTACCTCCTGGAGCTCGACCCGGCCACGCTGGAGCCGCGCGGCGAGGAGCACGTCGTCTGGGAGGCCGTCCAGCGGGGCGCCGTGTGGTGCGAGGGACCACACCTCTACAAGATCGGCGGCAGGTACCACCTGCTGACCTCCGAGGGCGGCACGTCCTACGACCACGCGGTCGTGGTCGCCAGGGCCGACCACGTCACCGGGCCGTACGAGCCGAACCCGCGCAACCCGATCCTCACCCACCGGCATCTCGGCCTCGCACACCCCATCGCGTGCACGGGCCACGCCGACCTGGTGGAGACCCAGAACGGCGAGTGGTGGATGGTGCTGCTGGCCACGCGCCCGTACGGCACGCCGGGCGACCTCGGCACCGGCAACCTGAGAGGCGACAACCTGGGCAGGGAGACGTTCCTCACCCGGGTCCACTGGGAGGACGGCTGGCCGGTCGCCGCGCAGGTCGAGCCCGTGGCCGCCGGACCGGCGCTGCCCGAGCACCGCTGGCCCGCCGTCCCCGCCTGCGACCACTTCGACGGCGACCGGCTCTCGCCCGTCTGGAACCACCTGCGCACGCCGCGCACGCCCTACTGGAGCCTGGGCGACAGCCGCCTGCGGCTGCGGCTGCGGCCCGAGACGCTGGCCCAGCGGGTCAACCCGAGCCTGATCGTCCGCAGGCAGCAGCACATGGACTTCGCCGTCCACGCCGCGCTCGACTTCCTGCCCGGGGCGGGGGAGTGCGCCGGGCTCGCGCTGGTGCAGAACGACGACCACCACGTGCTGCTCGTGCGCACCGCGCGCGGCCTGGAACTCGTCCGCAGGAAGGCGGGCGGCGACGACCTGCTCGCCTCCGTACGGGTGCCCGGGCAGCGGAGGCTGTATCTCGGCGTGGAGGCGCGCGGGCAGGCCTACCAGGCCAGGTACGCCGTGGCGGCGGGGGAGTGGATCGACCTCGGCGACCCCGTGGACGGCAGGATCCTCAGCAGCGCCGTGGCCGGCGGCTTCACCGGCGCCTACGTCGGCATGTACGCCAGCTCGAACGGCCGCCCCAGCTCCAACATCGCCGCGTTCGACTGGTTCGAGTATCTGCCGCTCTGCCCGTGAACCGGCCGACGCCGCCCTGGCGATCCGGCCGTGATTCGGCTGTGCTTCAGCCTATGACGCGGCGCAAGGCGGAGCCGGCCGCCCGCACGGCCAGGGCGGGCGAGAGCCGTACGGCCCGCCAGGTGGCGCGGGCGGACGCGGGCGCGACGATGAGCGCCTGGTTCCTGGCCACGCCGCGCAGCACGTCGCCGGCGAGCGACTCCACGGGATACAGGCGCCCCTGGGCCCGCACGGCCACCGTCCGGGCGTGCCGCCCGATCTCGGTCTGCGGGAGCCCGGGGTTGGCGTTGTCCAGCAGCGGGGTGTCGGTGAAGCCGGGGCAGACCACGCTGACCCGCACGCCGTGCGCCGCCGCCTCGGCCCGCAGCGCGAGCGACAGCCCGACGACGGCGTGCTTGGTGGCCGTGTAGGGCAGCATCATGGGCGCGGGGGTCAGTCCGGCCAGCGACGCGGTGTTGACGATGTGCCCGTAGCCCTGCTCGACCATGAGCGGGTACGCCGCGTGCACGCCGTGGACCACCCCGCGCAGGTTCACGTCGATCGTCCGGTTCCAGTGGTCGAGCGTGAACTCCTCGGCATGGCCGCCCACCGCGATGCCGGCGTTGTTGAACAGGAAGTCGAGCCGCCCGTGCTCGGCGGCCACCCCGGTGACCAGGTCCCGCACGGCCTGCGCGTCGGAGACGTCGCACACGGCGCCCGCGCAGCCGAGCTCCGCGGCGGCGTCTTCGGCTCCCCGGACGTCGGCGATCGTGACGTGGACGCCGCGCCGTACGAGCCCGGCGGCGACGGCCCGCCCGATCCCCGACGCCCCGCCCGTGACGACGGCGGTCTTCCTCACGCGTTTCCCCTCGCTTGAGCCTTCGGCTCATCCCGGATGCCCATCGACCGCCACAAACGACGGCTGGTCGGGTTCATCATGCCCAGATCGGTGCAAAGCTCTCGTGCCGGCGCGTCGCAGGTCTTGCGCGACTCGGCGGATTTCCCCGCCGCCAAGATTTTCGCGCGGTACAGTTCGGCGAGGTCACCCGTGTGTGGCCTTCATGAACGGCCCTCCCTCGCCTACTGTCGAAGCGAGGGGACGGCGAATTGGAGCCCGCGTGCCTGAGTCCTGTGACGTCGTGATCATCGGTGGTGGCGTGGTCGGCTGCGCGATCGCGCACAGGCTCGCCCAGCGCGGCACGAGCGTGGTGCTCGTGGACGCGGGGCAGCGTCTCGGGCTGGGCGCCTCGGACGGCGCGATGGGCGGCATCCTGACCCAGACGGAGCCCTCCTGCCTCGGCCCGCTCAGCAGCGTCATCAAGCGCAGCCGCGACGCCTACCCCCAGTGGCTGGAGGAGATCCACGCCGCCTCGGGCGTCGAGGTCCCGGTGCTGGACGGCGGCGACATCCAGGTCGCTCTCGACGAGGCCGAGATGGAGCGCCTGGAGACCAGGGTGCTGCCGCAGTGGAAGAACTCGCCGTTCGCCGTCGAGCGGCTGACGGCGGCCGACGCCAGGAGCCTCGAACCGCTGCTGAGCGAGCGCGTCGTCGGCGGCTTCCTGCTGTCTGAGGAGCTCGCGCTCGATCCGAGGGTGCTCATGGCCGCCCTGGCGACGGCCGTGCTGTCGGGGAGCACGCCGATCCGGGTGCTCTGTGCGGTCCGCGCCACCGCCCTGCGGACCGGGCCCCGCGGTGTCGAGGTGGAGCTCCACGACGGCCGCCGGGTGTCGGCGGAGCAGGCCGTCGTCGCGGCCGGCCACCTGAGCGGGGTCTTCCTGCCGCGCCACCGCGACCACCTGTTCCCCATCAAGGGCGTGGCCTTCGACGTCCGCCCGCCCGGGGCCGTCACCTACCCGCTGCGCCACCACATCTTCGCGGAGATCAAGGAGGACGGCCGGGAGTACTTCCCCTATCTCGTCCCCCGCCACGACGGCAGGGTGGCCGTCGGCGTCACCTACGAGGAGAACGTGGGGGACGTGACGGTGACCGCCGCGGCGATCGAGGAGATCCGGCGAGGCGTCGCCGCCCTGATGCCCAAGGCGGCCACCTGGCCGGTCGGCCGGCGCTGGGCCGGACTGCGGCCGGGCAGCGCCGACCACATGCCCATCATCGGCCACGTGGACGACCACGGCCGGGTCGTGGCGGCGACCGGCCACAGCGGCCTCGGCATCACGCTCGCCCCCGTCACAGCCGAGCTGGTGGCGGCCCTGGTCGGCGGGACCCCCGACGCCCGCGAGAAGGACCTGCTCGCCGTCTGCCGGCCCGACCGCCCCTTCCCGCCCGCGCCGGCTCCGTCCGCTCCGCCCGCGTAAACGTCGCCCGCGCCGCCGGTGTCGTCCGCGCCGCTCCTGCCCCCGTGAGTGTCGCCTACGCCGCCGGTGTCGCCCGCCTAAGCGTCGGCTACGCCGCCGGGGTCGCGGCCTCCCACAGCTCGGCGAACCGTTCGGCCCGCTCGCGCACCCGCTCCTGGTCCTGTACCAAGACCGTGCTGTGGATCACCGGGGCGATGCCGTCGCCGACCTGGGGGGCGGGGTTGGACTCGTAGTAGACGACCCCGTCGAACAGGATGAAGTCGGACAGCGAGCCGCGCAGCAGAGGCGGCGCGTCGGAGAGCAGGAGCGTGCGCACCTCGATCCCGACCGTGGTCTGCCACTTCCACACCCGGCGGAACGCCTCGGAGTCGAGCCGCTCGGAACGATCCACCACGAACACGCGGCGCACCCGCGCCCCACGCTGGACGAGGTCGCGCTGGAGCTTGACGTAGCGCTGCCCGAGGTCCGTGTGCCAGAAGCCGCCCTCGAACTCGGTGTCGCGGGCGTCCACACTGGTCAGGCTGATCGCGTCGAGACTGACCCGGGCGTTGCGCGCGAGCCCGAGCAGCCAGTCGCGGTCCTCGCCCTCGTACAGTGCGTACCTGCCGTCGGACAGCTCGCCGAGGAACTTCGCCATCCGGGTGACCTCGTGGTGCACCAGGCTCTTGACGAGGCCGGGCATGTCGTCACGGATCTTGGCGGCGTTCTGCACCAGCTCGGCCACACCCCTGGTCTCCAGCGCGGACATCTCCACGACGCCGAACAGCTTGCTCGCCTCGTTGATCTTGGAGAAGCTGTCGGCCACCAGGTTGTGGGTCTTCGTGTGCTGCCTGCGCTGCTCCTGCAGCACGGTTTCGAGCTGGTCGTCCACGTCCGCGAGGAACTGCACGACGAAGACGACGCCGCTGATGAACGTCGCGAGCAGCAGGCTCCACAGGTCCTCGTTCTGCCCGTGGATGAGCGCGTTGCTCACCAGATAGCTCACGCCGCCCACGAGCACCGTCACGAGGACCTTGCGCACGATCCTCGGGACGAGCGACGGGGGCGGCTCGGGTGTTGCTTCGGTCACGGTGACCTCCGTCCGGCTTCGGCGGTCGCACTCAGCAGGGCAAGGGTGTTCATCGCGACCTGGTCGCGGACCCGGTCGACCAGGGAACGCCACTGCCGGGTGAACCCCGGCCGCCGCTCCAGGCTCTCCCAGAACGGCGTCATCCACTCCTCCACCCGGGCGGCGGGCATCCACAGGTGCATGAGGTGGTCGATGGCCGGCGCCAGGCGGGCCACGGCCTGCGCGCCCGGAGTGCCGCCGATCCGCGCCCGCTCGACGATGACGAGCAGCGACGTCAGCAGCCAGTCGTGCGTCGCCAGGTCCTCGCACAGGTCGACCACGGCGGGGGTGAACGGGCCGGGATGCGTCAGGCGCAGCGTCCGCTCCTGCTCGGCGTGCAGGGTGAAGCGGATCGACGGCTCGCCGGTCTCGGCCACCCACCGCAGGTTCGTGCGCGGGATCTTGAAGGGGGCCCGGCGGTCCAGCAGCGGGGACTGCTGCACGAGGTCGAGGAAGCGGCCGCTGACGGCGCCCAGGTCGAGGCAGGCGCCGTCGGGGCGGCCGGGCACGGTGTCGCCGGTGAACCCTTCGGCGAGGTCGGCCGCCTTCACCTTGCCGAGGACCTCCACGACCCCCGGACGGGCCAGGTAGTGCGACCAGGGGAGCCTGCGGTCGGCCTCCGAGCGCACCACCCGGGCGTACGACGACCCCTGGGCCACCCGGCCCCCCGTCACCGCGCAGCGGGACACCACCGTGCCGACGCCCCTCACCCGGGAGCGGGACGCGGTGGGCAGCGCGCAGTCCACGCCTGTCAGCCGCTCCGGCGACAGCGCGTGGACGATGGGACGGCGGGAGACGCGCACGGTCTCCCCGGCCATGAGCCCGAGCACCTGACGGCACGTCGACTCGGAGATCTCCCCGGAGTTCTGCAGTAGCCCGGTGTGGACCTCCCCCATCACCAGCATCGGGCCGTCCTCACAATCGAAACCCCTCAGACGAAGACGTAGGAAATGCGGTCGACGAGCTCCTCTTCGAGCCGGATTCCCTCGCCCTCGCTCCGGGTGGCGACCTGCCGCAGGACCTCGTCGTCCACGGCGAACTGGCTCAGGATCGTGCGTACGGCCAGCTCGACGGGCAGGAACCGGGGGGAGAGGACGGACAGTGTGGTGTACGCGCTGAACGGCGCGGCCTGAGGGTTGAGCCGGACGACCGCGGGCAGTTCGTCCCAGTCGCGGGGCCAGCCGCCGTCGAGGGCGACCGGCGGGAGCGGCACGCGGCCGTCGCTGCGCAGCAGCCCCAGCCGCAGGAGCTGCCAGACGGCCGCGAGAAAGGGGCACGACCAGGTGCGCCGCGGCCCCTTCTCGTCCCACAACTCGACGTCCACGAAGATCGAGTGGCCGCGTTTGGCGTTCTGCGCGGGAGGCTCCCACGGCCGGGCCTTCCCCATCGCCTGCAGCGGCGCGGTGCGGGGCGAGCGCGAGCCGTTGCACAGCCAGCCCGTCTCCTTCACCGGGGGGCGCGAGCCGTCGGTCTCCGGCGGCGGGTCGTCCACGAGCCGGTCCTCCACCAGCCGGGCCAGCTCGACGCCGCCCGATTGGGCGCAGGCCGACTCGCGGGCCAGGTAGTCGATGGTCAGGTCGTGCTCGGCCGCCGCCTCCAGGACCATCGGGACCAGCTCGGCCGGGGTGCTGAAGCGGCTGAAGTAGTCGTCCACGAGAAAGCAGGTGCTCACCCGGGCCCGGCCTCCCGGCACCCGCTCCTGCCAGAGGGAGCGGACCGTGGCGAGCCACGGCGCGACCCTGCGGAACTGCTCGCGCAACCGGTCGGGGCCCGCCTCGTAGTCCTCCATGTAGAGGTGCCCGAGCTCGACGGACACGTGGGAGAGGGGCACGGAGGCGATCCTGCGCTCGGCCGCCACCTCGCCGAACGTCGCGTGCACCGGCGTCACAAGCCCTCCCACGCGCTGTCGTCGACGATCTTCTTGGCGAGCTCCTCGAACGCGGCGGCGGTCTCCGCGTTCGCGATCTTGCTGGCCAGCACGTCCTCGTCGGTGATCAGCTGCTCGCGCCACTGGAGGACCGGGTCCAGCGGGATCTTGCCGAGCATGGCCGTACGGCCGACGCCGTGGCGGCCGGCCAGCTCGCGCAGCTCGCTGTCGCACGCGCTCAGCCAGGCCCGCTGCTCGTCGCGCAGCCCGACGAGCTCCGCCGCGTCCGGTTCGAGCACGGCCGTGCGCACGAAGCGGATGCGGTCGCGCAGGTCCTCGGCGTCGTGGCCGAACCGGATGCCGACGTCGAGCAGCCCGTCGGCGCCGGTGACGAGCCCGTCGGCCGCGATGATGTGCTGGCGCGTCCATCGATGGAAGACCAGCCACCGGAACGGGATCGCGGGCATCCGCACGGTCGCCGCCAGGACCAGCTCCGCGGTGAACGACCGGCCCGCGCTGACGTCGATCATGCAGAGGTCGAACTCCTCGTCCAGCCGCCCGAGCAGCTGGACGCAGCGGCCGACGACCTCGTCGGTGAGGGCCGACAGCTCGCCGCCGCCCTCGCTGCCCGGCAGCAGCACGAGCCGTCCCGCGCCGGGCGGGCGGGCCCGCAGCCCCTCGCGGTCGGACTCGGCCCACACGTCCACCCGCCGCGGCTGGGGGCACTCGCCCCGCAGGTAGTGGTGCAGGCCGTTCTCCCGGGTGCCGCGGGCGACCGAGCTGACGCTGAAGATGGCCCCCGCGGTCGGCGAGCCGAAGTCGAAGTCGAGATAGCAGACGTCGTTGCCCTGCAGGGCATGGCGGTACACGATGTTGGTGCCGGTGACCGAGCGCCCGGTGCCGCCCTTGTCGGAGATCGCGAAGACGAGCATCTCAGATCGCCTCCGACGCGCTGTCGCGGGCGGCGGACAGCCGTTCGAGGCCGAGCAGGGCGTCGTTGATGAGCGCCTGGGCGGTGGCCGGCCGGTCGCTGACGATCGCCCTGGCCCGCTGCAGGGACGCCTGGATCGAGCGCAGCTTGGGCTGGATCGTCTGGCCGCCCACCAGGGGCCGGGTGACCAGCTCCTGGTCGAGCAGGTGCTCGGCCTCCCCGAGCATCTGGAGCGCCAGCTCGACGAGCTGGGGGCTGCGCAGCGGCGGCTCCCCGCTGGAGGACGCGGCGGCGACGAGGAATTCGACGACCCGCTCGCTGAAATACCAGGACGGCTCCTCGTCGCGCGCCTCGATGTCGGCGAAGACGTTGCCCGGCTGGTCCCACAGGCCGGCGGCCGGGCCGTCGGCGTGGCGGCGCAGCATGATGTGCCGCCAGATCTGGTCGGCGAGGGCGAGCAGCCGCTCGCGCATCCCGGTGTTCTGCGCGATGGAGGCGGCCCAGATGGTGCGTTTCAGCAGCGTGATGGCGAAGTCGGAGACGACCCAGAGCAGGTGGGGGCCGAGCGCGTCGCTGCCGTGCAGGTTGATCGGGACGCCGGGGGAGTGCATGAGCACGGGCGGGTCGCCCGGCACCGCCCTGCGGATGATCCTTGCGCGGATGGCCAGCTCCTCCAGCACGGCGGCGACTCGGCCGAGGTCGACGTCGGCCGCCCGGTTGTTGACCAGGCTCTGCACGACCATGGCGGTGACGCCGAGGCTGTAGTAGTCCGACTCCTTCTCGTCGACCGTCCGCCAGGGGATGTCCTCCAGCGGCCAGGTGCCCCGTCCGTACGTCGCGATGGTGCGCCAGTAGGACTGGGTGAGGTCCCAGCGGCGCTGGATGGCCTGGGCGAGGGTGATCTGGTCGTCGCTGAGCAGGCTCAGGACGCGGGTGCGGGCGGAGAACAGGTCGGCGATGCCGACGAGGGCGTTGACGGTGAAGTAGAGGAACGGCGTGTCGGCGGCCACGCCCATGGGCTGGGGACCGATGTCGAGCGGCGTGGCGATGTCGGGGGCGTCCTTCACGATGCCCCACGTCCATCCGCACTCGAACAGCAGGTTCTCGTTGTCGAGGTCCACCTGGCTGCCCGACCCGATCGTCAGGTCGCGCAGGCCGGCGCGTACGGGCCGCAGCTCACGCCGCAGGTCTTCGAGCACGCGGCGGGTGGGCGCGCCGGTCTGGTTCACGGTGCGCAGCAGCGCGCGGCCCGCTGTGGATCCGGGGTCGAACGCGTTGACCGTGAAGCTGCGCAGCAGGCCCACCATCGCGGCCGACAGCCGCTTGCTGGCCAGGTCCTCCAGCTCGCGGATCTCGCGGCGGATCGACTCGCGCCGCACGCTCTGGCGGAAGACCTTCAGGAAGCCGAGTGTGCCGAGCGCGAGCGTGACCGACATCGAGAAGGAGTCGACCACGTCGAGCTGGAGCTGCTCGGGGGTGACCTTCGTCTCGTCGTCCAGCGGCCGGAAGTAGGTGCCGCCGGAGAACAGGGGCCGCCCGTCCTCTGCGGTGTAGGTGCGCAGATACTGGCCGATGACCCGCAGCATCAGCTTGGGGATCTCCACCGAGTCGCCCAGGACCGTGAGCGCGGCCAGCACGTCGTCGGCGGTCTCGTCCGGCGTGTCCAGGCGGAAGCCCGGCAGTTCGGAGGCCGGATACATGAAGCACAGAAGCTGCTCGGCGTCGGAGATGGAGTTCGACCCGTCGCGGCCGCCCCACATCCATACGTCGTCCCGGTAGGAGGCGCGCGCTGCCGCCTCCCACAGCTCCAGAAGCTGCTGTCGCGGCTGGAGTTTCATCCGTGGCCCTCTCTGCGCTGCGCCGTGCGCGCCTTCTTCCACGCTTCCGTGGAGAAAAGCACGCTCGTGTGGCCGGGCGGGACCGAGGCCGGGGTCCCCAGACCCTCCCTAGGGGTTTCCTTTTCCGATTCAGGTGGAGACGGAACCACCACAACCCTTATACCATTGGATTCCTGCTCCGTCGCCTGGACCATCAGTGGTATTTCGTGCACCGCCTGGTTGTCGTGATTGGAGAGATACCACAGAGAAAAACAGACATATATGTCCTAAGTCTGAAAGATATTTGAAATGTCCCAAACTGCGGCTCCAAGGGATATAACGGACTATCGTCCTGCGCGGCTGCTGCCGGCGGCCGGAGCGGAGCTCAGGGGTGGGACGGTCCTCGTGACCGGCGCCGGCATCGACACGGCGCTCCTGGAGCCGCTCGCCAGGCAGGGGCTCACGGTGCGGCGGCCCGCGTCGCCGCTGACCGAGGACCTGCTGGCGCGCGAGCTGCAGGGAGCAGTCGCCTACCTGCACGGAGGCGAGGAGCGGGCGACCGCGCGGGCGCTGGGCAAGGCGCGCAAGACGCTGAAGGTCGTGGCCTTCCTCGGCGTGGGCTACGAGAACTTCGTCGACGTCGCGGCGGCCGACCGGCTGGGCATCGCCGTCACGAACACGCCGGGGGCGGCCACCGACGCGGTCGCCACGTTCACCGTCGCCCAGATCGTCAACGCCAACCTGGGCATTCCCCGGCATCTGGGCGAGCGGGTCCCCGGCTGGCACGGCTCCGACGAACTGCCCCACGAGCTCGCCGCCCGCCGCGCCGGCATCATCGGCATGGGCGCCAACGGCCGGCGGATCGCGGAGATCCTGCGGCAGGGGTTCGGCGTCCGCGTGTCCTACTACAGCCGCACCCGCAGGCCGGACGTCGAACGCGACCTCGGCGTCTCCTACCTGCCCCTGCTCGACCTGGCCGCGGCCAGCGACATCCTCGTGGTCATGGTGCCGGAGACGGACGAGACCAGGTCGATGATCGACTCTTCGGTGATCGGCCGGATGCCGGAGGGCGCGATCCTCGTCAACACCGCCCGCCCGGCCATCGTCAGTCCCGGTGCTCTTTACACCGGCCTGGAGAAGGGCCGCGTGAGCATGGCGGTCTTCGACGGCTTCTACGGCGCGGAATGCGCGGAGGCCGGCGAATTGCGGCGGGATTTTCCCGACCGCCTCCTGGTCACCGGGCACATCGCCTCGCACACCGCCGAGGCGATGCACCGCATGGTGCGCCAGGCCGTCAAGTCCATTGAGAATGTGCTGACCCGCGGATCGGACGAACACGAGGTGGGAACGCGTCCCCGTCCCCGTTTCTGAAAAATCGGCACGCGGACGGTAGGGCGGCGCGTGGAAGGGGAACGCATTTTGGGAAACCCCAAGGGAACCCCCTCCACTCTCTCCCCGGGAAGTGATACGTGGACGGCCATGACCCGATGCCCCCTGCGGCGACGATCACGACGCCCACGGGGGCGCGCGCCCTGGTCGAGGCGCTGAGGCTGCACGGCGTCGACACGATCTTCGGCATTCCGGGCACCCACAACCTGGCGATCTACGAGGAGCTCGACCGGTCGGGCGTGCGCTGCGTGACGCCCCGGCACGAGCAGGGCGCGGGATACGCCGCCGACGGATATGCCAGGGTGACCGGCAGACCGGGCGTCGTCGTCACCACCACGGGACCCGGCGTGGTCAACGCGGCCACGGCCCTCGGGCAGGCGTACTCCGACTCCTCCCCGATCCTGCTCGTGTCCCCGGGCGTCCCCACCGGCCATCCCCGCGACGGCCGCGGCTACCTGCACGAGAGCAGGGACCAGTCGCGGGCGCTCGACGCGCTGTGCGCCTGGAGCCACCGCGTGACGACCGTGCGGGAGATCCCCGCCGCCGTCGCCCGCGCCTTCGGCCGCTTCGCCGAGGGACGGCCCCGGCCGGTGCACATCGAGATCCCCTTCGACCTGCTCGACCTGACGGGCCCGGTCAAGATCGTCCCGCCCTATCGGATCACCCGCCGCGAGCCCGATCCGTCGGCCCTCGACGCGGCCGCCGCACTGCTGCGCACGGCCCGCCGCCCGGGGTTCGTGCTCGGCGGCGGGGCCCAACGCCCGGGTGAACCGTGCCCGGGTGAACAGTGCCCGGGAGAGCGGCCCCAGGGCGAGGACGAGCCCCCCGTGGGGCGCCTGGCGATGCGCCTGGCCGAACGGCTGGGCGCGCGGGTCGTGACCACGGTCAACGGCAAGGGCGCGGTGCCGGAGAGCCACCCGCTGGCGCTCGGCACCACGCTGCACCTGGCGGCCGTCCGCCGGTGGCTCGCCGCGTGCGACGTCGTGCTGGCCGTCGGCACCGAGCTGGGCCCCGCCGACCTGTGGGACGACGCCTTCGCCCTCTCCGGCCGCCTCGTGCGCGTCGACATTGACCCGGGGCAGATGCACGGCGACCACGTGGCCGACGTGGCGATCGTCGCGGACGCGGAGCTGGCCCTGCGCGGGCTCGCCGAACGGCTCGACCGGCAGGGCGCCGTGCCGCGTCCCCGCCGGGAGGCGGAGCCGGGCCCCGGCCACGAGGCGGAGCTCCACGAGCTCACCCGCAGGTGGTCGGGCCAGCTCGCGGCGCTGCGCCGGGCCCTGCCGCCGGAGAGCGTCGTGGTGGGGGACAACTCCATGTGCGTCTATCACGGCGCGCTCGTCGGCATGCCGATGGACCCGCCCGGGCGGTTCCTGTTCCCCACCGGGTTCGGCACGCTCGGCTTCGCGCTGCCCGCCGCCATCGGCGCCAAGCTCGGCCGGCCCCACCTCCCCGTGGTGGCGCTGGCGGGCGACGGGGCGTTCCAGTTCAGCCTCCAGGAGCTGGCGACGGCCGTGGAGCTGGAGCTGAGCCTGCCGGTGGTCGTCTTCGCCAACGGCGGCTTCGGGGAGATCCGCGAGGAGATGCGGGAGCGGGGCATGCGGCCGGTCGCCGTCGACCTGCACGCGCCGGACTTCCCCGCACTCGCCGTCGCGTACGGCGCGCGGGGCTGTGCCGTGAAGACGCCGGGGGAGCTGGAGGAGGCGGTCGCCGAGGCCCTGCGCGTCCCGGTGCCCACGGTGATCGTCGTGCCCGAGGACGACTGACATCACCCGCGGAGGCGTCACCCTTGAGAGGGGGCGGTTGCGAGGCGTTCATGAAGCGGTCGTACTGCTCCTGCCCCAGACGCCGGCGAATACGGCGGTGAGCGCGGCCAGGACCGCTCCCAGCCACATCACCCCCGAGATCGAGAGGCCGTCCACGACCCGCCCGCCGGCGAGCGAGCCGAGCGCGACGGAGACGTTGAACGCGCCGACGAACAGCGCCGTGCCCAGCTCGCCGCCGCCCGTCCTCATGATCCATAGCTGCAGGGCGACGCCCACGCCGCCGTACCCGAGGCCCCACACGACCAGCATGACCAGAGGCAGGCCGGTCAGCGCGAGCGCGGCGGTGGCCACGGCGATCAGCACGGCCCGCGTGATCAGCACCCGCTTCGGGTTCCTGGCCGCTCGCGCGCCCGCGACGAAGTTGCCGGCCACCGCGGCCGCACCGTAGACGAGCAGCGCGGTGCTGACGAGCCCGGGACCGGCGTGCGCGGCCTGCTCCAGGAAGGGCCGGATATAGGTGTAGGCGGCGAAGTGCCCGGTGATGATCAGCACGGTGGTGACCAGAACCACCTTGAGCGGTCCCGACAGCGCGCCGCGGAAGCCGTCTCCACCCTCCTCGGCGGGCATCGGCGGCAGCACCGCGGCCAGCACCGCCAGCAGGATCAACGCCAGAACGCCCAGGGCCGCGAACGCCGTGCGCCACCCCGCGTACGAGGCGACCAGCGTCGCCGCGGGGACGCCGAGCACCGACGCCACCGACACCCCGCCCAGGATGACCGAGGTTGCCCTGCCGACCGCCTCCTCGGGCACCAGGCGTGTGCCCAGACCGGCGGCGAAGGCCCAGAAGCCGCCGATGCTCACGCCGGTCAGCACCCGGGCGGCCAGCATGACGGGGAGGCCGGGAGCGAGCGCGCCCGCCAGATTGGCCACCGCCAGCAGCGCCATCAGGCCGAGCAGCGGGACTCGCCGGTCGAGGCGGCGGGTGGTCAGGGCGATAAGGGGGGCGGAGACGGCGGCGACCAGTCCGGGAAGGGAGACCATCAGCCCGGCGGTGCCGTCGGAGACGTTCAAGGCGGAGGCGATCGAGGTCAGCAGCCCGACGGGCAGCATCTCACTGGTGACGACGGTGAAGGTGCCCATGGCGACGGTGGCGACGGCCGCCCAACGTGCCTGGATCACGGGAGAGACGACGTTTACGGTCATGTTCCTCAGCCTCGTGATCGGCCTTTCCCGGAACAATGACGAGGTTCGGAGGCTTGGTTTAGGTGAGCTAAGCGATCGAGGAGGAGCGAGATGGAGTTCAGGGAGCTGGAGTGCTTCATCGTGCTCAGCGAGGAGCTGCATTTCGCCCGTACCGCCGAGCGGCTGTACCTGTCTCCTGGGCGGGTGAGCCAGCTCATCGGGTCGCTGGAAGGCAGGATCGGCGGCCGGTTGTTCGACCGTACGAGCAGGCGGGTGTGCCTGACCCCCCTGGGCGAGCGTTTCCTCGCCGACCTGCGTCCCGCCTACGAGGGGCTGGCGGAGGCGGTGGCGCGTGCGACGGCCTCGGCCCGGGCGGTGGAGGGCGTGCTGCGGGTCGGGTTCCTGGCCACGCCCACGGCAATCGTCACCCAGAGCGTGGCCGTGTTCGAGCGGACGTATCCCGGCTGCGCGGTGGAGCTGATCGAGGTGCCTCTTTCTGACCCCTTCGGCAAGTTGCGTGAGGGGCGTGTGGACATCGCGTTCACATTGCTGCCGCTGGAGGAGCCGGACCTGGTGAGCGGGGCCGAGCTGAACCGCTGCCCGGTCGAGCTGGGGCTCTCGGTGCGGCATCCGCTGGCACTGCGGAAGAGCATCGACGCCGAGGAGCTGGCCTCACTCGCGCTGATCGGCCTGGACGAGCCCGCGCCGCGGCGCTGGCGGGAGCACGTCGCGCCCTCCTTCACCCCTTCCGGCCGGCCGATTCCCAAGGCCGCGACGGTGGCCACCACACAGGAGGGCCTGACCCAGGTGGCGTTGAACCGCGGCGGCATGCTGCTCTGTCAGCCGAGTGCGGAGCACCACCGGCGGCCGGACCTCGCGTTCGTGCCGGTCACCGGCCTGCCGCCCTCGACGCTCGGCCTGGCCTGGCTGCGCTTGCGGGAGACGGCGGCCATCCGCGCATTCAACGACCTTGCGACGGGCCCGGCGCGGTGGCGCGGAACGGTGGCCGCCTGAGCAACGCCGCCGTGGGGACGCCGCCGTGGGGACGCCGCCGTGGGGACGCCGCCGTGGGGATGCGGGCGTCCCGTCAGTGTCCGGGGGCGAGCGGGATCCGCAGCACGAAGCGGGCGCCTTGGTCGCTGTCCTCGATCGTGAGCGTCCCCCTGTGCGCCTGGGCGATCTGACGGGCGATGGACAGCCCGAGGCCGGTGCCGCCGGCGTCCTTCGTGCGGGCGGCGTCGAGCCGGGTGAAGCGCTGGAAGACCAGCTCCCGCTGGTCGGGCGGGATGCCCGCGCCGTCGTCGAGCACCTGCAGCACGCCCTTGCCGTCCTCCCGCCGCACGGTCACCGTGATCCGGGACACCGCGTGCCGCTCGGCGTTGTCGAGGAGGTTGTTGAGCAGGCGCGCCAGGGCCAGCCGGTCGCCGATGACGACCACGCCGGCCGCCAGGTGCCGCAGCACCTCCACCTTGCGCGACCTGCGGTCGAGCTCACGGGCGACGAGGCCGCCGAGGTCGACGGGCTCACAGGGGGGCGGCGCGCCGGAGTCGAGCCGGGCGAGCTGGAGCAGGTCGGTCACGAGCGCCTGCAGGCGGTCGCAACTGACCAGCAGGGCATGCCCGGTGGCCGTCCAGTCCGCGTCCTCGCTGTGCAGCAACGCCTCCTCGATCTCCGTACGCATCGCGGTCAGCGGGCTGCGCAGGTCGTGAGAGGCGTCGGAGGCGAAGCGCCGCTGCCGCTCGACGGCCGCCTCCGCCCGGTCCAGGGTCTGGTTGGCGGTCTCGGCGAGCCGCCGGATCTCGTCGTGATATTTCGGCACCGGCACGCGCTGGCTCAGGTCGGTCGCGGTGATCCTGACCAGCTTGCTCGTGATCGCCTCCACCGGCATGAGCGCCTTCCGCACGGTCTGGTACGTGCCGAGCGCGGTGAGCGCGACCAGCAGGAGCGAACCGCCGAGCAGCGCCGCCAGCAACGGTCCGCTGACGTACCACGGCACGGTGTCGTCGGCCGCGTAGATCGTCCACAGCCCGCCGTCGTTGTGGAAGCGGAACGCGACGATGTCCATGCACCGGCCCGGGAACGCCGGGGAGTCGCACATCACCTTGCTCGTCTCCGGGGTCGTCAGCTCCGGCCGGAACGCGGCCATGCGCGGGCGGCCGACCAGAGTGTCGCTGACAGCGACGATCTTGCCGGTCTGGTCGATCACCTGCACGCCGGCCACCCCAGGGTCGAGCAGCACCGGAGGCAGCCGGTCGCGTTTCGCCTGGTAGGCGAGGCGTACCGCGTTGGTGGTGATCTCGTCGATCTGGTAGCGCTCGGCGGTGCCGTGCAGCACGCCAAGGACCAGCAGCACGGCGACGGAGCACAGCAGCGCCATCACCGCGCTCGCCAGCACCGTCAAGCGGATCCGCACCGAGGATCCACGCCACCTGCTCATCTGATTCCCCCCGGTAATCAGATGATCAATAATGCCTCGTGGCCGCCGCCCGGCGTCCCTACCCGGCTCACCTGGCACGTTACCTCTGCCGGTGATCGCCGCCGTAGCCGGGACGCCGCTGCCCGATCCGATCCCTACCCAGTCCGGCCCCTCACGCAGCGCCAGGCCGGCGTCACCCGTCTCACCCTGCCCGTCTCACCCTGCCCGTCTCACCCTGCCCGTCACTCGGGGGCGGGGGAGCGCCGCTCGACGACGTAGCAGCCGCCGGCGAAGCCCGTCACCGCACGGCCCCGCGCCATCAGCCCGCCCAGCACGTCGCGTACGGCGTGCCGCCATGCCTTGGCCGTCTCCGGGGCGGTGCGGCGCAGGGTCTCCACGTCGGCGGGCACGGCGACGAGCACGGCCGGGCCGTCCGCGGGCAGGGCCACGGGCAGCCCGTCCCGATCGGCGAGCACGGCCACCGCGTCGTCCGCGCCGGCGGGCCGGTGCGGCAGGCCGTCGCACGCCCGCACCACCCGCGGATCGGCCGGCCGCCACACCACGAGGACCCGGTCGGACTCGTCTCCGGCGTTGACCGCGTCGCCCATCGAGCCGTAGAAGTCGGGCAGGTACTCCTCCGGCAGGGCGGCCAGCTTCGCCAGATTGAAGTGGGCGTTGCGGCGCACGAGGGGATCGAAGGTCCAGGTGATCCGGCTCAGCCCGCGCTCCAGGGCCCAGGCCCGCTGATGCAGCTTGAGCGCGAACCCGGCGCCGGGCCGCACGGCGCCGGTCACGTGGGAGTGCAGCGCCTGCCCCGCCGGCGCGGCGAGGAAGGCGACGGCGGCCCCGACGAGTTCCCGCCCCTCGAACGCTCCGGCGACGTACCCGCCCGCGTGCGACAGCGCCCGCATCAGCTCCGCCGTGATCGGCGGGTTCCACGGCTCCGGATGCCAGATGCCGTCGAACAGCCGCACCACCCGCTCGAACTCGGCGATCGTGCGCAGCTCGGCGACCCGCAGGCCGCGCCGCCCCGCCGCTCGGGCCGCCTGATCCCACGCGGCGACGGGGTCGCACGGGTTCACACGGTCCCCCCGGCGGTCGGTCTCAGGTCTCGCGGCTCTACGTCCTGCGGCCTCATGTCCCGCCGGGCGGTATCGGCGCCCTTGATCGGCCCGCCCGACAGCGCATACCCGGCCAGCGCCGCGACCAGGCGGGCGCGGGCCGGCATCTCGGCGACCAGGACGTGCTCGTCGGCGGCGTGCGCACCGCCTCCCACCGCGCCGAGGCCGTCGAGCGTCGGACAGCCGACGCCCGCGGTGAAGTTGCCGTCCGAGCCGCCGCCGACCGACGCCCCGCGCAGCGGCTCCATGCCCATCTCGGCGGCGAGCCGTACGGCGACCTCGAAGAGCCCGGCGGAGGCGGCGGGGTCGAGGGGCGGGCGGTTCGGCCCGCCGCGCAGCTCCAGCCGGACGCCGGGGGTGCGCGGGGTCAGCTCGCGCATCAGCTCGTCCACCCGGAGCTGCGCCGCCCGGTCGGGCACGCGGACGTCGACCGCCACCCGGCCCCGGGCCGGCACCGTGTTGGTGCTCGTCCCCGCCGTCAGCATGGTGGGGGTCACCGACGTCGCCCCCGCCCTGGACGACGAGTCGACCCGGGCCGCGATGCCCGCGATGGCCAGCACCTGGTGGGCCAGCTCGACGCCGGCGTTGGCCCCCAGCTCGGGTTCGAGACCGGCGTGCGCGGCACGGCCGTGCACGGTCAGCTCGTAGCGCGAGATGCCCTTGCGCGCCGTCTTCAGCGCGCCGCCGTCCGCGCTGGCCTCCAGCACGAACGCGGCGGCGCACCGCGACGCGATCGACTCGATCAGCGGGCGGGAGGTCGGCGAGCCGAGCTCCTCGTCCCCGACGACGAGCAGGGTCAGCCCGTCGGGGGACGGCAGCGAGGCGACCGCGTGGAAGAGCTGCACGAGACCGGCCTTCATGTCGAACACGCCCGGTCCCCGCGCCACCCCGTCCCGCACCGACCACGGATGCTCGCGCAGCGTGCCCATCGGCCAGACCGTGTCGTGGTGGCCCAGCAGCAGGACCCGCGGCGGGCCGAACGACCAGCGCAGATGGGTGACCCCGTCGATGACGAGGATCTCCGGCTCGGCCTCCAGCAGCCTGCGGCCCAGCGCCCCCACGACGCGGGCGCTGCGCGCCACCGCCTCGTGGTCGGTGGAGTAGGACTCGCAGAGCACCAGCTCCTCAAGGTCGGCCAGCATGGCCTCCAGGTTCACGGTCGCGGCCGTTCCGGCTCGGGTCGTTCCCGGGCGGGCCGGTCGTCAACCGGCCGGTCGTCAGCCGGCACTTCGCGAGACGCCCTGTCGTGAGCGGGCCTGTCGTGAGCGGGCCTGTCGTGAGCGGGCCTGTCGTGAGCGGGCCTGTCGTGAGCGGGGCGGCCCAGCTCGGCGCGGAACAGGCGCATCACGTTGGCGCCCAGGATCTTCTGGATCTCCTCCTCGGAGAAACCCCGCTTGACCAGCGCGTCGGTCACCAGCGGAAGGCCGCGCGGGCCCTCCAGGCCGGGGATGGCGGCCCCCGAGTCGATGCCCGAGTAGCTGAAGCCCTCGCAGCACGGCGGGGTGAGGTCGGCGTACACCTCGCGCACGAAGTCGGGGCCGAGACCGACGTGGTCGATGCCGGCGACGCCCGCGATGTGCTCGATGTGGTCCACGAGATGGTCGACCGTGGCCGAGCGGGCGTCCTCGGTGAGGAAGGCGGCGAGGAAGTTCACGCAGACGACGCCGCCGCCCGCGGCGACGCCCCTGAGCTGCTCGTCGGTGAGGTTCCTGTGATGGTCGCGCAGGGCGCGCGCGGAGGAGTGCGTCGCGATGACGGGCCGGGTCGCGATCTCCAGCACGTGCGCGACGCCCGTGGCGCCGAGGTGCGAGATGTCGAAGAGCATGCCGAGCCGCTCCATCTCGCGCAGCGCCTCGACGCCGTGGCTGGTGAGCCTGGAACCGGTGCCGTCCTGGCCGCTGCCGTCGGCGAGAGCCGTACGGCCCCAGTGGGCGATCGAGGCGACGCGGACCCCGAGGCGGTGCAGGGTCGGGATCAGCTCGACGCTCTCGTCGATCCCCGGCATGCTCTCCAGTGCCAGCACCAGGGCGATCCTGCCGAGGGCGAGGGCCTCGTCGATCTGCTGCCCGTCGTGGCACAGCGCCACGGCGTCGGGGTTGCCCTCGGCCAGCACGTGGGCGCACTCGATCATCCGCAGCGTCTGGCGCAGCGCGCCCTCCGGGCGGAACTGGCTCTCCACGAACACGGGCAGCACCTGCACGTCGACCCCGCCCTCGACGAGCTGGGGAAGCCACTGCTCGCGGAAGAACGAGGCCCATACGGCGGGCGGCCGGGCGGAGACGGCCATGAGCAGGTCGTTGTGGGTGTCGGCGACCACGGACCTGACGTGCAGGCTCTGCTGGTCAACGGGCACGGTGTCGACGGGCACGCGGGGAATCCTTCCTGACGGCGGGGTCAATGGGGACGTTACTCTTCCCGGATCGTTCCGCCAGCAGGCTGTAGTGTGCGCGGGTGGAATCGATCTCCTGCACCCTCGCCGAGGTCGTCGAGTGCCTGGAGGCGCTGTACGACCCCTCGTGGGCCGAGTCCTGGGACGCGGTGGGCCTCATCTGCGGCGACCCGGAGCAGGCCGTACGGAAGGTCCTGTTCGCGGTCGACCCGGTCGCCGTGGTCGTGGACGAGGCCCTCGGCTGGGGGGCCGACCTCGTCGTGACCCACCACCCGCTCTATCTGCGCGGCACCACGAGCGTCGCCGCCACCACCTTCAAGGGCCGGGTCGTGCACCGGCTCATCCGCGGCGGCGCCGCGCTCTACGCCGCGCACACCAACGCCGACGTCGCCGACCCGGGGGTCTCCGACGCGCTCGCGCGGGCCGTCGGCCTGACCGGGGACCTGCGGCCCCTCCAGCCCTCCGCTGCCGACCCGCGGCGCGGGCTCGGCCGGATCGGGGACCTGCCCGCCCCGATGCCGCTGCGGGAGTTCGCGGCGCTGGCCGCCTCGGGCCTGCCCCGTACGGCGGGGCCGCTGCGGGTCGCGGGGGATCCCGGCAGGCCGGTGCGGACCGTCGCCGTCTGCGGCGGCGCGGGCGACTCCCTGCTGGGCACGGCCAGGGCCGCGGGCGTGGACGTCTTCCTCACGGCCGATCTGCGGCACCATCCGGCGAGCGAGCACATGGAGGCGGACGGGCCGGCGCTCGTCGACGCCTCCCACTGGGCCACCGAATGGCCGTGGCTGGCGGACGCCGCCCGGCGGCTGACGTCAGCGTTGGCGGCCAGGGGCATTACTGTTGAGGCGCGCGTCTCGGACGCCGTCACGGACGCCTGGACGGCGACGACCACCGACTTGGACCCCCGAGCATCTTGAGGGATTTGGGATGAAGGCCGCACCTGAAGCACAGAAGCGTCTGCTCGATCTCGCTGAGCTCGACACCGGACTCGACCGGTTGCGGCACCGCCGGCGCAGCCTGCCGGAGCTCGCCGAGATCGACGAGCTGTCCAAGAGGCTGGCCCAGGTCTCCACGCAGATCATCGCCGCCGAGACCGAGGCCGGCGACCTCGCCCGCGACCAGGCCAAGGCCGAGTCGGACGTGGACGCCGTACGCGTCCGGGTCGAGCGCGACCAGAAGCGCCTCGACTCCGGGCAGGTCTCCTCGCCCAAGGATCTGGCGAGCCTCCAGTCCGAGCTCGTCTCGCTGCGGCGCAGGCAGTCGGACCTGGAGGAGGTCGTGCTGGAGATCATGGAGCGCCGGGAGGCGGCCGACGCCCGGGTCACCACGCTCAAGGCAGAGCGTGAAGAGGTGACCGGCACGCTGCGCGCCGCCGAGGACCGCAGGGACGCGGCGTTCGCCCAGATCGACAAGGAGGCCGGGGATCTGACCTCCGGCCGGTCCGCGATCACCGCCGACGTCCCCTCCGACCTGCTCGGGCTGTACGAGAAGATGCGCGAGCAGAGCGGCGTCGGCGCCGCCATGCTGCACGGCGGCCGCTGCCTCGGCTGCCGCACGAGCCTGTCGATCGCCGACCTCAACCGGATCCGGGCCGCCGCGCACGACGAGGTGGTCCGCTGCGAGGAGTGCCGCCGGATCCTGGTGCGTACGGCCGAGTCGGGTCTGTGACGGCGGCGATGGGCGCCACGGGGGGCTTCGTCGTCGAGGCCGACGGCGGGTCGCGGGGCAACCCGGGCCCGGCCGGGTATGGCGCGGTGGTCAAGGACGACGCCGGGCGGGTGCTCGCCGAGGTGGCCGAGTCGATCGGCACCGCGACCAACAACGTGGCCGAATATCGCGGCCTGATCGCCGGGCTCCGGGCGCTGCTCGCGCTCGGCGCCGAGGGCGCGCAGGTCGAGGTGCGGATGGACTCCAAGCTGGTCATCGAGCAGATGGCCGGCCGGTGGAAGGTCAAGCACGAGGGCCTGCGGCCGCTCGCCCTGGAGGCGGCGGCCCTGGCCCGGCGGTTCCGGGTGACCTGGACATGGATTCCGCGCGAGCGCAACAGCCACGCCGACCGGCTCGCCAACGAGGCGATGGACGCGGCGGCCCGCGGGGAGACCTGGCAGGCGAGCGAGATCACCTCGGCGCCGGAGCCCGTCCCGGCCGTCGAGCCCGGCGCCGAGCCGCCCAACACCGACCCGCCCACGCTGTTCGACGCGCCCTCCGCTCCTTCTGGTGCTGCCGCCCCTGGTTCGGCCGCTTCTGGTCCTGCCGCCCCTGCGCCCGCCGCGCCGGCTCCGGGCGCCTCCGCTCCCGCCGCGCCTGCTCCGCCCGGTTCTGCTTCGGCCGCGCCTGCTTCGGCCGGCTCTGCTTCGGCCGGCTCTGCTTCGTCCGGCGCTTTGGCCGGTGCCGACGGGCCCGCGGGGACCTCCGGCGCGGCCGGTGTGCGGACCGCCGACGGAGACGCGGGCACGGCGGCCGGGACCGCCACGCCCCACGACAGGCGCGGGCACGGATGGATGCCGCGCGCCACACGTGCCGCCACGTCCCTGCTCCTGCTCAGGCACGGGCAGACGCCGCTGTCGGTGGAGAAGCGGTTCTCCGGGCTCGGCGACCCGTCGCTCACCCCCACCGGCCTCGCGCAGGCCGAGGCCGCCGCCCTGCGCCTGTCGCGGCAGCCGTACGAGGTCGAGGTGATCGTCACCTCCCCGCTCACGCGCGCCCGGCAGACGGCGGAGGCGGTCGCCGCCCGTACGGGCCTGACGGTGCTGGTCGACGACGACCTCCGCGAGACCGACTTCGGCGACTGGGAGGGGCACACGTTCGCGGAGATCCAGCAGCGCTGGCCCCGCGAACTGGCGGCCTGGCTGGCCGACCCCGACGCGGCGCCGCCCGGCGGGGAGAGCTTCTCGTCGACCGCACGGAGGGTCGAGCAGGCGAGGGACCGCATCGTGAAGGCCCACGAAGGCCGCAGCGTCGTCGTGGTCTCGCACGTGACCCCGATCAAGATGCTGGTCCGCTTCGCGCTGGGCGCTCCGCCGGAGGCCCTCTATCGCATGCACCTCGACCTGGCCTGCCTGTCGGCGATCGACTACTACGCCGACGGCCCGGCCGTCGTACGGGCGCTTAACGACACCGCCCACCTCACCTGACGCCGTCCCCCTCAAGGGACGAACCGCCGCGGGATCGCACGCTTGGCCGTGCCCCCGCGGCGTCGGCGTTTTCCGGCCCGGGCGAGCGTCGCCGTACGCGAGGCTGCTTGAACCCGTCAGTTGAGGGTTTTCTCCCGAGAACCCTGGCGATTCGCCGGATAAGTCTTCACTCGAATGTTCAACGATACCGTTGAAGGTATGGATATCGGCTTCAAGGACGCCGTCCAGGCCGTCGAGGCCGCCTCAGTCATGAGGCTGCTTCCCGGCCGGCCGCGGCTGCTCGCCCTGGGCGAGCCCACTCATGGCGAAGACCTCCTGCTCGACGTACGCAACGAGCTCTTCCGGCAGCTCGTCGAGCAGGAGGGCTACCGGACGATCGGCATCGAAAGCGACTGCCTCATGGGCCTGGTCGTGGACGACTACGTCACCTCGGGCACGGGCAGCCTCGACGAGGTCATGGAACGCGGCTTCAGCCACGGGTGGGGCGCGTCCGCGGCCAACCGGGAGCTCGTCCGCTGGATGCGCGCGTACAACGAGAGCAGGCCCGCGTCCGAGCGGCTGCGCTTCGCCGGTCTCGACGGTCCGCTGGAGATCAGCCACGCCGCGAGCCCGCGGCAGGCCCTCACCGCTCTCCACGGCTATCTCGCGGCCAGGGTGGACGCGGACCTGCTCCCGTGCGACGCGGAGACCCTCGACCGCCTGCTCGGCTCCGACGACCGCTGGGCCAATCCCGCCACCATGATGGACCCGTCCCAGTCCGTGGGGCAGTCGGCCGAGGCCGGGAGGCTTCGGCTGCTCGCCGGCGATCTCGTCGCGCTGCTCGACGCGGAGACGCCGCAGCTGATCGCGCGGGCATCCCGGGACGACTGGGAGCGGGCACGCCTGTACGGGCGCGCCGCCACCGGCCTGCTCCGCTACCACCACTGGATGGCCGACACCTCGCCGGGCCGCATGCCACGGCTGCTGGGCCTGCGGAGCTCGATGATCGCCGCCAACATGCTCGCCGTCGCCGAGCGGGGCCCGGCGCTGGTCCACGCCCACAACGCGCACTTCCAGCGGAACAAGAGCTCGATGCGGATGGGCGACCTGCCGTTCGAGTGGTGGAGCTCGGGCGCGATCGTGAGCGCCCACCTGGGCGAGGAGTTCGCCTTCCTGGCCACGGCCCTCGGCACGATCCGGCACCAGGGAGTGGACGCCCCGCCCCCGGACACCATCGAAGGGCTCCTCTCCACGCTCCCCGAGGACCGCTCCCTCGTCGACGCCCGCCGCCTGGCCGCCGCCCTCGGTGACGCGCGGCCCGCCTCCCGTGTGTCCCCCTGGTTCGGCTACGCCCCGCTGGACCCGGCCCACCTCCCCGCGTACGACGGGATCGTGTTCGTCAAGGACGTCACCCGAAGCTAGCCGGGCGGGCGGCGGGCAAGTCCTTCATCGGGAAGTCCTTCATCGGGAAGTCCTTCATCGGGAAGTCCTCCATCGGGAAGTCCTTCATGGGGAAGTCCTTCGAGGGGCAGGACGACGCGGAAGGCGGCTCCGGCGCCGGGCCGCGTCCGCAGCTCCACCCGGCCTCCGTGCGCGGTGACGATCGACCGGACGATGGCCAGCCCCAGCCCGGCGCCTCCGGAGCCGCTGCGGCTGCGTGAGCCGTCCACCCGATAGAAGCGGTCGAACACCCGGGCGGCCTCGTCCGCGGGCATCCCCGGCCCCTCGTCGGCGATCACGAGGACACCGTCCTGGCCGTCCGTGCCGACGCCGATCCGCACCGGCGTGCCCGGCGGGGTGTGGGCGACGGCGTTGCCCACCAGGTTGGAGACCACCTGCCGCAGCCGCGCCTCGTCGCCCAGGACCGGCGCCTCGCCCGGCGGTCCGCCGTCCGGCCCGGTCAGCGTGACCTCCCGTCCGGGGTCGAGCGCGCGCAGGTCGTTGTGGGCGTCGGCGGCGAGCGTACGCAGGTCCATGGGCGCGAGATCCATGGGCAGGGCCTTCTCGCCCTCGTCGAGGCGGGCCAGCAGGAGCAGGTCCTCCACGAGCCGCACCAGGCGTCCCGCCTCGCTCTCGATGCGGTCGAGGGTGACGTCGGCCTCGGGCAGCCCGCCCATCCGGTGCAGTTCGGCGAACCCTTTGATGCCGAAGAGCGGGGTGCGCAGCTCGTGGCTGACGTCCGCGACGAAGCGGCGCATCCGGGCCTGCGCCCGTTCCCGCGCGGCGAAGGCCGCCTCCAACTGGCCGAGCATGACGTTCAGGGCCGCGGCCAGCCGGCCGACCTCGGTGCCCGGTGCGGCCGGTGTGGGTACGCGCCGGGACAGGTCGCCCCCGGCGACGGCCGCCGCGGTCTCCTCGATCGTCCGCAGGGGCCGCAACCCCCGCCGTACGGCGAACCACCCGATGACGGCGAGCGACGTCATGAGGGCCGCCGCGGTCGCCGCGCAGACGATCGTCAGGCGGCCGACGGTCGACCTGACCCCGCCGAGCGACGCCGCGATGACGACGCTGCTCCGGCCTGTCGCGGGGGCCGTCCCCGTCGTGGGGGTGAGCCCGGGGACGGCGACGGCCCGCCACCTGCCGTCGGGGCCGGTCGCGTCGAACGGCCGTCCGCCCAGCCGCCCGACCGCGGCGGTGTCGAGCCGGGGGAGCGCCGGGCCCTGCCCCTGCGGCCCGTCCCGCAGCCACGGGCCGCTCTCCTGTTCGACGCCGCCGTCCGCGTCCAGATAGGCGACGTACACCCCGTCGATCAGGTCCATGCCCGGCATCGCGTTCAGTGCTTGCGTGCTCAGCCGCTCGGACGGCACGGCGGTCAGCCGGGCCGGGAGCCGCGACAGCACCATCGCCATCGCCGTGAGCTGCTGGTCCACGCGCCCGATGAGGTGGGCCCGCAGCGTGGCGACCGCGACCGCGCCGCTGACGGTCAGCCCCGCCGCGAGCAGGGCCATGGTGGTCAGCAGGAGCCGCCCGCGCAGCGACAGGCCCCGTGATCGGGGGCCTGACTCGGACGGCGTGGTGGTCACGGCCGCGGCCCGCGCAGGACGTAGCCCACGCCGTGCATGGTGTGGATGAGCTTGGGCCCGGCCGTATCGATCTTGCGGCGCACGTAGCTCACGTACGTGTCCACGATGCTGGAGTCGCCGGCGAAGTCGTAGCGCCAGACGTGCTCCAGGATCTGGGCCTTGGACACCACCCGCCCGGCGTTGAGCACCAGATAGTGGAGCAGCCGGAACTCGGTCGGCGACAGCCGTACGGGGGTGCCCGCCCGGATCACCTGATGGCCTTCCGGGTCGAGTTCGAGGTCGGCCACCCGCAGCGTGCGGTCCTCGGGGGCGGCTCCGGCCCGCCTGAGCACGGCCTCGATCCGGGCGAGCAGCTCCTCCAGGTCGAACGGCTTGGTGACGTAGTCGTCGCCGCCCAGACGCAGGCCGTTGATCTTGTCCTGCGTGGCGTCACGCGCGGTCAGGAACAGCACCGGCACCTGACCGGGACGGCCGCCGACCAGCGGGCGGGGCAGCTCCCGGAGGCGGCGGATGACCTCGAAACCATCCATGTCGGGCAGCATGACGTCGAGGAGCACGAGGTCCGGAGGCGTGGCCCGCGCGTTCTCCAGGGCCTGCGCCCCCGTCGCGGCCGAGGTCACCTCGTATCCCGCGAAGCGCAGCGTGGCCGCCAGCAGCTCCCGCACCACGGGTTCGTCGTCGACCACCAGCAGGTGCCGCCCCTCCACCCGGCCTCCCTTCTGCCGTCGATCACCGGAAGAATAGGCACGCGGCGCTAAGCCCGCCGTACAGGACGGCGAGCCCTCGCACGCGATCGGCGGTCTCACGTCACGCGTCCCGCCGGCGGAAGACGGCGACGGCGGCGCAGAGCAGGGCGAGCACGGCGGCGGCGAGCACACCGGCGCCCGCGAGCGGCGTGAGCAGCTCGGTGCCGGGATGGACCGCGAAGATCCGGGCGCCCGCCGTGCTCGGCCACCAGGTGACGATCCACGCGGCCACCGGCTTCGGGAACAGGCTCGCCATGCCGGGCAGGATCAGCAGGAACGTCCCGAGCGAGACGGCCCCCGCCGACCTGCGCAGCAGAAACCCGAGCGCCATGCCGTAGAGCCCGATCAGACCGGTGAACAGTCCCGCGCCCAGCAGCGCCCCGGGCACTCCGGGATCACCGGGCCCCGCACTCGGCACGCCGTGCGCCGCCAGCGCCGCCTGGCTGAGCGTGAACGACAGGAGCGCCAGCGGTGGCCCGGCGAGCAGCGTGATCAGCGCGACGACGGCCCCCTTGCCGAGGAGGAGAAGCCCGCGTCTCGGCACCGCGGTGACGCTGACCGGCATCGTTCCCGCGGCGTACTCGCTGGTCACGGCCAGCACGCCGACCGCGCTCACGAGCACCCCCACCAGCACGAGAGCGCGGAAGGCCGTCTCCGTGGGGTCGAAGGCCGCCCGGTCCGCGGCGGACGCGTTGAGGTATTCGCGGGCTGCCGCGGTGCCGAACAGGTAGCCGTACGATCCGGCGGCGACCACGGCCCCGGCCAGGCAGCCGAGCATGGCCCTGATGCTGCGGAACTTCACCCACTCCGAGCGCAGCACGCCGTACGCGGTCATGCGGCGGCGCTCGCGGCGAACTCGACGCTGTCGCCGGTCAGCTCCAGATAGGCGTCCTCCAGGGACGCCCGCCGGGGCGTGAGCTCGTGCAGGACGATTCCGTGCGCACCGGCGAGACCGCCGACCTCGGCGCCGGACATCCCGGTCACCATCAGGCCGCCGTCGGCGCCCGTCCGTACGGCGGCGCCGGAGTCGCGGAGCAGCGAGGCGAGCCGCCGCGCGTCGGGGGTGCGCACGAGCACCCCCTGCCGCGCGGCCGACTGGACGAACGCCTCCAGCCCGGTGTCGGCGATCAGCCGCCCGCGGCCGATGACGACGAGGTGGTCGGCGGTGAGGGCCATCTCGCTCATCAGGTGGCTGGACAGCAGGACGGTCCTGCCCTCGGCGGCCAGGCCCCGCGTCAGCGTGCGGATCCAGCGGATGCCCTCGGGGTCCAGCCCGTTGACGGGTTCGTCGAGCAGCACCACCGGGGGATCGCCGAGCAGCGCCACCGCGATGCCGAGCCGCTGCTTCATCCCCAGGGAGAACCCGCCAGGGCGGCGGCCCGCCACGTCGGCCAGGCCCACGATGCCGAGCACCTCCTCGACCCGGCGCCGTCCGATGCCGTTTGCGTACGCGAGGGAGAGCAGATGGTCGAACGCGGTCCTGCGCGGGTGCGCGGCCTGCGCGTCGAGCAGCGCCCCCACCTCCCGCAGGGGTACGGGCAGGTCGGCGTAGCGCCGCCCGCCGATCGTCGCGCTTCCGCTCGTCGGCCGGTCGAGCCCGAGGATCATCCGCATCGTGCTCGTCTTGCCCGCGCCGTTCGGCCCGAGGAACCCGGTGACGACCCCCGGCCGTACGTCGAAGGTGAGGCCGTCGACGACCGCGACCTCGCCGTACCTCTTGGTCAGTTGCCGCAACTCAATCATGGGACGCAGGTTCGCCCACCGGATTGTGCGACCTCTGAGGGGATCTGTGCGGTTTCTGTGAGTCGTTCGCCCCCGACCTGGGCCGGTGTCGTCCTGCGCCGCGGTCCGGCGGGAGAATTCAGAGAGTCTTCACATGATCCTCGGCCGGTCCGGGGAATGTTTCGGGAGCCGCTAGGCTTATGTTCACGGTGGACGAGCCGGCCGGGCGGCCGCGTCAGGGCCTCAGGGCCCTGCCGAGGAAGGTCCGGGCTCCACAGGGCAGGGTGGTCGGTAACGCCGACCCGGGGTGACCCGCGGGACAGTGCCACAGAAAACAGACCGCCCCCTCTCGGGGGTAAGGGTGAAACGGTGGTGTAAGAGACCACCAGCGCCCACGGTGACGTGGGCGGCTCGGTAAACCCCACCCGGAGCAAGGTCAAGAAGGGACGTTCTCCGGAACGTCCCGCGCGCGACGTTCGAGGGCTGCCCGCCCGAGCCGCGCGGGTAGACCGCTTGAGGCCGCCGGCAACGGCGGTCCTAGATGGATGGCCGCCGGTCAGCCGTCACGGCTGATCACAGAACCCGGCCTATAGGCCGGCTCGTCCACCTTCCACTCCTCTGGCCTGGGCCTACTCCCAGATCACTCCTGTTCGGGCCACATAGAGCGCCAAATCGAGTGATCGTGTCACGACCTCGCTTACGTTTGAAACCGCCTTCGGCGGGATTGCCATGAGAGGTCCGGCGGGGACTATTCAGGATGCCGGTCGTGCATCACGCGTACGGGCCTCCCGCCTACCGCCTCGTACTCCCGCCGGTTTGGCCATGCCTCGGGCGCCCTCTCGACACCGTCTGTCGGGATGAGATCACTGTAGACCCGGGTGTGGTGCGTGACGAGCTGCGTGTCGACGGGTGACAGACAACCTGGACACGTATGGACGGTGAGGGATAGTCACGCAGGTGAAAAGCCCGGAAGGCCGGTTCGGCCGCCCCGTCGTCGTTGCCTGATGAGCAAGGGGTTGATCGTTCGCGAGTGCCACATTCGGTCGAGGCACGATGGTCGCGTGTATGGATCGCCTTACGACACGGGACGGTTTATCCCTTCTCCGCAGTTGGTCGCTGCATGGCATGAGCTGGGGCATGTACCCACTTATCGAGTGCCCATGTGGGTCGCTCATTGGC
>NZ_VIRM01000170.1 GCF_006874475.1 Microbispora hainanensis
GTAATCGCCTCGATATTCACTTTAGCATCATTTGTCTCATTTTGAGAGTGGGTGTGCTTACGGCACTCGGCCAGGATCTCCAGGCCCATGTAGCGGCGCTGCTCGGTCCACTCGTCGTTCTGCTCGGCCAGGACCGCGCCGACCAGGCGGACGATGGCCTCCCGGTCGGGGAAGATGCCGACCACGTCGGTGCGGCGGCGGATCTCCTTGTTCAGCCGCTCTTGGGGGTTGTTGGACCAGATCTGCCGCCAGACGGCCGTGGGGAAGGCGGTGAAGGCCAGGATGTCATCACGGGCCTCGTCCAGCCGGTCGGCGGCCTTGGGGTACTTGGCCTCCAGCACCTCGACCACGTGCCGGTGCTGGGCGTGCACGGACTCGGTGTCGGGCTGTTCGAAGATGGTGCGCAGCATCGTGTGCACCCACGGCTGCGCCGTCTTCGGGACACAGGTGCCCAGGTTTCTCGCGAAGTGGGTGCGGCAGCGCTGCCAGGAGGCGCCGGGCAGCGTGGCGGCGATCGCGTCACGTAGCCCGGCGTGGCAGTCGCTGGTGACCAGCAGGACGCCGGACAGGCCGCGGGCGACCAGGCCGCGCAGGAACGCCAGCCAGCCCGCCCCGTCTTCGCAGGAGACGACGTCCAGGCCGAGGATCTCCCGCTGCCCGTCGGCATTGACACCGGTGGCGATCAGGCAGTGC
>NZ_VIRM01000171.1 GCF_006874475.1 Microbispora hainanensis
CTTCGGCGAGGGGGTAGCGCAGGACGAAGCCGTCGGTCATGAGTTCGCGTTCGATGGCTTCGACGGTGCCGATGACGCGGGGGTCGTCGGGGGGCAGGAAGCCGACGATGGGGATTTGCAGGAGTGCGGCGTCGAGTTCGCGGGAGCCGTAGGACTGGGTGAAGGTGTTGCGCTCGGGGTCGTAGCCCTTGTCGCAGACCTCGGCGTGGATGCGGTCGCGCAGGGCGCGCCAGCGCTCCACGTCGCCGCGCCGGCCCAGCTCCTCGATGACCCGGACCATGCGGTCGGCCGCCACCCAGGCCATGACCTTGGAGTGGACGAAGTGGCGGCGGGGGCCGCGCACCTCCCACAGCCCCTCGTCGGGCTGGTCCCAGTTGTGCTCGAAGAACTCCATGACCTTCGTGACCAGGGCCCAGGCGTGGTTGTCCGGCGGCATGCCCTGCTTGCGCGCCTGATAGAGGGCGTCGACGACCTCCCCGTAGATGTCGAGCTGGAGCTGGGCCGCCGCGCCGTTGCCGATTCGGACGGGCGTCGAGTTCTCGTAGCCGGACAGCCAGTCGAGCGTCATCTCCGGCAGGCGGCGTTCGCCGGCCACGCCGTACAGGACCTGGATGTCCTCGGGACGGCCGGCGATGGCGCGCAGCAGCCAGGAACGCCAGGCGGCGGCCTCCTCGACGTATCCGGCGCCGGTC
>NZ_VIRM01000172.1 GCF_006874475.1 Microbispora hainanensis
GTTCGGCGAGGGGGTAACGCAGGACGAAGCCGTCGGTCATGAGTTCGCGTTCGATGGCTTCGACGGTGCCGATGACGCGGGGGTCGTCGGGGGGGAGGAAGCCGACGATGGGGATTTGCAGGAGTGCGGCGTCGAGTTCGCGGGAGCCGTAGGACTGGGTGAAGGTGTTGCGCTGGGGGTCGTAGCCCTTGTCGCAGACCTCGGCGTGGATGCGGTCGCGCACGGCGCGCCACCGGTCGAACGGCCCCGTACGGCCGAGCTCGGCGGCCCCGCGGGTCATCCGGTCCATGGCGAGCCACGCCATGATCTTCGAGTGGACGAAGTGGCGGCGGCGGCCGCGCACCTCCCACAGCCCCTGGTCCGGCCGGTCCCAGTTGTGCTCCAGGAAGGCCGCCCCTTTCACCAGCAGCGACCAGGTGTAGTCGTCGGGCGGCATGCCCTGCTTGCGCGCCTGATAGAGGGCGTTGACCACCTGGCCGTAGACGTCGAGCTGGAACTGGCCGGCGGCCTCGTTGCCGGTCCGGACGGGCCGCGAGCCCTCGTAGCCCGGCAGCCAGTCGAGCGTGATCTCCGGCAGGCGGCGTTCGCCGGCCAGGCCGTACATGATCTGGTGGTCCTCGGGGCGGCCCGCGATGGCGCGCAGCAGCCACACGCGCCAGGCGTCCGCCTCCTCGACGTAGCCGCATCGCAGG
>NZ_VIRM01000173.1 GCF_006874475.1 Microbispora hainanensis
TCCTCCACCACACCGGCCTTCTCGGCCGTAATGACGTCACCGGCATCGGTCGCCGCGCGATACTCCATGCCCGTGCCGACCAGCGGCGCCTCGCTCTTGAGCAGAGGCACCGACTGACGCTGCATGTTCGAACCCATCAGCGCGCGGTTGGCGTCGTCGTGCTCGAGGAACGGGATCATGGCGGTCGCCACCGACACCATCTGGCGCGGCGAGACGTCCATGTAGTCGACCTCGGACGGGTGGACGGCCTCGAACTCGCCGCCCTTACGGCGGGCGAGCACGCGGGTCTCGGCGAAGGTGCCGTCGGGGTTCAGGGCCGTGTTGGCCTGCGCCACGACGTGCCGGTCCTCCTCGTCCGCGGTGAGGTAGTCGATCTCGTCGGTGACCCGGCCGTCGACGACGCGGCGGTAGGGGGTCTCGACGAAGCCGAACGAGTTGACCCGCCCGAAGGAGGACAGCGAGCCGATCAGACCGATGTTCGGGCCTTCCGGCGTCTCGATCGGGCACATGCGGCCGTAGTGCGAGGGGTGCACGTCGCGGACCTCGAAGCCCGCGCGCTCACGCGACAGACCACCCGGGCCCAGCGCGGACAGACGCCGCTTGTGCGTCAGGCCGGCCAGCGGGTTGGTCTGGTCCATGAACTGCGACAGCTGCGAGGTGCCGAAGAACTCCTTGATCGACGCCACC
>NZ_VIRM01000174.1 GCF_006874475.1 Microbispora hainanensis
CTCTCCACCACACCGGCCTTCTCGGCCGTGATGACGTCACCGGCATCGGTCGCCGCGCGATACTCCATGCCCGTGCCGACCAGCGGCGCCTCGCTCTTGAGCAGCGGCACCGACTGACGCTGCATGTTCGAACCCATCAGCGCCCGGTTGGCGTCGTCGTGCTCGAGGAACGGGATCATGGCGGTCGCCACCGACACCATCTGACGCGGCGAGACGTCTACGTAGTCGACCTCCTCGGCGCGCGCGAGCTCGGTCTCACCCCCCTTCGTACGCACCAGGACGCGCGGCTCGGCGAACGATCCGTCGGGATTGAGCGCGGTGTTGGCCTGCGCCTTGACGTACTTGTCCTCCTCGTCCGCCGTCAGGTAGTCGATCTCGTCGGTCACCTTGCCGTCGACGACCCTCCGATAGGGCGTCTCGACGAAGCCAAAGGCGTTGACCCGCCCGAAGGAGGCCAGCGAGCCGATCAGGCCGATGTTCGGGCCCTCGGGCGACTCGATCGGGCACATGCGGCCGTAGTGCGAGGGGTGCACGTCACGGACCTCGAAGCCCGCGCGCTCACGCGACAGACCACCCGGGCCCAGCGCGTTCAGGCGCCGCTTCTGGGTCAGGGCGGCGAGCGGGTTGATGTGGTCCATGAACTGCGACAACTGCGAGGTGCCGAAGAACTCCTTGATCGACGCCACG
>NZ_VIRM01000175.1 GCF_006874475.1 Microbispora hainanensis
GCCAGGCCCTGGCCGCCCACGTTGGAGCCCAGGGTGCCGACGTCCTTCAGACCGATCGACAGAGTCCGGCCGGTCAGGCGGTAGTCGACGTCGTAGTTGATCCAGTAGGTGCGGACGACGTACTTGTCGCCCTTCTTGAGGTAGAAGGCCTTGCCGTCACGGGACTGCTTGCCCTCTTCCCAGCCACGCGGCTTGAAGCGGAACTCCTTGTCCGTGACGCCGGTGCCCTCCTTGAAGGGGCCGTCGGCCGGAGTGCCCTCGGGGTTGAGCTTCTTCCAGTCGTCCCGCTTGACGTAGACCTTCTGGGAGTCGCGGGTGCCCTCCTTCACCACGTGGTCGGTGTCGACCACGGACCGCAGACGAAGGTGGGAGTAGGCGCTGTTCCTGTCGAGCCTGGCCTTGGCCCACTTGGCCTCACGGGAGGTCTCGTAGGTGCGGGCGTACCTCTTGCTGGAACCGCTGGTGGGCAGGACGCCGTTGTAGACGGTCACGAACGCGTAGTCGCGGTCGCCGTCCTCGTAGACGTCGAAGTCGTAGTGGGTGTACGCGGTCTTGCCGACGTAGATGCCCCACGGGGTCTTGCCCTCGTAGTAGCCGGGGACGAAGACCCACTTGTCCAGGGTCGCCTTGTTGCTCTTGGTGTCGTACACGCAATGGCCGGCGGTCGCCACCAGGTTCTTGTA
>NZ_VIRM01000176.1 GCF_006874475.1 Microbispora hainanensis
TCGCCGGCGATGATTTGGAAGCCGAAGGATTCTGCGGGTCCTGTGGTTTTGGTGTCGATGATTCGGCTTTGGTCGTCTGGGTTGGTGAGTGTTCCGGTGCGGTTGTCGGCCCAGCGGTGTCCGTGGATGTGGAAGGTGTGGAAGAGGTTGCCGTGGGCGATGACGATGAATTCGACTCGTTCGCCGAGTTGGGCGGTGAGGTCGGGTGCGGTGGTGAGGTTGTTGGTTTTCATGTCGTTGAAGACGACGGTGAAGGTTTTGTCGGGGAGGGTGTCGCCGGTGCGGCGTACGACGAGTGGTCCGTAGAGGCCGAGGAGGATGCCGCCGGTGCCGTGGTCGGTTCCTACGACGTGGTCGTGGTAGTGCCAGTAGCCGGCGCTGCCGGGGGCGATGGTGCCGTCCGGGCGAGTGGTCGGGGCGTGGGTGCGCCAGGTGTAGACGTAGCGTTCTCCGGGTTCGACGACGCTGTTGTTCATGCGTGTGCCGTCGCTGGTGGTTTCGTAGTCGATGCCGTGTACGTGCAGGCTGGCGGTGACGCTGGTGTTGTTGACGAGTTCGATTTCGAGGGTCTCGCCCTCGATCATTTCGATGAGGGGGCCGGGGATGGTGGGCTTGCCGGGTTCCAGGCCGTAGCCCATCTGGCCGTCCGGCAGTTTGTCCACGTAGAGGGTGATACGGCGG
>NZ_VIRM01000177.1 GCF_006874475.1 Microbispora hainanensis
ACCTCACCCGGCTCGCCCGCGGTCTTGCCGGTGGCCGTGGGGGTGGGTGTGCCGGCGGGTTCCGCGGTGGCCTGGCTTGCCACGGCGAACGGTGTGATCACGGCGGCTGCGGCCGCGCTGGTGGTGAAGACGCGCCGCGACAGCAGGCGTCGCGTCATATCACTGTTGTTCTCGGTCATGGTTCCCAATCGGTGACGGCGCTCGCCCACGGGTGGCGAGCTGGGGGGTGGTCCGTGACGCCGGCGGCGAGCCGGCCATGCCGATCCGGAGATCTGCACGGGAAGATGCCAGGTCAGCCGCAGCTGATCGCGGTGTAGGCGGCCTCGTAGGACGTGGTGACCTCTTTGCCGTCGATGAGCGACGTCCCGGTCACGGTGGCCTTGCCCGCGCCGATCTGCCCGGCCCGGGTGTTGAAGGACTGGTAGGCCTGCTTGCCCGGGGCCACATTGGCCACCGTCTTGGTGCCGTACGGGGTGGTCAGCGTGATCGTCGCCGGCACGTCGCCGTCGTTGACGGCCGTGACCGCGACGTACACCGACGAGCCCACGCAACGGGACGAGGCGGTGACGGTCAGCGGCACTTTCTCGCTCGCGCCGGTCACCGTGAACACCCCGGCCATTCCCGCGTCGGAGTGGCTTTGTACGTGGCAGTGGTACATCCACATTCCCGGTCCGACGTAT
>NZ_VIRM01000178.1 GCF_006874475.1 Microbispora hainanensis
AAATCCGACCGGCGGGCTCGGCACACGACCGAGCCCGCCCCTCTCTTGTCGAAAGCCTCCGCTGTCCGGTGCGGGGCGGTCCCGCATCGGAGATCGCGACACGGCCGGGTGCGTGCTCGGACATGGCCAGCGTGACAGCCGGCCGATCCTTCGGAGAACGCCGCCGAGCGGGCCGCCGCCGAAGGACGGCGCCGCCCGCTCGGACGCGCGCACCGCGGCGAAGCCATATTCGGTCATCTGACGCTCGTACTCCCCGATCGCGACCGTCAGGGACCCGCCCGAGGACACGGCCATGTCTCCCTCAACCGGTGAGCGTCGATCCGCGCGCGTCGTTCAACGGCGGCACCGCCGGCCGGCCCGTACGACCCGTACCGCGGGCTGATCAGCGACCTGGGCGAGCTGGCTGATCCACCATCGGGCGGCCAAAGTGGCGCGCCGATGGCACAACGGCACGCTGCGGAACTACCGGCCACTCCCCCATGCACTCTTCTTCCCTGAACGGTTTCTCCCTTGAACGGTGCCAGGCCCGAGGATTGTCAAAAAGGCGGTACTTCGAGGTTGCGTTGGATGAGGATTGCTCCTGATTCGTCCGGTGATGTGCCGTTGTCGTGTTCTTCCGTGCCGGGGCTGTTCGCATGGGCTGTTTGCATGGTGTGCCTGCCGGTTGGTTGTGCG
>NZ_VIRM01000179.1 GCF_006874475.1 Microbispora hainanensis
AGGAGGAACCGTGCCACCGAGCGACCTGGACAACATCGCCGCGATCGACGATCCCTACCTGCTGCTCCGGGTCGCCACCGAACGACTCAACGCCGCCCAGCAAGAGGTCACCGAACTGGCCCGGCTCCGCCGCCGCGTCATCCAGGAACTTCACTCCCAGGGCATGTCGTATGCGCAGATCGCCGAGAAGGCCGGCCTGTCCCGGGGGCGTATCCACCAGATCCGCCACACTGGCCCCGCACCTGAGGGCGCCTTCCTCGGCATCGGGTCGGTCACCGTCGTGACCCCGCTGCGGCACGACGCCGCAACCGGTCGCTCCATGGTCGCCCTGGACGACATGCGCGCCGGCAAGCGCTTGGAAGACCTCGCCCGGACCTTCGGCCTGACCGTCGCCACCGACAACGTCACCGTGGACGGGCAGATCGACCTCAACCGGCCCGGCCTGCTCGTCATCTGCGGCCCCCGCATGTCGGATGCCATGCGCACCGCCTACGACTCCGACCCGGTCATTCACTGGGACCGCGACGGTATCGGCTGGAAGCTCGTCGACACCCGTACGGGTCAGGAGTACCGGTCCGGCTCGCAGCTCGACCCCGCCCAGCCGACCGACTCGGCCTTCCTCGGCCGGCTGCCTCGCCCGGACGGCAACGG
>NZ_VIRM01000018.1 GCF_006874475.1 Microbispora hainanensis
TAGCAGCCGCCTCTCAATCCAGCAACTCAGGACGGCGAGCGCTCAGGGCACGGCGGGCAGTCACATAGCGATCGTGGAACTCCTCGGCGAGGGCCTCTCTGCGATAGCGCTGGCGTAGGACGCGGTCGAGGTCTCCGACTCGGTTGACGAGGTCGGTGAGGGATTTACGTTCGATGTCGAATGCGGCCATGCCTTGCTCGACGGCGGCATCAAGGTCTCCGCGTCGGGCGTGGACGATTCCGAGGTCTATGTGAGCGTCGGCGACTCGCATGGGGGCGTTTGAGGTGCCGTCTGGGCGGGTGTGCATCTGGATCGTTTCCAGTGCGTGTTCCTCGGCCCGGTCGTTGTCCTCTAGCCAGGTGTATGCGGTGGCGGCGTAGAAGACCCACTTGGCGTGGTCGAACACGAAGTGGTGGTCCGGGTTTTCGGGGATCGGCAGTTTGGCGAGGATGTCGGCTCCGCGTGAGAGCGCCTTGTCGGCTTCGCGGCGGTCACCGATGCGGGCCAAGCCGCGGGCTTCCTGCAAGGTGAGCTGAACCTGTGCGCTGGATTGGCCGGCGAGGGCCTGGCCTTGGCGGGCGGCCGTGACAACGTCCTCGTATCGGCCTTCGACGAGGGCGAACCATGCGGACATCTCGTGTGCCCAGCCCATGAGTTCGCCATGTCCGACCTGGCGGCCCATCTCGTAGGCGGCCTGGCGGGCCGTCTCGGCTTCCTCGCGCTCGCCCAGGTCGTAGTGGACGCAGCCGAGCAGGGCGGTGAGCCATCCGGTGATGACGAGTAATTCGCGGTGCTGGTCGAGTGTGATCCTGCCGGACAGGAGCCGGGTCACCTGAGCGAGGCGCTTTTGTGTCCGGTCCCGCAATGTCGCGGCGGGGACAACCGGGTAGGCGCGGCACAGCAGGTCGACGGCCTCGGCGAGGGCTTCGAGAGTGCCGGTGCCGACATCGGACGCCTGGAGCTGCTGCGCGAGTTCCATCGTGCCGTACAGGTCGGCCTCGGCCCGCAGCGCGTCGACCGGCATGACGTGTGCCTCGATGAGGCGGCTATTGCCGTTGACTCTCTTTGTGGGGGAGAAGCCGAGATCTTCGGGCTGTAGTCCGGTGGCTTGAGCCAGCGCGAGCCGGAATGGTGCGCGAGGCCAGGAGACTTCGCCGGCCTCCCATCGCCTGATGCGTTCTTCATCGACGGCGAGGCGTTCCTTGATGCCCACAGGAGTGCGGTTGATCCGTTCGGCGAATTCGGCGCGGGTGAGCTGTTGCGCGTTGCGCCATGCGCGGAGTTGGACATTCGGGATGCTGTCTGGCATCTCGGGGTCTTCCTCCCGTCGGGGGGTCATCAGGGGGTTAAGAGGGGGCTTTTCGGGGGTCCTATCGCGCTCGCTTTGCCGGTGGACTTGCCATCAACCAACCACGGTACGTCAAGCGGCTTCCCGCCACAGGGAACGCCGGATGAACGAGGAGATGGCGACGGTGACCCGGCCAGACGAGAACAGCGAGGCAAGACCCTGTCCTTCGTGTCGGGGGCGTGGCACCAAGCGGTGCCATTCACGCCGTCAGCTCGTCGTCGGCGGCGACACCAGTGACGATCGCAACTCGGGTGGGGAGCGGGAGTGCCTCGACTGCCTCGGAAACGGCCGGGCCGAAGGGAGCGGAACATGAACCCGATCGAGGTTGCGGCGGTGGACTACATGAACCGAAGCGACGAGGCGGACAAGCTCATCCGACTGCGTGACGCGCTGACCCGGCTCAGCATCAACGCCGAGCTGCGCGACAACAACACGGCGCTGATGGTCAACCCGCCAAGTGGGCGGGGCATGCCGGTGTGGGTCTTCGTCGGCTACGGCGGCCAGTACTACTCATGGAACTCGGCAGGCAGGCGGCACCCGGTGTCCGATCTGGAGGGCGCCGCGAAGGCGATAGCCGCCTACATCTGCCGCTGAAGCGGGCGCGGCGAGGCAGTGAGCCGACGACGGGTCGGCAGCCATCAATCCCTGCCTCGTCGCGCCCTTTGATCTCCGGCAGGGCCACAGTGACTCGCCCCCGTGTCCCCCGTGTGGCCCTGCCGGTCCCCTCCTCCCGGACTGCGAGTGCAGCCGAACGAGGTGACAGAAGCATCGAGCCGGTCTAGGCTCAAACTTGGTAAAACAACCTGTCGGCTGCTGGACGGTCGTGATGTCTCTAGAGTCCGTGCCTCCGAAGTATGCACAGCTTGTGCAGACGCTTCAGCGGCGTATCGAAGCGGGGGACTACCCTCCCGGAACCCTCCTGCCGAGCGAGAATCAGCTCATCAATGAGTTCGGCGTCTCCCGTCCGACCGTCGTGGCGGCCCTGCGCGTGCTCCGGGAACAGGGCTGGATCGAGTCCCAGCAGGGCAAGGGCCGTTTCGTGCGGGGCCGCCCTGCCCTCGCCTCGCTCGAACAACCCCGGCCCGGCCACGCCTACCTCACCAGCGCCGAGACGCCCTCGGCCGAACTGCTGGAAGTCGGGGCGGTAGCCGTACCGAACAGGATCGCCGCTCTGCTCGACCTATCGCCCAAGAGTAAGGCGTTCCTTCGTCGCCGACTGGTCTCGCGCGGTGATGAGCCTTCGGAGATCGTCTCGTTGTGGCTGCCCCTGGACCTGTCGGAGGGGACGAACCTCACGAGCGCCGAGCCGCTGGCCCAGGGCGTCCGCGAGCATATCCAGGCGCGTAAGGGCGTGCGGTTCGATCACGTCATTGAGCAGATCACGGCACGGATGCCTACTTCTGACGAGGTCAAGCGGCTCGGCATGCCCAAGAACACGCCGGTCCTCGATGTCTATGCGGCTGTACGTGACCCTGGTGGCCGGCCCCTTGCCGTGCTGGTTGTCGTGCTGCCTGCCGATCGTCACGAGCTGGAGGATGCCTATCCCATCGGGTAGGGACGCCTCACCTTCGGAGCCCACTTAGCTTAGGCACTTGACCTAGCAAGTGGGCTCTCTTATGCTCAAGGCACTCGATAGGTTAAGTGCCTATCAGTCGAGAGAGGAGGATGCCCGATGGCTCTACAAGGTCCGATCCCCGTCAGCTTCGACATGGTCTTCCCGCACGGCTGCTACCTCGTCGGTGAGGTGGAGGCGGTCAAGGACTTCGACGCCTCGACCAACGGCCGATTCGTGCAGGCGCGGGACAAGCAGAGCGGCGAACTGGTCTGGCAGATCGCCGTCATGGACGCCGACCCCCAGGTCAAGCCCGCTCAGAAGACCGTCGCCGTAAAGATCATCGCGCCCGTCCAGCCGGTGCCTCCGGCCCCGGTCGCGGGCCTGCCCTTCACGCCGGTCGAGTTCGACGGCGTCACCGTCACCCCGTACGTCAACGGAAACGGCCGCCTGGCCTACTCCATCCGCGTTCGGGAGATGCGTTCGCCTCGGACGGGTGGGGCCAAGGCCGGACACGCGGGCGGCAAGGAGGCGGCGGCGTGAACTGGCGGCCGTACACGCACCTATCGATGTCGATCGACCCCGGCGAGCGTCCCCGTATCGGGATCTCGTTCTACGCCTCGATCACTCGGGCGCGGGCTCGGGTGCTGGAGTCCGGGCGGCCGTACCTGGTCCTGGAGTCCGACGAGGCGGACGTGACGGTCTCGACCACCGGGGCTGCCGGACCGGTGACCGCGGAAGACCTGGACATCGCGCGGCAGATCTTCAACGCCGCCGCGCGGTACCTGGCCGACTGCGAGCGCCTGCACGCCGAACACGCCCAGGCCACCGACTCGGCGGCCTGACACAAGGACGGGGCCGCTGGAACTGGCATTCCAGCGGCCCCCGGATCTCTCACACACGCCAATGCCTGAGAGGACACCAAGCCTAATGTTCAAGAAACTTCCCGGCGACGAGGCGCGAAACCTCGTCTCCACCACCCCAGACACGGCCGTGGTCTTCCGCCCGGCCGTCATGCAGACTCCCGCCATCGTCACCCTGGTGATCTGGCTGTCCCGGCTCGTCGCGGGCCTGGTCCGCCTGGTCGTGCGGCATCCGGTCGCCGTGGCCGTCCCGGTCGGCCTCGGGGTCATCTGGACCCTGTACGGCTGGCGCCTGGCCCTCGTGATGGCCGGGTTCCTGCCCTCGGCCGGACTGTCCTGGCTGCTGCTGGATCGCGCCTCGTTCCTGCGGCTGGTCGGCTGGCCGTTGCTGGCCTGGTGGCGGTTGGTCGCCGTCTACCGGCGGCACTGGCAACCCGTCATGGTCGTCTCCGGCCTCGGACGGCACATCCGAGGCCGCGACTACCTGCCCCGCCTGATCCGGGTCGAGTGCGACGGCTGGGCCGACCGCGTCAGCGTGAAGATGCTCAACGGCCAGGCCGTCACCGACTGGGCCGACCGCATCGAGCACCTGGCCCACGGCTTCGGCGCCCCCTCCTGCCGGGTGGCGGTCGCGCGGGCCGGGCGGCTCGTGCTCACCTTCCCCCGGCGCGACCCCCTCGCCGAACCCCTGCCCGCCGTCCCTGTCCCCGAGACACCTTCGGTGGGGCCGGTCGAGATCGGCCGGTGCGAGGACGGTACGCCGCTGCGGCTCAAGGTCCACGGCACCCACGTGCTGATCGCCGGGGCCACGGGTGCGGGCAAAGGCTCCTACCTGTGGTCGACAATCCGCGGCTTGCTTCCCGCGATGCGGGCGGGCCTGGTGCAGGTGTGGGCGCTCGACCCCAAGCGGATGGAACTGTCCTTCGGCCGTCCCCTCTTCGGCAGTCGGTACGCGGCCGATCCGAAAGAGTGCGCCGACCTGCTCGACGAGGCGGTCTCGGTGATGCAGGAGCGGGCCGACCGGTTCGCCGGCCTCCAGCGCTCCCACACTCCAACCGTGGCCGACCCGTTCGTCCTGGTGCTCGTGGACGAGGTGGCGTTCCTGACCGCCTACCAGCCCGATAAGGGCCTTCGTCAGCGCATCACGGCGGCCCTGGCGACCCTGACCACGCAGGGCCGGGCGGTGGGCGTCGGGGTCATGGCCGCGCTTCAGGACCCGCGCAAGGAGGTCATGAACATCCGCAACCTGTTCCCCGACAAGATCGCCCTCCGGCTGGACGAGTCGGAACAGGTGGACATGGTCCTCGGCGACGGCGCCCGCGACCGGGGCGCACTCGCCGACCACATCTCACCCGTCCCCGAACGCGGCGCGGGCGTCGGCTACATCCGGCTCGAAACCTCGCCTGATCCGGTGCGGGTGCGTGCGGCCTACGTCTCCGACGCCCACATCCGGGCGATGGTCGCCGAGTTCGCGGGGGTGGGCCGATGATGCGCCTGGCTCACATCCTCGACGGACTGCGCTGCTCGGGCTGCGGGGCGCTCGATGTGCTGTGGCTCGACCCGGTGCGCGGCATCGTCGAGTGCCACGAGTGCGGCGAAAAGGCTGCGGTGATCGTCGATGGCCTCGGCCCGGCGGACCTCCTCGACCCCGTCGGCGTCTGGGACGGTGACCGGTGACTAACCCGCAGGATCGCTCCACCCCCCGTGCTGTGCGGATGGCTCAACCGCTGGCCCGTGAGGTCGTGGAAGAGATCGCCAAGCAGTACGGGGTGTGTATCCGCCCGGTCCCGCTGCGGCGGCAGGACATCCTCACCGGACAGGTTGAGGTCATCGACGTCCCGTGCGGAGCGACGCTGGAGAGCAAGTGCCCGCCGTGCGCCAAGCGCAACCGGCAGCTTCGGCGGGCGCAGTGCCGGGAGGGCTGGCACCTCGACCACGAACCCGTGAACCTGCCTGACAACGCTGATGAGTATCAGCGTCACCTCGTGGAGCTGCGGGCCGATGCTCAGGCGTGGCGGGATAAGGTCGAAAAGGCCGGCGGCGACACCACCGACCTGGACGCCGCCATCGAGGACCTGGACGAGGAGATCAACCGCGCGGGCATGCGCGGCAACGTCCTCGGCCGCACCTCCGGCAAGCGCACGCGCTCGACCAAACGGCGGCAGGACGCCCCGGACCTGCCCAAGCGGCAGATGACCAAGACCACCCTCGGGCGGACCTTCACCGGCTCGGACGGCAAGACCTACCGGCCGTCGATGTTCGTCACCCTCACGCTCCCGTCGTATGGGCGGGTGCTCGACGGGGCGCCCCTCGACCCGGACCGGTACGACTACACGCGGGCGGCCCGCGACGCGCTGCACTTCTCCAAGCTCGTGGACCGCTTCGTGCAGAACCTCCGCCGGGTGGCGGGCTATGACGTGCAGTACTTCGCCACGGTCGAACCACAAAAGCGGCTCGCGCCGCACCTGCACATGGCGATCCGCGGCACCCTGCCCCGCGCGGAACTGCGGCAGATCATCGCCGCGACCTATCACCAGGTGTGGTGGCCCTCGACTGATGACGTGCGGTTCGACGGTGACCACCTGCCGGTCTGGGAGGACGGGGCCGGCTACCTCGACCCAACCACCGGGGAAGTCCTGCCGACCTGGGAACAGGCCCTCGACGCTCTCGACGCCGACGAGGACGCCGAACCCTCGCACGTGCTCCGCTTCGGCGACCAGCTCGACATACAGAGCGTCCTCGCCGGAACCCCGGACGCCGACCAGCTCATCCAGTACCTGTCCAAGTACCTCACCAAGAGCCTCGGCGACGCCCTCGGCACCGACGACCCACGCCGCAAAGCACACGCCGAATGGCTGCTCGACGCCCTGCGGTTCGAGCCGTGCGCGCCAACCTGCCCGAACTGGCTCCGCTACGGCGTCCAGCCCAAGGGCGCCAAGCCCGGCATGGCTCCCGGCCGGTGCAGGGGCAAGGCACACAAGCCTGACCACCTCGGCTACGCGGGCCGCCGTGTCCTCGTCTCGCGCAAGTGGTCCAACAAGACCCTCACCGAGCACAAGCAGGACCGGCGTACCTGGGTCCTGGAAGCGCTCGGCCTGCCTGACGAGCCAGTCGGCCCTCACCGCTACATCTGGCGGCCCGTCAAGCCGGGAGATCCCGACCTGGCCCCCATCGGCGTCCGGCTCCTGCGCTCGGTCCATGAACGGCAGCGCTGGCGTAACCACCTGGCCCGGCTGGAAGCCGAGGCAGACGGACAAGTTCTTTCGGCAACTGAAGGGAGGGCGGCATGAGGAAAGACGACAAGTTGATGACGGTCCCCGAAATCCTCGACGAGCTCGGCGGCATCTCCCGCCGGACCTTCTACCGGTGGCGTGAGACCGGTAAGGCTCCCGAGGGCCTCAAGCTCCCCAACGGCGAGATCCGCATTTACCGCAGTGAGTTCGACGCCTGGCTTGAGAGCCTGCGGGAGGCTGCGTGAACGCCTCCTATGACGTGAAGTTCTTCGAGACCTACCGGAACAAGTCGAGCAAGACGCCGTCCTACGTCGTTCGATGGCAGGTGGCCGGCAAGCGGTCTTCGAAGACCTACCGGACCAAGGCTCTCGCTGAGAGCTTCCTGTCGGACCTGCGCCAGGCGGCCAAGCGGGGAGAGCCATTCGACGTCGACAGCGGTCTACCCGCCTCCATGATCAAGGCCAAGAGCGCGCGGACCGTCTTCGACTTCGTCCGGGCCTACATGGATATGAAGTGGCCCCACGCTGCGGCGAAGACGCGCGACAGCATCTCTGACGCGCTCTCCACCGCGCTCCCCGCCCTAACCAAGGATCGTCCGGGCCGACCTGACGCCGAGACCCTACGGACCGCGCTCCGTAAGTGCGCCCTCATCCCGGCGGACAAGAGGCCGGAGCCATCCCCGGAGATGGCGCGGGCGGTCCGCTGGCTCGAAGGTGCGTCCTTCGACCTGGCCGACCTGAACGAGACGAAAACCGTGCGACTTGCCCTCGACGCGCTCGCGCTTCGCCTCGACGGCCAGGCCGCTAGCGCGAACACCATCAGGCGGAAGCGGGCCGTCCTCCATGCGGTCCTGGAGTACGCGGTTGAGCTGGAAGAGCTGCCGTCCAATCCACTGCACAAGATCAAGTGGAAGCCCCCGAAGACGACCGAGACCGTAGACCCTCGCGTCGTCGTGAATCCGCGGCAGGCCGAGGAACTGTTGACCGCTGTGACCTACGTGGGCAAGCGCGGCCGGGGCCGACGGCTAATGGCCCTGTTCGCCTGCATGTACTACGCCGCGCTTCGGCCCGGCGAGACGGTCGCCCTCCGACAGCAGGACTGCCATCTTCCGGCAACTGGCTGGGGCCGTCTTCTCGTCGACGTGTCGCGTCCCGAGGTCAATACGCAGTGGACTGACAGCGGCGACGCTCACGAGGAACGCGGGCTCAAGCATCGAGGCCGGGACGACGTACGGCCGGTGCCCATCCCCCCGGCCCTGGTGAAGATCCTTCGGCAACACATCGAAGAGTTCGGGGTCGGCTCGGACGGGCGGATCTTCCGCAGTGAGCGCGGCGGGGTCGTCGCCTCGACGGCCTACACGGAGGTGTGGCAGGAAGCCCGCAAGCTTGCCTTCACCCCTGCCCAGGTCTCCTCTCCCCTGGCTCGTCGGCCGTACGACCTCCGGCACGCGGCCGTCTCTCTGTGGCTCAACGCGGGCGTCTCTGCCCCCGACGTAGCCGAGCGGGCCGGGCACAGCGTTGACGTCCTCCTGCGGGTCTACGCGAAGTGCCTCGACGGCCAACAGGACATCGCCAATCGGAGAATCGATGACGCCCTTGTGGCGTGACGCCTGATCGTGCACGGTGGGGCCCCTCGGGGCCCCTTCGCATCTACAGGCGCGGGTCTGGGGAGCCTCTTGATGAAGCTCAGACGCTGCCAACCCAGGCCGTAGCACTGGGATGCAGCTCCTCGCCTAGATGCCGCCACACCGTCCCAGCCACTGCCGCCCTGCGCTTGAGGTAGTCTTTGCAATACGACTCGGCGCACCATATGCCGATAGATCACCCCACGCAGCACCGGAGCCAACTACGTATAACTGACCACCGCGCCAATCCTTGACTTTTTAGCGTGATCTTTTACTAACTGATTTTTATTTATTCAGTCATAGTTTGAGATCATTTTTTCTAAGTCAAGCGGGCGTTGTCCGTCTCCACGCTCGTGGACGGCGGTAGGTCACCAGGGAAGCGATCCCTGGTCGGTGCGAGGAAGACATGCAATGTCGCAATTCCCCCTATGGCTTCGCGTGATGGTTGCGGCCCTGATCGCATTGCCTCTGCTGGTAGTGGTGCTGGCTTTCGCCCCCGCTCTACTGATCTCGGTGGCCCTGCCCCTGGAGCGGCGCAACTGGTTACTCCAAGTACTGGACCGCTTCGTGGCATGGGTCAAGGCGATCTTCTCGGGCGGAATCGAGGATGACGAGAAAGAAGAGCCGGAGGCATAGCATGACTGAGCCCTGCAACTATGGGGCTCCTACCTTCACATTCAGCCACAATGACGCGGGAAGATCTTTATCCGATGTGTGGCACTCCCGCGCCGGCGAGGTAATGGCCAATACGCAGGACCATCGAGCGGTCCATGCACAGGGCCTCGACCGCTTTTCGGGGCACCCAGCGAACCTCTGGCGCCTCGCTGCTCGGGGTGGGCTTGCCGGCTATGGCGCGGGCGGTCAGCACGATGGAGAACTCCTGCCGGGCCTCGCCGTTACTGGTGTAGAGGATCACGTGCCTGGGGTCGGTGTAGATGCCAACCAGGCCCGTGATCTCGCACAACACGCCGGTCTCCTCGTGGGTCTCCCTCACTGCGGCTTGTGGGAGGGACTCGCCGAGGTCGATCGCGCCGCCGGGGACGGCCCAGTTGCCGTTGTCGCTTCGGCGGATCAAGAGGATGTCGCCCGCCTCGTTGGTGACGACGACATTGACGGACGGCACCAGGCTGTTCGGAGCAGGTGCTTGGGGGTCGTCGTAGAAGTCGATCCGGCGCGCCATGGTCACGACGCTACCGATACAGGAGCCCTCCCACCCCGGAAGGCTGTACAGGTAGACGCTCGCCGCGTCCTCCCGGCTCATCGGTAAGCCTCGCGCATGCTTGCTGCGAAAGAGCGCGCGCGACCTGCGGAAACGCCGCCAAGATCATTGCACGTATATTGGTGGACCGGCGACAGACGGGGGCTCAGAGTGGCCTACGGCTGCACAGGGCCGGAAAGCAGAAGAGGCCCCGGAGGGCCTCTGAGCTGCTGTTCTGCTGGTGGCAGGTCCAGGGTTCGAACCTGGGTAGGCTGAGCCGACGGTTTTACAGACCGCTCCCTTTGGCCACTCGGGCAACCTGCCTTGTCTTCCGCTCGTCGCGGCGACAGGTAGAAGAATAGCGGACTTCCCGGGTGCACGTGACATGGGTTTCGCCTCGCCCCTCGCGTGGCCGGCGGAGGGTCCCGGAAACCCGGAAGCGGGCGCGGCGGTGCACCGGCCATAGTGGGACGGTGATCAGACAGGCCGAGCCGGCGGACCTCGCGGCCCTGGCGGAGATCGAGAGAGCGGCGGACGGGATGTTCGTGCCGCTCGGCATCGTCTTCCCGCCGGGCACCACGGTGATCGAGGAGTGCGACGATCCCAGGCGTGTCATCGTGGCCGGTCGGCCGCCGGTGGGATTCGCCCTGCTGGGGGTGGTCGACGGCCTGACCCACCTCGACCAGATCGCCGTACATCCCGATCATGGCAACCAGGGCATCGGAACCCGGCTTCTCGACGCCGTCTGCGCGGCGGCCACCAGGGCCGGCAGCGCCGCGGTGACGCTGACGACCTTCCGGGACGTGCCGTGGAACGCCCCCTGGTACGCCCGGCGGGGCTTCCGCGTCGTACGACCTCACGAGTGGGGGCCGGAGCTCACGGCGCTGATCGAGCACGAGCGGGCCCTCGGCATAGAGGTGGCTCCTCGCGTCGTCATGAGGAAAGACCTCTGATCACATCGGGGGCCACTAATCTCGAAGGGCAACGGAGAGAGGACACGGACACCGATGGCCGACAGCAGTTTCGACGTGGTGAGCAAGATCGACCGGCAGGAGGTCGACAACGCCCTGAACCAGACGGTCAAGGAGGTCGGGCACCGCTTCGACTTCAAGGGCACGGGCGCGAGCATCTCCTGGTCGGGGCAGAAGGACATCGAGATCAAGGCGAACAGCGAGGAGCGGGCGAACGCGGTTCTCGACGTCTTCAAGGAGAAGATCGTCAAGCGCAACCTGTCCCTCAAGATCCTTGACGCGGGCGAGCCGAAGCTGTCGGGCAAGGAGTATCGCCTGATGGTGTCCCTCAAGGAGGGCATCGACCAGGAGAACGCCAAGAAGATCTCCAAGCTCATCCGGGACGAGGGCCCGAAGGGCGTGAAGGCGCAAATCCAGGGCGAGGAGCTCCGGGTCAGCTCCAAGAAGAAGGACGACCTCCAGCAGGTCATCTCGCTGCTCAAGGGCAAGGACCTCGACATCGCCCTTCAGTTCGTCAACTACCGGTGAGACGCGTCACAGCGCGACACTGACGGAAAGGCCCTGACCTGCGGGTTCAGGGCCTTCGTCGTTTCCGCGCACCGCCCGGCCATGACTACTTGGTTGCCCGAAGCAACGATCAACATATGATTGCTTAGGGAAACTAAGTTTGATCAACACGGGGAAGGACTTCGATGGCGACAGCGAAGACGAGGGAGACGCCGCCGGGCACGGCGGCCCCCGCGATGACGCACCGGGAGATCCTGGAGGCGCTCTCGGGGCTGATGCTGGGGTTGTTCGTCGCGATCCTGTCGTCGACCGTCGTGTCGAACGCGCTCCCCACGATCACGGCGGATCTGCACGCGAACGAGACCACCTACACGTGGGTGATCACGGCGACCCTGCTCGCCACGACGGTGTCCACCCCGATCTGGGGCAAGCTCGCCGACCTGATGAGCAAGAAGCTCCTCATCCAGCTCGGGCTGACCGTCTACGTCATCGGCTCGGCGATCGCCGGTCTGTCGCAGAATCCGACCATGCTGATCGCGGCACGTGTGATCCAGGGCCTCGGCGCCGGCGGCCTCACCGCGCTGACCCAGGTCATCATGGCGGCGATGATCTCGCCCCGGGAGCGCGGCCGCTACTCCGGCTACCTGGGCGCGGTGTTCGCCGTCGCCACGATCGGCGGCCCGCTCGTCGGCGGCCTCATCGTCGACACCTCGTGGCTCGGCTGGCGCTGGTGCTTCTACGTCGGCGTGCCGTTCGCGGTCCTCTCGCTGATCGTGCTGCAGAAGACCCTGCACCTGCCGGTCCTCAAGCGCGACGTACGCATCGACTGGGGCGGCGCGACGCTGATCACCGCCGCGGTCTCGCTGCTGCTGATCTGGGTCTCCTTCGCCGGCACCAAGTATGACTGGCTGTCGTGGCAGACCGGCGCGATGGTCGGCGGCGCGCTCCTGCTCGCGGTGCTCTTCCTCGTGGTCGAGTCGAAGGTGAGCGAGCCCATCGTCCCGCTGCGCCTGTTCCGGACCCGGACGGTCAGCCTCAGCGTGGTCGCCAGCGTGCTGGTCGGCGTCGCGATGTTCGGCGGCACGACCTTCCTCAGCCAGTATTTCCAGCTCGCCCGGGGCGAGACGCCCACGGTGGCCGGCCTGATGACGCTGCCGATGATCCTCGGCCTCGCGCTCTCCTCCACGGTCTCCGGGCAGATCATCACCCGCACCGGTCACTGGAAGGTCTTCCTGGTCTCCGGCACCTTCTTCCTCACCGCCGGGTTCGCCCTGATGGGCACGCTGCGGTACGACACCGACTATTGGCTCGTCGCGATCTTCATGTTCTTCGTCGGCATCGGCATCGGCATGAGCCAGCAGAACCTCGTCCTCGCGGTGCAGAACCAGGTGCGCGCGGAGGACCTGGGCGCGGGCAGCTCGGTGGTCTCGTTCTTCCGCTCCCTCGGCGGCGCGATCGGCGTCTCGGCCCTCGGCGCCCTTATGGGCGACCGCGTCAAGCACTACCTGGAGGACGCCCTGGCCGCGCTGGGCGTGCAGGGCGGCACCGGCCAGGAGAGCGGCGCGATTCCGAAGCTCTCCGCGCTGCCCGCCCCGATCCGCACGGCGGTGGAGAGCGCGTACGGCCACGGCATCGGCGACCTGTTCCTCTACGCGGCGCCGCTCTCCCTCCTCGCGCTGATCGCCGTGCTGTTCATCAAGGAGGTCCCGCTGCGGACCAGCGCGATCACCGTACGCGCCGACGCGGCGGAGACCGGCGAGACCCCCGAACCCGAGATCGCCCCCCAGCGGAACGGCGCCGTGACCGGACGCCACGCCCAGCGAGACAGGCAGCAGCACGACAGGCAGCGGCCGATCACGGTCGAGGCCGAGCCGGCGACGCCTAACGGCCACGCCGCCACGCAGCCCCAGAACGCACAGGCCCTGAACACACAGACCCTGAGTGCACAGCCCCTGAACGCACAGCTCCTCACCGCCACGCAGGCCCAGCCGTACGCCGTGCCGGCGATGGAGTCGCGCGAGCCGGGCGGTGTGGACATCCGCGGGTTCGTCAAGGGCCGGGACGGGGTGCCCGTGGGCCGCGCCACGCTCACGCTGATCGACGTGCGCGGCCACCAGCTCGGCCGTACGGTCACCCGGGACGACGGGGGCTACGCGCTCCAGGCGCCCGGCAGCGGGACGTACGTGCTGATCGCGTCGGCGGGCGACCGGGAGCCGCAGGTCGCGACGCTGGTCGTGGGCGATCAGCCGGTCGACTTCGACATGGTGCTCTCGGCCTCGGGCCGGCTCGTCGGCACCGTACGCGGGACGGACGGGACGCCGGTCGCCGAGGCGGTGGTCGTCGTGACCGACGTACGCGGCGAGGTCGTGGCCAGCAGCGCGACCGACGTCCAGGGCGGCTTCTCCTTCTCCGGCATCGTGGCCGGCACCTACACGCTCACGGTCAGCGGCGCGGCCTACCGTCCCTCCGCCGTGCCGATCGAGGTGCTGGGCACCGGCCAGACCCGGCACGACGTCGTGCTGCTGCCCGGCGCGCGGGTGCGGGGCACGGTCCGCGTCAAGGACGGCGTGCCGCTGGCCGACGCCAGGGTCACGCTGCTGGACGCCGCCGGCAACGTGGTCGGCGTGGCCACCACCGGCGAGGACGGCGAGTACGCCTTCACCGACCTGACCGGCGGGCAGTACACGATCGTCGCGAGCGGCTACCCGCCCGTGGCGAGCACGCTGAACCTGGGCGGCGAGGGCGACGAGCCGTACGACGTGTGGCTGGGGCACGAGCGATGAGCGTCTCCGAGACGGCGCCCAGGGGACTGCACGCCCTGGTCAGGAGCAAGGACGGCTGGGCCGTGCGGCACGCGGTCGTCACGGTGACGGACACGACCGGCCGGCAGGTGGCGCGGGCGGAGGCGGACGCCGACGGGCACGTCGCCACCGCACCGCTGCCGCCGGGGGTCTACACGGTGGTCGCGACCGCGATCGGGTACGCGCCCGCCGCGTCCACCGCGATCGCGACCGCCTCGGGAGCCGCCGAGGCCGGCACGCTGGTGCTGGCCCGGCAGGGCGGCACCGCGCTGCCGCCGCCCGGCGTGTGGACGATCGACCCCGAGCACTCGAAGATCTCGGCCACGGCCCGGCACCTCGGGCTGAGCAGCGTGCAGGGGCGGTTCACCGAGTTCTCCGGCCGGATCGAGATGGGCGCCACACCGGAGGAGTCGTCGGTGGCCGCCGAGATCGCCGCCGGCTCCATCGACACGGGCAGCCGCATGCGCGATGATCACCTGCGTTCCGCGGACTTCCTCGACGTCCCGGTGCACCCGGTGATCACCTACCGGAGCACCGGGCTGTCCCCGGCGGGCCCGGACCGGTGGACGGTGCACGGCGTGCTGACGCTGAGCGGCGTCAGCCGCCCGGTCGATCTCGACATGACCTACCTGGGCACAGGCCCGGACCTGTGGGGTGGCCTGCGGGCGGCGTTCCACGCGGTCACCGAGCTGCGCCGCGAAGAGTTCGCGATGACCTACAACCAGGTCGTCCAGGCGGGGATCTCGCTGATCGGGGCGACACTGAAAGTAGAGCTGGAAATCCAGGCGGTGCGCGGGTAAACCCCCTGCCACACGCAGTCAGGAGGAGGCAGGCCATGACGGAGGCGGAGATCGCTCCCCGACCGCCCACGGCCGGCGAACACGAGGCGTACTGCGCGGTCGAGCGGCAGCTCGCCATCCTGCTGCGGCGCGCGAACGCGTTCTCCGCCGGGATGGGGCGCAAGGTGCATCCCGAGCTGGACCCCGGCGCGTACGGCCTGCTGGTCCGCATCGAGCAGAGCTCGCCGATGCGGTCCAGCGACCTGGCCGCCTACCTTCGGGTCGGCCGGGCGACGATCAGCCGACAGCTCAAGGGGCTGGAGGAGCTCGGGCTGATCAGCCGCAGCCCCGACCCCGAGGACGGCCGGGCCCACCTGCTGGCCCTCACTCCCGAGGGCAGCAGGCGGCTCCACGACGCGCGGTCCGCCCGCGAGGGCCAGCTCCGCACGCTGCTGGCCGCCTGGCCGGAGGAGGACGTACGGCTGCTCGGCCGGATGCTCGAACGGTTCAACATGCTCACGGAAGGCCTGAATCTCTGACCTCACGTTTCACGTACGTTACGAGCAACAACCCATGTGGTGGCCAATCCGTCATAAGGGACGCTTAAACTGCGCCTCAGACGTTTTCGCACCACAGCAAGGAGGCCGGTGTGGCTCCCTGGTCCATTTATCGGAAAGCGGCGAGCATCGGGGCGGTGGCTCTGGCGGCGACGCTCACCGTCACCGCCTGCGGGAGCGACTCCGCCGACTCGGGCACGGCGACGGCCTCGGCCGCTCCCGGCGGTGTCGCCCTCGTGAACGCCGGAAAGATCACCACCTGCACGAACATCCCGTACGAGCCGTTCCAGTTCAACCAGGGCGACAAGGTCGTCGGGTTCGACGTGGACATCGTCGACCTGGTCGCGAAGAAGCTGGGCGTGACCCAGGACATCGTGGACATCGACTTCGCCGCGATCAAGAGCGGCGCCGCGCTGAACGCCCGCAAGTGCGACGTGGCCGCCGCCGGCATGACGATCACGCCGGAGCGTCAGCAGAACCTGTTGTTCTCCGAGCCGTACTTCGACGCCACCCAGGCGCTGATGGCCAAGAAGGGCAGCGGGATCACCTCGCTCGACGACGTCAAGGCCAAGAACCTCAAGCTGGGCGCGCAGGCGTCCACGACCGGCCTCGACTACGTCAAGAAGCAGGGCTTCGAGCCGATCGAGTTCGCCGACTCGCCCAAGGAGCTGCTCGGCCTGCAGACCGGCCAGGCGGACGTGATCGTGCAGGACCTCCCGGTCGTGCTGACCTGGCTGAAGAAGGCCGACGTCGGCGAGAAGTTCGAGCAGGTCGCCAGCCTCGACACCGGTGAGCAGTACGGCATCGGCATGAAGAAGGACAACACGGCGCTCAAGAAGGTCGTCGACGAGGTCCTCGCCACCGCCAAGTCCGACGGCACCTACAACGAGATCTACAAGAAGTGGTTCGGCACCGAGCCCGGCGGCGCGTCCGGCGGTGGTTCGGGCGCCGAGACCGGAACCGAGTCGCCCGCCGCCGGATCATGAGTGTTGTGACCGAGCATCAGGCGCCCTCCCCGGCTGAGCCCCGCAAGGGGCTCAGCCCGCGCAAGAAGCAGCGCATCAGCCGGGTCGTCCAGTACGCCGTGCTGGTGGTGGTCTTCGTCGTCCTGGTCGCGCTGGCCGACTGGAAGGCGATCGGCGAGTCGTTCCTCAACCTCGAGGTCGCCGGAAAGGGCCTGCCCGACCTGTTCACGGTGGCGTTGCGCAACACCGTGATCTACACGCTGTCGGGCTTCGCGCTCGGCTTCGTCGCGGGTCTGGTGCTGGCCCTGATGCGGCTGTCCTCGGTCGCGCCCTATCGGTGGCTGTCGGTGATCTATATCGAGATCTTCCGCGGCCTGCCGATCCTGCTCATCTTCCTGATGATCGGGAGCCTCCCGCTGGCGTTCCCCGGCTTCGAACTGCCCGGCGGCGTGTACGGCAGTGCCGCGCTGGGGCTCGGCGTCGTCTCGGCGGCGTACATGGCGGAGAACTTCCGGGCGGGCATCCAGGCGGTGCCGAAGGGGCAGATGGAGGCGGCGCGGTCGCTCGGCATGCCGCACATGCGGGCGATGATCACGATCATCATCCCGCAGGCGATCCGGATCGTGCTGCCGCCGCTCACCAACCAGCTCGTCATGCTGCTGAAGGACTCCTCACTGGTGCTGATCCTGGGCGTCACGGCCGCCCAGGTGGAGCTGGCGAAGTTCGGCAACGACCAGTCCTCCACGTACGCCAACCCCACGCCGATCCTCGTGACCGGTCTGACGTACCTGCTGATCACGATTCCCCTCGGGTATGTCGCGAGGCGGCTGGAAGCGCGTCAGGGAGCGGGCCGATGAGCACCGTCGAGATCAAGAACCTGCACAAGTCGTTCGGCAGCCTCGAAGTGCTGCGCGGCATCGACTTCACGGTCGAGAGCGGCCAGGTCGTCTGCGTGATCGGGCCGTCCGGCTCGGGCAAGTCCACGCTGCTGCGCTGCGTGAACCTGCTGGAGCAGCCGACCTCCGGCACCGTGGTCGTGGACGGCGTCGACCTGACCGACCCCGACGTCGACATCGACGCCGCCCGGCGGCACATCGGCATGGTGTTCCAGCAGTTCAACCTGTTCCCCCACCTGACCGTGCGGCGCAACGTCACGGTCGCCCAGGAGCGGGTGCTCAAGCGGCGCAAGGACGAGTGCGACCGCGTCGCCAGGGAGAACCTGGAGAAGGTCGGCCTGATCGAGAAGATCGACGCCTACCCGCCCCAGTTGTCCGGCGGTCAGCAGCAGCGGGTGGCGATCGCCCGCGCGCTCGCCATGAACCCCTCGCTGATGCTGTTCGACGAGCCGACCTCCGCCCTCGACCCCGAGTTGGTCGGCGACGTGCTGTCGGTCATGCGCCAGCTCGCGGAGGACGGCATGACCATGCTCGTCGTCACCCACGAGATGGGGTTCGCCCGCGAGGTCGCCGACCGTGTCGTGTTCATGGACGGCGGCGTGATCGTCGAGGACGGGCCGCCCGAGCAGGTCATCGCCGACCCGCGGCACGAGCGGACCCGCGAGTTCCTCAGCCGCGTGCTGCACCCCGGCGTCTGACGTCCGGAGCACCCCCTTCGTGGAACAATGGCGTACTTCGATGGGGGTGATGGGCGGGTGGGCGCGCTCTCGGAGCAGGTGCGGGCGGCGATCGCGAGCAATGTGCGGCACGCGCGGCACACGCGCGGGCTCAGCATCCGTGACCTGGCGGACCGCTCCGGCTTCAGCAAGGCGCTGCTGTCGCAGATCGAGCGCGGCCTGGCCAACCCCACGGTCGAGGTGCTGGCGGGGCTGGCCGAGTCGCTCGACCTGTCCTTCTCCGACATCACCAGGACGCCCTTGTACGAACCGCAGGTGATGCGCCGCGCCGGGGACGGCGCGGCGCGCACCCTGCTCAGCTCCCTCGACCGGCGGCGCTTCGAGCTGTACGAAACGCCGCTGCCACCGGAGCACGCCCATGAGAGCGCGCCACACGGGCGGGGGTCGGAGGAGTTCGCCTACGTCCTGTCCGGGTCCGTGACGCTGGAGGTCGCCACCTACGAGGTCCGTCTTGAGGTGGGGGACGCCGTGCGGTTCTCGGCCGAGGCCGAGCACGGCTATCGGACCGGTGCGGAGCCGGCCCGGCTGCTGACGCTTGTCTCCATGCCCTCCGACTGACGGGTCATCTCAGCGCGATCATGCTCCGGTAGCTCGGCCGGCCATACCACGCGAGCCGGTCCAGCGTCGCGGCGGGCAGCGGCAGGTCGAGCGCGTCGAGGTAGGTCTCGCCCAGGTGGGCGTCCGTCCAGGGATCGTTGACGTGGAAGACGTCTCCGTCCACCCCGTGGACGGAGATCCAGTGCGGGCAGCTTTCGTCGTGCATACCGAGTTGCTCGATCAGCACGAGCGCGATCCCGCCGCCCTCGACCACCGCGCGGAGCCGGTCGAGGTCGAAGGCGACGGTCTCCACGCCGATGCCCCGGCGGGACAGCTCGGCGCGGAACCCCGTCTGGATGAACCGCCGCAGCTCGCGCTCCTCGTCCGTATGGCACAGCTCCAGCAGGGTCGGGGCCTCGGTGGACAGCAGCACCTCCGGAGTGACGCCCCGGCCGGCGGCGGCGAGCGCGAGGCCCAGGGGGTCGCAGCCGGTCACCGTGGTCGCCTCGCGCCACAGCCGCAGCTCCTCCTCTCGGGAGGGCTCTCCCCCCAGCCCAAGCCCGGCCAGGGCCATCTGCAGCGCCACCGGCCCGCAGGTGAAGTCGGTGGTCTGGCGCATGTACGGCAACGCCCGCGCGGGCGGCCGCTCGCGCCAGCGCACCTGGCCATGACCCGTTTCCGCGCCGCCGACGACCGGGCCCGCCCAGGTGGGCACCGGCACCTCCCGGTAGCCCTGGCCCAGCGAGCGTTCCCACGCGGCATCCCGCGCCGCGAACCAGCGCTTGACCGCCACCGCGCCCTCTCGCCAGGCGCGCTCCTCGATCACCCGGACGAGCGCGTCGGCGACCGCGTCGTCGTGCGCCCACACGTCCACGATCTTCCGGTACGCGGTGAGCGGCCTGTGCACCTCGAACGCGGCCCCGGTCAACGTCCCGTCCTCCGTACGGGCCGTGACGAGCGTGCGCACCTGCACACCGCCGGCGAGCCGCCAGCGGCGCAGCAGGCCGGCGGGCACGGCGTCGAGTCCGTCGGCGACGGAGGCCACGTCCCCTGTCACGGGCAGCACGTCGACGCGTAGTTCGGTCATCAGGGTCTTCACTCCGCTCGGGTCGCCGCCGGCACGGACGCCAGCAGCCGTTGGGTGTACTCGTGGGCAGGGGCGCCGAGCACGTCGCCGACCGGCCCGGCCTCGACGACCCGGCCGCGGTGCATGACGTACACGCGGTCGGCGACCTGCCGCGCGACGGCCAGGTCGTGGGTGATGAACAGCAGGGTCAGGCCCAGGTCGCGGCGCAGGTCCGACAGCAGGTTGAGCACCTGGGCCTGGACCGAGACGTCGAGCGCGGAGACGGGCTCGTCGCAGACCAGCACCTCGGCTCCGGGTGCGAGGGCCCGTGCGATCGCCACGCGCTGCCGCTCGCCGCCGGACAGCGCCTGGGGTCTGCGCCGGGCGTACGCCGCGGGCAGGCCGACCAGATCGAGCAGGCCGGGCACCTCCGACCGAGGACGGCCCGCCGCCCTGAGCGCCTCGGCCAACGAGGCGCCGACGGTGAGGCCGGGGTTCAGCGCCGAGTACGGGTCCTGGAACACGTACTGCACCCGCCTCGGGCCGGTGGCCCGGCCGGCGAACGCGACGCTTCCTCCGTCGGGCCGTTCGAGGCCGACCACGCACCGTGCGAGGGTGGTCTTGCCGGAGCCGGACTCGCCGACCACGGCGACCGCCTCCCCCGCCGCGACCTCCAGGTCGACCCCGTCGAGCGCCGGCGCCGCCGAGCCGGGGAACCGCTTGATCAGCCCGCGTACGGTCAGCAGCGCGGGCGACGGGCCCGCTTCCTGAGGAACGGCCGTGGCGGGGGGAGTCTCAAGAAGGGGCACGGCGGGAGGGGCCGCGGCGGGAGGGGGCACGGCGGGAAGGAGCACGGCGACCGGGCGCACGTCCGCGGGCCGCACGCACGCCACCCGGTGCCCGCTGTTTCCTGAGCCATCGGCGACCTCCGCCAGGGCCGGCTCGGCCGTACGGCACACCTCGGCTGCCAGATCGCACCGGTCTGCGAACGCGCAGGCGCCGCTCACCGCGTACGGCCGGGGCACCGAGCCGGGGATCGTCGGCAGCGCCGGCAGGCGGTGGGTGACGGGCGGGTCGCAGGCCGCCAGCCGGGCCGTGTAGGGGTGCGCGGGCCGGTCCATCACTTCGGCCGCCGGGCCCTCCTCGGCGAGCCGCCCGGCGTACATCACCATGATCCGGTCGGCCCTGGCCCGGGCGAGCCGCAGGTCGTGGGTGATCAGGATGAGGCCCATCCGGCGCGCCCGCTGCAGCCCGGCGACGAGTTCCAGGACCTCGTGCTGGGTCGTCACGTCGAGGGCGGTGGTCGGCTCGTCCGCGATCAGCAGGCCGGGACCGGCGGCCAGCGCGGCGGCGATCGCCACCCGCTGGCGCATCCCGCCGGAGAGCTGGAAGGGATAGCGTCCGGCGGTCTCGGCGGGCAGCCCCACCTCGGCCAGCAGGCGGGCGACTCCGGCGGCGCGGCCGGCGCGCGGCAGCGCCCAGCCGATCTGCTGGCCGCAGCGGTGCACCGGCGAGAGCGAGGTGAACGGGTCCTGGAGCAGCAGCGCGATTTCCGAGCCCCGGATGCGCTGCCAGGGCGTGCGCCCGGCCAGGTCGTACGCCTGCCCGGACAGCTCCAGCCGTCCGGTGGCGTGCACGCCCTCGGGCAGCAGGCCGGTCAGCGCCCTTGCGGTCATCGACTTGCCCGAGCCGGACTCGCCGACGATCGCCACCGTCTCCCCCGGCGCCACCGTCAGGTCGACTCCCGCGACGAGGACGCCGGCCGCCGAGGTCACCCGTACGTCGCGGGCGTCAAGCAGCGGAGTCACCGGGTCGTGTGTCATCGGGCCACCACCCTGCGGTCGAGCAGCTCGGACAGCCAGTCGCCGAGCAGGTTCACCGCCGTGGCGGTGAGGATGATCAGCACGCCGGGCACGACCGCCGCGAGCGGGTTGTCGCCCAGCAGCGCGCGCCCGTCCGCAAGCTGGCGTCCCCAGTCCGGTGCCCCGGGCGGCACGCCGAGCCCGAGGTACGACAGCGACGACAGCGCGACCAGCGCGAACGCCACGTTGAGCAGGAGGTTGGCCACCACGATCGGCACGATGTTGGGCGCGATGTGCCGGAACATGATCCGCATCGGCCTGATGCCGAGGATCCTGGCCGACTCGATGTAGGGCCGGGGTGTCTGCTCCATCACCGCGCCTCGTACGAGCCGCACGTCGGACGGCGAGAACAGCACGATCAGCACGGCGACCGTGATCCAGTAGCCGCGCCCCACGATCCCGGCGACCACGATGGCCAGCAGCACGGACGGCAGCGCCAGCAGCAGGTCGGCGTAGCGCCCGGCCAGCATGTCCACGACCCCGCCGCGGTAGCCCGCGAAGGTCCCGAGCATGACCCCGATCACCATCGAGCCCACGGCGACCACGATCGGACCGGCCAGCGCCGAGCGGGCGCCCGCGAGCGACAGCTGCAGGATGTCGCGGCCGAGCTGGTCGGTGCCGAACAGGTGGCCCTCGACGCCCGCGCCGACCACACCGAGGTAAACGTCCTGGTCGAGAGCGTGCGGCGCGAGCAGTTCCCGGCCCGCCGCGCACACCGCGACGGCCGCGAGCACGACGGCGGACAGGATCGCCACCACCGGCGGCCGCCTCTTCGTCCTTGCCTTCACCGGTCTCATCGCCGCACCGCTCTGGCCCGTACGCGCGGGTCGATCGCGAGGTACGACAGGTCCACGGCGAGCGCGGTCGCCGACACGACCAGCGCGACGACGAGCGTCAGCGCCTGCACCACCGGGATGTCCTTGAACAGCACCGACTCCTCCATCAGCGAGCCGAGGCCGGGCAGCGCGAAGGTGACCTCGATCAGCACGGTCCCGCCGAACAGGTAGGCCACCATGAGGCCGAGGCTGGTCACGATGGGGATCGCCGCGTTGCGCAGCACGAGGCGCAGCACCCGCCGCTCGGACAGGCCGCGTCCCCGGGCGAACGTCACGTAGTCCTGGTCCAGCTCCCGGATGACCGCCGCCCTGGTCAGCTTCACGACGAAGGCGCCGAGCCCGAACGCCAGCGCCACCGCCGGGAGGACGAGATGCCAGAGGGCGTCGAGGAACCCCTCGCCGGTGCCGTAGACGGGGAACCAGCCCAGTCCCAGGGCGAAGACGTACAGCAGGATCAGGCCGACCGCGAAGCCGGGCGCGCTGACGCCGACGACCGAGGCCGCCACGAGCATCCGGTCGAGCGGCCGCCCGCGCCGTAGGGCGGCGGCGATCCCGGCCGGGACGCCGGCCAGGACCGACAGCAGGAACGCCAGCCCGGCCGTGGCCGCCGTGATGCCGGTCCGGTCGAGCAGCAGCGGCCCGACCTGCCCTCCCGTGCGGATGGACGTGCCGAAGTCGCCGGTCATCGCGTGGGACAGCCACCACCAGTACTGCGCGAGGAACGGCTCGTCCAGGTGGTGCAGCTCGCGGATCCCGGCCAGGGCCTCCGGCGTGACGTTACGGGTGCCCAGCAGGTTGCGGGCGACGTCACCGGGGGCGAGATACAGCAGCGCGAAGACCAGCAGCGACAGCGCGAGCAGCAGCGCGAGCGTGGCGGCGGCCCGGCGCAGCGCGAAGGCGAGAACGGTGCCGTTCACTTCGCCGCGTAGACCTGCTGCGGCCAGTCCGCCAGCAGGGTGTAGGAGGTGTAGTCCCTGACGCCGATCGTGCTGCCGAACGCGGTCGCCGCCTGGCCCCACCAAAGCGGCAGGTACGCGAGGTCGGCGGCCTGCGCGGTCTGGGCCTCGATCAGCAGCCCGGCCCTCTTCGCCGGGTCGGCCTCGGCGGCGGCCTTCGCCATCGTGGTGGCGATCGCGTCGTTGACGTACTTGGCGGGGTTGGCCTCGCCGAGGAACCAGGTCGCGAGCTCGCCGGGGTCGCCGGTGGTGTTGAAGTACCACATGTAGCTCAGCGGCGGGAACTCGTTGAGCTCCGCCAGCCACTGCTCGATCGGCAGTTCCTTCACCTCAAGCGTGATACCGATCTTCTTCAGGTCGGCGGCGAACGCCTGCGCGGCCGTCCCCAGGTGCGGGCCGGTGTTCGGGTAGGACAGGCTCGCACCGAACCCGTTCGGCACCTTCGACTGCGCCAGCTCCTGCTTCGCCTTCTCCAGGTCGTACGGGTACTGGGGGACGGCGGCGAGCCGCCGCGTCGCCTCCTGCGGCGTCCAGAGCCCGCCGAACTGCTCGGGCGTGGACATCGCCGTGGCGACCTGACCGTGCCCGCGCAGGATCTTGTCGACGATCGCCTGGCGGTTCACCGCATGGGCGACCGCCCTGCGGACGTGCACGTCGTCGAACGGCGCGGCCTTCGTGTTGAAAGTCAGCCCGGCGTAGGAGCGATCGGGCGCGTAGACCACCCGGGTGGCGGAGGCGCTCTCCCACTGACGCGACTGGGCCAGCGGCACGTTGAGGGCCATGTCGGCTTTGCCGGCCTGCCACGCCAGCAGGCGCGTGTTGTCGTCCGGCACGAACTCGAACCGGATCTTCGCGATCTTCGGCCGGGTTCCGTGCCAGGTGTCCGCCCGGGAGAACTCGACGTAGGAGTCGGGGACGAACCCGGTCACCGTGTACGGCCCGGACCCGACGGGGAGCGACTGCGGGGTGCCGAACCCGCTCTTCGCGCGCTCCCACGCGGCCTTGGGGGCGATCCACAGGGCGTCGGCGTTGGACGGCAGCCAGGCGAAGGCCTCGTCGGCGGCCTTGGCGGTCAGGGTGATCTCGGCCTCACCGGTCTTCTCGGCCTTCCTCAGGTTGGCCCAGTAGGCGGCCGTGGCGGGCGAGACCTTGGCGTCCCTCGCCATCTCGATCGAGTGCAGCACGTCATCGGCGGTCACCGGGGTGCCGTCGTGGAACCGGGCGTCCGGACGGAGCCGGTAGACGTAGGTGGTGGGCGACGTCCGCTCGAAGCCCGATGCCAGGGCGGGAACGATTTTCCCCGTGGTGTCGACGCCGACGAGCCCCTCCATGCAGATCCCGGCGACGTAGTAGTTGAGAATGCCCGACTCCTGCCCGGGATACAGGTTCGACAGCGAGCCGGGAAGCGACACCCGGAGCACCTCGATCTCCTTGCCGGTGTCCGTACCGGCGGCGGCGCTTCCGCTCGACGCCTTCGAGCCGGCCGACGGAGACGGCGCGGCGCCGCAGGCCTCCAGCAGCGCCGCGGCCGTGAGCATGGTCATACCGGTGATCGTCGTCCTGAGGAATCCCCGGCGGGTGTGGACGCCGCGCTCGTCCGTTTCTGCCATGGCGCGCCTTCCCTGTGACCTGGTTTGTCTACCAGTCAGCCCCAAATGGATAGATGTAGTAAACACCACGGAACGCCGGATCTTCCATCCCTTTCCCCACCAAATGTGTAGAGATCTTGACGTGGCCCCCTGGGGACGGAACGTCGGCGTCGCATGGTGTGTCTCCACCGCCACGGCGTCGTCCCGCCACCGTCCGGTCCGCCCTGCCGAGCCCTGCGAGCTCGCGGCGCCACCCGGCGTCACGGATGGCTTGCTCGTGTCACCGGCGGTAGCCGGCCATCCGCTCCAGACGTGCGATCCGCGCGGCGACCGGCGGGTGGGTGGCGAACAGCCGGCCGATCCGGGTGCCCCGGAACGGATTGACGATCATCATGTGGCCGGCGGAGGCGAGCCTGCCGTTCTCCGGGAGCGGCAGCCTCCGGACCTCCATCTCGATCTTGCGCAGCGCGGAGGCGAGGGCCAGCGGGTCGCCGGTCAGCCGTGCGCCCGCGTCGTCGGCCGCGAACTCCCGTGAGCGTGCGATCGCCATCTGGATCATCGTGGCCGCGACCGGGCCGAGGATCATCACGAGGATGGCGCCGAGGAACCCCGGGCCTTCGTCGTCGTCGGACCCGAAGAACAGGCCGACGTACCCGAAGTAGGTGATCATCGTCGCGAGCGCGCCCGCGACCGATGAGATCAGGATGTCGCGATTGTGGATGTGCGACAGCTCGTGGCCGAGCACACCCTTGAGCTCGCGCTCGTCCAGCAGCCCGAGAAGGCCGTGTGTCACGCACACCACCCCGTCACGCGGGTTGCGCCCGGTCGCGAACGCGTTGGGCTGCATCGTCGGCGACACGTACAGGCGGGGCATCGGCGCGCGGGCCTCGGTGCACAGCTCGCGGACGACGCGGTAGAGGGCCGGCTGTTCCACCTCCGCCACGGGCCGGGCCCGCATGGCCGACAGCGCGATCCTGTCGGCGCAGAAGTAGGCGACGCCACAGACCGCGAGGGCGGCCACGACCGCGATCCGGGCGCCCATGCCGCCTCCCAGCCAGGCCCCGATGACCAGGAGCGACGCGGACAGCGTCCCCAGCAGGACCGCGGTGCGCAGGCGGTTGTGATGCACGCCTCCTCCTCCCGGTTCGGTGTGGCCGGCTCGGACGTCCAGCTCCGGCATCCGGCGCGGTGAGTCCAGCGCGGTGAGTCCAGCGCGGTGAGTCCAGCGCTGTGTGTCCGGCCGGAACGTCCGGCTCGGGCGTCCAGCCCTACCAACGCGCATGGCCAGGACGAACGTTCCCCGTGACACGCCTCACCCTGAGACGGACAGCACCACCTGCGGGGCGACGGAGAAGACCACGGTGACGGCGACCGTGACGGCGACGGCGACCCCCGCCGCCGCCCGCGCCGAGACCGTACGGCTCTCGCCCGCCGCGGGCGGCGCGAACAGCCGGGCCGTCCAGGAGATGTAGTAGTAGAGCCCCGCCACCGTGTTGGCCGCCATCACGAGGGCCAGCCAGCCGAGCCCGCCGTCCACCACGGCCCGGAAGACGACGATCTTCGCGAACAGGCCGGCGAGCCCGGGCGGCAGCCCGGCCAGGCAGACGAGGGCGAAGGCGAGGGACAGCCCGGCGGCCGGGCTCCGCAGCGCCAGCCCCCGATATGCCTCCAGGTCCTGGCCTTCGGGCAGCCGCGCCACCAGCAGGACCACGGAGAAGGCGATCAGGTTCATCGCCGCGTAGAAGACGAGATAGGCGACCGACGCGCCGACCGCCGCACGGGGGGCCACGGCGTAGACCGCCAGCGGCGCGAGGATGTAGCCCGACTGCGCCACCGACGACCAGGCCAGCAGCCGGACGGCGGCGCGCTGCCGCATCGCGAGGACGTTGCCCGCCGTCATCGTCAGCGCGGCGACGACCGCCACTCCCGGCGCCCACACCGCCGCCTTTCCCGGCAGCGCGTACGTCAGCAGCAGGATCAGCCCGGCGAAGCCCGACGCCTTCGACACCACCGACAGCAGCGCCGCGACCGGGACCGGGGCGCCCTGGTAGACGTCCCCCGCCCAGAAGTGGAACGGCACCGCGGCGATCTTGAACGCGAAGCCCGCGGCCACCAGCACGATCGCCACCACCGTGACCCGGGCCATGTCTCCGGCGGTGGCCCCGGCGGTGCCCCCGGTCATGCCGTCCGACGTCCGCAGCGCGGCGTCGATCCGGTCGAGGTGGACCGAGCCGGTCACCCCGTAGAGCAGCGAGACGCCGAACAGCGTGATCGCGGTGGAGACCACCGAGACCAGGAAGAGCTTGAGGGCCGCCTCGGCGGCGCGGCAGTCATGGCGTCGGAGCGCGGTCAGCGCGAAGACCGGCAGTGAGACCAGCTCCAGCGACACGACCAGCATGATGAGGTCACGGGAGGCCGGCAGCAGCACCGCCCCGGTCAGCGTGGCCAGGAGCAGGAAATACCACTCCCCCGCCGGGATCCGGCCGCGGTCATCAGGCCCGGCGTCGCGTGACGTGGCGATCTCCGTCATCGACAGCAGCACGACGATCACCCCGGCGGCCAGTACGACCGCCGCGATGACCAGGGAGAAGCGGTCGGCGACGAACGAACACGACGCCGCGACGGCCCGGCCCGTGGCGGCCTGACCCGTTGCGGCCTGGCCCGGAGCGGAGGCTCCGCCGAGTGAGGCGGGGACGCAGAACGTGCGCCGGGTGCCGCCGCTCGCGGCCTGGACGGCCACGACCGACAGGGCGGCCATCAGGCCGCCGAGTGTGACGAGACCAAGCAGCCGCGCCCCGCCGGGGCGGGCGGGCAGGAACGCGTCGAGCAGCAGCACGAGCCCGGCCACCAGCGCGAGGACCAGCGGCGCCGCCACGGCGGCGTAGTCGATGGACTGGATCACGCCGCCGCCCGTCATGGCGCCACCCCCGATCCGAGGAGCGACTGCACGGCGGGCGTGGTGACGGCGAGCAGAGCCTTCGGCCACAGGCCGAACAGCACGATCAGCGCCACCAGCGGAAGCCATGCCGCCAGTTCGTGGGCCGTGGCGTCCCGGAAGGGCCGCCGCCCCCGGCCCGGCTCCGCCCCCTCTCGAGTGCCCACCCCGACGGCCGCCCCGACCGCCGCCCCGGCGGCACCCGTCGCACCCGGCCGCACCGGTTCGAGAGGCACCGGTTCGAGAGACGCGGCGGGTTCGAGAGGCAGGGCGGGTTCGAGAGGCAGGGGTTCGAGAGGCGCGGCGGGTTCGAGAGACGCGGCGGGTTCTGGTGGCCCGGCGGGCGAGACGGTTTCGACCGCCCGGCCATGCGTCACCCGCGAGAGCATGAGCAGGAAGTAGGCCGCGGTGAGCACCGTGCCGAGCCCTCCGACGGCCATGAACACGAGGAACAGCGGCCGGGAGAGCGCCGCTGCCGGCCGGTACGCGCCGAGCAGCGCGAGCATCTCCCCCCAGAACCCGGCGAGGCCGGGCAGGCCCAGCGAGGCGACGCAGGCGAAGGTCAGCAGCGACCCGACGTACGGCAGGCGGCGCAGCATCCCGCCGCCCAGCCGGACCATGTCGGCCGTGCCGTAGCGCTCCTTGACGGCTCCGGCAAGGAAGAACAGCAGGCCGGTGATCAGCCCGTGGGCGACGTTGGCGAACAGGGCGCCGTTCAGGCCCACCGGCGTGAGCGAGGCGAACCCGAGCAGCACGAAGCCCATGTGGCCGACGGACGAGTAGGCGATCATCCGTTTGAGATCACGCTGGGCGAGGCAGGCGAGCGATCCGTACGCGATGCCGGCCACGGCGAACGCGCCGAGCCAGGGAGCCAGGGCCGCCGCCCCCTCGGGGAGCACCGGGATCGCGATTCTGGCGAAGCCGTACGAACCCATCTTGAGCAGCACGCCCGCGAGCAGGACCGAGCCCACGGTGGGCGCCTCGGTGTGCGCGTCGGGCAGCCAGGTGTGCAGCGGCCACATGGGCGTCTTCACCGCCAGGCCGAGACCGATGGCGAGGAACGCGAGGATCTGGGCCGACCGGGCGATGCCCGAGCCGTGCCGACCGGCCAGCGCGACCATGTCGAGCGTGCCGGCCTGGGTCCAGACGACGAGCAGGCCGATGAGCAGGACCGCGGAGCCGAGCAGCGTGTAGAGGATGAACTTCACGGCCGCCTGCCGCCGGCCCGCGCCGCCCCACAGGGCGATCACGAAATACATCGGGACCAGCACGACCTCGAAGAACACGAAGAACAGCAGCAGGTCGAGGGCGAGGAACGTGCCGAGCATGCCGACTTCGAGCACGAGCAGCGTGACGACCAGCCCACCCGTCCGGCCACCCTCAGGCGGATGCCCCGCGAGGTGGACGAAGCACAGGAACGTGAGCAGCGCGGTCAGCACGACGAGCGGCAGCGAGACGCCGTCCACGCCCAGGTGGAACCGCAGGCCGAGGCCGGGGATCCAGGGCTGATCGGTCTGCAGTTGCATCTCGGCGGGGCGGGCGTAGTCGAAGACCGCGGCGAGCGCGACGGCGAGGACCAGCACCGCCGCCGAGACGGCGATCCCCCAGGCCACCGCACTGTCGCGTACGGCCGGGACGAAGGCGGCGAGGGCCCCCAGCAGTGGAACGGCCACGAGTGCGATCGGCAACCAGCTCACGTCGTCACCACCGCGTCACCACCAGCGCCACCGGGGTGACCACCGCGAGGAAGCCACGCGCCACTGTGGGGAACCCCGGCACCACCGCGGGGAACGCCGACACCACTGTGGGAAACCCCGGCACCACCGCGAAGAAACCAGGCACCGCCGCGGAGAGACCACATGCCACTGCGGGAAAGCCACGCGCCGCCATTTGGGACCCGCGCGTCACTGTTTCGAACCCGTCATGTCAGCACCACCGCCGCGACCGCGATCAGTACGAGCCCGGCGAACAGGCCGGTGACATAGAGCTGCGCGTTGCCGTTCTGGGCAAGCCGCACCAGGCCGGAAAGGCCGAGCGTCGCCCGGCCGGAACCGCGGACCGCGCCGTCCACCACCCGCGCGTCCGTACGGACCACCGCCCTGGCCAGGCGCAGGACGGGCCGGGCGACCAGCGCCGCGTACGCGGCGTCCACGTAGAAGGCCCGCTCGCACGGCACCCGGAACGGCCCGAGCAGCCGGGCCGGATCCTGCTCCGGCGCGGAGCGCCACAGGGCGTACACGATCCCGGCGCCGAGCAGCGCGACGGCGAGGCTGACAGCCGCCGGCCCCCACTCGACCTTTACTCCGGCCGCCGACCCGGCCGCCGATCCGGCGAGGCCGAGCAGCAGGGCGGGCACGGCCAGCACGCCGGCCGGCCACAGCATCGACCGGGGCGCCTCCCGGCCGTCGAAGACGTGGGCGACACCGGGCGGCGGCTCCGCGAGCGGCTCGACCCGGGCGGGACCGAAGAACGTGCGCAGCCAGGCCCGGGCGGCGTACGCCCCGGTCACCCCCACGGTCAGCAGCGCCGACGCGTACACGAACGGCTGGGCCGGCCCCGTCCCGTGCTCGACGGCCGAGAGCACGGCGTCCTTGCTGAAGAACCCGCTCGCGGGCGGCAGCCCGGCGAGCGCGGCGAACCCGATGGTCATCGTCCAGAACGTGATGGGAAGAGCGCGGCGCAGCCCGCCCATGTGGCTGATCAGGTTCGACCCGACGTGGTGGATCACCAGGCCCGCGCAGAGGAACAGCAGGGCCTTGAACGCGCCGTGCGACACCAGGTGGAACATCGCCGCCAGGTCGGACCCGGCGGCCAGCGCCGCCCCCATGTAGGCGAGCTGGCTGATCGTCGAATAAGCCAGCACGCGCTTGAGGTCGTCCTGTGCGAGCGCGGCGAGGGCGGCGCCCAGCATGCCGACGGCGGCGACCACGCCCAGCACGTCGAGCGTGGGCGGCGCCGCGAGGAAGGCGGGATAGAGCCGGGCGACGACGAAGATCCCGGCCGCCACCATCGTGGCCGCGTGGATGAGCGCGCTGATCGGGGTGGGACCGGCCATCGCGTCGGGCAGCCAGGTATGCAGCGGCACCTGCGCGCTCTTGCCCGCGACCCCGGCGAGCAGCAGCAGCGTCGCGGCGATCAGCGTGCCCTGGGGAATGTCGGCGCGCAGCACGTCGTCGATCCGGAAGCCGCCCGCCGCCGTGCCGAGGACGAAGATCCCGAACAGGAAGCCGACGTCGCCGAGCCGGGTGACCAGGAACGCCTTCACCGCCGCCCGGGAGTTGGCCCGGTCTTCCCACCAGTGCCCGATGAGCAGGTAGGAGCACAGCCCCATGATCTCCCAGCCGGCGTAGAGGACGATCAGATCCCCCGCGTAGACGACCAGCAGCATGGCGCTGGTGAACAGGCTGACGAACGCGCTGTAGGACGGGTAGCGGGGTTCGTCCCGCATGTACCCGACCGAGTAGACCTGCACCGCCAGCGCGACCACGACGACCAGGATGCCCGTGAGCACTGACAATCCGTCGTCCCGCAGAGTCAGGGAGATCGGCACCGACCCCGTCTCGACCACTGTCAGCGTGCCCTCGACCCGGCCGGGGAGCAGCTCCGACCAGAAGCGCCCTTCCGACGTGCCCGCTCCCCCCGCCAGCGAGGCGGCCAGCCACACCGTCAGCGCCGCCGACACCCCGCCCGGAACGATCGCGAACCACGCCGCCCGCCGGTACGCCACCCGTTCCGCGCGGGGGCCCAGGTTCCGCGTGCCGAGACGGGTCGCCAGCAGCCCCGCGGCGGCGGCGGCGAACGGCAGCAGCACGATCAGAGCGACCACGGCGATCACAAGGCGTCCTCCCCGTCCAGACGCCCCGAGCCGGGTGCGCGTACGACTTCGGCGAGCGCCCGCAACCGGTCGACGTCGACGGTCCGGCGTGTACGGAAGACGGCCAGCACGATCGCCAGCCCCAGACCCAGCTCGGCCGCGGCGATCACGATGACGAACAGCGTCAGCACCTGTCCGCCGTGCAGGCGGTCCCTGAGCCAGACGTCGAAGGCCACCAGGTTGAGGTTGACCGCGTTGAGCATCAGCTCGACCGACATCAGCACGAGGATCGCGTTGCGCCGGGCCAGCACGCCGTACACACCGATGGAGAACAACAGGGCGGAGATCACCACCGGGTAGACGACGTGCACCTCGCTCACCGCCTCCGGGCCGTCAGGCTGCTCGATAAGGCCGATAACCGGGTCATTCCCGCCCCCTGATGTCCGTACGGGACAGGACGATCGCGCCGATCAGCGCGGCGAGCAGGAGCACCGACAGCGCCTCGAACGGCAGCACCCAGGTGCGGAAGACGCTCGCTCCCAGGGGTTCGGCCGCCCCCTGCCCGGGCTGGAGCGGCGCGTACGCCGAGCGGAAGCCGGTGATCACCACGGTGACGAGGACGGCGGCGGTCGCGACGGCGACGAGCGCGGCGGCCCACCGGTTGCCGGAGTCGAGGCCCGCCGAGGGCCCGATGGGCGCGCGGGTCAGCATGATCCCGAACAGCAGCAGCACCACGACCGCGCCCACGTAGATGAGCACCTGCACCCAGGCGACGAACTCGGCGGTCAGCACCAGGTAGCCGCCCGCGAGCGCGCCGAAGCAGACGACCAGCCACAGCGCCGCGTGGACGAGCTGCCTGGTCGTGACGACCAGCAGGGCGGAGCCGACGGCGACGGCGCCGAGCAGCAGGAAGACGATCTCAGGCCCCGAGGGCGGCCACAACCCCGGCGCCTGGGAGGTCATCGCTCCCCCTCGGGCCCGTCCTTCTTCTCCGGTGACGACGGGCCGTTCTTCTTGGGCAGCGAGCCCGGCGGCCGGATGGAGCGGATGTCGCGCATGGCTCGGGGCGGCTCACGACGCGGGCGACCCTCCGCACTCTTCGCGGGCTCCGCCGCCGGTTCTCTCTCGGCCTCCTGAGCCGCGGACGCGCCCGCGGCAGGTCTGTTCGCCGGCGCGGGCGGTGCCGTACGGCGGGCCGGCGCCGGGCGGGACGCGGCCGACAGTTCCTTCGGCGGCTCGGCGCCGACCTCGTGGGCCGGTGGCGGCGGCACGGTGGCCGCCCATTCGCCCAGCCTGTCCTTCTCGTGGAGAAGATCGCGAATGTCGTACTCGGCGTACTCGAACTCGGGCGACCAGAACAGCGCGTCGAAGGGGCACACCTCGATGCAGATGCCGCAGTACATGCACAGCGAGAAGTCGATCGCGAAGCGGTCGAGCACGTTGCGGGCGCGCGGGCGGCCGCCCTCGGGCGCCGGCAGGGTCTCCTTGTGGGAGTCGATGTAGATGCACCAGTCGGGGCACTCGCGGGCGCAGAGCATGCAGACGGTGCAGTTCTCCTCGACCAGGGCGATCACGCCCCGGCTGCGGGCGGGCAGGTCGGGGTGGACCTCCGGGTACTGCTGCGTCTCGGACTTCCGCAGCATGTGCCGCATGGTCACGGCCAAACCCTTGGCCAACCCTTCTCCTGGTATGTGCGCCACCTGCTCATCATCGCGCACTATCGGCGGCGAGTGAACGTGTGACTCCATCCGGGCTGTTTTCCACATCGTCCACACCGTCATCCCCAGGGTTGTCCACAGGATGTGGGGCGAAGGGGGCAGCGCAGACACCGACAAATACGTATCGTCTGGACCATGAACGGCTATGGGGGGCCGGGAGGTTACCCGCCCGGACCGCAAGGACCACACGGGCCGCAGCACGGACCACAGCATGGGCCACAGCACGGACCACAGCACGGACCACAGCACGGACCACAGGGGCCGCAAGGACCGCCGTACCGGCCCCAGGGACCGCACGGACAGGGACCACAGGGCCAGGAGCCGCAGAACCCGCACCGGCAGCGGGGGCCGGGACCGTACGGGCAGCAGTGGCCGGGCCCTCACGGCGCCCACCCGGCGCCGCCCGCGCAGCCACACGTGCCGCCACCCGCACAGCCGCACGCGCACTCGCCCGTGCCGCCGCCCCCTCCACCACCGATGCCGCCGACGCCGCCGTCCCCACCGCCGCCCGTGCAGCGGCCTTCCAGCGCCCCCAGCTACCTGTGGGCGCTCGCCCCGCTCTACACCTGCGGCTTCGGCGCCCCCTTCAGCATGCTGTACGCCGCCATCCGCAGGCGCAGCTGGGGGTACGGAGCCGCCGCGGCCGGATACGCCACGGCCACCGGCGCCTGGATCTACCTGGTCGAGCTGTACGAGGACACGCAGGAGCCGGCTCTGGTGTCCCTCTTCATGATCTTCTGTATGCTCGGTCCCTGGCTGATCGGCACCGTGCACTCGCTCGCGGTCAGGCGACAGGTCTTCGGCGACGTCCCGCCGTACGAGACCGCCAACGAGCAGGCGATCGCGCTCGCGCAGCACCGCCGCGCCCTGCGGCAGCAGGCCAGGGAACTGGCGGAGCGGGATCCTGTCATGGCGCGCGAGCTGCGGATCGGGCGGCCCGACCTGCCCCGCCAGTACGACGACGGCGGCCTGGTCGACGTCAACCACGCCCCCGCCCCGGTGATCACCAACCTGCCGGGCCTGACGCCCGCGCTCGCCGAGCAGATCGTGCGCGTACGCGACCAGGTCGGCGGCTTCGTCTCGGCCGAGGACGTATCCGCCGCTGCCTCCCTGCCCCCGCACCTCACCTCCGACCTGGCCGAATATGGCATTTTCCTCCCATAGTTATTCGGTAATCCCGATGGTCGTCGCGCATATCCCTGGCTGAGCGATCGGTGTTTCCTTAGGCTTTACGGTGCGTCAGCGTGAGAGACGGGAGGGCCGGTGACGTCATCCGAGATCGTCGAATGCAGGGCGGACATGGCCGCGGCCGCGACCTCTGTGCGGGAGATCCTCCAGGCGCTCACCGCCGTCCCCGCCTTGTTCGGCGACCACACCTGGCAGGGCCCGGCGGCCGACCGCTGGGCCGCCGGCTGGAACGCCCGGAAGACCCAGCTCACCAGGCTCTTCGACGCCGTGCTCGCCGAGCAGCCGCATCTGATCGCCCGTGTGGAGGAGGCGGAGCGCCGCAAAGCCGCCTCGTAGGCCGCCGCACCGGGAAGGATCGCCGTGGGGGACTTCGTCGGAGTCGATCCCGAAAATCTCAAGGAGCTGACCAAAAGGCTGGAACAGCTACACGAACTACTGGCCCGGCATAGTCCCCTCATACAGCAGAAAATGCAGAAATGGGGAAGTGAAGTCGCGGTCACCTCATTGCCCGGCCTCATCGCCGCCGCGCTCGACGACGTACGTGATATGGACGCCCGCACGACCAGGGCGTACGAACTGGCGAGAGAGCAGGGCTGGAGCGTGCTGAGCCGTGCGCCCGGCCTTCCCGGCCTCGCCTTCGACCGGCCGCCCAGCGTACGGCTCGACTGGGAGGCCACGGGACAGAGCGGAAACCAGGGCAAACGCGACGCGGAGACGCTGGCCGCCGCCCTCGCGGCCAAGAACCCCGAGGAGGCCCGCACCGCCCTCCTGGGACTGCCGGAGAGCCTGCAGCGGCACCTCGCCGACGAGGACTACCAGGCGGCCTTCTGGGCCGGAGCAGGCCCGCTCGCACTGCGCGCCGCCCGTGCGTTGTACGAACGAACGGGAAGCGCGCTGTTCAGTGCGGAGAGCGTGAGCGTGCTGCGGGCGCTCGGGGCGTCCCTGGCCGCCGCCGGCCAGATGCGCGTAGGCACGGGCAAGGACCGCCGCCCGTTGCTGCCCGACGCGACCCGCGCCGCCCTCGCCGCGAACTCCGACCCCTGGTCGGTCGGCATGCTGGTGAAGTACGGCCCCGAGGGCAGGTCATGGGACTCCCGCCTGCTCGCCGACCTGACCCGAGCCATGCTCGACGCCCGCGCCGCCGGAAAGACGATCTGGCCGCCCGCCCGCGGCCCGCTGGAGACCGACGCCGACGCGTCACGCCACCAGCGGCTCATGGCGGAGTACGACGCCGTGGGGGCCGTCCTCCAGCGAGCCGCAGAGAACGGCATGGCCGCCCGCCACGCGCTGGGCGATCAGGCCACCGGCCTGAAGTACGCCCGGATGCTCGTCAGCGACTCCTGGCACACCCCCGGCTACGACCCGGGGCCCTTCCTGAGCTCATACGCACACCCGGGCGGCGTGCTTCCGCCCACCGGCCAGGTGGACCTCTCCGCGCCCACGGCGGCCTTCCTCAAGGCCGCCGTGTCCGCGGAACGCGGCACCTCCGCCGACGCCAAGGAATCCGCCTGGTCCGTCGTCCACATCGTCCAAGCCACCGCCGAATTCTCCAAGCTCCACCCGCAGACGGTGCTGCCTATCCAGATCCGCCAAGCGTTGACCTACACCATCGAGCGTTACCTGCCCGACTTCGCCAAGTCCGTGGGGCATGACTTCACCGCTCAGCCGCTGCCGAAGGAGAACGATCCCGCCAATCCGTGGACGGTCGTGGTCAGGAACAGCGAACTGGAGGCGATGCTCGCTCAGGCGCTGCGGGCGCCAGAGGACTTCGGCCGTCTGAAGGGCACCCTCAACGCGCGCGTGGCGGTCGCCGTCGCGGCCACCATCAAGGATCCATCCGATGCGGATTATCTGAGCGAGATAGCCGGTCTGTACGGAATGGTGCAGCGTCTGCAGAACGATCGGCACTTCGCCGACGAGCAACTGCGTGACGAAGAGGAGACGCGAAACCAGACAGCTCTCGCGATTTTGGCCGGAGGTTTCGGCGCCCTCAGCTTCAGCAATCCATGGGGACCTGGAACCATCGCGCAGTTTTTGACAGGGGGTTCCGCGCCAGTTGTGAACGAGTCGTTCGACACGGACCACGCGTTGCGCGCACTCAAAGACAATGCGGATGCCTTCCGCAAGCAGGTTCTGCAGATCGAGGTTCCCGTGGTGCGGGGCCTCATCGCTTCGGGGGCGCTTCACCCGCCGCGTGACGCCTCTTGGTACACGAACGGCAGGTTGACGCCCAACGCCGAATTCGTCGAGTGGCTCAGCGATCACGCAGAGACCTCCTATGGCGGCAGGACCCTGCTTCAGTGGATCAGGGCCGCGCAGGAAGCGATGAGGATGCAGCAGTGAGGGCTTTGAAGGCGGGGACCGTGGTTCTCCTGTTCATGGCGTTCGCCCTGTCCGCCTGCACAAGGGACGAAGAGCCGCACAGACCGGACGACGAAGTGCAGCGGCGTGACCAGGCGCTCGTCGCCGTGGTCCAGTGTCTTGTGGACCACGATCGCATCCCTGACGCCCACCTCCGCGACCAGCCGTGGCTCGTGCGGGACAAGGTTCGGGGAAGCGCGGAACTCGTCGAATGGCTCAGCAGCCATCGCGACACTGTCTACGAGGGCAAGACGTTGCAGGCGTGGGAGGACGAGGCGACGGCGGGGTGGCCGGGGTGGAGGTGTCCGTTGTGATCGGGCTCAGGCCGTAAGGACCCGTACGACTCCGGTGAGGGCGAGCTGGAGGAGGGCGAGGGGCACCAGGACGGCCCAGGCGAACTTCTGCAGCTGGTCCTCGCGCATCCGGGGATAGCTGACGCGCACCCATATGACGACGAAGGCCAGGGCGAAGACCTTCAACAGCGTCCAGACCGGGCCGGGCAGGAGGGGGCCCTGCCAGCCGCCGAGGAACAGCACGGTCGTCAGCGCGGACAGCACCACGATCCCGGCGTACTCGGCCAGCATGAACAGGGCGAAACGGAACCCGGCATACTCGGTCATCGGGCCCATGATGATCTCGGATTCCGCGATCGGCATGTCGAACGGCGGCCGGCGCAGCTCGGCCAGGCCGGCGACGAAGAACACGAAGGCCCCGATCGCCTGCCAGGGCAGCCACCACCAGCGCCACTGCTCGGCGATGCCCTGCAGGGACAGCGTGCCCGCGGCCATCGCCACGCTGGAGGCGGCGAGCACCAGCGGCAGCTCGTACGACATGAGCTGGGCGGCGGCCCGGATGCCGCCGAGCACGCTGTATTTGTTGGCCGAGGCCCATCCGGCCATGATCGCGCCGAGCACGCCGACGCCCATCACCGCCAGCACGAAGAACAGCCCGGCGTCGAGGTCCACGGCCGCAAGCCCGGGGCCGACCGGGATCACGACCATCACGACGAGGTACGGCACGAGCGCCACCGCGGGGGCGATCGCGAAGACCCGCCGGTCGGCGGCGGCCGGGATGACGTCCTCCTTCTGGGCGAACTTCACGCCGTCCGCGAGGAGCTGCGCCCAGCCGTGGAAACCGCCGGCGTACATCGGCCCGAGGCGGGACTGCATGTGGGCCATGGCCTTGTGCTCCATCTGCCCGACGATCAGCGGCAGCAGCAGGAACGCCGCCACCACGACGACCAGCCGGACCGCTATGTCGAGCACCTCGGCCATGACGCCCCTCTCACCCGGAGGCCCAGTCGGGTGGCACCCCCGGCGGCAGCATCCTGCGGCGGCTCGGCGAGCCGTGGCCGGACTCCCCCGGTTCCTTGGCCCCGGGCCAGGCCTTGGCGACCCGGGCGGCCAGCACGAAGTCCTTGCGCAGCGGGTGGCCCTCGAAGCCGTCCGGCAGCAGCAGCGGACGCAGGTCCGGATGGCCGTCGAAGACCACGCCGAACATCTCGTATGTCTCCCGTTCGTGCCAGTTCGCCCCCCGGAAGACGCCGGTGGCGGTCGGCAGGCGGGGGTCCGCGCGCGGCACCCGGGTGCGTACGAGCAGGTGGGCGAACGCGACCGGGTCGAACACGTGGGCCACGACGGCGAACGCCTCGGGCGGCTCGTCCACGGCGGTCAGCCAGTCGAAGAACTCGAACCCGGCCGAGCGCGCGAACGCCAGCGCGTCGATCCACTCGCCGGGGTCCACGTCGAGCACGTCCTGCCCGAACGAGTCGGTGACGCGCGAGCCGTAGCGCTCGCGCACGGCGCGGGCGCTCATGCGTCCGCCTCCGGCAGGTAGCGGTCTTCGAGCGTCTCGCCCGCGATCTTCTCCTGGAGCTTCATGATCCCGTGGAGCAGCGCCTCGGGGCGGGGCGGGCACCCGGGGACGTACACGTCAACCGGGATGATCTGGTCCACGCCCTTGGTGACGCAGTACGAGTCCCAGTAGGGCCCGCCCGAGTTGGAGCAGGCGCCGAACGAGATGACGTACTTGGGGTCGGGCATCTGCTCGTACAGCCGGCGTACGGCGGGAGCCATCTTGTCGGTCACTGTGCCCGACACGATCATCAGGTCGGCCTGCCGGGGGCCGTTGGCGAACGGGATCACCCCGAAGCGGATGAAGTCGTGCCTGCTCATCGACGTGGCGATGAACTCGATGGCGCAGCAGGCCAGCCCGAAGTTGAAGACCCACAACGAGTAGCGCCGGCCCCAGTTCAGCACGAACTTCATCGGCTTGGGCGCCAGCCTGGACGCCGGCCCCACCGTGGGCATCGGGAGATCGTTCACGGGCATGCGGTCACCGCCATGCCGTCCATTGTCCTCCCCCGGGCCGGTCGGGTCACGTCCAGCCCAGCACCCTCTTGCGCCAGGCGTACAGGATGCCGAGCGCGATGAACGCGAGGAAGACGAACATCTCCACCAGGGTCGTCATGCCGTACCCGGGGGCGGCGAAGACGGTGGCCCAGGGGAAGAGGAACACGGCGTCGACGGCGAAGACCACATAGAGGTACGTGAAGACGTAGTAGCGGATCTGCGACTGCGCCCAGCCCACGCCCACGGGATCGACCCCGCACTCGTACGTCGTGAGCTTCTCGGGCGTCGGCCGGCTGGGACGTAACATCCGGTTCACGAACAGGCCGCCCGCGAAGATCGCTATGCCGACGAGGAAGAGGACGACGACCACGGCATATGAGCCGAAGTATCCACTCATACCGCCTCCCGGTCTCGAGGATAACCCCGGCACGATCTCAAGGGTTGAACACCTGACGGTCACATCCGAGTCCCCCGCATATAGTTGAGGATCGTGACCCGAATCAAGCTCGTCGCCCGTCTGCACCTGGACCTGTGCCGGCTCGCGTCGGGCCTGTGTCGCCCGGATGGTTCGCGAAGCTGACGGTGCGCCGCCCCCCGGCGGCCGAGGCACCACGGGAACGCGCCACAGGTGCGGAAAGTCCCGGCAGTGCGCACCCCAAGTGCGCATCTGCGAAAAACCAGCGTGACCCCGATGGATCTAGCATGGACATGACAACGTGCCACCAGCAGGCAGGCTTGGGCGCGTCAAGGAGGACTGAGGAGCTGTGACCAAGCAGGTTCAGCAACTCGACCGCGTGATCATCCGGTTCGCGGGTGACTCCGGCGACGGAATGCAGCTCACCGGTGATCGGTTCACGGCGGAGACGGCCCAGTTCGGCAACGACCTGTCGACGCTCCCCAACTTCCCGGCGGAGATCCGCGCTCCCGCCGGCACCCTCCCCGGGGTGTCGAGCTTCCAGTTGCACTTCGCCGACCACGACATCCTGACCCCCGGCGACGCGCCCAACGTGCTCGTCGCCATGAACCCCGCCGCGTTGAAGGCGAACCTCGGGGATCTCCCCAAGGGCGCCGACATCATCGCGAACACCGACGAGTTCACCAAGCGCAACCTGTCCAAGGTGGGCTACGACGGCAACCCGCTCGAAGACGACTCGCTGGCCGAGTGGCGCCTGCACGCGGTGCCGCTGACGTCGCTGACGGTCAAGGCGCTCGAGGGCTTCGACATCTCCAAGAAGGACGCCGAGCGGGCCAAGAACATGTTCGCGCTCGGTCTGCTGTCGTGGCTCTACCACCGGCCGACCGAGGGGACGATCCAGTTCCTGGAGGCCAAGTTCGCCAAGAAGCCGGAGATCGCCAAGGCGAACATCGCGGCCTTCCAGGCGGGCTGGAACTACGGCGAGACCACCGAGTCCTTCTCGGTGTCGTACGAGATCAAGCCGGCCACGCTCCGGCCGGGCACCTACCGGAACATCTCCGGCAACCAGGCCCTGGCGTACGGGCTGATCGCGGCGTCGGTGCAGTCGAAGCTGCCGCTGTTCCTCGGCTCCTACCCGATCACCCCGGCGTCCGACATCCTGCACGAGTTGTCGAAGCACAAGCGGTTCGGGATCCGGACGTTCCAGGCCGAGGACGAGATCGCCGGCGTGGGCGCCGCCCTCGGCGCGGCCTTCGGCGGGTCGCTCGGCGTGACCACGACCTCGGGCCCGGGCATCGCGCTCAAGGCCGAGACCGTGGGCCTCGCGGTGACCACGGAGCTGCCTCTGATCATCGTGGACGTGCAGCGGGCCGGGCCCTCGACGGGCATGCCGACCAAGACCGAGCAGACCGACCTGCTGATGGCGATGTACGGCCGCAACGGCGAGTCGCCGGTGCCGGTGCTGGCGGCGGCCACGCCGTCGGACTGCTTCACGATGGCGATCGAGGCGGCGCGGATCGCGCTGAAGTACCGCACGCCGGTCATGCTGCTGTCGGACGGCTACCTGGCCAACGGCTCGGAGCCGTGGCGCATCCCGGACCTCGACGAGCTGCCGGACATCTCGGTGCTGTTCACCACCGAGCCCAACGGCGACGACGGCACGACCTACCTGCCTTATCGGCGTGACCCGGAGACGCTGGCCCGCCCGTGGGCGGTGCCCGGCACGGCGGGGCTGGAGCACCGGATCGGCGGCATCGAGAAGGCCGACGGCACCGGCAACATCTCCTACGACCCGGACAACCACGACAAGATGGTGCGGCTGCGTCAGGCCAAGATCGACGGCATCGACGTGCCCGACCTGACGGTCGACGACCCCGACGGCGACGCCCGGGTGCTCGTGCTCGGCTGGGGCTCGACGTACGGGCCGATCGCGGCGGCGGCCCGCCGGGTGCGCGCGGCGGGGCACAAGGTGGCCCAGGCGCACCTGCGGCACCTCAACCCGTTGCCCGCCAACACCGGCGAGGTGCTGCGCTCCTACGACAAGGTGCTGCTGCCGGAGATCAACCTCGGTCAGCTCGCCATGCTGCTGCGGGCCCGTTATCTGGTCGACGTGATCAGCTACAACCGGGTGCGCGGGCTCCCGTTCAAGGCCGCCGAACTCGCCGCCGTCATCCAGGACGTGATCGAAAGTGACTGAGACGCTCAACGGGAAGGGCCTGGCCCTGATCCCGCGTACGGACGCCAAGCAGACGCTGAAGGACTTCAAGTCCGACCAGGAGGTGCGCTGGTGCCCGGGCTGCGGTGACTACGCGATCCTGGCGGCGGTGCAGAGCTTCCTGCCCGAGCTGGGGCTCAAGCGCGAGAACATCGTCTTCGTCTCCGGCATCGGCTGCTCCTCGCGGTTCCCGTACTACCTCAACACCTACGGCTTCCACTCGATCCACGGGCGGGCGCCGGCGATCGCGACGGGCCTGGCCACCTCCCGGCCCGACCTGTCGGTGTGGGTGATCACGGGTGACGGCGACGCGCTGTCGATCGGCGGCAACCACCTGATCCACGCGCTGCGCCGCAACGTCAACCTGAACATCCTGCTGTTCAACAACAGGATCTACGGCCTGACCAAGGGGCAGTACTCCCCGACCTCCGAGATCGGCAAGATCACCAAGTCGACGCCGATGGGCTCGCTGGACAAGCCGTTCAACCCGATCTCGCTGGCGCTCGGCGCCGAGGCCGGGTTCGTCGCCCGGACCATCGACAGCGACCGCAAGCACCTGCAGAGCGTGCTGCGCCAGGCCGCCGAGCACCGGGGCGCCTCGCTGGTGGAGATCTACCAGAACTGCAACATCTTCAACGACGGCGCCTTCGACACGCTGAAGGACCCCGGCACCCGCGACGAGATCACCGTCCGGCTCGAACACGGGCAGCCGATCGTCTTCGGCACCGGCGACAACGAGCGTGCCGTACGGCTGTCGCCCACGGGCGGCGTCGAGGTCGTGCGCCGTGCCGAGATCGCCGACAGCGAGATCCTCGTGCACGACGCGCACAACCCCGACCCGTCGCTCGCGTTCGCGCTGTCGCGGCTGGACGAGCCGGCGTTCGATCACGTGCCGATCGGCGTCTTCCGCTCGATCGACCGGCCGTCGTACGACCAGCTCCTCAACGAGCAGGTCGAGACGGCCACGGCCGACAAGGGCGCGGGCAGCCTCGCCGACCTGCTCCACGGTGGGGACACCTGGACCATCGGCTGAGCCCACCACCAGAGGAGGGACCCGTCTTCGGACGGGTCCCTTTTCGCATTAGCGGCCCCGAACATTGTTCTCGCCGTCAACCCCGCTCTCGACCGGATCGTCTCCTTGCCGATACGCAGCATGATCGAGCATCCAGGGAGAGCACACATGGCCCGGCCCCCTTCCTCCGGACCACCGTCACCCCCACGACCGGAAGAACCACCATGGGCCGGAAAGAGGGTCCTGGTCACAGGAGCGTCGGGATTCATCGGAAGCCGTCTCGCCCTCCGGCTCGCCGGTCTGGGCGCCCAGGTGCACGCCGTCAGCCGACGTCCCGCACACCGGCAGAACCCGGGCCGGGGGGAACAGGCGACCTGGCACGCCGTCGACCTCCGCGACCGGGAGACGACCGGGACGCTGCTCCGGGAGACACGGCCGGACATCGTCTTCCATCTGGCCGGTGAGGTCGACGGCGCGAGAGAGACCGACCTCGTGCTGCCCACACTGGAGAGCAACCTTCTGGCCACGGTGAACCTGCTGAGTCACGCCGCGGCCCTCCCCGGGATCCGGGTGGTGCTCTGTGGCTCCAGTGAGGAACCCCGGCCCGCGAACGAGCAGTCGCCGCCCCCGTCGCCGTACGCGATGGCCAAGTGGGCGGCCACCGGCTACGCGCAACTGTTCCACCGGTTGTGGGGCGTTCCGGTCGCCGTGCTGCGGCCGACCATGGTCTACGGGCCCGGCCAGCGGGACGCCCGGAAGCTTGTGCCATACCTGGCGCAGTCCCTGCTGCGCGGTGAGGAGCCAGGTCTCACCAGCGGGAGCAAGCGGGCCGACTGGGTGTACGTGGACGACGTGGTCGAGGCGTTCGTCCTGGCCGGCGAGACCGACCGGGCCGCCGGGCAGGTGCTGGACATCGGCACGGGGGTTCTCACCTCTGTGCGGGAGACCGCGGAGATGCTCTTCCACATCTCCGGCACCGCACTCCGGCCGCGATTCGGCACGGTCGCCGACCGTCCCCTCGACGTGGCTCAGACCGCCGACGTCGGGCCGGCCGCCGAAATCCTCGGCTGGAAGGCCTCGGTCGGTCTGGAAGAAGGGCTGCGACGGACGCTGGCCTGGTATGCCGAGCGTGCGTGGGCGTAGGTAACAGAAGACTCCAGAAAGGCGATAGCCGTACCGTGACCGTTATCTTCTCAGGTCCCCTTCTGACGGACGAAGAACGCCGCACACGCCTCTACGAAGGGCACGTCTTCCTGTATCCGGCCCGTCCCGAGTCCCTGGCGCTGATCGAGTTCGCGCGGGAGTTGATCGGCGACGCGTTCGGCGGGTTGGACCCGGAAACGGCCCAGTATGAACTGCCCGTGGAGAAGTTCGCCGCGATCCTCGCCGAGCTCAAGCCGAAGTTCATCCATCACCCGCGCGCGAAGGAACTTCTGCGGGCGCTGTTGCTCTCCTTCGGCTGCGACGCCGATCGGACGTATTTCGACGTGCCGAGGATGCGGTCGTCCACCTCCGACGACTACCTCACCACGGGGATCGCCTACGCGTTCCACCCTCACCGGGACACCTGGTATTCGGCGCCGCTGAGCCAGGTCAACTGGTGGATTCCGATCTTCGAGGTCGTGCCCGAGAACGTGATGACGTTCCATCCGCGTTACTGGAACACCCCGGTCAAGAACGGGTCCGCGCGCTACGACTATTACGAGTGGAACCGGATCAGCCGCTTCAACGCCGCGCAGCACATCGGCACCGACACGCGGGAGCAGCCCAAGCCCGAGGAGCCGATCGAGCTGGAACCCCGGGTGACGGTCGTGCCCGAGCCGGGCGGCATCCTGATCTTCTCCGGCAACCAGTTGCACTCGTCGGTGCCGAACACGTCGGGCAGGACCCGTTTCAGCATCGACTTCCGCACCGTCAACCTGGACGACGTCATCGCACGGCACGAGGCGCCCAACGTCGACTGCGCGTGCACCGGCACGACGCTCCGCGACTTCCTGCGCGTCTCCGACCTGGAGCGGATGCCGGAGGACGTCGCGCTCTCCTACGAGGGCAAGGGCTGATGACCGTTCCGGCATCGGGCGGTTCGCGCGTGCCCCGAGGAGCCCCCGCAGCAGAGAGGCCCCGCCCATGAGCCGTCTGAACGCCCTGCGCAACCGCTTCGTCGACGCTCCCGGCTCACTGGGAGCGAAGGCGCGGGCGCGGCGGTGGAGCTGGTTCGCCGAGTGCTTTCCCGACCTCGACCGGATGAACGTGATCGACCTCGGAGGGACGGCCGGGGCCTGGCTGCGCGCCCCGGTCAGACCGGCCGGCGTGCACATCGTCAACCTGGAGAAGCCGCCGCCGGACCTGCCGCCCTGGCTGCGCGCCGACGTCGCGGACGCCTGCGACCTGCCTGCCGCGATCCGGAGCGGCACCTACGACCTGGTCTTCTCCAACGCGGTGATCGAGCACGTGGGGGGTCACCAGCGTCGGCAGATCTTCGCCGACACCGTGCACTCCCTGGCCGACCGGCACTGGGTGCAGACGCCCTACCGCTACTTCCCGGTCGAGCCGCACTTCCTGTTCCCCGGCTTCCAGTTCCTGCCGCTGACGGCCCGTACGGAGATCCTCCGCCGCTGGCCGCTCATCCACACGCCGACCTCCGACCGGGAGGCCGCGCGGCGCATCGTGATGGACGTCGAGCTGCTCAGCGTGACGGAGATGCGGCACTATTTCCCCGGCTCGCGAATCCGGTTCGAACGGCTGGCCGGCCTGGTGAAGTCGGTGATCGCCTACAAACGCGCCTGACGCCGGACGCCGACGAGCGGCCGGGCTCCGCCGGGGCCCGGCCGCTCGTCGTCCTCACGACTTGCCGGGGTTCACGGCCCCGCCGTCCTCCCAGGTGTTGCCCCGCCAGACGTTGCCGGGGCCCTCGTGGTCCCAGTAGGCCACCGGGCCCGCGTGCCCGCCACTGGGCCACACCTGGCGGCTGAAGACGTTGTCGATGACCTTGACGTTCGACGACGTGCCCTTGGTGCCGGCCCCGGCGTACAGCGCCCAGCCGCCGCCCGCCAGCAGGTTGCCCTCCACCGTCACGTCCCGGATCACGCCGAAATCCTGGAACAACGCGATGGCGCCGGTCTGGTCGAGGGTATTGATGACCGTGTTGTTCCGGATGATCAGCTGTGTGCCCTTGGCCGGCGCGCTGGTGCTCATGATCATGTCCGTGTGGTCGCCCGGGTAATACTTGGGGTCATGGAGGTAGGAGTCCTCCACCACGCCCTGCTCGGTGCAGATGCCGTTCGAGATCGTGTGGATGTCCACCCGCCGGATCGTGATCATCCTGCCCTGGTTGAGGATGCCGAACTGGGTGCGCACCTTGCCGTTGCCGAAGACCTCGACGTCCTCGACCGTCAGCCCCGAGCGGCCCTCGCGCTGGAGGATCCCCCAGTAGTCCCGCTGCCCGCGGACCCGCGTGTTCCGGATGGTCACGTTGTCCGCGTCCACCGTGATGTCGCCGTAGACGTCGAGGCCGTCGATGACGGTGCCGTCTTTCGTGATGACGAGCGAGTCGGACCTCTTCAGCGTGGCACCCGCCGGGACACCCGTGGTGCCGGGGCCCGGCCATTCGCCCGTACGGGGCGGCACGGGCGCGTCCGAAGGCGTCGGAGAGGGACGGGCGGACGCGGACCTCGACGGCGTCGGCGAGGGCCGGTCCGGGACGGGGGTGCGCGACGGGCTGGGCGACGGGCCGTGCGTCGCACTGTGCGAAGGCGTCGCACTGTACGAGGGTCTGGCACTCCGCGACGGGACTGCACTGCGCGAAGGGGTCGCACTGTACGAGGGGACTGCACTGCGCGAGGGGACGGCGCTGGGAGAGAGACTGCGCGTGGGATGCGGCGTCGGCCGCAGGGTCGGCCACAGGGTCGGGCGCAGGGTCGGGCGCAGGGTCGGCGAGAAAGTGGGGCGCGTCGTCGGACGCAGGGTCGGCCAGGAAGTCGGACGCGTCGTCGGACGGCGGGTCGGCCAGGAAGTCGGACGCGTCGTCGGACGGCGGGTCGGCCAGGAAGTCGGACGCAGGGTCGGCCAGGAAGTGGGACGTGTCGTCGGACGGCGGGTCGGCGACTCGTCCGGTGAGGGGCCGGCCGGGATGCCCGGACGCGGGGAGGCCGACAATCTCGCCGTCCAGGACACCCTCGGGGTGGGCCGCGGGGTGGGCCGGTGTCCTCTTCGCGGTGGCAGGGTCGTCCACCAGGTGACCGCCGGATATGGGTTCCGGGTCCGCCGGCCCGTGGGAGCCGGCGTCGCCCCTTCGCGGCCGCGGCGCGAGGAGGGCGTCGCCCTGACCGCCTCGGCGCCGGCCGCCCGCGGTTTCGCCTGCGCGTCCTGCTCCGCGCCGTCCCGCGCACCGTCCCGCGCACCGTCCCGCACGTCCGCGCCCGTGAGCGCGGCCGTCCCGTCGGACGCGTCCTGGCCGCCGATACCGCATCCGCCGGCGAGGACGGCGAGGGCGGACAGACTCGCCACGACCAGCAGCCCGTTTTTCCGGATGTCCTTATATATCCGCACAGTCGACTCCTTCCGGATAACGGTTATGCCGACTGTCCGCCTCTATAGGGGGAGGCTCCTTCGGGAGGGTAGCCACACCCGACACACAATGTGGGCTGTTTTCGCAAAAGGAACCATTTTCAGCGCAATCTACCTGCGCCCCAATCTGCACATCAATCGCAATGGGGCGACAAGGGGCGTTATTCGGGCGTTACCTTCCCGCCGCCGCTTTCCCAGGCGTTGTCCCGCCAGACGTTCCCGCGGCCGTGGGCGTCCCAGTAGGCCACCGGGCCCGCGAATCCACCCTTGGGCCACACCTTGCGGCTGAAGACGTTGCCGATGACCTTGACGTTCGACGAGGTGCCCTTGGCGCCCGCCCCGGCGTACAGCGCCCAGCCGCCGCCCGCCAGCAGGTTGCCCTCCACCGTCACGTCCCGGATCACGCCGAAATCCTGGAACAGCGCAATGGCACTGGTCTGGTCGAGCGTATTGATCGCCGTATTGTGGCGAATGATCAATTCGGTTCCCCGGGCGGGCGGCCCGGACGACATGATCATATCGACGTGATCGTCTTTGTAGAGCTTCGGATCATGGACGTAGTTGTCCTCGATGAGGCCCTGCTCGGTGCTGATGCCGTTGGAAATCGTGTGGATGTTCGCCCGCCGCACGGTGATCATCACACCCTGGTTGAGAACGCCGAACTGCGTGCGTTCCCTGCCGTTGCCGAAGATCTCGACGTCCTCGACCGTCAGACCCGAGTGGCCCTGCCGCTGGAGGATTCCCCACCAGCCCGGAGTGCCGCGAACCCGGGTGTTGCGGATGGTGACGTCGTCGGCCTCGACCGTGATCGCGCCGTTCACCTCCAGACCGTCGATGACCGTGCCGTCCCTGGTCACGGTGATCGGCCCGGACGGGCGCAGCTTCATCCCCTTCGGCACTCCGGTGTTGTCCGGCCCCGGCCACGCCGCCGGTCGCGACGGTGAGGGCGCGGGGCTCGGCGTGGTGCGAGCCGACGGCGTCGCGGAGGGGGTGGGGCGCACCGGGCCGCCGTCCGTGGTCGCCTGGCACGCGGTCTGCGAGGTCACCAGTACGGCTCCCGCGAGCAGGACCGCCGTATGTCTCGTCACCGCCCGGCGCACGCCGGGCCGCTTCCGCGGTCGATGCGAACGCACCGGCATGACGTGATGCGACTCACCGCGCTCTCCCCCCTGCGCCCGTCGTGCGGGCATGTCCACGCCGTGCATCCTGGCGGATCTCCGGCCGCCATCACCGTACCGGGAGGGTCCGCGCCACGCCGGGAACATCGGCGGCGCGCCTCCGGCACCCCGTCCGGCTACGCCCCGCGGTCGCGGCTGAGCAGGTCCACCAGCGCCGGAGGCGTCCAGCGCTTCACCGTCTGACGGAAGCTGCTCTTCCACTGCTCTCCGGGCCGCTGCTTGAAGAGGGTCGTGTGGTCCGTGCCCGCCTCCTCCTCCGGCCGGCCGTTCGTGTAGTAGTACAGCGCCATCGAACGGCGGGCGCGGTCGTCCGGGCACGTCAGCGGGTCGGGATGCCCGTGGTTCGCGTCGTCGGTCGTCGCGAAGACGACGAAGCGGTTGAAGACCGGCAGGATCTTGTGCTCGCACCGGGTCATGTCCTTGTCCCAGAGCTGCAGGTGACCGCCGTAGTCCTCTTTCCAGTCCTTGTTGAGGTAGAGCAGCCCGTTGAGCCGGCGGTCGAGGTCGAGCCTGCGATGCCGGTTGAAGTCGGCGTGCACCTTCAGGAAGCCGCCGGGCTTGATCTGGTGCAGGCCTCCGCCCTCCAGGTGCGGATCGGAGACGAGCTGCGTGATCCCCGTCAGCCGTTCGAGGAACTCGACGAACACCTGGCCGTTGAACTCGGCGAGCAGGTGGCGGGTCGCGGGGCCCATCCGCTCGGTGTCCGACAGCGCGAGCTTGATCTCGCGCGAGCTGTCGAACTGCTGCCAGCTCGCGTCGCGCGGCTCCGGGAACTCCTCCAGGATCGGCTCCAGCACACCGGGCGGCAGGAAGTCGTCGATCACCACGTGCCGGAACGGCGCGGCGTCGAGGAAGTCCTGACGCCGGCGGTCGGCCAGCGGGAACAGATCCTCTCGACGGAAGGTGAACGCCTGGGTCTCCTGCATCGATCTCTCCCTCGCCGCCGGCTGAAAGGTGCCTGTCTCGATCGGTCGCCCCCGTGCTCGCCACCGCGCGACCCGCCACGAGCTTCCCCGGGCGGCTCGGAACGGCAAGGCTCCGACTGGAATATCGTCCGGCGAATCCGCCCGTGTTACAGCACCTGGTTCCCGCATTGCCACGTTCCACCGGCAACCCGGGGCGAAGATCGCGGAATGCGTTGCCTGCCGGATTCACCGCCCTTAGCATGCGCCTGGCGGGCAGTTCCCGACCCCCCGGAGGGCCGCATGTCCGAGACCCCGCGGATCGCGGTCGTCGTCGTGACCTACAACAGCGCGGGCGTGCTGGCAGAGTGCCTGCGGTCGCTCGCCGCGGGCGCGCGGGGCGCCGACCTCGTGCGGGTCGTCGTCGCCGACAACGCGTCACGGGACGAGTCCGTGCCGCTCGCCGAGAGGGCCGGAGCGATGGTGGTGCCGCTGGGCCGCAATGCCGGCTACGCGGCGGGCATCAACGCGGGCATCGCCGCCCTCGACCGCGAGGGACACCTCGACCGCGTCGACGCCGTCGCCATTCTCAACCCCGACTGCCGCACCCGGGAGGGAGCGCTCGCCCGTCTCGCCGCCGCACTGCACGCCGCCCCCGGCCGCGGCATCGCCGTACCCCGGCTGGTCAGCCCGGACGGCCACACCCATCCCTCCCTGCGCCGTGCCCCCACCGTACGCGGCGCGCTGGCCGAGGCCGTGCTCGGCGGACGGCTCGCGGACCGCGTCGGGCGGCTCGGCGAGGTGATCACCGATCCCCGCCGGTATCGGACGCCGGGCGCCGCCGCGTGGGCCACCGGGGCCGCTCTGCTCGTCTCCGTGGCGGCCGTACGCGACCTCGGGCCGTGGGACGAGTCCTTCCTGCTCTACAGCGAGGAGACCGAGTTCGCGCTGCGGGCGGCCGATCGGGGTTGGGCGCTCTGGTACGAACCCGAGGCCGTGGTCGAGCACATCGGCGGAGAGGCGAACGTCAACCCTGTGCTGGCCGCGCTGCTGACGACGAACCGGGTGCGGCTGTTCCGGCGGCGGCGCGGGCCCGTCGCCTCCTTCGCCTTCTATCTGGCCGTGGTTCTCGGCGAGGCACTGCGCACGCTCGCCGGCCGGCGTACGGCACGGGCCTCGCTGGCGGCCCTGCTGCGGCCCTCCCGGCGCATGCGGGTGCTGCCGCAATGAGCGGGCGGGCGGCTCGGCGGAGGCGGCGTAACGGCGGGCCCGCCCGCCGCGACTACAGACATGTGAAAGTGACGCGACTCGCCCTGGAGGGCGTGCTGCTGTTCGTCCCCACGCCCCACCATGACGAGCGCGGCTTCTTCACCCGGACCTTCGACGCCGCCCTCGCCGCGGAGCACGGGCTCGACCCCGCCGCCTTCATCCAGGACAGCCAGTCACGCTCCCGCAGGGGCACCATCCGCGGCATGCACGGCCGTTCGGGACGTGGCGAGGCCAAGCTGGTCCGATGCGCCCGTGGCGCCGTCCTTGATGTCCTGGTGGACGCCAGGCCCGGCTCTCCGACCTTCGGCCACCATCTGACGGTGCTGCTCGACGACGAGACGTTCGCCCATCTCTACGTGCCTCCGGGCCTCCTGCACGGTTATCAGGCGCTGACCGAGGCCGACGTGTGCTACCGCATCGACCGGGAGCACGACCCGTCGGAGGACCTCGCCGTGCGATACGACGACCCGGATCTGGCGCTCCCGTGGCCGCTGCCGGTCGGCGCGATCAGCGGCCGGGACCTGTCAGCCGGCTCCTGGGCCGGCCTGTGCGACCGCCTCGGGACGTAGCCCGGCATGCCCCGCCACCGTCGTGGGCGGGGCGGAGGCCCGGGCGGCGTTCTCCGCCTTCAGCGTGCGCAGCAGCGCGCCGGCGGCCCCGATCAGCAGGAACATCAGGCTGGTCACGCCGGGATAGGACAGCAGGTCGAAGGTGGCCGCGCCGACGAGCGGAACCAGCAGGCAGGCGGCGATGGTCAGGGCCAGGTTGCGGACGTTGGGATCGCCGCTGAGCCGCCGCGCGCGCAGCGCCACGATCACGCCGCAGACGATGACGCCGACGAAGCCCACCACGCCGACCACACCGGTCTCCACCAGCGAGAGCAGATACTGGTTGTCGAACACCTGGTGCTTGTAGGGATACCAGGTCCCGATGCCCCGGCCGAAGACCGGATGCTTGGCGACCTCCGACAGCGCGAACGGGTAGTCGTGCGTGCGGTAGAGGATGCTGTCGTCGGAGCCGGCGTTCGCGAACAGGTTGTAGAAGGTGCCGAGCAGCCCGGGGGCCGCGGCCTTCATCACGCCGAGGAACACGGCGAGCGCCCCCAGGCTCACCAGGCAGCGCTTCAGCGGCCAGCCGGTGAACAGCACCACGCCGACCACGACCATCCCGAGCACGGCCGACCTGGAGACCGAGAACATCAGCCCGGCCGCGATCAGGGCCGCGCACAGCCACCAGCGCCGCCACGGCTCGCCTCGATCCCGCGCCTGCAGGGCGAAGTGCGCCGCGAACGGCAGGACCATCGAGCAGAAGACGCCGAACTCGATCGGGTGGCCCAGCGTCGCGGCCACCCGGCGCAGATCCGCCCGCGACATCACGGTCTCGGTGCCCTCGACGGAGGTGTGCCGGAACCCGGGAAGGGACATATAGGTCGTGGGGTCGAACTCCAGCAGATACTGGCACGTGGCGACGACCGACACGATCGCCCCGGCCACCACGACCGTCTTGAGCACGAAGTCGAGCCGGTCCCGTCCCCTGACGCCGTCGCACATCATGAGCACGAGCCCGATGTACCCGGCGAACAGCACCAGGGAGTGGTCCGCCAGGTTGAGCTCGTCCGAGGGCAGATATCCGAGGCTGGCGAAGCCGTAGCAGGTCAGGAACGCCATCCCGTACGCGAAGATCGCGGTGCGGACGGGGTTGGCGCCCTTGGCGGCGCCGAGAGTGGTGGTGAACTGCGCCAGGAGCCAGACGAGGAGGAGCAGGAGGGCGAGGACGTCGGCGAGCGCCAGTGACATCGGCAGCCCGCGCAGGACCAGCCGAGCCGGGATGAGCAGCAGGGAGAGCACGAACAGGCAGACGAGCGTCGCGCCGTCGGCGTGCCGGCGTGATCCCGGCAGCGGGCTGTGGATCCTCACGGGACTCCCGATGGTCACGGCTGTCAGTGCCGGAGCAGCGGCGCCGACGTCGTCCGCGTGCCGGCGGGGTAGGCGGATCCGTTGAGGGGCGCCTGCGGCTTCGCGGTGCCGGAGCGGCGGGCGCGGCGCGATCGCGCCCAGCTTTCGACGGCGAAGGCGGCGGCCATGCTCAGGAACAGGCCCATCGCCAGCGCGACGCACGCCGCCCGCAGCCTGCTCCCCGTCTTCTCCTCGGGGGTGGTCGGCGGCACGACCTCGAACGCCCTGAGATAGGTGGCCCGCGGCGCGCCCAGCGCCCGCTGCTGCTCGATCAGCTTCTCCTGGGCGATCTTGCCGAGCCGCGCCACCACGTCATGAGCCTCCTGCGCCGTCGGAGCCTCCGCGGAGATGACGACGAACGGCAGCGTGATCATCAGCTCGGGGTTGGTCGTGCCGTTGCTGATCTTGTAGGTGGTCCGTCCGCCGGGCGTCACGCCCACCTGCCGCGCGACCTCGCCCGTGCTGAGACCCTGGATGAGGATCGAGGCGGAAAGGCCCAGCCCGCTGTCGATGTTGACCAGCGGGTTCGTCACCGGGTTGGGGAACTTGGGATCCGCGGGCAGGCTCCCCCCGTCGCGGGGGACGGTCAGCACGAGGCTCGAGGAGCACACGAAGGTCTTCGGGAACATGACGTAGACGCCGGCGGCCCCCGCGAGCACGAGCACGAAGACGGGGAAGGTGACGTACCACCGCCGGAACAGGACCAGGACCGTCGCCCAGAAATCCATGGGTCAGTCCTTGTCGTCGTCCGTGCGCGCGTCTCTGGTCACACGCGCGAAGCGACGGTCGTCGGTGCGCAGCGCCTCGGCCGCGTCCTTCCCCTTCACCGGCTCCGTCACGACGACGATCTCCTGGGTGTCCCACAGGACCACGTCCACGTCGTCGTCCTCGTCCTCGTACGCGGGGACGACAGGAGCGACGGGAGCGGCGGGAGCGGCGGGAACCGCCGGGGGCGCGGCGGCGGCCGGCGGCGCGGGGTCGCGCGGGAACGGCGGCGCGGGGTCGCGCGGGAACGGCGGGGCGTCGCGGAGCAGCGGGCGCCCGCCTCGGCGCGTCAGGGCGTAGACCAGGCCGAGACCCGCGCAGGCGACCAGAAGACCGACGCCGATCCCCAGCTGCCACCGGGTGGAGATCATGGCCTCCGGCTTGGAGGGCGGCACGATGTTGGCCACCGTGAGATAGGTCGACGGCGGGGCGCCGAGCGTCTGCTGCCATCCGGTCAGCTCGTCGCGGACCCGCCGCTGCGCCTTCGTCAGAACACTGGAGGCCGTCTCCGGGGACGGCGCCACGACGCGGATGTAGATGTACGGCCCGCTGATGTCCAGAACTCGGGGGTTGCTGCGCCCGTCGTCGATCGTGATCGTCGTGGGCCCGTCCTTGGGCGCGCCGAGCTGGGTCCACACGTCCTGCGTGTTCATCGACTGGATGACGATGCTCGCGGCCGTCTTCAGCGCGTCGTTGAACTGCAGGAGCGGGTTGCCCCGGGGCAGCGGGCGGTTCGGGTCGCGGGAGTAGACGCCGCCGTTCACGGGCGTGGCCAGCACCAGCGAGGTGTCCGCCTCATAACGGGTCGGGGCGACGAAGAAGGTGGCCGTGCCGGCCAGGATGGAGACCGCGAGCAGAGGGAGCCCGATCGACCACTTCCGCAGGAGACCGGCGATCGTCGTCCAGAACTCCACGTATCCCCCCGGCCTGTTCAGTGCCATCGGCCTGCCAGCAGGCGTCCGGACCCTGCTTGGATGACATCGCCACGCGCGGCTGTCGCGTTACAACGTTCCGATGTCCCGCGCCGGATGGTTACATTCGGCGGGATCCCCCCGATATACGTTGCGGCGACCGGTCCGGGCGACGACGGGAGTGCGGCGGATGGAGTCCACTGCGGGTCAGGCGACGGCTCCGTCCACCCGGGCACACGCTCCCGCGCGCCTGCCGGGCCTCGACGGGATCCGCGGGATCGCGGCCCTTTTCGTGGTCCTGCACCACTGCTGGCTGCTGTCCTTCCCGGGCTTCCCCGCCGACACGGGCCCCGCCTGGGCCGGCTGGCTCGTCTACGGGCATCTCGCGGTGGTGATGTTCATCGTCCTGTCGGGGTTCTCACTGGCGGTCTCGCCGGCCAGGTCGGGCTGGCGGCTGAACGGCCTGCGCCGGTTCGCCTACCGGCGGGCCTGGCGCATCCTCCCGCCCTACTGGGCGGCCCTGCTGTTCAGCCTCGTGGTCGCGTGGACGCTGATCCCGCAGCCCGGGCAGGGCAGCCCGACCGCGAAGTCCGTCCTGGTATACGGCCTGCTGGTCCAGGACCTGTTCGGCTCACCGAGCCCCAACGGCGCCTTCTGGTCCATCGCGGTGGAGGCGCAGCTCTACGTCGTGTTCCCGCTGATGCTCCTCGTGCTGCGGCGGGCCGGCGCGACCGTCCTGCTCGCCGCCCTGACCGTCGTCGTGGCCCTCGTCGGGCTGCTCGCGCCGTACGTCCCCGCGGTGGACCTGTTCATGCGGCTGACCCCGCAGTTCGCGGTGCTCTTCGCGATCGGCGCGGTCGCCGCGGGAACGGCGGCGGCCATGACGCCGGGCGTCACGGCGCGCGGGGAAGCGCACGAGGACGTGTCTCCGTGGCCGTCGCGTCTGCCCTGGCTGGCCCTGGCCGCCGCGGCGCCCGTCGTCCTGCTGATCGTCCTACGCGGTCCCGCATGGACGGTCGCGCACTACTTCTGGGTCGACCTGGCCGTCGGCCCGGCCGCGGGTCTGCTGCTCGCCTCCGTGGCGGCCGGTCGGCCCCGGCCCCTCGTGCGGCTGCTCGACACGCGGGCGCTGCGCCGGCTCGGCTCGTTCTCCTACAGCCTCTACCTCATCCACGCACCGATCGTGGTGGTGGTGAACCGCATGGTCCTGGCTCCCCGTCTCGTCCCCGGCGTGACGACGTTCCTGGCCACCCTCGTGCTGACCGTGCCGCTCGCGCTGCTCGCGGCGTGGCTGTTCGCGTCGGTCTTCGAGCTGCCGTTCCAGCGTCACCGCGGCTGGGGGGCGTTGCGGGCGGCGGTCCTGCGGCGGTAGCCGCCGCCCGGTTCCTCCCTAGAGCGGCAGCTCCGTCTGGCTGTCGGGACGGCCGACGTACCGGCCGTAGTCGGGGTGGTCGAAGCGGTGCAGCGCGACGATGTTGTCGTTCCACGGCGCCGGTACGGCACGCTTGTGGCGCAGGCCGTTGATCGGAGCGATCTTGAGGTTCTCGTTCGCCTCGTTGAACTCCCTGATGGCCCGCAGCTCGCCGACGTAGTCGTTGTGCAGGATCTGGTCGTCGTCGCCGACGGTGTCGTCCATATAGCAGAAGACGCGGGGCAGGAAATACTTGTGGTCGCCCGTGAAGATCCTCAGCGCGGCGGCCGTGGAGGAGTAGAAGTCCACGTCGACGGAGACGAAGCCGATCGGCGCGGGCCGCCTGTCGTCCAGGAACTCCACCACCGTGTCCGCGATGTTCCCGAGGACCAGGTGAGCCTCGGGCAGGCGCCCGCGCAGGGCCTCGACGTCCATGCTGAAGTCGCCCTCGCGCCAGATGTAGGGCAGGTCGCGGTAGTCGGTCGGCTTCGGCAGGCCCTCGCCCGTGTCGAAGCCGTACACGTCGATGCGCACACCGGTGGCGGCGGTGGCCAGCCGTGCCTGGCGGCTCATCTCGACCAGGCCCGCGCCGCCCGCGACGCCGAACTCGACCACGCTGATGCGGTCGACGCCGAGCCGCCTGGCCAGTTCTGCCGCCTGCTGGACGCCGTACGCGTAGTGCGGCCGGGGGAACAGATCGAGAGCGCAGCGCAGCTCGTACGAGCCGAAGGGCAGGCGGCGCATGACGGCGAGAACCGACCGTCCGGGCTGCATCAGCACCCGGACGAGGCGTATCACGTTCCGGTCGAACCCGCTTCGCGGCGAGGACGTCATAGTGGGTCGGCCTTTCTTCTGGTCGCGTGGTTGGATTGCGGCCGCCGTGTCCGGGGTCAACCTCCCAGAAGGCGAACGGCGAGACCGGTGAGCTTGCGGCCGCGGTGGGCCAGCACCTGGCGCTGGCGGCGCCCGTAGATGCGGGCCAGCACGGCCCGGCCCCGGCGGCGCTGCTCGGGGGTGAGATCCATGGCGCGCAGCGCCCGGTACATCGCGCGGAACTGGAGCGTGTTGGCGAAGTGCGCGGTCCACGCCGGCACGCCGAGGGCCCGGGCGATGTGCGGCAGCCGCTTCCAGCGCAGATTGCGGTGGGCCAGCACCTCGGGGACGTGACCCCACGGCCCGGTCAGGGCGAGCACGGTGGCGTACACCTCGTCCTCGCGGATCATCACGGGTCTGCGGATGCCCACCACCGCCGCGCGCCGCATCATGCCGTACAACGGGTCGAGGCGCATGTGCTCGGTGGTGACCGCGTCCCACAGCTCCGCCAGCCGGTCGACGGGGTCGCCGGAGAGCATCCCCGTGCCCTGGTAGGTCGGCCGGTGAACCGACCCGTCCGGGCTGGTGTACGCCGTGTCCGAGGTCACCAGGATGAGCCGCTCGTCGGCCAGCAACGGCTCGAGCGACCGGGACACGCAGTGGGGCTCGAGACGGTCGTCGTCGCCCATCCAGCGGAAGAACTCGCCCCGCGCCAGCCGCAGCACCTCGGTGAAGTTGCCGACGATGCCGATGTTGCGGGGCTGGCGGTGGTAGACGACCCGGGAGTCCTCCCGGGCGAGCCGCCGGCACAGCTCCTCCGTGCCGTCCGTGGACGCGTTGTCCGAGATGACGACCTCGAGCCGTTCGTGGTCCTGGGCGAGAACGGACCGCACGGCCTCCTCCAGCCGGTCGGCGCCGTTGCGGACCGGTATGCCGATGGAGACGAGTCTCTGTGAATCCGCCACCTCAGTGCTCCTTCGCCGTCGCCTCGACCGGCACCGGATGCCGGTGACCGGCGGGCAGCCGGTCCATCACATGGCCGCCCACCGTTCTCATCTGGTGCAGCGGCACCGCGACCAGAACGTAGACCAGCAGTCCTCCGGCGCCTGCGACGACGAGCTGGAGGAACTGGCTGCCCCCGGTCAGCGCGGCCAGGCCCACGGTGACCGCGAACGACACCGCGGCCCCGGCGAACGGTCGCACCAGCTGGGGCAGGATCGGCCACAGCCGCACCCCGGTGCGCTGCACGGCGAGCATCGCGAGCGGGAGGGCCACCAGCAGCGCGGCCGCCGCCTGGCCGACGGCCGCGCCTCGGATGCCGTCGAGGTGCGTGCCCACGATCACGGCGGGGATCAGGGCCACGCCGTACCCCAGGTTCATCCAGACGGTGGAGCGCGTGGCGCCCTGCCCGTTGAGGATGTCCAGGGCGAAGGAGGTCAGCATGCGCACCACCATCAGCACCGCGAGGAACCGCAGGACGCCGGCCGCCTGCCCCCACTTGTCGCCGTACAGGAAGTGGATGAGCGGGTGGGCGAGCACCGCCATGGCCACGGCCAGCGGCAGGATCGCGGTGACCAGCATCGGCACCGATTTCTGCACACCGAGCGACAGCGACTGCTCGTCACGCTCGGCGAGACGCGAGAAGCCGGCGATGGACACCGAACGGATCGCGGTGCCGATCAGGCCGGGCACCCAGCTCGACACGTTGAAGGCCATCAGGTAGAAGCCGAGCCAGTCGGGCCCCATGATGGCGCCGACGATGATGTAGCCGACATTGAGCAGGACGACTTCCAGGGCGATGCCCGCGGCGGAGGGGATGCCGAACCACAGCAGCCTCTTGGCGACGCCCCTGTCGAATCCCAGGCGCCAGGGCAGCCGGGCGTAGGCGAGCATGAACACGCCGGTGACCACGGCACCGGCCACCTGCCCCCAGGCGAAGCTGTACGGCCCGGCGCCACTGGCGGCGAGGGCGATCGCCACCGGAGCGTTCACCAGGAACCCCGCCAGGATCGCCTTGGCGCTCTTGCCCACGTGGAACCTGCGCAGCAGTGTCGCGCTGCGCACCGCGGTCACGGCCTCGATGAGGATGACCGCGGTGAGGAGCCGGACGACCGGGGTGGCCTCCTCGCTGCCCGCCAGGCTGGAGAAGTACGGCGCGCCCACGAAGAACACGCCGTACAGGGTGAGGGCGGAGATCATCGACAGCGTGGTGGCGGTCGGCGCGACGTCCTCCAGCCTGCCCCGCCACTGCACCACCGCCGCCATGACGCCGATGTCCTTGACGACCATGACGAACTGGGTCGCGGCCAGCGCGACCGCGTAGATGCCGAAGTCCTCCGGGGACAGCAGACGGGCCAGGACGAGGCCCATGAGGAACGACCCCGCCCGGGTCGTCAGGGTGCCCAGCAGGCTCCAGCCGAGCCCGCGTCCGGCCTTGCGGCCGATATCCCGCAGGTGGGCGGCCTCGCCGTCCGGCGGCCCGGCCGGTTCCCCCGGTTGCTCCGGCTGCTGTGGCTCCTCTGGCTCCGCGTCCTGGCTCTCTCGCATCGGCACTCCCCGATTCCTAGTTCTCCTCGGTGACCCGCTCCAGCCAGATCTCCCGCCAGAACGGCACGAACGCCCGCGGGCAGTTGGCCTTGTAAACACCCGCGCAGACGACGCCGTCGAGGACGATGCAGGGATTCTTCATCTGCAGCATGCGCCCTGTCTTCTCGTCGATGCACCGTTCCACGCGCGCGGCGACCCGGGCCACACGCCCGCAGTAGCGCGCCATCTCCTCCTCGAACCCCATGCCGCGGTTGAGCCGCTTGGTGTCGAGCGTGGCGACGATCGCCTCCCGTGATTTGACCCGCACGAGCTCGCCCGGTTGCAGGTCGCTCAGCTCGGTCGGGGTCGTGGTGTTCGGGCCGGGCGGCACGAAGCCCCACGCCATGCCGTTCCTGAACCGCAGCCGGGGAGGCAGACTGCGGCTCGCCCTCTGTAATCGGTTGAACAGCCCGAAGAAGAGCGTGCGGAGGGTGGCCAGGACGCCGGCGTTGCCCACCCGGATGTCCGTGACGTACTGGCCGAGGGCCCTGAAGGGCAGCGGCTCGGGAGCGGCGCGCAGCAACTCGGTCGCCTGGCAGCGGTAGCGCACCTCGCCGTCCGGCGCCGGCTCCCTCCGGGAGTTGATCTCCAGCAGGGGCAGGCTGCGTACGCGCTCGGGTGGGGCATCGGGCGCGGGCCCGCCCGGATCCACCCGTTTGAGCCATGCCTCCTTCCAGTAGAGCGAGCACGAGGTCTGGCAGCCTCCGTGGGCCGAGCCGTCGCAGCGCGACCCGGCCAGGTGCACGGCGTCCCGCATCCGCCGCATACCCGTGCCGGTCACGGTGTCGCACAGCTTGTGGGCCACCTTGTGCACCGTCATCCGCCGCCCGCAGAAGGACAGCATCTCCGGCATGAAGGGCAGGCCGTCGAGCTCGCCCTTCTCGTCGAGTGTGGCCATGATCTCCTCGACGCTGCGGACCTCCACCACCTCGCCGACCGTGAGGCCGAGGGCCTTCGGTCGTGCGGAGGCCTCGAACTGCGTCATCCGGCTACTCCTTCACGAGTCCCGCAACCAGCAGAGCCTGGGCCGCGTCCGCCACCACGTCGAACGACAGTCCAGAACGTTCCGAGATGTCGAGCAGGCTGTGCGCGCCGTCGGACAGGTTCAGCACCCACAACATCGCCATCTGCGCCTGTTTCGTGTCGCTGCGCCCGCCGAGCGACTCGTACAGGCCGCGCCTGCCCAGCTGGGGCTCACCGTAGGGGCTGAGATTCACGTAGGTGCGGTTGCGCTCCAGCACCTCGAAGGCCTTCACGCAGGCGTCCAGCGTGTCCCGCATCGCCTCCTCGGTGACGAAGTCCGGATCGTCGGCCGAGGTGTGATACTCCGGATAACCGGCGTACGGGGTCCTGGTCAGGCAGCCGACCGGCAGGTCGAACCCGGGCGAGCAATACTGCCGCTCGTCGTAGCCGTAGGGGGAGAAGTCCACCAGCGTGTGCGGGCGGTCGCGCAGGACGTGGGCGAAGACCCGGTCGATCTCGGCGTCCCCCCGGCGGCTGCGCTTGTAGGTGATCGGGCCCCGGTCTCCCGCGCAGGCGAGCACGATCCCGTGCCTGATCCGATCGGTTCTGTCCCGGTTGCGCGCCAACCAGGCGATGGAGCCGATGGTGCCGGGAGCGAACAGGAAGCGGTAGGTGTAGCGCCGCTCCTCCTGCGCCAGCAGCCCCGCCAGGCGGGTCGCCACCGCGACGCCCGCCAGGTTGTCGTTGGCCAGCGAGGGGTGGCAGACATGGCACGAGATCAGGACCTCCTCCGCGCTGCGGCCCGGGATCACGTGCTCGCCGTACGTCAGGTGCCCGTCGGCGAGCGTCGAGTCGATCCGCACCTCGTACGGCCCCGGCCCCATCCCGGCCAGCGTGTCCTCGCTCAGGCAGAACCCCCACGTCTCGGCGTAGTAACTGGTCCGGTACGGCACCAGGCCGGGCCGGCCGGGAAGCGTGTGCAGATGGGGGCGGAGCTCCTCCAGGGTCATGGTCGCCGACACCGGCACGCTGTAGCCGACCACGTGCAGGTTGGAGGCCGCGAAGTCGACGATCCGGGTCCCGGAGGAGTCCTTGATGTAGGCGTCGCGGATGTTCCATTCCTTGGGAATGGTCCAGTCGAGGACCTGCGTGCCCGTGGGCACTTCGCTGATCTCCAGCGGGATCGACTCGCCGATGATCTCCAGAGTGCGGCGCAGGCCGGATCCGGTGATGCTGCGGCACAGCGGATAGAGCCGCTCGACCAGCGCGTGCATCTCGCTCATGGGCGCAGCGAGGAGTCGACGGCGCCGGCCTCCCGACGGTCGGACAGGCGGGCGAGCCGGGTGAAGCGGCGCTCGAAGTCCTCCTTGGTCAGCCCGTGCTCGCGGTAGGCGTCGACCAGCTCCACGGCGCCGTCCTTGACCGACCAGCGGGCCTCGTATCCGGGAAGGGCGGCCCTGATGCGGGAGAAGTCCACCCGGTAGGAGCGCGGGTCCGCCCCCGCCTCGCCCGTGATCACAAGACGTGCGCCGGGCACGGCCTCGACGACCTCGGCCGCGATCTCCGCCACAGTGAGGTTGTTGCGCTCGGTGCCCACGTTGAACGCCTTCGCGTGCACCGCCTCCCTGGGCGCGGCCAGCGCGGCGGCGAACGCCTCCGCGATGTCCCGGGCGTGGACCAGCGGGCGCCAGGGCGTCCCGTCCGACAGCACGCGCACCTCCCCCGACAGGCACGCGTGGCCGACCAGATTGTTGAGCACGATGTCGGCCCGCAACCTCGGTGAGAAGCCGAAAGCCGTCGCGTTGCGCATGAAGACGGGGGTGAAGTCGTCGTCCGCCAGCTCGGTCAGGTCGTCCTCCACCCTGACCTTCGACTCCGCGTAGGGGGTCACCGGCCGGAGCGGCGCGTCCTCGTCCAGCAGGTCGTCGCCGCCCGACGCGCCGTAGACCGAGCAGGTGGACGCGTACAGGAACCGGCGCACTCCGGCGTCCCTGGCGAGCCGGGCCAGCCGCGAGGAGGCGTAATGGTTGATGTCGTAGGTCAGCTCGGGGGCCAGCGAGCCGAGCGGGTCGTTGGACAGCGCGGCGAGGTGGACGACGGCGTCGAACCCCTCCAGGTGCTCGGGCCGGACGTCGCGCAGGTCCACCGCGTACGTCTCGGGGTCGGCGGGCGGAGGGCCGAGCACGCAGTCGGCGAACAGCCCCGAGTCGAGGCCGGCCACCTCGTGGCCGGCCCGGGCGAGCACCGGGGCCATGACCGTGCCGAGATAGCCCTGGTGTCCGGTCAGCAGTAGCCGCATCAGTTCTCCAGGTCGAGAGTGAGCTTGTCCACGTGGAATGCCTCGGCGTACCGCGCGTGGCACTCGATGCCGCGGATGCGGGCGAGGCCGAGGAAGGCTTCCGGGTCGTACCAGGGGCGGTGCCGCTGTGAGGGGTAGTGGCTCTGCAGCAGGCCGGCCTTCTCCTCGGCCACGGCGGGGGTGAGCGGCTGGTAGACCGCCGGCCGGCCGAGGTCGCCGTCCCACTTGACGATCTCGTAGCCGAGAACCAGGTGGTCGCGGAAAGCGGTCGGCACCAGTTCGGCGAGGCCCCGGTGATCCTGGTGCAGGTCGCCCCGGTGGGGGGCGACGACCAGGTCGGGGTCGCCCGCCGCGCGCAGGTCCTCGACGGCGTTCTTGGCCTCGTCCCAGTGGGCGGGCAACCGCCCGTCGGGCAGCTTCAGCACGGTCAGCCGCAGGTCGGCGCCGGGGCAGAAGGCGGCGAGCGCGGCCCGTTCCTCGTCCTCCCGCTCGGTTCCGCCGCCGGACAGCACCAGGGCGTCCACACGGACGCCGGGGTGCGCGGCGCAGAGGGTCAGCAGCGTGCCGCCCGCCCCGATCGCGATGTCGTCGCAGTGCGCCGCGAGTGCCGCGATCCTGCGCAGGCGGCCCGGTCGCAGCCCGATCACTCGTGCTCCCACAGCGCCCACGGCCGGTCGCCGCGCGCCCACGCCTGGTCCAGCTCCAGCCGCTGGTTGACGGTGTCGCTCGGCCGCCAGTATCCACGGTGGGGGTAGGCGAGCAGGCGGCCGCGCTTGGCCAGCTCGGCGCAGCCGTCGGCCACGAGGTCGCCGTTCAGGGGGATGTGGTCGAAGACCTCCTGGCGGAGGACGAAGAAGCCGCCGTTCACCCACAGCGGCATCTCGCTGACGGGCGTGATCGAGCCGACCCTGCCGTCCTCGCCCACGTCCACACAGTGGAAGGTGTTGGACGGCGGGACCACCATCATCGACGCCCCGGCGTCCGCGGCGCGGAACCGCTCGATGATCTCGGACAGCGGCGCGTCGGTGAGTACGTCCGCGTAGTTCGCCAGAAAGATCTCATCGCCCTCAAGATAGGGGCGCACCCGGCGAAGCCGCTCTCCAATGGGCGAATCCACCCCTGTGTCCACGAGGGAGATCGACCAGTCGGAGATGTCGGTGGACAACAGGTCCACCCGGCCGTTGCGCAGGACGAAATCGTTGGACGCCGTTTCCTGGTAGTGCAGGAAGTAATTCTTGATGTGTTGCGCGCCGTATCCGAGGCAGAGGACGAAATCCCGATGGCCGAAATGCGCGTAGTAACGCATCACATGCCACAGCAGAGGACGGGGGCCGACGAGCTGCATCGGCTTGGGAATGTCCCCGCCGGGGAGGTCGCTGCGCATCCTGGTGCCCCGGCCTCCGCAGAAGAGGACGACTTTCACACGATCTCCAGTCGGGGGATCGGGAAGACCAGCCGGCCTCCCCACTCGCGTACGTACGAGAGCTGGGCGGTCAACTCCTCCCGCAGGTTCCACGGCAGCACCAGCACGTAGTCGGGGCGGTCGGCGGCGATCTGCTCCGGCGGGAGGACGGGGATCCGCGCGCCGGGGGTGAACCGCCCGTGTTTGTAGGGGTTCCGGTCGACCGTGTAACGCAGCAGGTCGGGACGGATGCCGCAGTGGTTGAGCAAGGTGTTGCCCTTGCCGGGGGCGCCGTAGCCCACGACCGTCCTGCCCTGTGCGGCGGCGTCGAGGAGGAACGTCAGCAGCTCCCGCCGGACCCGCGCCACCCGCTCGGCGAACTGGGCGTACCCGGACAGCTCGTGCAGTCCGGCGGCCTTCTCCGCCGCCAGCACCTCGGCCACGCGCGGGCTCGGCTCGGCGCCGAGCTCCACCGGGCGGGCCCACAGCCGGATCGATCCGCCGTGGGTCGGCAGCAGCTCGACGTCCACCAGGGCGAGCCCGCCGCTCGCGAGCGCCCGCTCGGCCGAGGCGACCGTGTAGTACTGGAAGTGCTCGTGGTAGATCGTGTCGTACTGGTTGAGCTCCACGAGGGTGAGCAGGTGCTGCACCTCGATCGAGACCCAGCCCCGGTCGTCCAGGAGCGCGCGCAGCCCCCGGGTGAAGCCGATGACGTCGGGGATGTGCGCGTAGACGTTGTTGGCCACGACGAGGTCGGCAGGCCCGTGCTCGGCCCGTACGGCGGCGCCCGTCTCCGGCCCGAGGAACGCCGTGAGCGTCGGCACCCCGTTGTCCCTGGCCGCCTGGCCGACGTTCACCGACGGTTCGATGCCGAGGCACCGGATGTCGCGTTCCACAACGTGCCGCAACAGATAGCCGTCGTTGCTCGCCACCTCGACCACGAACCGGGGGCGCAGCCGCTCGGCCGCGTCCGCCACGAACCGCCGCGCGTGCTCCACCCACGAGGTGGAGTACGACGAGTAGTAGGCGTACTCGGTGAAGGTGTCCTGCGGCGTGATGAGCGCGGGGATCTGGGCGAGCCAGCAGTCGGTGCACACCCGCAGATGCAGCGGATAGGTGATCTCCGGCTCGTCGAGCTGCCGGGCGTCGAGGAACCGCTCGCACGGCGGTGTCGCGCCGAGGTCGACGACTCCGACGAGGCTCGCGGACCCGCACAGCCGGCACGTCGTCATCAGGACCTCCTCCGACCTCTCGGGGAACTTCGCGCCGGCCGTTTTCCAGACGAATTCCGGGCAGGCGTAACCGACAGAAACTGAGCTGGCATTTTCCCCCCAGCATCGGAGTCCGACAGTCATAAGTCGGGCGTTGGACGGCGAGCGTTACAAGGCGCCTGTGTCATGCTTCCGGTTCATGGAGCGGATGAGTATCGAGGGAGCGTGGAGCTTCACTCCGCGAATCCACAGCGACATCCGGGGTGACTTCCTCGAATGTTTCAGGGCGGCGGAGTTACGCGAGGCGATCGGGCACGGCATGGAGCTGGCCCAGGCCAACTGCTCGGTTTCCCGGCGCGGAGTGCTGCGCGGCATCCACTTCGCGGACGTACCGCCCGGCCAGGCCAAATACGTGACCTGCGTCTCCGGGGCCGTGCTCGACGTTGTGGTGGACCTGCGGGTGGGCTCGCCCACCTTCGGCAAGTGGGAGGGGCTCGTCCTCGATGACGTGTCCCGGCGCGCGGTGTACGTGTCGGAGGGCCTCGGCCACGCGTTCGCCGTCCTCAGCGAGCAGGCCACCGTGCTCTACCTGTGCTCCCAGCCGTACGCGCCGGGGCGCGAGCACGGTGTGCACCCGCTCGATCCGGAGATCGGCGTCGACTGGCGGCTCGGCGGTGAGCCGGTCCTGTCGGACAAGGACGCCGCGGCGCCCACGCTGAGCGAGGCGCTGGACTCCGGGATCCTCCCGAGATATCGGCTCTCCTGACCTGGCGCGCGGGCCCATACTGCTCCTGTGACGAGCGTCGTGATCCCCGCGCACAACGAGGCTCCGGTCCTCGGCCGCCTGCTCTCCGGGCTGCTGGACGACGCCCGGCCGGGCGAGTTCGACGTCGTGGTGGTGGCGAACGGGTGCACCGACGAGACCGAGCCGGTCGCGCGGGCGCACGGCGTGCGCGTGCTGAGCACGCCGGTGGCGTCCAAACGCGAGGCGCTGCGTCTCGGCGACCGGGCGGCCCGCGGCTTTCCCCGGCTCTATGTGGACGCCGACGTCACCCTGAGCACCGCGGGGGCACGCGCGCTCGTGGCCCGTCTCGGCGGTCCGGGCACGCTGCTCGCGGCGGCGCCGGAACGCGATCTGGCGCTCGCCGGCCGGCCCTGGACCGTCCGCGCGTACTACGCGATCTGGACCCGCCTGCCGCACGTGCGCACGGGACTGTTCGGCCGCGGGGTCATCGCGGTCACCGAGGAGGGCAACGACCGGATCCGCGCGCTCCCGCCGGTCATGGCCGACGACCTGGCCGCCTCCCTGGCGTTCGGCGAGGGCGAGCGGGTGGTCGTGGCGGAGGCGCGGGCCGGGATCCAGACCCCCCGGACGTTCGCCGACCTGCTGCGCCGCCGCGTCCGTGCGGCGACCAGCGTGAGCGAGCTGGAGCGCGAGACCGGTCCGGGCGGGCCGTCCGCGCGCACGAGCCTGGGCGACCTGGTCCGTATCGCCGCGCGGGAGCCGTGGCTGCTCCCGGCGGCGGCCGTCTTCGCCTGCGTCACCGTGCTGGCGCGGCGCAGAGCGCGCCGCGCCGTACGGGCGGGCGACTACACGACCTGGCTGCGCGACGAGAGCAGCCGGGCCCCGGGATCATGACGGACGCAAGGTCATGACGGACGCCGGGGCTCGAACAGCCACGCGTACAGGAGCCAGCCCAGCTCGTAGGGCCGGCATTCGCGGTCGACGGCGACCGGCGGGTAGAACCGGTCGAGGGTGGCGAGCCGGGCCGCCGGACGGGTGCGCGTGGCCACCGCGCGCAGGCCGCGCACCAGCTTCTTCGGGTCCGCCCTGGCCGCCTTCCGCCAGGTGAGGCTCAGCCGCTCGTCGACGAGGGACTCGTCGGACTCGGGCCGCTCGCTCATCCAGCGCACGCCCTCGCCGATCTCGTCGAGGTAAGCGGTGCCCCCGGCGTCGGCGAGGTCGAGCAGGGCCATCGGGGCCATCGCGAGCTGGTGGACGCTGTAGACGGGATACCCCTCGACCACGGCTCCGGTGCGGGCGTCGTAGTGCCACCACCACTGACCCTCGGCGCCCTGGGCCGCGCAGATCCCCGCGGCCACCTGTTCCGCGGCCGCCAGGGCGTCGGCGTCCCCGACGGCGGCGTGCAGCCGCGCCAGCGCCTGCAGCGGATACACCTGGTCGGCGAAGCAACCGACGTGCGCCCGATACCAGGGCACGAGCGGCCCGGACGACGGACCGAGCACGTGCCGGTAGAGGCGGTCGGCGGCCAGCCCGCCGAGCAGCCGGGCCCGGGCGCGTTCCAGCCTGCCGTCCAGCTCGGTGCTCGCGCCCAGCGCCGTCCTGGCGGCGACGAGGGCGGCGAGCTCCCACGCGGCCTCGACCGTGTAGACCTGCCCGGAGGAGGCGAGCCGGTCGATCCCCGCCAGGTGCCGCAGCGCCTCCTCCAGCCCCGGATGCCCGGTCTCCGCCGCCGCCCAGCAGATCAATGCCGCGTCGCCGAGCCCGCGCACGCCGGGCAGCCGTTCGACGAGGCGCCCGGCCAGGTCGGCGGCGGTGTCGCCGGTGAGCGCGGCACGCTGCCGCTCCTCCGGGAGCGTGGCCACACCGAGTGCGACGATCGCCGAATAACGCACGCTGCGTCCCTCCGCGACGGCGTCCCACGTGCCGTCGGGCCGCCGCGCGCCCCTGCGGGTGAACACGAACTCGCCGTCCACGTAGCCGGGCGGCAGTCCGCGCACCGCCAGGTCCACCATGGCCGGCAGCAGGCCGGCCGGCGCGCCCGGGCCCAGCAGGGCGATTCTGCGGTGCTGCGTCACGTTGTCACTCCAGAGAGTCGGCGGAACTCGCGAGACGGCCGCGGTCACGAATCAGTCCCGCGGCCACGAGGAGGAGGAACCTCCCGTTGGTCTTCAGATATCGAGGGCCGAGGCGCACCGGCTCCTGCAGCAGGCGGTACAACCACTCGAACCCGAGGCGCTGCCAGGAGCGCGGCGCCCGGCGGGTGCGTCCGGACAGCACGTCGAAGGCGCCGCCCACCCCGTGCACGACCTTCGCGCCGGTGGCCCCGCCCCAGTCCCGGACGAAGATCTCCTTCTTCGGCGAGGTCATGCCGAGGAACAGCAGGTCGGCTCCCGACAGCGCGATCTCCTCCGCCACCCGCGCAGAGTCCTCGGCCGGGAAGTAGCCGTCGCGGTATCCCGCGATCCGCAGGCCGGGGAAGTCGCGCCGCACCCGCTCGACCAGCAGGGCGAGCACCTCCGGCGTGGCGCCCAGGAAGTACGGCCGGTATCCGCGCCGCTCCGCTTCGGCCAGCAGTTCGGTGAACAGGTCGATCCCGGCCACGCGTTCCGGCAGCCGGTGGCCCAGCAGGCGTGCGGCCCACACGACGGCCTGCCCGTCGGCGAGGACGAGGTCGCAGTCGAGCACCGACCGCCGCAGCTCGGGGTCCCTGCGCATGGTCACGATCTTCGCGGCGTTCACCACGCCGATGTCGAGCCGTCCGCCGCCGTCCACCGCCTCCACACAGGCGGCGACGACCTGCCGCATGGTCAGCGCGTCCAGCGTCGTGCCCAGCACCGACCGCCTCTGTGCCCGTCCCGGCGCCGTCATCGCAGGGCGGTCCTGTCCACGGCGTGCGTCACCGATCCGTCCACGAAGCCCCACCGTCCATGAATGCCGTCACGGGATGCCGTCCATGGGTTATCGCGCGGACGCCCGCGAACGTCACAACCCTCCGGAGCCGACGAGCCGGGGCCAGGCGTCGCGCAGCGCCTCGCGCCAGTCCCGCATCGGGGCCAGCCCCGCCCTCGCCCATGCCTCGTGCCCGAGGACGCCGTACGTGGGGCGCCGGGCGGGGCGGGGGAAGTCCCGGCTGCTCGTGGGCCTGACGCGATCCGGGTCGGCGCCGAGCAGGCGGAAGATCTCCCGGGCGTAGCCGTACCACGTCGTCTGTCCGGCGTTCGTCCCGTGGTAGACGCCGGGGGGCGGGCTCGCGCGCACCAGCCGCACGATCTGGGCCGCCAGGTCGGCCGCCCAGGTGGGCTGGCCGCGCTGGTCGTCCACCACGCGCACCAGGCCGCCACCGGCGGCGAGCCTGATCATCGTCTTGGCGAAGTTCGGCCCGTGCGCGCCGTACAACCAGGCGGTGCGGACGACGTAACCGCCGTACCGCAGGGCGGCCTGTTCGCCCGCCGCCTTGGTCCGCCCGTACGCGTTGACCGGGTTGACCGGCGCGTCCTCGGCGTACGGCGTCCGCGCCGTGCCGTCGAACACGTAGTCGGTCGACAGGTGGACGAGCATCGCGCCGAGGCCGGCGCACGCGGCGGCGAGCGGGCGCACGGCGTGGCCGTTGACCGCCAGCGCCTCCCACTCGCGGGTCTCCGCCTCGTCCACGGCCGTCCAGGCGGCGCAGTTCACCACGACGTCCGGTTTCCGCGTGCGGACGGCCTCCCGGACGGCCGCCGGGTCGCGCAGGTCGAGGTCGCGCCGCGACAGCGCGGCGACGTCCTCGTCCTCGCCGGCCAGCAGCGCGGTGAGTTCGGCGCCGAGCATGCCCGCGGCGCCCGTGACCAGCCATCTCATGGCGTCGCCGTCACCGGGCCCCCGCCCGCAGCGGTTTCCACCACGACGGGTTGTCGGCGTACCACCGCACGGTCGCCTCCAGGCCGTCGTCGAAGGACACCTGGGGCGCGTAGCCGAGGGCGCGCAGCTTCCGGTCGTCGAGGGAGTAGCGGCGGTCGTGCCCCTTGCGGTCCTCGACCCGTCTGACGAGGTCCGGTGAGGCGCCGATCAGGTCGAGGAGGCGCTGAGTGAGCTCCAGGTTGGTCAGCTCGGCCGTGCCGGCCACGTGGTAGACCTCCCCCGGCCGGCCCACCTCGGCGACGAGCTGGATGGCCCGGCAGTGGTCGGACACGTGGATCCAGTCGCGGACGTTCCCGCCGTCGCCGTACAGGGGGACGGGCCTGCCCTCGATCAGGTTCGTGACGAACAGGGGGATGACCTTTTCGGGGTACTGGTAGGGCCCGTAGTTGTTCCCGCACCGCGTGATGGAGACCGGCAGCCCGTGGGTGACCGCGTACGCGCGGGCGATCATGTCGCCGCCCGCCTTCGAGGCGGCGTAGGGCGAGCGCGGGGCCAGCGGGGCGTTCTCGTCCCACGATCCCGTCTCGATCGACCCGTAGACCTCGTCGGTGGAGACGTGGACGACGCGCCTCACCCCGGCGGCCAGACAGGCGTCCATGAGCGTCTGCGTGCCCAGCACGTTGGTCCGCACGAAGTCCGCCGCGCCGTCGATCGACCGGTCGACGTGGGACTCGGCCGCGAAGTGGATCACTATGTCGTGGCCCGGCACCACCTCGCCGAGCAGGCCCGCGTCGCACACGTCGCCGTGGACGAAGTCGTACCGCCCCTCCACCGGGGCGAGGTTGGCGAGGCTGCCCGCGTACGTGAGCCGGTCGAGCACCGTGACGGACGCCCCGGCGAAGGCCGGGTATCCGCCCGTGAGAAGCGTCCGGACGTAGTGGGAGCCGATGAACCCGGCGCCGCCGGTGACCAGTAACTTCACAGAAGGTCCATACCTGTCTTCGAGCTCGGACGGGAAACGGATTGAGCCGGACGGGCCGGGCGCCCGCAGGGATCAGGAACTGATCTGGACCCTGCTGTGGTCCCCGAGCACCAGCCGGTGCGCCTTCGGCGTGTCCGGCGCCGGAGTGATCTCGACGTCGTGGCCGATCAGCGAGGCCTCGATCCGCCTGACCCCCTCGATGGACGAACGGGCGAGCACGATCGAGTATTCGATCTCGCTGCCGCTGACCACGCAGTCGGCGCCGATCGACGTGAACGGGCCGACATACGAACGGTCGATGACGGTCCCCGGACCGATGACCACCGGGCCGACGATGCGCGAGCGGCGCACCGAGGCGCCGGCCTCCACCACGATGCGCCCGATGAGCTCGCAGTCCTCGGCGTGGCCGTCGACCCGGTGCTCCAGGGATTCCAGCACCAGCCGGTTCACCTCGAGCATGTCGGCGACGTTTCCGGTGTCCTTCCAGTATCCCGAGATGACCGCGGGCTCGACCTCATGGCCGGCGTCGATGAGCCACTGGATGGCGTCGGTGATCTCCAGCTCCCCCCGCCAGGACGGCTTGAGCTCCGCCACGGCGTCGTGGATCGCCGGGGTGAACAGATAGACGCCGACCAGGGCGAGGTCGCTCTTCGGCTCGCGCGGCTTCTCCTCGAGGCCGACGACCCGGCCGTCGCCGGCCAGTTCCGCGACGCCGAACTGGCGGGGATCGGACACCCGGGTGAGCATGATCTGCGCGCTCGGGCGCCGTTGCCGGAACCGTTCGACCAGGCTCTCGATGCCGCCCACGATGAAGTTGTCGCCCAGATACATGACGAAGTCGTCGTCGCCGAGGTAGTCGCGGGCGATCAGGACGGCATGCGCCAGCCCCAGCGGCGCCTCCTGCCTGAGGTAGCTCGCCTGCAGGCCGAACCGGGACCCGTCGCCCACCGCCGCCTCGATCTCGTCCTGGGTGTCGCCCACGACGATGCCGACCTCGCTGATGCCGGCCGCCGCGATCGACTCGAGACCGTAGAACAGGACGGGCTTGTTGGCCACCGGGACGAGTTGCTTCGCGCGCGTGTGGGTGATGGGCCGCAGCCGGGTGCCGGATCCGCCCGCGAGCACGAGGGCCTTCATGTCAGTAGGCCCCCCTGCCGCTGGTGACCGCGGACCACGTCTTCCACAGGATCTGCAGGTCGAGCAGGAGCGACCAGTTCTCCACGTAACGCAGGTCCAGCCGGACCGACTCCTCCCAGGACAGGTCCGATCTGCCGCTGACCTGCCACAGTCCGGTCATGCCCGGCCGTACGACGAGGCGCCGGTGCACGTCCGTGCCATACCGCTCGACCTCCGCGGGCAGTGGCGGGCGCGGCCCGACGAGCGACATCTCCCCGCGCAGCACGTTGAGGAGCTGGGGCAACTCGTCCAGCGAGTAACGACGCAGCAGCAGGCCCACACGGGTGATGCGTGGATCGTTCCGAATCTTGAACAACACGCCGTCCGATTCGTTGGACGCGGCCAGCACCGGCCTGAGCCGCTCGGCGTCCATGACCATGGTCCGGAACTTCAGCATGTGGAACTCCCGGCCGTACCGGCCGATCCGGGTCTGCCGGAACAGGGCGGGGCCGGGGCTGGTGGCGCGCACGACCGCCGCGATGGCCAGCATCGGGAAGAGCAGGACGAGCAGGGACGCGGCCGCCACGAACCTGTCGAAGCCGTTCTTGACGAGCCTCCGGGAGCCTTGGAGGTCGGGGTGCTCGACGTGCAGCAGCGGCATCCCCGCGACCGGGCGGACGCTGATGCGCGGACCCGCGACGTCCATCAGCGCGGGGGCGACGAACAGTTCGGTCCCCCGCGACTCGATCCCCCAGGCGAGGCGGCGCAGCGCGGCACCGTGGAGTTCGGGACACGCGAGGACCGCGACCGCCTCCGCGTCGACCTTGTCGACCACGGCGGGCACGTCCCGGAAGTCTCCGAGCACGGGCACGCCGTCGATGGCGGAGCGCTGCTTGCGATACTGCGTGCTCGGCACGCAGGCGGCCACCACCCGCATGCCGTGGTACGGCTGCCGCCTGAGCTGCTGCACGAGCTCGCGGATGGACTGCCGATGCCCCACCGCCACGACCGGCCGCATGTACCGGCCCTTCATGCGGAGCCGATGCAGCCGCTTGCGCATGCGGTGCCGGGTCAGCAGCGTCAGCACCGTGACGAGCGGCAGCATCGCCATGACGTAGCTGCGGGCGACGTTCGTCTGCGTGAGGTACGCCCCGATCGCGACGGCCGCGATGAGGCCCAGACCCGCCTGGGCGACCGAGCGGAACTCCTCCGTCCCCTCACCGTGGGCGCGTCCGCGGTAGCCGCCGGCGACACCCACGACCAGAGGCCAGGCGATCGTCAGGGTCGCGCCGAACACGAGGTCGTACATCGGGATGAAGGCGCCGAACCACAGCCGCGTGCACTCGACACCGGCGAGGGCGACGACGGCGCAGAGCAGATCTCCGGCCAGAAGGATCTTCGAATAGGAACCCGACGACACGCTCACCGGCAGCCGCACATGGACTTCGCGGGGTAACTCCCCCGATTCCGCCAACTCCGTTTGCGATTCCATCTCACCGCGCCTAGGTAGTCGGACCGTCCAGGTGATTGACGCCTCTGGCGTCCCAAAGGTTGACCCATGACTCACCCATTTGAGGGCGTGCCCGCACGAGGATGATGTTAGACAGCGACCGATCAGTAGGGAACGTAAGCCACCTGTCCACAATTGGTCGCAATGACCCCGCGTGAAGGACTTGACGGGAACGGTCCAATATGGCATCACCGGCCCCCGAGCATGGCATATGTCGCCACTAGAGCCGGTGCGCAACACGCCTGGACGGGTACCTCACACCGCCGGGAAGACCGGAGCGGCGGGCTCGCGTATGAGCGAATACCTACCTGCCTGCACCTCGAAAATGCTTTTTGGTCGAATCGACTCCGGAATCGGACTCGCCTTTACTCGCCGATTCAATGAAACCGGAATGAGATGCCGATTGGACGGGCCGGCGGCCAGGACTTCTAGTCGTATTCCAGGTCGGGGAGAGGGGAGGGCGGCTCCGGGCTGCGCCACACGACGACGTAGTCCGACCGCGCGCTCGCGACCGCCGTGCTCAGACGTTCGAGGTCGAAGTCGGGCAGGTAGCGCAACCGGGCCAGGAAGTTCGCGTCCGTCGCCGAGTGCGGCACCACGCACCCCTCGCCCTCACGGTCGAGAAGGACGATGAAGACGTCCTCCGGGTGGCCGGGCGGCTCCTTCTCGCCGTGGCCGCCGACGCGTACCTCGACCACGTCCTCCCAAGCGAGTGCCTCGACGCTGCCGTCGGCGTAGTGACGTGTCACGCCTTCTTCGGTGACGTACACATAGGTGTCCGGCACAGGGTTCCCGTGCATGGCCGCGATTGTGACGACTTCAAGCGGCATGGTGCAAGAGAATCGGCACCCAGGAGAGCCGTGCAAGAGAATCGGCACCCAGGAGAGCGGCGCAAGAGAATCGGCACCCAGGAGAGCGGTGCAAGGGAATCGGCACCGGGGAGAGCACGGCGGGCGAATCAGGCGTGCCGCCACCGCAGGTGCTCGCGCACCGCGCGGACGGCCGCGTCCGCCGGTCCCTCGGTGATGACGCGCAGCAGCGCGGCGTGCTCCACGGCGAGCTCTCGGGGATCCTCGTAGGCGTGCCTGAGCCCGACCAGCCCGAGGCGCGTCTCGGCGGCGAGCGTGGCGTACAGGCGCTCAAGGCGGGGGCTGCCGACGGCGGCGACGAGCGCCTCGTGCAGCGCCATGTGCTCGGCCACCACGGCCGCCCAGGGCGCGCCGGCCGGCAGGCCGGACAGGCGGTCCAGCGCCTCCTCCGCCGCCGTCACGCGGCGCCCGGCGACGGCCCGCGCCATCAGCTCCTCCAGCGGCGCGCGCACGTACATGAGGTCGGCGAGGTCGGCGGAGGTGAGCACCGGGACGTACGCGCTGCGGTTGCGCTCGCGCCGCAGCAGTCCCTCATGGACGAGCAGCGCCAGCGCCTCCCGGACGGTGGGGCGGGCCACGCCGTATCGGGCGGACAGTTCCTGCTCGGGCAGCGCGGCCCCCGGCTCGATGTCCCCGGACAGCACCCGCTCGCGCAGCGCGGCGGCGAGCGCCTCGACGGTGGAGACGGGCCTCAGGGTGGTCACGTGCCGAGCCTAGTGGGGGCTCCGGGCCGGCGCCTTCGGCGGTGCGGCGGCGTCCAAGTCGGCATCCAAGTCGGCATCCAAGTCGGCGTCCACGTCGGCGTCCGCGGTGGTGTCCACGTCGGCGTCCGCGGTGGTGTCCACGTCGGTGTCCAAGTCGGTGTCCACGGCTGTGTCCACGGCTGTGTCCACGGCTGTGTCCGGCGTACGCGCCCGGGCGGGCAGCGCCACCACGACCAGCCCGAGGGCGAGCAGCACCAGACCGGCCCACGAGACGAGGGACAGGTGCTCGCGCAGCGCCACGACGCCCAGCAGGGCCGCGACGGCCGGCTCGGCCAGCGCGAGCGTGGCCGCCGTGGCGACGGGTGTGGTGCGCAGGCCCCGGCCGTACAGGAGGTAGGCCAGCCCCGTCGTGGCGCAGCCGAGGTAGAGCGCGGTGAGCAGGCCGCCCGGGCTCGCGAGCCAGCCCGGGCCGGTCAGGGCGAGCACCGGCAGCATGAGCACGGCCGCGCCGCCGAACATGACGCCCATGACCGTCCCCGACTCCATGCCCCCGCCGATGGCCCGGGCCGCCACGACCGCGTAGAAGGCGTACAGGAGCCCGCCGAGGAGGGCGAGCGCGACGCCGCCCGCGTCCACGCCGCCCGTTCCCCGCCCGCCGGTGACGAGCACCGCGCATCCCGCGACCGCGGCGGCCGTGGCGAGCGCCCAGCGCCCGCTCGGCCGCTCGTGCCCGACGATCCAGGACAGCAGCCCGGTGAAGACCGGCCCGCTGCCGATGGCCACCACGGTGCCGACCGCCACGCCCGTCCTGCCGACGGCGGCGAAGTAGCACAACTGGTAGGCCGCGACCGCGGCGGCTCCGAAGATCAGCGACCGGCGCAGCGGCCCGCGCGCCGGAACGTTCCGGCCAGGGGCGCGGCGGTGCGCGACCAGCGCCAACGCCCCCAGCAGGGCCCCGCCGAGCACGAGCCTGGCCGCGGCCAGCGAGACGGAACCGGCGGTGGCGAGGGTGCCCACGGTGCCCGCGGTCCCCCACAGGACGGCCGCCGCCACCACGGCGAGCGGGCCCGATCGTGAGTTCATGGGAGGATTGTCTGACAACTAGACAGGCATGAGCAAGCAATTTCCCCCCGGAACGTTGAGACTGTCCCGATATGGGCTGTGGCCCAAGTCGTTAGGAACGATCCCTGGTGACGGGACTCACCGATTGCTATGGTTTCGCCACTGTTAACACATATGTAACCGACGGGCAGGTCTAATGGCTGGTCGGAAACGGTCCATCCGCTTCAAGATATTCGCGATTCTGCTGGTGCCTGTGACCGCCCTGGTGGTGATCTGGGGGTTCGCCGCCAAGCTGACCATCGAGCAGGGGCAGCAGCTCCTGCGCATTCAGAAGGTCTATGACAACGTCGTCTCTCCCGTCGCTGAAGCCATCAACGAGCTGCAGACCGAGCGGTTCGTGTCGGTGAGCTACCTCGCCTGGCGCACCTCGTCGCTGCGCACCGATCTCCAGGTGCAGCGCCGCAAGACCGACGCCGCCGCCGTCGTGCTGACCCGCCTGTCGGAGCAGGCCAGGGACGAGACGCCTCCCGCCATGTGGGACCGGGTCCAGGACCTGATCCGGCAGATGGAGCGGCTCGACGTCCTGCGCGGCCAGATCGACGACCATCGGCTCACCCGCCTCGACGCGATCGAGGAGTACAGCTTGGTCGTCGAGACGGCCCACCAGGTGTACGACCGGCTGATGATCTCCCCGGACATCGACATCATCGAGCAGGCCAAGGCGCTCATCCTGATCACCCGCAGCCGCGAGCTGGTCAGCCAGCAGTCCGCGCTCGTGCTGGGCGCGCAGGCGGCCGGGCGGATGACGCAGGACGAGCGCGACGCCTTCTCGGGCATGGTCGGCAAGCGCCGCCTGCTCTACCAGCTCGGCACGAGCCAGCTCGACGCCGGCCTGCTCAAGCAATACGGCGCGCTCAACTCCACCCCGGTCTACACGGCGTTCATCGCGCTGGAGGGCGACGTGATCGCCCGGGTGCGGCCGGGTCAGCCGCTCCCGCCGGAGGCCATCGCCTGGCCCACGACGGCCCAGGCCCTGACCCGCCAGCTCACCGAGACGACCAACGCCGCCGCCGACGCGACCGCCGCCAGCGCCGCGCCGCTGGCGCGGAGCGTGCTCTGGGACATCGGCGTCGTCGGCGGGCTCGGCCTCGCGGCCGTGCTCGCGACCGCGTTCATCTCCTTCCGGTTCGCCCGAACGGTGACCGGCGAGCTGAGCACCCTGCACCAGGCCGCGGCCGACCTGGCCGGGCGGCGGCTGCCCGACCTCGTACGGCGGCTGCGGCGCGGCGAGGACGTCGACGTGGCGGCCGTGACGCCGCCGGTGGTCCGGGCCAGCAGCACCGTCGAGGTCGAGAACCTCGGACGCGCGTTCACCTCCGTGCAGCACACCGCCATCGAGGCGGCCGTCGGCCAGGCCGAGCTGCGCAAGGGTGTCAACAAGGTCTTCCTGAACCTGGCCCGGCGCAGCCAGTCGCTGCTGCAGCGCCAGCTCGGCATGCTGGACGGCCTGGAGAAGGAGATCAACGACCCCGACCTGCTGGAACGGCTGTTCGGCGTCGACCACCTCACCACCCGCATGCGCCGCCACGCGGAGGGCCTGATCATCCTGTCCGGCGCCGTCCCCGGCCGCGGCTGGCGCAGACCGGTGCGGCTGTACGACGTGGCCCGCGCCGCCACCGAGGAGGTGGAGGACTACCTGCGGGTGGACGTGAACATGCCGCACGGCTACTCGCTCGCCGGCAGCAGCGTCACCGACGTCGTCCACCTGCTCGCCGAGCTGATCGAGAACGCCACGGTCTTCTCCCCGCCGCAGACCCGCGTGCAGGTCAGGGGGGAACTGGTCGCCCGGGGCTTCGCCATCGAGGTCGAGGACCGCGGGCTCGGCATCCCTCCGGAGGAGCTGGCGCACCTCAACGCGCGGCTCGCCGACCCGCCGGAGTTCGACCTGGCCGACAGCGACAGGCTCGGGCTGTTCGTCGTCGGGCTGCTGGCCCGGCGGCACAACATCCGCGTCTCCCTGCGCACCTCGCCGTACGGCGGGACGAGCGCCGTGCTCCTGCTCCCGCAGGAGATCGTGGTGGAGAACGACACCAGGGAGCCGGTGGTCGAGCGCCTCGCCCAGCCGGACACCCCGCCCCCCGCCCTGGCCCTCACGCCGCCGATCGGCGGCGGCGCCCAGGACTCCCTCCCCCGCCGGGTGCGGCAGGCCAGCCTGGCGCCCCAGCTCAAGCCACAGCTCAAGCCACAGCTCAAGGAGGAGCGGGGCGACCTGTACTCCTCCTTCCAGGCGGGCTGGCAACGCGGTCAGGAGGACTCGTGACCGAACACGAGGACGGGCCGCTGCTGCGCCCCTACACGCTCACCCGTGGCCGTACGCGGCCGAGCGGGCCCGACTTCGACCTGATGACCGTGATCAGGACGGCTTCCGCGGCGTACAGCGGGATCTCCGGGCTGGCCCCCGAGCACTGGCGGATCCTGCAGCTGTGCCGGGTCCCGCTTTCCGTGGCCGACCTGGCCTCGGATCTCGGCCTGTCGCTCAACGTCGTACGCATCCTGCTGAGCGACCTGCGCGACCAGGGGCTGATCACCGCGCGGCCGCAGGCCACGGTCGCCCAGCTGCCCGAGGAACGCATCCTCCGCGAGGTGATCCAGGGACTCCAGGCGCTGTGAGGCGTCAGGAGTCCTCCTCACAGGACTCGATGAGCCGCTGCACGTGCCAGCGGGCCGGTGTCGTCAGCTCGTCGACGTAGCGGTCCAGCAGGGCCGCGCACGCCGTCGCGTCGGCGGTCTCGACCGGCGGCAGGACGAGGATCTCCTCCTCGCCGTCCAGCACAAGGCCGCCCCGCACGCTGAACATCCCCTCGCCGGCCGCGACGGCGGTCTCGAACACGAGGTCGTGCCCCGGGAGCGCCAGCGCGGCGCCGAGCCGTACGACGGGCCCTGCCAGGTCGGAGACGGGCTCGGCGCGGACGTGGGGGAAGAAGTCGCGGGAGACGGACCGCCCCATCTCGCTGAACCTCGCCGCCGTTCGCATCAACGCTTTCAGGAGTTCGGCGGCGACCTGACTGTTGGCGTCCACCCCCGCAGGGTAGATCACGGAAAGTTGCGGTTTGGCCAAATATTTAGGTTGGACCGGAGATTTGGCCGGAAAGGGCGGCCTCAGCGGAAGGCGTAGCACTCCACCTCGGCCCGCCGGCGGGTCAGCCCGCCGCCCACCGACTCCTCGACACAGGCGCGTTGCGGAGCGCTGAGTTCGAGCACGCCGCAGACGCTGACCCCGGAATAGGTGCGGCAGTCGAGGGCCGGGTTGAACGCGCCCACCCTGTACTGCTCGCGCGCCTGCGTGAGGCAGCGTTGCCGGACCTCCTTCGTCTTCGCGTAGCGGCATTGGCCGATGAGGATGTCGTACTGCTCCTGGCTCACCTCCTGGCGCTTCACACCCCCTTTGGGCGGCGCGGGCGCCTGCGGTGCACTCCCGGCCCACTGGCCGGTCCTCGGGTGGCCGCCGGTTTCGGTGGCCACCGACGCGACTGCGGCGACCGTGCCGAGCATGGTCATCGCAGCGAGCAGGGCGACAGCGACGATCTTTCTCATGGCGATCCTCCCGGTCAGGAACGTACCCACGGGCGAACGGCCGCTCCCTGCGCCGCGCCGCTCCTCACATGCACGGTCGTGACCAGGCGTCACGCCCGCGCCACGGCCGCACTACACATAGTAAACAGATCATTGCCAAGTGTGACAGAAGACGATCAAGGGTAGGTGTGGCCACGGAGCCGACGGGGACGGCGTTCGCGCCATTCACACCCGATTCCCGGTTCGAAATCCGGTCATTTCCGATAAGACGGAGCTTTTACGTGCGATTTGTTCACGCAATCACGACAGGTGCGCTGGTTCTCACCGGGCTCACGGTCACCGGCACGTGCGCGAGCGCGCTGGCCGACGGGGGCCCGCAGACCGCGTCCCCAGCCGTCGTCGACGGCTACCAGATCGTGACGCTGCCCAACGCGAACGTGCCGAACTTCACCCGGCGCACCGTCTACTGCCCGCAAGGCAAGCGCGCCGTGGGCGGCGGCGGCGAGGCGCAGGGCAGCGACGCGGTCCTCGTGGGCAGCTTCCCCACCCCGGACGGCACCGGATGGATCGCCCTCGGCCGGCAGAACTACTACAACACCGTCGGCATCAGCGTCTACGCCATCTGCGCCAAGGCCTGATCATCGTGCAGGGGAGCGGGCGGCGCCCGCTCCCCTGTGTCGCTCCGTTTTTCGTCAGGGAGTGCGCAGGCGCGCCGCCGCCGGGCTCGCGGCCGGCCCGATGAAGGCGGCAGAGGCCCCGCCCAGCGCCAGGCGGGCCGGCAACGCCGTCGTCCGGCTCTGCCGCGCGGCGCGCGCGAGCCCGCCCACGGTCAGCGTCCCGTCGCACGGCCACTCGTCCGTACGCTCGCCCGACCTGTCCCACACGGCAAGCGGGCCGTCCAGGCGCGCGGCGAGCAGATACTGCAGCGGAGTGCGCGGCAGGAACACCTCCGCGTCGGGCGTCGCACGCCGTACGGCCCGGGGCAGCACCGGCTCGCGCAGCCGCACCAGCGTGGCGGGCTCGGCACGCTCGACCAGCGCGCGGATGTCCGGTGCGGTCAGGTTCGCCAGCTCCCGTGCCATCGAGACGTTCCTCACCAGCACGCGCACCGGTCCGGCCGCGCCGTCCATGCGAGCCAGCGCCCGCTCCGACGTGGCGTCGCAGACGACCTGGTCGGCGAACAGGTCGTGCACGCCGGCCACTCCCCCGGCCCGGATCGCCGCCACGGCCGCGGTCAGCGCGCCGGCGCCCGTGGCCGCCTGCCACCGGAGGGCGGGACCGCAGGCCGCGCACCCCGTCGCGACGGACGCGGACCTGCGGACGTCCGGCTCCCGGCTCTCCCGTCCGCAGTCCTCGCACAGGACGACGGACGGCGGCCCGGCCGCGGGCGGGCGGCAGTCGTCGCAGCAGACGAGCGGGGATACAGATACCTGCGGCCGGCCCGGTCGAACAGCTCACGCACGCAGGCCGCACAGAGCCCCCGCCCACTTCGCCGAGCGCCGGGGGAAGCGGAGATGACCATGGAAGCGGCACTGCCCCCGGCCTGCCCCTCTAATCACGGCCGTCACACCGATGCCGTGCGGCCCCTCAGCCGTCGGCGAGGGCGCGCAGGGCCGGGCGGAGCGTCTCGGCGATCCGTTCCGGGGACGCGTCGCGCAGGGCCGTGAGGCCGAGCAGCTGATGGGCGATCGTCACGCCCAGCATCGTGCTGACCATCAGGGCCGCCCGCAGCTCGGCGTCGCCGGCGTCGAGCGCGCCCGCCAGTTGCGCCACCTGCGCGTCGAGCCTGCCGCGCACCTCCTCGGCGGCGTCAGGATGGGTGAGCATGGAGCGCATCATCGCCACAGTCGCCTGCGGCAGCGGCCCCATCTTCATGCCGATCCTGCCCAGCAGCTCCTCGACCGGCTCCAGCTCGCCGTCGAGCGGCGGGATCGACGGGATCCGCACGGCCTGCTCGAACAGCTCCTGCTTGGACCCGAAGTACTGCATGACCAGGGCCGGATCGACCTCGGCGGCGGCCGCCACGGCCCGGATCGTGGTGCGCTGGAAGCCGCGCTCGGCGAAGATCGCGCGCGCGGCCGACAGGATGCGCTCCTCGCTGCGGCGCCGGCGCTCTGCCCGGCTCGTCGGCGTCCCCTCCACGCGTCGACTCTACCGGTGTTGACCCGATCGGCCCGTTCGCTCTACAGTCGTTGAGTCAACAACTGTTGAGCGAAGCCCCGAGCGATCGGAATGAACGAGATGCCACTCACCCCACGCGAGGTCCTGGCCCGCTATCACCGGGCGATGGCCGGCAGGTCGGCCGACGACCTCGCCGACCTCTACGCCGCCGACGCCCTGCACACGTTCCCGTTCCGGACGCCGCTGTTCCCCGCCCGCCTGGAGGGACGGGAGGCGGTCCGCGCCCTCTATCGGGCGGCGTGGGGCGCGACCCCCGTGCGGATCGCCGAAATCCACGACGTCGTCGTCCACGAGGCGGCCGACCCCGAGGTCGTCATCGGGGAGTGGGAGGGCACCGGCACGATCGAGCCGGACGGCCGGCCGTTCCGGGCCACGGGCCTGCTGACCCTGCGCGTACGGAACGGCGAGATCGTGGACGCACGCGACTACATGGACGTGTTCGGCACCTACAACGCGATGGGCCGGCTGAAGGACGTCGTGGCCGCCGCGGAGAGCGCCACGGCCACGGGCTGATCGGGGTCACCCGTCCGCGAGCGCGGCCACAATGGTGCCCATGACGATCTCGGGGACCGTGGTCCGCCGGGCGGAAGCGGCGGACGCCGCGGCCCTCGTCCGCCTGCGCGCCGTGATGCTGGAGGACATGGGGGCGGACGTCGGAGACGAGAGCGCGCCCTGGCGGGCGGCGGCCGAGGCGTGGTTCAGCCGGCGGCTGAGCGATCCGGGGGACTTCGCCGCGTTCGTGGTGGACGACCCGGAGCTCGGCGTGGTGAGCTGCGCGGCGGGCACCTGTGACTCCCACGCGCCGGGGCCGACGAACCCGAGCGGCCTGCAGGGCCACGTCTTCAACATCTGCACCGACCGGCGCCGCCGCCGGCTCGGCCTCGCCCGCGCCTGCCTCGACGCGCTGCTCGCCTGGTATCGCACCGAGACGGAGGTCCGGACGATCGACCTCAACGCCACGTCGTACGGGATCGAGCTCTATCAGTCCCTCGGGTTCGGCGCGCCCCGCTATCCGGCTCTCCAGCTGCGGCTGGGCCCGCCGCTCGGCCGCGGTTTCGCCGCTCGCTAGAGGTCGAGCCGGTAGCGCACGGTGCGGTGCGTCGGCACGTAGCCGAACGCGTCATTGATGGCCCGCATGTGCGCGTTGCCGTCGGCGGTGTCGGCGAGCAGCCCGCCGAGGTCCGGGTGGCGTTCCCGGACCAGCCGGATCATCTCGGCCTTCATCCAGCGGCCGAGGCCGCGCCCGCGGTGCTCGGGAAGGACGCCGGTGCCGTAGTGCTGGCCGTCGCCCTTGCCGTCGCCCGCGACCACCAGCTCGGTGAAGCCCATGATCGTCCCGTCGGCCTCGTCGACCGCCGCGACGGTGTGCAGGAGCTCGCCGCGCCGCGCTATCGCCTCGGCGGCGGCCCTGACCCGGGCGACGTCCCAGGGCGCCGGCCTGTAGTCGAGGCCGTCCATCGGCATGTCGTCCATGGCGCGGCGGGACGCGGCGAATGTCTCGGCCAGCTCGTCCGGGACGACGCCCTCCCAGGAGACCAGCCGATATCCCGGATGCGGTTCCGCGAGGGCCGCGGCGACGACGGCGGGGTCCACACCGGCCAGCGGCAGGCGGGTGAACGTCAGGCCCAGCGCCGGGCGGAAGCCCCGCGCGGCCAGGAACGCCTCTCCGGGGGCGCCGGCCACCGCCTCCGCGGTAACACACCGGCGGCCCTCCTCACGCGCCGCCGCCAGGGCCGCGGCGAGCAGGCGCGACCCCACCCCGGCACGGCGCTCGGCCGGATGGACGTGCAGGTCGAGCTCGGCGAGATGCTCGTGCCCGGCGGCGGTGAACAGGCGCAGGTACGCCGATCCCGCCGGTGCGCCGTCGGGCCGGGCGGCCAGCCAGGCCAGGCGGTGGCTCGATGTGCCGGTGTGCGGATCGACCAGACGGGTCAGCTGCGAAGACATGAGCGCACACCGTAGCTTTCCGCCCACTCGCCGATCAACAGGGTTAGCGGAACTCCTGCGACGGCAGGGCGGACAGGATCCGCAGCACCCGCACGAACGCCTCCCTGTCGTCGTCGGGCAGCCGGGACAGCAGCCGTTCCTCCATCCGGCGGATGCCCGCCTGGGCCGCGTCCCGCAGGCGGCGGCCCTCCGGGGTGATGGACAGGAGCCGCACGCGGCGGTCGGCCGGGTCCGGGCTGCGCTCGATCAGCCCTCTGCGCTGGAGGTCGTCCAGGACGCGGATGATGCGTGTCTTGTCCGCGCCGATCGACTCCGCCAGCGCGGCCTGCGTGCGCACGGGCCGTTCGTCGAGGCCCAGCAGCACGCCGTACGCCCACATCGACAGGCCGTGCTCCCGCAGGATCGGCGTCTCCGCGGCCATCAGCGCCCTGGTCAGGGGGATCGCCATCGCGGCGAGATCGGGGCGGTCGGGCATGCCCCACAGCTTAGACATTGACAGAAAATAAGCGTGCGCATATCGTCTGCGTGCGCTTACGATTTGGAGGAGAGATGGACATCCGGGAGCTGGACCGGCGGGCCGTGCAGGCGAGCGTCGACATCGTGGCCGAGGTGCGGCCGGGCGACCTGGCGCGCCCGACCCCCTGCGCGGGCTGGACCCTGGGCGGCCTGCTCGCGCACATGACCGCCCAGCACCTCGGCTTCGCCGCGGCGGCGGAGGGCCGCGGAGCCGACCTCGACGTGTGGCGGGAGCGGTCCGCCCCCGATCCGGTCTGGGCCTACGCCGCGGCGGCCGAGCGCGTCACCGCCGCGTTCGCGGTCGAAGGGGTGCTCGACCGCGGGTTCGTCCTCCCCGAAGTGGGGGTGGACGCGCCGTTCCCGGCCGTGCAGGCCATCGGGTTCCACTTCATCGACTATCTGGTCCACGGGTGGGACGTCGCCCGCGCACTGGGGATCGCCTACGACCCCGCGCCCGACCTCGCCGAGGCCGCCTGGCCGATCGCACTGGCGGTGCCGGACGGCGACTATCGCGAAAGGCCGGGCGCGGCGTTCGCGCCGAGCGTGCCTGCCGCTCCCGGCGCCTCCCGCTTCGACCGGATCCTCGCCCGCCTCGGCCGGACCCCCGCTCCCGCTCCCGCTCCCGCTTCTGCTCACGGTCACGATCACGGGAGCAGCAGACCCCAGTAGAGCGCCCACGGCAGGAACAGTGCGCCGCCGCCCAGCAGCAGCCCGAGACGGAGCCGCTCACCCCTGGTCCCGGCCCGCCGCCACGCCAGGACGGTCCGTACGGAGGCGGCCACGGTCGTCAGCGCCAGGGCCTGCAGGGCCAGCCAGACGACCGGGCGGCCGAGCAGCACCGGCCCCGGCGCGGCCAGCTTGCCCCCGGTCATGAGCAGATAGAACAGGAAGGCGAACGACCCGAGCACCGCCACCAGCCCGGCGGCGCTGACCACACGCGGCGCGGCCGGCGGGGCCGTACGGGCCCGCCCGCGCAGCCGCCGGACGAGGGCGGTCACCGGGTAGGCGGCGAACGCGGCGATCAGCAGCAGCATCGCGGCCAGCTGCACCGTGGCCGACTCCCACGGCGCCGGACGGTCCACCGGCACGGTGGACGACGCCTGCTCGGGCGCGGGGCCCGAGACGCTCGCCAGCGGCGGCCGCCCCGCGACGACCTCGCGGACCCAGGAGCCGACGAGGTCGGCGTACCCGGGGGCGAGGGCGGGAAGCCGGGTGACGCCGCCGTCGGGCGTGAGGTGGGCGGCGTGGTCCGCCCCCGGGAAGAACCGGAACGTGTAGTGCCGGTTGCCGCCCTTCTCCAGGGCCCGCGCGAAGATCGGCGGGGTCTCCTCCGGCGGCGTCAGCAGGTCGTGGACTCCCCAGACGGCGAGCACGGGCTGCCGCACCGCGGCGAGGGCCGGCTCGGGGTCATACCAGGGCTCGGGAAACAGGCCGCCGTCGGCGATCGCCCGATACAGGGCCGGCTCGGTCCGGTCCACCAGCGATCCCGCGACCCCCGCCTTGCGCAGGCCGGCGGCGACGGCCCAGGTCTGCTGGCGCAGTGGCGGGAGCGCGTTGGCGCCGACGACCACGACGAACGCGACGTCCCGCGATCGGGAGGCGGCGAGTGGCGCGACCCAGCCGCCCTCACTGAGCCCCCAGACACCCACCTTCGCCGGGTCCACGCCCGGCTGCGACCGCAGCGCGGCCACCGCGCCCAGCGCGTCGTCGGCGAGCGCGGAGTAGGAGCGGTGGAAGGTCGAGTAGCCCTCCGATCTCTTGTCGTAGACGAGCACGGACATGCCCGTGCGGGCGAACGCCACGGCTTCGCCCATCAGTTTGGTGCGCGGCGTGCCGGTGCCCGCCCCGTGGACGAGCACCATGCCGGGGCGCCCGGGTGCCGCCTTCGCCTGCGACAGCACGGTGCCGTGCAGGGTGAGGCCGCCGCTTCCGGCGAAACTCACGTCTCTTCCGGTCAGATCGGCGGGAACGGCGACCGCCTCCCCGATGGCGGGGGACGGCGGGGCGGCGGCAGCCGCAGTGGCGGACGGTGGACCGGCAGCCGCCGCGGGGGCCGCCGTCAGGGTGAGAGCGAGGCCGATGGCCAGAGCGATTCGACGCATATTGCCGAAGCTAGTCTGCAGAGACTTCTCGGCAAAGCGATCTCTGCAGATATCGTTCTGGAGGACTAGGGTGATCCTCATGGAGGACGAGGAGCCGTTCCTGCTCGACGATCCGGGCCGACTCAAGGCGCTGGCCCACCCCATGCGGCGGCTCATCCTGCGCCACCTCGCCATCCACGGGCCGGCGACCTCCACGACGATCGGCGAGCTGCTCGACGCGAAGACCGGCACGACCAGCTATCACCTGCGCCAGCTCGAGAAGTACGGCTTCATCGAGGAGATCCCCGAGCGTTCGGGCGGCCGGGAGCGCTGGTGGCGGAGGGCGCGGACGCCACGCGACCTGCGCGCGCCGGCCCCCGCGCAGCTCGCCCCCGAAGACCGCCCGGTGCTCGAGGAGTTCCATCGCGTCGGCTTCGAGGAGGACCGGGCGCTGCTCGAACGCTTCCCCGAGGCCTACCGGCGCGACCCCGAGTGGGCCAACGGCTCGCGCGGTCTCGGTTGGATGACCAAGGAAGAGTTCGCCGAGTTCTTCGACGCCTACATCGCGCTGCTGCTGAGGTACAGCCACCGGGCGCAGGACGCGCCGCCCGGCGCCCGGCCCCTGTACATCCGGATGTTCGCCCTCCCCGCCGACGAGTCCTGAGTCCCCCTGGACTCACGCGGCCCAGCCCGCGAGCTGGGTTATCGTGAAAATGCCGTCAATGGACGCCAATGTCCGGATTAGTCATGCCGGCACCGCGCATGCGTACCGACGGCCGCTCTCGTCAGGAGGAAGGGAACGTCCGATGTCCGAAGTGCTCCTAGCCGTGGACAGGCTGAGGCAGGCCATCAACCGTCATGACCTCGACGCCTTGGCGCAGTGCTTCGACGAGCGGGCCGTTCTGGTGTCCCCCGACGGCATCGCCGAGAGCAGGGAGGAGATCGCCTCCTATTACGGCCAGTGGCTGGAGGCGTACCCCAACATGGTGATCACTCCGCAGTCGGTGACCATGTTCGGAGACACCGTGGCGGCGGAGTTCACCATCACCGGCACCCACAAGGGGCCGCTCCTCTTCCCCGGCGGGGAGGTTCTCGAGGCGACCGGGCGGCCCGTCATCCTGCGCTCATGCAGCTTCTCCACTGTGGAGGACGGGCTGATCCTCAGTCACCGGCTCTTCTACGACCAGTTGGAGGTGGCGGCCCAGCTCGGCGGCCGTCTCTCTCTCGACGGCAACGCCCCGTAGTGCTCCGTCACGGCGCGGCGGCGCCCGCCGGACGCTCTGCGCGGGCCGTGCGCCGGACGTGGGCCGGGGACACGAGTGCGAGCAGCAGCAGGAGCGCGCAGGCCCAGGCGAACCAGTCGCCGAACCTCGTGTAGAGCGTGCCGGCCGAGCCGGCGGGCAGCGTGGCGATGACGGACACGACGGGCGCGTCCGCGCTGTGCGCCTCGGCCAGGATCCGGCCGTTGGGGTCGCTCACGACCAGGTCGCCGTCGCGCGCCGCGCGCGCCACCGTGAGCCCGTTCTCGACGCCCCGGGTGACCGCCATCCTGCCGTGCAGCCAGCGGTCCCGGTCGAAGTCCCAGGCGGGCACGAACATCGTCGTGGCGCCGCTCCTGCGGTAGTCGCGCACCAGGCCGGGCAGGTCCAGGTCGAAACAGATCGCGATCCCCCAGCGGGAGCCCGAACCGGGCACGAAGGCGTCGCGGTCCCCGGGCCGGAAGTCGCCTTCCAGCCCCGGGATGAGGTGGCGCTTGAAGTACTCCACCGGCCGGCTCCCGTCGGCGGGCACGTCGACGGCCGTGTTGCGGAGGCCGCCCGCCCCCTTGAGGACCAGCCCGGCGATGATGTCGACGTGGTGGTCCGCGGCGAGCCGCGCCAGCGGCGCCACCAGCTCGGGCAGCGTCGCGTCGTCGGCGGCGAAGACCTTTTCCGGCATGACCACGACCCGCGCGCCGCGCGCGGCGAGGTCGGGGATCCGCGCCGTGTACGTCCCGAGCAGGGCGCGTCCCTCCGCCGAGCCGACCGGGACCCAGCCGCCCCGGTCGGCGGCCAGCAGCGCCACCTTCTCCGCACCCGGCCCATCCCCGCCCCGGCCGTCCCCGTACGGCGTGCGCAGCCGCCAGGCGCCGTACCCCATCGCCAGGGCCAGGACGACCACGGCGGTCACCGTTACCCGCAGCCGCCCGGCCGCCCTCGGGGCGGACAGCGCGGCGACGGCCGCGGGAACCCCGACAAGCAGGAAGGTGATCCCCCACGGTCCGGTGACCGAGACGGTCTGCAGCACCGGCAGGACGTCGGCCTGGGTGTAGGCCAGGCTCCACCACGCCCCGTTCGGCGACAGCACCGAGACCGCGTACTCGACCACGACCCAGGCCGCCGGCACGACGGCGGCGGCCGACAGGGCACGGCCTCGCAGCATCAGGGCCCGTGACAGCAGGACGACCAGCCCGAACAGCAGCGCCGAGCCGACGAGCATCGACACGACCATCGGTGGCGGGATCCGCACCGTGCCGAGGAAGTAGCCCCACATCGCCGTCTCACCGCCGAGCCAGGCGGCCGACGCCGCGAGGAACGCGGTGCGGGCGCCGGTGCGATGAGCGAGGACGAGCACCGGCAGCGGTGCGAGCCAGGTGACCCAGGGCACCGGCGTGAGCCCGGTGCCGAAGTGGAACAGCGTCGCGGACAGCGCCGTGGCGGCGAGCGCCACCACCAGACGCCGAATGGGTGGATTCATCGAGCAGCCTCCTTCTCCAGCCGCCCCGACCCTCTGGCACCCGGCCCCGACGCACATCACCGGCGAGAGCGAACCGGGTGCAGGTCGCGGGGACCGGAACCGCTCGGAGCCTGGTGGCATCGCGTCTCACTCGAAGGAGTGAGACGATCATCGCCCGGGCGGTGGAGGCGGCCGCGGGCGCGACCCGAATACCCTTGCCGGGTTCCCTCCGACAACCTCCGGAGCCGGCCATGCGGGCGAGCATCCTCAGTCCATCGAGGGCCGACGTCGCGATCGCCGTCGTCGTCACCGTGATGACGGTGACGCCCGTGCTCGTCCCCCATCGGCAGCCGTGGTGGGCCGTGGCGCTCGCCGTGCTGATGTCGGTGCCCGTGCTGTGGCGGCGCCGCGCCGTCCTGTCCGCCGGGGCGGTCGTGGGCTGCGCCACGACGGCCTTGTCGATCGCGATGAAGTCGCTGCCGCACTCCGGGGCTCTGGTGCTGCTGCTGCCGTACGGCGTGCTGGTGTGCACCTACACGTTCGCGGCGGCGGATCTCTCCCGGGTGCGGCGCGCCGCGGGCATCGCGGGGCTCGTCGCGGGCGTGGCCGTGTCGCTCGTCGTCCCGCACGAGAACCTGGAGACCTACCGTTATCTCCTCACCGCGATCGTCGCCGCGTACGCCGTCGGCGTGGGCGCACGCGCCCGGCGGGCCGTCCGGGACGCCGAACGGGAGCGCGAGGCCCGCATCCGCGAGGAACGCGCCGCCGCCGTCGCACGCGAACGCACCCGCATCGCCCGCGACATGCACGACATCGTGACCCATTCGGTCGGCCTCATGGTGATCCAGGCGGAGACCGGCCCGCTGGTGGTGCGCGACCATCCGGAGAAGGCCGAGGCGGTCTTCGAGGCGATCGCGGCGGCCGGGCGCGACGCGATCGGCCAGCTCCGCCTGATCCTCGGCGCGCTGCGCGCGGGCGAGACACCCGGCGGCCCGGCTCCGGCGCGGGGGCCGCAGCCGGGGCTCGACGCCCTGCCCGGTCTGCTGGACAACGCCCGCCGGGCCGGCCTGGAGGTCTCCGCAGACGTACACGGCGAGCCGCGGCGCCTGCCCTCCGACGTGGACATCGCCGCATACCGGATCATCCAGGAGGCGCTGACCAACACGATCCGGCACGCTGGAGCGAGCGCCGTCCGGGTGGGGCTCCGCTGGTCCGGTGACACCCTGGACGTCGAGGTCGCCGACGACGGGCGGGGCGCGCGGGAGCCACGGGAGGGACACGGCATGATCGGGATGCGGGAGCGGGTCGCGGCGTGCGGCGGCCGCCTGGCCGTGCGGGCCGGAAACCCGGGTCTCACCGTGACCGCGACCCTGCCGATCGGCTGACGGCATGCTGCGCGTGCTCGTCGCCGACGACCAGGACCTGTTCCGCGGCGGCTTCGCGATGATCCTCGACGCCCATGACGACATCACGGTGGTCGGCGAGGCGGCCGACGGCGCCGAGGCCGTCGCGAAGGCCGTCGAGCTGGAACCCGACCTGGTGCTCATGGACATCCGCATGCCCGGCATGGACGGCGTCGAGGCCACCGGCGAGGTGTGCCGCAGGACCGGCGCGAAGGTGCTGGTGCTGACCATGTACGACGTCGACGAGTACGTCTACGACGCCCTGCGCGCCGGGGCAAGCGGCTTCCTGCTCAAGGACGTGCGGCGGGACGACCTCGTGCGCGCCGTCCGCCTGGTCGCCGGCGGGGAGTCGCTGCTGGCCCCGGCGATCACCCGGCGCCTGATCGCCGAGTTCGTCGGCCGCGGCCGCGCCCGGCCCCGGCTGCGGCAGCGGCTCGGCGAGCTGACCGACCGGGAGATGGACACGCTGCGGCTGCTCGCCCGCGGCCGGTCCAACGCCGAGATCGCCGCGGAGCTGGTGGTCACCGAGCACACGGTCAAAAGTCACGTGAGCAACCTGCTGACGAAACTCGGCCTGCGCGACCGCGCCCAGGCCGTCGTCTTCGCGTACGAGTCCGGCCTGGTGGTCGCCGGTGATCAGGAAATGCCGTGAACCGCGCGCCGTCAGAGCGTGATCGCGCCATGAATATTTCACCGAATCCGGCGGCGGGCGGCGGGTCTCGCGCGGAGTTTTCCGAGGTGCCGCGCGATCCCGGCTGATTCGGCACGGAACGGAAGATTTCCGCTTCGGCGAATCGTGTACACGAGCCGGGCCATTGCCGAATCTGGGAAGCGTCGGCCCCCATGCGCGAACCCCTGCTCGAGAACCCCTGCTCGAGAACCCCTGCTCACGAACCTCGTGCGCGCACCGGGGCGGGAGCCGGCACGCCAGAGCCGGTCACCGCACCCCTGGAGACGATCCCATGCCCTTCGGCCACCAACGGTCAGTCCGCAGAATCCTGACGGCCGCCGCGGCGGCCGTCCCCCTCGTGGCGGCGGCCCTGGCGACACCGCTCCTGGGCGCGGCGCCCGCCGAGGCCGCGGTCACCTGTCAGGTGACCTACACAAGCACCCAGTGGGGCACGAACTCGGGCGGCTTCACGGCCGGGGTCACGATCAGGAACACCGGCGAAGCCCTGACCAGCTGGAAGCTGACCTTCACCTTCCCCGGCTCACAGAAGCTCACGCAGGGCTGGTCGGCCCGGTGGACCCAGTCCGGCAACCGCGTCGTCGCCGGCAACGAGTCGTGGAACGGCGCGGTGGCGTCCGGCGGGACGTTGCAGCCCGGGTTCAACGGCTCCTGGACCGGGAGCAACCCGCCGCCGACGGACTTCGCCGTCAACGGCGTGCCCTGCCAGGTCGTCGTGCCGGGCACGTCGCCGAGCCCGTCCCCCAGCCCCAGCCCCAGCCCGAGCCCGAGCCCGTCCCCCAGTCCCAGCCCGAGCCCGAGCCCGTCCCCCAGTCCGAGTCCGAGCCCGGACGTACCGGTGGACAACCCGTTCCTCGGCGCCCAGGGGTACGTCGACCCCGCTTGGGCGGCCGACGTGGAGTCCTCCGCCACGCGGGTGGACGACGCGACCGCGCAGAAGATGCGCGGCCTGGAGCAGACGCCCACCGCGGTCTGGCTCGACCGGATCGCGGACGTCACCGGCGGCTCCGGAGTCACCCGTACGCTGAAGGACCACCTCGACACCGCCGTCGAGCAGGGGGCCGGCTACATCACGCTCGTCCTCCACAACCTGCCCGACCGCGACTGCCGGTCGCTGGTCTCCGACGCCGAGCTGCACGCGCAGGAGAACGGCCTCAACCGCTACAAGGCGGAATACGTCGACCCCATCGCCGCGCTCCTGGCCAGGCCCGAGTATCGCGACCTGCGCGTCGCGGCCGTCATCGAGCCGCATGCCCTGATCGACCTCGTCGTGGGACGCTTCAGCATCTACCCGTGTGACCAGGCGGCGGGGTCGGGCGTCTACGTGACGGGCATCCGCTACGCCCTCGACAAGCTCGCCCCCCTGCCCAACGTCTACACCTACCTCGACGCGGGCAGCGCGGGATGGGGCGGCTGGGACGAGAACTTCAGCGCGTTCACGAACCTGATCACCGACACCGTGAGCGGCACGGCGGCGGGCCTGAACAGCCTCGACGGCATCGCCACGAACGTCGCCGACTACGTCCCCCTCGTGGAGCCCTTCCTGACCGACGCGAACCAGACCGTGGCCGGCGTGCCGATCAAGCAGAGCAGGTTCATCGACTGGAACCCCTTCCTGCACGAACGGGACTACGCCCTCGCGATGCGGACCGCCCTGATCGCCAAGGGCTTCTCCAGCGCGCTCGGCGTGGTCGTCGACACCTCCCGCAACGGCTGGGGCGGGCCCGACCGGCCCACGGAGGTGAGCACCTCGCTCGACATCAACACCTTCGTGGACCAGAGCCGCATCGACCGGCGTCCGTCGCGCGGCGCGATGTGCAACCAGAAGGGCGCGGGGCTGGGGACACGGCCGATCGCCGCTCCCGCCCCCGGCGTCGACGCCTACCTGTGGATCAAACGGCCCGGCGAGTCGGACGGCGCGGGCGGGCCGATCCTGCCGGAGGACTCCGACCGGCTGCTCGACGGCACGTGCGACCCCACCGGCTCCCTCGGGCCCGTGTCGGACTCGATCCGGCCGACCGGCGCCCTCCCCAACGCGCCGCTGCCGGGCGACTGGCACCACGAGCAGTTCGTGATGCTGGTGAACAACGCCTACCCGGCGCTGTGAGCTTGCGGTGCGTCCTCACCTGTCCGTCCGGCCCAGGAGCACCTGCGCGTCGGCGCCGATCGGCGTCTGGGCCGAGGTGTCCACCTGCGAGGTGATGTCGATGCCGTTCCTGAGCTGACTCCACAGGCCGAGGATGGCCGCCGTCTGCGCGACGATGAGCGCGACCCCGCTGCCCGCCGTACCGAGCCGGTAGACGACGGCCACCGGGGTGAGCCGCGACGCGAGACCGCCCGGGCGGGTCTGGAGGGTCCGCGCGTCCATGAGGACGGCCACGACGGTCAGCACCAGGAACAGCAGCAGCACCCGCACGAGCGAGCCGCGCACGGGGGCCTGGCCGATGACGTTGTTCAGCATGGCGTGGGCCCCCGTCGCCGCGGCGTACGCGAGGACCGGCACGACCCCCTTGAGATAGCCGCGCCTGCCGGGCAGGCGGCGCCACAGCGCGCCCAGCACGAAGCCCGCGACCGGCCAGATCAGCAGCCCGCCGATCAGGTCGCCGGCCAGGCCGTAGAACCCGTTGGGGTCGCCGAGCCGGTCGAGCCAGCCGTCGTGCCCCCGGCTGTCGGTGCTCCACGTGGCCCAGATCAGGAACACGGCGGCGGGCGCGCCCACGTAGGACGCGTATCGGGCGGCGAGCCGCGCGTTCGCCCACCACGTCACGCCCGGGCCGCGCGACAGCGCGACGTCGAGCGGGCTGAGCCCGTCCTCCCTGCCGGGGTCGAGGCCGATCTCCATGCGGAGGCCGCGGATGCGGTCGACGACCGGCCCGAGCTCCTTGGTGTGTTCCTCGTCGTCGAGCTCCCCCGCCGCCCAGCGCCGCCGCAGCCCCTTCTCCCGCTGCTCCAGGTCGCGATACTCGTCCACGATCATCGCGAGCCTGCGGCGGGACACGCCCGGGTCGGCCACCTCGGCCCGCCGCGTCAGCCGCAGCAGCAGGGGCAGGGGCAGCGCGGCCAGCCCCACGAGCCCGGCCAGCGGAAAGGGCATCCCCGCGTACGTGTTGAGCCACCTGATCGTGCCCACGACGAACAGGAACACCAGGAGCGACAGGGTGGACGGCGCGACGGAGTCCGTACGCCGCCCGTGCAGGCGGAGCAGCAGCAGAAGCAGGAGCACCACCAGCGGCCACATCAGATAGGCGAGGCCGCGCAGCAGGAAGAAGGGCGACATCGCCGTGACCGGCACGAAGCCCGAGGTCCGCAGGCCGGCGACGACCGCGTGGGCCACGTAGGCGAGGGCGAGCAGCGCGAGGCCGGGGACGCTCCAGCACAGCAGGACGCGCACGGCGCGCGGCGTCCGGCCCCGGACGCGGGCGGCCCGGGCCGCGATGGCCCACGCCGCCCCGGTGAGCAGCAGCGCCGTGACGACCGACGGCGCGACCCACAGGGCGTCCGACGGCGGGTCGCCGAAGAGCCGGGCGGCCAGGAGCGCCAGCCCGCCCACGACGGCGAGCGCCACGCCGGCGAACACCGGGCCGGCGAACACCGGGCCGGCGAACACCGGGCCGGCGAACAGGGGGGGCCTCCACCGGAGCCCGGTGCGCGCCGGCCTCCACACCGCCAGGCACAACGGCACCGCCACCACGAGGATCGCCAGCATGTCCGGCACGTGGAACACGCCGGCCAGGAAGAGCGTGCCGGTCAGCGCGCCCACGGCCAGCAGTGTCTCCGTCGCCGTGATCATCGCCAGGGCGCCGAGGGCGATCCGGATCAGGAGGCGCTCGTCCCGGTCGCCGGAACGCCGATAGAGCACCACGAGCAGCCCGGCCAGCAGCAGGTAGGGCAGCGCGAAGCCCAGGTAGGTCGCGACCATGAGCGCGTCCTGCCCCCGCAGCTCGCTCCAGCGCTGGAACGCCGACCGCGCCGACAGCGGCACGGCGACCTCGACCCGCGGTGCGGCGGTGGCGTCGCGCCAGACGTAGACGCCGCCGGGGAGCACCTCCGACGGCAGGGGCGTCACGGTGCGGGCCCGGGACTCCGGCGTCTTGACGACCACGGTCCGCCATCGCGCCCCGGCCAGCCCGGGCGGCAGGTCCCCGGGCGTGGGCAGCAGCGCCACGAACCGGGTGTCGCCGGACGTACGGCTCGACCACAGCCCGGCCGGCTCCCCCCACTCGGTGTGGTACAGCTCCAGCGGGGTCTCCTGGGTGACCTGGACCACGACGTCGGCGCCGTCGTCCGGCATCGTGACGCTCGGCGTGCCACCGTCCGCGCCGTTCGCGCCGGACGGCAGCAGGCAGCCGACGGCGCGCCCGTCGCCGAGCAGGGCGGCGGCCCCCGGCCAGTCGCGCGGGACGCCGACGCGCGTCGTGCTCGTCATCACGGGGGTGTCGTGGCCGCGTTCCGCGACGGCCACCGACGTCTCCACCCACGACGAGCGGGGAGGCCCGAACCCGCAGGACGTGTCGTCCGCGAGCGCCGGGCGCGGGCTCAGCGCGCACAGACCGAGCACCACCAGGATGAGCAGCGCAACCGCGATGGGCCTTGTTCCGGCATTCGTCGTCCGCCGCCGCACAACCGACCTCCCGTACGCGATCGCTCCCGAAGGGTGAGTCGCGCGAAAGGCCGGAACGGTTACGGATCTCCGCCTGCCAGGCCTCTCGTCAGGGACCGGTCAGACGGCGCTCGCCCTTCGGGGTGATCACGTAGACCTGCCAGGTGTAGTAGGCGTAGTAGTTCCTGATGTCCCGCTTCATCTGGCGTGCGTGCAGCAGGACCGCGTCCACGTACGCGTTGGAGTGGTTGTAGGCGTACAGCGCGCGCCGATAGTCGCCGGGGGCGCCCGACGCGTGGAGGTAGTTGGCCGCGCCGAGCAGAGCGTCGCCCGTGTCGTCGATGTCGCCGCCCATGCCGTACGCCTTCCAGGTGCCCGGCATGAACTGCATCGGGCCCTTGGCGCCCACGTAGCTCGGCGAGCGCACCCGCCCGAACTTGGTCTCCACGAGCATCACCGCCGCCAGCACCTCCCAGTCGACGCCGAACCGGCGTTCGGCGCGCCGGAAGGCGGCGAGCAGGGCGTCGGCGGGCTCGGCCGGCCTGATCTTGATCTTGATGGGCCCGCTGACGGGGTGGGCGAGGGAGAGCAGGTCGCGGATGGCCGTCACGTTGTCGCGCGCCCGCGCGGCCGTGTCCTTCGGCAGCTTGGCGTAGGTGCGGGACGCGACCCCGGGATTGCGGGCGAGATAGCGGTAGACGCGCTGCTCGTACAGGGACAGCAGGACCACCGGCTCGGGCGCCTCCCCCTTCGCGGGGTCGCCCGTACGTCTCCAGTCGTCGATCGCGTCACGCAGCCGCCCCACCGTGTGGGCGAGGGCGTCGGCCAGTCGCTTGGGGTCCTTGGGGATCGCCGCGTCCGGCCCGGGCAGGTCCCCTGCCGACGGTTCCGGGCTCGCGAAGGACCGTTCCGGCGCGGTCGGGGTCACGCGCTCGCGGGGAGCGGCCGAGGCGGCCTCGCCCGCCGCGCCCGCGCATCCCGAGAGCGGGACGACGACGACGGCGAGCACGGCGGCCAGGAGCGTACGGCGCGGCGGCAGCAGGTTCACGGCAGGCTGATCGTTCATCGTCACCAACGTATTCCCAGCGGTGACGATCCATGTCCTCTTCACCGGGATGCGACGCCCGTTGTGAGAAAGTGTTTTACGGCCGACCCATTTTTCCCCTCCGCGGAATTCGGTGTTGACTAGCACACTTATCGCCCACTAATCGTCGTCACGTGCGACTCCCCCGCGTGAAATTCGAACACCGACCGCACCGATACGAGGACGGCACCATTCGCATCGGCGGCGAGATTTACGGGATCGCCGCCGAAATCGCGGACCCGGACGGCTGGGTGTGGACGGCCCTCACTCTGATGGACGGCACCCGTTCTCGCGAGGAGATCGCCGAACGGCTGCGCCTGGCCCATCCGGAGCTGCCGGACGCGACGTCGGTCGTCGAGGAACTGGCGGCCACCCGATATGTGGAGGACGCCGCGGCGGCGGCGCCCGCCGGGCTGAGCGAGCGCGAGCTCGACCGCTACAGCAGGAACCACGCGTTCTTCCGCACCGTCGACGCCGTCCCGCGCGCCCACGGCTGGGAGGTCCAGGTGCGGCTGAAGGCCGCGCGGGTCGTGGTGCTCGGCCTGGGCGGCACGGGCTGCCACGCGGCCTGGGCCCTCGCCGCCGTCGGCGTCGGCACGATCCACTGCGTGGATCCCGACCTGGTGGAGCTGTCCAACCTCAACCGCCAGGTGCTGTACGGCGAGGCCGACGTGGGGCGCCCGAAGGCGGAGGCGGCCGTCGACCGGCTCAGGAGCGTCAACTCCGACATCACGGTCACCGGCGAACGCCGCCGCATCGGCAGCAGGCGCGAGCTGGACGAGCTCATCGCCGGGTATGACGCGCTCGCCCTCTGCGCGGACCAGCCCACGGGGCACGGCCTCAGGGTGTGGGCCAACCGCGCCTGCGCCGCAGCGAACATCCCCTGGGCCGGTGGCGGATACAGCGGACCGCTGGTCACCGTCGGGTGTTTCGCGCCGGGTGCGGGCGCCTGCTACGAGTGCCTGAGCAGCGGCGAGGAGGCGCGGCGCCGTCCCGGCACGCCGGTGAACCTCGGCGGGCCCGGCGTGATCGCCACCTCGGCGGGCGTGTCCGGCCAGCTCGTCGCCCACGCGCTGCTGGGGCTGCTGACCGGGGTGCCCGTGCCGCCGGTCGGCACCATCCAGGGCGTCAACCTGATCGCCGCGGACCACCACGTGTGGGTCCGGCATCCGCCGCGCCCCGGCTGCCCGGTGTGCGGGACCCGGGCCATCGGCCCGGCACACAAATCGACGCGGGAAATGACCGAAAAAGACGCCCACTGAATAAAGAGACAGAGGTCTTGACCGCTCCGGTCAACAGACGAATCATGAACGCGTTCTCTCGAGAACATCCATGTTCTCTCCCCTCCAGAGAGGAATCGGATGAACACGAACGAGCACGAGACCGAACCCGTCGACGAGGCGGCCGCACCACCGAAGACGAAGATCACCATTCGGCTTCTCGACAAGATCGAGACCACGACCAGCAGCAACAGCGTCGGCAACTGACGAAGTGCCGGCCGCGGCGTACGGGGTGCCGCGTGGCCCCTCGCGCGCCGCGGCCGGTGCGAGCCCGCACACGCCGTAGCCCAGGGAGGGAAGGGTGGCACACGCCGGAGACGTCTTCGACGACATACGGCAGGCCGAGGCGCCGGTGCTGTCCGCCGACGCCTACCAGGCCGAGTTCGCCGAAGAGTTCGAGCGGTCCACCGAGGGGGTGTGGAAGCTCGAACGCGCGCAGGAGTTCTTCGAACCCGACGTGGCGAGCTGGCGGGCGATGATGGCGGGCGAATGGGAGCGGTCGCTCGCCATGCTCGACGAGCTGCGGGAGGCCCTCGCCGGCTACTACCGGACCCGGCCCCAGGCTCACCGGGTCCGCGTCGTGGAGACGCCGTTCACCCCCTATCTCCAGTGGGAGCTCAACGTCCTGGCCGTGCGGGCCGCGGCGGGCGAGCGCCCCCGGGCGCTCCACGCCGACGCCGTACGGGAGCTGGAGCGCGACGGGCCGCTGCCCGAGATCGTCGTGCTCGGCTCCTCGCTGCTCTACGAGGTGCTGTACGACGAGATCGGCGGCCACGTGGGCGCGCGGAGGATCACCGATTCCCGCCTCGTCGGCCGCTGCCTGGCCGCGATCAAGGAGCTTTACGGCCGGGCGGAGGACATGCGGACCTACGTCGAGCGAGAGGTCGCCCCGCTGCCGCCGCCCACGATCTCCGGACGTACGCGCGAGCTCCTGCCCCGCTTCTCCCACCACACCGGGACCTTCCGCCCCTGACACCGGCCGTACGCCGTGGAGCCCACGTCTGGAGGTCACGGTGACCCAGGACTCCGGTGAGACGAGGGCCCGCGCCGAGGTCCGGCTGCGCGACCTCGCGTTCCGCCGGGACGGCGACCAATGGATCGTCGGCCGTCCCGGCGGCGAGGACTTCGTCGCCGTGCCGTACGAGGGGATGCGGGCCATCCGGCTGCTGTCGGCGGGCGCCACGGTCGAGGAGACCGAACGGCGGCTGCACGCCGAGACAGGCGTCCACCTCGACGTCCGCGGTTTTGTCCGCGTCCTCGGCGAGCTCGGCTTCCTCGACGAGCCCGGCGGTCCGGTCGCCCTCCCCCGGCGTCCGACCTTCCCCTGGCTGCGCCCCGAGCACGTGCGGTGGACGCTGCACCCGCTGGTCCACCTGCTGGTCGCGGTCCTGGTCGCCGCCGGAATCGTGACGGCGGTCGCGCGCCGGGACACGCTGCCGGGCTGGCACGACCTGCTGTGGAACGCGCACGGCACGCTCGTGCTCGCCTCGCAGATCGCGGCCGGCTGGACGTTGATCTTCCTGCACGAGACGGCCCACCTGTCCACCGCCAGGGCCGCCGGGGTGCCGGGCAGGATCCGGCTCGGCACCCGGCTGCAGTTCCTGGCCGTCCAGACCGTGGTGTCCGGCGTGTGGCTGGCCGAGCGGCGCGTCCGCCTGACCGTCTACCTCGCCGGAATGGCCGTGGACGCCGCGGCCTGCTCGGCCGCGCTCCTGCTGACCGCCGCTGTGGGGCGCCATCCCGCGCTGTCGCTGGTCGCGCTGACCTCGCTCACCATGCTGGCCACGCAGTTCCTGGTGTTCATGCGCACCGACGTCTACTTCCTGCTCCAGGATCTGAGCGGGTGCCGCAACATGTACGGCGACGCCTCCGCCTACGTCCGCCACCTGGCGCTGCGGTCGCTGCGCCGTCCTTCCCCGGACCCGCTGGCCGGGCTGCCGCGCCGGGAGCGCCGCAGCCTCCGGGCGTACGCCGCGCTGCTGGTCGTGGGCACCACGGCCTGCCTGGGGGTGGCGTTCGCGGTTACGGGGCCGGCGACGCTGACACTGCTCGGCCGGGCCGCGAACACGCTGATCGCCCCCGCGGATCCGCTCGCCGCGCTGGACGCCGCGGCGGTGCTGCTGTCCGTGGTCGCGTTCCAGGCGGTCTGGGCGCGGGCGTGGTGGCGCAGGCACGGCCCCCGCGTACGGCGCGCGCTGCGCCGGCGAGCCGGTCAGGACCCCGCGTAGGAGCCGGTGGTCAGCTCCTCGATCAGCCCGGGGCCCGCGGGGGACCAGCCGTACAGGCGGCGGGCGCGCGAGGCGTCCAGCGGCGACGAACGGGTGAGCGTGGCGGCGAGCGGCCCCATCGCGGCGGTTCCCTGCTCCAGCGTGAGCGACACGGCCTGGGCGCCGGTCAGGGCGGCGGCGGCCTCGGCGATCCGCCGCATCGGGGTCCGCTCGGCCGACGCGGCGTTGACGACGGCACCCGGCCCGCCGTGCTCCAGCGCGGCGACGTACAGCGCCGCGAGGTCGTCGACGTGCACCGACGACCACTCGTTGGCGCCATCGCCGATGTAGGGCACCATCCCGTTCTGCCTGCCGGCGCCGATGAGCCCCTGGAGCAGGCCCGACCCGCCGCGCCCGTAGACCAGCGCCGCCCGGATCACCGTGCCCGCCACGTGGCCGGCGTCGAGGACCTGCCGCTCGCCGAGGACCTTGTAGGGCTGGGGCGACGTCTCGGGGGCGACGGGGTGGTCCTCGTCCACGGTCGCGCCCTGCCGGTCGGGGTAGACCAGGCCCGTGCTGGTGTAGACGAACCGGCCGCCCGCGTTCAGGCCGTCCAGCAGCGCCGCGAGGGCGTCGCGCTCGATGTCGCCCATCTCGGGATCGGTGTAGTCGACGGCGGTGTGCACGACGGCCTCGGCCGCCGCGGCGGCGCCGCGCAGGGCGGCGAGGTCGCGCAGGCTTCCGGACACCGCCTTGGCGCCCAGCGCTTCGACCCGCTCCCGGGCCCGGCCGGACCGGGCCAGGGCGACCACCTCGTGCCCGGCCCTGACGAGGTGCTCGGCCACGGCTCCGCCGACGTAGCCGCTCGCACCCGTGATGAGAACGCGCATGATCACATGCCTTCCGTGAGGTCGTGACCGGCGGCGCGTCACGCGTCAGCCGCCGGTCGATGCCATCCCCACCGTCGCCTGCGCCGTCCGGCACAACCAGGGACCAGGAGTCCGTGGCTGCGCGGTCCGCGCGGCCTTTTTCCGACGTACCGTCGCAGGTATGGACAAGCACGGCCTGGCGACGTTCCTGCGCGGCAAGCGTGAGCAGGTCGGTCCCGCCGACGTCGGCCTGCCCGAGGGACGCCGCCGCCGCACGCCCGGCCTGCGGCGCGAGGAGGTCGCCCAGCTCGCGTACATCTCGGTGGACCACTACGCGCGGCTGGAGCAGGCGCGGGGCAGGCACCCGTCGCGGCGCGTGCTCGACGCCATCGCCCGCGCCCTCCGCCTGTCGGACCAGGAACGGGCCCACCTGTTCGACCTGGCCGGGGAGCGGGAGGAGAGCCGGTCTCCCGAGCCCGTACGCGAGGTGCGGCCGAGCACGATGCAACTGGTCAACCGGCTGACCGACGCCGCCGCGATCGTCGTGGACGACACCTGCCGGGTGCTGGCCTGGAACCCGCTGGCCGCGGCGCTGTTCGAGGACTTCTCCGCGCTGGCGGGTCAGGAGCGCAACGTCATCCGGCGCTACTTCCTGCACCCCGACCCCGAGCGGCGGCACTACGGCATGGGCGTCTCGGAGCGGTTCGTCGTCACGGCGGTCAGCTATCTGCGCGTCGCCCTCACCCGCTATCCCGGCAGCCCCGAGCTGAAGAGCCTGGTCGGCGAGCTGCTGGCCGGGAGCGGCGACTTCGCCCGCCTGTGGAACTCCCAGCGGTTCCACATCGAGCGGCACCTGCACCACACCGTACGGCACCCGCGCGCCGGGCAGATCGAGCTGGACTACGACGTGCTGACCGTGCCCGACCAGGAGCAGCAGGTGGTCATCTTCACCGCCGAGCCCGGGTCTCCCGCGTACGAGTCCCTGCAGTTCCTCAAGGTCGTCGGCGCCGAACAGGTGGGCGCCGAGCAGGTGGCCGCCGAAGCCTGACCCCGCCCGCGATGCCGCGGCGCGCGGCGCCGCGCGATGCGGTGTAAAAAGTTCTGTACATCAAGTCAAAGACAGATTACCTTGAAGGTGTCAAAGATTTTGTACACCCGAAGGGAATCGATCATGACTCACGAGGAGAAGCGCGCCTGGATCCGGCTGATCGTCGCCGTGATCGCCTACACCGCGTACGTCGTCGCCATCCTCAGACGGGCGGACGGAGGCCCGTTACCCGACGTGCCGTACGCCGCCGCCCTGCTGTGGACGATCGGCGGGGCGATCGCCGCGGCGATCCTGGCCGAGATCGGGATGGCGATCGTCAACCCGCGGGCATCGCGCGTGATCGACGCCCGCGACAGGGAGATCGGACGGTTCGGCGACTACACCGGCCAGGCGTTCGTCGCCATCGGCGCGGTCGCGGCGATGCTCATGGCCGTGGCCGAGTGGGACAGGTTCTGGATCGCCAACGTGATCTACCTCTTCTTCGTCCTGTCGGCGGTCCTCGGCGACGTCACCAAGATCATTCTCTATCGCAGGAGCGTTCCGACGTGGTGAAGCCCACCCATGTGACGAACCGCATCCGCGTGCTGCGGTTCGCCCACGACGAGATGACCCAGGCCGAGCTCGCCGAGCGCATCGGCGTGACCAGGCAGACCGTCATCGCCATCGAACAAGGGCGTTACTCGCCGTCTCTGGAGATGGCGTTCCGGATCGCCCGGGTGTTCGGTGTCCCGCTCGACGACGTGTTCCAGTATCCCGACCTCCCCGAGGAGACGAAGTGAAGGCCATCGTCCAGGACACGTACGGCCCGGCCGACGTGCTCGAACTGCGTGACGTCGACCGCCCCCCGATCGGCGACGAGGACGTGCTCGTCGAGGTCCGCGCCGCCGCCGTCGACCCCGGCGTGTGGGTCCTCATGACCGGCCGGCCCTACCTCGTGCGCGTTGCGGGCTTCGGAATGCGCCGGCCCAAGGTCAAGGTCCGGGGCCGCGACCTGGCCGGGGTGGTGACGGCCGTCGGCGCCCGCGTCACCCGCTTCCGGCCCGGTCAGGAGGTGTACGGCACCTGCGAGAGCGGCTCGTACGCCGAATACGCGAGCGCGCGGCAGAGCAGGCTCGCGCCGAAGCCGGCGGGCCTCACCTTCGAGCAGGCCGCCGCGGTGCCGGTCTCCGGCATGACGGCGCTGCAGGCCGTCCGCGGCGTCGCCCGCGTCCGGCCGGGCCAGCGGGTGCTGGTGATCGGCGCGTCGGGAGGCGTGGGGTCGTTCGCCGTCCAGCTCGCCAAGGCGGCCGGCGCGAGCGTCACCGGCGTGTGCTCGGCGGCGAACGCCGGGCTCGTGCGATCGCTCGGAGCCGACGACGTCATCGACTACGCCCGCGAGGAGATCGACCGCGACGGCGCACGTTATGACGTCGTCGTCGACACCGCGGGCAACCGGCCGCTGTCCCTGCTGCGCCGCGTCCTGACCCCGCGCGGGACCCTGGCGATCGTCGGGGGCGGCCATGTGGCATACCGCTTCACCGGAGGCATGGGACGCACCTTCCGGGCGCCGCTGCTGTCGATGGTCACGGGGTCGATGTTCAGGGGGCAGCGGCTGCGCCCGGTGATGTCCAGGGATCGCGCCGATCACCTGGAGGAGCTCACGCGGCTCATCGAGTCGGGCGCCGTCACCCCCGCGGTCGACCGCGCCTATCCCCTGGGCCAGGCGCCCGACGCGATCCGCCACCTCATGGAAGGCCACCCCGCCGGCAAGGTCGTCGTCACCGTCTGACCCCTCAAGGAGTGCCTCAAGGAGTCCCTCAAGGAGTCAGGGGCATCCGGCGGGCGCGGACGACGCGACGGCTGATCCGCCAGCCATGGTCGCCGCGCACGAGCGTGTCCTCGTAGGTCACGCTGCCCGTGGTCCCGTCGGCGTTGACCCCGAGGCCCTTCGAGATCGCTCGCGCCCCGCCGTCCGCCGCCTCGGTGACGACGATGTTGGTCACGTGATGGGCGACCGGGTTCCCCGCGCCCAGGGCGAGCGCGGCGTCGCGCAGCGCCGCGAGCCCGACGATCACTCCGCCACCGAGATCACCGACGTCGTAGACCACGTCGGGCACGAACACCTCGCGCAGGCCGTCGAAGTCCCCGCCGTCCGTGAGATGGCCGTGCAGGTTGATCAGGTCCGCGATGGCCGCGCGGTCGTCGGCAGTCAGGGTCATCGTCCTCCGCCGTTCCGTCCAAGTGGGGAGCTCCCCGGTCAGGGCTGTTACCCCAAACGGGGAACTCCCCAGATAGCAAGAGAGCGGATAGCAAGAGAAGGGAGTGCGGATGACATCGCACGATCCTGAGCCCGCGCCCCCCGGCCGTACGCGCAGGGCGGACGCCTCGCGCAACGCCGCACTGCTGCTCGCCGCCGCACGCGAGCTCGTCGCGGAGTCGGGGCCGGAGGTCGCGCTGGACGAGGTGGCGCGGCGGGCCGGCGTCGGCAACGCCACCCTGTATCGGCACTTCCCCACCCGCGCCGACCTGCTCGTCGCCGTGTACGCGGACGAGGTGGCGGAGTTGTGCCGCCCGTGCGCCGGCCCGTCCCCGGCCGACGCGCTCTTCTCCTGGCTGGACGCGTTCGTCGTGCACGTCGCGACGAAGCGGCCGCTCGCCTTAGCGGCCACGGAAGGTCCCACCGGCCGTCGCAGCGCGTTGTTCGACCAGTGGCACGCCTCGATCCGCGCCACCGCATCCGACCTGCTGCGGCGGGCGCAGGACGCCGGAGCCGTACGGCCCGGCGTCACCGTGACCGACCTGCTGGCCCTCGCCGGCGGCGCGGCACTCACCGGAACCGACGTGGCCCACGCCCGGCGGCTCACCGCGCTCCTGCGCAGCGGCCTGGAAGCCGGCGACTGAGGGTTCGGCTCCTCGGGCGGGAACGGGTCTGGCGAAAAGTGATATCACTTTGCTAGTGTCGTGCTAGACACCGAGGAGAAGAGATGACAGACCTGCAGATCTCCGTCGACATGCCGGCCCCCCAGACCCACGAGCGGACGGCGTGGGCGACAGCCGGGTGGCCGCTGCTGGTCCTGGCCCTGATCGGCCTGCTGAGCCCGTTCGCGCTGATCCCGATAGGAGCCGTCGTCGCGGCCGGCGGCAGCGGCGGCACGGGGGCGGCGCTGATCATCGCCGGGGTGCTGCTCCTCCTGGCGGCCGTCGTGGTCCTCACCGGGCTCACCGCGGTCGCCCCCGGCGAGGCGCGCGTGATCCAGCTGCTCGGCCGCTACGTGGGCACGGTCCGCACGCCCGGCCTCCGGTTCGTCGCTCCCTTCACCCAGAAGCGCCGGGTGTCGACCCGGATCCGCAACCACGAGACCGACATCACCAAGGTCAACGACGCCGACGGCAACCCGATCGAGATGGCAGCCGTGGTCGTGTGGCAGGTCGAGGACACCGCGAAGGCCGTCTTCGAGGTCGACGAATTCGTGGAGTTCGTCGCGTTCCAGACCGAGACCGCGGTGCGTCACATCGCCGGCAGCTACCCGTACGACGGGCACGACGACATGCTGTCCCTGCGGCAGAACGCCGAGGAGATCACCGGCCGCCTGTCGGCCGAGATCCAGGCCCGGGTGGCCTCCGCCGGGGTCAAGGTCATCGAGTCGCGCATCACCCGCCTGGCGTACGCCCCCGAGATCGCGCAGGCGATGCTCCGCCGCCAGCAGGCCGGAGCGATCGTCGCGGCCCGCCAGCGCATCGTGGACGGCGCGGTCGGCATGGTCGAGGCCGCCCTGGCCCGCCTCGACGAGCACGACGTGATCGAGCTCGACGAGGAGCGCAAGGCCACCATGGTCAGCAACCTGCTCGTCGTCCTGTGCGGCGACCGCGACGTGCAGCCCGTGGTGAACACCGGCTCCCTGTACCACTAGACCGTGGCGACCGAGAGAAAGAGCATCCTGCTCAGGCTGGACCCGGCGGTGCACGACGCGCTGGCCCGCTGGGCCGGCGACGAACTACGCAGCACCAACGCCCAGATCGAGTTCCTGCTGCGCCGGGCGCTGTCGGAGGCGGGACGGCTGCCCGGCAACGCCGGTCGCATCCCCCGGCGCGGCAGGCCCGCCAAGAAGGAGGCCCCGCCTCCGGAGACTCCCACCGCCGATCCGCCCGCCGCCGATCCACACGACGACTGAGAGGAAGGCAGCTCCGTGGACGTTCCCCGCTCCCTGACGGCTCAGCTCTACCTGCTGGCCTACGACCCCCGCAAGGAGCGGGTGGTGACGAACTTCCGCTTCCCCTACCTGCTGCGCGCCGCCGCGCTCACCGACCTGCTGCTGGCCGGCCGGATCGCCGACGACGGCGGCAAGGTGCGCGTGGTGACGGAGGAACGGCTCGCCGACCCGGTCCTCGACGGCCTGCTTCAGCAGATCGCCCGGTCGGGGCCCCGGCCGTGGCGGCACTGGATCGGCAAGGACGCCCGCGCGACGGTCCGGGCGGTCCGCGACGAACTCGAGACGGGACGCTGGGTCAGGGTCGAGCTGCGCCAGCCCTTCCTCGTCTTCAACAGGAGCCACGTCCGCGTACGCGACCCCCGTGTGGTGAAACGACTCACGACGCAGGTCTCCGCCGCTCTCACCGGCCCGGTCTCCCGGGTCGGGGACCGGGAGGCCGCCCTCATCGGCCTGGCCGCGGCGGCGGAGCTCGGGACGATCCTCCCGCGCGCCAGGCGGCGGGCGCACAAGCAGCGCATCGCCCTGCTGTCCGAACGCGGCGGCCCGGCGACCCCGGCCCTTCGCAAGGTCATCCAGCAGGCCCAGGCCATGAGCGGTGGCTGAGGGGCGGGCCGCATGGTGCCGTCTGCCGTGGGTTCTGCCGGGGGGTTTGCCGTGGGGTTTGCCGATCCGGCAACAGGATGCGGACGAATGGCCAGGTCGGCGGGATGATCGGTGGCAGCTCTCGCGGAGCGGACGAGGCCCGGAACCAGGAGCACCGCCGCCGGCAGGAGCACGCCACCTGGAGGAAACGCATGTCGCACCACGTCCCAGAGATCACGCATCGTACGGTGTCCGTGCCGGGCGGCCGGATCCATGTCGCGGAGCAGGGCATCGGACCGCTGGTGCTGCTCGTCCACGGCTTTCCGGAGTCGTGGTACTCCTGGCGCCATCAGCTTCCGGCGCTCGCGCAGGCCGGATATCGGGCCGTCGCGCTCGACGTCCGCGGCTACGGCCGATCCTCGAAGCCGGCCGCGGTGGACGGCTACCGGATGCTCGCCCTGGTGGAGGACGACGTCGCGCTGGTGCACGCCCTGGGCGAGGAGTCCGCGGTGATCATCGGTCATGACTGGGGCTCGAACATCGCGGCGACGTCCGCCCTGCTGCACCCCGAGGTGTTCCGCGCGGTGGGGCTGCTGAGCGTGCCCTACGCGCCGCCCGGCGGCCCCCGTCCCACCGACGTCTTCGCCCGGATGGGCGGTGACCAGGAGTTCTACATCTCCTATTTCCAGGAGCCGGGCCGTGCCGAGGCCGAGATCGAACCCGACGTGCGGGGCTGGCTCGCGGGCCTTTACGCGGCGCTGTCCGGCGACACCATGCCCGGCCCCGACGCTCCCGACCCGCACTTCGTCGGCCCCGGGGCGACGCTGCGCGATCGGTTCCCCGGCGGGCCGCTGCCGTCCTGGCTCACGGAGGAGGACCTGGAGGCGTACGCCGGGGAGTTCGAACGCACCGGCATGACCGGCGCGCTCAACCGCTACCGCACCATGGACCGCGACTGGGAGGACCTCGCCGGTTTCCACGGCGCCCCCATCAAGCAGCCCTCCCTGTTCATCGGCGGCAGTCTGGACGCCTCCGTGACCTGGATGGCCGGCGCGATCGACGCCTTCCCGGATACCCTTCCCGGGCTGGTCTCCTCCCACCTGCTGGACGGCTGCGGCCACTGGGTCCAGCAGGAACGTCCCGACGAGGTCAACCGGCTCCTGACCGAATGGCTCGACGCCCTGCCCACCGCGTGAGGACACGCTCGGCCCGCGCCGCCGGACCTGTTCACCCGCCGCAGGTGCGGAGCATGTTGAGCAGGGCGACCCTCTCCTTGCGGGTCACGAAGAGCCGGTAGTGGTGCTTCACCGAGATCCACGAGGTCGCGTAGCGGCACCAGTAGGCGCGGCGCGGCGGACGCCAGCTCTGCGGTCCCTGGCCTCCCTTGGCGATGTTGACGGAGTGGCTCACCACGACCAGCTCGGGGCGGCTCACGTCGTTGGCGAACGCGCGCCGCTTCGCCTGGCTCCATCTCTTCGCGCCGGAGCGCCAGGCGTACGCCAGGGGCACGACGTGGTCGACGTCGATCTGCTTCACGCTCTTCAGCACCTTGCCGTCGTACGGGCTGTGCCAGACGCCCTTCACGGCCTGACACGCCCCGTTCCTCCGTACACCCCGGCCCTGGCGGGCGAGAACCAGCTCTCGTGCGTCGCACTCCCCCTTGTGGTGCGCCCATCGCGGCTGGAACCGCCGGTGGCTGTAACCGCGCAGCGACAACGGCTTGGCCACCTTCAGATCCGCCAGCATGCGGCGGGCCGACGCCCCCGGGTGCGCCCGGCCGCGGGCGTCGGCGGCGGCCTGCGGGGCGACCGCGACAGCGGTGATCGGGAGGACGGCCAGGGAGAGAGCGGCGGCCTGGAGGGTGCGAGGTACGGAGATCATGCGTTCAGCCATATCAGTCCCTCCCCGTGGCGCGTGACGATATGCGTGGGGCACCGGGGATCTTCGGGGAATGTCCGGCGATCGCCGATGGTTCCAAGCCCACGGAAGTTGAACATTCAATTAGGAGGCGGCCATGCCCGCTGTCACCGCCGACACCCTGACGCTGCCCCGCGTCGCCGCACCGGATCCCGCCGTCGCGGCACCCCGCCCCGTTCGCTCGGTGACGACCGCGCCCAGCGGCTTCGAGGGCGAGGGCTTCCCCGTACGGCGCGCCTTCGCCGGAGTGCCGCAGCAGGTGCTGGACCCGTTCATCCACATGGACCAGATGGGCGAGGTGGAATACGCCCCCGGCGAGCCGAAGGGCACGCCGTGGCACCCGCACCGCGGTTTCGAGACCGTCACCTACATCATCGACGGCGTCTTCGAGCACCAGGACTCCAACGGGGGCGGCGGCACCATCACCAACGGCGACACCCAGTGGATGACCGCCGGGGCCGGCCTGCTGCACATCGAGAAGCCGCCGGAGCACCTGGTGGTCTCGGGCGGGCTCTTCCACGGCATCCAGCTCTGGGTGAACCTTCCTCGCGCGCACAAGTTCCACCTGCCCCGCTACCAGGACATCCGGGGGCGCGAGGCGGCGCTGCTGGCCTCGTCCGACGGCGGCGCGCTGCTGCGCGTGATCGCCGGGGACCTGGACGGGCACGCCGGCCCGGGCGTCACGTTCACCCCGATCACGATGGTGCACGCCACCGTCAGCCCCGGCGCCCGGCTCGACCTGCCGTGGAACCCGGAGTTCAACGCCCTCGCCTACGTGCTGGCCGGTCAGGGCACCGTGGGCGACGAGCGGCGGCCGGTCCGCAAGGGGCAGCTCGCCGTCTTCGGCCCCGGCGGGTCGCTCACCCTCGCGGCGGACACCGCCCAGCCGCAGGCCGAGCCCAATCTGGAGGTGCTGCTGCTCGGCGGGCGGCCGATCCGTGAGCCGGTCGTGCACTACGGGCCGTTCGTGATGAACACCCGCGCCGAGATCCTCCAGGCGATGGAGGACTACCAGGCGGGCCGCCTGGGCGTCATCCCCGCCGAGCGGGTTCCGCACGCCGACGGACCCCTGACCACGACGGACTGACCCCCACCGGCGCCCGCCGACCGCGCGGGCGCCGGTAGAAGGCCGGCCGAGGAGCGTGCCGGGCACGCTAGCGCGCCCACCCGCCGCTCGGCCGGCCTTACGCGGCGGAGCCGCGATTTCCGCCGTCACTCCGTCCCGAGCCGCCCGCTGATCGTGCGCAGCGCTTCGAGGAGATCGCGGGCCGACGGGGCCTGCTCGGGATCGACGAGCCACTGGGACGCCATGCCGCCGAGCAGCGCCTGATAGAACGCGCCTACGGCCATGGCCTTGCGTTCGTCCGCCGCCGGATCCAGATGTTCGAAGATCGACGCCAGGCCCAGCTTCGCCTGCCGGTTGGCGGCGGCGAACGCCGCGCGCAGCTCCGGCTGCCGGTCCATCTGGGCGATGAGCTCGAACTGGATGGCCCACAGCGGCCTCATCGCGGCGAACGACTCGATGATCCGCGTCCAGGTCGCCTCGAATCGCTGCACGGGCGAGCCGTCGAGTGACGCGTCCGCGGCCAGGGTCTGCTCGATCTCCTTTCCCCATTCCTCCATCGCCTCGATGAGGGCCGCGTCGAGCAGGGCCTTCGTCGATCTGAAGTGATAGCCGATGGCGGCGAGGCTCGTGCCGGCGGCCGCCGCGATGTCACGCGCGGTGGTGCCGGAGTATCCCTTCTCCATCAGGCACCGCTTGGCGCCCGCGAGCAGATCTTCCCGGTTTCCCATGCTCAGAGCCTAGCGTACGGTTCATACAAATGTCTTGGACATTCGTGCTAGACAGGCGATTAAGACGCTTGTACAGTTCCTGGCATGACGAACATCCTGATCTCCGGCGGAAGCGTCGCCGGGCTGACGCTGGCGTACTGGCTCCGCGAGCACGGCTTCGCGGTGACCGTCGTCGAACGCGCGTCCTCCCTTCGGGACGGCGGCTACAAGATCGACATCCGGGGGGCGGCACTCGACGTCGTCGCCCGCATGGGCCTGCTCGACGAGGTGCGGCGGCACAGCACGGACATGCGGGTCGCGCGTTTCGTCGACGCGCGGGGCCGGCAGATCGGCACGATGAGCGCGCAGTTGTTCGGCGGCCGCGAGGGCGACGACGTCGAGATCATGCGCGGCGACCTCACCCGGCTCCTGCACGCGGCGGCCGGAGACGGCGTCGAGTACGTCTTCGACGACTCCATCACCGCCCTGCGGGAAACCCCCGAAGGGGTGCACGTCACCTTCGCGGACAGCGCCCCGCGTACGTTCGACGTGGTGGTGGGGGCCGACGGCCTGCACTCGAACGTGCGCGCGCTGGCCTTCGGCGAGGAGTCGCAGTTCGTCCACGACCTCGGGCACTACATCTCGATCTTCACCGTGCCGAACCACCTCGGCCTGGACCGCACCGAGATGATGCATCCGGCGCCGGGCAGGAGCACCGGGATGTACAGCACGGCGCGCGGCGACGACGCCAAGGCGATGTTCCTGTTCTCCTCGCCGCCGCTGGAGTATGACCGGCGGGACCCCGCCCAGCAGAAGAAGCTGCTCGCCGGCCTCTTCTCCGGCCAGGGCTGGGAGGTTCCGCGCCTCCTCGACGCCATGGAGGACGCGCCGGACTTCTATCTCGACTCGATCAGCCAGGTGCGCATGGACCACTGGTCGTCGGGCCGGGTGGCGCTCGTGGGCGACGCGGCCTACTCGGCCTCGCCGGCGTCCGGTCAGGGCACCAGCCTGGCCCTGGTGGGCGCCTACGTCCTCGCGGGCTGCCTCGCCGAGGCGGCGGGAGACCACGCCGCCGCCTTCGCCGCGTACGAGCACGAGCTGCGGCACTTCGTGGAGGAGAACCAGAAGCTCGCCGCGGGCAACCTCAAGGGCATGGTGCTGAAGTCCGCGGCGCAGATCCGGTTCCAGATGCTGATGCTGCGGCTGATGCCGCACCTGCCGGGGAAGAACCGCATGATCGAGCGGGTCACCGAGCCGATCCGCAAGGCCGCGACCGCGATCACGATCAGGGACTACCGGACCCCGGCCGCGTAGCCACCCGCACGCATCCGCAACATTTCCGGGTTGTCCGGCATCTCACCCCACATGAGACTGCGCACGGTTCTCGCGACACTCCTCCTGACCGCCGTACCGCTGGGCGGGCAGCCCGCGGCGGCCGCCGCACCGGTCACGATCGCGTACGCCCGGTGGACCCAGACCTGGGAACTGGTGCTGACCAACGGAGCCGTGGTGAAGGTGCCGGAAGCGCTCGCCGTGGCGCCCCCCGACGCGGTCAACCCCGGGGTGCGGGCCGCGTTCCTGGTCAGCGGGGACGGCCGGCACTTCTTCTACTTCCGCAAGTCGGACGGCCGGTTCGCCGAGCGGACCCCGCACGGCAGGGAACATGTGATCCGGAAGCTCACGGTGTACACGACCGGCGAAGAATGGCCCTCGGTGTCGTACGACGGCGGTTTCGTGGTCACCGAAACCTCGGCGCCGGGCCTGGGGGCCCTGATCGACCTGCGGAAGGGCAAGAGCCTGCCGCTGCCCGGAAAGACGGACATGTGGAGCTTCGCGGGATTCAGCCCGGACGGCGAGCGGCTGCTGATGCAAGGGGGCGAAGACGGCCGGATGACGGTGTTCGACCGGGGGCTGCGCATCTGCCTGCGGTCGAAGACGCGGCTGTGGGCGACGGCCCTGGCGAACGACCACGTGACGGCGGCCGAGCCCCTCGGCTCGTGGCCGAAGTCGCGCAAGCTGCGCCTGGTCGACCTGCGCACCGGCAAGGCGAGCGGCACCGTGACCGTGCGGCTCCCCCGCGGGCAGCAGATCGACGACCTCGGCTTCGACAAGGCGGGACACCTGATCGTCCGGTCGAAGACCAAAACCGGGGTGACGGTCTACCGGGTCTCGAAGACGACCGGCGCGGTGACGCCGCTGCGGACGCTGGTCAGGCCCGACGCGAAGATCTGGGTGCTCCCCGGGGACGACGAATACGAGCCGTGGACGGAGAAGAAGTGACTCCGGCCCTTCCGCGACGTGTGAACGGCTCCCTTCGGTCAAACGTCGTACTGGTGAGCGGAAGGGGAAGCATCGTGCGCACCGGACTCGTCTCGGGCATGACGGCGCTCGGGCTGGCGTTCCTGCCGGCCGTGGCGGCCTCGGGAGCGGCCCACCAGGGCGGCCAGGCCGGGAAGACCGCGCCGGCGTGGCGGCTGACCAAGGTGAACACCCTGCCCGGGGACGACGTGCTCGACGACGTGACGGTCCTCGGCAACGGGTCGGTGTGGGCGGCCGGTCACCGGGTCGTGAACAGCACGCGGCGGGGCCTGGTCGAGTGGTTCGACGGCCGATCGTGGAAGGTGCTCCCCGGCAGCCCGTCGTACGAGCTGAAGGCCGTGACCGCCGGCTCGGACAAGGACGTGTGGGTCTTCGGCCCGGGAAAGGCGAGCCGGTGGAACGGCCGGGCGTGGGCCACCTTCTCGCTCGGCAGCGGCTTCTCCGCGACGGACGCCGACGGAACGGGCGCGAAGGACGTCTGGGCGGTCGCCGGCTCGTCGGCTTCGGCCAGGCACTGGAACGGGTCGTCGTGGCGGAGCGTCCGGCTGCCGGCCCGCGCCGCCGCCGTCGACGCGTACAGGGCCGGTGACGTCTGGGCGGCGGGGAGCAGGGGCACCCGTCCCGCGATCATGCGGTGGAACGGGAAGTCCTGGGCGCTGGTGCCCACCCCCGCGATCAAACCGCCCGCTCCCGACGCCGCCGCGGTGCTCACCGACATCGCCGTCCTGGGCCCCCGCGACGTGTGGGCCGTCGGCGGCGTGAGCTGGGAGGGCACCAACGACGAGGGCGACGACATGACGTACGACCGCCCCCTGGTCATGCACTGGAACGGCCGCTCGTGGACCGCCTCGGTCGGCACCGTCAACGCCCAGCCGTACACCGAGGTGGAGCCCGACGGCGCGGGCGGCGTGTGGGTGGTGCAGAGCGACTGGAACTCCACCCTGTGGCATGTCACGGGTTCGACGTGGCGGAGCACCCCGATCCCCCGGAAGGCCGGCACGGACGCCGCGCTGTTCTCGATCGCGCGCAGGCCCGGGACGACGACGCTGTGGGGCGCGGGGTTCACCGTGCCGCAGGGCGACCCCGACGACCCCTCGGCCAACGGCGCCTTCTGGCGTACCAACTAGCCGGCGTACGGGTCACACCAGCTACGCGCCCTTCCGCCCTTCCGCGCAGGTCAGGCCTGCAGTCGGACAGATGTGACGAGCGCCACATCTCCTCTGCAGAAGCCTTCTGACCTGCCGCTTCGCGCTTTTGATCCCTTTTATGCAGCACTTACCCTTTTGATGCTCTTTGCGGCGGTATGGGGCTCTTGGTAGTTTCCTTGCCCATCGATGGGGTCCAAGTGACTCCGCCGTTACGAGCCCGGCCCCGCCGAGTTCGACCATCCACAGTCACCGTCGCCACGCCTCTCCGCCCCCCTGGGCGCCGGTGATGCCGAATCCGTGCAGCAAGGAGGCTCGGAGCCGGGGAACCAATCGACCTTCGACGAAGGTCTGGGGTGAATCGGCGCGTCAGCGCCGTAGGGCGACTTCCCTGCCCGAATCCGTCAGCTAACCCGGTAGGCGCAAGCGGAAGACCAAAGGGAGAGATCCCCCTGTTCACCAACTCCACCACTCTGCTCCGCATCGCCTGCGTCACGATCGGTGGCGCGGCGCTCACCGCGTCGGCCGGAGCATTGAGCGCACTCCCCGCAGCCGCCGCGTCGGCGACGGTGACATCCCCGCCCCCGGCCCCGGCCCCCGCCCCGGCCCTCACCTCGGCGGTCATCCCGCCCGCGCCTCCCACCACGACGACGACCACCACCACGTATCCCGCGCCCATGGCGGAGAACTCCGCCACGAGGAAGCTCACCAAGGCCGCTCTCCAGCAGGAGAAGGCCGAGCGCGCCATCAAGGTGGCGAAGAAGCAGCTCGGCGACCCGTACGTATGGGGCGCCACGGGTCCGGGGGCCTTCGACTGCTCCGGGCTGGTCCAGTTCGCCTGGCGCAAGGCCGGCGTCAAGCTCCCGCGTACGACGTGGGCGATGCTCGGCCACGCCAAGAAGAAGGTCTCCCTGTCGCGCCTCAAGCCCGGCGATCTCATCTTCACGAGTGGCGGCGGCCACGTGGGCATGTATCTCGGGCACAAAAAAGTGATCAGCGCCCCCCACAGCGGTGCGGTGGTCAGCGTCGACAGGCTCAACGCCTACTGGAGGGGCAGCTTCCTCACCGCCGTGCGCCCCGGCGTCTGACCTGGAACGTCCTCGGTGGAGACGCACCGCCGCGCGGGGCGTCTCCACCGCACCTCCACCGCATTCCACCGGAGGACACGGCAGGAGCTATGTGTCCTTTCCTCCCTCGGCGGCTGGACCGCCGCCGAGATGGCCGTACGCGACACGGCGGGCGTCATCACCGGGCTGGTGCTGATCGACGCCGTGGGCGTGGACATCCCCGGCGAGCCGATCCGCGGCTTCTTCTCCCTGGACGCCCGCGGCGTCGCCGGATACTCCTGGCACGACTCGCAGCGCTTCTACGTCGACCCGGCCGGCGTCCCCGCCGACCAGCTCGCGCGCCGGGCGGCCGGCATGGCCACCATGCGTACGCTGGCGGGCGACCCCTACATGCACGATCCCAAACTGCTCCGCCGGCTGCGGCACGTCGACGTGCCCGCACTCCTGGTGCGGGGGGAGAGCGACCGGATCGTCACCCCCGCCTACGGCGACGCCTACGCCGGCGCTTTCGCCAACGGCCGGCTGGAGGTGATCCCGGAGGCCGGTCACCTGCCGCACATCGAGCAGCCCGCGGCCGCCTTCGCCGCGATCGACCGCCATCTGCACGCGACAGATTCCCCGGCGGCCACCGCGTAGCTCACCGCTACCCGGTAGCCCGTCGTCACCCGGTAGCCCGCCGTCATCCGGCGGTCCTGCGGGCGGAGGCCGCGAGCCGGTCCGCGAGCGCGGCGACCCGGTCGCGCAGCTCGTCCGGCCGCTCGATGACGAACGGCCGGTCGAGCGAGGCGAGCACCGGAGGCAGCCAGTCGAGCCGCTCCGCCCGCACCTCGATGCGGAGCCACCCCTCGTCCCCGGAATCCGCCGCGGGCGGCAGCTCCTCCACGGCCGCGACGGCGGCGGGAAGCCGGGCGCGGATCTGCTCGACCGTCCCCTGGATCCGCAGGACCACGTCGTGCCGATATCGAGCCGTGGCGAACCCGGCCAGGACGTGCTGCGCCGGATCGAACCCGGCGGGCGGCTCGAACGAGCCGGGCAGGGTCCTCGCGTCCGCGATGCGATCCAGCCGGAAGGTGCGATCCTCGCCGATCTCCGGATCCGCCCCCGTGACGTACCACCGGCCAGAATGGGCGACGAGCCCGTACGGATGCAGGGTGCGCTCGCTGCGCCGCCCGTCGGCGGCGGTGTACCTGATCGAGATCGGCCGGTGATGGCGCACCGCGTCGGCGACGCAGAGCAGCACCGCGGTCCCGGGAACGGCGGACTCGCCGGGCGGAGCCGTGAAGGCGAGGGATTCGAGCACGGTGTCGAGCCGGCGGGCGAGCCGCTCGGGCAGGACCCGCCGGATCTTGGCCGCCGCCGTCTCGCTCGCCGTGCCCGTCGCCGTCGTCAGCCCCGCGCGGCGACCGGCGACCAGCCCGAGCAGCACGGCGAGCGCCTCGTCGTCGCTCAGCATGAGCGGGGGCATGCGATATCCGGGGGCGAGGCGATAGCCGCCGTATCGGCCGCGCACCGACTCGACGGGAACGTCGAGGTCGATCAGGTGGTCCACGTATCGCCGCACGGTGCGCTCGTCGACGCCGAGCCGGTCGGCGAGCTCGGCCATCGTCCGGGTGCCGCCCGACTGCAGGAGCTCCAGCAGCGTGAGAACGCGATGAGTAGGTCGGGCCACGTCACACAATCTAGTGACAATACTGGGCGGTTTCTGTCCGGTATCCGCCCTAGTGTTCCCGGGAGAACGACCCCGGGAACCAGGGAGATCACCATGGACTTCGTATCCATCCGCATCATCACCGACGACGTCGCACGCCTCGTGGGCTTCTACGAGCGGGCCACGGGCGTGCGGGCACGTTGGGCGAGCGAGGATTTCGCCGAGATCAAGACCGCCTCCGCCACCCTCGCGATCGGCAGCACCCGCACCGTCCCGCTCTTCGCGCCCGGCGCCGCCCGGCCGTCCGACAACCACAGCGTGATCGTCGAGTTCCTCGTCGACGACGTGGACGGCGTGCACCGGAGCCTGGCCGGCCACGTCGAGGAGTTCGTCCAGGAGCCCACCACGATGCCGTGGGGCAACCGGTCGCTCCTGCTGCGCGACCCCGACGGCAACCTGGTCAACTTCTTCACCCCCGTCACCCCGGCCGCCGTCGCGAGGTTCACCCGCTGACGGCTCCCGCGGACTCGGGAACGACCACGGAAGTGGCGTCCTCGCGCAGGGTGAGTTCGAGAACCGGCGCGATCGTCCCGCCGAAGGCGGCCCTCGCCGCGGCGGGCCCGGCCGTCCACGGATCCGGCCCTCCGATGGCGCGGTAGTTGAGGAAGCTCACGACCTTCAGGTCGGGCAGGACCAGCCAGGCGTACGCCTGGTCGGGCTCCTCCACGGGATTGGCCAGCACGAGCCCCGAGCCGTTCAGCGGCGCGTACGGCCCGGCGAGGGCGGGCGCGACGAAGCCGTAGAGCCCGGTGGGGGCGCTTCCGCGAGGGTGGAACGACTGCCGCTGCGTGCAGAAGAAGAGGTAGTACGACGACCCGTGCACCACGATGTGCGGCCGTTCGATCTCGTGGTTGACGCCGTCGGCCACGAGGAGGGGCGGCCGCAGCGACCAGCCGCCCGGTTCGGCCGCGGCGAGGGCCACCGCGCCCATGAAGGGGTGGTCCGCGCCGGGGGACGCCGCGACGGACGCGGCGACGAGCAGATATTCGCGTCCGTCGGCGGGGTCGCGGAACCAGCCGGGATCACGGAAGGCCTTGATCCGCCCGGGTCCTCCCTCGATCTCGTCGGCGGGCAGGTAGGTCACGCCGTCGGAGCGGAGGACCTCCCGGTGCTCGGCGGCCTGGTCGAGCAGGATCCGGCCGCCGTCGGTGACCAGCCGGGTGCGGGCCTCCACGACGGTCTGGGCGAACGTCGGGCGGGCCTCCCCCCGGCGGCCGGCGGCCGTGTAGAACACCGACACCGTGCCGTCCGCCCTGCGGACCGTCGACCCCGACCATTCGCGGCTGCCCGGCGAGGCGCCGTCGGCGAAGACGTGGCCGAGGTCGGCCCAGCCGCCGGCGTCCCTGGCGAGCAGCCGGAGACGGGCGCGGTCGTGACGCTCCTCGGGGTGGCCGAGCGCGGGCGCGGCGAGCGCGATCCACAACTCACGGCCCCCGGCCACGGTCGTCGAGCCGTCCTCCTCCTGGATCGGCCACAGATCCCAGATGTCGTCGTGGGGGAGCACACGCGGCGGCGAGGGAAGGCCGATGACCGGCGCCGTCGTCGCCGGGCCGCCGACCGGCGCGGCGAGGTGCCCCCGCGTCCAGCGCGCGGGCTCGCCCCGCACCGGTTCGGCGACGCCGTTCACGCGGCACCCCCGTCACGTCGCCGTCCCCCGGCGAGCACCTCGTGCGCGCCGGACCGGGTCTCCGGTCCGGGCGTGCCGTGTCGCCGCCCCCATGCCGCCATTCGAAGAACCTCCAACTCGATCGCGCGGGGCGTTTCCCCGCACGTCTCAGAAAGCGTCACCACGACGCGGGTGCATCGGGCCGGGCCGCGCGTGCGAGCTCCACGGCTCCGGCCACCCCCGAACGGTCGCCGAGACCGGGGCCGGCGACGTACTCGTCCATGGCCGCAGGGCCGGCGGGCACCGGCGGCCCCGGATAACCGGCGGTGAGCGTGAGCAGCCGCGCCCGCACGGCGGGGAGCAGCGCGGGGTGCTTGGCGACGCCCCCGCCGACGACGATGCGCTCGGGCGACAGCGCGTAGGTCAGGTTCACGACCGCGAGAGCGATGTATTCGGCCTCGAGTTCCCAGGCCGACGGGTCGTCCAGGTGCTCGGCGCGACGCCCCCATCGGCGGCGCATCGCCTCGCCCGACGCGAGCCCTTCGAGGCAGTCGCCGTGGAAGGGACAGCTCCCCGCGAACGGGTCCCTGACCGCGTCGTGCGGGATGCGGATGTGCCCGAACTCGGGATGCAGGAGCCCGTGCACGAGCCCGCCGTTCACCACCGCACCCACGCCGATGCCGGTGCCCACGGTCATGTACGCGATCGTGCCGAGCCCCTCGCCCGCTCCGCGACGCCACTCCCCCAGCGCGGCGGCGTTGACGTCGGTGTCCAGGCGGACGGGTACGCCCAGCGCGGCGCGGAAGGGAGAGACGACGTCGACGTCCGCCCAGCCCGGCTTGGGCGTGGCCAGGATGCGGCCGTACGTCGGCGAGCCCGGGCGCACGTCCACCGGGCCGAAGGTGCCGACGCCGAGCGCGGCGACAGGCCCATGGGCGCCGAAGAACCGCAGCGCGGCGCCGATGGTCGTCTCCGGCGTCGTCGTGGGGATCACCTCGGTCGCGAGGACGTCTCCCCCGGCGCCGGCGACCGCGCACACCCACTTCGTCCCGCCCGCCTCGATTCCCCCGAAGAACGGGGCAGTTCCGTCCACGCGCGTCACCCCTTCAGGGAGCCTTGGAGCAGAGCCGTGACGAACCGGCGCTGGAAGATCAGGAAGACCACGAGTGTAGGGGTCAGGATCAGCAGCGACCCCGCGCAGAGCAGCGGCATGTTGGTGCCCCACTGCCCCTGGAAGGCGCCCAGGGCCCCGGACATCGTCCGTTTCAACGGATCGTCGACGAGGACGATCGCCAGGAGGAACTGATTCCAGGTCCACAGGAACAACAGGATGGCCAGGGACGACAGCGCCGGCATGGCCAGCGGCACGTGGATGCGCCAGAAGAGCTGCCACACGTTCGCGCCGTCCATCCGGGCGCTCTCCGACAGCGCGTCGGGCACGTTGACGAAGTGCGCCCGCATCCAGAAGACCGCGAACGGCATGAACAGCCCGATGAGCGGCAGGATGATCGCCCACCTGGTGTTCAGCAGCCCCATGTCGCGCACCTGGTAGTACAGCGGCGTGATGATGCCCTCGAACGGCAGCGTCAGCCCGAGCACGAACAGCAGGAACACCAGGTTGCGTCCCGCCATCCGCAGGTGACCGATGGCGAACCCCGCCAGCGTCCCGAGCAGCAGCGAGAGGGGCACCACGCCGAGCACGATGAGCGTGCTCGACTTCACCAGCTCGATCATCCGGGCGGCCTTGAACGCCTCGGCGAAGTTGCCCCACTGCGGATCGCTCGGCCACTCCAGGCCCGAGGGGTAGCTGCCGGACGGGTGCAGTGCGGTGACGAACAGGCTGACGAACGGCATGAGCGTGACCGCCATCAGCACGACGAGCAGCAGCCTTCCGGTCCACGTCTCCCGACGCCCGACGATCATGAGGACCTGTCCTTGGTGAGCCACTGGATGGGAAGGGCGACGAGGAGGACGAGCACCATGAGCACGACGGCCAGCGCGGACGCCATGCCCACCTGCCGCTCGGTGAAGGCCAGATAGTAGATCTCCAGACCCGGGACCATGGTCGCGTTCCCCGGGCCGCCCTGTGTGGAGACGTACACGATGTCGAAGCTCGCCAGCGCGGCGATCACGGTCACCGTGACGCAGACGCCGATCTCCTGCCGCAGGCTGGGCACGGTGATCGAGACGAACTCGCGCAGCGGTCCCGCTCCGTCCATCCGGGCCGCCTCGTAGAGCGCCGGATCGATCTTGCTCATGCCGGACAGCAGAAGGATCGTGCACAGGCCGAGCAGCACCCACGCCCCGATCACGCCGACCGCCGGCAGGGCCGTGGAGAAGTCGCCCAGCCACGCGCGGGCCACCCCGCCGAGCCCGGCCCACCTGAGCAGCTGGTTGACCAGCCCGGTCGACGACAACAGCCAGCTCCAGGCGATGCCTGCGGCGACGAGCGGGATGACCTGCGGCAGGAACAGGACCGTCCGCGCCACCAGGGCGAGCCGGCTCGTGGCGATCCGCCGGATCGTCGAGGCGATCGCGAGGCTCAGCACGACCGGGATCACGCTGAAGAAGACGATCAGCTTGACCGCGTTGAGGATGGAGGCGAACAGGTCGGGGTCGGTGAAGACCTTGACGTAGTTGCCCAGCCCGGCCCAGGTGGACGTGCCGATGCCGTCCCAGCGATACATCGAATACTGGACGGTCAGGGCGATCGGCCGCAGCACGAAGACCGCGTAGACGATGAGCGCCGGAGCCACGAACAGCCAGGCCACCCATCCCGGCGTGCGGAGCCCCGCCGCGCGGGCGGAGCTCCGCTTCCTCCGCCCGCCCGCGCCCTCGACGGACTCGTTCGAGCGGAGAGTCGGCCGTGTCATCGGTGCTCAGCTCCCCCCGACCTGGCTCGTGTAGTCGCTCTGCACCGACTTCAGCAGCTCTTCGGGGGTCTGCTGCCCGGCGACCAGCTTCTGCAACTGGGGCGTCCAGCTCTTGGCGTAGATCGCGCCGGTGGCGTTGGCGATGAAGTCCATCGCGCCGTTGTCCTCGGCGATCTTCGCTCCCGCCGCCAGCGTGCTCGCCGTGACCGTGTCCTTGGCCACCTCGGGCATGGGGGCGTCCGCCGGGCCCATGGGGTGCGACCCGCCGACCTTCACGCCGATCTCACGGGCCTTCGGGTCGGTCGCCACCCAGTTGAGGAAGAACGCCGCGCAGTCCGCGTTCTTCGCCCTGGAGCTGATCCCGTAGGTGAGGGGCGCCGACATCGCGGCCTGCTTGCCGCCCTGCTGCGCCGGAGGCATCAGGAAGAAGCCAACGTCGCCCGGCATCTGCTTGTCGAGGTTGCCCGACTCCCAGTCGCCGTTGAACATGAACAGGCCGTCGCCCTTGATGAAGCGGCTCATCATCGTCGCGTAGTCGACGGCGTTGACGTCCTTCCAGAAGTAGCCGCCCTTGATCCACTTCTGCAGGTGCCGCGTCGCGTCCAGGTTCGACGGGGTGTCGATCGTGGCGCCCTGCTTCTGGTAGATCCAGTCGTTGATCGGCCCCGGAGGACCGTACGCGGCCATGAGGTCCTGGAGGGGGAAGGCGAGACCGCCGGTGGCCCCGCCGTTGAACTGGGCGATCGGGGTGATGCCCGCGCTCTTGGCCTTCGCCAGCGCGTCGTCCAGCTCGGCCAGGGTGGCCGGCGGGGACGACATGCCGATCTTGGCGGCGAGCTTCTTGTTGTAGAACACGCCGGTCATGCTGAAGTTCAGCCCCATGGCGTACAGCGACCCCTCGCCGCGCGTCTTCCCACCGGGAGCCAGGCGCATCTGCTCCAGCTGGGAGGCGGGCCAGGAATCCCAGCCGAACGCCTTGGCGTAGCCGTCGAGGTTCTTCAGCAGGTTGTTCTTCACCAGCTCCGACACCTGCGGAAGCCGCATCAGGTCCGGCGGATCGTCGGCGAGGACGCGCGGCGCGTTCTGCGTGATCACCGCGAACTGGTCCTCGCGGATGTTCCACTTCACGTTCGGATACTGCTTGGAGAACTCGGTGCTGAGCTCCTTCGGCAGGGGGAAGCCGGTCTCGATATAGGCGTTGAGCGTTACCGGCGCCGTGCCGCATGTCGGCGCGGCCGACAGGGACGCACTGGTGGCCTCCGGCTGAGGGGCGTCGCCGCCGGGCGCCCCGCAGCCCGCCGCCAGCGCCCCTCCCATCACGACCGCGAGCGCGGCCCCGTTCCAGCGAATTCGACGCGACATCTGCGTCTCCTTGATTGCTCGGGGACTCGCCGGCACACGCCGGACGCCCCAGGACTCAGGTTTGCTAAATCGGATTAGCAGTGCGATAGTCTCATCACACGTGTCGCGGGGTGTCAACCCCCACATTGCAGGAGGTCACCCGGTGAGCCCACGACGGGTCACGCTGGCGGACGTCGCAAAGACCGCCGGTGTCTCGCCGACCACCGCGTCGCTCGTGCTGTCCGGACGGGGCCGGGAGCTGCGCATCTCCCAGGACGTCGAGCAGCGTGTCCTCAAGGCCGCCGCCGAGTTGCAGTATCGGCCGAACATCGTATCCGTAGGCCTCCGAACTGGGACAACTCGTACTATTGGTTTCATTTCGGACACGGTTGCCACGACACGGCTCGCCGGCGACATGATCAAGGGAGCCCTCGAGGCCGCCCGGGAGCGCGGCTTCATGCTGTTCATCGGAGAGACGGAGGGGGACGCCGAGCTCGAACGGCTCCTGCTGCAGGCCATGCACGACCGTCAGGTGGACGGGATCATCCTGGCCTCGATGTACACGAGAACCATCAAGGTGCCGAAGGCCATGGCGGCCGCCCCCGCCGTCCTGCTCAACGCGCTCCCCAAACAGCCGTCGCCGCTGCCCTCGGTCGTCCCCGACGAGATCGAGGCCGGACGCGTCGCCGCGCGAGCGCTGCTCGACGCCGGCCATCGCGAGGGCATCCACCTGATCGGCGCCGGTCCCGCACGGCGCAACCTCCCGGCGGGTGGCAGCGTCGCGGCGGTCGAACGGCTCATCGGCATCCGCGAGGTGCTCGCCGAGGCGGGGGTCAAGCCGGCGGGCGGCCACGTCTGCCCCGACTGGCAGCCGGAATATGGCCTCGCCCTGACCCGGGCGCTGCTGGAGAAGGAGCGCCCGCAGGCGTTGATCTGCTTCAACGACCGGCTCGCCCTCGGCGCCTACCAGGCACTCGACGACTTCGGGCTCAAGGTGCCCGGCGACGTGTCCGTCGTGTCCTTCGACGACCACCCGATCGCCTCGTGGATGCGCCCCCAGCTGACGACGGTGGCTCTCCCTCACTACGAACTCGGCCGCAAGGCCGTCGACGTGCTGTTCACGGAAATCGGCCGTGACCGCGAGGACGATGGCGGGCAGGGCGAGGTGCATCGCGTGCCGATGCCCATCCGCGTCCGGGAGTCGATCGCGTCGCGGAGCGCCTGAACGGCGCTCTGGGCGCCTGAGCGCTCAGCCCCCGAACGGCACTCCGGCCGCGTGAGTAGCACTCGGGCCTCGATCGGCCCGGCCACCGACGGCGAAAAGGGCGGCCTCGCCCCCGGAAACGCAATGCCGCAGACGATGAAATTTACATCGCGGCGTCTCTGACAGCCGGGGCTTCTTCCCTGGTGAAAACTCACGGCACGGACGCCCGCACGCGAGAGATTCCCGGCGATCAGACAAGTGCCTTGACATGCCGTGCGACTTCATATTTGCTCCGCTTCACCACCACTTACAGTCGCCCGGCAGGAAGGAGCACTCACGCGCCCCCGTCTCTGTTATCGCTAACACTCATTGGCCCGACGCCAGCCGATCGGATCGCCGAATCCCGGCACGATCCGCCTTTATCTGGCGTCCACCAGGCCACCCGCCGCATTCCACGGAAGACGGCAGCAGGATATTCGCGATAACGGAAACCTGAGTTCGCCCTGCTCTTCCACAACGGAGAAGAGCGAACACACGCGCGCCGACGACGACCGGTCGCCGCGCCCCTCCGGGGTCGACTGACGGTGGGCTCACGCAGCGTTCGAATCCGTTCCGCAAGACCGCCCGCCGGGGCTCACCGGCAAACCCGATTGCTTCCCCATCGACGTACGTCGGCTTTAGAACGACAAAGGGAGTTGCGTGAAGTTGAGACAGAGATCCATCTTTACCGCTGTCGCGGCCGCCGCGCTTCTCGTCCTGGCCTCGGGACGCATGGCGCTGAGCGACAGCCTCGGCGCGGCCACGCCGTCCTCGGCGAGCGCCGTCGCGGCGGCGACCTCCGGCTGCGGGAAGACCCCGACGCTGAGAAGCGGTTCACAGACGATCACGACCAGCGGCAAGAGTCGCAGCTGGATCCTGCGGATTCCCGACAACTACGACAACAACCGCCCCTACCGGCTGATCTTCGCGTACCACTGGCTGAACGGCACGGCGCAGATCGTCGACTCGGGCGGATCGGACGGATCCGTCTGGGCCTACTACGGGCTCAAGCAACTCTCGAACAACAGCACGATCTTCATCGCACCCCAGGGCATCAACAACGGCTGGGGCAACTCCAACAACGAAGACCTGACGTTCACCGACGACGTGCTGCGGCTCGTCGAGAACGACCTCTGTGTCGACACGACGCAGCGCTTCGCCATGGGGTGGAGCTACGGCGGCTCGATGAGCTTCGCGGTCGCGTGCGCCCGGCCGACGATCTTCCGTGCGGTCGCGGTCTACTCCGGCGCGCAGCTCAGCGGATGCAACGGCGGCACCCAGCCGGTCGCCTACATGGGCATCCACGGCACCCATGACTCGGTGCTCAACATCTCCATGGGCCGGCAGCTGCGTGACAAGTTCGTCTCGAACAACGGCTGCACCCCCACCAGCCCCAGGGAGCCCGCGCAGGGCAGCCTGACGCACATCATCACCAACTACTCGGGATGCCGGGCCGGCTATCCGGTCGTATGGGCGGCGTTCGACGGCGACCACACCCCCTCCCCCAACGACGGGTCCACCTCCACGAGCGGCGCCAGGACCTGGACGTCGGCTGAGGTGTGGAAGTTCTTCACCCAGTTCCAGTCCGGGACGTCTCCGTCGCCGTCTCCCTCGGCTTCGCCCTCCGCGTCCCCGTCCGCGTCTCCGTCGGCGTCGCCGTCCGCGTCCCCGTCCGCGTCGCCGTCTCCGTCCGCGTCGCCCAGCGGCGGTTCGGGCGCCTGCCGGGTCAGCGCCACCGTCAACGCCTGGAACGAGGGCCTGACCGAGCAGATCGCCATCACCAACACCGGCTCCTCCACCGTCAACGGCTGGTCCCTGACCTTCACCCTGCCTGGCGGGCAGACCATCACCAACGGGTGGAACGCCACCTACTCGCCCTCCAGCGGACAGGTCACAGCGCGGAACATGAGCTACAACGGCACGATCGCGCCCGGCTCCACCACCGAGATCGGCTTCCAGGCCACCCACACCGGCAACACCGGCAAGCCCACCGCGATCTCGCTCAACGGAAACCCCTGCACCATCGCCTGATCACGAGGATCACCGGGGGTGGCGCCCGACCGGGCCCACCCCCGAGCCCGACCGGGCCCACCCCCGAGCCCACCCCCGAGCCCACCCCCGGGCCTGCGGGGTCGCCTACCCCGCGCGCCAGACGGCGGCATGGGAGACGGCGAAGGGGCTCTCCTTCTTCGAGGTCACCGAGCCCGCCGCGTAGACCTGGCCCGTGCCGGGTCGCAGGGCCAGAGCGCTGACCCGCGCCACGTACCCCGCAGGCGCGGGGATGCGGTGGCGGGTCCAGCGCCCCTCGGACAGATGCCACAGCAGGTCGCCGCGGCCGAGCACCCACAGGCCGCCCCTGCCGTCGGGCTCCGCCTGGCCGAACGTCGTTATCCTCCCGGCGGCACGCCCCCGGCTCGACCCCGGCGGGCCCCAGTGGCAGGTCCACGACCTCCCGTTCCAGTGCAGAGCCACCGGGCGTCCCCTTTCCAGCGGCTCGTTCTCGTCGTCATACTCGTGCTCCATCAGCCACGTGACCCCGCCCACGGCCCACACGTCGTCGGGACCGATCACGCCGACATCCCGGAGCATGCTGCCCGCCACGTCGTGGTCCGGCGTCTCCAGGACGGGCACCCCGATCAGGCGCCAGCCTCCCTGTTCCCAGCGCATCGCCGCCGGCTGCCTGCCGTACGCGCCGGTCACGGCCCAGACCTGCTCGTCGTGCGAGCTGAGCGCCCCGGCCTCGACGGGCAGGGGGTAGCGCTGCCACTCCCGCCCCGTCCACAGCAGCCCCACCCGCCCGTTCACGGTCCACGTGCGGTCCGCTCCGACGGACTGCGCGGCGGTGTAGCCCCACCCGATCGCGTCGGCCGCGGGCTTCGCCAGTGCCTCAGAACGCCACCGGCCCCCCTCGTAGGTGCCGACGAACCCCGTCGTGTCCCCTCCCGTCCGGTCACTGGAGTTGCCGAACGCCCAGGCGTGGTCGGCCGAGGCGGCGGCGAGCGCGACGACCGGCTGCGGGCCGCGATCAGGAAGGGGAGGGAGCTCGAACGTCCGCCATGCCTCGCCGTCCCAGCGGCGCACCCCGCCGTCCCTGGTTTCCAGGGCGCTTCCGCGCTGCTTCTCCGTCCAGAAGGTGGCCCAGAGCGTGCCGTCGGCGGCCACGGCGAGCAGGTCGACGGCTCCACGGGCATGGTCGACCCAGAGCGTCCGCCACGCCGTCGCGACGTCGGACGCCCGCAGGTCGTCGCGGCCCTCCGGCGGCAGCGCGCACCTCGCCGGCCGGGCCGGCAACGGCTCGAGTTCCGCAGCACCGGCCGGGCGCGACGAGATCATCGCCATCGGCTTCGCGCCGCCGGCGCCGCCCGGTGAGGACGTACGCCCGCCGGAGGCGGATGCGCGATCGGCGGGGGTCGCACCGGGATTTGCCGCACAACCGGCGACGACCACCATCAGCACGGCCAATGCCCGGCTCGCCCTTCTCATCCCGGGAGTCTCGCACGCCGGAGCTTCACCCCGGACATGCCCGCAGGACGATCGAGACGCGTCGGCCGCACGGACTGTTCAGGCGGGCGGGATACGCGCCGCGATCTGCTCGCGGGCGTGCGGGCACTGCGCGAACCTGTGCGGGCAGGCGAGGGCGTGCTCGATGAGGTCCTTGGCCGCCCGCGCCCGCTCGATGCGCTGTTCCAGCACGGCGGCGAGGCGGCGCAACAGGTCCCGGTGGTCCATCGGGTCGGGAGCGGACAGCACGGCGCTCAGCTCGCGCAACCCGAGCCCGGCCTCCTTGCCCATCAGGATCACGGCCACGCGCACCAGCGCGTCCTGTCCGTAGCGGCGCTGACCACCGGCCCGCCGCGCGGGTTCGATCAGGCCCGTGCTCTCCCAGTGGCGCAGCACGTGCGTGGCCAGGCCGAAGCGGTCCGCCGGCTCGCCGATCGTCAGCTCCTCGCTTGCCCGCTCGCCCCGCTCGTGGCTACGCGGATTGCTCCGTACGTACTCCATCTGGGAGTACTCCACCACCGGCCGCCTCGATCTGTGCATACTCGACCACCCGTCCGCCGGCCCCGGAGCGCAGTGGTCGCGGCGGGTGCGCGTCGGGGGCCGGAGGTCACCGCGACCGGTGGCCCCTCTTCTTGCGGCCGTTCGGCGTGGCCCGGCGGCCGGAGGAGCCGTTCTGCGCGGGCTTCTGGGCCTGCCGCCGTGCCGGTTTCTCCGCGGGCGCGGCGGCGGGGGCGGCGGCGGGCGCGGCGGCGGGGGCGGCGGCGGGGGCGCGCCCCCGCGAGCTGTTCACCGTACGGCCGCGGACGATGCCGATGAAGTCCTCCACCAGGTCGGTGGTCGCGTCCGCGGGCCAGGTCAGCGCGACCTGGGACTGCGGCGCGTCGAGCACGGGCCGATAGGTGAGATCCCTGCGGTGATGCAGGCGGGCCAGCGACTGCGGGACCACGAGAAGACCGGCGCCGGACGCGACCAGCTTGACCGCGTCCGCCGTCGTGTCCGGACGGGTGAACGCGGGCTGCCCGGGCCGGGCCGCCCACTCGATGGTGTCGTCCAGAGGATGGAACACCTCGTCGTCCGCGAGGTCGGCGACGGTCACCTCGTCGGCGGCGGCCACCGCGTGGTCCTTGGGCACCACGACCACCGTGGTCTCCACATAGAGAGGAATGACGCTGAGCCCGTCCCGGTCGATCGGCAGCCGGGCGAATCCGGCGTCGGCGCCGCCGTCGCGCAGGAGCCCCACCACCTCGGCGGCGGGAACCGCGACCAGGGTGACCGGCACGTCGGGGATCCTCTCGGCCCAGACGTTGACCCATTTCGCCGGCGTCACCCCGGGCACGTACGCCAGCCGGAACACCCTGCCGGTCTCTCCATCAGTCACTTCCTCAGGCTACCGATGGCATGGGAACCCGCTCCGACTGACTACTCTTGACGTTTATGAGCTCGTCCAAGCCGAAGACCATCCAGACGATGAAGCCCGCGACCGCGGCCAAGAAGCTGGGTGTCCTCCTCTCGGCCACTCCCGCCGAGTTCCAGGAGGGTGTCGTCTCCCGCGACGAGCTGAACGAGTTGCAGGCCAACCCGCCCGCCTGGCTCGTCGACCTGCGCCGCAACGGCCCGCACCCCAAGCAGGTCATCGCCTCGAAGCTGAGGATCTCCATCTCCGGCCTGATCCGAGGGGGCATCACCGGCCCGCTCACCACCGCCGAGATCGAGGCCCTGAAAGAGGAGAACCCGCCGTGGCTGGAGCGCGAGCGGTCCATCCAGGCCGAGGTCCGCAAGGAAGCGCTCCGCCTCAAGCAGCGCTAGACATTTCCTGCCGCTTCCCGACGCCGTCGGAGCCTCTGGCCTTGACGCCTCACCACCGTGGCGCGTCTCATTGTGCCGAGAACGCAACGCCTGCCGTTCCCTCGATAGGGGTTGGCGAACCGGCCGAGGTGCGGTCGACGGCGAAGAGGTGAGCGGATGCGGAGCACGTCTCTCGCCTCCCGGGGCGCCCTGACGTTGAGTCTCGCCGCCGTCTTCGGATCGGCGTGCTCCGCCGGGTCCCGGGTCACGTCGCCGCAGGCAGGCGCGTCCACCCCGCCGGTCGCCTCTCGACCCGCCTCGGCGATCTATCCGGAAGCCGGCTGGCGCCGCGCCGACCCGGGCGATGCCGGTTTCGATCCCGTCCGCTTGGAGAAGATCGCGCTCGATGCCGGGAAGAAGGGCACGAACTGCCTGATCGTGATCCGGCACGGACGGCTCGTGGCCGAGTGGTATTGGAACGGCACCGACGTGACCACCAGCCAGGACGTCTTCTCCGCGACCAAGTCCTACGCCGGCGCCTTGGTGGGCATCGCCGAGGCGGAGGGCCGGCTTTCCGTCGACGACAAGATGTCGGAGTACGTCCCCGAGTGGGCCGGCACGCGCTCCGAAGATGTCACGATCAAGAACATCCTGAGCAACGACTCCGGCCGGCACTGGGATGTCGCCACCGACTATCGCGGCCTGCTCCGGGCGACGGATCGTACGGGCTTCTCCGTCGGCCTTGGACAGGACGCGGCCCCCGGGGACGTCTGGGCGTACAACAACTCCGCCGTCCAAACGCTCGACGCGGTGCTCACGAACGCGACCGGGCAGAGCCCGGCGGCGTACGCGCAGGACAGGCTCTTCGGCCCCCTCGGGATGAGCCGCTCACGGATGACCCTCGACGCGGCCGGCAACACCACCATGTTCTCCGGCCTCCACTCCACCTGCGAGGACATGGCCCGGTTCGGCTACCTCTTCCTCCGCAAGGGGAACTGGCGGGGGAAGCAGATCGTCCCCCGCCGGTGGATCGAGGCGGCGACCGGCCGGCCGTCGCAGGAGTTGAACGCCGCCTACGGCTACCTGTGGTGGCTCAACGCCCGTGGTCCTGTCATCGACCCGCTGAGGCCCGGCACGCTGAGGCCGGGTTCCACCGCCCAGGATCGGCGCCTGGTGGACGACGCGCCTCACGACATGTACTGGGCGATCGGATTCGGCGGCCAGATCATCCAGGTCGATCGCGGCTCGGACACGGTCGTCGTACGGCTCGGACGGAATGTTCCGGGAGTCCGATATGGACCCGCCTACACGGCCGAAATCGTGACCACGGCCCTCGTCAGGCCATGACGAGCGGCCCGAACGCGTCGATTCACGCGTCTGCCGCCGTGACGGTGCCGGTAGTGCCGTCGATGGTGATGACAGCGTCGTCGCGGAGCCTGCTCGTCGCGCCCGGGACGCCGAGGACGGCGGGGATGCCGTGCTCGCGAGCGACGATCGCAGCGTGGGAGAGCACGCCTCCGGTCTCGGTCACGACGCCTGCGGCGATGCGGAGCAGCGGGGTCCACGCGGGGTCGGTGAACGGGCAGACGAGGATGTCGCCCGGGCGCACGCGCGCGAAGTCGCCGAAACCACGGACGATCCTCGCGGCGCCGGTCACGGTCCCGTGGCTGCCCGGCACTCCGGTGAGCATGGCGGTCGCGATGCCCGAGGCGCCGTACGGAAGTACCACTGGTGCCCGTGGTTCCAGTGGTGCCGGTGGAGGGGGCGCGGCGGTGATCGGCCGGGCTTGCAGGATCCACGTGCGGCCGCCGGCGATCGCCCACTCGATGTCCTGCGGTCCGCCGAGCGCGCCGGCGACCTGTCCGCCCAGCTCGGCGAGCCGCCTGGCGGTCGTGTCGTCGATGGCCGGCCGGCTCCGGGCGGCGGCGGGCACGTCACGGACGACGAGCCGCGTGCCGCGCCGGTCGAGGCGCTGCCGTTTGTCCGCGACCGTGCGGGTGACCGATCCGTCCTCCGCGACGCGGTAGGCGTCAGGGGTGACCCTGCCCTCCACGATGCTGGGGCCGAGGCCCCACGACGCCTCGATCCGGGTCGCCTCGCCCGGACGCGCCGGTGTGAACATGACCCCGGATATCTCGGCGTCCACGTGACGTTGGACGATGACGGCCATCAGAAGATCGTCGAAAGCGTGACCGTCGTGGCCCGAGGCGGCCCGGTAGGCGATGACGCGCGGGGAGAACAGCGAGGCCCAGCAGGCGCGTACGGCCCGGGCGACCTCGTCGGCTCCGTGCACGGCCAGGAAGCTGTCATGCTGACCTGCCGCCGATGCCTGACCGGTGTCCTCCTTCGCCGCCGACGATCTCACCGCCACGGGCGGATCGCCGAGCCGGCCGAGCGCGCGTCCCAGCGCGTCGATCAAGGGCACCGGCCGCGCCTCGATCGCCCGCCGCGCCGCGTCGTCCGATTCGCCGGCCGGCCGTCCGAGGTCCAGATCGCGGACAGCGTCGCGATAGGCGGCGAACGGAACGACGAAGCCGTCGGGCACCGGCAGACCCGCGCGGAGCAACGCGCCGAGCGCACCGGCCTTGCCCCCGCAGGTGCCGGCGGCACTCTCCCTGAGAGGTACGAGCACCGCGCCCTCCTTCAATAGATTGTTGACAACAATTCGTTGATTGTGCAGGATGTGCCCCATGCATCGCAAGGACGACATCGGCGTGCACGCCGACAATGTCCAGGCTCAGCGTGAGCGGGACGCGCGGGAACGTCTGCTGGGCCTGGGCGCGGACGAGCTCGACGCCCGCCCGTGGCGCCCCGCCCCCATCCCGCCGTCGGCGGTCGACCTGGTGCAGTTCGCGGTCTGGCGCAACGCCCACCTGGCGCCGGACGACATCATGAGCGCGCTCGCCCTGCTGCCCGCCGCACGTGCCGAGGTCGAAGCACTCGAGTCCGCCCTGCTGTTCATCGCCCGCAGCGCCGGTCTGACCTGGGCGCAGATGGCGCACGTGATGGGGTTCAACTCCCCCCAGGCGTGCCAGCAGCACTACACACGCCTGACCGCACGGCAGGACGCCGGCTCGTGACGCACGACTCTCCGCCCCGCCTCCTGGTCCTGCACGCCGTACGCGTCACGGGGTTCGCCGACACTCCGGCGATCGCCCGCCGGTACGCACTCGACGCGGCCACGACGACGGAGGTGCTGCACGACGCCGAGGCACGTGGCTGGGTCGAGCACACCGCCTTCGCCGGCACCGGAGGCTGGTCGCTGACCGAGGCGGGCCGGGCCGAAAACGAGCGGCAGCTCGCGGCCGAGCTCACCCGGGCCGGCGGCGCCGAGGAGGTCCGAGACGTCTACCGCGCGTTCCTGCCGCTGAACGCGCTCCTGCTGCAGGCCTGCACCGACTGGCAACTACGGCCCACCGCCGGCGATCGGCTGGCCGTCAACGACCACTCCGATCCCACCTGGGATGCCGGAGTGCTCCACGAGCTCGCCTGCGTCGACCGGGCGCTCACGCCACTCGTCGACCGGCTCGGGCGCGTCCTCACGCGGTTCCGCGGATATGACACCCGGTTCACCGCGGCCCTGGCACACGCCCGGGCCGGGGAGGGAGCCTGGGTCGACCACACCGACGTGGACTCCTGCCATCGCGTCTGGTTCGAGCTCCACGAAGACCTCATCGCCACGCTCGGCCTCAACCGGCACGAGCACCCCTGACCCGTTCGCGCCGCCGTGACGCGCTCGCCCGGCTGGAGGCCCTGACCGGCCGCGAGCGCGAGGTGCTCGTCGAGGTCGGGCTCGGCCACTCCAACACCGAGATCGCCGCCCGCCTCCATATGAGCGAGGCCACGGTCAAAAGTCACATCTCCCACCTGTTCGACAAGCTCGCCGTCACCAACCGCGCACAGGTGGCGATCGCCGCCTACCGCGCCGGCCTGGTCGACTGACGACACGACGAAACGGGGAGCGCGGACTACATCGTGATGGCCTGCCCAGGCCGAACCACGGGGAACGTGACCCCGGTGAGGTCTTCGGAGACGGCCCACAGCCGCTGCTGGACGGCCACGTCGTACGACTCCGGGCTGGAGGTGACCAGCCGGGGGTGGCCCATGATCTGCATGCGTCCGCCGGGGCCGTAGTAGTGGCCGCCGAGCACCGCCGGGTCGGTGGCGGCGCGCAGGGTGGGCAGCGCGCCCATGGCCGGCGTCTGGGTGATCAGCGGCGCGAGCCAGGTGATCGGAAGCCGGAAGGCCGCGGGGGTGTTGCGGGCGAGCTCGGTGCTGGACACGCCGGGGTGCGCGGCCACCGCGACGGTGGTGCCGTGCGCGGCGAGCCGGCGCTGCAGCTCGTACGTGAACATCAGGTTGGCCAGCTTCGACTGGCCATAGGCGGCGACCCGGCCGTACGACCGCTCCCACTGCAGGTCGTCGAAGTGGATCGCGGCCCGCACGCGGTGGCCGATGCTGCTGATGGTGACCACGCGTGAGCCGGGCACCGGCAGCATCAGGTCCAGCAGCAGCCCGGTGAGCGCGAAGTGGCCGAGGTGGTTGGTGCCGAACTGCATCTCGAAGCCGTCCCGGGTGGTCTGCTTCGGGGTGTACATCACGCCGGCGTTGTTGATCAGCAGGTCGATCCGGTCGAACCGGGACCGCAGCGCCGCCGCCGCGGCGCGGACGGAGTCGAGCGAGGTCAGGTCGAGCGCCTGCACGGTCACGTCGCCGGTCATGCGGGCCGCGGCCCGCTCGCCCTTCTCGACGTTCCGTACGGCGAGCACCACGGACGCCCCACGCTCGGCGAGCGCCTTGGCCGTCTCGAACCCCAGTCCGGTGTTGGCCCCGGTCACCACGGCCACCCGCCCGTGCTGGTCCGGGATGTTCGCCGTCGTCCACTTCTCGCCCATGCGAGGCTCCCTAGGTAACGTACCGAAGGTATCTTGTGCTGACGACGCTAAAGTACTCGCGGTACGTTGTCAACGTACCGCAGGTACGTAAATTAGACTGGCGGGCGTGGCTTTCCAACGGGCGCGAACCGAAGAGCAGCGGGAGATCCGCCGGCGGGCGATCCTCGACACCGCGTCGGCGATGCTCGGCGAGATGCCCGTGGCCGCGGTCACCCTGAACGAGCTCAGCCGCCGGGTCGGCCTGGCCAAGCCGAACGTGCTGCGCTACTTCGAGTCGCGCGAGGCGGTGCTGCTGGAACTACTGGACCGCTTCCTGCAGGAGTGGCTGACGGACCTGGCGGGCGAGCTGGCCGCCGGCGTCGACGAAGACCTGCCCATGGCCGAGCGGGCGGAGGCGGTGGCCGAGATCCTCAGCCGCTCACTCGCCGGCCGAGCGGTGCTGTGCGACCTCTTCGGCGCACAGGGCAGCGTCCTGGAACACAACGTCTCCGTCGAGGTCGTGGCCCGCTACAAGCGCGCCTCCCTGGAACGCCTGACGACCATGGCCGCCCTGCTCCAGAAGCACCTGCCGGAGCTGGGCGAGAACGCGACGCTGCTCAGCCTGCAGACCATGGTCTTGGCCGGCGCGCTGTCGGCGTACAGCACACCCCCGCCCAGCCTGCAGGCGGCCTACCAGGCCGAACCCGACCTGGCCCGCTTCCATTTCGAGTTGAACGACTCCTTGAAGCTGGCCCTGACCGCGACCCTCCTGGGCGTGCTCCCCCGCCCCTGACCCGCTTTGCCCCTGTGCGGCGTCTCGCCCGCGCGCTCGTCGCCGGCGTAGAAGGCGCGCCGTGCCGCAGCCTCGTCGCGGCTAGCGCGGGTTGGCTCGGAACTCAGCCCAAAGGTCGACCGCCTGCTGCAAGTCGAGAGCGGCGACGTCCTCGCGGGACATACCGACGGTGTAGATGAGGCGGTCCGCCAGCCAATCCGGCACGGGCTCCCTGGGAGGCGGTTGCTCGACGCGAATGTGCTCGGCCAGCGCACCCAGGCGATCGATGATCTGGCCTAGCAGCACTACCTCCGGACGCCCTGTGCCGGCGGCACGGACCCTGGCTGTGGCCTCGGCGTAGACCTCACCATCGGCTCTCTCGCCCACAGCCCATATTTCGCAGATCTCGATCGACTTGTCGTCCATGATGCGATAGACGACCCGCCAGGTGTTACGCCCGACCACGAGCTTGCGAAAGCCGGTCAACTCCCCGCCCAGCGGATAGCCGGCCTCCGGATTCTCCAGCAGCAGAAGAACCTTTTTCAGCACCTTCGGCGCGGCATCAGGGCCGATCCGCCGCAGGTCATCGACCGCCGGAGCCGTGAAGACGACGTCGGACACGGGCTACTCGTCCTCCGGCAGCGCGGCCAGCGACTCCCGCGTGTGCCCGAAAGCGGAGAGCACGTCATCGAGCGGGACACGCTCTCCGGTTTCGGTCACCGAGCGTGCGAGCACGAGCGCCAGATCCCTGAGATCTGCGGCGGCCTCCTCCAGCTCTTGCAGGCGACGAATGCCGACGACGGCCGCCACCGGCTGATGCCGACGGGTCACCACCAGATCCGTCCCACGCTCAGCATCGGCGACCAGACGGGCCACCCCACGCTGAGCCGCTTCCGTCACGCTCAACTCCGCAGCTTCGTGCAGCATCGCCATACAAATACTGTACAGCAATCTATACAGAACAGGCAGTGCCGGCCCTTCCAGGAAAGCCCCTCGGCCCGGCGACCGGCGTCGACATGTCTCTCATCACGTCACACACCGCTGCGAAGCACTCGACGCACGTCATAGATACCCAACCCGGCCTTCGCGCCATCACTCGGACTGGCTGTGATCACCTTCCAGCTCATGTGCTCGCTTCTCCCAGTCCGAGAGCACTTTCATCTGCCCGGCGGAGACGGCGTCCTTTTCTTCCCTATCAGCGGAGCGGATGGGGACAGACAGCCAGGCACGATTACCTGGCGATCTGGAGACCGGGCCATGACGAAGAAGGAAAATTCGGCAACTCTGTCGTCTTCACGAGCACGCTTCCGGCTTCGCCGGCGGTCCGGCCGTGGTGGTATCACTTCGCTTCGAGCGACAATTTTTACCCCTGGGAATGGAGAGCCGTCTGTCTCGACAGCTCCGCGCCCGCGCATGTGCGTCGTACGCGGAGACGTTGCCGCCGAGGCCGGAGCAACTGTCCGGCACATCCAGGCGATGCTCGGCAGCCCTGCCGGGGCCCGACCGTGGGTTCTTGGTCTAACGGGTCGCGTCGTGAATGACGACCCACTTGTCACCGCGCTTGAAGTAGAGCATCTCCGTACCGACGTAAAGGGTGGGGGATGCCTTGCGGTCGTCGCGGATCCACAGCCTGCCGGCCCGTGATGCGGCAAGGTCGAAGATCACTGAGGCCTTCCGCCCCTGCTCGTCGACCTGGTCCATGATGACGAAGCGGTCCGCCACGAGTGACCGAGGGCTGTCGCCCGGCAGGTCCAGAACCTTGCTGCCGTCGCGGCGGGTCGCCTGGTTGCCGGTGAGGCACCAGGTCACCGCGCACCGCGCCCGCACTGGATCGTCGAGGCGCTCCCCGGTGCTCAGGTTGAGCAGATTCGTCATGGCCCCCGAACGATCGACGGGACGCCCCGCCCAGGGCCAGGAGAAGAGCTGGAGCCCCTCCGTACCTGGGACGAAGGAGGGTTCGCCGCCCTCCACCGGAACCTGGTTGACGCCCCCCGACTTGGTCGACGACCAGAAGATCCTGCCGCCTCCGACGGCCAGATCCACGCCGTGGATGGTGTCCCCGTTCACCTTGTCCACGTCCCGTTCGGCCGGGAACGAAACCGCCGTACGGGGAGTGCCCCCGGTCACCGGAATCGTCATGATGTGGATGTCTCGGTCCACGTACTTGAACCAGGCGATCACGCCTTCGCCCACCGCCATCGAGTCCACCGGCGCGATGGGATCGTCGATGACGGCCAGGCGCTGAAAGGTCTGCGATTCCAGGTGATAGGTCCACAGTTCAGGCGCAGGGTCGTAGCCCTTCCTCGACACGTACCCGAGCATGGTGCGTGAATCGATGAACAGCTTCGGCGTGAAGTCCTCACCGTTGGGGACCTTCCGAGGAACCTCCGCGATCACCGAAGGGAGCACCCGTTCCAGCGGCGGCGCGATCTCCTTCACGATCCGCCGTTCGTAAGCGTGCGGCGCAGGCTTGGCCGTGATGGCCGGTGGCGACTCGGGAGCCCACCATGTGACGGCTGACACCGCCCAGATCACCAGGAAGGTGGCCACCGCGGTCGCCGCCACCAGACCACGGCGCGTCCGCCGGGTCCGCTCCGCGGTCACCTGGCGCAGCAAATCCGGCGGCGTGGCCGGCATCCGCGCCTCCGCGCGGGCGAACGTACGGCGCAGCACCTCTTCGACGTCGTTCATCGCAGGCTCCTTAGCGGGTTGACGATGTCGCGCAGTTTGCCGAGAGCGCGGGATGCCTGGCTCCGTACGGTTCCGGGAGAAATGCCGAGGATCTCGGCGATTTCGGCATCCGATCGGTCCTCGTAGTAGCGCAGGACCAGTACGGCACGCTGCCTCTTGGGCAGTTTGGCCAGTTCGTCCCAGAGGTCCAGCGATGGCTCCACCACCGGTTGCGGCTGTTCGGGCACCTCCCATGCCAGATGTTCGCGCCTGCGCCGTCTCCAGACGGAGATGTGCAGCCGGGTGATCGTCGTTCTCACGTAGCTCTCCGGGTTGTGCTTGTGCTGCACGCGCGGCCATGAGCTGCGCAGCCGCGCCATCGCCTCTTGCACAAGGTCGGCGGCATCGTGCGGGTTGCCGCTGAGCATGTAGGCGTAGCGGAACAACACATCGATCCGGTCGGCGGCGAAGTCCGCGAAATCCGGCGCGTCATCCACGGGCGGGAATCCTCTCGTCCATCCCGGCTGAGACGCACCAGAGCCCCGAAATGTTGCATCGTCTGGAATCCGCCGCAGACGACAGGGGAGCAGGCCGCAGGGCTGACGGTTACGCGGGATCCGTTGGGATGCGGTGCCATCTGCTGCGCGTGCTACTTCGTCCGGGCCAGGGCCGTGCGATCCTGCAGATCATGGATCACGGGGACCTGGTCGGCCTTTGGGACAGCGCGCCCTATGACTATGGGGCGCTGGAGACCTGCTGGCTGGCCTTCGTCCAAGACGGCCGTGGTTGGGCCGCCTGGGCCAACTTGGCCGGCGGCATTGAGGTGAGCCGGTTTCGCTGGTGCTGCCCGGCGACGAACGTCCTGGAACTACGTTACGAGTGGCACGCCTCGGGCGACTGGCGGCAATCCGGGAGCGGCCTTGCCTTCGCCACGATCACCGGCGAAAAGCGGGACAGCGAAGTGGTGCGAACCGGCTTCACCATCAAACCGGACGAAGCCGTCATGGCCCAAACCCCGTTCGCGGCCCTGCATCTCGAACTGGACCTGCTGCTCTGCCAGGACTACGCGCGCGTACGCCGTGAGGTCTCGATCGACGACGATCCGGCCCAGGGCATCTCTCCCTGGCCATCACCCGGATTGTGAAGACCGGCACCGTACCCCTCTCTA
>NZ_VIRM01000180.1 GCF_006874475.1 Microbispora hainanensis
ACCGGGCGGATGTTGATCAGGGTCTGCGGCGTGATCGCCTCGACGTCCTGCGTGGTCATGCGCTCGCGGACGACGCGCTCCATGCGGGCCAGGCCCAGGCGGACCTGGTTCTGGATGAGCTCGCCCACCGTGCGCAGACGACGGTTGCCGAAGTGGTCGATGTCGTCGGTCTCGACGACCACCGAGTTGTCCGGGCCCATCGTCTCCTCACCGGCGTGCAGCCGGACGAGGTATTCGATGGTCGACACGATGTCCTCGTCGGTCAGCGTGCCCTGGGTGATGTCGGCCTGGACGCCCAGCTTCTTGTTGATCTTGTAACGGCCGACCTTGGCGAGGTCGTAGCGCTTCGGGTTGAAGTACAGGTTCTCCAGCAGCGCCTGCGCCGACTCCTTGGTCGGCGGCTCGCCCGGACGCAGCTTGCGGTAGATGTCGAGCAGCGCGTCGTCCTGGCCGGAGGTGTGGTCCTTCTCCAGGGTCGCCCGCATCGACTCGTACTGACCGAAACGCTCCAGAATCTGGTCGCTGGTCCACCCGAGCGCCTTCAGCAGCACCGTGACGGGCTGCTTGCGCTTGCGGTCGATGCGCACGCCGACGCTGTCGCGCTTGTCGATCTCGAACTC
>NZ_VIRM01000181.1 GCF_006874475.1 Microbispora hainanensis
ACGTGGGCCGGATCGGAACCCGACCGGCTTCGACAAGGAGAGAACATATGGAGAAGAACGTCGGCCGGCGCGGCTTCCTGTGGAGTGGAGCCGTCCTCGGCGCGGGCGCCCTCGTCACCGCCTGCACGAGCAACGAGCCCGCCGCGCAGGCGAGCGCACCGGCCGCCGCCCCCGCGGCCGCGGCCACGGGCGGCAACGACGCCCCCGGCGACAAGGTCGTCATCGGCTTCTCGGCCCCGGCCGCCGACCACGGCTGGATCGCCGCGATCAGCAAGAACGCCGCGGATGCGGCCAAGCAGTACTCCGATGTGGAGTTCAAGCCGGTCGAGCCGACCAACGACATCAACCAGCAGATCTCGGCGGTGGAGTCGCTGATCCAGGCCAAGGTCAACGCGCTGGTGATCCTGCCCAACGACGGCGAGCAGCTCAACCAGGTCGCCCGGCAGGCGATGGACGCCGGCATCCCGGTGATCAACGTGGACCGGGTCTTCCCCGACAAGCTGTCCTACCGCGCGTGGATCGGCGGGGACAACTACGGCATGGGGGTGGCGGCCGGTCACTTCGTCGGCAAGACGTTGAAGGACAAGGGCGTGTCCG
>NZ_VIRM01000182.1 GCF_006874475.1 Microbispora hainanensis
CAACCCGAACGGCTGGTCGGCGCAGCAGACGCTGTCCACGGCGAGCATCTCCGGCTCCGGCACCGGCCCCATCGACCAGACGCTCATCGGTGACGACCAGAACATGTACCTGTTCTTCGCCGGGGACAACGGCAAGATCTACCGGTCGAGCATGCCCATCGGGAACTTCCCGGGCAACTTCGGCTCCAACTACACCACCATCATGAGCGACTCGACGAACAACCTGTTCGAGGGTGTCGAGGTCTACAAGCTCCAGGGCCAGAACAAGTACCTGATGCTGGTGGAGTCGATCGGCTCGCAGGGCCGCTACTTCCGCTCCTACACCGCCACCAGCCTGGGCGGCAACTGGACCCCGCAGGCCACGAGCGAGAGCAACCCCTTCGCCGGCAAGGCCAACAGCGGCGCCACCTGGACCAACGACATCAGCCACGGCGACCTGGTCCGCAACAACCCCGACCAGACCAAGACCGTCGACCCCTGCAACCTGCAGCTGCTCTACCAGGGCCGCAGCCCCAGCTCCGGCGGCGACTACGGCCTGCTGCCCTACCGGCCCGGCCTGCTGACCCTGCAGCGCTGACGCCCTGACACG
>NZ_VIRM01000183.1 GCF_006874475.1 Microbispora hainanensis
CACCACGGCCGTCACGGCCACCATGGCGACGGTGGCGAGCAGCGCGGCGGCCTGCCGCAGGGTGGCGAGGAGGGTCGGGGCGCCCTGCGGACGGCTCATGGGCAACGGGTCTCTCCTGTCTGGTCGTGAGCGCCCGTTCGCATGGCGGCCGTGCGGTTTCCGGGCGGCATCCGGTCCCATTATGGGCGTACGGCCCCATTGTGGGCGTCCGGAACGTGCGTCGGATTTGCGCGGGTCCCGGACGCCCACGACGGGCGGTGTGCTCAGGACTGGTTGAACAGCGACAGCGTGACGGTGGAGTGGTATTCGCCGGCGGCGACGTCGACCGGGGTGCGCAGGGCGAGGTCGGCGTTGACCTGGGAGGTGCCGATCTCGTCGGCGGAGTTGGCGGTGGAGACCAGCAGCTCCTGGCCCTCCAGACCCACAGTGGGCGCGCCGGAGCCGTCGGAGATGACGCTGGAGACCGGCTCACCGGCCGCCACCGCGCCGGTGGAGGAGTCGCTCAGCAGGTGCGGCCTCCAGCCCAGGTATTCCGGGCCGATGGTCTTGCCCGGGTCGTCGGCGGCGACGAACTGGCTGGCCTGGCCC
>NZ_VIRM01000184.1 GCF_006874475.1 Microbispora hainanensis
ACGACCCCACCGGCCCACCCGACGCTCCCACCGGCCCACCTGACGCTCCCACCGGCACCCCAGGCACTCCTACCGGCTCGCCCGACGACCCCACCGGCCCACCTGACGCTCCCACCGGCACCCCAGGCACTCCCACCGGCTCACCCGACGCTCCCGCAGGCACTACCGCCACCCCCGCCAGTTCCGCCGATACCCCCACAAGCGAGCCAGAACACGAGCGCGAGCGGGGCACCCGACCCGAGCCAGAGGACGAGCGCGCGCACGCGCACAAGCACGGCCGGAGGGTCGCGCCGGAGCCGAAGCAGAGGCCGGGCAACGGACCCGAGTCAGAGCACGATCGCAGGCATGGGCAGAGCACCACACCCGAGCCGGAGGACGGGCACGCGCACGGGCACGGGCACGGGCGGAGGGGCGAGCCGGCGCCGGAGCCGGAGCCGGAGCGTGGGGACGGGTGCCGGGAGCTGCGGCGGTCGTGGGGCCGCCTTGACGGGGGGCCTGTCGCCGGGTTGGCGTGGTCGGTGCCGGAGATACGGGTAGAGCTGACCACGTTGCTCGGGCACGACGAACACCCCGCCCACCTGCCC
>NZ_VIRM01000185.1 GCF_006874475.1 Microbispora hainanensis
GTCGTCGCTGACCTGCATCAAGGAGGTGATGTCCGGGACCGATTGGCCTTGGCCGGACATCATCACCACGATCGCCCGCCGCAGCTTGACCGGGTCCTTCGCGCTCCTGGTGATCCGCTGCAGCCTGCGGCCTTCCTCCATCGTCAACGGCCGGACGAAGACCTCCGGTCGGCGAGCCATGACCACCTCCCAACATCGAAGAGGCAGCCAGCCTGACGGGTTCACCCCCAGGAGATCAATACCCGGCCGAGGTTCGGTGACGAGCCACTAGGTCAGCGCGTCGATCCAGACGAAGGTGTACGGTCCGCTGTCCAGCGGCCGGGACCGGAAGGAGGCGACCAGCTCATCGAGCTCGGCGGCCATCTTCGACACCTGCGATGCGGACAGCTTGGTGATGCCCATCGACTCGGCGAGCTTTTCCATCCGCCGCGTGGACGCGCCCAACAGGTAGGAGGTGGCCACCACGCTGGTCAGCGCCCGTTCGGCCCGGCGGCGCTTGTTCAGCAGGAAGTCGGGGAAGTACGACCCCGACCGCAGGCGGGGGATGGCCGGCTCGATGGTCCCGGCCCGGGTGTCCCACT
>NZ_VIRM01000186.1 GCF_006874475.1 Microbispora hainanensis
GAGGTGTCGGCGTTGCTGCGGATTCCGCTGGGTGTGGTTCGCGTGGTGATCGCGGACATGGCGGCGGAGGGGCTGGTGCATGTGCATCAGCCGCAGTTGGAGGCCGGTAAGCCGGATCTGAACTTGCTGGAAAGGGTGCTCAGTGGACTTCGCAGGCTCTAGCCGGGGGTTGACGTCGACGAAGATCGTCGTTGCGGGGGGCTTCGGTGTGGGGAAGACGACCTTCGTGGGGGCGGTTTCGGAGATCGTGCCGTTGACGACGGAGGCGGTGATGACCGATGCGTCGGCGGGTGTGGACGATGTGGGGTTGGTGCCGCACAAGACGACGACGACGGTGGCGATGGATTTCGGTCGTGTGTCGTTGGATCGGGATCTGATTTTGTATTTGTTCGGTACGCCGGGTCAGCATCGGTTCTGGTTCATGTGGGATGACCTGGTGCGGGGGGCGATCGGTGCGGTGGTGCTGGTCGACACGCGGCGGTTGGCGGACAGTTTCCCTGCGGTGGACTACTTCGAGGAGGCGCGTCTGCCGTTCGTCGTCGGCGTGAACGGCTTCGACGGGCAGTAC
>NZ_VIRM01000187.1 GCF_006874475.1 Microbispora hainanensis
GGTTCCCACCGAGGGTGGCACCAGCGGCGGCAAGTACGCGTCGCGCGTCTACCACAACAAGTGGGACGCCTACCGTGCGAAGCGGAAGCTGCAGGCCGACAAGACCACGGGCTACTCCAAGCTCGAGGTCGTCGAGATCAACAGGCTCTCGCGGTACGGCAAGGAGGCGCCGGTCAGCGTCGCCGACTTCCAGGCCTGGAACAAGGGCAAGAACCTGACGGGCAACGGCCCCTGGACCCCGGGCACCAGCGCGTCCGAGGCCAAGGAGATCTCCAAGAACGAGTACCGTTCCTGGAAGGACTCCTACGTCAGCCAGGACGGGAAGACCCTGTACTGGCGGACGAAGGTCCAGGCTCCGGCCGCCGCCGCGTCCGCGAGCCCGAGCCCCAGCGCCAGCGCGGAGGCCCAGAGCTTCGGGCGGCACCACCGCGACCACGGCCACTTCGAGTACAAGTACTTCAGCCGGACCTTCACCGCGAAGGTCATCAAGGGCTACCAGGTCGTCGGCCTGAAGCTCTCGATCGGTCTGAAGGACGTCGGCTCGCTGGGCTCGAACGTCGGT
>NZ_VIRM01000188.1 GCF_006874475.1 Microbispora hainanensis
TGGCTCGCCGACCGGAGGTGTTCGTCCGGCCGTTGACGATGGAGGAAGGCCGCAGGCTGCAACGGATCACCAGGACCGCGAAGGACCCGGTCAAGCTGCGGCGCGCGATCGTGGTGATGATGTCCGGCCAGGGCCAATCGGTCCCGGACATCACCTCGTTGATGCAGGTCAGCGACGATTACGTACGTGATGTCATCCACGCTTTCAACGAGCGGGGGTTCGACGCGCTGGACCCAAAATGGAGCGGGGGCCGTCCACGAGCGATCAGTGAGCGGGTGCGTGAGCACATCTGCCTGATCGCCACGACGGTCCCCGCCGAATGGGGCATCACCGGGCACTCCACCTGGAGCCTGCGCACGCTGGCCGAGCACCTCATCACGCGCGGGGTGGTGACGGCGATCAGCCGCGAGCACCTGAGGCGGATCCTGCGCGCGGGCGGGGTGAGCTGGCAGACCACCACGACGTGGAAAGCCTCCACCGACCCGCACTTCATCGCCAAGATGCAACGCGTCCTGGAGTTATACGATCACCCGCCCGCCGATGGGCGGGTGATCTGCCTGGA
>NZ_VIRM01000189.1 GCF_006874475.1 Microbispora hainanensis
CAGGGCCCAAGCGTTCTCGGCTGGTGAGATGGGCGCAGCCCTGGGACGGACGGGTAGTTGAGGGCGCCCCGGTGCGGAGATGACAAACGCGACCCCTCATGATCGTCGGTGTCTAGCCAGTCGATCAAGAACAGGGGTCGCGTTCGCGTGCCATCATCCCCGATCGACGTGCTCTCCCGCCACCTGGAGCGCGTCACCATCTGCGATCCGCTGTCCGACCTGCCCACCCTGGCCGAGGTGCTGGATGCCATACCGGACCCTCGCAGCCGCCGCGGGCGCCGCTACCGACTCGGCCCGCTGCTCGCGTTAGCCCTGCTCGCCGTGCTCGGCGGAGCGACTTCCCTGGCGAAGATCACCCGGTTCATCGCCGGATACGATCCCGAGCTACGCGCCCGGATCGGTCTCCCGGGCCCCGTACGGCTGGCCGCCTCCACCCTGGGACGGCTGCTGGCCCGCCTGGACGGCGACGACTTCGACGCTGCGACCTGCGCCTACCTGTCCAGGCTGGCCGCCGCGCCACCAGCGGCCGGCACGAACGGCACGAACGGCAGAACA
>NZ_VIRM01000019.1 GCF_006874475.1 Microbispora hainanensis
CGGCCGAGGCCGAGGCCGACCCCGCCACTGCCCCCGCCACTGCCCCCGCCACTGCCCCTGCCGCCGACTCCGCCATCGACCCTGCCTCTGGCTCTGGCGACGCCGCGACCGGACTTCGCGATGAGGAGTCTCGCGGCTGCGGAGTCGGTGAGCGCGAGGCCCCTAAGCGACGGCCTAGCGAGTGCGCGCCGGACGACACCGCGAGCACCAGTTCCGCCGACTACGACGAGAGCCCGCCCGCCAAGGACGGAGACGGCGACCACGCTGCGGCCCCGTCTGGAGCAACCCACGGCACGCGGCGCGCGTCGGCATGGCCCGCCGACGCTGGCCGGCGTTCGCGCACGGCCCCTTCGGACACGGCGTCTTCGGGCGCACCGCTATCGCAGGTAGCGCCTTCGGATGCAGCGCTTTCGGAGGCGGCACAGCCGGATCCTCCACCCGAGGACGCCTCCCCAGGTCACACCCACGCCGGGCCTCGGCCTGCGGGGGAATGCCGGCATGGCCAGGGCACGTGCCGGTGCGACGGCGAGGCGCGCTGCTCGCGTGCGACGCAGGCACCGGGAACGTCGGGCACACCGGAAGCCGGGCGAGGGACACCGGGAGCGGCGCAAGGAGCATCGCAGGGTGCGTCACCGGGGGCAGCTCCGGGAGCGTCGGCAGGCACGCCGCTCGGGGCTCCGCTGGGGACGTCACTAGGACCAGCGTTGGGGGCGTCGCTGGGGGCGTCACTGGGACCAGCGTTGGGGGCGTCGTTGGGGATGGTGCCGGGATTGTTGCTGGCGACCGGGCAGGTGCTGCCCGTCTCCAGCGTGCACCGCCTCGCCCGCACCTCCACCCTCGTGCGGATCGTGATGAACGCCGACGGGCAGGTCCTCGACATGGGCCGCAAGGTCCGCCTGGCCACTCCGGCGCAGCGGCGGGCGGTGTTCGCCCGGTATGCCACCTGCTGGATCGACGGCTGCCCCCTGCCCGCGACCATGTGCCAGATCGACCACGCCGACAACTGGAGCACCGGCGGCCTGACCGACCTGAAGCTCCTCGGACCGGCCTGCCAGTTCCACAACCGCGACCGCTACCAGCGCCCCGAGCGCTACACCCGCCGCAAAGAAGGCAAAGACCGCTGGGCCTTCACCTACCACCGGATCGGGAGCAGGCGGCTGCGCGAGTGAGGGAGGCACGACGCGCGGACAGGCCCGGGCGACTGCGGGAGTGAGGCGGGAGGCACAGTGGGCACCCCGCAGGCAGGCCCGCGCAACGCGGGCAAGCCGGGCGACGCGCAGACAGGGCCGGGCGGCGGCGCGAGTAGCCGCCCGGGGAAGCTCAGGTGTGGAGGCGGTGGTCGCTGACCAGGATGCCGTCCTCGTCGCTGTAGAGCCATGCACCCGGGGCGAAGGTCACGTCGCCGAAGCTCACGGGGACGTCGACCTCTCCCAGACCGGTCTTGGCGCTCTTGCGCGGATTGGTGCCGAGCGCCTTGATGCCGAGGTCGAGGCCGGCCAGGGCGGCCGTGTCCCGTACAGCGCCGTTGATCACTACGCCCGCCCAGCCGTTCTCCGCCGCGGAGGCGGCGATCATGTCGCCGAGCAGTGCTGTGCGCAGCGATCCGCCGCCGTCGGCCACCAGCACCCGGCCATCAGCGGGTGTCGCGAGCACCTGTTTGACGAGCGCGTTGTCCTCCAGGCAGCGGATTGTGGAGATCCGGCCGGAGAATCGCGCGCGTGAGCCGTACGAGCGGAACTGGGTGACACAACTGCGCAGCGCGTCACCGTGGGCGTCGTAAAAGATCAGCGGTCGCGAAGCTCATGGCGCATTGTTCCCCAGGCAACCGTTCCGTCAGGGCAGCGTACGGCTCTCGCCGACGGCGAGGTCCCACAGGTCGGCGGGATCGAGGCCGCGTGACTCCCATACCGCGCGGGCCTCGCGCACGGGCTCCAGCAGCGGCTCGCCCGACAGCACGAACGTGCCCCAGTGCATGGTGGCCATCCGCCGCGCGCCGACGTCGAGGCAGCCCTGCACGGCCTCGGCGGGATCGACGTGGGAGACCTTCATGAACCAGCGCGGCTCGTAGGCGCCGACCGGCATGAGGGCGAGGTCGATGCCCGGGTAACGCTCGCCGATCTGGGCGAACCGCTCCCCGTACGCCGTGTCGCCGGCGAAGTAGACCCGATGCTCGGGGGAGGTGAGCACCCACCCACCCCACAGGGTGCGGCAGGTGTCCCAGAGGGTACGGCGGCTCCAGTGGTGCGCCGGGACGAAGTCGAAGGTCACGTCGCCGAGGCGGGCCGACTCCCACCAGTCCAGTTCGGTCACGTTGCGGAACCCGCGCCGCCGGAACCAGCCGCCGAGCTTGGCGGGCGCGAAGACGGCCGTGTCCCGTGGGAGGCGGCGGATCGTCGGCGCGTCCAGGTGGTCGTAGTGGTTGTGGCTGATCACGACCGCGTCGATCGTGGGCAGGTCGGACCAGGCGACGCCGGGAGGAGTGAGCCGCTGGCGCACGCCGGGGATCTTGCGGGACCACACCGGGTCGGTCAGCACGGTGAGCCCGCCGATCTGGAGGACGAACGTCGCGTGGCCGACCCAGGTCGCCACGGTCTCGGTCGCGGCGGCGCGGGGCAGGCCGACGCGGTGGACGGGAATCTGGTCGCTGTCACCGATGTCGGGCCGCAGCTGGCCGTGCCACATGACGCTGGTGACCTCGCGGAAGTCCGGAAGAGGGGCGGTCAGCCTGTCGGCGAAACCGGACGGCCACCGGCGGGGCCCGGCCGGGCGAACAACCGGCGCCTTCGGAACGGGAGAAACGGAGATTTCTGGAACCTCAGGGCTTTCCGGATGAATCGTCTGCGACATGGGGAACTCCCTTCCGTTCTCCATGATCCCCGCAGAGCCGAAAGTATTCCTCCTACGACCGGTCGATAACGGCCGACTTCGCTCCGTCCTCAGGAGGAACGGGACCTCCTCCACCGTCTCGTCCACCAGGGATGCACCCGGGGATAACCGCCGTCGTCCAGGCCGGCCATCCGCTCGAAGAGATTCCACGAGGCCGGATGACCGCAGACGGCGTACGAGACGGCCGAGGCGAGCACGTACAGCACGAGCATGGGCAGGCCGACGCAGAACGCGTACTGGGTGGCGTGGCGGGACTCGTGGTCGAGCAGGCAGCCGGTGAGATAGCCCTCGCCATGCTTGGTCAGGACGACGTTGCCCACCGTGAACGCCCCGGCGACGGGGAACGGGATGCGGTAGCCGTGCGCGTAGACGAGGCCCCGCTCTCCCCTGCGGGTGCCGGCTCCGCCGATCCGCGCGATCAGCAGCCCGAGGGGCGTGGAGAGGTTGACGTAATTGATGACCTGCCTGACCCGGTGCGACCGCCGCATGTCCTCAGCATCGGCGACCGGTCCCGCCCGGACAAGCTGCTGGACAAGCTACGGGCGGCCGTACGCCTTCAGCAGCCACGAACCGGTGGAGCGGGTGACGACCACGGCCGCCGCGACGGCGGCGGCGCCGCCGTAGAGGTACCAGTAGCCGGCCGAGTTGCCCGCGATGGCGAGGTCGCCGGCCCGCTGCGGCGTGGCCAGCAGGAACGACGCGAGGAGCCAGCCGATGGCGGGGACGAGCGCGCCCAGCTTGCCGCCCATCAGCCTGCCCATCGCGTACGGCACGGCGAACAGGGCGGCCAGCCAGCCGATCGCGGCGACGGGCACCTCCCCGGCGTACCACGCGTGCTGGAAGCCCCCGACGACACCGAGCACCACACCCAGCAGGAAGAGCACGCCGTACGCCGCACCCGTCACGACCCCGGCCAGCGGGCCGGGGACGTTCTCGGCGGGTTCGACGCCGATATGCGTCTCCTGGGTCATACCGCCCAACTTATCCGATACCTCAGCCGATGCCGGTGAACAGGTCGATCTCGCGGTTGTACGGCTCGCCGAGGCCGCCGACCTCGGGCGGAGCGCCGATGCCGGGCTTGCCGGGGACCCCCGCCCGCAGGATGAAGTGTTCGACCCCGAGGACCTGCTGGCCGACGTTGTTCGACAGCGCGAACCACGGCGCGTCCACGGCGATCTGCGTCGCGTGCGCCCGCATCGCGTCGAGCTTGGCCTCCACGTAGGGCCGGGCGTCGATCTCCGTCGTCACGTGGTCGTCGGCGCACCCCGGCATGTCGTCGATCGACTCCGGCACCCAGAAGTCGATGTCGGCCTCGCGCATGGTCTCGATGGTCCGCCGCAGCACCGATCTCGGCATGGCGGTGAGGTAGAACTTGGCGATCCGCCACGGCTCCCCGCCGGGGAACGCGGGGTCGGCGGCCAGTTCGAAGGCCCGCCAGGAGACGCGGTGCGCCTGGATGTGGTCGGGATGGCCGTAGAAGCCGTTCTCGTCGTAGGTGACGAGGACCTGGGGCCTGACGTCGCGGATCACCTTGACCAGCTCGCCCGCGGCCTCGTCGAGGTCGGCCCGCCAGAAGCAGCCGGGGCGGTCGTTGGTCGCCGCGCCCATCATGCCCGAGTCGCGCCAGCGGCCGGCCCCACCGAGGAACCGGTGATCGGTGACGCCGAGCGCCTTGCACGCGGCGGCCAGCTCGCCGATGCGGTGCTGACCGAGGGTGTCGTCCCTGTCGGCCGCGACGTGCGCGAGCTCCGGGGGGATGACCTCGCCTTCCTCGCCCAGCGTGCAGGTCACGAGCGTCACGTGCGCGCCCTCGGCGGCGTACTTGGCCATGGTCGCGCCGGTGCCGATCGTCTCGTCGTCGGGGTGGGCGTGCACGAGCAGCAAGCGACGGTCAATCATGCCTCCGAGGGTAGTGCCCTCGTACTGGCAGTATGAGGAGCTATGACGGAGAGCTTCCCGCGGTTGCATGCCAGGACCCGGCGGTTCACCCTCGGGGTGCCGCGCAACTTCACGATCTCCCCTGACGGCGGTCGGGTGATCTTCCTCAGGACGAGGTCGGGCACCGATCCGGTGACCTGCCTGTGGGAGCTGGACGTCGCGTCCGGAGCCGAGCGGCTCGTCGTCGATCCCCTCGCCCTCGGCGCCGCCGACGAGGACCTCCCGCCGGAGGAGCGCGCCCGCCGCGAGCGGTCGCGGGAATCGGCGGGCGGCGTGGTGGCGTACGCCACGGACCAGGAGGTACGGCAGGCCGTCTTCGCGCTGTCGGGCGACCTCTACCTCGCCGACCTCGCCTCGGGCGAGGCGCGGCGGCTCCCGGCGGCCGGGCCGGTCATCGACCCCCGGATCGACCCCACCGGCGCGCGGGTCGCGTACGTCACGGGCGGCGCCCTGCACGTGCTGGAGATCAACACTGGCCCTGAAACCGGCCCTGAAACCGACGCCGAAACCGGCCCTGAAACCGACGCTGACACCTCGCTGGCCGAGCCGGAAAACAACCTGATCACCTACGGCCTCGCGGAGTTCATCGCGGCCGAGGAGATGAACCGGATGCGCGGCTACTGGTGGTCGCCCTCCGGCGACCGCCTGCTCGTGGCCCGCGTGGACGAGTCGCCGGTGGCCCTGTGGCACATCGCCGACCCGGCCAACCCCGACCGGCCGCCAGTCCAGCAGCGCTACCCCGCCGCCGGCACGGCCAACGCCGAGGTCACGCTGCACGTCATCGGCCTGGACGGCGCGCGTACGGCGGTGCCGTTCGAGCAGGAGTATCTGGTGACGGCGGTCTGGGACGCGCACGGCCTCGCGATCGTCACGCTCTCGCGGGACCAGCGGACCATGCGCCTGCTGTCGGCCGACCCGGACACGGGCGAGACGACGCTCCTGCGCGAGGACACCGACCCGGCCTGGGTGGACATCGTCCCCGGCGTCCCGGCCCGCCTGTCGGACGGCACGCTCGTGTGGGTGGCCGACTCGGACGGCGGCCACCGCCTCGTGGTCGGCGGCAAGCCGGTCACGCCGCCGTCCCTGCAGGTCCGGGCGGTGCTGGACGTGGACGGCGACACCGTGCTCTTCTCCGCGAGCGGCGAGCCGACCGAGATCCACCTGTGGACCTACACGGCGGGCACGCTCAGCCCGGTGACCACCGAGCCGGGCGTCCACTCCGGCCGCCGGGCGGGCGGCGTGACGCTCGTCGCCCGGCAGAGCCTCGACACCGAGGGCACGACGGTGACCGTGGGGCCAGGATCAGGGGGTGCGGCTTCTATTAGATCTTTGGCCGAGCGCCCGGGCCTGGAGCCGCGCGTGTCGCTCGTCCGGGCGGGCGAGCGGGAGCTGTCCACGGCGGTCCTGCTGCCCTCGTGGCACGTGCCCGGCTCGGGTCCGCTGCCCGTCCTGATGGACCCGTACGGCGGCCCGCACGCCCAGCGGGTGCTGTCGGCCCGGCGGATGTTCCTGGAGTCCCAGTGGTGGGCCGAGCAGGGCTTCGCGGTGATCGTGGCCGAGGGGCGGGGCACGCCGGGACGCGGCCCGGCCTTCGAGCGGGAGATACTGCACGACTTCACGATGTCGCTGCAGGACCAGGTGGACGCCCTCCAGGGCGTGGCGGCCCTGCACCCGGGCGACCTCGACCTGTCGCGAGTGGCTATCCGGGGCTGGTCGTTCGGCGGCTACCTCTCCGCGCTGGCCGTGCTGCGCCGCCCCGATGTGTTCCACGCCGCCGTCGCGGGGGCGCCGGTCACCGACTGGCGGCTGTACGACACCTGCTACACCGAGCGCTACCTCGGCCACCCCGACGAGGGGCACTACGAGAGGTCGTCCCTCCTCGGCGATGCCGAGAAGCTGGAGCGCCCGCTGCTGCTGATCCACGGCCTGGCCGACGACAACGTGGTCGCCGCGCACACGCTGCGGCTGTCGTCGGCCCTGCTCGCGGCCGGCCGCCCGCACACCGTGCTCCCGCTGTCGGGCGTCACCCACATGACGCCGCAGGAGGTCGTCGCGGAGAACCTGCTGCTCCTGCAGCTCGACTTCCTCAGGAAGTCGCTGAGCATCACCGGCTGACGTGACTACCGGGCGGTGCCGTGCCAGCTGTCCCACAGCGCGGCATAGGCGCCGCCCGCCGCCACCAGCTCGTCATGGGACCCCAGCTCGCTGACCCGGCCGTCCTCCACCACGGCCACCCGGTCGGCGTCGTGCGCCGTGTACAGCCGGTGCGCGATGGCGATCACCGTACGGCCGTCGAGCACGGCCGCGAGCGACCGCTCCAGGTGGCGGGCGGCCCGCGGGTCGATCAGCGAGGTGGCCTCGTCCAGCACGAGCGTGTGCGGGTCGGCCAGCACCAGCCGGGCGAGCGCGAGCTGCTGGGCCTGCGCCGGGGAGATCGCCGTGCGGCCGGAGCCGACGGCCGAGTCCAGGCCCTCCGGCAGCGCGGCCACCCACTCCCAGGCGTCCACGGCCTCCAGCGCGCGGCGCATCTCGGCGTCGGAGGCGTCGGGCCTGGCGATCAGGAGGTTGTCGCGCAGCGTGCCCCGGAACACGTGGTGCTCCTGGGTGACCAGGGCGACGTGCCCGCGCAGCTCGGCGAGCGGCAGCTCGGCCAGCGGCACCCCACCGACCGTGACCGACCCGCTCGCCGGCGCGTGCACCCCGGCGATGAGGCGGCCCAGCGTCGACTTGCCCGCCCCCGACGGCCCGACCATGGCCAGGCGCTCCCCTGGGCGTACGTCGAGGTCGATGCCGTGCAGCACGTCGTGGCCCTCGCGGTAGGCGTATCGCACGCCGCTGACCTTCAGCTCCTCCCCCACCGGCCGGGCGTCGCCCGCGACGCGGTCGTCGGGCACGTTGGCCACGCCCAGCAGCCGGGCCATCGAGGCCCCGCCGACCTGGAGCTCGTCCACCCACGACAGCAGCCGGTCGAGCGGGTCGATGAGCTGCTGCACGTAGAGCGTGGCGGTCGTCACCTGGGCCACGGTCACCCAGCCCTCGATGGACAGCAGCCCGCCGATGAGCAGGGTCGCCACGACCGGGACGACGTAGCCGAACTCGACCGCCGGGAACCACACCATGCGCAGGCCCAGGGTGTAGCGCTCGGCGGCGAACGACCGGGCGATGTCCCGGTCCGTACGGGCGCGGCGGCGGGCCTCCAGACCCAGCGCCTCGATCGTGCGCGCGCCCTCGACGGTCTCGGCCAGGCCCTCGGTCATGTCGGCATACGCCGCGTTCTCCCGCAGGTAGCCGTCTCTGGCGCGGTTGAGGTACCACCGGGTGGCGCCCCACAGCAGCGGCACGGCGACCAGCGACGGCACCGCCATCACCGGCCCGACGAGGATCACCGCGCCGACGACGAAGGCGCCGGTCACGACCGCGATCAGGGTCTCGGGCACGGCGTGCCGCACGCTCCGCGACAGCGCGTCCACGTCCCGGGACGTACGCGTGATGAGGTCGCCTGAGCCGGCCCGCTCGACGGTCGAGAGCGGCAGCGCGAGCACCCGGCCGACGAAGTCCTCCCTCAGCTCGGCCAGCACCTTCTCGCCCAGCCGCGACGAGGCGTACACCGCGAACCTGACCAGCACGGCCTGCGCCGCCACGAAGACGGCGATGGCCAGGGCGACGGTGTCCACGTGCAGGTCGGCGCGGCCCTTGGCCAGCCCGTCCACGAGGTCGCCGAGCATGCGGGGCGCGACGAGCCCGGCGATCGCCGCGAGCGCGTGCAGAGCGAGCGCGAGGCCGAGCTCGCGCGGATATTTCAGCGTCAGCCGCCGCGCGTAGGCGCGCACCTGCGCCCGGTCGGCGACCGGCAGGATCTCGCGGGCCATGCTCAGCCTTCCCCTCTGGTGACGGTCGCGCGGTAGCCGGGCGCGCCGTCGAGCAGCTCCCGGTGGGTGCCCTGGGCCCGCACCACGCCGTCCTCGACGTACAGCACGTGGTCGGCCCGGTCGAGCACGAGCGGGCTGGTAGTGCAGACCAGGGTCGTCCGGCCCGCCCGCGCCTTGCCCAGCCGTCCGGCGACGCGTGCCTCCGTGTGCGCGTCGACGGCGCTGGTGGGCTCGACCAGGATCAGGATCTCCGCATCGGCGAGCAGCGCCCGGGTCAGCCGCAGCCGCTGCTGCTGACCGCCGGAGAACTCGCGGCCCGACTCGGCCACGTGCGCGTCCAGGCCCTCGGGCAGCGCCGCCACGATGTCCTCGGCGCACGAGGCGTACAGCGCCTGGCGGACGTCCTCGTCGGTGGCCGTGCCCCGCACGTCGAGCTCGTCGCGCAGCCGTCCGGTGAACAGTCGCGCGCCGTTGTCGGCCACCAGGATGTGCCGCCTGAGCTCGGCGATCGGCAGCTCCGCCAGCGGCGTGCCGCCGAGCGTGACGTCGCCGGGGGCGAACCTGCCCAGGCGGTCGGCGATGGCGATGGCGTCCTCCGGCGTGGCCGCCGCGAGCGCGGTGAGCCGGCCGGGCCGGACCTCGACGCCCGACTCTCCGTCGCGCAGCGTGCCCGGCAGCGCGTGCGGGTCTCCGGAACGGCGGTCGCCGCCGGTGATCTCGGGCTCCAGCGACAGGATGCGGCAGACGCGGCGCGCCGCCACGTGCCCCTTGGTCAGCTTGTCGGCGGCCTCGGTGAGCGTGCGCAGCGGCGCGATCAGGAAGACCGCGTATCCGTAGAACGCGACGAGCTGACCGGGAGTGATGCGGCCCTCCAGCGCGAAGTGCGCGCCGAGCCAGGTCACGCACGCGATCAGCACGCCGGGCAGCAGGACCTGGGCGCCCTCCAGCAGGGACTCCACCGAGGCCACCCGCACGCCCGCCTGCCGTACGCGCTGCGACTCCTCGCGGTAGCGGGCGGCGAAGACCTGCTCGCCGCCGATGCCGCGCAGCACCCGCAGGCCGGCCACGATGTCGGCGGCCCGGGTGGCCAGGTCGCCCTGCAGGTCGCGCTGCGCGTGCTGGCGCCGGTGCAGCGGCTTGAGCAGGGGACCCACCGCGGCCGCCATGAGCGGCACTCCGATCAGCACGACCAGGCCGAGCGGCACCGAGGTGGCGATGAGGATCACGGTCACCGCGACGACGGCGACGGCCGCACCGGTGCCTCGCAGGAGGATGTCCATGGCGTTGCCGATGTGCGCGATGTCGGAGTTGCCCACGCTGACGACCTCGCCCGTCGAGAGGCGTTTCGGCAGCGTCGCCCCGAGCCGGGTCGCCTGCCGTACGGTCACCTGCACGGTGCGGTAGGCGGCCGACAGCCAGGTCACGACGGCGAAGCGGTGGCGCATGACCCCCGCGACCGCCTGGAGCACGCCGAGACCGAGCACCACCGCCGACCACCTGATCAGCGTGTCCGCGTCCCGCTGGGCCATCGCGTCGACCGCCTTGCCCAGGGCCGCCGGCACGAGCGCCTGCCCCAGCCACCACAGCACCGCCAGGCCGACTCCGGCCAGCATCGTAGAGCCCTGGCCGCGGGCCACCCACCACAGGTAGCGCAGCGGCCCGCGGGCGTCTGGAATGCCGGGATCGGCCACAGGAAGAGTGCGCATGGTCGTTCCAGGCTCGCAAACACGCAGGTCGAGGGGCAAACCGTTTTCCCCGCACACACCGGTTCGTCAACCAAGGTTGACATCCGGCCATCTGTCAACCTATGTTGACGACATGAGCGATACGGCACAACTGGCGAGCGACGCCGGCAGCCGCGACCCGGCCGTCGGCCTGCGGGCCGTACGGGCCCTGCGGCTCCTGGTGGAACGGCTCGAAGCGCTGCAGGTGGAGAACGCCCGCAACGCCGGGTGGTCCTGGCAGGACATCGCGCTCCTGCTCGGGGTGTCCCGGCAGGCGGTGCACAAGAAGTACGCGGGCGGGCGAGGACTGCTGAGACGGGAGAAGTAGATGCTGGAAAGGTTCACCAACGACGCCCGGCAGGTCGTCGTACACGCCGAGGAGCAGGCCAGGGAGCTCAGGCACGGGCAGGTGGGCACCGAGCACCTGCTGCTCGGCCTGCTGAGCCGTCCGGAGACGCTGTCGGCCCGGCTCCTCGCGGCCCGCGGGATCACCCACGAGCGGGTGCGGACGGAGGTCGTGCGGATCCTCGGCGACGCCACGGGCGGGGACATCGACGCCGAGGCCCTGGAGTCGATCGGAATCGACCTGTCGGCCGTCCGGGAGAAGATCGAGGAGGTCTTCGGCGTCGGGGCCCTCGACCGGGAGCCGCGCCGCGATCGCCGGGGGGCTCTCCTCAGCGGGCGCCGGGCCCCGTTCAGCCCGCGGGCCAAGAAGACGCTCGAACTCGCGCTGCGCGAGGCCATCGCGCTCAAGAGCAGGGACATCCGCGACGGGCACGTCCTCCTCGGCGTCATCCGCGAGGGCGAGGGCCTGGGCGTACGGATCCTGACCGGCGCCGGGGTCGACCTGTCCGAGCTGCGGACGGAGGTCAGGAGCGCGCTCTGACCTGCTTCAGCCGCGCCATTCAGCCGCTGTCAGCCGTCCAGCGCCGCCACGGCGTCCTCGACGGTCTCGTGGATGGGGAACGCGGCGTGGAGCCCGGTCACCGTGAGAATCCGCAGGAAAACGCCCCGGACTCCGGCGAGCTTCAGGAACCCGCCCGCCTCCACGGCGTGGTCGTGCGTCTCCAGCAGCAGCCTCAGGCCCATGGAGTCGCAGAAGGTCAGCTCGGAGGCGTCCACGACCAGCCGGACGGCGCCCTCGTCCGGCAGCGTGCCGAACGACGTGCCGAACGACGTGCCGGACGACGTGCCGGACGACTCGCCGGACGACTCGTCGAACAACTTGCCGAACACGGTGCGCAGCCGCTCGCCGGAGATCACGTCCAGCTCGCCGGTCAGGGTGACGAGAGTGTGCGTCGCCTCATGGCGCACCGTGACGCCAAGTCTCGTCGTCATCGCCTGCCCTCGTCGCGGAAGACCCTCCTCATGGAGGATCTGCACAGAAGATCTACACAGAAGTTACACCTCCGGCCACCCTCGAAGGCAGGGGGAGGCAGGCGCTCAACGGCCGCCGGCGATCTCGTACAACCCGCCGGTATCGGAGTCAGAGCCTCCGTCCGTCGCCTGGGCGAGCGCCTCCGCGACCGTCGGGTGCTGCTCGAACACGTTGCGCAGGCCGGTGATCGTCAGCACCCGGCGCAGCACGCCCTGCACGCCGCTCAGTATGAACCGGACGTTCAGGGCCTGGCCGCGCTGCAACGCGGAGATCAGCTCGCTGAGCCCGCGCGAATCGCAGAACCCCAGTTCGGCCACGTCGAGCACGATGACGGACGTCCCGGGCGACTTCCAGAGCCCATCCAGCTCGTCATGGAGCAGGTGAACGGTGCCGGCGTCGAGGTCGCCTTCCACCCGCACGACGACGGCCGCGCCGTGGACTGCGGACGCGACCTTCAAGGTGGAACGTGGACCGGTCACGGACATGCTCACTCCCTCGCCTGCGGAGACACGGCAGGCGTGTTACGCCAACACAAAGCACACGTTACCCAGGAGGTGAGGTCATTATGTTCCGGCCGACCGGCCCACGTCCTCTTCCGCTACTTGGAAGCCGCCTTGAGGTAGTCGGCGTTCATCCGGGCGATCGTGTCGAACGGGATGCCCTTCGGGCACACCGCCGTGCACTCGCCGGTGTTGGTGCAGCCGCCGAAGCCCTCGGCGTCCATCTGCTCGACCATCGCCCGGGCGCGCGACTCGCGCTCCGGCTGGCCCTGCGGCAGCAGGCTCAGGTGAGTGATCTTCGCCGCGGTGAACAGCGACGCCGAGCCGTTCGGGCAGGCCGCGACGCAGGCGCCACAGCCGATGCAGGTCGCGGCGTCGAACGCGGCGTCGGCGTCGGCCTTGGGCACCGGGACGGAGTGCGCCTCCGGGGCGGACCCGGTGGGCACGGAGACGAAGCCGCCCGCCTGGATGATCCGGTCGAACGCCGACCTGTCCACGACGAGGTCCTTGACCACCGGGAACGCCGCGGCCCGCCACGGCTCGATCGTGATGGTGTCGCCGTCCTTGAAGTGCCGCATGTGCAGCTGGCAGGTCGTGGTGAGCTTCTGCTCGCCGTGCGCGACGCCGTTGATGACCATGCCGCACATGCCGCAGATGCCCTCGCGGCAGTCGTGGTCGAAGGCGACCGGGTCGTCGCCCTCCAGGATCAGCCGCTCGTTGAGGACGTCGAGCATCTCCAGGAACGACATGTCAGGCGAGACGTCGTCGACCCGGTAGGTCACCATCCGTCCCTTGTCCGACGAGCCGTTCTGCCGCCAGATCTTGAGGGTCAGGTTCACTTGTAGCTCCGCTGGGTCATCTTGACGTACTCGTAGTTCAGCTCTTCCTTGTGCAGGACCGGACCCTCGGGCGTCCACTCCCACGCCGCGACGTAGGCGAAGTTCTCGTCGTCGCGCAGCGCCTCGCCGTCCGCGTCCTGCGACTCGGCCCGGAAGTGACCGCCGCACGACTCCGTGCGGTGCAGCGCGTCGATGCACATGAGCTCGGCGAGCTCGAAGAAGTCGGCCACCCGGCCGGCGCGTTCGAGCGCCTGGTTGAGCCCCTCGGCGTCGCCCGGCACCTTGACGTTGTTCCAGAACTCCTCGCGCAGCTCGGGAATGCGCTCGAGCGCCTTGCGCAGCGACTCCTCGGTGCGCTCCATGCCGCAGTAGTCCCACATGATGCGGCCGAGCTCGCGGTGGAAGGAGTCGGCGGTGCGGTTGCCGTTGACGGACAGCAGCTTGTCGATCTTGTCCTGGACGGCCTTCCTGGCCTCCGCGACGTCGTCCTCCTCGACCGGCCCGAACGAGGTGGCCCCGGCGAGGTAGTCGCCGATCGTCGTCGGCAGCACGAAGTAGCCGTCCGCCAGGCCCTGCATGAGGGCCGAGGCGCCCAGGCGGTTCGCGCCGTGGTCGGAGAAGTTGGCCTCGCCGATCACGAACAGCCCGGGGATCGTGGACTGCAGGTCGTAGTCCACCCACAGCCCGCCCATCGTGTAGTGGACGGCCGGGTAGATGCGCATCGGCACCTCGTACGGGTTCTCGCCCGTGATGCGCTCGTACATCTCGAAGAGGTTGCCGTACTTCTTCTCGACGGCCTCGCGGCCCATCCGCCTGATGGCGTCGGCGAAGTCGAGGTAGACGCCGAGCCCGCCGGGGCCGACGCCGCGGCCCTCGTCGCAGACGTTCTTGGCGGCGCGGCTGGCGATGTCACGCGGCACGAGGTTGCCGAACGCCGGGTAGATGCGCTCCAGGTAGTAGTCGCGCTCGTCCTCGGGGATGTCACCCGGCGCGCGGTTGTCGCCCTTGCGCTTGGGCACCCAGACGCGGCCGTCGTTGCGCAGCGACTCCGACATCAGCGTCAGCTTCGACTGGTGGTCGCCGCTTTGGGGGATGCAGGTCGGGTGGATCTGCGTGTAGCAGGGGTTGCCGAAGTACGCGCCCTTCTTGTGCGCCCGCCAGATCGCCGTGGTGTTGCAGCCCTTGGCGTTGGTGGACAGGTAGAACACGTTGCCGTAGCCGCCGCTGGCGAGCACGACCGCGTCGGCAAGGTGGGTCTCGATCTCACCGGTGACCATGTCGCGGACCACGACGCCCCGGGCCCGGCCGCCGCTGACGATGAGCTCCAGCATCTCGTGGCGGGTGAAGACCTCCACGTTCCCCGCCGCGACCTGCCGCTCCAGGGCCTGGTAGGCGCCGAGCAGGAGCTGCTGGCCCGTCTGGCCCCGGGCGTAGAAGGTGCGCGACACCTGGGTGCCGCCGAACGACCGGGTGTCGAGCAGGCCGCCGTACTCGCGGGCGAACGGCACGCCCTGCGCCACGGCCTGGTCGATGATGTTCACGCTGACCTGGGCGAGGCGATAGACGTTCGACTCGCGGGCGCGGTAGTCGCCGCCCTTCACGGTGTCGTAGAACAGCCGGTAGATGCTGTCGCCGTCGCCGCGGTAGTTCTTGGCGGCGTTGATGCCGCCCTGCGCCGCGATGGAGTGGGCCCGCCGGGGCGAGTCCTGGTAGCAGAACGACTTGACCTTGTAGCCGAGCTCGCCGAGCGTGGCCGCGGCCGAGCCCCCGGCCAGGCCGGTGCCGACGACGATGACGGTCAGCTTGCGCTTGTTGACCGGGTTGACCAGCTTGGCCTGGAAGCGGCGCGTGTCCCAGCGGTCCTCGATGGGACCATCCGGCGCCTTGGTGTCCTGGATGGGCTCGCCCACCCGATACATCCCGGGGAGGCTCACGGTCTCCTCCTCCTGCTGCTGCTGCGCGCGGCGACGGAACTTCACTTGACCACTCCGATCAGAATGCAGACGGGCGCGGAGACGAACCCGATCACCAGCACCGCCGAGACCGCGACTGCGGTCGTCTGCAGCGTGCTGCGGACGCGGGGACGGCGGGTCAGGCCGAGCGTCTGGAACGCGCTCCACAGGCCGTGGCGCAGGTGGAAGCCGACCATCACCATGGCGACCAGGTAGAACAGCGCCACCCACCAGCGGTCGGGCTGGAAGCCGGCGATCATGCGGGCGTACGGCGTGGCGTCGCCGCCCTCGGGGTTCACCGTGCCGAAGGTCATGTCCAGCAGGTGCCAGATCACGAACAGCACGATGATCACGCCGCCATACCGCATGGTGTGCGTGGCATACCCGTTGGCCTGCGACTTCCGCTTGGCCGCGTACTTCACGGGCCGCGCCTTGGCCGCCCGGCGGGCGAGCGACACCGCCGCCCACATGTGCAGCACGACGCAGACCACGAGCACGATCTCGGTGATCGTCAGCACCGTCCGGTTCGGCAGCGCCGGCGAGCCCACGGTGCGCAACCATTCGGCATAGTGGTTGAAGGAGTCGGCACCCAAGAAGATCTTGAGGTTGCCCAGCATGTGGGCGATCAGGAAGAGCACGAGAACGGCGCCCGTGACGGCCATGACGGCCTTCCTGCCGGCCGAGGTGCCGAGCAGGCCACGACGGGCGGGTGTGCGGGGGGAACTATGCGTGGGGACCGGCGCGGTCGCCGAACCGCGATCCGCGGAAGCGGAGTCCACATTGTGGTCAACAGTGGCAGTCACGGCTCCACACGCTAGGTTTGCGCTGTTCAGACGTCCAAGTCATGGCAGGTCTGGTTTCGATAGCCCGGGGCTATGTGCTCTGCCCCACCCCGTTTCCCAGAGTCGAAGGTCCCGGGGATGTGCGACGAAATTCACACCCGGGGGCTACCCGTGGGGGCGCATGAAGCCGACTTTCGCGATAGCCCTAGGCTATTGAGGTGTGCAGCTCCAGCAACTGGCCTATTTCACGGCCGTGGCCGAGACGCGGCACTTCACCCAGGCCGCGGAGCGGATGCGGGTCGCCCAGCCGTCGCTGAGCAAGCAGATCAAGAGCCTGGAGACCGAGCTGGGCGCGCCTCTGTTCAGCCGGGCCCGGGGCAACGTCACGCTCACCGCGGCGGGTGAGGCGCTGCTCCCGCTCGCGCGCCGCATGCTCGCCGACGCCGAGACCGCCCGGCGCGAGGTCGCCGAGCTGGCCGGGCTGCGACGGGGACGGGTGCGCCTCGGCGCGACCCCGTCGCTGTGCGCCGGGCTGCTGGCCGACGTGCTGGCCCGCTTCCACCGCGACTACCCCGGCGTGGAGCTGAAGGTCGAGGAGGGCGGGTCGCGCGACCTCGTCCGCGACCTCGCCCGGGGCCAGCTCGATCTGGCGCTGATCATCCTGCCGCTGCAGAGCAGCGACCCCTCCCTGGTGACCCAGGAGATCCTGAGCGAGAACCTCGTCGTCGCCTCCACCTCGCCCCGGGGGCGCAGGCCGTACATGCGGATCGAGGACCTGCGCGGACGGCCCATGGTCATGTTCCGCCGGGGCTACGACGTGCGCGAGGCGACGCTGGCGGCCTGCCGGCAGGCGGGGTTCGAGCCGCGCTTCGCCGTGGAGGGCGGGGAGATGGACGCGGTGCTGCGGTTCGTCGAGGCGGGGCTGGGCATCGCGGTGGTGCCCTCGATGGTGCTGGAGAACCGGCCGAGGCTGACGGGCACCCCGTTGCTGCCCGGGCTGCGCCGTACGGTCGCCCTCGCGCACCGCAAGGACGTGGAGCCGACCCGGGCCGCGCAGGCCTTCCGCGCCACGCTGTTGTCGTTCCTCGGCGAGGCCGCGCGTGATGGAACCCTTCCTCAGGGAATAGAGGCGCTCGTTGACGTTTGAGCCCTGACCTCCCCGACCTCCCTGACCGAGCGGTTTCCAGACGATAGGTTTGTGCGAACGATGCTGCACGACGATGCTGCCGACGCTGACGAGAGGCGTTCGTGACCCCCCTCTCCCCTGATCTGCCCGATCCGCTCACCCTCCTGCTGATCGAGGACGACGCCGGCGACGCGTTTCTCGTCGAGGAGCTGCTGGCGGGCGCCGAGAGGCCGCCGAAGATCACCTGGGCGCGGACCCTCGCCGAGGGGCGGGCGCGGCTCACCGACGACGTGCAGTGCGTGCTCGTCGACCTCTCCCTTCCCGACGCGTCGGGGCTGGAGGCGCTGCAGCAGGTCCTCGCCATGGCCACGGACACGGCGGTGCTCGTCCTCACCGGGCTCGGGGACGCGCACGTCGGCATCGAGGCGGTCGCCGCCGGGGCACAGGACTTCCTCGTCAAGCAGGACGTGGACGCCCGGCTGCTCATCCGCGCCATCCGCTACGCGATCGAGCGCAAGCGCGCCGACCTCGCCATGCGCGAGCTTCTGCAGGAACGCATCGTCAGCAAGGAGAACTCCCGGCTCGAACGCGGCCTGCTGCCCGTCCCCCTGCTCGACCCCGCGCTCCTGCACCACCAGGCCCGATATCTTCCCGGGCGTGCGGGCGGGCTGCTGGCGGGCGACTTCTGGGACACGGTGCAGACGCCCGACGGCGCGGTGCACGTGCTGATCGGCGACGTGTGCGGGCACGGGCCCGACGAGGCCGCCCTCGGCACGGCGCTGCGCATCGCCTGGCGCACGCTCGTGCTGGCCGGGCAGACCGGCAACGACGTGCTGCGCACGCTCGACACGCTGCTGCGGCACGAGCGCAAGTCGCCGGAGATCTTCACCACGATGTGCACCGCGGCCATCGCCCCCGACCTGACCACCGCCCGCCTGCACGTGATCGGGCACCCGCCGCCGCTGCTGCTGCGCGACGGCGAGCTCGGCGTGGTCACCGAGACGCCGTCGGGCCCGCCGCTCGGGATCTTCCCGGGCATCGAGTGGACGTCCATCGACGTCACGCTGGGCGACCGGTGGTCGCTGCTGCTCTACACCGACGGCCTGATCGAGGCCACGGTCGGCGAGAACCGGGACCTGCTCGGCACCGAGGGGCTCGCCAACCTGATCCGCGCCCAGGCGGGGATCGACCTCGACCGCATCATCGCCAGCCTCGACGGCGCCATGCACGACGACGTCGCGGCCGTCCTCGTGTCGCGGGGTGACGGCGAGTGAGCTCCCCGGCCCCGCTGCCTCCGCTCACGCCGTACGCCCGGGGCTCGCGCCTGCCCGTCGGCCGATGGTTCGTGCTCGCCGGAGCCGGCGTCCTGGCCGTCTTCGTGGTCGCGATCGCCGCCATCCTGCTCGCGCTGTCCACGACCCACGAGGCCCGGGAGACCCTGGTCGACGCGGTGGACCCCGCCGCCCTGCAGACGCTGCGCGTCGCCCGCGCGGTGCAGGCCCAGGAGGGCGCGATCCGCGGATACGGGCTCACCGGCGAGCAGCAGTATCTCGACGCCTACCGCCAGGGGGTCGCCGAGGAGCGCGCGGCGACCGGCGAGATCGCCAGGCTCGCCCCCCGATTGCCCGAGGGATACGGCGTGCGCCGCCAGATCCGCGCGATCGACGACGCCACGACCGCCTGGCGGCGCGACTACGCCGAGCCCGTGGTCACGCGGACCCTCAAAAGCGGCCCCGGCTCGCTCACCGACCTGGCCAGGAACAACCTCCAGCGCTTCTCCGCGGTCAGGAGCGCGCTCGACACACAGCAGGCCCTGCTCGGGCGGCTGCACGACGTCGCCAGAGACCGGCTCTATTCCGGCTGGAACACCATCTATATCGCGGTCGCGGCGCTGGCCGGCGCGATGGTGCTGGCGATCGTGTTCTGCGCGCTGATCGTGCGCCGCGCCGTCACGGGCCCGATCGCGCGGCTGACCCGGCAGGTCCGGGCGGTGGCGGCGGGCGACTTCGACCACGAGCTCGGGGTCGAGCGCCCGGCCGAGCTGTGGGAGCTGTCGGGCCACGTCGACGGCATGCGCCGCCGGATCATGACCGAGTGGCGGTCGGCCGCCGAGGCCCGCCGGCAGCTCGCCGAGCAGGCCGAGGAGCTCAGGCGCTCCAACCGCGAGCTGGAGCAGTTCGCCTACGTCGCCAGCCACGACCTGCAGGAGCCGCTGCGCAAGGTGGCGAGCTTCACCCAGATGCTGGAGCAGCGCTACGCCGACCGGCTCGACGACCGCGCCCGGCAGTACATCGCCTTCGCCGTCGACGGCGCGCGCCGCATGCAGCTGCTGATCAACGACCTGCTCGACTTCTCGCGCGTGGGGCGGGTCGGCGGCGAACGTGCGGAGATGGACGCCGGCGACGCGCTGGCCGGCGCCCTGCGCAACCTCGACGCCCGGCTGTCGGAGACCGGCGCGACGGTCACCCACGACGACCTGCCCACGGTCGTCGGCAACCGCACGCTGCTGACCCAGCTGTTCCAGAACCTCGTCAGCAACGCGCTCAAGTTCCGCTCCGAGGAGCCTCCCCGCGTCCACGTCGGCGTACGGCGGGACGGCGACATGTGGGAGTTCGGCTGCTCGGACAACGGAATCGGCGTCGAGCCGAAATACGCCGACCGCATTTTCCTGATCTTCCAGCGGCTGCACCCGAGGGACGTCTATCCCGGGACGGGCATCGGACTGGCCCTGTGCCGAAAAATCGTCGAATATCATGGCGGCCGGATCTGGCTGGACACGAACGAGGGCGCCGGAGCCACGTTCCGCTGGACCCTGCCGGCCATAGGAGATCCCGATGACTGAATTCCGCCCGATCGAGGTTCTCCTGGTCGAGGACGACCCGGGCGACGTCCTGCTCTGCCAGGAGGCGTTCTCCTACAACAAGGTCGGCAACAACCTCCACGTGGTCAACGACGGCGAGCAGGCGCTGGCCTTCCTGCGCGGCGAGGGGCCGTACGGCTCGGCGCCCCGGCCCGACCTCGTGCTGCTCGACCTCAACCTGCCCCGCGTGAACGGCTTCGAGGTGCTGGAGGAGGTCAAGAAGGACCCCTCGTTGCGCACCATCCCCGTTGTGATCCTCACCACATCGGAGGCCGAGCAGGATATTCTGCGGGGATACAACCTGCACGCCAACGCGTACATCACCAAACCGGTGGATTTCGACCAGTTCACCCGGGTAGTACGGCAGATCGATGAATTCTTCGTGACCGTGGTCAAGCTGCCGGGGAAGTGACCGAGATCACATGGAGGAGGAGTGACGCTCCTCACACTTCATGATGTGCTCGTCGTAATGTGTGCCCCACCAAATACGCGCACGGCCTGAGCAGTACGGCGCGGTCGCTCCGGCGTGCGCGGAGTCAGTGAGGGTGGAAGGTCTCCGATGACCCAGACAACGGCCGAGAGCGCGACAAGGAAACAACGCGCGCAGATCAGGGTGCGCACTCTTCGCACCGACCGATGGTGGCTGGCTCCGGCGCTCACGTTCGCCGGGCTCTTCTTGTTCTTGATTTATGGCTTCTGGGCGATGTTCGACCTGAGCGTGCTGGCCGGGCCGTACATCGCCCCCTTCTCGTCGCCCTGTCTGGCGGCGGCGACATGCCCCGAAGGGGCCCGATTGTTCGGGTTCGCCCCGTTCGGCGACTGGTACACCCTGCCGCCGGGACTGCTGATCCTCGCCTTCCCCGGCGGGTTCCGGCTCACCTGCTACTACTACCGCAAGTCGTACTACCGCTCCTGGTGGCTCTCGCCGCCGGCCTGCGCCGTGGCCGAGCCGCACCGCAAGTACACCGGCGAGACGCGCCTGCCGCTGATCCTGCAGAACAGCCACCGCTACTTCTTCTACGTGGCCGTGGTCATCGGTCTGATCCTGACGTACGACGCGGTGCTGTCGTTCCGCGACGAGAACGGCAACTGGGGACACATCGGCCTCGGCTCGATCATCCTCGTGGTGAACGCCATCCTGGTCCTTTGCTACACGTTCGGCTGCCACTCGTGCCGGCACATCACCGCCGGGCGCCTGAACCACTTCTCGAAGCACCCGCTGCGCTACAAGATGTGGACCCTGATCTCCAAGCTCAACGCCAGGCACCAGCAGTTCGCCTGGGCGTCCATGGCCTCGATCGTGATCGCCGACCTGTACGTCCGGCTCATGGCCAAGGGCGTCATCAACTTCCCGTTCGCATAAGGATTTCAAGTGGAGCGTCACGAATACGACGTCGTCGTCATCGGAGCCGGTGGAGCGGGCCTCCGCGCGGCGATCGAGGCGCGGCAGCAGGGCAAGCGGACGGCGATCGTCTGCAAGTCGTTGTTCGGCAAGGCCCACACGGTCATGGCCGAGGGCGGCGCCGCGGCCGCGATGGGCAACGTCAACCCGAACGACAACTGGATGGTGCACTTCCGCGACACCATGCGCGGAGGCAAGTTCCTCAACAACTGGCGCATGGCGGAGCTGCACGCCAAGGAGGCCCCGGACCGCGTCTGGGAGCTGGAGGCCTGGGGCGCGCTGTTCGACCGCACCAAAGACGGCAAGATCAGCCAGCGCAACTTCGGCGGCCACGAATACCCGCGCCTCGCCCACGTCGGCGACCGCACCGGCCTGGAGCTGATCCGCACCCTCCAGCAGCGCGTCGTCGCCCTGCAGCAGGAGGACGAGAAGCTGCACGGCGACCCCGAGGCGTACATCAAGGTCTTCGCCGAGTGCACGATCACCCGGCTGCTGAAGGACGGGGACTCCATCTCCGGGGCCTTCGGCTACTGGCGTGAGACGGGCGACTTCATCGTCTTCGACGCCCCCGCCGTGGTGCTGGCCACCGGCGGCATCGGCAAGTCGTACGTCGTCACGTCGAACTCCTGGGAGTACACCGGTGACGGTCACGCGCTGGCCCTGCTCGCCGGCGCGAAGCTCATCAACATGGAGTTCATCCAGTTCCACCCGACGGGCATGGTCTGGCCCCCGTCGGTGCGCGGCATCCTGGTGACCGAGTCGGTGCGCGGCGACGGCGGCGTCCTGCGCAACTCCGAGGGCCGCCGCTTCATGTTCGACTACATCCCGGACGTGTTCAAGGACAAGTACGCCACGACCGAGGAGGAGGCGGACCGCTGGTATGACGACCAGGCCAACAACCGGCGTCCGCCGGAGCTGCTGCCCCGTGACGAGGTGGCCAGGGCGATCAACGCCGAGGTGAAGGCCGGACGCGGGTCACCGCAGGGCGGCGTGTTCCTCGACGTGTCCACCCGCCTGCCCGCCGCCGAGATCATCCGGCGGCTGCCGTCGATGCACCACCAGTTCAAGGAGCTGGCGGACGTCGACATCACCAAGGAGCCCATGCAGGTCGGCCCGACCTGCCACTACATCATGGGCGGCGTCGAGGTGGACGCCGACACCGGCGCGGCGTCGGTCCCCGGCCTGTTCGCGGCCGGCGAGGTCTCCGGCGGCATGCACGGCTCCAACCGGCTCGGCGGCAACTCGCTGTCCGACCTGCTGGTGTTCGGCCGCCGGGCCGGCGCGGGAGCCGCGGCGTACGTGGACGGGCTGGCCAAGCGGCCGGCCGTGACCGGGATCGAGGAGGCCAAGGCCGAGGCCCTGGCCCCGCTCGAGCGGACCGGCGGAGAGAACCCGTACGAGGTCCACCACGAACTGCAGCGCACGATGAACGACCTGGTCGGCATCATCCGCAAGTCGGAGGAGATCAGCGAGGCCCTCCAGGTCATCGAGAAGCTCAAGGAGCGGGCCAAGAACACCGCCTCCTCGGGCAGCCGGATCTACAACCCCGGCTGGCACCTCGCGATCGACCTGCGCAACATGCTGCTGGTCAGCGAGTGCGTGGCGAAGGCCGCGCTGCTGCGGGAGGAGAGCCGCGGCGGTCACACCCGCGACGACCACCCCGGCATGTCGGCCGAGTGGCGGCGCAAGCTGCTGGTCTGCTCCGTGAAGCCGGACGGCACGTCCATCACGGTCGAGGAGAAGGTCCAGCCGTCCATGCGGGGCGACCTCATCAGCCTGTTCGATCGCTCCGAGCTGGAGAAGTACCTCACCGAGGAAGAGCTGGCGGAATACGACGCCGCGGTCAAGGAGTCGTGATGGGATACAAGGCGAAGTTCCGCATCTGGCGTGGTGAGGGCGGCGAGGGCCGCCTGGAGGACTTCACGGTCGAGGTGAACGAGGGCGAGGTCGTCCTCGACGTCATCCACCGGCTCCAGGCCACGCAGGCCCCCGACCTCGCGGTCCGCTGGAACTGCAAGGCCGGCAAGTGCGGGTCGTGCTCCATGGAGATCAACGGCAAGCCGCGGCTGGGCTGCATGACCCGGATGTCCACCTTCGAGGAGAGCGAGACCATCACGGTCACGCCGATGCGGACGTTCCCGGTCATCAAGGACCTGGTCTGCGACGTGTCGTTCAACTACCAGAAAGCCCGCGAGATCCCGTCGTTCACGCCGCCCGCCGACGTGAAGCCGGGCGAGTATCGCATGCAGCAGGTCGACGTCGAGCGCTCGCAGGAGTTCCGCAAGTGCATCGAGTGCTTCATGTGCCAGAACGTCTGCCACGTGATCCGCGACCATGAGGAGAACAAGGCGAACTTCGCCGGCCCGCGCTACCTCATGCGGATCGCCGAGCTCGACATGCACCCGTACGACGTGGCGGACCGCAAGGAGTCGGCGCAGGACGAGCACGGCCTGGGCTACTGCAACATCACCAAGTGTTGCACCGAGGTCTGCCCCGAGCACATCAAGATCACGGACAACGCGCTGATCCCGATGAAGGAGCGCGTGGTCGACCGGAAGTACGACCCGCTGGTCTGGCTGGGCTCGAAGATCTTCAAGCGGCAGCGCTGAGATCCTGCAAGAAAGGCGCCGATCGGTCCGCCCGATCGGCGCCTTTCTGTTTTGGTCAGCCCTGTTTGGTCGGCCCTGTTTGGTCGGCGCTGTTTTGGTCGGCGTTGTTTTGGTCGGCGTTGTTCGGTCAGCGCTGTTTTGGTCGGCGCTGTTCGGTCAGCGCTGGTTGTTCGGATCCTCGCCCTCGCCGACCGCCTGACTCCAGGGGTCGGGCTGTGCCTGCTGCTGGGCCTGCATGTGGGCCTGCTGCTGCGCCTGCATCTGGGCGGGGTCGGCCACCGGATATCCGTACGGCTGGGGGTAGCCGTACTGCACCGGGTAGCCGTAGGGCTGCTGCGGATAGCCCACGGTGTAGGGCTGGACGGGCACGAAGCCCACCATCGGGGCGTAACCGGGGGTGGCCGCCGCCGGGTAGGCGACTGCCGCCGCCTCGGAAGCCGGCGTCCGTGCCGCGGCCGGGCCTCCCCGCCGTACGGCGGCGGCGTGCGCCATCCTGCGCAGCCGGCCCTCGAAGATCAGCCAGGCGATCAGCGCGATGCCCACGAGCACCCCGGCGGGGATGGCGAGCCGGTGGGCCAGCGTGGGCTTGTCATACTCGGGCGTCGCGTTGCGGATCTCGATCGGCACCGTCTGGGGATCGGGCTGCTCGAACGACACCCCGCCCGGGGTGGGGCTCTGCTGCGCCGTGTCCGGCGTCGGCTCGGCCGACGCGGGGGGCAGGCTGACCTCCCCGTTCTGCTCCGGCGTGGGGCTGGGATTCGTGAGAGGGTTGTCGGTCAGCGTCGGGATCGACTGCGTGGCGTTCTGCCCGGTGTTCTGCTCGGTCGTGGACGCGGGGGGAGCGGTCGTCGTCGTGACCGGCTTGGGCGACTTGCTCTTGCTCGGCGACGGCGTCGGCGTGATAGTGACGGTCTTGGTAACCACGGGCTCGGCCGTGGAGCTCCCGCTGGGCGAGGACCCGATCGGCGGCGTCTGGGTGACGGTCACCGTGACGACGGCGCACTGGGGGTCCGTGGTGGGATCACACGGCTCCACCGGCTCGGCGTTGGCGCCGATCATCGGGCCCACGGCCAGAACCGCCAGCGTGGCGATGGCCACGGACGCGGCAGCCGACGACGCGGCTCTCAGGTACACGCGTCCGATCACCGCTCGCCTCCTGTCGGCCCTGCTATGAGGTCAGAACCGATTGTAGATTGGTAAAAGCAGGAGCAAAGCCCGATCTTGCGAACGATTCGGCGACTATCCGCCGTGTTTCGGCAGCAGTTTCTCGATCGCGGCGACGACCGGCAGATCCGCGGGAAGCCAGGGGACGTCGTAGAGCTCGTGCGGCTCCAGCCAGCGCAGCGCGAGGTGTTCCAGCGGGCGGGGCTCACCCGTGACGACGGTGGCGAGCCACACGCGCATCACCCAGTCGCCGTGCAGGGGCCAGTCGCCGCCCACGCGGCGTCCGAGGGCGACCTGGACCCCGAGCTCCTCGGCGCACTCGCGCACCAGCGCCGCGTGCTCGTCCTCCCCCGGGTCGACCTTGCCGCCGGGAAACTCCCAGCCGCCGCGCAGCGCGGGCGGCGCGGACCGCTGGGCGGCCAGGAGGCGGCCGCCCTCGACGATCGCGGCTCCGACGACGAGACGCGGGCCCGTCATGTCTGGGCCCGCTTGAGCTGCTCGGTGACGGTCTCGTTCGCCAGCGGCCGGGTGAACCCGACGATGTTGGGCCGGTCGCGGTACGTCGAGACCTTGATGGGCCCGCACAGCGTGCACCGCGCCTCGATCATCTTGCCGGGCGACACGACCATGCCGACATGCCCGGGATTGTCCTCAGAGGTGCCGGGACCGGCGTTGAAGAAGACGAGGTCGCCGGGCTGCTCCTCGCCCGCCTCGATCTTCACGCCGAAGGGCCACTGGCCGAAGGTCGTGCGGGGAATGGTCAGACCCGCGTTGCGGTAGGCCATGTAGATGATCCCCGAGCAGTCGAAGGCGTCCGGTCCCGTGCCGCCCCACCGGTACGGCTTGCCCCGCTGCGCGAGAGCGTACTCGAGGATCTTGCGGACGACGTCGTCGGGGGCGCTGTCGACGAAGCCGGAGTCGCAGGCCGGGTCGGCGTCGGGCGGCAGGCCGATCTCCCCGGTCGCCGCGTAGCGCTTGGCGATCTCCAGCACCTGGTCGACGTACCAGGTGGCCCGGTTGTAGACGAAGATCGCCCTCCTGAGGTCGTCGGGCGCGCCGTTGCGCTTGAGCATCTTGGCCGCGCCGAGGATGGCATCCGCCGGGTCGTAGACGTCGCCGTAGCCGTCGCCGTCGCCGTCGGAGGCGTAGCCGTTGATCCCCGGCTCGATCTTCATCCTCGGCTGGCCGCCCCAGGTGCTGATGAGGAACTGCATCGGCCCCGCGGCCCCCGCGTAGTTGGTGCCGCTGCGCACCCCCGGCAACGTCGAGCGGCCGTGGTTCGTCTCCCGCTTGCCGATGGCGGCCAGGACGTTCCACTGCACGCCGATCTGCTTGCCGAACTTCTTGTAGAGCTCCAGGTAGTCGGCCGGGATGTCGCCCTGGGCGGTCTGCGAGACGTCGGCGGCGGCGCCCTCCCCCGTGGCCGCCTGCGCGCAGTTCTCCGCCGCGCCGCCGCCGAAGAGGATCGACGGGCTGGGGGTCATCAGGATGATCGAGCCGAACAACGTGGCCGGGACGATCACGATGAGGGCCACGGCGATCGTCCGCCAGTCCCGCCCCGCCGACGCGAGCCTGCGTACGACGCGCGTCGAGGCGGGAGTCATGCGCGGCGGAGCGGTCACGGCGTGCTGTCCCCGTCCTGACCGGCGTCGGCCAGTTGCAGGTCGTAAACCCGCCAGTCGGTCCCCGCCTTGATCACGGTCACGGCGAAGCGCTCGGGCACGTCCTTCTGGCCGTTCTTGTCCGTCACGTGACGGACCGAGTCGACGACGAACACCACCTGGTCGGCCGTCATGTCGCGGATCGTCGTCACCTTCGCCGATCCCTTGGAGTTCACCTGGTCGGTCTTGTTCTGCTCCACCACGGCGGGGTCGGTGACGGTCCTAGTGAGCTGGCCGCCGAACTCGTCGGTCGCGAACCGCTTCAGCCGGTCGGCCCGCGCCGCCGGCTCCTCTCCGGGAGAGAAGGTGCCGTACGCCTCGGTGAAGCGGCGCGCCAGGTCGGCCGCCGCGCCGATCTCCTCCTTCGACAGCGGCAGGTACGCGTACACGTCGAAGGCGCCGGGGGTCGTGGCCACCGGGCTGGGCTCGCGGGCCGCGGCCGTCGCCCGCGAGGTGACGACGACCGACTGCTCCCTCGTCTGCTCGTCACCAGAGGAGGAGTCGGACGGCCCGCTCATCGTGAGGTAGACGCCGACGGCGGCGAGCACCACGACGGCCGCCGCGAAGGCGAGGCCCTTCCCCCGATCACTGTTTCGGCTTCTCATGACAGCGCGGAGGTTCCCGTCAGTCGCCGGAGTCGCGGTCGGCGGGCTTGGCCCAGAACGGGGCGGGCGCGTCGCCGTCGCGGCGCGTGCTCTCTCCCCTGCTCGGCAGCCAGAGCGGGGGCGGCTCGGCCGAACGGGGACGGCTGGACGACCCGCCGAAGATGCCACCCGACGAACCACCGGACGAACCCGAGTCGCGCGGGGCGGGCCGGGCCCGGCCGCCGTCGCTGCGGCGGGACGACCCGCCGAAGATGCCGCCCGAAGAACCGCCGGACGAACCACCCGACGAACCGCCGGACGAACCACCCGACGACCGGTTCGAGGACCTGCCAGACGAACCGCGCGAACCACCGCCGAAGAACCCGCCCGAGCCGCCGCCGGACGACCGGGTGGACGACGGCCGGGAGGCCCAGCCGCCACCGGACCTGCCGCCGAACCAGCCGCCACCGGACCCACCGGACGACCCGCCGCTCGATCCGCCGCTCAGGCGGCCGCGGGACGGTGCGGGCTGTGCTGTGGATGACCCAGTGGATGACCCAGTGGATGACGCTGCGGACGGAGCGGGCGCGGGGGACACGCCGGTGATCCGCTGCGGCGGGCTTCCCGCCGACGCCGCAGACACAGCCTGGGCCGCCTGTGCCGCCTGTGCCGCAGGGCGCGGGCCTGACGGCATGGACGCCCGTACGGCCCCGGCGGGGCGCACCCCCGACAGGTTGAGCGGCGGGGCCGTTCCCGGACGCGAGGCGGTGACCCCTGCCTTGCGGCGGCCGGCCCCCTGCGCGTCGGTGTCGAGCGGCGCGGGTTGCGCCCCCGCACGCGCTCCCGCCTGGGCGGGGACGTTGCCCGCCCCCTCCTCGCCGCGTACGCGGCCCTGCGCCACGCCCGTCGCGGCGGCCGCCGCCGTGCCCGCACCGGTCGCCATCGCGACCGCGCCCATGACCGGCTCGGCCTTGCGCAGCCCCCATCGGGCCGCCCGGGCCGCCGCGACCGGCGGCAGCGCGTTGGCCGCCCGCGAGAGGGTCGGCGCGGTCGCGGCCTCGCCGAGCATCCGGGTGGTGATCGTGTGCCCGTCCATGGAGGCGAACAGGTGCTGGAACGGCCGTCTGTAGAAGAAGACCGCGATCGTCAGCAGCGCCATGAACAGGATCTGCATGCCCCAGGGCAGGCTGGTCGAGATGATCAGCGCGTAGCCGTACACGAGGACGCCCAGCACCAGGGCCAGCACCGCCTGACGCAGCAGGGTGCCGACCAGCATCTCCACCCAGCGCATGGCGATGATGCGGCCGGAGCCCGGATGCACGCCGATCAACAGGAAGACCGGCCCGAGCATCAGCAACAACAGGAAGCCGACCTTCAGCACGAGCAGCGACACCGCGACGAGGAAGATGAGCAGACCGGCGACCATCGCCGCGATGAACGCGCCGATCGCGATGCCCAGGCGGCTGGTCCAGTCCTTGCCCTGGAACAGGAAGTACGCCGGGGTGCTCTGCATGGGCTTGGCGACCTCCTCCTCGAACCGCTGCTGGTGCGAGTCGGAGGCCGGCGTCTGGTCGGCGGCCTGCTCGGCGGCGTCGATCGCCTGGAGGTTGAGCAGCTTGGCGCCCAGGCCCTTCACGAGACCGGAGTCGGGGTCGGCCGTGCCGAACTCGCCCATCAGCCACGGCTTGCAGACCAGGACCGACCACAGCGCGTCGGCGTTCTGCTCGACGCCGGGCGTGCCCTGGCGGCCGTAGCCGCCCGCCGTCGGGGCGCTCGGCACCTCGCCCGGCGCGGTCTCCTTCATCGGCAGGCACGACGCGCCGCCCGCCCCGGGCAGCCCGGAGAACGCCGAGTTAACGATCTCGCCGGTCTTGTCCGTCACGGTCTTCCCGAGGCTGGTGAAGTCGCCCGGGCGGCTGAAGAACCAGATGGCGACCGTGACCGCGAGCACCATCCAGATGACGCCCTCGGTGGTCGTCGTAGCGCGCTTGCGGATCAGGCCGTACCACGCCAGCCAGATCGCGCCGAGGATGACGATCGGCCGCAGGTAGGGCCAGTACATCGCGTTGGCGAGGTTGGTGACGATCTCGTCGGCGACGTCCTTGATGGGCTGCAGCGGGCCCTCGGTCGCCGCCGCCTGGTAGGTGCTGATCGTCAGCCGGTCGACGGCCTTGGCCCACGAGAAGACCGTGTTGGCCCACGCGTTGCCGAGCACGGCCGTGACGTCGGAGCACCCGAGGTCGTAGGTGTGCCAGAACTGGCCGGCCATGCCGTAGCGCTCGTAGTTGGTCTGCGGCTCCTTCGGCGCCTGCCCGGTGTTCTGGCCAGAGTTCTGGCCGGCGTTCTGACCGGCCGCCGCGTCGTCGGTCGCCGGCGGCTGGACCAGCCCGTCGACGCCGCCGCCCACGATCTCCGGGGCGAGGGCGGGCGACAGGTCACAGGGCCCGACCGCGCTCGCCGTACCGGCGGGAAAAATCAGCGGAAGCGTCACGAACGCCGCGAAGGCGACGAAAAGCAGGGCCAGGGTCCGGCGGACCCGCCTGCCGCGTCTGCCGCCCTCCCGGGTGCGACCCCTGGGACCGTTCCTGCGCACGCTCACGATCGCACCTCCTGCGCGACCCCCGACCGACCGGAGCCCCCGTCAAGAAGATCATGCACGTTCTCGTTGGGTTTGTCGTGTGTCGGATTGGTGTCAAGCCAGCGCAGCAGCTCTTCCGAGATAAGGTCCACCCCGATACGGCCGGCCCGGCCGTCCAGATCCCGGAAGACGCACTCCCCGTTGCCCAGGGAGCGCAGCACCGCCTTGTGCTCCTCCGACGGGTCGACGCCCAGGAGCTCCATCACGTGCTCGACCTCCACGCGTTCCGTCGAACGGAACGCGAAGACCGACGACAGACAGTTGGTCACCTGCTCGTTGAGCAGGTCACCGGCGTTCTGCGAGACCAGGACGAGCGCCGTGTTGCGTGAGCGGCCCATCCGGGAGACCTCCGGCACGAGCTTGGCGCCCTCGGGAGTGGACGTGATCGCCCACGCCTCGTCGAGGAAGATCGCCTTCGGCGTGCGCCGGTCGAGCCCGTTCATCAGCCGGCGCGCGAACTGCGACACCAGATAGAGCAGCGCGACCGACAGCCGCTGCTCGTAGGAGTAGTCGTCCCTTACCGTCATCGCGTCGGGCAGCGTGAGGCCGCCGAGCGTGAACACGGTCGTCCAGCCCTCGGTGTCGATCTGCTCGCCGCCCGAGGCGTCGAAGCACAGCCGGGCCAGGTGCATCTCCGACATCGACCGCAGCACGGCGCCGAGGTTCTTCGACGCCGGGTCGGTGGAGTGCTCCAGGTGGTCCACGACCTTGCCCAGCGAGGGGTCGGGCTCGTTGGAGACCGCGGCGACCGCCTGGATCATGGCGGACTCGCGCTCCTCCGACATCCTCGGCAGCAGCAGCCGCAGGGTCTCGGTCGCCATCGTCTTCTTCGTCGCGATGTCGTCGCCGAACGAGAACGGGTCGAGCAGGCCCGGCGCGGCCGACCCCAGCGGAATGACCCTGGCCTTGCGGCCCCGGCCGCGCAGCAGCCGTACGAGCGACTCGGCGTCGCCCTTGGGGTCGATGACCGCGATCGTGACGCCGCGCAGCGCCATCTGGTAGATCAGCAGCAGCGCGAGCGTGGTCTTGCCGCCGCCCGGCTCACCGGTGATCGCGATGGCGGTCGGGCGGTTGCGCGCCGCCGCGACGAGCGGGTCGAAGTGCACGATGCTGCGCGCCCGTCCCAGCGTCTCCCCGACGTACGGCCCGATCCAGCCGGCGTTCGACTCGTCCACCCGGTCGCCGAGCTCGACGGTCGCGGTGGCCATGCCGCCCGCGATCGTGCGCAGCGGCTGCCGCTGGGCGTACGCGTTGACCCGCAGCCGCTCGCCGGGAAGGGCCTCGCAGAACAGCGAGAACTGGTCGCCGGTGGAGTTGACGACGTCGATGCCGATGTCGCGGTAGTGCTCCACGACGGCCTCGACCCGCTGGACGCACATCTCCTCGGTCGGCGCGCTGACGCTCAGCCGGTGCCAGCCGTACACGAACGGCAGTCGTTCCTTGGTGATGCCGTGCTCCAGCATGCGGGCGGCGTCGATCTGCTCGGCCAGCGCGAGCGGCGCCTCCGCGCCCGCCTCGCGGATGTGGATGTCCATGTCGCGGGCGTGGGCCAGCTTGCGCGCCACGTCCTTGCTCGCCCTGACCGGGGGGATCAGCCGCATCCGGCTGGAGACCTCCACCGGGAACGGCAACTGGTCGGCGAAGTGCAGCCACGGCTCGCCGTCGGGGAACGGCATGAGGTCGGGGAACCGGGCGAACGACAGGTGCGCGGTGTAGGAGTCTCCGGCCGGCTGCTCGATCCGCAGCAGCGACCTGCCGTTGTGGATCTGCCCCTCGACCAGCGACTCGATCTCGCCCTTGCCCCACCTGCGGCGCGGCGTGGCCGAGGGGGACGGCTCGCCGAGGCCGCCCGCCGCCGCGTGCTGGAACAGCCAGGCGATCTCCGTGGAGGTGGCGTGGCGGGCGTAGAGCGCGCTGGAGGCCAAGGCCCGGCCGAGCCGCTCGGCGGCCTCGGTCCACCGGGTGATCTCCTTGTCCGGCACGTGGTCGTCCTCGATGCCGAGCGCCTTCTCGCTGCGCTGGTAGAAGCCGAAGAGCTGGGCCAGCACGCCGGTGCCGAGCTGCGCGCCGCGCGGCCCGAGCCGTACGCCGAGGTAGACCTCCTTGCTCCAGAAGTCCTTGGCCCAGACGTGGCGGTACATCTCCTCCAGGTACTCCCGCCAGCCCGGGCCCTCGTCCGAGGTCGAGTTGAGCGCCATCGCCCACTCCGCCGCCGGGTAGGCCCGGTGCGCGATCCGCAGGTGCACCTCGGCGTCGGACATCCTGATCGCGGCCAGCGCGATCGTGATGTTGGTGGCCAGCGCCTCGCGCTCCTCGGGGGTGAGGAACTCGTAGCTCACCGTCGGCAGCCGGAAGTAGGCCCAGGCCGCCGAGTCGGTGAGAAGAACCCGGTCGTCGAAGTAACGCACCGCGAGGCGACTGCGCGCCCTGCTCATCGACCTCTCACCAGCTTCCTCGCTCGCCCCTCATCTGGCCACCTCCTGCTTGGCCTGGACAGCCGCCAGGCCGCTCACGATCACACCCGCAAGCGCAACGTACGCCCTGCGGCCGCCCATTCGGAGGTGATTGACGTCGACCGGTCCCGGCCGCCCGGGAGCCAGTTCGTCCTCCCACGGCACCCGGACGATCGCCCGGCAGCGGCCGCTGGCCACCGCCTCGGCCTGCTCCACGTCGGGGAGGCTGCGGCGGCTCACGCCGTTGATCACCATCACGGCGCGTCGCCGCAGGTCGGAGCAGCCGTGCCCGTCGAGCCACTCGTAGGTCATCGCCACCGCCTCGGAGGCGTCCTCGCTCGCGGGGGCGACCAGCACGAGCTGGTCGGCGTACGGCAGGAGCCGGGCCGCCAGCGCGGCCGCGGGGTCGATCACGGTAAGCCGGTAGTGCCGGTCGAGCGCGGCGAGCGTCCTGCGCCAGTCGGCCAGGAACGCGCGTTCGGCCAGGCGCTGCGTGACCCGGTCGTCGGTGTCCGCCCCGACGACCTCCAGTCCCGATTCACAGCGCGTCGTGTACGCCCGCATGCCGAGGTAGCCGTTCACCTCTTCCGAGCTCTCGATGAGCGAGCTCAGCGTCTCGGGTGACTCTGCGGCGATCCTCGTGGTGAGCGTGTCCTCTCCGGTGTTCGCGTCGAGCGCGAGCACACGGTCATCGCGATAGCGGGCCAGTGTGTGGCCCAGCATTAACGCCGTGGTCGTCTGCCCGGCGCCGCCCGTGCAGCCGAGCACCATGATCCGCCTGCTCGTGGTGAGCGGGATGCGGGTCCTGGCCTCGTCGACCTCCATGCCGTCCGTACGGCTGCCGCCCACGACGACCTGCGCCAGGCGCCGCCAGCCGCCGGAGGTGTCACGGCCGACGACGGCCTCGACGCGGCGCAGCCGCGGCGGCTCCTCGTGCGCCGGCCTGCCGGGGGTGGGCGTCCCGGGGGTGGGCAGCGACGGCCGGGCGGGCCCGGCCGGGCCCGCGGCGCGCGGACCCACGGGCACGGCCCGGATCGACACTCCCGCCGAACCCGCAGTGCCTACAGCGCCCACAGGGCCCACAGCGCCCGCAACGCCCTCGTACGGCCTGGACCCCGTGTGGTGGGCCGCCTCCCGCGCGGGCGTGTCCTGCGTCTCCGGTCGGGAAGCAGTGGAGGCGTCGGAGACGCCGGCCGCCGGCTCCAGGGGCTCAGTGGGCTCCATGGGCACTCGGGACGCCGCGGCCGCGGGGGGCGCCACCTCCGAGGCCGCGTGGACCACGGGCGCCTCGCTCGCCGGCTCGCCGGCTGCATCGGCTGCATCTGCTGGCACCCGGGGCGGCCGCACGAGCCGCGGCGGACGGCCCTTCCGATGCTGGGCAAGGGCCTCGGCGTCGTGCACGCGCGCGTCGCGTGGACGCTCCTCGTGCACGGGCTCCACCGCGACCGGCTCGGACTCGGGCGCGGGCTCCGGCTCCGGCTCTGGTTCGGGCTTCGGCTCGGTGAAGGGGGCCGCACCGGACGGCCGTACCGCACGGGGCTCGGGACCCTGTTCGGGGCGTTCGGGGCGTTCGGAGCGGGGCTCGAGATGGGGCTCGGGGCGGGGCTCGGCCGAGGCGGCGAGCCTGCGCAGGCGGCGCAGCGTCTCGGTGCCGATGGGCGGGGCGGCAGGCGCCTCCGCCTCCGGTGCCTCAGTGGGCACGGCGGGCGCGGCGGCGGCCGGGAGCGCCTGCTCCACCGGTCCCTGCACAGCGCCCTGCACAGCGCCCTGCACAGCGCCCTGCACGGAGTCCTGCACAGCGCCCGGCACACGGCCCGGCACACGGCCCGGCTCGTGGCTCTCTTCGCGGCTCTCGGGAAGCTCCTGGGGCTCGCGTTCCCGCTCCGGCTCCGCCGGCGGCAGGGGCGGGGGCACGGACGACATAGGCGGCGCGGGCGGCTCCGTGAGGTAGACGACGCGATCACCGGCGGCAGCGGCCCGGGAGGCGGCACCGCTTCGGGGCAGGAGGGCGGGAGGTGCGTCCGCGACCGGCGCGGCGGCGGCAGCCGCGGCCGCCACGGCCGGGCGTACGACACGTGACGGATCCACCTGATGCGCGCCCACTCGTGCGGCGGCCCCCAAGGCCGGCCGTACGCCGCTCCTGGAGACCTTCGGGACGGGCACCTTGACCGAGACCGCGCGGCGCGCCTTGCGCTCCGCCCTGCCCTGCTCCATCGCGACCGGCGGCGTGGTCCGCCAGACACGTGCCGTCAGCGCGACCTCGTCCGGCTCGTCGAACGGGGCCATACGGCACCACGTGCGGGGCTCGCTCATGTAGCGGAGCTGCGACTGGAGCAGCTCGGTGAGGCGCTTGCTCTCGATGACGGGACGGGTGGACAGCCAGGTGAGCACACCCGGAGGAACGAGGTAGATGACGTGCCAGGGGGCCGCGAACGGCAGTCCGATCAGGTAGAGGAAGACCGACCACGGCACGGAGACACCCACGAACACACCGATCCAGACGACCGGAAGCGGCATCGGCAGCCGTAGGTCGTACAGCTTGTACAGCCGCTTCTCAATACGCCAGATATTGGTATATGTGGGCAGATCCACCCCGAACCTCCTCTCCGCCCGATCACTTGATGCCAAGTGCGCCCGCGATCGCCTTCGCCGTCACCTCGATGATGTTGGGAACGTAGAAGATCACGCCGATCGCGATCGCCAGGATGATGAACTGGACGAACCTGGTGATCTCTCGGGTGAAGAGGAAGAAGATCGCCACGACGGAGACGACCGCGAGGAAGAGCGGAGCGAAGAACCTCCGGAGGAAGTCGGCGAGACCTTCGGTGTTGATGCCCGCCGTCGGCGCCGGTGACGGCGCGGCGAGATCAAGGAAGTGGTCCGCGATGGTCTTCAGTATCAACTCTCGCCCTCCCGGGGGGATGGATCAGCGATGTCTTTGCCGGGCATGCGCTACCCCACGGACCGGTTCGCACCCTGGATGTCCCTGACGAACCACTTGCCGCCCTGCTTTTCGATGGTCAGCTGATAGGCCTGTTCGAGACCGGCCGGCTGTGCCGCCGGGTCCTGCGACGGGCTCGCCACCGCCGCCGACTGTCCTGACGCGACCGCCCACACGACCACGGCCGTGACCTTCCTGCTGTCGGAACCGCCCGGCGGGACCAGCACGTCCTTCAGCTCGGCGAGGGTGAACTCGCCGTTGAACCCGTTGACGGTCACCCCGCTCGCCACGTAGCGCTGGAGGTCGACCTGGTTGCCCGCGGCGTACGCCTTGAAGAAGCCTTCGAGCTGGGGACGCAGTTCGGCCTCGGTGGCGGAGTCGCGGTCGGGGTCCGGGAGCTGCGGCAGGCCCGCCGGGCCGGGCGCGGGCAGCAGAGCGGGCTGGGCCGAGACCACGAACCGGCCGTTGTCGTAGTAGACCGGCACGGACAGCAGACCGCGGGTGCCCCCCGTCTGGTAGGTCACGGTCACCCGCGCGTTGTGCTCGTCGATCACGTCGATGCCGGTGAACTGGAAGGCCCCCGCCGACATGCGTCCGTAGCCGTTCCAGCCGAACTGCTCGTCGGCGCCCTCCGGCAGGAACGACCTCAGCCGTTCCGCGCGCTGCTGGGGATTGGCCGCGTCGTAGTTGAGGTAGACCGCCGCGAACTGGTTGGCGAAGGCCGCCGCCTGCGTCGCCGGGAATCCGGACGTGGCCGAGCCGGTGGGGGCCACGCCGGCCGAATCGTCCTGCGTCAGCCGTTCGAACGGAGCGCGCACGCCGTTGACCACGATCACGATGATCAGCGCCCAGAGGATGACCCGCCCGGTCCAGACGAGCCAGCGGCCTCCACCACCGCTCCAGCCTCTGCGACGGGGGACCGTGCCGTGCGCCGCGCTCGCCGCCTCGAAACCTTCCAGTGGGTACGGGTCAGGGTCGCCAGCGATCCGCGGATCCTGCTGGACGTCTGACCTGCGAGCCATCACGCCTCCGCTCGCGCCGATCCCTCCGGCTGGCGCGGTTTCCTCTTGCTCTCGATCCGGTTAACCGCATTGAAGTATTCACCCTAGCGGCCTCGCCAATTCTTCCAGGTAAGCCACGCCCATGGTGCAAGCATCGCCGCGACCGAGCAAACCAGGTCTACATCCCTGGAGAGACGCCCCACACCTATCCACTCCGCGGAAAAGCACGTTACGCCTGGCCAGCGGGGACATCGATTACCTAACCGCCACCTATTGCTGTCTTCGCAGCTCGCAGGCATAACGAAACCGTCCATACGCGCCACGACGGCCCCGCCCGAGCGGGACCGTCGTGCCTCTGAGCTACGCCCGCACCCTCACTGGCACGCCTCAGAGGAGGACGCGGAGGACGACTGCGACTCGGTCGACGCCGGCGGGATGGCCGCAGGCGGAACGCTCTCCGGATTCGAGATCTCGGGCGGGACGTTCTCCGGCGTAATGCCCATGGCGCTGCCCGGCGCGCTCTCCGGGGCGCTCCCTGGGACGCTCTCAGGGGCGCTCTCCGGCAGCGAGGAGGTCTGCGACTCGCTCGCGGACGACTGCGCCGGTGATTGGGCCGGTGATTGGGCCGGTGATTGGGCCTGAGATTCGGCCTGAGACTCGGCCAGCGATTGGGCCTGCTCCGACAACTGCTGCTGGGCGCGCTGGGACATCTCCTCGATGCGCTGCTGCGCGCACGCCGCCTCCTGCATGATCCGCTGCTTGGCGCTGCTCGCCTCGTCCCTGATGCTCTGGCGGGCCTCCTCCGCCATCTCCTCCATCGATGCCGCGCTCATGCCCGGCAGCGCCTGGCTCCGCAGGCTCGCACCGCTGTACCAGCCGGCGGACCACTGCGCCGGGAGCTCCGCGACCGTCATCATCGGCATGCCGAGCTGCATCGTCTCGGGCATGGACTCGGACATCAGCATCGGCTCGCCGACGCTGGTGGTGTACGACGTCGCCCGCATCGATCCGCCGGGCTCGCTCGCCTGCGGCGCCCACGCCGACCACGGGGCGCCCGTCGCCGCGGAGGCGGCGCCGCCGAGCAGCGCGACTCCGGCGGCCGCGAGCGTCGAGACGAAAATCGCCGCGAGAGCCGGCTGTCTGGATTTCCGATGCATGGTCCCCTCCTTGGGTCCGATCGGGCCTCGCCAGGTCAGGCCGCCTGGGCTTTTCCCGGTGCCCGAAATCGGCCGGCATCCCCTTCCGCTGTGCCGGATTACGGCAGCGAAGAGATTTGTCACGAAAAGGGATTCAAACGGCGACTACGCGCCAAACGGCCTCATCTCGATGCTTCAACGAAGCTCACGAATGCGTCTAGGGCAGTTGGCCCAAGCGTTTCCGCTGGCCATGGAGGATCTGACCAGAGGGAGAGGTGTGGCAGGTGATGACGCTCACCACCATGACCACCCCTTTTGCCCGACCCGGCCGTCTCAAGGCCGTTCGAGATCGTAGGCCACATCCGCCACGCGAACCGTCCGGACCAGCGGATCCTCGATGATCTTCCGCAGCTCGCCGATCGTCACCGACGAGTCCACGTAGGCGTAGGCCAGGCCGTCGTCCGCGGCCTTGCGCAGCCGCGCCAGGCTGAGATCGAAGTCGTGCAGGTTGCCGTCGTCGTAGTCCTTGAGGATGCCGGCCCAGCGCCGGAAGTTCGCGAGGTCGGACCTGAGCGGTTCATCGTCCTCTCCCGGCATCGGGACCCGGTCCCATGTCGTCGTCCCTCCCCAGGTGATGGGGATCGACCCGGGTCGCCGCTCGAAAACCACCTTGTCGGCGTACGACTTGTACCTCCGGGTGAAGGCGGCCAGCTCATCGATGGTGAGCGGCGTGACGAACTCGACAACCGCCAGCGCGTTGAGCCCCTCGGGGAGCCTGGCCAGGACCTTGCGGCTGTCCTCCTTGGGCTGGTTGCCCGTCCCCACGTTCATCAGCGCGAGGTTCAGCGTGGTGCCGGCGCTCGCGCCGAGCGGCAGCCTGCCCACATGGCCGAAGAAGTCCTGGGTGACCACGTGCTCGGCGCCGCCGTATCCCTCGGCGAAACCTCCGACGGCCCGCATGGGCCTCGCGGCCACGGTGAACGACATCGACAGCGGCGTGGTGGCACCCCAGTTGCGGACCTCGATGTCGTAGCTCGGGTTGTAGATCTTGAAGGCGGTGCCCAGCACGTCGGTCATGCGCTGCTCCCTGTCGCCGCGCCGCTGGATCAGGCCGGAGCCCACCGTCGCCGCCAGGACGAGGACGAGCAGTGCCGCCAGCACGGTGATCGCAGTGCGGGCGATACCCCGCCGTACGGCCCGGCGGGCCGCGCTGGGATCGAAGTCGGGCATGGGCGGCAGCAGAGCGTCGTCAGTCATGAGGGCCTCCGTAAAGATCGGCGAAGGCCGCCCTGGCACGCCACACGGCCGTCTTGACGGCGGCGTGCTTCCTGCCGGTCATCGCGGCCACCTCGACCAGCGAGAAGCCCTCGAAATAGACCAGGGTGAGCAGCCTGCGGTGCTCCTCGGCCAGCCGGTCCAGGACGTCGCGTACGGCCAGCGACTCGACGTGCAGCGGAGGCACGCCGAGCTCGTCGGGGTGGGGCAGGTCCAGCTCGCGGCGGTGACGCCGCACGTGGTCGACGAGAACGTTGCGAGCGATGACGAGCAGCCATGCCGCCGGGTTCCCGCCGCGCCAGCCGAGCAGGGCCCTGGTCGCCTTGACGAACGTCTCCTGGGCCAGGTCCTCGGCGAGGTGGGGATCGCGGGTGCGGCGCAACAGGAACCCGCACACGAGCGCCCAGTGCTCGCGGTACAGCTCCTCGATGATGATGCCCCCCGCGTCTTCGTGTCTGTCACAACAGACCAGACGCGATCGGGCGGGGAATGGTCACCCGCAAAATCTCTTGCCGTCCGCCGGGCCGGCAGGAAGGGTGCGGAGGTGGCCCTATCGCAGCAGGAGCACCCGGTGCGGCAGGCGAGGCCGTCCGACGCCGCTGTCGTCGCCGAGTTGCTGGACGCCTTCAACCGCGAGTTCGACACGCCGACACCGGGCACGGACGTGCTCACGGAACGCCTCCGCCGGCTGCTCGCCGGAGATGACCTCGTCGCCCTTCTCACCGGCGAACCGGCCGTCGGCGTCGCGGTTCTGACCTTCCGGCCCGACGTCTGGCATGACGGCCCGTCCGTCGTCCTCGACGAGCTGTACGTGCGGCCCGGCATGCGCGGGCAGCGGTTCGGACACGCCCTGCTGGAGGAGGCGTGCCGCCTCTCACGGGATCGCGGCGCGGAGATCCTCGCGATCAACGTCGACGGTGAGGACACCGACGCGCGCCGCTTCTACGAGGCGCACGGCTTCGCCCACATCGAGCCCGGAGCGGCCGAGCCGATGTTCTCCTACTACCGCGACCTCGCCTGAGCACGGTCTGAGCGCACGTCTGACCACGTCTGACCACGTCTGAGCACGTCTGAGCAGCACAAACATTCTATGGCTCGCGTTCCAACATTCTCTGCCATAACCGAGCGCGACCGAACGTACGCGCACGCCTGAAACGTTCATCGCGGGCGACGGCCGTCAGCCGCGTTTCCGCTGCACGCCAGTTCAGCCAGATTCACACGCCAACTTTCCCGCCTGACCGCGCCTTGACATGCCCCAACCGCTCTGACAATTTCAAACGGCTTCCAACAGAAAGCGATCCGGCAGGGTCGGTGGACCGCCCGTCACCCATCCCCCACACGGACAGCCCCGGAGGTCCGGCATGCGCAAACGTCGACCAGTCGGCGACAGGAAATGGATCCGCATCATCATGGCGGCGGTCACAGCGGCCGTGACCGGCGCCGGCGCGGTGGTGATGACCGCGCCGGCGGCCGAGGCGGCCACGACGACCATCACGCTGAACGGCGGCTCGACGGGTCGCACGTTCGACGGGGTGGGGGCGATCAGCGGCGGCGGCGGCAACTCGCGGCTGCTCATCGACTACCCGGAGACGCAGCGCTCCCAGATCCTGGACTACCTGTTCAAGCCCGGGTACGGCGCGGCGGTGCAGTTGCTGAAACTGGAGATCGGCGGTGACGCCAACTCCACCGACGGCTCCGAACCCAGCATCGAGCACACCCGCGGTGACATCAACTGCAACGTCGGCTACGAGTTCTGGCTGGGCGAGCAGGCGGTGGCGCGCAACCCGAACATCAAGCTGATCGCGCTGCCGTGGACCGCGCCCGGCTGGATCGGCGGCGGGAACTTCTGGTCCCAGGACATGATCGACTACGACATCTCCTGGCTCAACTGCGCCAAGCAGCACGGCCTGACGATCAGCTACATCGGCGGATGGAACGAGCGCGGGCACAACAAGACCTGGTACAAGAACCTCCGGTCGGCCCTCGACTCCAACGGCTACGGCAACGTGCAGATCGTCGGCGACGACAGCTTCGGCCTGTCCACCGCGGACGACATGCTGAGCGACCCCGCGTTCAAGGCCGCGGTCGGCGTGGTCGGGGCGCACTACCTGTGCGGCTACCTGAGCGACGCCACCTCGTGTCCGTCCAGCGCGAACGCCGTGGCCACCGGCAAGCCGATCTGGAACAGCGAGTTCGGGTCGCAGGACTACATCAGCGGCTCGGCCCCCTACATCCGCAGCATCACGCGGGGATACCTCGACGGCCAGATGACGGGCTTCGTCAACTGGCCGCTGGTGGCCGCGCTCTATCCGAACCTGCCCTTCAACACCACCGCCCTGGCGGTCGCCAACTCGCCGTGGTCGGGCTCCTATCAGGTGGGCCGCAGTCTGTGGGCGAACGCCCAGGTCGCCCAGTTCACCCAGCCGGGCTGGCGCTTCCTCACCGGCTCCGCGAGCGGATACCTCGGCGGGAACCGGAGCAACGGCAGCTACATCTCCCTGAAGTCCACGAACAACACCGACTACTCGACCATCTACGAGACCAGCACGTCGACGACCACGCAGACCGTGAACGTCAACGTGACAGGCGGGCTGAGCACCGGGACCGTGCACGTGTGGTCCACCGACCTCGGGTCGAACAACCCCGCCGACTGGTTCGTCAGGCAGCCGGACATCGTCCCCAGCAACGGCTCCTACTCGCTCACCATGCAGCCGAACCGGATCTACTCGGTGACCACGACCACCGGCCAGGGCAAGGGCACGGCGACCGGACCGGCGAGCGCGCCGCTGGCGCTGCCGTACTCCGACGACTTCGACGCCTACGCCTCCCGCACCGAGGCCAGGTACTTCTCCGACATGCAGGGATCCTTCGAGGTCCGGCCCTGCGCCGGCGGCCGGGCCGGTCAGTGCCTGCAGCAGGTGACACCTATGCGGCCGATCGAATGGCAGGACGACAGTGACGCCTTCGGCCTGGTCGGAGACCCGTCCTGGAGCAACTACAAGGTCAGCGTGGACGTCAACTTCCAGCAGGCCGGCACCATCACGCTGCTCGGGCGGGCGAACACGCAGTCACGCCCGCAGAGCCACCAGGCGGCCTACCAGTTGCGGCTGAACAGCTCCGGCGCCTGGTCGATCGCCAAGAGCACCACGTCCGGCACGGTGAGCACCCTCGCCTCGGGCTCCCGGAGCTCGCTCGGGACCAACACCTGGCACACGATCTCGCTCGGCTTCTCGGGCAACCAGATCAGCGCCGCCCTCGACGGCGCCGCGCTCGGCTCGGTGACGGACAACTCCTACTTCAGCGGACAGGTCGGGCTCGGAGTGGTCGGATACCAGACCGACATGTTCGACAACCTCTCCGTCACCGAGACCAGCGGCGGAAACGGCAACACCGGCGTCGGTCCCATCAGGGGCCAGGCCTCCGGCCGCTGCGTCGACGTCCCCAACCAGTCCCAGGCCAACGGCACCCAGGTCGCGCTCTGGGACTGCAACAGCGGCGCCAACCAGACCTGGACCCTCACGCCGTCCAAGCAGCTGATGGTCTACGGCACCAAGTGCCTGGACGCCTACGGACAGGGCACGGCGGACGGGACCCGGGTCGACATCTACGACTGCAACGGCGGCACCAACCAGCAGTGGACGCTCAACTCCGACGGCACGATCGTCGGAGTCGGCTCGAACAAGTGCCTGGACGCCTACGGCGGCGGCACCGCCAACGGCACGCAGCTGGTGATCTGGACGTGCAACGGCGGCGGGAACCAGAAGTGGTCCCGCAGCTGAGCCGGCGGTGACACCGGCCGGCGAGCACGGCGGACGGCGCCGGTTCAGACGTTGAAGCGGAACTCCACCACGTCGCCGTCGCGCATCACGTAGTCCTTGCCCTCGATGCGGGCCTTGCCCGCGGCCCGGGCCGCGGGCATCGAGCCGGCCTCCACCAGGTCGTCGAACGAGATGACCTCGGCCTTGATGAAACCGCGCTGGAAGTCGGTGTGGATGACTCCGGCGGCCTCGGGGGCGGTCGCGCCCTTGCGGATCGTCCAGGCCCTGGCCTCCTTGGGCCCGGCCGTCAGGTACGTCTGCAGGCCGAGCGTCTCGAAGCCGACCCGGGCGAGCTGGGCGAGGCCCGACTCCTCCTGGCCGACGGACTGCAGCAGCTCCAGCGCCTCGTCGTCGGGCAGCTCCACGAGCTCGGACTCGATCTTGGCGTCGAGGAACACGGCCTCCGCCGGCGCCACGAGCGCCGAGAGCTTGGCCCGCAGGTCGGTGTCGGTCAGCTCGTCGGCGTCGAGGTTGAACACGTACAGGAACGGCTTGGCCGTGAGGAGGTGGAGCTCGCGCAGGTCGGCGAGGTCGATCCCGGCCGCCTTGCCCCCGGCGTACAGGGTCGTGCCGGTGTCGAGCAGCTTCGCCGCGGCCTCGGCGGCCTCCAGGAGGACCTTGCGGTCCTTGTTGTTGCGCGCCTCCTTCTGCAGGCGGGGCAGCGCCTTCTCGATCGTCTGCAGGTCGGCGAGGATCAGCTCGGTATTGATCGTCTCGATGTCGCGCTCCGGCGCCACGTCGCCGTCCACATGGGTGACGTCGGGGTCGGAGAAGACGCGGATGACCTGGCAGATCGCGTCGGTCTCGCGGATGTTGGCAAGGAACTGGTTGCCCCTGCCCTGGCCCTCCGACGCGCCCTTCACCAGGCCCGCGATGTCGACGAACTCGACCTTGGCCGGGAGGATGCGCGCGGAGCCGTAGATCTCCGCCAGCTTGCCCAGACGGGAGTCCGGCACGCCGACGATGCCCACGTTCGGCTCGATCGTGGCGAACGGGTAGTTGGCCGCGAGGGCGTTCCCGCTCTTGGTCAGGGCGTTGAAAAGCGTGGACTTGCCGACGTTGGGCAGGCCGACGATGCCGATGCTCAGGCTCACGTACCACGAGTTTAGGGGCCTCGGGGGGTGCGGCTGACATCGACGGCCTCGTGGTCCTGCTCGACCCGCCCGCAGGCGCGCCTCCCTGTTTGGGACGCCAATGCCTGAAATCATCCAGACCGTGGATGTCGTGGCGCTCGCACTGGGACTGGTGATCGGCGTGGTGGTCGGCGCGGCCCTGGCCGGGATGCGGGCCGCGGGCCGGACCGCCCAGGCGGCCGCCAGGGTGGCCGAGGCCGAGGCGCGGACGCGGGCGGCCGAGGACAAGGTGGCCTACATGGAGAACCAGCTCACCGAGCGGTTCCAGGCCCTCTCCGCCCACGCTCTCGACGTGGCCAACCTGCGTTTCCTCGAACTCGCGGAGAACCGGCTCAACACCACCAGGGCCGAGGCGGCCGGGGACCTCGACCAGCGCAGGCAGGCGGTCGAGAACCTCGTCGCGCCGCTGCGGGAGACGCTCGCCAAGGTGGAGAGCCAGCTCAGGGAGAGCGAGTCGGGCTCGCGCGCCGCCCGCGCCGAGCTGAGCAAGCAGATGGAGTTCGTACGGGAGAGCTCCGATCGGCTCAAGGCCCAGACGGACGCGCTGGTGCGGGCGCTCCAGCGGCCGGAGGCCCGGGGGCGGTGGGGAGAGCTGCAGTTGCGCCGGGTCGCGGAGATCGCCGGAATGGCCCGCTTCTGCGATTTCGACGAGCAGGTGAGCGCCGTCACCCGTGACGGTGTGGTCCGGCCCGACATGGTCGTACGGCTCAGCGGTGGCAAGAACATCGTCGTGGACGCGAAGGTCTCGCTCGCGGCCTACCTGGAGGCGGCCGAGGCCGCCGACCCCGCGTTCGCCTCGGCCCGGCTGGACGCCCACGCGCGGCACGTACGCGAGCACGTGGACCGGTTAGCCGCCAAGTCCTACTGGCAGGCGTTCAACCCGTCGCCCGAGTTCGTGGTCCTGTTCATCCCCGGCGAGGCGTTCCTCGCGCCCGCTCTGGAGCGCGACCCGGGGCTGCTGGAGTATGCGATGCGCAGGCGCGTCCACATCGCCACTCCCACGACGCTCGTCACGATGCTCCGCACCGCGCAGTACGCCTGGCAGCAGACGGCCGTCAGCGAGAACGCCAAGGCCGTCTTCGATTTGGGCAAGGAACTGTACGAGCGGCTCGGCGGCCTCGGACGGCACGTGGACAACCTCGGCAAGGCGCTCACGCGAGCGGTCACCGCGTACAACCAGACGGTCGGCTCGCTGGAGAGCAGGGTCCTGGTCAGCGCGCGGAGGATGAACGACCTCGGTCTCGTGGACTACGCGCTCGACGCCCCGTCGGCGGTCGAGGAGGTCCCCCGGCCGGTCGCCATCCCCGAACTCGAAGGTGAAGAGCGGGTAAGCCCCCCTCCCCCGCATCGTCAGAACGGTAAATTGACGCGAGACTTGTCGTAAGGGGGGCCCGATGACAGGCACCGGTCGAGCGGGGCTGCGGCTGACCGCTCGGGGGGCGATCGTCATGCTCTTCGTGATCACTTTGGTGGGCATGCCGTTCCTGCCCGGACCCGTGTTCGTGGCCGGGTGCCTGGCGGCGGTCCTGTTGGTGCGTCCCCGCGACCTGCTGCCGCTGGTGGTGACGCCTCCGCTGGTCTTCTTCGCCGCGGCGCTGCTGGTGGAGCTCGTGCGGGCGCTCGGCTCCGCTTCGACGCTCCCGACGTTCGGGCTCGGGATGTTCACCGCGCTGTCGTCCGGCGCGCCGTGGCTGTTCCTCGGGTCCGCGCTGGCCCTGGGCGTCGCGTGGGTGCGGGGCCTGCCCGCCAATCTGCGCGAGTTGCGTGGCGCGCCCGAACCCGAGCCGGCACCGGCCTCCCGCTCACGCCGTGGCCGGGCTCGTACGTTCGACCCGGAGCCGGAGGGTTACTTCGAGCCCCGGGTGTACGGCCGGGCCGCCGACGAGTGAACCGGGTTTTGTGACTCGAGTTTTGCGAACCGGGTTTTGCGAACCGGGCCGATCAGACGGCGCGGAGATCCTTGCGCAGCTCGTGGGGCAGGGCGAACCGCATGCTCTCCTGCACCGACTCGACCTCCTCGACGTCGGTGAAGCCGTGGTCGGCCAGCTTGGCGAGCACGCCCCGCAGGAGGTCCTCCGGGACGGAGGCGCCGCTGGTCAGGCCGACCGTGCGCACGCCCTCCAGCCACTCGTCCCGTACGAACGAGGCGTCGTCGACGAGGTAGGACGCGGCGGCGCCGTAGTCCTTGGCGACCTCGACCAGCCGCTTCGAGTTGGAGGAGTTGGCCGAGCCGACGACGATGACCAGGTCGGACTCGGCGGCGATCTGCTTGACCGCGGCCTGCCTGTTGGAGGTGGCATAGCAGATGTCGTCGCTCGGCGGGTCGATGAGGTTGGGGAACCGCGTCCGCAGCCGCGCGACCGTCTCGGTGGTCTCGTCCACGGACAGGGTCGTCTGAGAGAGCCAGACCACCTTCTCCGGGTCCCGTACGGACACGCCCTCGACGCCGTCGAGCCCGTCCACGAGCTGGATGTGCTCGGGCGCCTCGCCGGCGGTGCCCTCGACCTCCTCGTGCCCCTCGTGCCCGATGAGCAGGATGTCGTAGTCCTTGGCCGCGAACCTCTTGGCCTCGTTGTGCACCTTGGTCACCAGAGGGCACGTCGCGTCGATGGTACGCAGACTGCGGCTCGCGGCCTCCTCGTGCACGGCGGGTGCGACACCGTGGGCGGAGAAGACGACGATGGCACCCTCGGGGACCTCCTCGGTCTCCTCCACGAAGACGGCGCCGCGCTCCTCCAGCGTCTTCACGACGTGGGTGTTGTGCACGATCTGCTTGCGTACGTAGATGGGCGCGCCATACTGCTCCAGCGCCCGCTCGACCGCCTGCACCGCTCGGTCGACACCCGCGCAGTAACCGCGGGGCTTGGCGACCAGGACACGACGGGTCGCTGAGGTCTGCACGTCCATGTTCCTATGCTATGTGGAACGCGAGCCACCTCTTGACCCTGGTCTTGCAAGACTGGGTGTACCAGATACGCATCTCCCCGGGAGCCGAAATGTCCGTCCTTAGAGCAATAACGACCGTTCTTCAGACCGCTCTGAACGGGGTCGGACAGGCGTTGCTGGCCGGCGACAAGATCAAGTCCAGTATCAAGGAGCGCTTCGCCGGTGGCGAGGCGCAGGACGGCGAGCGCCGCGAGACCGCCGAGACGCCGCGGGCCGAGGAGGGCACCGAGCAGGCCCCAGAGCAGGCCGCCGGGGAACGGCCCGCGCGCCGGGATCCCGTCATCTTCGCGCCCCGCCCGAGCAAGGCCGAGAAGACCGAGAAGGTTGAGGAGGCCGAGAAGGCCGAGGCCGGCAAGACCGACGCGGTGACGACCGAGGCACCGGTGGCACCTGCCGCTGAGAGCGCCCCCGCCGAGGCACCCACTGCGGCATCCACTGCGACAGAGGCGGCGTCTACCGAGGCGCCGGTCGCGGAGAGGGCCCCTGCCGAGGCGCCCGCCGCCGCTGAGGCGGCGCCCGCCGAGCCGCAGGCCGCCGAGACCGTCGAGCCGGAGCCCGTCGCGGCCGAGCCGGAGCCCGAGGCCGCCGCCCCTGCCGCCCCTGCCGCCCCTGCCGCGCCTGCCGCGGCGAAGAAGCCGCGCACCCGCCGGAAGCCCGCCGCCGAAACCGCGGAAACCCCCGCAACCGCCGCGACCGCTGAGGCCTCCGCGACGGCCGCGACCCAGGAGGAGGCCGCGCCCGCCGCCCCCGCCGCGCCGAAGAAGCCGCGCGCCCGCCGCAAGGCCACTGCCGAAACCCCCGAAGCCGCCGCGAGCAGCGCTGAGAGCGGCACCACGAGCACTGAGAGCGCCGAGAGCACCGAGAGCGCGGCCGCCGCGCCGAAGGCCACCAGGACGCGCAAGAAGCCCGCCACCACGGCGGCCGAGCCGGCTGAGCAGCCCACTGCACAGCCCACAGCGCAGCCCGTCAAGCAGCCCGAGGAGCAGCCTGCGGCGGAGACGGCCACCGAGGCGGCGGAGCCGATGCCGGGCTACGCGAACCTCTCCGTGGCGTCGCTCCGGGCGCGGATGCGCGGCAAGTCGGCCGAGCAGCTGCACGCGCTGCTGGACTACGAGCAGGCGCACCTGAACCGCCCCGAAGTGGTCCGGATGTTCCAGAACCGGCTGTCCAAGCTCCAGTCCGAGTCCTGATCCCGGGCCGCGCCCGCCCGGCCGTACGCCGGGCGGGCGGATGAGGCGTCCTCCGCCTGGTCGCCTGTGGATTGTCGGCGGGTGCCGCTAGCCTGCAGGTGCGAGCCGGTCCAGGCGAGGAGGGCACTTGAGCGCGAAGACGTCCCCTGAGGCGCCACTGCCGATCAGGTCGGTGCTGCAGATGGTCGCCCAGTGGATCGGCAAGCTGGGCACCGTCTGGGTCGAAGGGCAGATCACCGAGCTGACCGCCCGGGGCGGCACCGTCTTCCTGACACTGCGCGATCCCGTGGCCAACGTCTCGGCGCGGATCACCTGCGCCCGGGGCGTCTACGAGGCCAGCGTGCCGCGTCCCGTCGACGGCGCGCGCGTCGTGATGCACGTCAAGCCGGACTTCTGGGTCAACAAGGGCTCGTTCGCGTTCACGGCCCTGGAGATCCGCCCGGTCGGCATCGGCGAGCTGCTGGCCCGGCTCGAACGGCTCCGCCAGGTGCTGGCGGGCGAGGGCCTGTTCAACGTCGACAGGAAGAGGCGGCTGCCGTTCCTGCCGGGCACCGTCGGGCTCGTCTGTGGGCGCGACTCGGCGGCCGAGCGCGACGTCTTGGAGAACGCCCGCCGCCGCTGGCCCGCCGTGCGGTTCAAGGTGGAGCAGGTCGCCGTCCAGGGGTCGTACGCCGTGGGCGAGGTGACCGAGGCACTACGCAGGCTCGACGCCGACCGCGAGGTCGACGTGATCATCATCGCCAGGGGCGGCGGCTCTCTGGAAGACCTGCTGCCGTTCTCCGACGAGTCGCTGGTGCGGGCCGTGGCGGCCTGCCGTACGCCGGTGGTGAGCGCGATCGGCCACGAGCAGGACAGCCCCCTGCTCGATCTGGTCGCCGACGTGCGCGCCTCGACTCCGACGGACGCGGCCAAGAAGGTCGTGCCCGACGTGGGCGAACAGCTCACGCTCGTCCATCAGCTCAGAGACCGGGGCCGCCGGGTGCTGCGGGGCTGGGTCGAGCGCGAGATGTCCTGGCTCGAGTCCGTGCGCTCCCGGCCGTCGCTCGCCGATCCCGTCCGTGAGCTCGACCGGCGGGCCGAGCAGGTCGACGCGCTGCGCGAGCGGTCACGGCGCTGCCTTTCCTCGTCCCTGGACCGCTCGGCCGACTCGCTGGAACATCTCAGGGCCCGGTTGGTGGCCCTGTCCCCCGCCGCCACGCTGGAGCGGGGTTACGCCATCGCGCAGCGTCCTTCCGGAGAGGTCGTCCGCCTGGCCGGGGACGTGAAGCCGGGTGACGAGCTCACGATCCGCTTCTCGGACGACCGGGTGACGGTGACCGCCCAGGACGCGTAGCCGGGAGCCCCAAGGCGGCGGTCAGATCATGAGACGCACGTTGTACGCCTCAAGCCAGGAGTTGATCTGCAGGATGCCCTCCAGCGACGTCCGGGCGCCCTGCAGGCTGACCTCGCCCACGGGCTGGTCGAGGATCCTGCGCACCTTCGCCGCGTCCACCAGGCTCCCGATGGCCGGGTCGCCCTCGAGCACGCGGGCCACCTCGGCACGCAGCGCGCGCTCGTACGCCGGGTCCTGTGTGGAGGGGTAGGGCACCTTGCGGCGCTCGAGCACCGAGCGGGGCAGCACGTCGGCCGTCGCGGCGCGCAGCAGGCTCTTCTCGCGCCCGTCGAAGGTCTTCATCGACCAGGGGGCGTTGAAGACGTACTCGACCAGGCGGTGGTCGCAGAACGGCACCCGGACCTCCAGGCCGACGGCCATGCTCATGCGGTCCTTGCGGTCGAGCAGGATCTGCACGAACCGGGTCAGGTGCAGGTAGCTGACCTCGCGCATCCGCTTCTGCAGCCCGGTCTCCCCCGGCACCCGGGGCACCTCGGCCAGCGCCCGCTGGTAGCTGTCGGCGCGGTAGGCGGGCAGGTCGAGCTTGCGCAGCAGGTCCTCGTTCAGGAACTCTCCCCGGGTGGACAGCCCTGTCGGGCCCTGCATGGCGAGCCACGGGAAGGTGCCGGAGTTGACCGCCTCGGGATCGTGGAACCACCGGTAGCCGCCGAACACCTCGTCGGCGGACTCCCCCGACAGCGCCACCGTCGAGTGCTTCCTGATCGCCTTGAAGAGCAGGTAGAGCGAGGTGTCCATGTCGCCGATGCCGAGCGGGAGGTCCCGTGCCCGCAGGACGGCCGCGCGTACGGCGGGATCCATGAGATCGGCCGAGTCGAGCACGATGTCGGTGTGATCGGAGCCGACGTGCCGCACGACGTCGTGGACGTACGGGGTGTCCGGGGTGTCGCGCATGTCGTCGGCCTGGAAGTTCTCGCTGTAGCCGGCGAAGTCGACGGAGAACGACCGCACCGCGCCCCGGCCGGCCAGCGCGCGGGCCGCGAGCGCGGTGACCGCGCTGGAGTCGAGCCCGCCGGACAGCAGCGTGCACAGCGGGACGTCGGAGATGAGCTGCCGTTCGATGACGTCGTCGAGCAGCTCCCGCACGGTCCTGATGGTCGTCTGCAGGTCGTCGGTGTGCTCGCGACCTTCCAGCCGCCAGTAGCGGCGCTTGCTCAGGCCCTCGCGGCGCACCTTCACCACGTGGCCGGGCCGCACCTCGTACATCCCGCGGAAGACGGCGCACTCGGGCGTCTTGACGAAGGACAGGATCTCGCGCAGGCCGTCGGCGTCGACCACCCGCTCGGCGAGCGGGTTGGCCAGGATGGCCTTGGGCTCGGAGCCGAACAGCACGCCGTTCGGCGTCGGGTAGTAGTACAGGGGCTTGATCCCCATGCGGTCGCGCACGAGCAGCAGTTCATCGCGGCGGACGTCCCAGATGGCGAAGGCGTACATGCCGTTGAGCCGGGAGACGAAGTCCTCGCCCCATTCGAGGTACGCCTCCAGGACGACCTCGGTGTCGCTCTGGGTCCGGAAGCGGTGCCCGCGCTGGGTGAGCTCGGCGCGCAGTTCCCTGAAGTTGTAGACCTCGCCGCTGTAGGTGAGCGCGGCCACGACCTCACCGCCGGCGTCGGCGGTCATGGGCTGGCGCCCGCCCTCGATGTCGATGATGGCCAGTCGCCGGTGGCCGAACGCGGCGTGCGGAGCGAACCACATCCCTTCGGCGTCGGGCCCCCGGCACGCCATCGTGTCCGTCATGGCCTGCACGGTCTCCCGCTCGCGACGAAGGTCGCGCCCGTAGTCCACCCAGCCGCTGATTCCACACATGAGGATGACCCCCCGATCATCGCCCCCGAAGATGGTTAGTACCTCTAAGTAACGGACAATGTCTATGATTTATGCCCAAAACGGACAGACCTAAGAGGCCGCGGAGTGTCGGTGTCGGCCTCTAAGGTGGGGACGTGGCTGAGGACAAGCAGACCCCGCCGGACAAGCAGACCGCGCCGGAGAAGGCGACCCCGTCGTACGAGCAGGCCCGCGAGGAGCTGACCGAGGTGGTGCGCCGCCTGGAGACCGGCGGGCTCACGCTGGAGCAGTCGATCGAGCTGTGGGAGCGGGGAGAGCGGCTGGCGGCGATCTGCGAGGAGTGGCTGCAGGGCGCCCGCGCCAAGCTGGCCGCCGCGATGGCCCAGCGCCAGGAGCCCCAGCCGAACGGCCCCGGGGAGGCTCCCTTCTGACCCCGGCAGGCGGCTAGGCCTGCCAGAGGGCGGCGAGCTGCCGGGTGGCCGGCCGGGACGGCACGGCGCGCAGCAGCGTGTCGCGTAGCCAACCGGCGACGCCGGTCTGGGAGGTCAGCCGCGACTGCCGGGCCGCCGCCAGCATCATGCGATTGGCTCGGGGCCTGCGCTCGGCGTCGTAGCGCAGGAGCCGCCGGTCGACATCGGCCGGCTCGGCCCCGGCCAGATGGCGGATCAGCGCGGCGGCGTCCTCGAACGCCTGGCTGGCGCCCTGGCCGAGGTCGGGCGACATGGCGTGCGCGGCGTCGCCGAGAAGCGCGATCCTGCCCATCGCGAACGAGGGCAGGGGCTCGGCCAGGCGGGCGATCGGATCGACGTGGATGCCGGCGGGCGGGGTCGCCTCGATCAGTGCCGTGACGAGAGGGTGCCAGTCGGCCATCAGAGACAGCATCTGCCGGCGTGCCTCGACCGCGTCCGGCGGTGGGCCGTGCAGGACGGAGTCGGTGAACGAGTAGAGGCGGTCCGCGCCGACGTCAAGCGGCCCGGCACGCTGGCCGACCTGCTGACGGAGTCGTTGCTCACGGCGGCGACCACGCTGCGCACCCGCTATCTGGCGATCTTCGAACTGCAGCTGGAGTCCGCGCGCCGACCGGCGCTCGCGGCGGCTCTCGCGCGCCTACAGGACACGGCGGTGCTGATCACCGCCGGGCACCATGACGAACTCGGCCTCGACATTCCGCTGGAGAAGATCCCCGCCATGATCGAGCGCTCAGCCCGATGACGGCACCGATGACGGCACTGGGGAGGGCTTGGGCTGCGGGGCGAGGGTGCGGGCGAGGGCGGTCAGCTCCTCCCAGTCGGCCGTCCCCGTGACGACCACCGCGTGATCGGGGAAGACCCGGACCAGCGTCCGCTGGTTCTTGTCCTGGCGGAACCGCTCCTCCCAGGTCGCACCGTCGATCTGCCGGCTCCCGCCGGGCTTGTCGGTGCCGGCCATGCGGTTCACGAAGTCCGCGGACGGCCTCTCGTCGCTCTGGGCGAGCATGGCGTGCTGCCGCTTGGCGGTCGCGAACCCCAGCCGCCACGTCACGACGCCGTTCTTCTCGGTCAGCGACGTGCTGTTGGGCACCCAGTTGGGCGGCACCTGACCAGGGGCGACGACCTCGTACGACGCCGCGCGCGCCGCGTTGACCCGGTCGATCGAGAAGTCCACCCGGGGGATGTGCTCGGTGCGGCTCTGCGGCGTGACGAGCAGGAACGCTCCGACCGCGGCGAGGCAGACGAGGAGCGCGAACGCGTAGCCGTAGATGCCCTGGGTGAATCGTCCCACGTAAGGCGAGACTAGTCGGTGGGGTGAGCGGTGGCCGTATCGGCCGTCAGGGGTGCCGAATTTCGCCGATGATGCGAAGAGCGTCCTCGGCGATCCTCCGGGCGTGTTCCGGGTCTTCGGACAGGGTGACCTCCTGCACGACGGCCGCCAGGGCGCCGGTGACGACGACGACCAGGGCGTCCTCGTGCTCGAACAGCGCGGCGGTGCGCCTGGCCCACTGCCGGAGGCGGTCGCGCATGATGACCTCGAACCCGGGCGGCGCGTCGCCGCGGAGGAAGAGCGCGGCGAGATCGCGCTCGGCGAGGCAGCCCTCCAGGTAGGCCCGCGCGGCGGCGAGGAACTGGGGCATGGGGTCGGTCTCCCCGGCCGCCCGCGCCTCCTGCACGGCCTGCCGGGTGCGCTGGGTCTGCCGCTTCTGGAACTCCTCGAACAGCGTCAGGTAGAGGTCGGCCTTGCCGGAGAAGTGGTGATAGAGGCTGCCGACGCTGGCGCCTGCCCTGGCCACGACGTCGGTGACGCCCGCCTCGGCGAAGCCGCTCGTGATGAACGTCTCCTTCGCGGCGTCCAGGAGAGCTACCCGGGTCGCCGCGCCGCGCTCCGACGTGCGCATCGTCACTGGTCGTTCGGTGTCGCCGCTCATGCGGCGACGATATCCCCGACCCGTCCGTTCCGGTGGGCCGCGCCCGCAAATGGCCTCCTACCTGCCCCAACAGGTTCAGACCAATCGGACAAAGAACCGCTTCCCGAACTACGATCGCTGGAACGGCACCTACCTAAAAGGGGACCAATGGCTGATCACGTACCGGCCGCTCTCGCGACGGGGGAACGCGCACCCGACCGCAACCTGGCCCTGGAACTGGTCAGGGTGACCGAGGCCGCGGCCATGGCCGCCGCGCGCTGGGTGGGACGCGGCGACAAGAACGGAGCGGACGCCGCCGCGGTGAACGCCATGCGCCAGCTGATCAACACCGTCTCGATGAAGGGCGTCGTCGTGATCGGGGAGGGCGAGAAGGACAACGCCCCGATGCTGTTCAACGGCGAGGAGGTCGGCGACGGGACCGGCCCCGAGTGCGACGTCGCCGTGGACCCGATCGACGGCACCCGGCTGTGCGCGCTCGGCATGAACAACGCGATCTCCGTGATCGCGGTCAGCGAGCGCGGCTCCATGTACGACCCGTCGGCGGTCTTCTACATGGAGAAGCTCGTCACGGGCCCGCAGGCGGCCGAGCACGTGGACATCAACGCCCCGGTGGCCGACAACATCCGGGCCGTGGCCCGGGCCAAGGGCGCCAAGCCGTCCGACGTCACCGTGGTGATCCTCGACCGGCCCCGGCACGAGCGGATCGTCAAGGAGATCAGGGAGACCGGCGCCCGGATCCGCTTCATCACCGACGGCGACGTGGCCGGCGCGATCATGGCGGCGCGCAACGGCACCGGCGTCGACCTGATGCTCGGCATCGGCGGCACACCCGAGGGCATCATCGCGGCCTGCGCGCTCAAGTGCATGGGCGGCGTCATCCAGGGCAAGCTGTGGCCGCGCGACGAGGAGGAGCGTCTCAAGGCCCTCGACGCCGGGCTCGACCTCGACCAGGTGCTCACCACGGACGACCTCGTACGCTCCGACGACGTGTTCTTCGCCGCGACCGGCATCACGGACGGCGAGCTGATGCACGGCGTGCGGTTCCAGGGCGGCGCGGCGGTGACCCACTCCCTCGTCATGCGGGCACGGTCGGGCACGATCCGCAAGATCGAAAGCGAGCACCAGCTCTGGAAGCTCGGCGCCTACAGCGCCATCAACTTCGACACCGCCGTCTAACGACCGAACAGGCGGCGGCGGGGGCGCTTCGGCGAGCGGGCGACGACCCTGCCGCCGAAGACGAACCCGGCGAGCTCGATCACGGGCGCGTCCGGCGCGAAGTCGGTCGCGCCCGGCGGGAGCCGCACCTCGTTCCTGAGCGACCGGACGCGGGCGTCCGGGGCGGTCACGATCCGCACGCCCTCGGGGACCGTCAGGTTGACCGTGCCGGCCATGACGGCGAGCTGCACCACCACGTGCCGCGACTGGAGCAGCGCCTCGCACAGGTCCATCGTGACCGTGCCGCCGAGGGACGTCACCGGCACCTGGGAGGGCACGACCCACCGGCCGCCGCGGGTCTCCGTACGGAAGAAGGCGGTGACCGGGCGGCTGTCCATCCGGAACGGCTGGCTCTCGGGCGGCAGCAGGTCGACGGTCAGCTCGGCCAGCTCGCCCAGAGTCCGCGCGGCCCAGACACGCTCGATCCGTTCCTCGTGCTCCAGCGGCGTGAGCCGCCCGTCGGTAACGGCGTCCGAGAGCACCTCGACGATCCGCTCCCGGTCGGCGTCGGAGGCCCGCAGCAGGGAGGGGTCGGGCGTGTCCGGAGTGCGCTGCGAGAGGAAGGCGGAGATCCACTTCGCGGCTGAGGACTCGCTGCTGCTCACACCATCGAGAGTAAGCGGTCCGCGAAGGACGGTCACCATGCGACGCGACGCCGGGCGTCGCCCCCGGGAATTGACCGGGGACTTCGCGGCCGCTTAGCGTGAGGAGAGTGGTCGCGGGGGCGGTGACACGGCAGGTCGGCAACCTTCCGGCCGACCTGACGAGTTTCGTCGGCCGAAGGCGTGAGCTGGCCGAGATCAGGCGCCTGCTTTCCGTCTCACGCCTGGTGACCCTCACGGGCGTGGGCGGTGTGGGCAAGACCCGGCTGGCCCTGCGGGCCGCCGCCGAGCAGCGCCGCGCGTTCGACAGCGTCTGGCTGGTGGACCTCAGCACCGTCACCGATCCCGCGCTCGTGGCCGAGACGGTGGCGGCGACCATGGGCATACGGGACGAGTCGGCGGGCTGCCCGATGGACGCGCTGGAGCGGGTGCTCTCCTCGCAGCGGACCCTGCTCGTGCTGGACAACTGCGAACACCTGCGTGACGCCTGCGCCGTGCTCGCCGACCGGCTCCTGCGCGCGGCCCCCGAGCTGCGCATCCTCGCGACGAGCAGGCAGTCGCTCGGCATCATCGGCGAGCACCGGATGAAGATCTCGCCGCTGCCCGTCCCGGAGCCGGGCCGGCCGCTCAACCGCAGATCACTGGAGCTGTACGACGGGATCAGCCTGCTGACGGAACGGGCGGCGGCGGTCCAGCCCGGCTTCGCCGTCACCGAGGACAACCAGGCGGCCGTCGCCGAGCTGTGCCGCCAGCTCGACGGCATCCCCCTGGCCATCGAGCTCGCCGCCGTACGGCTGCGGGCCCTGTCGGTGAACGCGCTCGTCGAGCGCCTGCGCGACCGCTATCGTCTGCTCACCCGAGGCAGCAGTACGGCGGTGCCGCGTCAGCAGACCCTGCACGCGCTGGTCGACTGGAGCTTCCAGCTGCTGGCCCCGGCGGAGCGGACACTGTGGAGCCGCCTGTCGATCTTCCCCTCCCACTTCGACCTGGACGCCGTCGAGGCGGTGTGCACCGGCGGCGGCATCGAACGCGACGACGTGCTCGACCTGCTCGACGCGCTGCTGGACAAGTCGCTGCTCCTGCGCGAGGAGTACGAGGGCACGGTGCGCTACCGCATGCTCGACACCCTGCGCGAGTTCGGCCGCATGCGGCTCAGCGGGCCCGCGGAGCGCCGGGCGCTCCAGCGGCGGCACCGGGACCACTATTTCCTGCTGGCGCAGCAGGCGGCCGCCGAGTGGTTCGGCCCCGACCAGTCCTCCTGGCTCAGGCGGCTGAACCTGGAGCAGGCGAACATGCGCGCGGCGATGGACTTCTGCCTGCAGGAGCCCTGCGAGGCGGAGACCGGGCTGCGGATGGCGCTCTTCCTGGCCGAGCCCTGCTGGATGGGCAACGCGCACTACAACGAGGGCCGCCACTGGCTCGACCGCATGCTGCGGGCGGCGCCCGAGCCCACCGCCCTGCGGGCGCTGGCGCTGTGCGCCGAAGCGAAACTGGTGCTCACCCAGGGCGACACCGAGGAGGGCAGGCGCCTGCTGGCCGAGTGCAGCGCGCTCGCCGAACGTCTGGACGACCCGGAGGTGCGCGCTCAGACCTGCCTTGTCGCCGGGCTGGCGGAGCACTTGGCCGGCGACTACGCGAAGGCGGTGCCGCTGCTGGAACAGGCCGCGGCGCGGGAGGAAGCCGTCGGCAACCTGATCGGCCTGCTGATCGCCCTGATCACGCTGGCTGCGGGTGTCGGCTACCTCGGCGACCGGACCCGCGCCACGGAGCTGTTCGAGCGTGCCCTCGCCCTGACCGAGGCCCACGGCGAGCGCTCCGGCCGGGCCTGGGTGTTCACGATCTTCGCCATCCACCTGTGGCAGTGCGGGGACAACGCCCGCGCGCTGGAGATGGCGCGCGAGGGTCTCCTGCTCGGCCGCGACCTGGGCGACCGGACCAACATCGCCACGAGCCTCGGGGTCATCGCCTGGGTGCAGGCCGGCGAAGGCCGGCACGCTCTCGCGGCCCGGCTTCTCGCGGCCTCCGAGGAGATCGGCCGTTGCGTGGGCCTGGCGCCGAGCCGCGACAAGCGCTTCGGCGAGTTCCACGACCGGTGCCTCACCGACCTCCGTACGAGGCTGGGCGACCGGGGCCTGAGCCGCGAGACCCGCAAGGGGCACCGGCTGACGATGCACGAGGCGATCGAGGAGGCGATCGGCGGCCCGGCCGAGCGCGAGCCGGCGCGCGTGGACGAGACGGTCGCGGAGGCCGAGCCCACGCCGCCCGAACGCCCGGCGGCGGCGCCGGCGGCCGAGCCGTCCCCGCTCACCCGGCGTGAGCAGGAGATCGCCGAGCTGATCGCCCAGGGACAGAGCAACAAGGAGATCGCCTGCTCTCTCGTCATCTCCCAGCGGACGGTGGAGGGCCACGTCGAGCACATCCTCGACAAGCTCGGCTTCGCGTCCCGGGCCCAGATCGCCGCCTGGATGGCCGCACGCGGGGCGGCCGGCAGGTCCTGACCGGCCGACCCCATTGACCGGGCGGGTGACGGCTCCTACGCTGGCCGAAACTTGAACCCCCCTCATGTTCGTGGAGGCCCACGATGCCAGTAGAGGACACGGCGTCGGCGCGGGGCACGGCGCCCGCTCCCCGCGACCGGCAGGCGCGGCTCGCCACGTTCGCGGTGTTCTTCGTCCAGGGCCTCACCTTCGCCACGCTGCTCACCCAGGTGGCGGCGCTGCAGAAGAAGCACGGCCTGACCGACGGCGAGCTGACCATCCTGCTCCTCGTCGTCCCGGTCATAGCAGGGGCCGGAAGCGCACTCGCCGGCGCCGCCGCGTCGCGGTGGGGCAGCCGCCTGATCCTGCGCGTGGTGCAGCCGCTCGCCTGCGCCGCCGTCGTGCTCGCGGGCCTCGCCCCCAACGTCCCCATGCTGGTGGCGGCCAACATCCTGTTCGGCCTCGGCCTTGGCGGGGTGGACGCGGGCATGAACATGCAGGGCGTCGCGGTCGAACGCGAGTATGGCCGGGCGGTGCTCACCGGGTTTCACGCGCTGTGGAGCGTGGCGGCGGTCATCGGCTCGGTGTGGGCCTCCGCGGCGGCCACACTCGATCTCGGCCTGCCCGTCACGTTCGCCATCGCCCTCGTGCCGGCCGCCGCCGTCTCCGTCCTAGCGTCGCTCTGGCTCTACCGGCCCGAGGAGGAGCACCGCGCGGTCCCGGCCCCCGCCGCGACCACGGGCGAGACCGCGGGCGCGGCCAAGCCGGCCGGGGTCGCGTGGCGCCCGATCATCCCTCTGTGCCTCGCGATGGCGTTCCTCTACGTCGGCGACTCGTCGATCTCCAACTTCGGCACGGTCTTCATGGACAAGGTCGTGCACGCATCGGCGACCGTGATCCCGCTGGCCCTGGGGGCCTACCAGCTCACCACGTTCCTGGTGCGGGTCGGCGGCGACTTCGCGGTGCGCCGGTGGGGCCCGGCGGCCATCGTGCGCGCCGGAGGCACCGTCGCGACTCTGGGCTTCGTCGCCATCGTGGCCGCGCCGACGGTGCCGCTGGCGATCGCGGGCTTCGCCCTCACCGGGATCGGCCTGTCCGTCGTCGCCCCGCAGTCGTTCTCCGCGGCCGGCCGCCTCGACCCCGCGGGCACCGGCGTGGCGATCGCCCGCGTCAACATGTTCAACTACGTGGGGTTCATCGTCGGAGCCGCGCTCGTCGGCGGCCTCGCCGACGCCTCCGGCTTCCGGGTCGCCTTCGGCGCGCCGCTCGTCCTCGCCGCCGCGATCATCCTGCTCGCACGCGGCTTCCAGCCGCGCGAGGCCGAACCGGCCACCGCGACCACCGTCGTCACCCCCTGACGTCCCCTCCGGCGTTCTTCGCCAGGACGCGTACGGCCTCGGCGACGCGGTGGGCGGGCAGGCGGGCGAAGCCGATCACCAGCCCCGGCGATCCGTGCGCCGAGGTCACGACCTCCGCGGACAGGCCCGCGGCGCGGGCGGCCTCGGCCAGGCCGGACGGATCACTCCCGTCCTCGGCGTCCATCTCGGCGTACAGGTGCAGCCCGGCGGAGATGCCGCGCACGGTCATCCTGGGCAGGTGCTCGGCCAGGGCGCCGACGAGGGCGTCCCTGCGCCGCCGATATTCCCGGCGCACCCGGCGCAGGTGCCGGTCGTACGCCCCGCCCTCGATCAGGTGGGCGAACACGTACTGGTCGATGACCGGCGAGCCGAGGTCGGACTCGCCGCGCGCGAGCCGTACGGCACGGGCGACGTGCGGGGGCGCCGCGATCCAGCCGAGCCGCAGCCCCGGGGCGAGGGCCTTGCTCACGCTGCCGGCGAGCACGACCCGGTCGGGCGCGAGACCCTGCAGGCATCCGACGGGGTCGCGGTCGAAGCGGAACTCGGCGTCGTAGTCGTCTTCGAGCACGAGGGCGCCCGTGCGGGCCGCCCACTCGACCAGCGCGGCGCGGCGGGCCGGGGACAGCACGACCCCGGTCGGATATTGGTGCGCGGGCGTGACCACCACGGCGTCGGCGTCGTCCGGCAGGGCCCCGACGACGATCCCTTCATGGTCGACGGGCACGGGGACGATCTCCGCCTCGGCCCGCCGGAGCAGCGGAAGCATGCGCGTGCTCGTCGGGTCTTCGACGGCCAGGACGATGCGCCGGCCCCGGTCGAGCACCAGGGCCTCGACGACGAGGCTCATCCCCTGAGCCACCCCGGTCATGATCACCAGGTCGTCCGGCGAGGCGTCGGCCGCGCGCACCCGGCCGAGATATGCGGCGAGCTCGCGGCGCAGGGCGGGCACGCCGCCGGGATCGCCGTAGTCGAGCCCGTCGTTGGGCAGCAGGGCCAGCACGTGCCGGACGGCGGCGAGCCATGCCTGCCGGGGAAACAGGCCGAGGTCCGGAGACGTGGGCCGATGGTCATAGTGGGGCCGGCCGTCCTCCCGCCGGTCTCCCGGCCGCTCTCCCGGCCGCTCTCCCGGCCGCTCGGAGGCGGCCTGCCGCCCGGCCCCCGCCGCGCCCGCCGCCGCGACCCTTGCCGCGACCCTGGTGCCGGCGCCCGTTTTCGATTCGAGAAGTCCCTCGGCCACGAGCTGCTCGTACGCCTCGACCACGACGCCGCGCGACAGGCCGAGATCGCGGGCGAGTCACGGGTGGCGGGAATGCGGGCGCCGGGGACGAGCCGCCCGTGCCGGACCGCCTCGCGCAGCTCGCGGGCGATCTGCCCGGCGAGCCCGCCGGCGTCCCTGTCGACCACGAGATGAAGATCGGCCATTGGTCCACTCTAACGGCGGCCGATTGGACCAGGAGCCAGGACCAAGTCATCCCTAGCATCCCTCGCATGAACACTCATGTGGCCGGAGCCGCGGGTGCGATGTTCCTCGTGGGGACGTTGGCGGCGGTCTCCGGCGTCATCGCGGACTATCCGGTCTATGGAGGGCAGGCGGTCCGCTACGCCCTCGCCGCCGTGGTCATGCTCGCCGTCGCCCGGACGCGCGGCCTCGGCTACGTACGGCTCCGGCCGCGCCAGTGGGGGTTGCTCGTCGCGATAGCCCTGACGGGGCTCCTGCTGTTCAACCTCTGCGTGGTCGAGGCGAATCGCGCGGCCGGGCCCGCGCTGCCCGGCATCGTCCTCGGCACCGTGCCGCTGGCGCTCGCCCTGGTGGGCCCGATCTTCACCGGCGCCCGGCCCTCCCCGCGCGTCGTGGCCGCGGGTCTGGTGGTGGCCGCCGGGGCCACCCTGGCGACCGGCGCCGGCAGCGGGAATCTGCCCGGCCTGCTGTGGTCTCTGGGCGCCCTGGTCTGCGAGCTGTGCTTCTCGCTGCTGGCCCTGCCGCTGCTGCCGCTGATCGGCCCCCTCAGGCTGTCGGCGTGGACGGCGGCGCTGTCGGTGCCGTTCCTGCTGGTCACCGGCCTCGTCCTGGACGGCCGTGACGTGCTGCGTGCCCCGACCGCCGCGGAGGCGGGCGGTCTCGCCTACCTCGCGCTGGTGGTGACGACCGTGGCGTTCTTCCTGTGGTATCGCTCGCTGCCCCACCTGGGCCCGGACCGGGCCGGGCTGTTCGCCGGGGTGGTCCCCGTCGGCGCGCTCGCCACAGCCGCCCTTCTGGGGGTCGCCGTCCCCTCAGCGGCCGACCTGGCGGGAGCGGCTCTCGTGATCAGCGGGATCGCCCTCGGGCTCCGGTCGCCCGCTCGGCCTGTTCGGGGCGCTCGGTCTCCGCGGTCCGCTCGGCCTGTTCGGGGCGCTCGGTCTCCGCGGTCCGCTCGGCCGGCGGCGGCTCCTCGCGCGGCGTCCGCCGCCCCCCGGGAGGGCTCCACCAGGTGATGTCGCCCTCCTTGACCTGCCGCAACACAAGCGTCAGCAGCGACACCGCCAGGCCCACGAGAATGCCGATCGCGAAGACGACCATGACCCACACTTCGCCATGCATGGCCCCTCCCCTCTCTGTCCTCTGTCTTAATTATCCCGCTTTATGGTCGAATATTCGGTTTGAAGTTATTCAAAACGCACGCATGGCCCGGACATGATGACCGTCGCCCGCGAGCCGTACGCTGTGCAAAGACCATGGGCGGTCCGCGGGGCGGGCACGCCCGACCAGGCAGACCACGAGGAACCGAGGACGATGCCGGAGTTCGACTACACCGACCTGCTCCCGCTTGGACCGGACGAGACGGAGTACCGCCTGATCACCAGCGAGGGGGTGCGGGTCACCGAGGCCGCCGGGCGCAGGTTCCTGGAGGTCGAGCCGGAGGCCCTGCGGCTGCTCACCGAGACCGCGATCCACGACATCTCGCACTACCTGCGGGCCTCCCACCTGGCCCAGCTCCGCAAGATCGTCGACGACCCCGAGTCGAGCGGCAACGACCGCTTCGTCGCCCTCGACCTGCTCAAGAACGCGAGCATCTCGGCCGGCGGGGTGCTGCCGATGTGCCAGGACACCGGCACCGCGATCGTCATGGGCAAGCGCGGCAGGCACGTGCTGACCGACGGACGCGACGCCGAGCACCTCAGCCGCGGCGTCTACGACGCCTACACCAAGCTCAACCTGCGCTACTCCCAGATGGCCCCGCTGACCATGTGGGACGAGAAGAACACCGGCTCCAACCTGCCGGCCCAGATCGAGCTGTACGCCGAGGACCCCAACGGCCACCCGGACGAGTACAAGTTCCTGTTCATGGCCAAGGGCGGCGGCTCGGCCAACAAGTCGTTCCTCTACCAGGAGACCAAGGCGGTGCTCAACGAGAAGCGCATGCTCGCCTTCCTGGAGGAGAAGATCCGCTCGCTCGGCACCGCCGCCTGCCCGCCGTACCATCTCGCGATCGTCGTGGGCGGCACCAGCGCGGAGTACGCCCTGAAGACCGCGAAGTACGCCTCGGCCCGCTATCTCGACTCCATCCCCACCGAGGGCTCCCCGAGCGGGCACGGCTTCCGCGACCTGGAGATGGAGAAGAAGGTCTTCGAGCTGACCCAGAAGCTGGGCATCGGCGCGCAGTTCGGCGGCAAGTACTTCTGCCACGACGTACGCGTCATCCGGCTGCCCAGGCACGGCGCGTCGTGCCCGGTCGCCATCGCGGTGAGCTGCAGCGCCGACCGGCAGGCGCTCGCCAAGATCACGCCGGAGGGCGTCTTCCTCGAACAGCTGGAGACCGACCCCGCCCGCTTCCTGCCCGACACGACGGACGAGCACCTCGGCGGCGACGTGGTCGGCATCGACCTCAACCGCCCGATGCCGGAGATCCTCGCCGAGCTGAGCAAATATCCGGTGAAGACCCGGCTGTCGCTCACCGGCCCCCTCGTCGTGGCCCGCGACATCGCCCACGCGAAGATCGCCGAGCGGCTCGACGCCGGCGAGGACATGCCGCAGTACATGAAGGACCACGCCGTCTACTACGCCGGCCCGGCCAAGACCCCCGAGGGCTACGCGTCCGGCTCCTTCGGCCCCACCACCGCCGGGCGGATGGACTCGTACGTCGAGCGCTTCCAGGCGGCGGGCGGCTCGATGGTGATGCTGGCCAAGGGCAACCGGTCGAAGCAGGTCACCGAGGCGTGCCAGAAGTACGGCGGCTTCTATCTCGGCTCGATCGGCGGCCCGGCCGCCCGGCTGGCCCAGGACTGCATCAAGAAGGTCGAGGTCCTGGAATATCCGGAGCTGGGAATGGAGGCGGTCTGGAAGATCGAAGTCGTGGACTTCCCGGCCTTCATCGTCGTCGACGACAAGGGTGACGATTTCTTCGCCGACACGACCGGTCCCGTCCTTACCATCGGGAGGCGCTGATCTGCGGGGAGGTTGTCAGGATCTTTGACAGAAGATCTCAACAATTTCCCGGCATGGTCTCTACAGGTCGCACTACACAAATCGGTAAGCTGCCACCCATGCGTGCGCCGTCCGGATACTTGCTAGCCGCGCGCTATCGGCTGATCGAGCCGGTCGGGCGCGGCGGGATGGGCACTGTGTGGCGCGCGCGTGACGAGCTGCTCGACCGCGAGGTGGCTGTCAAGGAGGTGCGGCTCCCGCTGGTCCTCGACGAGGAGCTGCGGGCGGAGCTGTGCGCGCGCACCGAACGCGAGGGCCGGGCGACCGCCATGGTCGCCCATCCCTCGGTCATCACGGTCTTCGACGTCATCACCGAGGACGACCGTCCCTGGATCGTGATGGAGCTGCTCAGGGCGCGGTCGCTGGAGGAGCTGATCCGCCAGGAGGGCCCGCTGCCGCCGCGCCGGGTGGCCGACATCGGCCGGCAGGTGCTCGGCGCGCTGCGCGCCGTCCACGCCAAGGGCATCCTGCACCGGGACGTGAAGCCCAGCAACGTGCTGGTGACCGACGACGACCGGGCGGTGCTGACCGACTTCGGGCTGGCCGCCCTGGAGGGCGACGCCTCCATCACCCAGGCCGGGATCGTCCTCGGCTCCGCCGGATACATCGCCCCGGAACGCGTCCTCGGCGACAAGGCGAGCCCGGCGGCCGACCTGTGGTCGCTGGGCGCCACCCTCTACACCGCCGTCGAGGGCCGCGGCCTGCACGGCCGCCGTACGGCGGCGGCCGCGCTCGCGGCGCTGACCAGCGGCGCTCCGATCCCCATGGACAAGGCGGGCCCGCTCGCCCCGGTCCTGCGCGGCCTGCTCCAGATCGACCCCGCGGCCCGGCTCGACGGCGTCCGCGCGGCCCACGCGCTGTCGAGGGTCGCGGCCGGAGGCGTGGCCGACGACCCGTTCGCCTCCCCGTTCCGGACCGGCCGGCCCACGCCGCCTCCCATCGCCCCGCAGCCCACCGCCCCCGAGACCCGCAAGCCGCCGCAGCGCAGCCAGCGGGGACAGCACCGGGCCGAGTCGCGCCCCACGCCCAAGGTCACCCCGCGCGACCGCGACTCCGGGCCCCACCGCCAGCAGTGGCCGTACGGCCAGCCGCACCGGCCCGGGGAGCATGTCCAGCCTCAGGCGTACGATCCGTACGCGTCGGGGCGGTACGACATGTACGGGCCGCACGGGCAGTCCGGACAGTATGGCCAGTTCGGTCAGAGCGGTCAGCTACGGCACAGCGGATCCTCCACCGGGTCCCACAGCGGTCCGTACGGTGGCTCGAACAGCGGTCCCTATGGCGGGTCGCACAGTGGCTCCCACAGTGGCTCACACAGCGGCTCACAAAGTGGCTCCCACAGCGGCACGTACAGCGGCCCTCACCAGCAGGCGGGGCCGTACGGTCACCAGCCCGGTCACCAGCGCGGTCATCCGCGTGACTACGGCTACCCGCGCGAGGCGCCGTCCGTGCCGTCCCAGCGGCGGCGGCCGAGCGAGGGTCTGCACCGCAAGCCGTCCGAGCCCGCCTTCCACCAGGTCGTGCGCATTCCGATGATGCGGCATGTGGCGAGAATGATCAAGCTCCTGCTCCCCCGCCGGTATTGGCCGCGAATCTTCATCAAGTGACCAGAAAGCGATTTCCAAGGCGGAATCGCTATCTTTCTAGATATGCCGGAACAGCACCCAGGGCCACTCGCCGATCGCTATGAGCTGCGCACCCGCATCGGACGGGGAACCATGGGCACCGTCTGGCGAGCGTACGACCGGTCGCTGGGCCGGGAGATCGCGGTCAAGGAGATCCGCCAGGACCCCTCGCTCAGCCCCCGGCAACGCCAGGAGCTGCGCGAACGCATGATGCGCGAGGGCCGCATGGCGGCGCGTGTCAGCCATCCCTCCGTCGCCACCATCCACGACGTCATCGTGTCCGACGGCATCCCGTGGATCATCATGGAGCTCGTCGAGGGGCGCTCGCTGGAACAGGTGATCGACGAGGAGGGCCCGCTGCCGCCGCGTCTGGTGGCGGAGATCGGCTACGACCTGCTCGGCGCGCTCCGCGCGGCCCACGCCCAGGACATCCTGCACCGCGACGTCAAACCGGCGAACGTGCTGCTGACCGAGACGGGCAGAGTCGTGCTGACCGACTTCGGCATCGCCAAGGCGCTCGGCGACCACGCGCTCACCCAGACCGGCATGGTGATCGGCTCGCCGGGATACACCGCCCCGGAGCGGGCCCGCGGCGAATACACCGGCCCCGAGTCCGACCTGTGGTCGCTCGGCGCGACGCTGTACTTCGCCGTCGAGGGACGCCCGGCCTACGAGCGCGCGACCGTCGGCGAGACGCTGGCCGCCCTGATGACGGAGGAGGCCGACCCGCCCGCGCAGGCCGGTGCGCTGCGGCCGGTCCTGGACGGGCTGCTGGTGAAGGACCACACCGCGCGCCTCACCCCGGAGCGCGCCGCCGCGATGCTGCGCCTGATCGCCGACACCCCCACGGGCTCCATTCCCGCCGTGCCCCCGGCACCCGGACATGACGGGACGGCGCTTCCCGACGGCAACGCCTCGGCCGCCCGGCCGGCCGGAGCCAACGTCGCCGGAGACGACGAGGACGACGCGAACCGCACGATGGTCGTCCCTCGTCCCCCCGCCGCTCCCCGCCTTCCCGCCCCGCCTCCCGTCGGCTCCAGGAACGGCATCGCAGCCAACACCGCAGGCAAGCCCGAGCATCTTTCCGAGCACGCTTCCGATGGCGGGGACAGGCACAGCACCACCGTGCCCGGCAGGCTGCCCGGCCCTGGACCCATGACGCCCCCGCCACCCGGCCCGGGCTTCACCGGGAACGGCCCTGCGCCCATGCCCGGGCCTCCCCCCGCCCCGCAACCCGGCGCCTTCCCGCCCGGGGCCGTGCCGCCCGGTGCCTTCTCACCCGGCGCCTTCCCACCCGGGGCCTTCCCACCTGGGGCCGTGCCGCCGGGGGACGGCGTTCCGGGGAAGCCGCCCAGCCTGGGCACGGACCTGTTCACCATGCAGACTCCCTCCGGCCCGGACGCCAAGACGCAGGTCCGGGTGCTCGTGACGATGGGAGTCGCGCTCTTCGGCGTCCTCGCGCTGATCCTCCTGGGCGTCTTCATCTTCGCGAAGTGATTTCCCGGCGTGCGGGCACCTCCGACCAGGTGACCCGACCGCTGGCCCGGCCGATCACCGCACTCCTCACCCCCGTCGAACGTGGACAACGGACTTACGAGTGTTGCGCCGGATGTCCGGACACTGTTAGCAAGGTCACGAATACCTTCGGTGTCCCCCTGGAGTGACCGGTGCGCAAAGGGATCAGCTACGCCGACGCGGTCAAACTGCTCGGACAGGAGAGCAAGCTCGCGAAGGTCCTGACCGGCACCCTCGTCGGGGCCGTGCCGGGGTTGTCCCTACTCGACGTCAAGGACGAGGCCGTACGGCTGGCGGGCGAGGCGACCGGCAGGCTCCGCGACCGGGTGACGGGCCTGAACCGGTACGACCGCACGGCCCGGCTGGAGGCCGCCCAGGCCGTCCTCGTCGTGGCGGCGTTCTTCGAGGCCCTCGGCGAACTGTCCCTGCCCTTCGATGCCAAGGATCTCCGCCTCGATCGGGACGAGCAGGCGGCGCTCGCCGGATCGGACGCCGAGCGAGGGTCGTTCGTCCACACGCTGATGACGATCGAGCCGGCCGGACTGCGTGCCGGCCACTCCTACGCGGAGATGCTCGACTCGATCGACGCGTACTACCGGAAGCTCGCGGCGGGGCTGATCGGGTTCGTCTCCGGGCTGGCGGTCCGTGACCGCCTGGACGCGACCGAATGGGAACGCGCGAAGACGACGATCGAGGAGGAGCTGCCCAAGGCCGCCCGCCGGAAGTACGAGGAACTCCACCGGCGGCTGGCTCTGGACGTCCCCGAGGTCGCGCTGTGGCAGGACATGATCTCCCGCCAGCGGGTCGAGACCGGCCTGGCCGAGCTGGAGGCGCTGCTCACCCAGGTCGCCGCCAACACCAAGACACCCGATCATCCGCACGCGCTGTCCCTGGCGCACCGAGCAGCCCTGAATCGGCCCATCGCCCAGTCGGGTGAGGTCCCCTCGGGCATGCGCATGCCCAGACTCATCGACGCGTACGTGAACCCGGATTTCCGGCTGGCCGAGTATGGCGAGCAGGCCGATCCGAGCGCCGAATGGTGGTGGGGCCAGAGCGAGCCGAACGACGACATCACCGGCTTCCTGGCCCGCTACTTCACCTCGCCCGAGGCCACCAGGATGCCGCTGGTCGTCCTCGGCCAGCCCGGAGCCGGCAAGTCCGTGCTCACCAAGATCCTGGCCGGTCGTCTGCCGTACGGCGGCTTCCTCCCGGTGCGGGTGCCGCTGCGGGAGGTGCCGGCCGACGGGACGATCCAGGAGCAGATCGAGGCGGCGGTGCGGGAGGCCACCGGGGAGCACCTGAGCTGGCCGGAGCTGGCGAGGTCGGCGGACGGCGCATTGCCGGTCGTCATGCTCGACGGGCTGGACGAGCTGCTCCAGGCAACCGGAGTCCATCGGTCCGACTACCTGAGCCGGGTGGCCGAGTTCCAGAGCAGGGAGGCGGCGCTGGGCCGCCCGGCGGTCGTGCTCGTGACCACGCGGACCGCCGTCGCCGACCGGATGCGTTTCCCCCAGGGGTGCCTCGTGTTGCGGCTGGAGCCCTTCGATGAGGAGCAGGTCCGCCGCTGGCTGGCGGTGTGGAACCTCGCGAACCAGGAGTTCTTCAGCGCCCAGGGAGTGAAGCCGCTGCTCCCGGAGACGGCGCTGGCGCACGGCGAACTGGCGTCCCAGCCGCTGCTGCTGCTGATGCTCGCGCTGTACGACGCCGATGCCAACGCCCTGCAGCGCGGCGAGGCCGAACTCAGTCAGGCCGAGCTGTACGAGCGGCTGCTGACCCGCTTCGCCCGCCGGGAGGTGGACAAGCACCATCCGGGGCTGCCGGACGCGCAGGCCGCCCAGGCCGTGGAGACGGAGCTGCGCACGCTGGCCGTCGCGGCGTTCGCCATGTTCAACAGGGGCAGGCAGTGGGTCACCACCGACGACCTGAACGGCGACCTGGCCGCGCTGCTTCCGGCTCCGGCGGCGCAGACCGTGAGCTTCCAGGCCCCCCTCTCCCGAGCCGACCGGGTGATCGGGAGGTTCTTCTTCGTCCACCAGGCATCCGCCGAAAGGGACGACGGCAAGCTGCAGACGTACGAGTTCCTGCATGCCACCTTCGGCGAGTACCTGGTCGCACGGATGACGCGCGACGTGCTGCGCGGCATGGTCGCCCGCGAAACCGCGGCGGCGGCCGACCCCTTCTTCGGCCGGCCACAGCCCGACGACGGACTCCTGTACGCGCTGCTGTCGTTCTCCGTGCTGACCGAGCGGCAGCCGATCGTGGAGTTCCTCCGCGACCTACTGCCCGCCCTCGACCGCGAGCCAACGGTGGACCTGCTCGTGCGCCTCCTGCACGCCGCCGAAACCCGCACCGACCAGAAGTACGCCGACTATCGGCCCAAGCCGTCCACGTTCATCACCCGGTACGCCTACTACACCGCCAATCTGGTAATCCTCGCCTCCCTCACCGCTGACGGGATCACCGCGAGAGACCTGTTCCCCGGCCACACGCAGCCCCTCGACGCCTGGCCTCACGTGACGTCCCTCTGGTTCGCCCGCCTCAGCATGGCGTCCTTCGAGAGCCTGCTCTGGAACTTCCAGGTCGAAAGGTATAGGGACGACCTTGTGGTCCGGTACATCGGCGACGCCGAATACCAGCGGGTGGGCGGCTTCGAACCCGAGGGACATGACGACAGGGCCTGGCCCCTCCCGGGGCCCCACACACTCGACGCGATGCACTTTCTCGCCGACCCGCGGCTCGACGGGCTGGCCCTCGCCGCCGAGCGGCCGATATTGGCGCAGTCTTCCCTGATCGACGCGACCCTCCTGTTCCGCCCCAAGACGTCGGAAGTCCGGTCACTGGCCGAGGCATGGCGCCTGTCGAACAGACCCCGCGGTACAGCCGAAATTCTGATCGATCACCTGCGTAAGGAGTACCGGCCGGATCCGGAGGGGGTCGCGGCGGTCTTCCGGGAGGTGACCGGGGAGGAACTGCCTGACGAGGTGGTGGAGGCCGACCGTTCGGAGGGGGCGGATTTGGGCGGGTGAAAGACTGAGGCATGGACGAATTCCGCATCGAGCACGACTCCATGGGCGAGGTCCGGGTGCCCGCCCGTGCGAAGTGGCGGGCCCAGACGCAGCGGGCGGTGGAGAACTTCCCGGTGTCCGGCAGGGGGCTTGAACCGGCGCACATCGCGGCGCTCGCCCGCATCAAGGCGGCCTGCGCGAAGGTCAACGCCGAGTACGGCGTCATCGACAAGGACATGGCGCAGGCCATCCAGGAGGCGGCCGAGGAGGTCGCCGAGGGCAAGTGGGACGACCAGTTCCCCGTGGACGTCTTCCAGACCGGCTCGGGCACCTCGTCCAACATGAACATGAACGAGGTCATCGCCACGCTGGCGCAGGAGCGGCTCGGCCGGCCCGTCCACCCGAACGACCACGTCAACGCCGCCCAGTCGTCCAACGACGTCTTCCCGTCCTCCATCCACGTCGCGGCGACGTACGCCGTGGTGCACGAGCTGACGCCCGCGCTGGAGCACCTGGCGACCGCGCTGGAGGAGAAGGCCACGGAGTTCGCCGACGTGGTGAAGGCGGGCCGCACCCACCTGATGGACGCGACGCCGGTCACGCTCGGCCAGGAGTTCGGCGGCTACTCCACCCAGATCGAGCTGGCACTCGAACGACTCCAGGCGACGCTGCCGCGCCTGGCCGAGCTGCCGCTGGGCGGCACGGCCGTGGGCACCGGCGTCAACGTGCCGGGTCCCGGCTGGGCGCAGGCGGTGATCGCCGAGCTGAGCCGGATGACAGGGCTGCCGTTCACCGAGGCCAGGGACCACTTCGAGGCGCAGGGCGCGCGGGACGCCGTGGTCGAGCTGTCGGGCATGCTCAAGGTCATCGCCGTCTCGCTCAACAAGATCGCCAACGACCTGCGCTGGATGGGGTCGGGCCCGCGCGCGGGGCTTGGCGAGATCAACCTGCCCGACCTGCAGCCGGGTTCGTCGATCATGCCGGGGAAGGTCAACCCGGTGATCCCGGAGGCCGTCACCATGGTGGCCGCGCAGGTCGTGGGCAACGACGCGGCGATCACGATGGCCGGGGCCTCGGGATCGTTCGAGCTCAACGTGATGCTGCCGGTGATGGCGCGCAACGTGCTGGAGTCGATCCGGCTGCTGGCCAACGTGTCGCGGCTGCTCGCCGACCGGTGCGTGAGCGGGATCACCGCCAACGTGGAGCGCCTGCGCGAGTACGCCGAGTCGTCGCCCTCGATCGTCACCCCGCTCAACCGCTACGTGGGGTACGAGGAGGCCGCGAGGATCGCCAAGCAGGCACTGAAGGAGCGCAAGACGATCCGGGAGGTCGTCATCGAGCGCGGCCACGTGGCGAACGGCACCCTGACCGAGGAGCAGCTCGACCGGGCGCTGGACGTGCTGTCCATGACCCGCCCCACATAGGGGGGCGCGCATCTATGTCGCCGTCCCCCATGTGCCGGGAAGAGCGCGGTTTCTATCGTGAGGCAGCATGAGCCTTGAAGGACGTACGGCCCTCGTCACCGGCGCGGGGAGCGGCATCGGACGGGCGTGTGCCCGGCGCCTGGCCGCCGAGGGCGCGCACGTCGTCGTCGCCGACATCAACGCCGAGGCCGCGAGCAAGGTGGCCGCCGAGATCGGCGGCACGCCGGTGGCCGTCGACCTGTCCGATCCGGAGTTCCTGGTGGCCTGGCGGGGCCAGCTCCCGCCCTCGCCGCACACGCATCTGCGCGCCGACATCGTCGTGAACAACGCGGGGTTCCAGCACGTCGCCCCGATCGAGGAGTTCCCGCCCGAGATCTTCAACAAGATCATGCGGGTGATGGTCGAGGCGCCGTTCCTGCTCGTGCGCGACGTGCTGCCCGGCATGTACGAGCGCGGCTGGGGCCGCATCGTCAACATCTCCTCGGTGCACGGACTGCGCGCCTCGCCGTTCAAGGCGGCCTATGTGACGGCCAAGCACGCGCTGGAGGGCCTGTCGAAGGTGATCGCCCTCGAAGGGGCGGCCCACGGCGTGACCTCCACCTGCGTCAATCCCGCGTACGTCCGGACGCCGCTGGTGGAGAACCAGATCGCCGACCAGGCGCGCACCCACGGGATCAGCGAGGACGAGGTGGTGGAGCAGATCATGCTCGCCCCCGCGGCGATCAAGCGGCTGGTCGAGCCGGACGAGGTGGCCGAGCTGGTGGCCTACCTGTGCGGGCCGCAGGGGTCGTTCGTCACCGGCGTCTCGATTCCCATCGACGGAGGATGGAGCGCACGCTGACCACACCGGCTCCCAAGAACGCGACGGCTCCGGCGAGCGGCGCGCACGCCTATCTCGACCTGCTCGCACGGGAGGCGTCGGCGGTCGAGTTCGAGGGCCCGATCCTGCAGGCCAGGGCGGCCGGGGCCGACTCCGCCACGCTGGAGGAGCTGGAGCGGGCCAAGGTCGCGGCGCTCCAGGTGCGGGCCGTGCTGCGCCGGCGGGCCAAGCGGGAGGCGGAGCTGTCGGCGCTGTTCGACACCGCCAGCGACCTGGCCGGGCTGCGCGACCTCGACGCGGTGCTCCAGGCAATCGTGCACCGGTCCAGGCAGCTGCTCGCGACCGACATCGCGTACATGACGCTGAACGACCCCGAGCGCGGCGACACCTACATGCGGGTGACCGACGGGTCGATCTCGGCCAGCTTCCGGCGGCTGCGGCTGCCCATGGGCGCCGGGCTGGGCGGGCTGGTGGCGCAGAGCGGCACGCCGTACAACACGGCGGACTACTTCGCCGACCCCCGGTTCCGGCACACGAACACGATCGACGTGGCCGTCCACGAGGAGGGCCTGGTGGCGATCCTCGGGGTGCCGCTGCGGCTCGGCACGCAGGTCATCGGCGTGCTGTTCGCGGCCAACCGCAGCGCGAGGCCGTTCGCGCAGGAGGAGGTGGCGCTGCTGTGCTCGCTGGCGGCGCACGCCGCCGTGGCCATCGACACCGCCCGGCTGCTGCAGGAGACCCGGGCCGCGCTGGGCGAGCTGAGTGAGGCGAACACGCTGATCAGGGCGCACAGCGAGTCGATCGAGCGGGCCGCGGACGCGCACGACCGGATGACCGGCCTCGTGCTGCGCGGCGGCCTGCGTGGAGGCGGGGTCGAGGACGTCGCCGCGGTCGTCACCGAGGTGCTGGGCGGCCGGCTGACCGTGCTGGACGACGAGGGCCGTCCCCTCGTGGGCGAGTCCGGCGACCTGGAGGTGGGCGTCTTCGACGCCGCGCAGTCGTCGCGGGCACTGGGCCGCACGGTCAAGCGCGGCGACGCGTACGTCGCGTCGGTGGACGTCGGGGCGGCGCCGCTGTGCACGCTGGTCCTGCGGACCGATCACCTGGTGTCCGACACCGACCAGCGGATCCTGGAGCGCGCGGCGATCGTCACCGCGCTGCTGCTGCTGTTCCGCCGCAGCGTCGCCGAGGCGGAGGGGCGGGTGCGGGGCGAACTGCTCGACGATCTGGTCTCCCGTCCGGAGCTGCGCGGGCTGGACGACCGGGCGCGACGGCTCGGCATCCATCTCGGCGCGCCGCACGTGCTGGTGGTGGCGCGGCACGACGGGCAGCGGGAGCGCGGCGCGTTCTGGGCGTCGTCGCAGGCGACGCTGGCGCACGGCCTCGCCACGGCCAGGGGCGACGAGGTCGTGCTGCTGCTGCCCGGCGACCGGCCGGGCGCGCTGGCCCGGCGCGTCGCGGCCGAGCTGAGCGCCTCGCTCGGCCGCCCGGCGACGGCGGGGGCCGCGATGGCCACGGGTCCGGCGACGGCGGTGGCGTCCGCCTATCAGGAGGCCCGCCGGTGCGCGGGGGCCCTGGTCGCGTTGGACCGTACGGGTGACGGCGCGAGCGCCGAGGAGCTGGGCTTCGTCGGCCTGCTGGTGGGCGAGCGGCGCGAGGTGTCGGGCTTCCTCGCGGGCGCGCTCGGGCCGGTGCTCGACTACGACGCGCGCCGGGGAACCGCCCTGGTCAAGACGCTCAACGCCTATTTCGGCACGGGCGGCTCGCTGTCGCGTACGGCCGAGGCCCTGCACATCCACGTGAACACGGTGACCCAGCGGCTCGACCGGGTCGGGCAGCTGCTCGGCGACGACTGGCAGGAGCCGGAGCGCGCCCTGGAGATCCAGCTCGCGCTGCGGCTGCACCGGCTGCGCACCCACATGCCGGACGCCTGAGGTGTGTGGCGGGGCCCCATAGGAGTGACCTCGGTCACTGCATACCGTGTGCGGAACCCCCCATCGGAGGAGTTCCCATGGCAAACACCCCCCCTGCACGGATCGGAAAGGTCGTCGGGGCCAGCCTGATCGGCACCACCATCGAGTGGTACGACTTCTTCCTTTACGGCTCGGCCGCCGCCCTGGTGTTCAACAAGCTCTTCTTCCCCACCGAGGACGAGCTGACCGGCACCCTCCTGGCGTTCCTCACCTATGCCGTCGGCTTCGTCGCCCGGCCCCTCGGCGGGCTGGTCTTCGGCCACTACGGCGACCGGCTCGGCCGCAAGCGGCTGCTGGTCATCAGCCTGCTCATGATGGGCGGGTCGACGTTCCTCATCGGCTGCATGCCGACGTACGCCGCGCTCGGCGCCGGCGCGCCCCTGCTGCTGACGGCGCTCCGCCTGGTGCAGGGCTTCGCCCTCGGCGGCGAGTGGGGCGGCGCGGTGCTGCTGGTCTCCGAGCACGGCGACCCCCGCAACCGCGGCTTCTGGGCGTCCTGGCCGCAGGCCGGCGCTCCCGGTGGCAACCTGATCGCCACCGGTGTGCTGGCGCTGCTGGCCGCGGTGCAGTCCGAGGAGGCGTTCCTCGCCTGGGGCTGGCGGGTCGCGTTCCTGCTGTCCGGCGTGCTCGTGCTGATCGGCCTGTGGATCAGGCTCACGGTCACGGAGTCGCCGGTGTTCCAGCAGGCGCTGGAGCGGCAGGAGGCCGCGCCGAAGGCCCCCATCGTCGGCGTGGTGCGCCACCACTGGCGCGACGTGCTGGTCGCCATGGGCGCCCGGATGGCCGAGAACGTCTCCTACTACGTCATCACGGCGTTCGTCCTCGTCTACGGCACCACCGCGGCGGGCCTGCCCAAGGGCACCGTGCTCAACGCCGTGCTGATCGGCTCGGCGATCCACTTCATCACGATCCCGCTGTGGGGCGCGCTGTCGGACCGGGTCGGCCGCAAGCCGGTCTATCTTCTCGGCGCCGTCGGCGTCGGGCTGTGGGCCTTCGCGTTCTTCCCGCTGATCGACACCAAGAGCTTCTTCCTGGTCACCGTGGCGGTGACGATCGGCCTGGTGCTGCACGGCGCCATGTACGGCCCGCAGGCGGCGTTCTTCTCCGAGCTGTTCGCCACCCGGATGCGCTATTCCGGCGTGTCGATCGGCTACCAGCTCGCCTCGATCGCGGCGGGCGGCGTGGCCCCGCTGATCGCGGTCGCCCTGCTCGACGCGTACGGGTCGAGCGTGCCGGTCTCCGTCTACGTGGTGGCGGCGGCGATCCTCACGATCATCGCGGTGGTCGCCTCCAGGGAGACCCGCGACCGCGACCTGTCCGCCATCGAGCCGACCTCGGGCGCCGCGCACGCCGCCGCGATCGTGAAGGAGGCCTGATGCGCTCCGGTTCCGTCCTGCTGGCCGCACTGGCGCTGGCCCTCCCCCTGGCCGCCGCCGTCCCGTCCGAGGCCGCCGCCTGCCCGAACGTGACCGTGCCGGGCGCGCAGAAGCAGGTGACCGCCTGCCTCGACGACCTGACCACGAAGGGCACGCTGGTCTCCGGGCACACCGACCAGTCGGACTGGTCGGGCCTCAACTCCCCCGGCGCCGTCAACCCCAGCGGGGTGCCCGGCCTGCAGGTCGACGGCTACTTCCCCGACACCTCCACGGGCAACACCAACCACGGCTGGAACCACGACGCGCAGTTCGTGATCCGGCTGCCGAAGAAGTGGAACGGCGGCCTGGTCGTCGCCGGGTCGCCCGGCAACCGGGAGACCTACGCCAACGACTTCACGATCTCCGACTGGGCGCTGGCCAAGGGCTACGCGTACGCCGCGACCGACAAGGGCAACACCGGCGTCGAGTTCTACCGCGACGGTGTGCGGCCCGGCGACGCGGTGGCCGAGTGGAACCGCCGGGTCAGCGAGCTGGCGGTCGCCGCCAAGGCCGTCGTCAAGCAGCGCTACGGCAGGCCGGCCCGCACGACGATTGCGGCCGGGCAGTCCAACGGCGGCTACCTGGTCCGCTGGCAGATCGAGAACCGTCCCGACCTGTTCGACGGCGGCGTCGACTGGGAGGGCACGCTCTTCACGGCCGACGGGCCCAACCTGCTGACGTTCCTGCCGCCCGCGCTGCGCGCGTACGCGAAGGGCGACACCGCCGGGGTGGCGGCGGCGGGCTTCGCGCCGGAGTCCGACTTCCTGTGGCCGTTCCACTACCAGTACTACTGGGACCTCACCCAGCGCCTCTATCGCGAGGAGTTCGACCCCGGCTACGACGGCGACGCCGAGGCGGGCACGCCGTTCTGCGCGTCCGGCACGCCCGGCTGCGACACGGACTACGACTACGCCTCCAGGCCCGCCGCGGTGAAGCAGGCGATGGCGCGGGTGAGCCTCACCGGGAAGATCAAGCGGCCGCTGGTCATCGTCCACGGCACCCTGGACACGCTGCTGCCGATCCGCGAGGATTCCGACGTCTACGCCAAGATGATCGGTGATCGGCACCGCGACCGGCTGATGCGCTACTACCGCTTCGAGGGCGGCAACCACGTCGACAGCCTCTACCCGTCGTTCCCCGACCGGCTGCGGCCCCTGCTGCCGTGCTTCCGCAGCGCGTTCACCGCCCTGGAGAAGTGGATCGGCACGGGCACGCCGCCGCCCCCGAACGCCACCCTGCCTCGCCCGGCCTCGGGCGACCTTGAGAACACCTGCACCTTGGGAGCGACACCATGACCCTGCCGATATCCGCCGAGCGCGTCAGCACGTCCCGTCTGACCCTCAACGTCCTGTCCATTCCGGGCTCGGCGGGTGACCCTGTGGTGTTCGTCCACGGCAACGTCTCCTCCAGCGCGTTCTGGCGGTCGACGATGACCGCGATCGCGGCCGAGGGCTTCCGTCCGTACGCGGTGGACCTGCGCGGCTTCGGCGAGACCGACCCCGAGCCGGTGGACGCGAGCCGGGGCGTGCGCGACTACTCCGACGACGTGCTCGCGCTGCTCGACCGGATCGGTCCCGCGCATCTCGTGGGCTGGAGCCTCGGCGGCGGGGTCGTCATGCAGGCCCTGCGCGACCGGCCCGACGTGGTCCTCAGCGCCGTCCTGGTCAACCCCGTCTCGCCGTACGGCTTCGGCGGCACGACGGGCCCGGACGGCGTGCTCACCAGCCCCGACGGCGCGGGCTCCGGCGGCGGCGCGGCCAACCCCGAGTTCGTGGCCGCGCTCCGGGCGGGCGACCGGTCCGACGGCTCCCCCGTCTCGCCCCGCGCCGTGCTGCGCGCCACGTACGTCGCCGCCGGGACCGACCTGGGCGAGGAGGAGGACGCGTTCGTGGAGTCGATGCTGTCCACCCGGATCGGCGACGACCACTACCCGGGCGACTCGGCGGCCTCGGACGCCTGGCCGAACGTCGCGCCGGGCAAGCGGGGCGTGCTGAACACGATCGCGCCGACCAATTTCCGGATCGACGACCTGCACGAGATCGACCCGAAGCCGCCCATCCTGTGGATCAGGGGCGACCAGGACGTGATCGTCTCCGACACGTCGCTGTTCGACCTCGCCCACCTGGGCGCGATCGGCGCCGTGCCCGGCTGGGACGGCACGCCCGCCCAGCCCATGGTGGCCCAGACGCGGGCCGTGCTGGAGCGCTACGGCGACTACCGGGAGGTCGTCGTCGAGGGCGCCGGCCACGGCCCGCACCTCGACAGGCCCGAGGAGTTCCGCGCGGCGCTCCTCGGCCACCTGCGGGGATAGGCCCGCGCGGATCGCTACCGGCGGTCGCGCAGGACGCGGACGGCGATGCGCCGCAGCAGTGAGGGGCCCTGTGGCGACGCTCCGGCGGGCAGGACGTGCACCTGTCCGCCGCGGCGCACCGTCAGCCCGAACAGCAGGTCCACGTCCTTCTGGTCGACGCGGAGCGCGGGCCGCCAGGATCCCGGGCCGAGGCAGTCGTCCCCGCCGATCCGGCTGACCGGCACCCGCGCGACGAGCTGACCGGCCACCCGGCCGGGGATTCCCGGCTCGACCAGCGCGGGCACGATCATGCTGCGCCCGCGTCCGTCCTGCTCGCGCAGCACCAGCTCGGTCGGCGGCCCGCCGCTCGGCGGCACGTACGGCACGGGCACGACGACGAAGACGTGCCCCTCCTGCCTGGCCACGGTGGCCCGCGACGAGACCAGCGCGATCGACTCGGGGAACGACTTCGGCTCCACGCAGACGCCCAGCTCGCCGCGCTCGGACCAGCACGGCACGACGAGCCGCCTGGGCTCGCCGGCGAGCGCGCCCGCGCAGCTCATCGGCAGGGCGGGGCGAGCCACCCGGGTGCGGCCCGTGTGCACGCCCCGCATGCGCACGTGGATCTCCCACAGCCCGGCGGGCAGCGGCCGTCCGAGGGCCGCCGCGCCGGCGTCGAGGCGGGCCTGGCCGTTCACCCACACACGCACCTGGCCGCCGTGCTCCTGGTCGCCGAGGCTCGCGCGGCCCACCGAACAGGTGACCGGCAGCGAGTGGACCACCCCGGTCTCCGCATGGCGTACGCAGACCTCCACGCGGGCCCGGCGCACCGCGTCGGTCACGTCGGCGCCCTCGTCGTCGAGCAGGCCGTCGAGCAGGCCCTCGACCCCGGGAGGCGGCGTCCACAGCAGGCGGTCGCCCCGCTGCCGCAGCCAGAGCGGGGCGCCTCCGGCCCGCAGGATCTCCACGCTCAGGTCGAGCATCAGCACGCCCTGGTCCCAGCGCAGCTCCCGCAGCTCCGCGCTGAGTTTGGCGCCCCGGGACGCCTCGGCGAGCGCGACCAGCGCGTCGAGGCGGTCCAGGCGCAGCAGCGCCGCACGGGCGCGCAGGTGCGCGGGCAGATGGGTGTCGAGCGCGGCGGGAAAACGGTCGAGGGTGAAGCGGCGCAGGAACGAGAACAGCACCATGCGCTCGTCGGGCTCGGCGGCGAGGAACCGCGCGCCCGCGAGACGGCGCAGGCCGAGCGTCCGATACCAGTGAGCCTGGATGCGCTCCCGCTGCGGTCCCGGCTCGGTGTAGGCGTCCACCACGTCGAAGATCGCGTTGAGGCCGTCGAAGAGCGCCTCGGCGTCGGGCGTCTCCTCCTCCGCCGTCCCCGGCGACGGCGGGCCGAGGTGGCAGCAGATCTCGTCGGACAGCACGGCGATCACCTTCGCGGCGAGGTACGCCCTGGTCACGAACGCCTGCTCGGACAGCGGCCGGTCGGTGAAGCGGAGCTGGCAGGTCTCCAGGAAGTCGCGGCTGAACAGCTTGTGCGCCGTCGGCAGCGCGAGGAGATGGTCGCGCAGCACGTCGGCCCGGTCGCGGTCGCGCGAGAAGGCGGCCGGCGGCGGCCCCTGGCCGGCGAGCCTGCCGATCAGCACGTCGGCGTCGGTCTCCACGGCCCTGTCGTACATCCGCTCCAGGGCGTGCGGCTCCAGCCGGTCGTACTGGCCGATCAGGTAGACGTACTCGCCGCGGGCCACCGACAGGCCGACGTTGCGCCCGCGCGCGGGCGAGCCGCTGTTGTCGAGGTGCAGGACCCGCACGTTGTCGCGTTGCTCGGCGATGGCGTCGAGCCGCCTGCGGGTCCCGTCCGTCGATCCGTCGTCGGCGAAGACGACCTCGTACTCATCCGGCGGCAGCGACTGCTCCAGCACCGAGCGCACGCACGCGCCGAAGGCGTCGTTCGACAGCCCGGGGTTGGACACGGGCATAACCACGCTGACCTTCACACCCATGAGGCCAAGCGTGCAGTGCGATCCCCGTCGTACGCGCGGGCTTGCCGAAAGGTCGAGAAACCCTGACCAGAGTTTCGCGGTTCAGTACCAGCCGGTGGACTGGGAGTGCCCCCAGGCGCCGCAGGGCGTCTTGTAGCGGCCGGAGATGTAGCCGAGACCCCATTTGATCTGGGTCGCGGGGTTGGTCTGCCAGTCGGATCCCGCGCTCGCCATCTTGCTGCCGGGCAGCGACTGGGGGATGCCGTAGGCGCCGCTGTAGCGGTTCATGGCCCGCTCATTCCAGTGGCTCTCCTTGTCCCACAGGCGCTCCAGGCAGCCCCACTCGGCGCCGGACCAGCCGCGGGCCGCGGCCATCTCCTTGCCGATCGCCTTGTTGCTGCCGGGGTCGGGCGTGGAGCCGGGCGGGAAGTTGGCCGGGTTGAAACCACCGCCGCCGGGGGCCTTCTCGGCGATCTCGACCGGGTCGAGGCCCTTCTTCCGGCCCTCGCGGGTGCTTTCCAGCCGCTCCTTGCGCAGCGCCTGGACCGCCTGCTCCTTGAGGATGTCGGTCTCGGGGTCGGGCGCGTTCGGGTCGAGGGCGAGGAAGCTGTCCGGGCCCAGCACCTGCTTGGGCGCGCTGCTGTGCTCGATCGAGGTGCGGACGACGAAGGCCGTCCCACCGGCGAGCACGGCCAGGCTGACGGCGAGGATCGCCATCCCCTTGGGGGTCAGCCGGCCCGACCCTGGGCGGCCGCCGGTTCCCCGCCGCGAGCGGGCGGCGCGGGGACGATCCTTCAACTGCTGACCAGAGCTCACGGCTTATGAGCTTGCCCTGTGGTGGGGGGTGCTCCGCAACCGAATCGTGGTACCTGTTTGGTGACGTCTTGACTCGACGGCCGATCACATGGACTTTCCCCAACAATGTGATTTTGATCACACTTTGCGCCACAGGGAGGGGCATGGGTGCCCGCGCACCAGCCTGCTCCCGCTTCTTGATGATGACGTGCGGACGAGGTCACAGGGCTGTGACAAATAGGGAATTGGTGAGGTTCGCACCATAATGACCGAGTGGCAGGCATCCTCCTGGTCGAAGACGACCCCTCGGTCCGCGCCGGACTCGAGCTCGCGCTCACCCGGCAGGGCCACTCGGTGACCGCGTACGCCACAGGCGAGGAGGCCCTCGAACACGTACGCTCCCGCCGCCCCGAGATCGCGATCCTCGACGTCATGCTCCCCGGCATCGACGGAGTCGAGGTGTGCCGCCGCATCCGCAGGCTCGACCCGCTGCCGATCATCCTGCTCACGGCCCGGGGGGACGACCTCGACGTGGTGGTGGGGCTGGAGGCCGGCGCGGACGACTACGTCGTCAAGCCCGTCGAGCCCCGGGTCCTGGACGCCCGCATCCGCGCCGTCCTACGCCGGCTGGAGTCCGCCTCACCCGACCGCCTCACCTTCGGCGACCTCATGATCGACCGCGGAGCCCTCAAGGTGAGCCTCTCGGGCAAGGAGATCCACCTCACCCCGACCGAGCTGCGCCTGCTGCTCGAACTGGTCCGCCACCCCGGCCAGGTGCTCAACCGCCGCTATCTCCTGCGCGCCGTATGGGACCACACGCACGTGGCGGACTCGCGGCTGGTCGACGCGTGCGTGCAGCGAATCCGCGCCAAGATCGAGCCGGTGCCCGCCGACCCCGTCTACATCCACACGGTGCGCGGCTTCGGATACCGCTTCAGCCCGCCATGACCGCGACATGACCTGGGTGCCCACCGGGTTGCGGGCCCGGCTGGTGATCACCTTCCTGCTGGTGGCGGTCACCGCGTCCGCCATGGTCGCGGGCCTGGGCTACCAGATCATCCGCCGGGGCATGCTGGACCGCGCGGAGCGCGCCGCGGTCGCCGACGTACGGGAGACGCTCTCCAGGATCACGCTGCCGATCGGTGCGAGCGACGTGGTCTGGCCGAGCGACACCACCGTCACCGACCAGGACCTCGGCGAGGTGGTGCAGGCGCTGGAGGCCCCGGAGCGGACCGTCATCGTGACCTACGGCGACCACCGGAACTCCAACGCCGGCGCCAGGTTCACCATGGCCGACGTGCCCGACCAGCTCCGCTGGCAGGCAGCCCGGCGGCTCGTCTACCAGAGGGCGGTGCTCAGGGACCATCCGTGGCTGATCGTCGCCACGCAGATCCAGCGGGCCACCCGCGACAACGTGCTGCGCCCGACCGGCCTGACGGCCTACGTCTTCGTGCCGCTCTCGGACGAGGAGACCGTGCTGTTCCGCCTCAGGACCGCCCTCGCGCAGGCCGGAGGCATCACGCTCGTCCTGGCGCTGACCCTGGCCCTGCTGTCGGCCCGGCGGGTGCTGCTGCCCGTACGGCGGCTGGGCGCGGCCGCCCGCGCCCTCGGCGCCGGTGAGCTGCACGTCCGCCTCCCCGTACGCGGCAGGGACGAGCTGGCGGAGCTGACCGCGACGTTCAACGAGACGGCGGCGGCGCTGGAGGACAGCGTCTCGGAGCTGCGGACGCTGGAGTCGATGTCGCGGCGGTTCGTCGCGGACGTCTCCCACGAGCTGCGCACGCCGCTGACCGCGATGACCGCGGTGACGGACATGCTGTCGGAGGACGCCGAGGACCTGCCGGACGACGCCGGGGAGGCGGTGCGGATCGTCGTCCGCGAGATCGACCGGCTGCGGGTGCTGGTCGAGCACCTCATCGAGATCAGCCGGTTCGACGCGGGCGCCGCCACGCTCCGCCGGGAGACGGTCGACGTGGGCGACACGCTGGCCGACTGCCTGGAGGTGCGGGGCTGGGCCGACCGGGTGAAGCTCACCGTACCCGTCGGGCTCACGTTCTCGCTGGACGCCCGGAGGTTCGACGTGATCGTCGCCAACCTCGTCGGCAACGCGCTCAACCACGGCGCGCCTCCCGTGGTGGTGGGCGCGCGGGTGGCGGTCGGCGGCGAGCACCACGGAGCGCTCGAAGTGAGCGTGCGCGACCACGGGAGCGGCATTCCGGAGCAGGTCCTCCCCCATGTCTTCGACCGCTTCTACAAGGCCGGCACCGAGCGGGCCAGGAGCGTGGGCAGCGGTCTCGGCCTCGCCATCGCCAAGGCCAACGCCGAACTGCACGGCGGCTCGATCAAGGCCGAGCGGTGCGACCCCGGCACCCTCTTCCGCGTCTGGATCCCGAAACCATGAGCCGCGGACGGACCAGACGCGCGGCCGCGGCCCTGCTCGCGGGTCTGCGTGCGGGGCTGCGCGCGGGACTGCGCGCGGGACTGCGCGCGGGACTGCGCGCGGGACTGCGCGCGGGACTGCTCCCGGGACTGCTCATGGTGTCGGCGGCCTGCGGGGTCGCGCCGACCGGGGTGATCGACGCCGGTCCCGCCCCGGTCATCAGCGGCACGCCCACCCTCGTCACGATCTACCTGCTGCGGGACGGCCGGCTGTGGCCCACCCGGGTCGCGGCGCGCTCGCCCCACGTCAACGACGTGCTCGACGCGCTGTTCGCGGCCAGCGGGCGGACGCCGAACCAGCTGTCCACCGCGCTCACCGGCCTCACGCTGGCCCAGGTGCAGCTCGTCAGGTACGCCCCGGACGCCGGCAGCCGCAACGACCCCGACAACACCCTCAGCCTGCGCGTACGGCTGTTCGTGAGCGGCTGGAAGATCACCAGGACCGCCATGGCCCAGATCACCTGTACGGCGCGGCTGCGCCCGGAGATCTGGGCCGTGGAGATCGCTCACGCGACTCCCGACAAGAACGGCCCCCTGAAGGTCCACACCTGCCGGGAGTTCTGGGATCTGGCCCCCAGAGACGGCCAGCTCCCCCCGTGAGAATTACAGCGTGATGTTCTCCAGCATCTCCGTCACCAGGGCGGCGATCGGCGACCGCTCGGACCTGGTCAGCGTGATGTGGGCGAACAGCGGGTGGCCCTTGAGCTTCTCCACCACGGCGACGACGCCGTCGTGCCGGCCCACCCGCAGGTTGTCGCGCTGGGCGATGTCGTGGGTGAGCACGACCCGCGAGTTGGCGCCGATGCGCGACAGCACGGTCAGCAGCACGCCGCGCTCCAGCGACTGCGCCTCGTCCACGATCACGAAGGCGTCGTGGAGGGACCGGCCGCGGATGTGCGTCAGCGGCAGGACCTCCAGCATGCCCCGGTCGATGACCTCCTCGATCACCTCCGGAGACGTGACCGCGCCCAGCGTGTCGTAGACCGCCTGGGCCCACGGGCCCATCTTGTCGTTCTCGGAACCGGGCAGGTAGCCGAGCTCCTGGCCGCCCACTGCGTACAGGGGGCGGAAGACGATGATCTTGCGGTGCTGACGGCGCTCCAGCACCGCCTCCAGCCCCGCGCACAGCGCCAGCGCCGACTTTCCGGTGCCGGCCCGGCCGCCCATCGACACGATGCCGACGTCGGGGTCCATCAACAGGTCGAGCGCGATCCGCTGCTCCGCCGACCGGCCGTGCAGCCCGAAGACCTCACGGTCGCCCCTCACCAGACGCACCGACTTGTCGGGCAGGACGCGGCCGAGCGCGGAGCCGCGGCTCGACAGCAGCCGCAGGCCGGTGTGGCACGGCAGCTCGCGCGCCTCGTCGATGTCGGCGCTGCCGGCCTCGAAGAGGGCGTCCATCTCCTCCGTGGTGACCTGGAGCTCCGCCATGCCGGTCCAGCCGGACTCGACCACCATGCCGGCGCGGTACTCCTCCGCCGCCAGGCCGATGGACGCCGCCTTGACCCGCATCGGCAGGTCCTTCGACACCAGCACCACGTCTTTGCCCTCCGCCGCGAGGTTCTGCGCGACGGTGAGGATGCGGGTGTCGTTGTCGCCCAGGCGGAAGCCCGCCGGGAGGCAGGACGGATCACTATGGTTCAGCTCGACCCGGATGTTCCCGTCGCCGATCGGCATGGGCTCATCCAGCCGTCCGTACTGCACTCTGAGGTCATCGAGGAAGCGCAGCGCCTCCCGGGCGAAGTAGCCGAGCTCGGGGTGGTGGCGCTTGGCCTCCAGTTCCGTGATGACGACGATCGGGACGACGACCTCGTGCTCGGCGAAGCGGCTCATCGCCGCCGGGTCGGCGAGCAGGACGGACGTGTCCAGAACGTAGGTGCGGGATGTGGACGGGTTGCTCGAGGACACTGCCACGCGTTCTCCCCCGGGCGCCTGAGGTGGGCGCCCTGCCTTGACTGGTGGTGAACGGACCGGGCCCGTGACCTGCGAGAGCAGACCGGGGCTCCGGCCCTCCTCGCATGGTGGTCGCGCAAGGACGGGCCCTCTCCCGAGGTGGTGGCCGCCGATCCCCTCGACGGCCGCTCAGCTACCACGTTACGTAACGAATCTCCCCAGCCCAATAGGTTTTCGCTGGTAAATAGACGCTGGTCACGTACCGTCTCAGGAGCCGTACCGACGGTGCCGTGCGGCGTACGAGCGGAGCGCCCGCAGGAAGTCGACTCTGCGGAAGTCGGGCCAGTAGGCCTCGCAGAAGTAGAACTCGGAGTGGGCGCTCTGCCAGAGCAGGAATCCGGAGAGCCGCTGCTCTCCCGAGGTCCGGATGACGAGATCCGGGTCGGGCAGGCCGCGCGTGTAGAGATGCTCAGCGATGTGCTCGACGTCGAGGACCTCGACGAGGTCCTCGATGCTTGCGCCCTTGCTGGCATGCTCCTGGAGGAGGGAGCGCACCGCATCAGCGATCTCACGCCTTCCTCCATACCCAACGGCAACGTTCACAATCAGGCCCGGACGATGCGATGTGGTTTCTTTTGCGTGTTTGAGGACACGAGCCGTGTGATCGGGCAGAAGGTCGAGCGAGCCCATGGGGTTGAGGTGCCATCCCTCGTCCACGAGATCCTGGACGAGGTTCTCGATCACCTGGAGCAGCGGATCGAGCTCGGCCTTGTCCCTGGACAGGTTGTCGGTGGAGAGCAGCCACAGCGTCACGTACTCGACCCCGGCCTCGCGGCACCACACGAGCAGCTCGGAGATCTTGTCGGCGCCCTTCTGGTGGCCCCGGCTGACGTCCCGCAGGCCCATGGCCCGCGCCCACCTGCGGTTGCCGTCCACGATCACGCCGACGTGGCGGGGAATCTGGTCGGAGGACAGCTTCCGTTCGAGCCTGCGCTCGTACAGCTTGTACACGAGATCGCGCATGCTCATGCGACCCTCTTCCTCGCGACGATGGGCTCGATCACCAATTATCGCGGGCGAACCGGCATGCCGTGCCCTCCTCGGACCTGGCGGCCCGCCGGGGCGGCGCACTCCGGCGCACCCCGGCGGGCACCGGCGGGCACCGGCGGGCACCGGCGGGCACCGGCGGGCACCGGACGAGCCGCCGGACCGGCTCAGCCGAGCCGCTGGGCTGTGTCGAGCCGCTGGGCTGTGTCGAGCCGCTGGGCTGTGTCGAGCCGCTGGGCTGTGTCGAGCCGCTGCACCAGGGACCGGTACTCGTCCCACAGCTCCTCCGGCATGTGGTCGCCGAAGGTCTCGAAGTGGGGCGGGATCAGCGCGGCCTCCTCGCGCCACACCTCGGGGTCGACGCTGAGCAGGAGCTCCATGTCCTCGGGCGCGATGTCGAGACCCTCGGTGTCGAGCGAGGCCGGCAGATTGCCGATCGGCGTGGGCACGGCGTCGGCCACGCCGTTCAGCCGGTCGACGATCCACTTGAGCACCCGGCTGTTCTCGCCGAAGCCCGGCCACAGGAAGCGGCCGTTCGCGTCCTTGCGGAACCAGTTGACGTAGTAGATCCTCGGCAGCTTCTCCGGGTCGGTCATCCTGCCGATCTCCACCCAGTGGGCGAAGTAGTCGCCCATGTTGTAGCCGCAGAACGGCAGCATCGCGAACGGGTCGCGGCGCAGCTCGCCGACCTTGCCCTCGGCCGCCGCGGTCTTCTCCGAGGCCACGTTCGCACCCAGGAACACGCCGTGCTGCCAGCTCAGCGACTCGGTCACCAGCGGCACCGCGGTCGCCCTGCGGCCGCCGAACAGGATGGCCGAGATCGGCACCCCGGCGGGGTCCTGCCACTCGGGTGCGATCGTCGGGCACTGCTCGGCCGGCGTGGTGAACCGGGCGTTCGGGTGGGCGGCGGGCTCCGGGGAGTCCGGCGTCCAGTCGCGGCCCCTCCAGTCGATGAGGTGCGCGGGCGGCTCGTCGGTGAGTCCCTCCCACCAGACGTCCCCGTCGTCGGTCAGCGCGACGTTCGTGAAGATGCTGTTGCCCCACAGCGTCTCGATCGCGTTGGCGTTCGTGGACCGCCCGGTGCCGGGCGCGACGCCGAAGAACCCGGCCTCCGGGTTGATCGCGTAGAGCCGGCCGTCGGGGCCGAAGCGCATCCAGGCGATGTCGTCGCCGATCGTCTCGACCTTCCAGCCTGGGATCGTGGGCTGGAGCATGGCGAGGTTCGTCTTGCCGCACGCCGACGGGAAGGCCGCGGCGACATACCTCGCCTCACCCTGCGGCGGCGTGAGCTTGAGGATCAGCATGTGCTCGGCCAGCCAGCCCTCGTCGCGGGCCATCACGCTGGCGATCCGCAGCGCGTAGCACTTCTTGCCCAGCAGCGCGTTGCCGCCGTAGCCCGAGCCGTACGACCAGATCTCGCGGGTCTCCGGGAAGTGGCTGATGTACTTGGTCGTGCTGCACGGCCACGGCACGTCGGCCTGGCCGGGCTCCAGCGGCGCGCCCACCGAGTGGACGGCCTTCACGAAGTCGCCGTGCTCATGGTCGCGCTTGCTGCGGCCCTCGTCGGCTCGTGCCTCGCTCTCTCGGGCCTTTCGCGCCGCTCCGCGTTCCTCGATCAGGCGTAGCGCGTCCTCGCCCATCCGGGTCATGATCCGCATCGACACCACCACGTACGGCGAGTCGGTGATCTCGACGCCGAGCTGCGAGATGTTCCCGCCCAGAGGGCCCATGCAGAAGGGCACGACGTACATCGTGCGGCCCCGCATGCAGCCCTTGAACAGCGTGGCGAACGTGCGGCGCATCTCGTCGGGCGCGATCCAGTTGTTGGTCGGCCCGGCGTCCTCCTCACGCTCCGAGCAGATGAACGTGCGGTCCTCCACACGGGCGACGTCGCTCGGGTCCGAGGCCGCGTAGAAGCTGTTGGGACGCTTGGCCAGCCGCGTTAAGGTGCCCTGCTCGACCAGGAGGTTGGTCAGGCGCGTCCATTCGGCCTCGGAGCCGTCGCACCATTCGATCCGGTCGGGCTGGGTCAGCTCCGCGATCCGGGTCACCCAGGCCGCCAGATCGCTGTGACTCGTGGGCGTGGGTACCTCTACTGAAATGGACACGGGGGCGGCTCCTTAATCTCTCAGGGCCAGAGCATCATCGGCGAAGAATGGCCTCCGAATCCAATTGGAGTAGACCATCGTGTTTCCACTCCGTTAAAACGGCGCCATTCTCGGCTTCACGGCTCCGGATGCCATCAGCCCAGGCAGTGGCCGTGATGTTGTGGGACCTTACCCACTCTGACCCTGTTGAAAAAACGACGCTCTTCCCCTTGCCCGCCACACCGTCCTTACACATTGGTATAGGCCAATCCGACTGGTCCAGACCTTTCGGCGAATTGGTTCAGTCCAATCCGCCGGGGCCCTCCGCCCTGATCCTGTCGACGCGCTGGAGGGCATCGCGCAGGTCAGCGAGCCAGCTGTCGGTGTGCTTGCCGACGAGCCGGACGCACCAGGCCAGCGCGTCGCTGCGGCTGCGCGCGACACCCGCGGCGACCAGGGTGTCGAGGACCTGCCGTTCCGGCTGGCGCAGCCGGGTCATGACGGGGACGGAAAGAGTGGTGAACATCACTGTCTCGTCGCCCAGGACGACGCCCCAGGAGACCTTGCGGCGGAAGCGGTGCTCGGCCTCCCTGGCGATGTCGATCCTGCGCTCGCGTGTCTCCTCGCGGAACCGCTCGACGTACCCCTCCATCGCCGCCGCACGCTCCGGACCGGGGAGCCCTTCGGCCACCGACAGCGGCGGAAGCGTGCCCAGCACGGTGATCTCCTCGCGGTCCACCACGACCTTGGGGGTCTCGGCGAACCAGTCGTCCGGCAACCGGCCGGCGAACCAGGCGCTCAACTGTTCTTCTGAATGCATGTAATCAACATTACATCGCCATCTCGCGATCGCCGAGGTTGACAGTAGCTACTTTTTGAGAGTTACTTTCAAATTATGGCTACTCTCACTTCTCGATGGTGGGCGCTCGGCGCCCTCGTACTCAGCGCCCTGGTCATCGGCATGGACGCGACCGTGCTCAACGTGGCGCTGCCGACGCTCGCGGCCGACCTGCACGCCTCGACCGGCGACCTGCAGTGGATCGTCGACGCCTACCTGATTCCGTTCGCCGCGCTGATGCTCCCGGCGGGCGCGCTCGGCGACCGGTTCGGGCGCAGGCGCCTGCTGCTGGCCGGGCTCGCGGCCTTCGGGATCGCGTCGGTGGCCGCGACGTACGCGGGCGGCACCGGCGCCCTGGTCGCGGCCCGCGCGCTGATGGGCGCGGGCGGCGCGGTGATCATGCCGCTGTCGACCTCGATCCTGCCGGTGGTCTTCCCTCCGGGCGAGCGCGGGCGCGCGATCGCCGTGTGGACCGCCGCCATGGCGCTCGGCCTGCCTCTTGGCCCGGTCGTGGGCGGCTACCTGCTCGACCACTTCTGGTGGGGCTCGGTCTTCCTCGTGAACATCCCCATGATCGTCATCTCGATGGCGGCGGTGGCCGCGTTCATCCCCGAGTCGCGCGACCCCGCCGCCCCGCGGACCGACCTGCCCGGCGCGCTGCTGTCGGTGACGGGCCTGGCGGCGCTGGTCTACGGCGTCATCGAGGCCCCGGCGCGTGGCTGGGGCGACCCCCGCGTGCTGGCCGGTCTCGGCGCGGGGGTGGCGCTGCTGGCGGTGTTCGTCCGCGTCGAGGCCCGCGCGCGGCAGCCGATGATGGACCTCGGCCTGTTCCGCAGCCGGGTCTTCGTCTGGGGCGCGGCAGGCGCGACGTTCGTGAGCCTCGGCATGTCGGGCGTGCTGTTCGTCGTCCCCCAGCACCTGCAGGCCGTGCTCGGGCACGACGCCCTCGGCACCGGTCTGCGGGTGATCCCCATGGTGGCCGGGCTGATGGCCGGAGGGCTTGCCGGAGAGCGGCTCACGGCCCGCCTCGGGCTGCGCGTGGTCATGCCGGTGGGCCTGGCCGTGCTCGCCGCCGGGTTCTTCCTGGGCTCCGCGACCTCAGTGTCGGGAGCGTTCTCGGCGTACGGGTTCGTCGCGGCCTGGCTGGCCGTCCTCGGCGCGGGCGTGGGCCTCGCCATGGTCCCCGCCATGGACGGCGTGCTCGCCACGCTGCCCGAGGAGCGGTCGGGCTCCGGCTCGGCGACCCTGCAGACCGTGCGCCAGGTCGGCGGCGCGCTGGGCGTTGCCGGTCTCGGCAGCATGCTCTCGGCGGCGTACGCCTCGGGTCTGCCGAGCCAGGTCCCGGAGGGAGCGGCCGACTCGATCACGGCGGCGACGGCCCTGGCCGCGCGCGCGGGGGACGCCGGGCTGCTGAGCGCGGCCAGGGAGGCGTTCGTGGACGGCATGGACCTGGTCCTGCTGGTGTGCGGGCCCCTGTCGGTGCTGACCGCCGTCCTGGTGGCCGTCTTCCTACCGGGGAGTACGGCAGGGCGCGGGAAGACGGCAGAATCAGGGCATGAGCTCACCTCAGCGCGCTGACCGGACCTCGCCCGCCTCCGACCGCGCTGTCACGAGCCTGCGCGAGCGCAAGAAGGCCAAGACCCGCAGGACCATCCAGGAGCAGGCGCTGCGGCTGTTCGCCGAGCAGGGATACGACGCGACGACGGTCGAGCAGATCGCGGAGGCGGCGGAGGTCTCCCCCAGCACGTTCTTCCGCTACTTCCCCACCAAGGAGGACGTGGTCGTCCAGGACGACTACGACCCGATCCTGATGGAGGCGATCAAGGCGCAGCCGCCTGACCTGCCCCCGCTGACCGCCATGCGGGCCGCCTTCCGCACCGCCTTCGAGGCGATGGAGCCCGAGGAGCTCGACCGGATGCTCGCCCGGACCAAGCTGACCACCTCCGTGCCCGCCCTGCGCGCCCGCACGTTGGAAGGGCTGTACTCCACGATCGACATGCTCGCGGGGGCGGTGGCCGAGCGGTCGGGCCGCGACCCCCGCAGCGCCGCCGTACGGACGCTGGTCGGCGCGGTCATGGGGGTCATGCTCCCGGCGATGTTCACCTGGGTGGAACACGACGGCCGGACCCCGCTGCCCGTGCTGATCGACGAGGCCCTCGGCTACCTGGAGGCCGGGCTGCCGATCTAGTCCGTTTTGTCGGAAACCACCTGAAGGACCAGCTTGCCCTGGATGTGCCCGCGCTCGGCCCGCTCGTGGGCCTTCGCGGCCTCGGCCAGCGGGAAGACCGCGTCGATGCCGACGCGCAGCCGGCCCTCCTCCAGCAGGCGTCCCAGCTCGGCCATCTGCTTACCGTCCGAGTGGACCTGGCCGCCCCGGAACGTGATGCCCAGCCCGGCCGCGCGCTCCCGGTGATACTCCCCGTAGAAGACCGGGCTGATCACGCCGCCGGGCCGCAGCACCGGCAGGAACCGATGGGCGTCCGGCCCGCCCACGCTGTCGATGAGCACGTCCACGTCGCGCACCGCGTCCTCCACGCGCGTGGTCGTGTAGTCGACGAACTCGTCCACCCCCAGCTCGCGCAGGAACGTCTCGTGCCGCCCCGACGCGACCCCGATGACGTACGCGCCCTGCAGTTCGGCGAGTTGCACCGCGAAGTGGCCGACCCCGCCGGCGGCACCGTTGACCAGCACCCTGCGGCCCTCGTCGAGCTTGATGTGATCGAAGACGAACTGATAGGCGGTGAGCCCCGCCATCGGCACGGCCGCCGCCTCGACATGGCTGAGCGAGGCGGGCTTGCGGGCCAGGTGGGACGCCGGTGAGGTGGTGTATTCGGCGTAGCCCCGTCCCCCGTGCTCCAGGGCGGGAAACCGCACGAGCCCGAAGACCTCGTCGCCCTCCCGCCATTCGCCGACACCCTGGCCGACGGCGACGACGACCCCCGAGATGTCCGAGCCCGGCGTGTACGGCAGGGGGAACGTGGGCCGCATCTCCTCCGGGAGGTTCGAAAAGCCCGTGCGGGCGTACCAGTCGGGCGGGTTCATCCCGGCCGCGTGCACCCGGACGAGCACGTCCCCGGGCCCCGGCTCGGGACGGGGAACCTCCTCCACCGCCAGAACGTCCGGTTCCCCGGTCCTGTGCATGCGGACGGCCTTCATCGTGGGCATCGGTCCTCCTTGACGACCACTGGACGACTTCGATTCGGAGCGATGCTCCGGATAATAAGCGGAGCACCGCTCCGAATGTCAAGTGCGAGGATCGACGCATGACGGGCCGACAGCAGCGCGCGGACGCGCAGCGCAACTACGAGCGCATCCTGGAGGTCGCCAGGATCGTGGTGGAGGAGCAGGGCACCCAGGCGTCGCTGCGCGACATCGCCCGGCGTGCCGAGGTCGGCATGGGCACGCTCTACCGCCACTTCCCCACCCGAGAGGCCCTGCTTGAGGCGTTGCTCCGGCAGCGGTTCGACACCCTGGCTGCCCGCGCGGAGGAGCTGGAGGACGCGGACGACTCCCACGAGGCGCTACGGCGGTGGCTGTGGGAGTTCCTCGGCCGCGCAAGCGCCTACCGCGGCCTGACCGCTTCGATGATGACGACGATCGGCGACGAGGACTCCGCCCTCCACGCGTCGTGCTCCGCCATGCGGGAGGCCGCCGGGCGCCTGGTCAAGCGAGCCCAGGACGACGGCCACATCCGGCCGGACATCGACGGGATGGACGTGTTCGCCCTGGTCAGCGCCGTCGGCTGGATCGCCGAGCAGGGCCCGGTCGCGGCCGGGCGGCGCGACCACCTGTTCTCGCTCGTGCTGGACGGCCTGGCCGCCGGCGCGGTCAGCGGACGCGCGCCGAGATCTGCGGACTGACCCGGACGACCCCGGCGAGGTTCTTGGTGTAGACGTTCGCGATCTTCACGACGTCGCCCGTGTGCGGGGCGTGCAGCATCTTCCCGTTGCCCCAATAGATGGCGACATGCGAGATGTATCCGGGGTTGGTCGGGTCGTTGCGCCAGAACAGCAGGTCGCCCGGCTGCGCCTGCGACAGCGGCACCTGCGGCCCGGTGACCCACTGCTGGTAGGTCACCCGCGGCATGCGCACGCCCGCCTGCGCGTACGCCCACTGCACGAGCCCCGAGCAGTCGAAGCTGTCGGGCCCCTCGGCGCCCCACACGTACGGCCGGCCGAGCTTGCTGACGGCGGCGGTTAGCGCGACCTTGAGCTGCTCCGCGGACATGAACGCCGTCTGCGGCCACACCGTGCGCCCCTTCGGCGTCACCACCACCGGGTTGATGGTGGCGACCTGGCTGCCCTTGGGAAGGATCTTCAGCAGCCGGAGGCGGAGCTTGCCGGAGTCGACCTTCGGCGCGCTCACGACCAGGGAGTTGCCGTCCGGGATGCCGAGCGCGGCCGCGGTCCCCTTCGAGACGATCGCCGCGATCGAGCCCATGCCCACTGTGGCGTACGCGCCGATGCGCAGGCGCCGGGCGCCGCTCTGGACCTGCGAGCCCAGCTGCACGCCGCCGTCGTTGCCGAGCTCGAAGGAGACCGCCATGTCGCCGGCGGCGATGTTGCGCCACAGCTCGTCGGAGGAGGCCGTGACCTTCGGCGTGTACGACCTGAAGGTGGACGGGTCGACGCCCATCGTGGGCACCCGCTTGCCGTCCACGGTCACCTCGGCCGCGCCGGTCACCTCGGCGGCGGTCACGCCCTTCACCTTGCGGACCTTCTCCACCACCTCGGGGGGAAGGGGCCGGGTGGCCACCACGAACAGGTGCGGGCGGATCAGCCGCTGCAGCGAAGCCACCGGCTGCTGCGACGCCGTCTGGGCGGCCGGGGCCTGGTGGCCCTGCGCCGGGGCCGGCATCTCGCGGGCCTGCCGGGTCGCGGCCACGTAGCCGTGGCCCGCGCGCCGCCCGGACAGGGCCGTGACCACCCCCGGGTCCCCGGATTCCGGCCGGAGATCTCCGAGCACGAGCACGTCGATGGTCAGCACGGCGACGAGCGCCACGGCGATGAGGGGAACCGTCTTGCGCAGGCGCCCCGGGCGGGGCAGCCGCGGGCGATAGGCGAGATCCTGACGAGCCTCGGACACGGCTCTCGCGAGCTTCCTGCCTAAACGGGTGGACGGCCGCGCTCGGCGTTCGAGCACGATCTCACCCCTCCCGCGGCGAATGGTCCGGTCCCGTCAGGACGAGACTGCCGCACGGCCGGGAATACCGCAAACGATTCCGGAATTCCCGGCCGGGGCGAAAAGGGTCAGTTGCCGATGTACGGCACGGCTTCGAGGATCTCGACGGTGTTCTGCCTGCCGTTGGGCAGCGTGTACGTCGCCTTTTCCCCGATCTTCTTGCCGTTGATCGCGGACCCGAGGGGAGAGTTCGGCGAGTAGACGTCGATCGGCGCGCCGCTCTCCTCGCGGGAGGCCAGCAGGAAGGTGACCTCCTCGTCGTCGCCGTCGAAGCGGACCGTCACGGTCATGCCGGGGCCGACCACGCCCTCGGCGCGGGGTGCCTCGCCGACCCTGGCGTTGTCCAGGATCTGCCGGAGGTGGAAGATGCGGGCCTCCATCTTGCCCTGCTCGTCCTTGGCGGCGTGGTAGCCACCGTTCTCCCTGAGGTCACCCTCTTCCCGGGCGGCTTCGATCTTCTTGGCGATGTCCGTGCGTCCCGGGCCCGAAAGGTACTCGTACTCCTCCTTGAGGCGGTCGTACGCCTCTTGCGTCAGCCAGGTGACGTTGTCGTTCTGGGAGACGGCCACGGGCTCTCCTTGTTTCCGTAAGTGACTCGAAAGGCTGTCAAGTTAACGCCTTCGAACGCTTCCCCAAAGATTCCACTATACGAGATCGCAGTAGTCGACATGAACTGCCGTGGCCTGGGAACTCGTCCTCAGCCGCTCGGTGAACTCGAGGTCCGACCGGCCCTTGGGAATGGCTATCTCACGGCTGCCGACCTCCAGGTGCCGGGTGTCGAGCGCCTGGATCCGGCACATCGCCGCCCGGTCCGCGGGCTTGTGCACGGTGAAGGTGATGGCTGCGGAGTCCGCGGCGCTCGCGTCGAAGGTGATGACGTCCGCGCTCACCGAAGGGTTCCCGTTCGCGCGGAGCATCACGTAGCCCCAGCCGCCCGCGAACACCGCCACGATCAACGCGATCACGACGTACGACACCAGCCTGGAGGGCCGCGCCGGGCGGGGCGCGAAGTCGTCCGGTGTGCCGAGCACCGGGCGTGTGCCCTGGCCGCCGGCCTCATCGGTGGGCATCGCGGAATCTCCCTGAGGATTGTCGGTGTTGTGCGAGACGATCGTCCGCACGGTCGACCGTGCCGGTGACGCGGGCCATCCCGGGTCCGAAGCGCACGGTCTCTTAGAAGCTAACCTCTTTTCGTAGCCATAGAACACCTGAGGAGAGACGTGAGTGCACCGTTGAGGCTGATGGCCGTGCACGCGCACCCAGACGACGAGTCGAGCAAGGGCGCCGCCACGATGGCCCGCTACGTCGCGGAGGGCGCGGAGGTGCTCGTCGTCACATGTACGGGTGGTGAACGCGGCTCGATCCTCAACCCCAAGATGGACCGGCCGGACATCCTGGAGAACATCGGCGAGGTCCGCCGCCAGGAGATGGAGAAGGCGCGCGACATCCTCGGCGTCCAGCAGCGTTTCCTCGGCTTCGTCGACTCCGGGCTGCCCGAGGACGAGAACGAGCCGCTGCCCGAGGGGTGCTTCGCGCTGCAGCCGCTCGACGTGGCGTCGGCGCCGCTCGTCGCCGCCGTCCGGGAGTTCCGGCCGCACGTGATCCTCACGTACGACGACAACGGCGGCTACCCCCACCCGGACCACATCATGACCAACCGGGTGTCGGTGGAGGCGTTCGAGGCGGCGGGCGACCCCGACCGCTACCCCGGCACGGGCGAGCCGTGGCAGCCGCTGAAGCTCTACTACCACATGGGCTTCACGCGGGAGCGGTTCGAGGCGCTGCACAACGCCATGACCGAGCGCGGCATGGGCTCGCCGTACGCCGACTGGATCGCGCGGTGGGAGGACCGGCCGCAGAAGTGGGAGGTCACCACCAGGGTCCCGTGCGCGGACTATTTCGAGGTCCGCGATCTCGCCCTGCTCGCGCACGCCACCCAGGTGGACCCCGACGGCTTCTGGTTCGTCTGCCCGCGTGAGCTGCAGGAGGAGATCTGGCCGACCGAGGACTACCACCTCGCGCGGTCGCTCGTGGACACCACGCTGCCGGAGGACGACCTGTTCGCGGGGATCGCCGCGGGGGTCACCCCTGCCTGCTCGTAAGCTGAAGGCGTGGATGCAACCAGCTACGGGCCGGGTCTTCTCGGCTTCGTCGTCGTCGCCGCGATCGGCCTGGCCCTGTTCTTCCTGCTGAAGAACATGAACAAGCAGATGCGGAAGATCCAGGTGCCGCACGACCAGCATGAGGACGAGCGGCGCGAAAACGGGCCCAAGGCGTGAGCACGGACGTAACGGTCGTCGACAACCCCGCCGCGTCGCGCTACGAGATCATCGTCGACGGCGTGGTCGCCGGATTCGCGCAATACCGGCTGCGGGACGGCGCGATGGTCCTGCCGCACACGGAGGTGCGCGACGAGTTCGAGGGCCGCGGGCTGGGCGGCAGGCTGGTCGGCGGGGCACTCGACGGGGCGCGAGCGGCCGGCCTGCGGGTCGTGCCGCTCTGCTCGTTCGTGGCCTGGTACATCCAGCGGCATCCGGAATACCGCGATCTGGTGGACGACGACTACCGCGACCTGGTCGACACACCCGGCTGAGCCGGGCGGCTCATTCGGGGAGCGCGGGGCCCGAGGACCAGGCGCGCTCCAGCGCCTTCGGCAGGCCCCACCAGCCCAGCGGGGTCAGCACCTCGGCCCGGTCCACGATGCCGAGGTGCGCCCACAGCGGCGTCACCGCCGTGAACAGCATCTCCGTCGCCTCCAGGTCCTCCGGCTCGTCCGGGTCGACGTCGACGTCCTCGGAGTCGGCGATGAACCGGGCGATCCGCTCGGGCGAGGCGAGCACGCCCGGGCCGTACCGGACCAGGGCGATCACCGACGCGAGCCAGTCGGCGTGGTGGATGGCGCACAACGACGCCAGTATCGAGTCCTCGTGGCTGAGCTCGCCCTCCATGTCGAAGAACCGGGCGGCGTCCTCCTCGTCCGGAAGGTCGGAGATCGGCGCCGCGATCCCGGCGGCGACCGTGAGCCACAGATCCTCGTCGCGTTCGGGCAGGTCGCCGTTCTCCAGCCCGGCGCAGGCGCGCAGCACGTTGCCCGGATAGCCGGGGCGGGTCAGTGTCACCCGCAGCCGCCGGGCGGCCGAGCGGAGATCGGCCTCGGGGAAGGGCGGCTCGGGCAGGTCGTCGAGCACCCGCCGCAGCTCGCCCAGCGCGAACGCCTCCTCCTCGTCCCAGGCGGCGTACAGCTCCTGGTCCTGCTCGTCGTTGACCACGACGTTGGGCACCCGGCCGTCCGGCAGCGGGGTGCCGAGCCAGCGCTCCTGGAGCTCCTCGTAGGCGTGCCGGGCGTCGGGGTCCCCGGCGGCGAGCGCGTCCGGGTCGATCTCCCCGGCCGCCAGCCGCTCCTCCAGGAACTCGACCAGCCGCTCGTACATCTCGGTGGCCACCGGGCCGCGCTCGCTCTCCTCCGGCCACAGGAAGTAGCTGCGGGTGAGCATGATCGGCTCGGTGCCGCTCGACTCCAGCCACCGCTGCACGTCGCCGACCGTCGCCACGCCGGACTCGATGCTCATCAGCACGGCTTTGGCCGACTCCCAGAACCCGGACGACAGCGGGTTGCCCGCCGCGAGGAGTTGCCTTCGCAGGTCGGGAAGGGCGACCAGGGCGTGTCCGGACGGCACGGCCAGCAACACCCGTGCGACGTCGCGCCGCGTCATGGCGGCCGCCGGGCGTCCCGAGTGCCTGATAGCGAAGTCCAGATCCAAGCCCACGTCCTGTGAGCCTACGCCGGGACGGGCCGGAACACATCCCCGCGGTCCCCCACGAGTTCCCCCGGACGTGGCGGCCCGCCCGGACCGGGGCGTGTACGGGAGCGGAAGGTGCGGCGGTAGGTGTCCGGAGGCACGCCGACGGTGCGGTTGAAGTGCCGGCGCAGTGTCGTGGCGGTGCCCATTCCGGTGGCCGCGGCGATGACGTCGATGCCGTCGTCGGTGGTCTCCAGCAGCTCCTGGGCGCGGCGGATCCGCTGCACCAGCAGCCACTGCAGGGGGGTGGTGCCGGTGACCGACCTGAAGTGGCGGCTCAGGTTGCGCGGGCTCATCCGCGCCCGGCGGGCCAGGTCGTCCACGGTCAGCGGTTGGTCAAGCCGTTCCATCACCCAGGGGAACAGCTCGGCGAGCGGGTGGTTGCCGGGTGCGGGCACCGGGGTGGTGACGAACTGGGCCTGGCCGCCGTCCCGGTGCGGCGGCACGACCAGGCGGCGGGCGACCGTGTTGGCGACCGAGGAGCCGTGGTCGAGGCGCACGAGGTGGAGGCACAGGTCCATGGCCGCGGCCTTGCCCGCGGAGGTGAGCACGCTGCCGTTGTCCACGTACAGGACGTCCGGGTCCACCTCCACCTGCGGATAACGGGCGGCCAGCTCCCGGGTGTGCGCCCAGTGCGTGGTCGCGCGCCTGCCGTCCAGCAGGCCGGCGGCCGCCAGGACGAACGCGCCCGTGCAGAGGGAGGCCACGCGCGCGCCCGCCTCGTGGGCCGCGCGCACCGCGTCGACCAGCTCGTCGGGCGGATCGACCTCGACGTCGGCCCATCCGGGGACGATCACGGTGTCGGCGCGCGGGAGCCGGTCGAGCCCGTGGTCGGGCTCCAGCCGGAACCGCCCGGCCCGCACAGCGCCGGGCCCGCAGACGACGAGGCTGTACCAGGGGTCGGCCACGTGGCTCAGGTCGGCCCCGAAGACCTCGTAGGCCAGCGCCAGCTCGAAGTGCAGCATCCCGTCGGTCACGGCCAGCGCCACAGTGCTCATGTCCGGAATTGTACGAGTGATGGCGTTCCGGACACTCGTGCCGGACACCCGTCCTCGTCAGGATGTCCGCGACGGATCATTCAGGTTTCGGGTGAGGAGGAGAACCGATGGGATCGGGTCTCACGGTGGCGGTTTACGGCGCGTACGGACACACCGGGCGCTTCGTGGTGGCACGGCTGCGGGATCGCGGGTTCGTGCCGGTGCTGTCCGGGCGCGACGCCGCCAAGCTGGAGAAGGCGGCGTCGGAAACCGGGCTGGAGGCCCGCCCGGCGCCGGTCGGCGACCCGGCCTCGCTCGACCGCGCACTGGCCGGCGCGGCGGCCGTGATCAACTGCGCCGGGCCCTTCGCCGCGACGGCCGCCCCCGTGATCGAGGCGGCGCTGCGCGCCCGGATCCCCTATGTGGACGTGGCTGCGGAGATCGAGGCCAACGTGGACACATTCGCGAACTTCGCGGACCGGGCCCGCGCCGCCGGAGCCGTGATCGTCCCCGCGATGGCCTTCTACGGCGGTTTCGGCGACCTGCTGGCCACCGCCGCCATGGGCGACTGGACGGCCGCCGACGAGGCGCACGTCGCGTACGGGCTGAGCGGCTGGCACCCGACCGCCGGAACACGTGCCTCGGGCGCGGTCTCCGGGCAGCGGCGGGGCGGCCAGCGCGTCCGCTATGCGGACGGCCGGCTGGAGTATCGCGACGACAAGCCGCCGACCCTGGAGTGGCCCTTCCCCGCTCCGATGGGACCGCGGACCGTCATCGGAGAGTTCACGATGGCCGACGTCGTCACCATTCCCAGCCATTTGTCCATCCCCGACGTGCGGACGTACATGACGGTCGAGGCCGCCAGGGACCTGTCGGACCCGGGCACTCCGGCCCCGGCCCCGATCGACGAGCACGGACGGTCCGCGCAGACCTTCCTCGTCGACGTCGTCGTGCGCTCCGGCGGCAGCGAACGGCGTGCCGTGGCACGCGGCCAGGACATCTACGCCGTCACCGCGCCGCTCGCGGTGGAGGCGGTCGAGCGCATCCTCACCGGACGGACCAGGACCGCCGGCGTCGCCTCCGCCGGGCAGATCTTCGACGCCCTCGGCTTCCTCCACGCCCTGGCCCCGCACGTCTCCTTCGAACTGCGTCAGTAATACGCGCACCATTCGCCCCCGGGCCTGCTGTTCGGCGTGGCCACCCTGCGGGGCGCCCGCTGCCCACCACCACGATGGACGCCATCGCCCGGCCCTGATCGTCCTTTTCTGACGTGTGAGAGGCTGGGCCTATGAACCGGCTGGGTGGCGAGACCTCTCCCTACCTCCTGCAACACGCGGACAATCCCGTCGATTGGTTCCCCTGGGGCGAGGAGGCGTTCGCGGAGGCCCGCAGGCGCGACGTCCCCCTGCTGGTCAGCGTGGGCTATTCGGCGTGCCACTGGTGCCATGTCATGGCACACGAGTCGTTCGAGGACGAGGCCACCGCGCGGCTGATGAACGAGCTGTTCGTCAACGTCAAGGTGGATCGCGAGGAGCGGCCCGACGTGGACGCGGTCTACATGGGCGCGGTCCAGGCGATGACCGGGCAGGGCGGCTGGCCGATGACGGTCTTCGCCACACCCGACGGGCACCCGTTCTACGCCGGCACCTACTTCCCCCGGGCGCACTTCCAGCGGCTGCTGCACGCCGTCTCGCAGGCCTGGCGGCAGGACCGGGAGGGCGTCCTGACCCAGGGCCAGAAGGTCGTGGAGGCGCTCGCCGACCGCACCGGGGTGCCCTCGGGCCCGCTGCCCACCGCCGAGACCCTCGACCTCGCCGTACGGAACCTCGCGGAGACCTTCGACGAGCGGCGGGGCGGATTCGGCGGCGCGCCCAAGTTTCCCCCGTCCATGGTCCTGGAGTTCCTGCTACGGCACGGCACTCCGGAGGCCATGGCCATGGCCGAAAGGACCATGGAGGCGATGGCCAGGGGCGGCATGTACGACCAGCTCGGCGGGGGCTTCGCCCGCTATTCGGTCGACGCCGGCTGGGTGGTGCCGCACTTCGAGAAGATGCTCTACGACAACGCGCTGCTGCTGCGGGTCTACACCCACTGGTGGCGGGCGACCGGCTCCGTCCTGGCCAGGCGGGTGGCCCTGGAGACCGCCGAGTGGCTGCTGCGGGAGATGCGCACGCCCGAGGGCGGGTTCGCCTCGGCCCTCGACGCCGACAGCGAGGGACCGGACGGCACGCACGGCGAGGGGCTGTTCTACGTCTGGACGCCCGAACAGCTCCGCGAGGTTCTCGGGGAGGAGGACGCCGCCTGGGCGGCCTCGGTGTTCGAGGTGACCGGCACGTTCGAGCACGGCACATCGGTGCTCCAGCTTCTCGCCGACCCCGACGACCCGGCCCGGTTCGACCGGGTCCGTACGGCCCTGCGCGCGGCGCGGGAGCGGCGGCCCCGGCCCGGCCGGGACGACAAGATCGTGGCCTCCTGGAACGGGCTCGTGATCGCCGCCCTGGCCGAGGCGGGCGCGCTGTTCGACCAGCCGGTGCTGATCGACGCCGCGCGTGAGGCGGCCGTGCTGCTCGACGAACTGCACACGGTGAGCCGCGACCCGGCCCGGCTGCTGCGGACCTCCCGCGACGGCCGGGCGGGGACCAACGCCGGCATGCTGGAGGACTACGCCAACACGGCCGAGGGCTTCCTCGCCCTCTATGGCGTCACCGGCGAGACACGGTGGTTCCACCGCGCGGGAGACCTGCTGGAGACCGTGCTGGCGCGGTTCCCCGACGGGTCGGGGGGGTTCTACGACGCCCCCGACGACGGCGAGCGGCTCTTCCAGCGGCCCCAGGACCCGACGGACAACGCGACCCCCTCGGGCCAGTTCGCGGCGGCGGGGGCCCTGCTGTCGTACGCCGCGCTCACCGGCTCAGCCCGGCACCGGGAGGCGGCCGAGGCGGCCCTGGGCACGGTGTCCGCGCTGGCGGAGCGGTACGCCCGGTTCGCCGGGTGGGGTCTCGCGGTGGCGGAGGCGGCGCTGCGCGGCCCCGCCGAGGTGGCGATCGTCGGGCCGGCCGACGACGCCCGCACCCGCGCGCTGCACCGGGCCGCCCTCATGTCCGGCACGCCGGGGCTGGTCGTCGCGCTCGGCACAGGACAGCTCGGCACAGGACAGCTCGGCACGGGGGATCCCGCCGCCGCGCAGGTGGACGTGCCGCTGCTCGAAGGGCGGGGCATGGTGGACGGTTCGCCCGCGGCCTACGTGTGCCGGCGGTTCACCTGCCGGGCGCCGGTCACCACGCCCGCCGAACTGCGCGCCGAACTGGCCCAATAGAAGCAGCTCATAGAAGCAGCTCATAGAAGCGGCCCGTAGAAGCGGCACGGCGGGCTCTCGGGCGTGGCCGTTCTCAGGCCTGGCCGCTCTCAGGCGTGGCTCCGACCAGATCGCCGGCCGCCTGCACGAAGGCGCGGACGCGTGCGCTGGAGTTGTCGGCTCTCCACAGCAGCCCCCATCGCAAGGGCGGGGCGTCGCTGAGCGGAATGTAGGCGACGTCGGGCCTGACGTAGTAGCGCCGGGCGTGGGCGCCGACCGGAAAGACACCGTGACCTGCGCCGATGAGGGTGAGCATCTCGTTGAACGTGGCCGCGGCGGGTCCGGGTTCGATCACCCGTCCGGAGGGCGTGGTGCGCGGCGTGCGGTCCTCACGCAGGGAATCCGGGAGCGTACCGGGGAGCTGGAGCAGGGGAACCCTGGCCAGGTCTTCCAGACAGACCGACTCCCGTCGGGCGAACGGATGCCGGGATGGCACCGCGAGCATGCGCGCCTCCGACACCAGGACCGGCCCGGTGGCGATGCCGGGCTCCTCGACGGGGAAGGTGCCCAGCGCGACGTCGATCTCGCCCTCGCGCAGCCAGGGCATGAGGTCGATCATCTGCGCCTCCCGGAGCTGAACCTCGCAACCGGGCTCGCTCTGTCGCAGGAGGTCGGCCGCCCCGATGAGCAGTTGCCCGGCCGCGGCGCCGACGAAGGCGACCCGCAGGGTGCCGGTGATGCCGCGGCCCGCGGCGACGGCCTGCTCGAACGCGGTGGTGATCTGGTGCCAGGCGGGCCGCACCTCCTCGTGCAGCCTGCGGCCCAGCGGGGTCAGCTCCACCCGGCGGCTGGTGCGGTCGAACAGCGGGACGCCGATACGGCGTTCGAGCTTGGCGATGGTCTGGCTGATCCGGGCGGTGGACACCCGCAGGCGTTCGGCGGTGCGGCCGAAGTGCAACTCCTCCGCGAGCGTGAGGAACGCCTCCAGCTCGTGCCGCTCCATCATGACGCCCCCCATCGTTAATCCAGACTTCACGATCATTGCACAGGACCGCGTTGATCGGCCTCCCGCTCCTGCCGAGAGTGGAACAGATCAAGCACCCCTCCGACCTGCGACGGGAGTGACCCATGTTCGTCACCCGTGAGTCCGCGCTGTCCACGACCCGGTCCGCCCAGTCCGAAAACACGGCCGCGGACACGGCCGGGAACATGGCCACGGACACGGCCGACGTCGTGCGGGAACTGCGCGACCACGCCGAGATCCTGGACGCGTTGTATCGGTTCGGCCTGGGCCAGGACCTGCAGGACGAGCGGTTGTTCGCCTCGGCCTTCGCCGCCGACGCGGAGCTGGACTTCCGCCCCGCGGCCGCACGATGGGGCGGCCGGCCGCCCCTGATGACCGGGCGCGAGGCGATCGTCGGCACGATCCTGGGAATGTTCACCGGCCGGGTGGACACCACCCATCAGATCACCAATCCCCGGATCTCGGTCGACGGCGACACCGCGCGCCTGACCGCCCTGGTGGAGGCCCAGCACCTGCTCACCGCCGACCACGCCACCTTCGCCCTGCTCAAGAATCCGTACGACGTGGAGCTGGTCCGCGACGGCGAGCGCTGGGTCATCCGCCGCATGCGCATCCACAACGCCTGGTACACCGGCGATCCCACGGCCTTCTTCGGCTCCGCCGAAGCCGTCTGACCTGCCATCACGGAAAGAAATGATCGTGAACACTCTGAACACCCTGCGCTCGGCCGTACGCGGCCGGGTCTGGCTGCCCGGCGACCCCGGCTTCGACGCCTCCCGCCGTCCGTGGAACCTGGCCGTCGAACAACCGGTGGCGGCCGTGGCCGAGGCCGCCGACGCCGACGACGTCGCCGCGCTGGTCCGGCACGCCCGCGCCGCCGGGCTGACCGTCACCGCGCAGCCGAACGGGCACGGAGCGACCGGCCGCACCGAGGGCGCCGTCCTGCTGCGCACCCGGCCGCTGGACTCCGTGGAGATCGACCCGGCCGCCCGGCGCGCCCGTGTCGGGGCCGGGGTGTCCTCCGGCCGTCTGCAGGCCGCCGCCGCGGCGTACGGGCTGACCGGCCTGCCGGGCAGCTCTCCGGTCGTCAGCGTCGCGGGCGTCGCCCTCGGCGGCGGGCTGAGCTGGTTCGGCCGCAGGCACGGGTGGGTCTCCGACGGCGTGATGGCCTTCGAGATCGTCGACGCCGAGGGACGGCAGCGGCGCGTCACCGGCGACGCCGACCCCGGCCTGTTCTGGGCCCTGCGCGGCGGGGGCGGCGACTTCGCGATCGTCACCGCCCTGGAGCTGTCCCTTCACCCCGCCCCGCATCTCTGGGGAGGGCGGGTGCTGTGGCCGGCCGAGCACGCGCCCGACGTGGTCGACGCCTACCGGCGGATCACCGCCGCCGCGCCGGACGAGCTGACCGTCTGGCTGGACCTGCTGCATTTTCCCGGCTCCGCGCCCATGGTGGCCGTGGACATCACCTACCTCGGGGAGGAGGCCGAGGCTCGCGACCTGCTGGCTCCCCTGGACCGCCTTCCCCTGCCGCTGTCGGACACCCGGCGGATCATGCGGGTCTCCGAGCTCGGATCGATCACCGCCGAGCCCACCGACCCCGGGGCCGGCTCCTCCCGCGCCGAGCTGCTGACCGCGCTGGACGACACGACCGCCAAGACCCTGCTCGCCGACCCCGTCGCCCCGCTGATGAGCGTGCAGATCCGCCATCTGGGCGGCGCGTTCGCCCGCCCGTCCGACAGCCCGCACGGACCGCTGACCGAGCCGTACGCGCTCTACTTGTTCGGCGTCCCGGCCGATCCGGCGACGGCCGAGGCGATCACGGCCAGGCAGCGGACACTCGCCGAGGCCCTCCCGGTCAGCGGGCGCAAGCCGGTCACCTTCCTCGGCCCCGGCGAGAGCCTGGCCGACGCCTTCACCCCCGCCGTGCTTGAGCGCCTCCGTGACGTCAAGCGCCGCCACGATCCCCACGGCGTCTTCCGCGGCAACTTCCCGGTCCCCTCCTGAACGGCCAGAGCCTGAAGAATCACAGCCCGAAGAATCGGAGCCCGAAGAGCCGGACCTGAACGGTCAACGCCTGGACGGTCGGTCGCGCCCGCCGCCGAAGTGCCCGGCCGTCAGCGGCCGGGAAGCTGGGCGATCGGGAGCTGCGGCCCGGGAAGCTGCCCGACCGGGCCGGTCTGACCCGCCTGACCCCCCTGTCCACCCTGACCGCCCTGATCGGTCTGGCCGGTGCGCCGGGTGCCGGGGTCGGTCTGGCCGGGCCGCCTGGCGCCCGTGCCGCTGGCGCCGGGGTCGGATCCGGTGGTCCCTCCGGTGGTTCCAGCCTCGGAGCCGGAGCGGGTGGCGGGGTCCGCGGCGTCCAGATCGCGGGTGCGCGCGGTGCCGCCCGGGCCCACCGGGCCGCTGATGCCGTTCGCGCCGCCTCGCGGAGGGGCCTCGCCGTCCTGGCCGGTCGCGCCCTCCTCCTCGTCCATCCCGGCGGGCGGGCCGGGCATGCCGGGCCCGTCGGGGCCGGGCATCGTCACCCCGTCCGGCATGGGCGCCCCGGAGGGTCCCGACGGATAGGCCGTGGGAGACCCGCTCTGCTGGGGCAGAGCCATGCCGTAGGTGTCCCAGTAGTAGGGGTTCCAGGTGACCGGGTCGGGGAACTCCCGGACCGGCTTGCCCTCCATGGCGCTGCTCATGAAGGTCTTCCAGATCTCGGCGGGCAGCGTGCCGCCGTACAGCTCGCCGTAACCGGGGATGCTCACCGGCTTGTTGTCGTCGCGGAACATGTCGACCGCGACGGCGAGCTGCGGGACGTAGCCGGAGAACCACACGGCCGCCGACTCGTCGGTGGTGCCGGTCTTGCCCGCGACCGGGCGGTCCCACAGCCGCGCGGCCGTGCCGGTGCCGCCCCGCACCACCTGCTCCAGCGCATACGTCGCGTCGGCGGCGGTGTTCTCGCTGAACGCCCGGACGCCGGGCGGGGCGAACTTCCGGGTGAGCCCGGTGGAGTCGGTGACCGCCCGGATCACGTGCGGCTCGTGGTGGATGCCCCCGGCGGCGAAGGTGGCGAACCCGGCGGCCTGCTGCACGGCGCTCACCGATGCCACCCCGAGGGGCAGTGTCGCGGCGCCCTGGTGAGGGGCGAGCTGCGCGGCGGGGATGCCCGCGGCCTTCGCCGCGGCGACGACCTTGTCGAGGCCGATACGCTGCCCGAGGTCCACGAAGGCGGTGTTGACCGAGAACTGCGTCGCCTGGAGCAGCGTGATCGCCGGCCCGTACGACTTGCCCCCGGAGTTGGGGATGTCGGCGGAGCCGATGCGGATGGGGGAGTTGCCGTAGACCAGCGTGTCGAGCCCATATCCGGCTTCGAGCGCGGCGGCCAGCGTGTAGGGCTTGAAGGTCGAGCCCGCCTGCACCTTGGCGGAGAAGGCGTTGTCGTACTGGTTGGTCTCGTAACGACCGCCGTAGAAGGCGACGACCTCGCCGGTCGCGGGATCGACGGCCGCCAGGCCGGTGCGGACCTTCTTGGGGGTGTCGTCCGGCAGGACCGACTTGACCGCGTGCTGGGCCTGCGCCATGAGCTTCTTGTCGAACGTCGTGGTGACCTTCAGGCCGCCGTGGTTGATGTCCTCGTCGGTGAAGCCGAGCCGGTTCAGCTCCGCGCGCACCTGCGCCAGCATGTAGCCGTTCTGGCCGCCGAGGGACAACGGCGCCCGCTGCTTGGCGAGGGTGGGGAACACCTGGGCGCCGGCCTCCTCCCGGGTGATCGCGCCGATCTCGCGCATGCCCTGGATCACCGACGTCCATCTGGCCTTCACCGCGTCGAGCGCGGCCCCGGTCGGGTCGGCGAACCGGGTGGGCTGCTGGATCACGGCGGCGAGGTAGGCGCCCTCGGCCGCCGTCAGGTTCTGCACGTCCTTGTCGAAGTAGGCCCGGGCGGCGGCCTGGATGCCGTAGGCCCCTCGGCCGAAGTAGATGGTGTTGAGGTAGCGCTCCAGCACCCAGTCTTTCGGCTTGGAACGATCCACCTTCAGCGCGATCATGATCTCCTTGAGCTTGCGCCCGATGGAGCGTTCCTGACCGAGGCCGCTGTAGTAGTTGCGGACCATCTGCTGCGTGATCGTCGAGCCGCCCTGGAGCTGACGGCCGGTGACCGTGGACCACACGGCGCGGGCCGTACCGGACAGGGAGACGCCCTGGTCCTGGTAGAACGTCCGGTTCTCCGCCGCGATGACCGCGCTTCTGACCACCTGGGGGACCTGCGAGAGCGGCACGGTCTTGCGGTTGACGCCCTCGTTGGCGAGGACCGTCTTGCCGTCCCGGTAGTAGATCACCGAGCCCTGGGCCGTCGCCAGCTCCTGGGTGCTGTCCGGTATGGGGGTCAGCGCCCACACCACGGCGAGGAACACGACGAGTCCGACGATCGCGGTGGCCAGGCTCAGGAGGAAGACGCGCAGCAGCCGTCTTCGCCGGCGAGGCTTCGGCGCGCCGCCGTCCCCGCCGCCTCCTCCCCCGTTCGGGCCGTCGAGTGGCGCCCGCGGTTCCGCGGCGCCCTCCTCGATCGGGCCCTCTTCGGCGCTGTCCACGCTGTGACCCCCGATAAGTCCGATACCCCCGCTACGCCCTTTTGTGCCCGCTGAGCTGGGCGGATGGAACCACGGTAAACGATGGCCATCGATGGTCCGGCACTTCCCGCCACGTCTGTGGAAAAGCCTGCCCGGGGCGGAGAAGACTGTGGAAAACGCGGGTCAACCCCCGGCCGCACGGACGAGCGGGAGGGTCCGATAGGGCACCGGCGTGTCGAGCGCGATCACCGACTCGGTCCGTACGACGCCCTGGACGTCCACGATGAGGTCGATGACGCGCTGGAGGTCGGCGTTGCTGCGGGCGACCACGCGGCAGAGCATGTCTCCCCCGCCGGTGATCGTGTGGACCTCCAGGACCTCGGGGATGAGCGCGAGCTGGTCGGCCACCGGCACGTGCCCCGCGACCTGCCTGATGTGCAACGTCACGAACGCCGTCACGTCGAAGCCGAGCGCGGCCGGATCGATGTCCGGGCCGTAGCCGGTGATGACCCCCTTCGCGGCCATCCGGTCGAGCCGGGCCTGCACCGTCCCCCGGGCGACGTTCAGCCTGCGGGAGCACTCCAGCACGCCGATCCTGGGCTCTGCGGCCAGCAGCGCGACGAGCTGTGCGTCGAGGTGGTCAATCGTCATAACGATTTCCCCTTGTACGAGGCGGAGACTGAGCACATTGTCCACCAAAACAACTCACTGTTGCGCAAATTGGCCATGCCCACGGACAGTTGGCCTATGAACGATGTCTTTCCGGTTCACGGCATGGACGCGGTGGTCTTCGCGGTCGGCAACGCGAAGCAGGCCGCCCACTACTACTCGACCGCCTTCGGGATGCGCCTGGTGGCCTACCGGGGGCCGGAGACGGGCAGCCGCGACGAGGTGGCGTACGTCCTCGTGTCGGGTTCGGCCCGGTTCGAGCTGCGCGGAGCCGTACGCGCGGGCACGCCGCTCGCGCGTCACGTGGCCGAGCACGGCGACGGCGTGATCGATCTCGCGCTGGACGTGCCGGACGTGGAAACGGCCTACCGCCACGCGCTGGCGCAGGGCGCTCGTGGCCTTGAGGAGCCCCACGTGGTCGAGGACGACCACGGCAAGGTCGTGGTCGCGGCGATCGCGACCTATGGCGAGACCCGGCACACCTTGGTCGACAGGTCCAACTACACCGGGCCCTACCTGCCCGGATACGTCGCGGCCGAGCCGATCGCCGCGCCGCCGGCGGTGAAGAACGGCCGGCTCTTCCAGGCGATCGACCACTGCGTCGGCAACGTCGAGCGCATGGAGGAGTGGGTGGAGTTCTATGAGAAGGTCATGGGCTTCACCAAGATGGCGGAGTTCATCGGCGACGACATCGCCACCGAATACTCGGCGCTGATGTCCAAGGTCGTCGCGGACGGCACCCGCAAGGTCAAGTTCCCCCTGAACGAGCCCGCGGAGGGCAAGAAGAAGTCCCAGATCGAGGAGTTCCTGGAGTTCTACGGCGGCCCGGGCGTGCAGCACATCGCGCTGGCCACCAACGACATCGTCACGACGGTCGACGCCATGCGGGAAGCGGGGGTCGAGTTCCTCGACACGCCCGACTCCTACTACGACGACCCGGAGCTGCGCTCCCGGATCGGCGAGGTCCGCGTGCCGGTCGAGGAGCTGAAGAAGCGCCGCATCCTCGTGGACCGCGACGAGGACGGCTACCTCCTGCAGATCTTCACCAAGCCGGTGGTGGACCGTCCGACCGTCTTCTTCGAGCTCATCGAGCGGCACGGGTCCCTCGGCTTCGGCAAGGGCAACTTCAAGGCGCTCTTCGAGGCCATCGAGCGCGAGCAGGAGCGCCGCGGCACCCTCTGACACCCGCCGGGCACCCTCTGCACAGGACACCCTGCTGAGCCCCGCCGCCTCCAACACCCGCCGCCCTCCGGCACCTGCCGCGCACCCGCTGACGCACCCTTTGCGCGTGCCCGGCTTTGCCCGAAGGGCGGCAGGGTGACCATTCAGCCATGGGAACGCCGCCGCCTCCGGGAAATCCGTACGAGGAACCGAGGATTCCCTGGACGCCCCCGCCCTTCGGGCAGACGGCGCCGCGGCTCGCCGGCCGCTGGCGCCGCCTGTTCGCCGGCATCACCGACGCCGTGCTCGTCGGGCTCGTCACCTCGCCGCTCACCGTGGACACCCTGAAGGTCGCGTCCGACATGGTGCTGATCTCGGTCCGCGACGGCCTACTCGTGGGGGTGATCGGGTTCTTCTACTACTGGCTGCTCCAGTCGTTCTGGAAGGGCCAGACGGTGGGCAAGAGGCTGTTCGGCATGCGCGTCGTGCGGGAGAACGGGGAGCCGGCCGGTCCCGGGCCGATCGCGGTGCGCCAGGCGGTGGAGATCGTCCTGTGCTGGGTGTGCTGCCTCGGGCTGGTGAACCTCGCCTGGATCCTGTTCGACCGCAGGAGGCAGGCCCTGCACGACAAGGCGGCGGGGACGCTCGTCGTGGACGCCTGAGACCCGCCCGCCCCACAGGCCTCACGCGAACCCCGGCAACCCCTGCGACCAGGCAAAACGTCCCGAGTCACTCCCCGGACCACACCACGGCTTCGCGTAGAGTTGCCACACATATGTCCACGCATCGTCTTCCTTCGCTCCTGGCGGCGACCATCACACCGGCCCGTGTGCGGGCCGGCCGGTCGATCTCCGCCGTGATCTGCGCCGTGGCCGTGGGCGCCGCCACAGCCTGCGCGCCGTCCGAGGGTGCGGTCACGCCGTCCCCGGCGGCGGCGGTCGCCTCGGCGTCGCCGGGCGCCGGCGCGTCGAACAGCACCGTCGGGGCCCCGGGGATCGGCGACCCCGACTTTCCCACCGACGGCAACGGCGGCTACGACGTCCAGCACTACGACCTGCGCCTGTCGTACGACCCGACGTCGAGGAAGCTCGCCGGCACCGCCACGATCGAGGCGACGGCGGCGCAGGACCTGACCTCGTTCGACCTCGACCTGCACGGGCTCACGGTGAGCCGGGTGACGGTCGACGGCGGTGCGGCCTCGTTCAGCCGCAGCAAGGACGAGCTCGTGATCGAGCCGGGCAGGCAGATCTCGAACGGCGCCCGCTTCGCGGTCACGGTCGACTACTCAGGCGTGCCGGAACCGATGCGCGACTCCGCCAACCTCGGCGAGTACGGCTTCATCTCCACCCCGGACGGGGCGTTCGTCACGTGTGAGCCGAACGGCGCGAAGACCTGGTTCCCGTCGAACGACCACCCCTCCGACAAGGCGACGTACGACTTCCGGATCACCGTCCCCGCGGGGCTGACCGCGATCGCCAACGGCGAGATGGCCGGGACGCCGCAGACGAACGCCGGCAAGACGACCTTCGTGTGGCGGGAGAAGCACCCGATGGCGAGCTATCTCGCCACGATGACGACCGGGAAGTTCCAGGTCCGCACCGGCACGAGCGCCAAGGGCCTGCCGATCTACGCCGCCGTCGCCGACTCCTTCCATGGCTCGCTCGACCAGCTCTACACGCAGACAGCGAAGATCACCGACTACTGGTCGAGCGTGTTCGGGCCCTACCCCTTCTCCTCCACGGGCGGCGTGATCGACGACTACGCGGCGGGGTACGCGCTGGAGAACCAGACCAAGCCCATCTATGGCGGCTTCTCCCCCGCGCCCACGATCATCGCGCACGAGCTGGCGCACCAGTGGTTCGGCGACAGCCTGACCATCAAGCGCTGGCGGGACCTGTGGCTCAACGAGGGCTTCGCGACGTACGCCGAATGGCTGTGGGCGGAGCACACCGGTCAATACACGGCCGATTCGGCCTTCCGGCGCTACTACGCGAACGCGGCCGACCCGATGTGGAGCTACCCCCCGGGCACGGCCCGGGCCGACGACCTGTTCAGCGCCGCCGTCTACAACCGCGGCGCGATGACGCTGCACGCCCTGCGCCGGGAGATCGGGGACGACAAGTTCTTCCCGCTGATCAGGGCGTGGACGGACGCCCACAGGTATGGCAACGTCACGACGCAGGAGTTCATCTCGATGGCCGAGCTGATCTCGGGGAAGAACCTCAAGGCGCTGTTCGACGCCTGGCTGTACGAGCCGAAGCGTCCCGCCCCGATCCCCTGATCCGCACCGCCCTGATCAATACAGCGCCGGTCAACACAGCGCCGGTCAACACAGCGCCGATCAACGAGCTCAGGAGAACAGCAGCTTGTAGCCGTCCCGCCGCAGGGCGCTGAGCACCTCGTCGCAGTGCGCCGGGCCGCGGGTCTCCAGTTGCAGCAGGACCTCGGCCTCCTCCAGGTGCAGCCGGGAGCCGAACCGCTCGTGGACCACGTCGAGCACGTTCGCGCCGAGGTCGGCCAGCCGGGCCAGCAGCGCGGCCAGCGCCCCGGGGCGGTCGGTCAGCCGGATGCGGAAGGCCAGGTAGCGGCCCGCCGCCGCCAGGCCGTGCCGCAGCACCCTGGCCAGCAGCAGCGGGTCGATGTTGCCGCCCGACAGCACGACGACCACCGGCGGCTCGAACGCGTGCGGCTGGTCGAGCAGCGCCGCGACCCCCGCCACCCCGGCCGGCTCCACCAGCAGCTTCGAGCGTTCGAGGCACAGCAGCAGGGCCCGTGACAGCGACTCCTCCGAGACCGTCACGACGCTGTCCACCAGATAGTGGATCAGCTCGAACGGCAGGTCGCCCGGCCGCCCGACCGCGATGCCGTCCGCCATCGTCGACGCGGGCTCGACCATCACCGGCCGGCCCGCGGCCAGCGAGTCGGGGTAGGCCGCGGCCCGCTCGGCCTGCACGCCCACCACCTTGATCCCCGGGCGCTGGGACTTCACCGCGAGCGCGACCCCCGCCGCGAGACCGCCGCCGCCGATGGGCAGCACGATCGTGGCCGTGCCGGGAAGCTGCTCCAGGATCTCCAGGCCGACCGTGCCCTGCCCGGCCACCACATCGGGGTGGTCGAACGGGTGGATGAACACCGCGCCGGTCCTGTCTGCGTGCTCCCTGGCCGCCCGCAGCGCCTCGTCGACCGTGTGCCCCGCGAAGATCACGTCCGCGCCGTACGCCCGGGTGGCCTCCACCTTCGGCAGCGGCGCGCCCTCGGGCATGTAGACGGTCGACTTGGCCCCGACCAGCGACGAGCCCAGCGCCACGCCCTGCGCGTGGTTGCCCGCGCTGGCCGCCACCACGCCCCTGGCCCGCTCCTCCTCGCTCAGCCGCGCGATCCGCACGTACGCCCCGCGGACCTTGAACGACCCGGCCCGCTGGAGGTTCTCGCATTTGAGGTGCACCGAGCCGCCGACGATCTCCGAGAGCACCCGTGAGTGCAGGATCGGCGTCTGCGCCGCCACTTCCGACAGCAACTCGCGTGCGGCGACGACGTCCTCGTACGTCACCTGTGGGACAGCCATGCGCCAATCATCACAGGTTCCAGAAGGCGACACGCGTTCAGAGTCCGGGTGACCAGTAGCTGTCACCCGCGATGACGAGGGCGGCGGCGCCGACGAGGCCGGCGTCCTGCCCGAGCGAGGCGGGCACGACCCGCACCCGCCCGGCGAAGCCCATCCGGGTGTGCTCCCGCAACGCCTCCTCCAGGGGCCCGAACAGCAGGCCGCCCGCCTGGCTGAGCCCGCCGCCGACGGTCACGAGATCGAGGTCGCACAGGTTGACGGCCGAGGCGATCGCGATACCCAGGGCTCGCCCGGCCCGGGCCATCGCGGCCAGCGCGATCGGGTCGCCCGCCGCGGCGTCGGCGGCCAGCCTGCGGGCGGTCGCCGTCCCCTCCTCCTGGTAGAGCCCCTCGCGCGTGACCTCGGCGTTCGGCGACCAGCCCTGGGCGAGCGCCCAGGCGGCGAGGCCGGGGCCGCGGGCGATCGCCTCCAGGCAGCCGGTGCCGCCGCAGCCGCACGGCGGGCCCTCGGGATCGACCACGACATGGCCGATGTGGCCCGCGTTGCCCGTTCCGCCGTCGATGAGCCTGCCGCCGAGGATCAGCCCGCCGCCGACCCCGGTCGACACGACCATCCCCAGCATGGCCGCGCTCCCCTGCCCGGCGCCGCGCCAGTGCTCGGCGACGGCCAGGCAGATCGCGTCGTTGTGGATGCGGACCGGGACGCCGGGAAAGCGCCCGGCGAGCCTGCCGCGCAGCGGGAAGCCGCGCCAGCCGCCCATGTTGAGCGGCGAGACCTCCCCCTCGGGCCAGGTCATCGGGCCGCCGCAGCCGACGCCCACGCCGGCGAGGGCGTCCGGCACGTCCAGCCGGTCGAGCAGGCCGGTCAGCGTCCGCCACAGCGTCTCGGCGTCTGCGCCCTGCGGGGTGGCGGCCCGCTCGGCGGCCACCACCCGCCCGTCCGGCTCCACCAGGCCTGCCGCGAACTTCGTACCGCCGATGTCGACGGCCAGGGTGAGGTCGCTCACGCACCCGCTCCCCTGCCGGTGGACAGGCCCGTGCCGCTGGAGAACCCGCTGCCGCTGGAGAAGACGAGCAGCGACGCGGTGAAGCCGTGCACGTGGTTGTGCCCGCTGACCGGCCCGACCTCGCCCGCGGCGAAGAACCCCGCCACCCCGATCGGCCCCAGCGTCTCGCGTACGGCGAGCGCGTCGTGGTCGGCCGAGTCGAACATGCCCGAGCCCCGGCCGTTGCAGGAGAACAGCAGGGCCCCCTCGACCCGGCCGGGCTGCTGCTGCAGATGGGCGTCGAGCAGTTCGTAGAGGTCCTCGTCGGCGGTCTCGGCGTCCCTGACCTGGAAGCGCACCGTCCTGCCGATCTCGATGACGTCGCCGACGGCCACCGCCTCGCGTTCGGGGTCGATGCCGATGACCCCGCGGATCAGGAAGTCGCCGCGCTCGTGGCGCTCGGCGTACTCGTCCATGGCGATGCCGATCTGTAAGCCGGCGGCCACCAGGTCGCGGTCCTCCTCGTCGAGGGCGCTGACGATGTCCTCCAGCCGGGCCAGGGCCGGCTGGCCGGCCAGCTCGAGCAGCACGTTGTCCTCCGCCCGGGTGACGACCATGGACGGGCCGATGGGCCGGCAGCCCTGGCTGACGACCGTCCCGATGTTCACCTCGCCGCCGATGATCACACCGATCGCGCCGGAGTCGTGCACCTCGCCGTTGGCGAACAACCGTACGGAGCCACGGCCCTGGAGCCCGTTGGCCAGGCCGCCGACGATCGGCAGGTTGCCCAGCACCTCATGGGAGTGCTCGATGAACGCGTCGGTGGGGAAGCTGTAGGGGTCGGCGAGCAGGATCGCGGCCCGGTCGTCGGGGACGCGCTCGGGCAGCCCCACGACCACGAACTTGTCCTCCGTCCTCAGCGTCTCCAGGGCGAAGGTGTCGATCCTGGCGCCGCCGAGGGAGGCCGCCCACGCGCTGACGGCGGGGGTCAGCTCCACGCCCTGGCCGTGCCCGATCACGCCGGTCGCGCTGCAGCCGATCACGTCGGCCCCGGACGCCACGGACATCGCCCGCCGGCCCGCGCTGGCCACGTCGTCGGGATCGTCCCCGCAGACGAAGAAACACACCAGGTCTGGCGGACCCGACAGGCCGGCCAACGCCTGGCGTACGGCCGTCTCGGCCGCTTCCACCAGGTTGGCGCCCACGGCGAGACCGTCGGCGAAGCGGCTCGTCAATACCGCCATGTCTCGCCCTCTCTTCCTCCGCGACTGTTTCCTTGGGCCGATTCTCCCCACTGAACGGAGGTCAACGCACAGGCCGCCCGTCCAATTGGCCTCACGGCCCGCAGCCGTGTCTTCAAACCCGGCTGCCGGATCGCCTGATGGGGACGTAGGCTCGACTCCGTGCACAAATCGCCCACGCCTGCCCCTAGCACTCTGCGTGAACTGCGCGAGAGTGGACACCGATACCGTTCGGTCAAGGCCGAGATCAGGGAGAATCTCCTGGCCCGGCTGCGGGCCGGCGAGACCCGGTTCCCCGGCATCGTCGGCTTCGACGACACCGTCCTGCCCCATCTGGAGAGGGCGCTGATCGCCGGCCACGACCTCGTGCTGCTCGGCGAGCGCGGCCAGGGCAAGACCCGCCTGATCCGCACGATCACCGGCCTGCTCGACGAGTGGTCGCCCGTGGTCGAGGGCTGCGAGATCAACGACCATCCGTACGAGCCGGTCTGCGTCCGGTGCCGGCGGCTGGCCGCCGCCCACGGCGACGACCTGCCGGTCGCGTGGAAGCACCGCGAGGACCGGTACGGCGAGAAGCTGGCCACCCCGGACACCTCGGTCGGCGACCTCATCGGCGACGTCGACCCCATCAAGATCGCCGAAGGCCGCACGCTCGGCGACCCGGAGACGGTCCACTACGGCCTGGTCCCCCGGACCAACCGGGGCGTCTTCTCCGTCAACGAGCTGCCCGACCTGGCCGAGCGCATCCAGGTGGCGCTGCTCAACGTGCTGGAGGAGCGCGACATCCAGGTCCGCGGCTACAACCTGCGGCTGCCCCTCGACATCCTGCTGATCGCCAGCGCGAACCCCGAGGACTACACCAACCGGGGCCGGATCATCACCCCGCTGAAGGACCGCTTCGGCGCGGAGATCCGCACGCACTACCCCCGCACCGTCGAGGACGAGCTGGTCCTGATCCGCCAGGAGGCCGACCTCGGCGCCCTCGGCGCCGACCTGCCCGACCACCTGGTCGAGGTGATCGCCCGGTTCACCCGCCTGGTCCGCGAGTCCACCGCGGTCGACTCCCGCTCGGGCGTGTCGGCCCGCTTCTCGATCGCCGCCGCCGAGACCGCCGCCGCCTCCGCCGTACGGCGGGCCGCGCTGACCGGGGAGGAACGGCCCGTCACCCGGGTCTGCGACCTGCCCGGCGTGGTCCACACGCTGCGCGGCAAGGTCGAGTTCGAGGTCAGCGAGGAGGGGCGGGAGATCGACGTGCTCTCCCACCTGCTGCGCCGCGCGACGGCCGAGACCTTCCGCGCCTCGCTCGGCGGCGCCGACCTCGCGCCGCTGCTCGACCGGTTCGGCGAGGGCGCGCAGGTCGAGTCGGGCGAGCTGGTGCCGGCCCACGAGCTGCTGCGCAGGATCGGCCGTGTCGAGGGCCTGTCGAAGATCATGACGCGGCTCGGCATGGGCGAGGGCGACGAGTCGCCCGGCCACGCCGCCGCGGCGCTGGAGTTCACGCTGGAGGGGCTCTACCTGATGCGCAGGCTGTCCAAGGACGAGACCGACGGCACCGCGGTGTACCGGACGTGAGCTACTTCTACCGGGAGTACCACGACGGGCCGGACCCGCTGGCTCCGCCCTACGACGTGCGCTCGGCGCTGGACGACATGGGCGACGCCATCCTGTCCGGCTCGACGCCGATGGACGCGCTGCGCGACCTGCTGCGGCGCGGGCTCCCCGGCGCTCCCGACCGCCGCGGCCTGGACGACCTGCTCCGCCAGGTGCGGCGGCGCCGCCGCGAGCTGCGCGACAACACCCGGCTCGACGGCACGCTGGAGCGCGTGCGCGCCCTGCTCGACAAGGCGATCGGCCAGGAGCGGGCCGAGCTGTTCCCCGACCCCTCCGACGACGCCCGCTTCCGCGAGGCGGCGCTCGACGCGCTGCCCTCGGACACGTCACGGGCGGTCCAGGAGCTGGCCGACTACGACTGGCGGTCGGCCGCCGCGCGGCAGACGTTCGAGGAGCTGCGCGATCTGCTGCGCCGGGAGGTCCTCGACAGCCAGTTCCGCGGCATGCGCGACGCGCTGGCCAACCCCGACCCGGCCGCGATGGAGCGGGTCCGGCAGATGATGTCGGACCTCAACGACATGCTGGACCGCGACGCCCGGGGTGAGCACACCCAGGAGGACTTCGACCGGTTCATGCAGCAATACGGGGACATGTTCCCCGAGAATCCGCGCAACCTCGACGAGCTGGTCGACCAGCTCGCCCGCCGTGCCGCCGCCGCGCAGCGGATGCTCGCCTCGCTCACCCCCGAGCAGCGCGAGGAGCTGGCCGGGTTGATCAACAACACGCTGGAGCAGGCCGGCCTGGCCGAGCAGATGCACCGGCTCGGCCAGGCCCTCTACGCCCGCCGTCCCGACCTCGCCTGGAACACCCCCGAACGGGTGTCAGGCGAACAGCCGATGGGCATGGGCGACGCGGTGACGGCCCTGCAGGAGCTGGCCGACCTCGGCGACCTGGAGACCGCGCTGCGCCAGGACTACCCCGGCGCCCGGCTCGACGACATCGACGAGGCGGCCATCCGGCGGGCGCTCGGCCGCTCGGCCGTGGACGACCTGGAGGCCCTGCGGCAGGTCGAGCGCGAGCTGGAGGCCCAGGGCTACCTGCGCCGCAACCGCGGCAAGCTGGAGCTCACCCCCAAGGCCGTACGCCGGCTCGGGGAGACCGCCCTGCGCCGGGTGTTCGCCTCGCTCGACTCGGGCCGGCGCGGCGACCACGACCAGCGCGACGCGGGCACGGCCGGGGAGCCGACCGGATCGACCCGCCCGTGGCGTTTCGGCGACGAGCAGCCCATCGACGTCGTCCGTACGGTCGTCAACGGCGTTCGCCGTGGCGGGGGCGCGCCGGTGAGCCTGACGGTGGACGACTTCGAGGTCGTGGAGACCGAGCGGCGCTCGGCGGCGGCCGTGTGCCTGCTGGTCGACCTGTCCTACTCGATGGCCCTGCGCGGCACCTGGGCGGCGGCCAAGCAGACCGCGCTCGCCCTCCAGGCGCTGGTGGCCTCGAAGTTCCCGCAGGACGCCGTGCAGATCATCGGCTTCTCGAACTACGCGCGGGTGCTGCGGCCCGACGAGCTGGCCGGGCTCGAATGGGACATGGTGCAGGGCACCAACCTCCATCACGCCCTGCTGATCGCGGGCCGTCACCTCGACCGGCACCCGGACTTCGAGCCTGTGGTCCTGGTCGTGACCGACGGCGAGCCGACGGCGCACCTCATGCGCAACGGCGTGCCGCGCTTCGAGTGGCCGCCGTCGCAGGAGACGCTGACGCTGACGCTCGCCGAGGTCGACAAGATGACCCGGCGACGCGCGACGATCAACGTCTTCATGCTGGCCGCCGACGAGCGGCTGCGCGAGTTCGTGGACGAGGTCGCCCGGCGCAACGGCGGCCGGGTCTTCTCCGCCAGCGCCGACCGCCTCGGCGAGTACGTCGTCAGCGACTTCCTGCGCGCCCGCCGCACCCGCTGACCCCGGATCCGGGGAGCTGGGGGCCGTGCACGCGCTGCGCCGGGTCGCCGCTACCGGGGAGGAGACGGACCGGTAGACGGTTCGCCGGCCGCCGGCCGGGCATTAAGCAGATCTGCGTGGGCGGGGGTGCCCACGGGGGCCGGGAAGCACCGGACACTGGACACTGGACAGCGGGCGCGGGCGGGAGACGGACGGCCGCGGCCCGGGGAGATCGATAATCGATTGCCGACCGGGTTGCAATCGGCGGACGATAGACAGGCATCCCCTGTTCGCGCTGGTCGTTCCACATGCACGTGGAAGGAGCGCTCCCATGTTCGCAGCGGTCGGCCTCGTCGTCCTCATGATTCTCACCGGAGTGCTGTACGAGATGGCGGTCCACAACCGCCCCCGTCGCCGGAAGTAGCCCGCGCCCTCCCGGCGTCCGACGCGCCCCGCGACGAGCGTGTCCGGGCACTGCGGAGCCGATCACTCAGGCGATAGCCTCTGCCCATGTCGCCTCTCGACCATCTGCTGCTGTGGTTGCACATAGGGTTCGCGATCTTCGCGCTCGGTCCGCTCACGGCGGTCACGAGCGTCACGCCGCGTTACATCCGGGCGCGCGATCTGAGCGTGCTGCGGTATCTGCACCGCGCGACCCGGATGTTCGGCCTGCTCACGATCGGGGTCTTCCTGTTCGGCCTGCTGCTGGGCCGCAGCGCGCTCGGCGCGCCCTACCTGTCGGTGTCGATGACGCTGTTCGTCGTGGCGGCCGTCCTGCTGGTGATCGTCGAGCGTGACCAGCGCACGGCCATCGCGGCGCTGTCCAGCGAGTCGACGGAGGACGACGCCAAGGTGCAGACCGGCCGGATCGCCGCGCTGGGCGGCATCAGCGCCCTGATCTGGCTCGTCATCCTGTTCCTGATGGTCTTCTTCAACCCCTGAGAAAAAGATTCCCGCTTACCCCTGAATGTCCGGTAGAACGTCTTTGGCCGGAAACGGGGGAAGAAGGAGCGGGTGCACTTAACGACGCGTCGCCGGGCGGCGTGGGCGCTGGTCGCCCTCGCCGTCGGGGCCTTCACCTACGTCACCGCCGAGGTGCTCCCCATCGGGCTGCTCACGGTCATGGCGGCCGATCTGGACCGGTCGCCGTCCGAGACGGGCCTGCTCGTGACGGGGTACGCCGCCGTCGTGGTGCTGGCGTCACTGCCGCTCACGCGGCTGACCCAGCGGGTGCCGCGGCGCAGGCTGCTCACCGTGACGCTCGGCGTGTTCGTCGCGGGGATGCTGCTGACCGCCGTGGCGCCGAACTATCCGACGCTGCTGGCCGCCCGGCTGCTGGTCGCGGCCACCCAGGCGTTGTTCTGGTCGGTCGCGACCCCGGCCGCGGCGGCGATGTTCCCCCCGGAGATCCGGGGGCGCGCGATCGCCCGGATGTCGATCGGCAGCTCCCTCGGGCCCGTCCTCGGCGTCCCGGCGGGCACCTGGCTCGGCCAGCAGGTCGGCTGGCGGGCCGCGTTCGCCCTGGCCGCGGTCGTCGGCCTGATCACCTGTGTCACCGTGGCGACGCTCATGCCCGGCCGCCGGCAGACGGGCGCGGGCTCCGACGGTCACGAACCCGGCCGCGGCGCGACCCCGGACGCCCGCCGCTACGCGCTGCTCGTCGTCGCCACCGTCATCGGCGTGGGCGGCTATCTCACCGCGTACACCTACATCACGCCGTTCCTGCTGAACTTCGGCGGCTTCGCCCCGGCCGCGCTCAGCCCGCTGCTGCTCGCGTCCGGGATCTCCGGGGTCGCGGGGACGATCGTGGTCGGCCGGCTGCTCGACACCCGGCCGAGAGCCGCCATCGCCGGGCCGCTCGCCCTCATCACGTGCGCGCTGCTCGCCCTGTACGCCTTCGGAGCCCTGCACCCGGTGGCGGTGGTGGCCCTCTGCGTGACGGGCATGTCGTTCAGCGCGCTGGCGGCGGCCATCGCGAGCCGCGCGCTGCAGGTGGCCCCGGGCAGCACCGACATCGCCTCGGCCGGCACCGGCTCGGCCTTCAACATCGGCATCGCGGGCGGGTCGCTGCTCGGCGGCGCGCTGATCGACCACTCGGGGGTCCGCAGCGTGACCGTGGCGGGCGCCGTCCTGACCGCCGCGGCGCTCGCCGCCCTGCTGTGCGAACGGTGGATGGCTCCCGCCCGCCCCTCCGCGCCGGAGCGTACGGCCCCGGCGCGTAGTGGGCGCTAAGCGGGCGCTGAGATTTCCGACGGCTCAGCCGAGGGCCTCGGTGAGGTCGGCCAGCAGGTCGTCGACGGTCTCGATGCCGACCGACAGGCGGACCAGGTCGGCGGGGACCTCCAGCGGCGACCCGGCGGCCGACGCGTGGGTCATCCTGCCGGGGTGCTCGATCAGCGACTCGACGCCGCCGAGCGACTCGCCGAGCGTGAACAGCTTGGCGCGGTTGCAGATCTCGACCGCGGCCTCCTCGCCGCCCTCGACGCGGAACGACACCATGCCGCCGAAACGCCGCATCTGCTTGGCCGCGACCTCGTGGCCGGGGTGCTCGGGCAGGCCCGGATAGAGGACCTGGACGACCTTCGGGTGCGACAGCAGCAGGTCGACCACGCGCTCGGCGTTGTCGCAGTGCCGGTCCATGCGCACGCCCAGCGTCTTGAGGCCGCGCAGCGTGAGCCAGGAGTCGAACGGCCCGGCCACCGCGCCCATCGCGTTCTGGTGGTAGGCCAGCCGCTCGCCGAGGTCGGCCGACCGCGTCACCAGCGCACCGCCGACCACGTCGGAGTGGCCGCCGACATACTTGGTCGTCGAGTGGACCACGACGTCGGCGCCGAGGCTGAGCGGCTGCTGCAGGTAGGGCGAGGCGAAGGTGTTGTCCACCACGAGCACCGCGCCGCCGTCGTGGGCGACGGACGCCAGAGCGGCGATGTCCGCGACGTTCAGCAGCGGGTTCGTGGGCGTCTCCACCCAGATCGCCCTCGTCTCCGGCCGTACGGCGGCGCGCACCGCGTCAAGGTCGCCGAGCGGCACCGGGTCGAAGGTGACCCCCCACTCCTGGAGCACCCGCGAGAACAGCCGATAGGTGCCGCCGTACGCGTCGTCGGGGATCACCACGTGGTCGCCGGGCTTGCAGACGGTGCGCAGCAGCGTGTCCTCGGCGGCGAGGCCCGACGCGAAGGCCAGCCCGCGCACGCCGCCCTCGACGGCGGCCAGCGCCTCCTCCAGGGCGGTCCTGGTCGGGTTGGCCGACCGGCTGTACTCGTAACCCGCCCGCAGGCCGCCCACGCCGTCCTGCTTGTAGGTCGAAACGGCGTATATAGGAGGAACGACGGCGCCCGTGTGCGGGTCCGCCTCCTGGCCCGCGTGGATGGCCAGCGTCTCGAAACCTTGGTTCATGAGGTCGAGCGTAGCCGCACGCACCGCCTGGTCCCGGCGGGTGTGCGGCGGGCGCGCCGACCCGGGAACGCCACGCGGCACCGGCGGTCGACGATCCGGCGCCGGTGCGCGCGAGACAGCGTGATCAGTGGTTGGCGAGGAAGGCCAGCAGGTCCTGGCGGGTGACCATGCCGACCGGCTTGCCGTCGTCGAGGACCACGGCGGCGTCGGCCTTCTCCAGCGCCTCGACCGCCCGGGCCACCGGCTCGCCGGAACCGATCATGGGCAGCGGCGCGGACATGTGACCGCCGATCGCGTCCTCCGACCGCACCCGCCCGCGATAGAGGCCCTCAAGCAGGTCGCGCTCCACGATCGAGCCGATGACCTCGGCCGCCATGACCGGCGGCTCCTCCTTCATGACCGGAAGCTGGGAGACGTTGTACTCCCGCATGATCGAGATCGCGGTGCCGACCGACTCGTGCGGGTGGACGTGGACGAACTCGGGCAGCCCCGGCGTCTTGCGGCCCAGCACGTCGCCGACCAGGCCCTCCTCGCTCGACGTGGTGAGGAAGCCGTAGTCGGCCATCCACTCGTCGTTGAAGATCTTCGACAGGTAGCCGCGGCCGCCGTCCGGCAGCAGCACGACCACGACGTCGTCCGGCCCGGCCGCCTGGGCCACCCGTACGGCCGCCACCACCGCCATGCCGCACGAGCCGCCGACGAGCAGCGCCTCCTCCCGTGCGAGCCTGCGGGTCATGCCGAACGAGTCCTTGTCGGAGACCGCGATGATCTCGTCGCAGATCGTGGTGTCGTACGTCGCGGGCCAGATGTCCTCGCCGACGCCCTCCACCAGGTAGGGGCGGCCGGTGCCGCCGGAGTAGACGGAACCGACGGGGTCGGCGCCGATGACCTTCACCCGGCCGCCGGAAACCTCCTTGAGGTATCTGCCGGTGCCGCTGATCGTCCCGCCGGTGCCGATGCCGGCGACGAAGTGCGTGATCCTGCCCTCGGTCTGCTCCCAGATCTCCGGCCCGGTGGAGTGGTAGTGGCTCGCCGGGTTCTCGGGGTTGGAGTACTGGTCGGGCTTCCAGGCGTTCGGGATCTCGCGGGCCAGCCGGTCGGACACCGAGTAGTACGAGTCGGGGTGGTCGGGCGAGACGGCGGTCGGGCAGACGACGACCTCGGCGCCGTAGGCGCGAAGCACGTTGATCTTGTCCTGGGCGACCTTGTCCGGGCAGACGAACAGGCAGCGGTAGCCCTTCTCCTGCGCCACGATGGCCAGGCCCACACCGGTGTTGCCGGAGGTCGGCTCGACGATCGTGCCGCCCGGCTTCAGCGCGCCGCTCCGCTCGGCGGCCTCGATCATCCGCACGGCGATGCGGTCCTTCACCGAACCGCCCGGGTTGAAATACTCCACCTTGGCCAGGACCTGGGCGGGCGCGCCCGCCGTTACCCTGCGCAGCCGGACGAGCGGGGTGTTGCCCATCAGCTCCACCAGCGAGTCGTGTACGCGCACCGCCATGACCACCTTGTTTGCCGAAGCTTGTCAGCCTGCCGTCAGCCGCGATTCCGATAGGGGTGGCCGGAACTCGGCTAGTTTCTTCTTTCAAACCGTACCGTGAGCATGGAGGAGGGCGGGTGGTCTGGACGTCCGGCGCGGTGCGCGCCGCGCGGCGCATCGCCACCGCCGCCGCCCTGGGCGGAGGCGGTCTCACAGCACTGGGAGCGGTCACGTACGGCCTGCTCATGGCCGAGGCCATGGTGGCCCGGCGCATCGTGGGGCAGCCGCACGGCCTCGACGGCCCGCACTCCGACGGCGTGTACGGCGCCTTCCCCGGAGAGCCGATCCGGATGGCCGTCCTCGGCGACTCCACCTCCGTCGGTCTCGGCATGACCGACGCCGAGGACACCCCGGGTGTCCGTATCGCGTACGGGCTGGCGGCGGTGGCCGAGCGCCCGGTGCACCTCACCGTCGTCGGCCAGTCGGGCGCGGCGTCGGTGGACCTCGGCGTCCAGGTGGACCGCGCGCTGGAGGCACGGGCGGAGATCGCGGTCATCTTCGTGGGGGCCAACGACGTGACCACGGCCACCCTGCCGGCCCGGGCCGTACGGCACCTGCAGAAGTCGGTGCGCCGGCTGCGCGAGGCCGGCGCGGAGGTGGTCGTGGGCACCTGCCCCGACCTGGGCACCGTACGCCCGATCGCGCAGCCGCTCCGATGGGTCACCCGGCGCTGGTCGCGGCAGCTCGCCGCGGCCCAGACGGTCGCCGTCATCGAGGCGGGCGGCCGCACGGTGGCGTTCGCCGACCTGCTCGGACCCGAATTCGACGCGAACCCGGCAGAGATGTTCGGACCTGATCGTTTTCACCCATCTGCCCGAGGTTACCTACAAGCCGCGTACGCAGTGCTACCGTCTGTATGCGCCGCGTTGGGGTTGTGGCCCGAGCCGGAACCCGTGCGCGTCGAAGGATCGCAATACCTCTTGGCCGCAATGGCCGTGGAGGAACCCGGCACCGAGGTCACCGCGACCCGTGTCGCCGGCCGGGCGGTCGGCCCCCATGGACGATGGGCGGCGCTGCTCCGCCGGAGACCCGGGCCGCTTCCGAACGCCTAGAGCCGGTTACCTCCTGCGGCCGGGCCATCACCCCCTGTAGGAGCGAAATGATCCGGCCCCAGCTGAACCACGCGAAACCCGCTCTGGCGCTCGCCGCGACCGCCGTGCTGGCGGGGAGCGCCCTCACCGGCTGCTCCGGCGGCGACGAGGCCGCCAAGGACTACCCGGCCTGGCAGAACACGCAGGTGAACGCGGTCAGCCGGGCCACAACGGGAGGCGGCGTCGCGGCCACCACCTCCCTGCGGCCCGACGGCTCCCTGGAGACCGTCGTCCTCGACCTCGCCACCGGCCGCCGGCTCTGGGCGCACCCCGCGACGATGACGGGCCGGCTCCCCGGCATGGGGGTGCAGGCCCCGGCGACCGTGGAGACCGGCGGCGGGCAGGCCGTGGTGATCGCGCTCGATCCCCCCGCCGCCGGCCACAAGGGCGCCACCCTGGTCGCCAGGGACGCCCGCACCGGCCAGCAGAAGTGGACCAGGCCCGTGCGCTCCACCTTCGGGCCGCAGCGCTGCGGGACGTATGTCTGCGTCTCCGAGGACACCGCGCTCTCCACTGCGCGGGTCGTGGTCCTCGACCCCCGCGACGGAGCCGTGAAGTGGCGCCTGGCCGGCATCGCCGAGGTCGAATGGTCCGACGCGTCGAAGGTCGTCATGCTCAGGCTCGCCTCCCACCCCGTGCTGGAGGCCCGCACGCTCAAGGACGGCAAGACCCTCTGGCAGCTGCCGATCGAGCAGGCCCTCGGCCCCGACGTCGACCTGAGCGGGGGCTGGGCCTTCGGCGCGACGGGCGACAAGATCATCGGGTACGTCGCCCCGTACACCAACCCGGAGACCAAGGAAACCTCGACGTTCGGCCTGTTCTCCGCGCGTCTGGCCGACGGCGCCGTCGACTGGATGCGGCCGTCCGTCGTCCGCGTCTACCCGAGCGGCAACCCCGCGTACGCGCCGGTCGTCCGCCCGGTCGACGAGCAGGGCCAGTATGGCGGGTTCGCCCGGCTCGACGCCGAGACCGGACGGGTCCTGGGGCAGATCACGCCCGCCCAGGTGCCCGGGTCGGGCTGGTGGCTCGCCTTCCCGCCCGAGATGAACAAGCTCGGCTTCCTCAAGCGCGACGCGCCCGGCTCGGTCTTCGACCTCAGCACCGGCGAGCCGACCCCGGTGAGCGGCGCGACCGGCTGGTCGTTCTGCGTGACCGACCCCAAACCGCTGCCGCTGCGCGGCATGATCCCCGGGTTCTACTCGATCGCGGCGCTGTGCGAGTTCGACCTGGCCACGGGCAAGCGCAAGAACTCCTCCGCCGCGCCGCCCTCCTGGTTCACGGGCAGCCAGAACGGCTGGCGCCTGTGGCGCGACGAGAAGGGCGCCCTCCACGCCGTCAAGGACGGCACCGCCACCACCCCCGGCATGTACGGCTGAGTTCACCGCTTGTGCAGTAGTACAAAATTCTGGTGAGTGGGGCCTGGGGCGTGGCGGGCGGCGTACCGAGGGGTAACCTCCGGTGAGGAGGCCCCCCGGAACCCCGTGTGGAGGGGCACGAGATCAGGCAGGAGAGTCACATGCCCGAGGCAGTCATCGTGGCGACCGCGCGGTCGCCGATCGGCCGCGCCTTCAAGGGGTCACTCAAGGACATCCGCCCGGACGACCTGACCGTGCAGATGGTCCGCGCCGCGCTGGCGAAGGTGCCGCAGCTCGACCCGAACGACGTTGACGACCTCATGCTGGGCTGTGGGCTCCCCGGTGGCGAGCAGGGCCACAACCTGGGACGTGTGGTCGCGGTGATGCTCGGGCTCGACAACGTGCCGGGCACCACGGTGACGCGTTACTGCTCCTCCTCGCTGCAGACGACGCGGATGGCGTTCCACGCCATCAAGGCGGGCGAGGGCGACGTTTTCATCTCGGCCGGTGTCGAGACCGTCTCCCGCTTCGTGAACGGCAGCTCCGACATGCCCCAGGCGCAGAGCCCGCTGTTCGACGAGGCGAAGGCGCGTACGGAGGAGACCGCCAAGGGCGGCGCGCCGGTGTGGCACGACCCGCGTGAGGACGGCGCGCTGCCGGACGTCTACATCGCCATGGGTCAGACGGCCGAGAACGTCGCGGCCCTGAGGGGCGTCTCGCGGCGCGAGCAGGACGAGTTCGGCGTGCGCTCGCAGAACCTCGCGGAAAAGGCCATCGCCAACGGCTTCTGGGAGAGCGACATCACCCCGGTGACGCTCCCCGACGGCAGCGTGGTGAGCAAGGACGACGGCCCCAGGGCCGGCACGACGTACGAGGCGGTCTCGCAGCTCAAGCCGGTCTTCCGGCCGGACGGCACGGTGACGGCGGGCAACTGCTGCCCGCTGAACGACGGCGCCGCCGCGGTGGTCGTCATGAGCGACATCAAGGCCGCCGAGCTGGGCATCACGCCGCTCGCCCGGATCGTGTCGACCGGCGTCACCGGCCTGTCTCCGGAGATCATGGGGCTGGGCCCGATCGAGGCGTCGCGGCAGGCCCTCGCCCGCGCGGGCATGTCGATCGGCGACGTCGACCTGGTCGAGATCAACGAGGCGTTCGCGGCCCAGGTGATCCCCTCCTACCAGGAGCTGGGCATCGACATCGAGCGGCTCAACGTGAACGGCGGCGCGATCGCGGTGGGTCACCCCTTCGGCATGACCGGCGCCCGCATCACCTCCACGCTGGTCAACAGCCTCCGGTTCCACGACAAGTCGATCGGGCTGGAGACGATGTGCGTCGGCGGCGGGCAGGGCATGGCGATGGTGCTGGAGCGGCTGTCCTGAGCGACGGGATTCACGCCGGTCCCGGCCGGAGCCGGGACCGGCGTGGGCTCAGCCGTGGAAGTCGGGGCCGGCGCGCGTGGGCTCGACCCGGATGATCACTCGCTTATCCCGGATCATGGCGTCGCGGTAGTCGTCCCAGTCAGGGTGCTCGCCGCTGATGTCGCGGTAGTACTGCACCAGGTGCTCCATCGCGTCCGGCAGCGAGACGACGTGGGCGACGCCCTCGATCTGCATCCACTGGCCGTAGAAGGCGTCGGTCATCACGGTGAGCACGACCTGCGGGTTCTCCCGCAGATTGCGGGTCTTGACGGCCGTCTCGCGGCTGCTGACGACGATGTAGCCGTCCTTGTCGCAGCCGACGGTCACCGGGGAGGTCTGCGGCCGGCCGTCCGGATGGCGGGTCAGCATGACCGCTCGGTGGTTGCTCCTGACGAACTCACGCGCCTTGTCGAGATCCATACAACAATGATGCGCCCGCACCGGACCGGTGCGGGCGCGTCAGTGCTGCCTTGGGGACGGTAGTCCGCTTCCTACGCTGCGCCTCCCTGCCTGCGCGCTGTGCTGGTGTGCTCGTAGGTCCTGTGTGCGCGGGACGTCACTGCCGCCTCCCGCGCTCCGGTCGAGAAGTGGTCTAGAAGCGACGGCGCCGCTCGTGTTCGAGGACGATGGCGGCGGCGTAGCCGTGGCTCAGCCCGTGCTCGTCGGCGAGCCAGTTGGCCCGCTCTTCACAGCGTAGGAACGACGGGCCGTTGTCGATGGCTTCGAACCACTCTGGGAGGTCGCGCCCGGTTATGGACGGGACGCGGGCGATCAGCTTGGTCTGGGTCTCCGGTGAGTGGTTCAACGACATGGGCACCTCCACGGAAAAGGCTGCTTTGTGTCACAGTGCATCACCGGTCCGCGCTTGACAAGCCCTCGGCGGCATTGATTTGTTACAGGATGTTGATCGAAAGTTACGGTAATGATCACCAGATCCTGATATAGCGCATCAAAAGGGCGCCGCTCCCGAAGGAACGGCGCCCCTTTCGTTCGTACGGCTAGTCGTTGTTCGTGAAGTAGCTGATGAAGCGGAGAATCTCCAGGTAGAGCCAGACGAGGCTCAGGGTCAGGCCGAACGCCATCAGCCAGGAGTAGCGCTCCGGCACGCCGGCCCGCACCCCCTGCTCGATCTCGCTGAAGTCGAGCAGCAGGAAGAAGCAGCCGAGCAGGATCATGCCGATGCTGAAGATCCAGCCGATGGGGCTGTCGGTGCGCAGGCCCAGGCCACCGCTGACGAAGATGCTCGCGATCCAGTTGATCAGCAGGAGGCCGATCGCGCCGAACGCGGCGGCGACCACGAACTTGGCGAACTTCGGCGTCGGCCGGAAGATCTTCAACGCGTACACGGCCAGCGTGCCGCCGAAGGCCACCATCGTGCCGAGCACGGCCTGCAGGACGATGCCGTTGTAGACGTCGTTGTACATGTGGCTCAGCACGCCGATGGCGATGCCGTAGCAGACGGAGTATCCGAGAATCAGTGCCGGATTGGTGCTCTGCCGGAACGAGACGATGAGCCCGAGGATCAGGCCCACGATCATCGCCGGCGCCGCGAGCCCCCAGCCGACGTTGAAATACCAGGCCAGGGCGGCCGAGACGACGAGCGTGCCGAGGGTCATGAAGCCGCGCACCACGACGTCGTCGATCGTCATGGCCCGCGCCGACGGGGGAGCGTACGCGGGGGCGGCGTACATCTGGTTCAACTGGTCCACGCTGGGCGCCGGACCGGCCCACGCTTGCTGACCAGCCGCCCCGCGCCGACTGAATATGGGGTTCTTGCTCTCCATTCGCTTCCTCCAGGACGCGACTCACCGGATCAGCCGCTGCGCGGCCTAGTGGGGATGGTGCCCGAGGAGCGGTGCCCCTACAAGTAGAGCGCCACTCCACCGCAGTGGCAACGAGCAGGATCTCCGGCGAGTTCCCGCCGCACCTCGGTGACGACGAGATCCGACGCCGACGACATAAGTTACTTGAATGATTCCTTTACTTGAGCCCTTCAAGTCTCGTTGCTAACCTGGTGCGGAGCCGAGAAGTAGCGGCCTGACCAGGCAGAACGCCACAGCGTCACTCCGCCTGCCGTTGCGAGCCTATTCCGAACCTCACAGGCACAGCAGCCCGTCCGGTCACTTCGCCACCGGAGAGCCGCACGACCGTCGCCTGTGCCGCTGGGAATGTCATCGCGAGGAGGACGGCAATGAACGTCAGCGGCCCAGCGTTCTTACGAAGACTCCGACCTGAATCCATCCGAGGACGCATCACCGTCCTCGTCACGGCGCTTGCCATCCTGCTGCTGATCCCCACCGGGATCCTGGGCAGCCTGCTGGCCCGGCAGGCGTTCTCCACCGCGGTCTCGCTCGACGCCCGGCAGGAAGCGGCGCTCACGGCCGCCGCGTGGCGTACGGGTCACGTCCGCAACGGCATCACCCCGCAGGTGGCCGGGATCAACCTGGTCCAGGTGGTGGCTCCCGATCACCGCGTTCTCGCCGCGTCAGCGGCGGCCCGGGGCAGGCCGCCGCTGACGTCCTTCTGGCCGTCCGAGGCCGATCCGATGCAGGACCTCCAGACCTGCACGCACGACGGGCTCGGCTGCCTGCGCCTGTCGGCGCTGCGGATGATGCCGGGGCCCGACTCCCCCGTGGTGTACGCGGGACGCCCCATCGACGGCTTCACGCCCGTCGGAATGTTCGATCTGCTTTTCACCGCGGAGGTCGCCGTGCTCGTATTGCTCACCGCCTGGGCCGCCTGGAAGGTGGCCGGACGCACCCTGCGCCCTGTCGAGGCCATCCGCAGCGACCTGGCCGCCGTCAACGTGAACGACCTGGACACCCGGGTGCCCGAACCGGCCGGTGACGACGAGATCGCGCGGCTCGCCCGCACGGTGAACAGCACGCTCGCCCGCATCGAGCAAGCGAAGATCACCACCGAGCGGGCGCTGCGGCGGCAGCGCGAGTTCGCCGCGGACGCCTCCCACGAGCTGCGCACTCCGCTCGCCGGCCTGCGCACGCAACTGGAGGAGGCGCAGCTTCACCCCGGCGAGACCGATCTGCGGTCACTGCTCAGGGACGCGCTGCTCGACGTGGGGCGGCTGGAAGCGATCATCGACGACCTGCTCCTGCTGGCGAAGGTGGGGGCGACGGCCCCGGGCCGCAAACCTGTGGACCTGTCCGCGCTGGTCAGGGACGAGGTCGCCCGCCGGAGCGACCGCATACCGGTGCGCCTTCGGCTGGCGGACGGGGTCAGGATGCACGCCGCGCCGCGCCACCTCGCCCGTCTGCTGACCAACCTGCTCGACAACGCGCAGCGGCACGCCAGGAGCCTGGTCGAGGTCGAGCTCCGGCGCGACGACGGCTTCGTCCAGCTGTCGGTCAGCGACGACGGTCCCGGCGTGCCGGTGTCGGAACGGGAGCGGATCTTCGAGCGGTTCGCCAGGTCGGACACGGCGCGCAGCCGGGGCCGCGGGGGCACCGGGCTCGGCCTGGCCATCGCCCGCGACATCGCCCGCGCCCACTGCGGCACCCTGGTGGCGACCGAGTCGTCGTTCTGCGGCGCCATGTTCGTGCTGCGCCTGCCGGTCTCCGGCTGCCCGCAGAACACCGACGCCGCACCTTCGCAGGCCACGGCCGACGCCGCCGCCGGCCCGTACGCCGAGTCGTCGCAGGTGGCGGACGCCCTGACGCCGGTGCACGACCGACGCGCCTGACGGTGGTGCGCACGAGCGGCGCACCTGACGGTGGTCAGAGGCGGGCGAACCAGTCGCGTACGGCGTGCCGCCCACCCTCGCCGAGCGCCACCATCAGGGCATATCTGGCCTTCACCGGAGCCAGCCCGCGTGCCCCGATGGCGCCGACCTTGCCGGCCAGCCCCAGACCGAGCGGGAGTTCCTCCAGTGCGACCGGCCGGGTGCGGCACCGCGAGGCGACCACCACGGGGATGTCCCACTCCGCCAGCTCGCTGAGGGTCGCGTACAGGGTGATCGGGACGTTACCGGCGCCGGTGCCCTCCAGCACGACGCCCCTGGCTCCGGCGTCCACGACGGACGTGATGATCACCGGATCCATCTCCGGATACGTCTTGATCAGCGCGACGTTCGTCTCCGGCTCTCCCCGGGCGGCCGGGGGCCGTGGTGGCGGCGTCGCCGTCATCTCGACCCGGCCGTCCACCACCCGGCCGAGGATCGGCGCGGGGGCGGACGAAAGGGCCGCCACGCTCGTGGCGTCGGTCATCGTGACCCAGCGGGCCGCGTGCAGCTCGTCGTTCACGCAGACCACCGCGCCGGCGCCGCGAAGAGCCGGATCGGCCGCCGCGGCCAGGGATGACGCGAGATTGCGCGGGCCGTCGCTCGACAGCTCGTCCAGTCCGCGTACGGCACCGGTCAGCACGATGCCACCGCGCAGAGCGGCGGGGCCCGCGAGCAGGTCCGCGAGGAAGGCCGTCTCCTCGATCGTGTCCAGGCCGTGGGTGACGACCACACCGTCGAACCCCTCGTCCAGCAGGGCCGAGCGGGCACGGCGGGCCAGCCGCAGCATGGTGGACGGCGAGGTGTCCCAGCTCGGCTCGGCCTGCACGTCCTCGGTCACGACCTCCACGCCGGGGTTCCCGGGGATGGCCGCCAGCAGGCCGGCGGCCGTCGTGAGCCCCGGGCGGCCGGTGTGACGGGCGTACGCCATGACGTCGCCCGTCGCCACCAGCAGCACGCGTCCGCTCACTCCGCGCCGTCCTCGGCGGGGGCGGAGACTCCGGCGTGCTGTTCGAGCCGCTCGATGCGCCGCATGAGCGGGGCGATCTCCTGACGGACGACCGCCGCCACTGCCTGCGCTGCGTTCTGGGACGTCCCCGGGGACGCGGAGGCGTCCTGGGCCTGGGCTCGGAGGTGGACGTAGCCGGCGAGCGCCGCGACGACCGCGCGCCGCGTGAGGCGTGGCTCGGCACCCCGCTCGCGCAGCACCTGCCCGCCGATGCCGTCGGGCTCGGCGACCAGGCCGAGCAGCAGGTGCTCGCACCCGATGTAGTTGTGCCCCAGCGCATGGGCCTCGGTGACCGCCAGTTCGAGGGCGTTGGCCGCGTGCGCGTCGAACCGGCTTGGACCGTCCTTCGGCGTTCCCTCGTCCCCGGACTCGTTCAGGCCGGTGGGTGCGGCCGGGCGGCGGCTCGCGAGGTCGCGCTCGATCAGAGCGGGCTCGACCTCCATGGCCCGCAGCACGTGGAGGGCGAGGTTCTGCCCCTCGGCCAGCATCGCGGCGAGCAGGTGCTCGGTGCCGATGCCGGCGGCGTTCTCGGCCCGGGCCCGTTCCAGCGCCAGCCGGAAGACGGCGCGCGTCCTGGGCGTGAAGTGCGACAGCCGGGGGTCGTCGATCTCGAAGTCGCCGAGGATGCTCTCGCGGATGGCGCTCACCCGGCGGACCGCCTGCTCCAGCGCCCGCTGGCAGATCGCGGACACCGGAAGCGCCGCCTCCTTGACCGCCTCCGCCAGATCATCCGGCAGGTACACGTTGATCTTAGGCATGCACCATTCATACCCCCATTGGGGTTACACGTCTACCCCCAATCGCGAAAGCGGCGTCAGGGGAGCGTGACGTGCTTGCCGAGGAACTCGCGGACCTCGGGGATGTCCAGGCGGTAGTCGACGTTGGTCGTCTTGCAGGCGTCGTCCACACCGCTGATCGTCGTGGCCACGAGCAGGTTCGAGTCGGGGCCACCCAGGAAGTTGGGGCCACCGGAGTCGCCGTAGCAGGTTCCGCCCTCACCGCGCGAGGGGTTCGGCACCAGATCGAGCCATCTCGTGCCGAGGCGCTTGAAGGAGATGGAGGTCTGGCTGCGCGTGTCGGTGTAGTGGTAGCGCCATCCGTTCCCGTCCCGCTTCTTCGTGGGCTCCACCGAGCCGTACCCGACCGGGGTGAAGCGCGCGGTCTGCAGGCTGCCGTCGGCCTTGAGCTGGTCGAGCAGGCCCAGGGAGGGCAGCTTGGCCGGCGTGATGCCCTCGACGGGCGCAGGGAAGATCACGACCGCCAGGTCATAGGCGTCGCCCTTGTATCGCGAGTCGGGCACGTAGCGGCCGATGTAGAGCTTCTCGCCCGGCTGGTAGCGGTCGGCGAAGGAGACCCGGGCGGTCTTCTGGCCCTTGTGCCCGCAGTGGGCGGCCGTGAGGAAGACGTTCGGCGAGATGAGGGTGCCGGTGCAGTACGCCCACGTGCCGTCGCTTTCCGGCTTGTCGGCGATGAGGGCCCCCACTTCCGGGTGATCGTTGTTGTCCGCCGAGCCATGGGTGATGGCCGACGCGGGCACGGCAATACCGATCACCAAACCCACCAGAACCATGACAAAAAGGACGAAACGCATGCCCGAATGTATCCGAGCATGGACTCTCTATGACAAATAGGACGCAGAAAATCTACCGGCCGCCAGATCGGCGATTTCCCCACCCCATGTGCCACTCCCGCCCCTCCAGCCAAAGGACAAGCGGCCCGCAGTAAGGCAATCCAGGCCGCTTCCCGCGGCTTCCTGCCGCGACAGCCCGCGAGGCCGTGGTCGATGAGCTGGTCTCCTCATCCTCCAACGAGGTCCTCGCAGCCCAGCTTCATCCAGGTCTGCCCCACCACGACGTGGAGCTCGCCGCCTCGACCCAGCACGGTCGCCGTCCTGGGGATCGGTCGTCCGTCGGGCATCACCAGTCGTGCGGAACGATCCGCAGAAAATGCCTCTCCTTGAATGCTCCCAGCCACCAGCCGATGCCGGTCCTCGCCATAGCCGCCGACGAGAACGACTCGGTCACCGGCGACCACAAGCGCACGTGCGCCAT
>NZ_VIRM01000190.1 GCF_006874475.1 Microbispora hainanensis
CGCGGCGTGAGCCTCGGCTCGTCTGGCCGGTACAGGTTACTGAACGCTGTTCGGCGTCCAGCGAAGCGTCATGTCGGGGAGGTTCTCCATGTTGCGATCACCGTCGTTGGTGTCGAGGACGGTGAAGCCGTGGCTTTCGTAGAACGCGCGGGCATCGGTGTTCTGCTGAAAGACGTGCAGCGACACTCCGGCAGGGCTGTGCCGCTTGACCTCGTCGAGCAGTAGCGTGCCGACTCCCTGCCTGCGGACGTCCGGGCGCAGATAGAGGTGTTCGAGCATGTCGCCGTCGAGGGCCGCATAGCCGATGATCTCCGCATCACGCACGGCGACCCACGTGCGACACCGTTTGAGCAGGACGTCCTGGACCCATCCGGTCACCTGCTCGTGACTGCGTTTCTGCGGGGGCAGGTAGGGCATGGCCGCCGACCGAGAGGTCATGTGGATCCGCGCGATCACGGCCGCATCTGCTTCCTCCGCGAATCGGATCCGAGTCTTACCGTCATCAGTCACGCCGGGAACCTACAAGCCCCGCAAAGACTCG
>NZ_VIRM01000191.1 GCF_006874475.1 Microbispora hainanensis
CCTGGGCGTTCCAGGTGGGGAAGGACAGTTGGGCGGTTCCGGCCTGTGTCCCGTTCAGGTACAGGGTGGCCGTCCGTGTGGCCGCGTCGTACGTGCCTGCCAGGTGGAACCACTCATCGAGGGGCGGTTCGACCCCGGACAGGACGCCTTCGACCGTCGCATCGGTGGTGTCGGCGCTGGTGAAGGCGAAGACCAGGCCGTGCTCTGCGGTGTTGCCGAGGCGGAAGGGAGCCTGGTGGGTGCCCTTCTGTTCGAGGACGGTGTAGTCGCCGTCCTTGTCGCTCCAGCGCAGCCATGCGGCGGCGGTGAAGCTCTGGTCGGTGTGGATCACAGGTCCGGCGGTCTGGGCCAGGGGTTCCTCGCCGGGCTGGGTGACGTCGATGGTGACCTGCTGCCAGTCCGACCAGCCTGAGGTGGTGTCGCCGGCGACCGCGCGCGCCCTCCAGCGGACCTTCCACCCGTCGGTCAGCTGCCCGGCCGGGACGGGGATGTTCGCCTGGGTGCCGGAGGCGACGTTGTCCGCGGCGCCGGCCCAGAT
>NZ_VIRM01000192.1 GCF_006874475.1 Microbispora hainanensis
GCGGAAGCCGTACGCGTCGCGGGCGACGGTCTTGATCACGCGGTTGGTGCCCTCGGAGCCGGCGTTGGTGATGCCGGTGTGGATGAACGCGAGGATCTCGGGCCACCAGGTCTCGACCGTGCTCGCCAGGCGTTCCAGTTCAGGCAGGCCGGAGGCGGCGCAGCGGTCATAGAAGCGGAACAGCCGGCCGGCGACGACGGAGCGATCGGGGTGGGTGCGCGCCAAGGCGAGCAGGTCGAGCAGGTCTTCCTTGGCGTTCCACGCGGCCAGGATCGGCACTCCGATCCGCCTCGGTAGCGCCATCAGGTCATCGACCATCGGGTCGAGTTGCGAGCCGTGCATCCGGGCGGCCGAGCGGGTCAGCCGGTTACGTAGTTCCCATTCGCGGTTGCCCTTGCGCCCGCGCCTGCCCCGCACCTGGACGGTGACGCGGCGGCGGACCTCGGTGACGGCGGCGTTGGCCAGCTGCACGATGTGGAAGTGGTCGACCACCAGCCTGGCCTGCGGTAACGCCACCCGGACGGCGGA
>NZ_VIRM01000193.1 GCF_006874475.1 Microbispora hainanensis
CGAGCAATCGTCAAGACCTGTGGATCACGAGTTTCTAAGCAGCTGCTGGTGAGGGCTGATCGTCGGGGCGTTCGACGAGCTTGCCGTTGATGAAGGTGGCCCCGGCGCGGACCAGGGCGACGAGGTGGGGGGCGTTGACCGCGCGCCAGCGGGCCTGGGCGGACTCGATCAGCTTGAACGCCATGGCCAGCCCGGCCGCCCGTGAACCGGGGCCTTTGGTGACCTTGGTGCGGTGCCGCACGGTGGCGAACGTCGACTCGATGGGGTTGGTCGTGCGCAGATGCACCCAATGCTCGGCTGGGAAGTCGTAGAACGCCAGCAACTCGTCCACGTCGTCGACGACCTTGGCCACGGCCTTGCCGTACTTGGCCCCGTAAGCGGCCTGGAACGCCTTCACCGCCGCCAGGGCGTGGTCTTTGTCCTCGGCGTTCCAGATCTCCGCCAACGCCTTCTTCGCGCCGCTCTGTGCGGACTTCGGCATGGCTCCCAGCACGTTGGCGATTTTGTGAAGCCGT
>NZ_VIRM01000194.1 GCF_006874475.1 Microbispora hainanensis
TACGTCCGTGATGTCATCCACGCTTTCAACGAACGGGGGTTCGACGCACTGGACCCAAAATGGAGCGGGGGCCGTCCACGAGCGATCAGTGAGCGGGTGCGTGAGCACATCTGCCTGATCGCCACGACGGTCCCCGCCGAGTGGGGCATCACCGGGCACTCCACCTGGAGCCTGCGCACCCTGGCCGAGCACCTCATCAGTCGCGGGGTGGTGACGGCGATCAGCCGCGAGCACCTGAGGCGGATCCTGCGCGCGGGCGGGGTGAGCTGGCAGACCACCACGACGTGGAAAGCCTCCACCGACCCGCACTTCATCGCCAAGATGCAGCGCGTCCTGGAGTTATACGATCATCCCCCGGCTGATGGGCGGGTGATCTGCCTGGACGAGTTCGGGCCGTTGAACCTGATGCCGCGCAGGGGCAAGCGGTGGCGTCCGGCGGGTTCGCCGGCCCGGCTGCGGGCCACCTACAACCGCTACAACGGCGTCATGCACATGATCGCCGCGCTCGACCTGG
>NZ_VIRM01000195.1 GCF_006874475.1 Microbispora hainanensis
CGGCCAGGCCAGCCAGTTCGTCGCCGCCGACGACCCGGGCAAGACCATCGGCCCGGAATACCTGGGCTGGAGGCCGCACCTGCTGAGCGACTCCTCCACCGGCGCGGTCGCGGCCGGTGAGCCGGTCTCCAGCGTCATCTCCGACGGCTCCGGAGCGCCCACCGTGGGTCTGGAGGGCCAGGAGCTGCTGGTCTCCACCGCCAACTCCGCCGACGAGATCGGCACCTCCCAGGTCAACGCCGATCTCGCCCTGCGCACCCCGGTCGACGTCGCCGCCGGCGAATACCACTCCACCGTCACGCTGTCGCTGTTCAACCAGTCCTGATCCACAGGCACGACACCCCCCACCGTGGGCGTCCGGGACCCGCGCCGGCCTGACGCGCGCCCCGGACGCCCACCCGGAGACAGGAGAGACCATTGCCGACCAAGAACCGCTCGCAGGGCGCCCCCGCCCTGCTCGCCGCCCTGGCCGTTCTGCGGGCCGTCGGCACCCTCTTGGTCGCCATGGTC
>NZ_VIRM01000196.1 GCF_006874475.1 Microbispora hainanensis
TCATGCCGGTGACGATGCGGCGTGCGTGGGCGGCGTGGACCATGCCCCAGCCGGGCAGGTGGGCCGGATGTTCATCGTGCCCGAGCAATGTGGTCAGCTCTACCCGTATCTCCGGCACCGACCACGCCAACCCGGCGACAGGCCCCCCGTCAAGACGGCCCCACGACCGCTGCAACTCCCCGCACCCGTCCCCACGCTCCGGCTCCGGCTCCGGCGCCGGCTCGCCCCTCCGCCCGTGCCCGTGCCCGTGCGCGTGCGCGTGCGCGTGCCCGTCCTCCGGCTCGGGTGTGGTGCTCTGCCCATGCTCGCGCTCGTGCTCTGACTCGGGTCCGTTGCCCGGCCTCTGCTCCGGCTCCGGCTCCGGTTTGGGTGCGTCCCTCCGGCCGTGCTCGTGCTCGTGCGCGCGCTTTGGCTCGCTGCTGGGGGTATCGGCGGGGGTGGCGGTAGTGCCTGCGGGAGCGTCAGGTGGGGCGGTGGGGCCGTCGGGGGAGTCGGTGGAGCTGGGGGT
>NZ_VIRM01000197.1 GCF_006874475.1 Microbispora hainanensis
TTATAGGAGGAAATGCGGTGGCGTAAGAGGGTTTGCGATAAGGCTTTTGCGGGGAGTGGCGCACGCGCGCGGCATAGATGCGTGAAGGGCAGATCGTTTTGGCTGATCATGAGCGCGCATCGGGCGTTTCCGTCACGCTCCGCGTTGGACCGATGTAACTGTCGCTGTGATGCAAATCACAACATTGGACGAAACCGGGGAGGGGCCTGATCACGTCGAGGGGCCGTGGCCGGGGTGGAGCGGCGACCGCCGGCCGTCTCGGCGCAGTCCCCGAGAAATCGGATGAACGGCATCATTCGCAAGGCGACAGGTCGAATGGTGATTGTTTCCGCCTGTTGGCCCATTCGGGCGATATCCCGACAAGGTGCTGGGTTGTTTCGGGCAACGGAAAAGGGCCCGGCTGGAGGCCGGGCCCTTTCCTTGACTCTGCGTTACTGGGGGGAAGATCAGACGATCTTGCCGGACCAGTTGGCGGCAGCGGCCTTGTAGACGCCCAGC
>NZ_VIRM01000198.1 GCF_006874475.1 Microbispora hainanensis
TCGTCGACGGTCATCGCGCCCTCGTGGGGACGCCGGGACAGGTCGATGCCGAGCTCCTCCGCCGCGCGGAAGACGTCCTCGTCGGTGTCCCTCATCTCGATCGACATGCCGTCGCTGGAGAGAACCTCGACGTTCAGACAGAGCGACTGCATCTCCTTGATGAGGACCTTGAAGGACTCGGGAATGCCCGCCTCGGGGATGTTCTCGCCCTTGACGATGGCCTCGTAGACCTTCACCCGGCCCAGGACGTCGTCGGACTTGATCGTCAGCAGCTCCTGCAGCGCGTAGGCGGCGCCGTACGCCTCCAGGGCCCACACCTCCATCTCACCGAAGCGCTGGCCGCCGAACTGCGCCTTACCACCCAGCGGCTGCTGGGTGATCATCGAGTACGGACCGGTCGACCGAGCGTGGATCTTGTCGTCGACCAGGTGCAGCAGCTTCAGGATGTAGATGTAGCCCACCGAGATCGGGTGCGGGAACGGCTCGCC
>NZ_VIRM01000199.1 GCF_006874475.1 Microbispora hainanensis
ACCTTCATCCGCTCGTACGTGCTCTCCTCGTCGTTGGCCTTCGCGAAGCCCAGCCCCACGGCCTTGGAGATGTCGCGGGTGCCGAGGTTGGTCGTCATGATGATGACGGTGTTCTTGAAGTCGACCACCCGGCCCTGGGCGTCGGTCAGGCGACCGTCCTCCAGGATCTGCAACAGGCTGTTGAAGATGTCCCCGTGCGCCTTCTCGACCTCGTCGAACAGCACCACGGAGAACGGCTTGCGCCGCACCTTCTCGGTCAGCTGACCGCCCTCTTCGTACCCGACATAACCGGGCGGGGAGCCGAACAGCCGCGAAACGGTGTGCTTCTCCATGAACTCCGACATGTCCAGCATGATCAGCGCGTCTTCGTCGCCGAACAGGAACTCCGCCAGCGCCTTGGACAGCTCGGTCTTACCGACACCCGACGGGCCGGCGAAGATGAACGACCCACCCGGACGCCGCGGGTCCTTCAACCCCGCCCGCGTA
>NZ_VIRM01000002.1 GCF_006874475.1 Microbispora hainanensis
GGTCTGATTCAAAAGGGGATTATCTAGTGCTCGACGTCAACTTCTTCGACGAGCTGCGCATCGGCCTCGCGACCGCCGACGACATCAGGCAGTGGTCGCACGGCGAGGTGAAGAAGCCGGAGACCATCAACTACCGGACCCTCAAGCCGGAGAAGGACGGGCTCTTCTGCGAGAAGATCTTCGGTCCGACCCGGGACTGGGAGTGCTACTGCGGCAAGTACAAGCGCGTCCGCTTCAAGGGCATCATCTGTGAGCGCTGTGGCGTCGAGGTCACGCGCGCCAAGGTGCGCCGCGAGCGGATGGGCCACATCGAGCTCGCCGCTCCGGTCACCCACATCTGGTACTTCAAGGGCGTCCCGTCGCGCCTCGGTTACCTGCTCGACCTGGCCCCGAAGGACCTGGAGAAGGTCATCTACTTCGCGGCGTACATGATCACGCATGTCGACACCGAGATGCGTGACCGCGACCTGCCGTCGCTGGAGGCGAAGATCTCCGTCGAGCGGCAGCACATCGAGCAGCGCCGTGACGCCGACATCGAGGCCCGCCAGAAGAAGCTCGAGGCCGACCTGGCCGAGCTGGAGGCCAGCGGCGCCAAGGGCGACGCCCGCCGCAAGGTGCGTGAGGGCGCCGACCGCGAGATGCGCCAGCTCCGCGACCGCGCCCAGCGTGAGCTGGACCGGCTCGAGGAGGTCTGGAGCCGCTTCAAGAACCTCAAGGTCCAGGACCTGGAGGGCGACGAGCTGCTCTACCGCGAGATGCGCGACCGGTTCGGCCGCTACTTCCGCGGCGGCATGGGCGCCCAGGCCATCCAGGAGCGGCTCGCCAGCTTCGACCTGGAGGCCGAGGCGGAGAACCTGCGCGAGACGATCCGCAGCGGCAAGGGCCAGAAGAAGGCCCGCGCCCTCAAGCGGCTCAAGGTCGTCGCGGCGTTCCTCAACACCCGCAACTCACCGAGCGGCATGGTCCTCGACTGCATCCCGGTGATCCCGCCGGACCTGCGGCCGATGGTCCAGCTCGACGGTGGCCGCTTCGCCACCTCGGACCTGAACGACCTGTACCGCCGGGTCATCAACCGGAACAACCGCCTCAAGCGTCTGCTCGACCTCGGCGCGCCCGAGATCATCGTGAACAACGAGAAGCGGATGCTCCAGGAGGCCGTCGACGCCCTGTTCGACAACGGCCGCCGCGGCCGCCCGGTCACGGGCCCCGGCAACCGTCCGCTGAAGTCCCTCAGCGACATGCTGAAGGGTAAGCAGGGTCGTTTCCGGCAGAACCTGCTCGGCAAGCGCGTCGACTACTCCGGCCGTTCGGTCATCGTCGTCGGCCCGCAGCTCAAGCTCCACCAGTGCGGCCTGCCCAAGCAGATGGCGCTGGAGCTGTTCAAGCCGTTCGTGATGAAGCGCCTGGTCGATCTCAACCACGCGCAGAACATCAAGTCCGCCAAGCGGATGGTCGAGCGGTCCAAGCCGGTCGTGTGGGACGTGCTGGAAGAGGTCATCACCGAGCACCCGGTGCTGCTCAACCGCGCCCCCACCCTGCACCGTCTGGGCATCCAGGCCTTCGAGCCGCAGCTCGTCGAGGGCAAGGCCATCCAGATCCACCCGCTCGTCTGCACCGCGTTCAACGCGGACTTCGACGGCGACCAGATGGCGGTGCACCTGCCGCTGTCGGCCGAGGCCCAGGCCGAGGCCCGGATCCTGATGCTGTCGACGAACAACATCCTCAAGCCGGCGGACGGCAAGCCGGTGACGATGCCCACCCAGGACATGGTCATCGGTCTCTACTGGCTGACCACGCACAAGGAGGGCGGCGTCGGCGAGGGCCGGGTGTTCGCGACGGTGTCGGAGGCTCTCATGGCCTTCGACCGCCACGAGCTGGACATCCAGGCCAAGGTCCAGGTGCGGCTCAAGGACGTCCCGCCGCCGCGCGGCTGGGAGGCCCCCGAGGGCTGGGAGCCCGGCGACGCGATCCGGCTGGAGACCACGCTGGGCCGGTGCCTGTTCAACCAGACGCTGCCCGACAACTACCCCTTCGTGAACTACCAGGTCGGCAAGAAGCAGCTCTCGGCGATCGTCAACGAGCTGGCCGAGCGGTACCCGAAGGTGGAGGTGGCCAACGCGCTCGACTCGCTGAAGGACGCCGGCTTCTACTGGGCGACCCGCGCCGGTGTCACGATCTCCATCGAGGACGTCGTGGCGCCGCCGAACAAGGCCGAGATCATGGAGTCGTACGAGCGCAGGGCCGACAAGGTCCAGCGGGAGTACGACCGTGGTCTGATCACCGATGAGGAGCGTCGTCAGGAGCTCATCGAGATCTGGACCCACGCGACGGCGGACGTCGAGACCGACATGGTCAACGCGTTCCCGGCGACCAACCCGGTCTGGATGATGGTCAACTCCGGCGCCCGTGGTAACCGCATGCAGGTCCGGCAGATCGCCGGCATCCGCGGCCTGGTGTCCAACACCAAGGGTGAGACGATCCCGCGCCCGATCAAGTCCTCCTTCCGTGAGGGCCTGTCGGTGCTGGAGTACTTCATCTCCACCCACGGTCAGCGGAAGGGTCTGGCGGACACCGCTCTGCGGACCGCCGACTCCGGTTACCTGACCCGTCGTCTGGTCGACGTCGCGCAGGACGTCATCGTGCGCGAGATCGACTGCGGCACCGACCGGGCCGTCCCGCTGCACGTCGGCGAGCGCGACTCCCAGGGCAACCTGGTCAAGGCGGAGAACGCCGAGAGCAACGTGCACGGCCGCATCCTGGCCGAGGACGTCGAGGTGGACGGCAAGCTCATCGCGTCGGCGGGCGTCGACATCAACGACGACACCGTGACGGCGCTGGTGAACGCCGGCATCGAGACGGTCAGGACCCGCAGCACGCTCGTCTGCGAGGCCAAGATCGGTGTCTGCGCGACCTGCTACGGCCGTTCGCTGGCCACCGGCAAGCTCGTGGACGTCGGCGAGGCCGTCGGCATCATCGCGGCCCAGTCGATCGGTGAGCCCGGCACCCAGCTGACCATGCGTACCTTCCACACCGGTGGTGTGGCGGGCGCCGACATCACCCACGGTCTGCCGCGTGTCCAGGAGCTGTTCGAGGCCCGCATCCCCAAGGGTGTGGCCCCGATCAGCGAGGTCGCCGGCCGAGTCCGGATCGACGAGACCGACAAGACCCGCAAGATCGTCATCATTCCGGACGACGGCTCCGAGGAGGTCGCCTACCCGGTGTCGATGCGGTCGCGGCTGCTGGTCTCCGAGGGGCAGCACGTGGACGTCGGCCAGCTCCTGGTCGCCGGTGCGCGCAACCCCAACGAGGTCCTGCGCATCCTCGGCCCGCGTGCCGTCCAGCTCCACCTCGTGGACGAGGTGCAGCAGGTCTACCGCTCGCAGGGTGTGTCGATCCACGACAAGCACATCGAGGTCATCGTCCGGCAGATGCTCAAGCGCGTGAACGTGCTGGAGTCCGGCGACACCGAGCTGCTGCCCGGTGAGCTGGTCGAGCGGCCGCGCTTCGAGGCCATCAACCGTCAGACGGTGGCGGAGGGCGGCCAGCCGGCCTCCGGCCGTCCGGTCCTGATGGGCATCACCAAGGCCTCGCTGGCCACCGAATCGTGGCTGTCGGCGGCGTCCTTCCAGGAGACGACGCGAGTCCTCACCGACGCGGCGATCCACGCCAAGTCCGACTCGCTGCTCGGCCTCAAGGAGAACGTCATCATCGGTAAGCTCATCCCGGCCGGTACGGGCATGCCCCAGTACCGCAACATCCGGGTGGAGCCGACCGAGGAGGCCAAGGCCGCGATGTACACGGTCGGCGGCTACGACGGCTCGGCCGCGGACTACACCTTCGGCTCCGGCAGCGGCGAGGCCGTCCCGCTGGAGGAGTACGACTTCGGCCAGTACGGCCGTTGACAGGTCGCCGCGGTGAGCGATCGCCGCGGCGGGTGACATACGGAAAGCGGTCCGGGGCATCCCCCGGGCCGCTTTTTCGTTGTCCGCGTTCCGCGTGCGCGCGGGACGCCGGGCGGGGACGGCGTGGAAACCGTGAGAAGCGCCTCGTGGGGGCGGTATGATGGGAGGCCGAGTCCTTCGACGGTCCGGCTTGGGCCGTCGGCGCAGTGGCACGTCAAGACAGCGGGGCACGTCCCTCCGGGGCGTCCTCCTCTGTTTTGACGTGTTGTACGGGGAAGGGTAAGCTCTACCCTCGTGCCCGTCTGTGGGCTCGCATGCGTGCGCTCAAATGCCGCTTCTCGACGAGAGGGGCGTGCGGGGGGCGCCGCGTGACTCCTCCAGATCGACCGGATCTGCCCGGGTGTGATGCGACAAGAGCGCGACACGCCCGACCGCGGGGGTCGAAGGGGATGGAAAACCAGCAGGTCATGACACCGGCAGTACCTGCAAGCCTGTGAGAGGCGGCCTCGCCACCTCGACCGGGTCCTACGTATCACCGGCTAGGCACGAAACGGAGACGCGGTGCCCACCATTCAGCAGTTGGTCCGTAAGGGCCGGCAGGACAAGGTCAGCAAGACCAAGACTCCTGCCCTCAAGGGGAGCCCGCAGCGGCGCGGCGTTTGCACCCGCGTTTACACGACGACCCCCAAGAAGCCCAACTCGGCGCTGCGCAAGGTGGCCCGTGTTCGGCTCACCAACGGCATCGAGGTCACGGCTTACATCCCTGGGGTGGGCCACAACCTCCAGGAGCACTCGATGGTGCTCGTGCGCGGTGGTCGTGTGAAGGACCTGCCGGGTGTTCGCTACAAGATCATCCGTGGTTCGCTGGACACTCAGGCCGTCCGCAACCGCAAGCAGGCCCGTAGCCGCTACGGCGCGAAGAAGGAGAAGAGCTGACATGCCGCGCAAGGGTTCCCCTGGCCGCCGCCAGCTGGTCGCTGACCCGGTGCACAACTCGCCGCTGGTCACCGCTCTGATCAACAAGGTTCTCCTGGACGGCAAGCGCTCCCTCGCGCAGTCGATCGTCTACGGCGCCCTCGAGGGCTGCAGGGAGAAGACCGGCAACGACCCGGTCGTCACCCTCAAGCGCGCTCTCGACAACGTCCGCCCGACGCTCGAGGTGAAGAGCCGCCGTGTCGGTGGCGCCACCTACCAGGTGCCGGTCGAGGTCAAGGCCTCGCGCAGCACCACGCTGGCGCTGCGGTGGATCGTCCAGTACTCCCGCGCACGCCGCGAGAAGACCATGACCGAGCGGCTCATGAACGAGCTGCTCGACGCGAGCAACGGCCTCGGCGCCAGCGTCAAGCGGCGCGAGGACACGCACAAGATGGCCGAGTCCAACAAGGCCTTCGCCCACTACCGCTGGTAGTGAGCACCGACGACGAGTTAAGGACGCGAAGAAGTGGCCACCACGACCGCTCTTGACCTGGCCAGGGTCCGCAACATCGGGATCATGGCCCATATCGACGCGGGCAAGACCACGACGACTGAGCGCATCCTGTTCTACACCGGCATCAACTACAAGATCGGTGAGGTTCATGAGGGCGCTGCCACCATGGACTGGATGGAGCAGGAGCAGGAGCGCGGCATCACCATCACCTCCGCCGCGACCACCTGCAGCTGGCTTGATCACACGATCAACATCATCGACACGCCCGGACACGTGGACTTCACCATCGAGGTCGAGCGGTCGCTGCGTGTTCTCGACGGCGCGGTCGCGGTGTTCGATGGCGTCGCCGGCGTGGAGCCGCAGTCGGAGACGGTCTGGCGCCAGGCCGACCGGTACGGCGTGCCCCGCATCTGCTTCGTGAACAAGATGGACCGGGTCGGCGCGGAGTTCCACCGCTGTGTCGACATGATGATCAACCGGCTGGGTTCCACGCCGGCGGTCATCCAGCTTCCCTGGGGCGTCGAGGCCGACTTCAAGGGCGTCATCGACCTGGTGAAGATGAAGGGCCTGCTCTGGAGCGCCGAGGCGGCCAAGGGCGAGATGTACGACACCGTCGACATCCCGGCCGACCACGCCGACGCGGCCCGTGAGTGGCGCGACAAGCTCGTCGAGACCGTCGCCGAGAACGACGACGAGCTCATGGAGCTCTTCCTGGAGGGCGTCGAGCCGTCCGAGGAGCAGCTTGTCGCCGCGATCCGCCGGGCGACCATCAGCGGCGCGATCAACCCGGTCCTGTGCGGCACCGCGTTCAAGAACAAGGGCGTGCAGCCCCTGCTCGACGCGATCGTCGCCTACCTCCCGGCTCCCACCGACATCCCGGCCTTCAAGGGCCACGCGGTGGGCAACGAGGAGGAGATCATCGAGCGCCACCCGGACCCGACCGAGCCGTTCGCGGCGCTGGCGTTCAAGATCATGAGCGACCCGCACCTGGGCAAGCTCACCTACATCCGCGTCTACTCCGGGACGCTCGAGGCCGGCACCACTGTGGTGAACTCGGTCAAGGGCAAGAAGGAGCGGATCGGCAAGATCTACCAGATGCACGCGAACAAGCGCGAGGAGCGCCCCACCGCGACCGCTGGTCAGATCGTCGCCGTCATGGGTCTGAAGGACACCACCACTGGTGACACCCTCTCCGACCCGGTCAAGCAGGTCGTCCTCGAGTCGATGACGTTCCCGGCGCCGGTCATCAACGTGGCCATCGAGCCCAAGACCAAGGGCGACCAGGAGAAGCTGTCGACCGCGATCCAGCGGCTGGCCGAGGAGGACCCGTCCTTCCAGGTCCGCCGTGACGAGGAGACCGGCCAGACCGTCATCTGGGGTATGGGCGAGCTCCACCTGGAGATCCTCGTCGACCGGATGCGCCGCGAGTTCAAGGTCGAGGCGAACGTCGGTCGCCCGCAGGTCGCCTACCGCGAGACCATCCGCCGCAAGGTGGAGAAGGTCGAGTACACGCACAAGAAGCAGACCGGTGGTTCCGGCCAGTTCGCGCGCGTGATCATCGACCTGGCGCCGCTCGGCGAGGGCAACGACGGTTACGAGTTCGAGAACAAGGTCACCGGTGGCCGCATCCCGCGGGAGTACATCCCGTCGGTGGACGCGGGCGCGCAGGAGGCGGCCGAGTTCGGCGTGCTCGCCGGCTACCCGATGGTCGGCGTCAAGGTCACGCTTCAGGACGGTGCCTTCCACGAGGTCGACTCGTCGGAAATGGCCTTCAAGATTGCCGGCTCGATGGCCTTCAAGGAGGCCGCGCGCAAGGCAGACGCCGTACTCCTCGAGCCGATGATGGCCGTCGAGGTCACCACGCCCGAGGACTACATGGGAGACGTCATCGGCGACCTCAACGGTCGTCGCGGACAGATCCAGGCAATGGACGAACGGTCCGGCGCCCGTGTGATCAGGGCGCTCGTTCCGCTCTCCGAGATGTTCGGCTACGTGGGCGACCTGCGCAGCCGCACTCAGGGGCGGGCGAGCTACAGCATGCAGTTCGACTCCTACGCGGAGGTGCCCCCGGGCATCGCCAAGGAGATCGTCGCGAAGGCTCGGGGCGAATAGTTCCGCTCGCGGTACGGCGGAGCGCCTCAGGGCGCCCCGCCGTGCCGAGCCTGAGGTAGAAGACGAAAGTCAAGTCAGAATCTCTAAGGAGACAGACCAGTGGCCAAGGCCAAGTTCGAGCGGAACAAGCCGCACGTGAACATCGGCACCATTGGGCACATCGACCACGGCAAGACCACTCTGACCGCGGCGATCACCAAGGTGCTTCACGACCGTTTCCCGCAGCTCAACGAGGCGACCCCGTTCGACAAGATCGACAAGGCGCCCGAGGAGAAGGCTCGCGGAATCACCATCTCCATCGCGCACGTCGAGTACCAGACCGAGAAGCGCCACTACGCCCACGTGGACTGCCCCGGTCACGCCGACTACGTGAAGAACATGATCACCGGTGCCGCCCAGATGGACGGCGCGATCCTGGTGGTCGCGGCGACCGACGGTCCGATGCCGCAGACGAAGGAGCACGTCCTCCTGGCCCGCCAGGTCGGCGTTCCCTACATCGTCGTGGCCCTCAACAAGGCCGACATGGTCGACGACGAGGAGATCCTGGAGCTCGTCGAGCTCGAGGTCCGCGAGCTGCTGTCCGCCCAGGAGTTCCCGGGCGACGACCTGCCGGTCGTGCGCGTCTCGGCGCTCAAGGCGCTCGAGGGCGACGAGAAGTGGGGCGACTCCATCATCGAGCTCATGAACGCCGTGGACGAGAACGTCCCCGAGCCCGTTCGTGACACCGACAAGCCGTTCCTCATGCCGATCGAGGACGTGTTCTCGATCACCGGTCGCGGCACCGTCGTCACCGGCCGTATCGAGCGCGGTGTCGTCAAGGTCAACGAGACCGTCGACATCATCGGCATCAAGGAGAAGAGCACCACGACGACCGTCACCGGCGTCGAGATGTTCCGCAAGCTCCTCGACGAGGGCCAGGCCGGTGACAACGTCGGTCTGCTCCTGCGCGGCATCAAGCGCGAGGACGTCGAGCGCGGCCAGTGTGTCATCAAGCCGGGCACGACCACCCCGCACACCGAGTTCGAGGCGCAGGTCTACATCCTGTCCAAGGACGAGGGCGGCCGCCACACGCCGTTCTTCAACAACTACCGGCCGCAGTTCTACTTCCGTACCACGGACGTGACCGGTGTCGTGAACCTGCCGGAGGGCACCGAGATGGTCATGCCCGGTGACAACACCGAGATGACCGTCCAGCTCATCCAGCCGATCGCGATGGAGGAGGGCCTCAAGTTCGCGATCCGCGAGGGTGGCCGCACCGTCGGCGCCGGCCGTGTGACGAAGATCATCAAGTAGTAGCACCGCTGGGCGGCGGTCGGGCCCGTGAGGGCCTGACCGCCGCGCCACGGAGGGGCCGGAAACGGCCTCCCACGGACGACGAGACCGTGATCTCGCAGTGCTTTCGGCCGCACCTCGACCGAAGCCACTGCCAGATCACGGAGGACCGGACAGGCTCCGGGGCGTCGGTCACGTGGAAAAGACCTGCGGCACCAGGCCGCGTGAAGCTTTATAGGACGACAGCGAAGGACACCGAGGCCATTATGGCGGGACAGAAGATCCGCATCCGGCTCAAGGCGTATGACCACGAGGTCATCGACAGCTCGGCCAAGAAGATCGTCGAGACGGTGACGCGGACCGGCGCCAAGGTCGCTGGCCCGGTGCCGCTGCCGACCGAGAAGAACGTGTACTGCGTCATCCGGTCGCCGCACAAGTACAAGGACAGCCGCGAGCACTTTGAGATGCGTACGCACAAGCGGCTGATTGACATCATCGACCCGACGCCGAAGACGGTCGACTCGCTCATGCGTCTCGACCTTCCCGCCGGCGTGGACATCTCGATCAAGCTCTAAGGAACGCACTGACATGGCTAAGCAGATCAAGGGCGTCCTGGGCAAGAAGCTCGGCATGACCCAGGTCTTCGACGAGGCGAACCGGGTGATCCCGGTCACCGTCGTCGAGGCCGGTCCGTGCGTGGTGACCCGGGTCCGCACTCCGGAGAAGGACGGCTACTCCGCCGTCCAGCTCGGCTACGGACAGATCGACCCGCGCAAGGTGAACAAGCCCCTGGGCGACTACCTGCGCAAGCACGACATCACCCCGCGCCGCTACTTCGCCGAGGTTCGCACCGACGACGCCTCCGAGTACACGGTCGGCCAGGAGCTCCTCGCCGACACCTTCGAGTCCGGGCAGTACGTCGACGTCACGGGCAAGAGCAAGGGCAAGGGCTACGCCGGTGTCATGAAGCGCCACAACTTCCGTGGTCTGAGCGCTTCGCACGGTACCCAGCGCAAGCACCGCTCCCCCGGCTCCATCGGTGGCTGCGCCACCCCGGGCCGGGTCTTCAAGGGCGTGCGCATGGCCGGCCGGATGGGCAACGTCCGCACGACGGTCCAGAGCCTCAAGGTGCACGCCGTGGACGCCGAGAAGGGCCTCATCCTGATCAAGGGTGCGATCCCCGGCGCCAACGGCAGCCTGGTCCTCCTCCGCACCGCTGCCAAGAAGGGGGTTGCTGCGAAGTGACCACGACCATTGACGTCCTCGACGCCAGCGGCGCCAAGACGGGGACCGTCGACCTCCCCGAGGAGGTCTTCGGTGCCAAGGTCAACGTCCCGCTGATCCACCAGGTGGTCGTCGCCCAGCTCGCCGCTCGCCGGCAGGGCACCCACGCCACCAAGACCCGTGGTGACGTCTCCGGCGGCGGCAAGAAGCCGTACCGGCAGAAGGGCACCGGCCGCGCCCGCCAGGGCTCGACCCGCGCGCCGCAGTTCGCCGGCGGTGGCGTCGTCCACGGCCCGCAGCCGCGCTCGTACGAGCAGCGGACGCCCAAGAAGATGAAGGCGGCCGCCCTCAAGGGTGCGCTGTCCGACCGGGCCGGCGGCGGCCGCGTCCACGTGGTGGACAGCCTGGTCACGGGTGACACGCCCAAGACCAGGGCCACCCTGGAGGCGCTGCGCAAGATCACGCAGGCCCGCAGCGTGCTCGTCGTGGTCGACGAGAACGACGAGCTGACCTGGCTCAGCCTGCGCAACGCGCCCGAGGTCCACCTGCTGGACGCGGGACAGCTGAACACCTACGACGTGCTGTGCCACGACGACGTGGTCTTCACCCGTGAGGCCTACGACCAGGTCGTGGCCCGGCTGGCGAACAGCGGGAAGGAAGAGGCCTGATGCAGAAGATCGCCGACCCGCGCGACATCATCCTCAAGCCGATCGTCTCCGAGAAGAGCTACGGCCTGATCGATGAGCACAACAAGTACACGTTCCTGGTGCGCAAGGGTGCCAACAAGACGCAGGTGAAGATCGCCGTCGAGCAGATCTTCGGCGTCAAGGTGACCGGCGTGAACACGATCAACCGCCAGGGCAAGCGCAAGCGGACCCGGCACGGCTACGGCCAGCGCCCGGACACCAAGCGCGCGATCGTGAGCCTGGCCGAGGGCGAGCGGATCGACATCTTCGGTCAGATCGGCTAGCACCTGCCGCAGCGGGGAGAGGGGCCCCTCGCCACCGAGCGAGGGACTCGCCCCATTGAGTAAGCACCGCGGGGACCGCCGAGAGGCGGACCCCGACCGGTACGAACCGACGAAGGATGAACGAAAGAGATGGGCATCCGTAAGTACAAGCCGACGACTCCGGGTCGTCGCGGCGCGAGCGTCTCGGACTTCGCCGAGATCACGCGCAGCACCCCGGAGAAGTCGCTGCTTGCCCCACTGCACAGCAAGGGCGGCCGTAACGTCCACGGCCGGGTGACCGCCCGGCACCAGGGAGGCGGGCACAAGCGCGCCTACCGGATCATCGACTTCCGCCGCCACGACAAGGACGGGATCCCGGCCAAGGTCGCGCACATCGAGTACGACCCGAACCGGACCTCCCGCATCGCGCTGCTCCACTACGCCGACGGCGAGAAGCGCTACATCCTCGCCCCGGTCGGCCTCAAGCAGGGGGACCGGATCGAGAACGGCCCCACGGCCGACATCAAGCCGGGCAACTGCCTGCCGCTGCGCAACATCCCGACCGGTACCTTCATCCACGCGGTGGAGCTCCGCCCGGGTGGCGGCGCCAAGCTCGGCCGCAGCGCCGGCGCGCAGATCCAGCTGCTCGCCAAGGAGGGCATGTACGCCACGCTGCGTATGCCGTCCGGAGAAATGCGCCAGGTCGACGTGCGCTGCCGGGCCTCGGTGGGCCAGGTGGGCAACGCCGAGCAGGGCAACATCAGCATCGGCAAGGCCGGCCGCAACCGCTGGAAGGGCAAGCGCCCCACGGTGCGCGGTGTCGCCATGAACCCGGTCGACCACCCGCACGGTGGTGGTGAGGGCAAGACCTCCGGTGGTCGTCACCCGGTGAACCCGAAGGGTAAGCCCGAGGGCCGTACCCGGCAGCCGAACAAGCCCAGCGACCGGCTGATCATCCGTCGTCGGAGCAAGAGGAAGAAGCGGTAGGAGCAGCCGAAATGCCACGTAGTCTTAAGAAGGGTCCCTTCGTGGACGATCACCTTCAGAAGAAGGTGGACGCCCAGAACGAGAAGGGCACCAAGAACGTCATCAAGACGTGGTCGCGGCGCTCCATGATCGTGCCCGACATGATCGGTCACACGATCGCCGTGCACGACGGTCGCAAGCACGTCCCGGTGTTCGTCACCGAGTCGATGATCGGTCACAAGCTCGGTGAGTTCGCCCCCACGCGGACGTTCCGCAGCCACGTCAAGGAAGACCGCCGCAGCCGGCGGTAAGCGCCTTCAAGCCAGCAGTTAGAGGAGAAAGCGATGGAAGCCAGGGCACAGGCGCGGTACGCGCGCCACACGCCCCGGAAGGCCCGCCGCGTGGTGGACCTCATTCGCGGGCTGCCCGCTTCGGAGGCGCAGGCCGTGCTGCAGTTCGCTCCCCAGTCGGCGAGCGAGACCGTTTACAAGGTGCTCTCGAGCGCGATCGCGAACGCTGAGCACAACTTCAAGCTCGACCGGGACACGCTCTTCGTGAGCCGGGCGTGGGTCGACGAGGGCCCGACGCTCAAGCGCTTCCGCCCGCGTGCCCAGGGTCGTGCCTATCGGATCAACAAGCGGACCAGCCACATCACCGTGATCGTGGAGTCCCGCGAGCCGAAGGGAAGGACCCGCTAGTGGGCCAGAAGGTTAACCCGCACGGGTTCCGCCTCGGCATCACGACCGACTTCAAGAGCCGGTGGTACGCCGACAAGCTGTACAAGTCGTACGTCGCCGAGGACGTGGCGATCCGCCGCATGCTGCAGAAGGGCATGGAGCGGGCCGGCATCTCCAAGGTCGAGATCGAGCGCACGACCGACCGCGTCCAGGTCGACATCCACACCGCCCGGCCGGGCATCGTCATCGGCCGCCGCGGCGCCGAGGCCGACCGCATCCGCGGCGACCTGGAGAAGCTGACCAAGAAGCAGGTCCAGCTGAACATCCTCGAGGTGAAGAACCCCGAGATCGACGCGCAGCTCGTCGCGCAGGGCGTGGCCGAGCAGCTGTCCAGCCGCGTCTCGTTCCGCCGGGCCATGCGTAAGGCCATGCAGTCCGCCATGAAGAGCGGGGCCAAGGGCATCCGTGTCCAGTGCTCCGGCCGTCTGGGCGGCGCCGAGATGTCGCGCTCGGAGTTCTACCGCGAGGGCCGCGTGCCCCTGCACACGCTCCGTGCGGACGTCGACTACGGCTTCTACGAGGCCCGCACCACCTTCGGCCGCATCGGCGTGAAGGTGTGGATCTACAAGGGCGAGGCCCCGACCAGCCGCTCCGAGCGGGAGGCGGCCGCGGCCGGCGCCCGCGCGAGCCAGCGTCGTGAGCGCGACGACCGTCGCGGTGGCGCGGGCGAGCGTCCGCGTCGTGGCGGCGAGCGTCCGCGTCGTGGCGGCGCGGGCCGTAACGACCGTGCACCCAGGACTGAGGCGGCCGCGCAGGCCGCCCCCGAGACCGGCCCGGCGGAGCAGCCGGGTGCTGAAGGGAGCTGACCATGCTGATCCCGCGCAGGGTCAAGCACCGCAAGCAGCACCGGCCCGACCGTAGCGGCGCCGCCAAGGGCGGCACCCGGGTCGTCTTCGGCGAGTTCGGCATTCAGGCGCTTGAGCACTCCTACGTGACCAACCGTCAGATCGAGGCCGCGCGTATCGCCATGACCCGGCACATCCGCCGTGGCGGCAAGGTGTGGATCAACATCTTCCCGGACCGCCCCCTCACGAAGAAGCCGGCCGAGACCCGCATGGGTTCCGGTAAGGGTTCTCCGGAGTGGTGGATCGCCAATGTCAAGCCCGGCCGTGTCATGTTCGAGCTGTCCGGTGTCGCCGAGCCCGTGGCCCGTGAGGCCATGCGGCGTGCGATGCACAAGCTCCCCATGAAGTGCCGTTTCGTCAAGCGTGAAGTGGGTGAGGCGTGATGGCTAAGGGTCTGACCGCCGCGGAGCTGCGTGTCGAGGACCAGGAGGTGCTGGTCCAGAAGCTGAAGGAAGCCAAGGAGGAGCTGTTCAACCTCCGCTTCCAGTCGGCGACGGGTCAGCTGGAGAGCCACGGGCGGCTGCGCGCCGTCCGCCGCGAGATCGCCCGCATCTACACCGTGATGCGCGAGCGCGAGCTCGGAATCGTCACGGTCGAGAAGGAGCCGAGCGATGTCTGAAGCAACCGAGACCCCGACCACTGAGACGACCGCGGAGACGCAGCGGAACTACCGCAAGACCCGCGAGGGCCTGGTCGTCAGCGACAAGATGGACAAGACCGTCGTCGTCGCTGTCGAGGACCGCGTCAAGCACCCGCTGTACGGCAAGGTCATCCGCCGTACGACAAAGTACAAGGCCCACGACGAGCAGAACGTCTGCGGCGTCGGCGACCGCGTCCTCCTGATGGAGACCCGGCCGCTGTCGGCCACCAAGCGGTGGCGGGTCGTCGAGATCCTCGAGAAGGCCAAGTAACACCAAAGACGCGCCTCGTGGGGGGTGGGAGACCGCCCCCCATGATGGTGTCCAAGGGGCGGGGCCGGCCATCGGTCCCGTCCGCCCGCGGCGGCGGTCGTACGGCTGTCGCCGAGGGAAAAAGACCACATCAGGTTCGGCCAGGCTCACCGTGAGGGTGAGAACCGGCACGACACACAGGAGTAGACGTGATCCAGCAGGAGTCGCGGCTCAAGGTCGCCGACAACACGGGTGCCAAGGAGATTCTTTGCATCCGCGTTCTCGGTGGCTCGGGTCGGCGCTACGCGGGTATCGGCGACATCATCGTGGGCACGGTGAAGGACGCCATTCCCGGCGGAGGCGTTAAGAAAGGCGACGTTGTCAAGGCTGTCGTGGTGCGCACCGTGAAGGAGCGCCGCCGCCCCGACGGCTCCTACATCCGCTTCGACGAGAACGCCGCGGTCATCATCAAGGACAGCGGTGACCCCCGGGGCACCCGCATCTTCGGCCCGGTGGGCCGTGAACTGCGCGACAAGAAGTTCATGCGCATCATCTCGCTCGCACCGGAGGTGCTGTGATGCCGAAGCTGCACGTGAAGAAGGGCGACCTCGTCCAGGTCATCGCCGGCAAGGACAAGGGCGCCAAGGGCCGGATCATCGCCGCCTACCCGCGTGACGAGCGCGTGGTGGTCGAGGGCGTCAACATGATCAAGAAGCACTCCAAGGTCACCAACCAGGGACCGCGCGGCGCCAAGGAAGGCGGCGTGCAGACCATGGAGGCTCCCATCCACGTGAGCAACGTCAAGAAGCTCAAGGATGACGAGAAGAAGCCCGAGAAGAAGGCCGCCGAGAAGGGCGACGCCGAGGCGACGGGTGAGGACAGCTGATGACCGCCACCACTACTGCGTCCACTGAAACCGGGCGCCCCGTTCCGCGCCTCAAGCAGCGCTACCGCGAGGAGATCATCGCGAAGCTGCGCGAGGAGTTCGGCATCGAGAACATCATGCAGGTGCCCACGATCACCAAGATCAAGGTGAACATGGGTGTCGGCGAGGCCGCCCGCGACTCGAAGCTCATCGAGGGCGCGGTTCGCGACCTGACCGCGATCACCGGCCAGAAGCCGGCCGTCGCCCGCGCCCGCAAGTCCATCGCGCAGTTCAAGCTGCGCGAGGGCATGCCGATCGGCGCGCACGTGACGCTGCGCGGCGACCGCATGTGGGAGTTCCTCGACCGCCTGCTGTCCCTGGCGCTGCCGCGTATCCGGGACTTCCGTGGTCTGTCGCCTAAGCAGTTCGACGGCAACGGCAACTACACCTTCGGCCTCACGGAGCAGGTCATGTTCCACGAGGTCGACCAGGACAGGGTGGACCGGCAGCGGGGCATGGACATCACGGTCGTGACCACCGCGAAGAACGACGAGCAGGGCCGGGCGCTGCTGAAGCTCCTCGGTTTCCCCTTCAAGGAGGCCTGATCATGGCGAAGACGTCGCTGAAGGTCAAGGCAGCGCGCAAGCAGAAGTTCGAGGTCCGGGCGTACACTCGGTGCTCCCGCTGCGGCCGTCCCCGCGCTGTCTACCGCAAGTTCGGGCTGTGCCGCGTGTGCTTCCGCGAGATGGCGCACCGGGGCGAGCTGCCCGGCATCACCAAGTCGAGCTGGTAAGCCCTCCGCGGGCCAGCCGTAAAGAAGTCATATCAACCGGGCGCTGGTCGCAGCGCCCACGACCACACCGAAGGTCCCATCGGGGAAACCGCGGTGAGGAAGGCCACCGGCCATGACGATGACCGACCCGATCGCAGACATGTTGACTCGTCTGCGTAACGCGAACTCGGCCTATCACGACACCGTGAGCATGCCTTACTCCAAGATCAAGGCACACATCGCGGAGATCCTCCAGCAGGAGGGCTACATCCAGGGCTGGAGCGTCGAGGACGCCAAGGTTGGCAAGAACCTCGTGATGGAGCTGAAGTTCGGCCCCAGCCGCGAGCGCGCCATCGCGGGCCTGCGCCGGGTGTCGAAGCCCGGTCTGCGGGTTTATGCAAAGAAGGACAACCTGCCCCGCGTTCTGGGCGGTCTGGGCGTCGCGATCATCTCGACGTCCGGCGGTCTGATGACGGACCGGCAGGCGAGCAAGCGTGGAGTGGGCGGGGAAGTCCTCGCCTACGTCTGGTAACGAGGGGAGGCACTCAGCATGTCGCGAATCGGACGGCTGCCCATCCCCGTACCGGCGGGTGTCGACATCACGATCGACGGCCGGGAAGTCCAGGTCAAGGGGCCCAAGGGCACGCTCACTCACACGGTCGCCGAGCCCATCGAGGTCTCGCGCGGCGAGGACGGCACCATCACCGTCACGCGCCCGAACGACGAGAACAGGGTTCGTGCGCTGCACGGCCTGTCCCGCACGCTCATCGCCAACATGGTGGCGGGCGTCACGCAGGGCTACACGAAGACGCTCGAGATCGTCGGCGTCGGTTACCGCGTCCAGGCCAAGGGTCCGACGGAGCTGGAGTTCTCTTTGGGCTTCAGCCACCCGGTGATCATCAAGGCCCCCGAGGGCGTCAGCTTCCGTGTCGAGAGGCCGACCCTGTTCCACGTGGACGGCATCGACAAGCAGCGGGTCGGCGAGGTCGCCGCCAACATCAGGAAGCTGCGCAAGCCGGACCCGTACAAGGGCAAGGGCGTGCGCTACCAGGGCGAGGTTGTCCGCCGCAAGGTCGGAAAGGCTGGTAAGTAGGCATGGCTGGAAAGACTGCGTTCGGCAAGCACACGGCCGCCCGCACGGTCTCCCGGGCTCGCCGGCACCGCCGTGTCCGCAAGAACGTCTTCGGCACGGCCGAGCGTCCGCGCCTGGTCGTCAACCGGTCGACCCGTCACCTGTTCGTGCAGATCGTCGACGACACTCAGGGCCACACGCTGGTGAGCGCGTCCACCATGGACGTCTCGCTGCGCGGTGCCGAGGGTGACAAGACCGAGAAGGCGAAGAAGGTCGGCGAGCTTCTCGCTCAGCGGGCCAAGACCGCCGGGATCACCGCTGTCGTGTTCGACCGCGGTGGCAACCGCTACGCGGGGCGGATCGCCGCTCTCGCGGACAGCGCCCGTGAAGGCGGGCTGGAGTTCTGATGACTCCGGCCCATGGGTCGCCACTGACGACCCGTCCAAAGAGCAACGAGAAGAGGAACCACTGATGGCTGCAGCTCCGCGTCGCGGTGCCGGCGGCGGTGGCGAGCGGCGTGACCGTCGTGATGACCGCCGCGGTGGCGCCGCAGACAAGGGCGTCTCGTACATCGAGCGCGTCGTAAAGATCAACCGAGTGGCCAAGGTCGTCCAGGGCGGCCGGCGCTTCAGCTTCACCGCGCTGGTCATCGTCGGCGACGGCAACGGTCTCGTCGGGGTCGGCTACGGCAAGGCCAAGGAGGTGCCCGCGGCGATCGCCAAGGGCGTCGAGGAGGCCAAGAAGCACTTCTTCAAGGTTCCGCGCATCCAGGGCACCATCCCGCACCCGGTGCAGGGCGAGGACGCCGCCGGCGTCGTCCTCCTGCGTCCGGCCTCGCCCGGTACGGGCGTCATCGCGGGTGGCCCGGTGCGCGCGGTCCTGGAGTGCGCCGGGATCCACGACGTGCTGTCCAAGTCGCTCGGCTCGGACAACCCGATCAACATCGTGCACGCCACCGTGGCGGCTCTGAAGGGCCTCAGCAGGCCCGAGGAGATCGCCGCCCGCCGTGGCCTGCCGATCGAGGACGTCGCTCCCAAGGCGATGCTGAAGGCTCGCGCCGAGGGTCTGGCCGAGGCGGCCGCGGCCGCGAAGGCGGTGAGCTAGTGATGGCTCGTCTGAAGATCACCCAGACCCGGTCCAAGATCGGTGGCCAGCAGAACCAGCGTGACTCGCTGCGTTCGCTGGGTCTGAAGCGAATCGGCGACGTCGTCGTCAAGGAGGACCGCCCGGAGATCCGGGGCATGGTCGCCAAGGTGTCGCACCTCGTCGAGGTTGAGGAGGTCGACTAGTCATGACCGAGAACGCTCCGCTCAAGATCCACGACCTCCGTCCGGCCCCCGGCGCCAACAAGGCCAAGACCCGCAAGGGCCGTGGCGAGGGCTCCAAGGGCAAGACGGCCGGCCGTGGCACCAAGGGCACCCGGGCCCGTACGAGTGTCATGCCGGGCTTCGAGGGTGGCCAGGTCCCGCTCCAGCGGCGGCTGCCGAAGCTGAAGGGCTTCTCCAACGCCCTGTTCAAGACGACCTACCAGGTCGTCAACCTGGACAGGCTCGGGGAGCTGTTCCCCCAGGGCGGCGACGTCACGCTCGACGACCTGGTGGCCAAGGGTGCGGTCCGCAAGAACCAGCCCGTCAAGGTGCTGGGCACCGGCGAGATCTCCGTGGCGGTGAACGTGCAGGCGCACGCCTTTTCCGCCAGCGCGAAGGAGAAGATCGCCGCGGCCGGTGGCTCGGTTTCCGAGCTGTAGGCATCACGTGCTGCGAGGCGCGGAGGTTCACTATGAGCCTCCGCGCCCGTAGTGCGTTAGAGTTCGCCTGGCACGGGGGTCCCCCCGTGTTCGACCAAGCACTCTGGCAGGAAGACATGTCGATGGACGCCTTGCGGGCCATCGCCGACCGTTACCGCGTCACTGGCGCGCAGGAGGGACCGTGCTGACCGCGATTACCCGGGCGTTCCGGACGCCTGACCTGCGCAAGAAGCTGCTCTTCACACTGGGCATCATCGTGCTGTTCCGGCTTGGCTCGGTGCTTCCCACTCCGGGGGTCAACGCCCAGAACGTGGCCCTGTGTCTGGAGCAGGCCCAGGCGGGAGACGCTGCCAACCTCTACGGGATGGTGCAGCTCTTCAGCGGCGGCGCCCTGTTGAAACTTTCAGTGTTCGCGCTCGGCATCATGCCGTACATCACCGCGAGCATCATCTTGCAGCTGTTGACGGTGGTGATCCCGCGGTTGGAGGCCCTCAAGAAGGAGGGCCAGGCGGGCACGGCGAAGATCACGCAGTACACCCGTTACCTGACCATCGGGCTGGCGGTGCTGCAGTCCACCGCGTTCATCGCTCTGGCCCGCAGCGGGCAGCTCTTCCAGAACTGTAACCAGGAGATCCTGCTCAGCCAGGACGTCTTCCCGCTGATCACCATGGTCGTCACGATGACCGCCGGCACCGCCGTGATCATGTGGCTGGGCGAGCTGGTGACCGACCGCGGCGTCGGCAACGGCATGTCGATCCTGATCTTCACTCAGGTCATCGCGGTGTTCCCGTCGGAGCTCGTGAACATCTTCCGGCAGAGCCCGTTCAAGTTCGTCGTCGTGATGATCGTCGGCGTCGTGATGATCGGCGTCGTCGTCTTCATCGAGCAGGCGCAGCGCCGGATCCCGGTGCAGTACGCCAAGCGGATGGTCGGCCGTCGCATGTACGGCGGCACCTCGACCTACATCCCGCTCAAGGTGAACCAGGCCGGCATCATCCCGGTCATCTTCGCCTCGTCGCTGCTCTACCTGCCGCAGCTTCTGGTGACGCTGTTCGGCAACAGCCAGAAGCCCAACGTGGTCATCGAGTGGCTGGCCCAGAACATGATCAGGGGCGACCACCCGATCTACATGGCCACGTTCTTCCTGCTGATCGTCTTCTTCACGTACTTCTACGTGTCCATCACTTTCAACCCCTCTGAAGTGGCTGACAACATGAAGAAGTACGGTGGGTTCATCCCGGGCATCCGTCCGGGCCGGCCGACCGCTGAGTACCTGAGCTACGTGCTCAACAGGCTCACGGCCGCAGGCGCTCCGTATCTGGGTGTGATCTCGCTCATCCCGATCATCGCGCTGGCGGTGGCCGGAGCGAGCCAGAACTTCCCGTTCGGAGGGACCAGCATTCTGATCATGGTTGGTGTTGGTCTGGACACGGTCAAGCAGATCGAGAGCCAGCTTCAGCAGCGCAACTACGAGGGCTTCCTGAGATAGTGCGCGTCGTCCTGGTAGGGCCCCCCGGAGCGGGTAAGGGGACGCAGGCCCAGTTCATCGCTTCGCACCTGTCGATCCCGAAAATCTCGACAGGCGACATCTTCCGTGCCAACGTCTCCGGGGGCACGGAGCTCGGCAAGCTCGCCAAGGAGTACATGGACCGCGGTGACCTCGTCCCCGACGAGGTGACCGTGGCCATGGTCCGCGACCGGCTGTCGGAGGACGACGCGCAGGAGGGCTTCCTCCTGGACGGCTTCCCCCGCAACGTGCCCCAGGCCGAGGTCCTCAAGAAGATGCTGGCCGAGTTCGGCACGGCACTCGACGTGGTCCTCAACCTGGTCGTCGAGGACGACGAGGTCGTCCGGCGCCTCGCGGGCCGCCGTACGTGCCGCTCCTGCGGCAAGGTGTGGCATGTCGTGTTCGACCCGCCCGCCGTGGAGGGCGTCTGCGACGCCTGCGGCGGGGAGCTCTTCCAGCGGGACGACGACCGTGAGGAGACCATCAGGCGGCGCCTGGAGGTCTACCAGGAGCAGACGCAGCCGCTGATCTCGTTCTACGCGGACGAGGGGATCCTGCAGGGGGTCGACGCGACCGGTCCGGTCGAGGAGATCACCCAGCGGGCGATGTCGGCGCTGCGGCGGTTCGCCGACTGATTCATGACCGCGGCCGGGAACGCCACTCCAGTGCATGGGGTGGCGTTCAGGCTTATATGGGACAATTTCGAGAGGGGGTGCGTCACGTGTTCAAGAAGAACCGGCACGGAATTCAGATAAAGAGCGCCGAGCAACTGGAGAAGATGCGTGCGGCCGGCCTGGTCGTCGCTCGCACACTGGAGCTGCTCCGGACATCGGTCGAGCCCGGGATGACCCCGCTCGACCTCGACGCCATCGCCGAGAAGGCCATCCGGGACGAGGGCGCGATCCCGTCGTTCAAGGGCTACCAGGGCTTCCCCGCCACGATCTGCGCCTCCGTGAACGACGAGGTCGTCCACGGCATCCCCACCGACCGCCGTCCGTTCCGCGAGGGCGACATCATCTCGATCGATTGCGGCGCGATCCTCGACGGGTGGCACGGCGACTCGGCGATCACCGTCGGGATCGGCGAGGTCGACCCCAAGCTGACCGAGCTCATGCGGGTGACCGAGGAGGCCATGTGGCGCGGCATCGCCGCCCTGCGGGTCGGCGGGCACCTGTCCGACATCGGCCACCAGATCGAGAAGTACGTGCGCTCTCAGGGCCGCTACGGCATCCCTCAGGAGTACGGCGGGCACGGCATCGGCACCGAGATGCACATGGACCCCTGGGTGGCCAACCACGGCAAGCCGGGGCGCGGCCCCCGCTTCGAGGTCGGCATGTGCTTGGCGATCGAGCCGATGGTGAACCTCGGGACCGACCGCACCAAGGTGCTGGCCGACGACTGGACGGTCGTGACGCTCGACGGGCGCGCCTCCGCCCACTTCGAGCACAGTGTCGCGGTGACGGAGAACGGCCCTCTGGTTCTCACGGCGCTCGACGGCGGAGCCTCCCGTTTCCCCGGCGTCGTCCCGGACGCGGGAGAAAGCGCATCCTGACCCGCCTCCTTAACGGGGCCCGCCATTTCGGCGTCGCTTGAACAATAATGGTCGTATCGCTCGACGGACCGGGAGATGGTAGATGGCGGCAGTGCCGGAGATGCGGGCCTCCGACGGCGACCGTGACCGGGTCGCCGCGGCATTGCGTGAGCACGTGGCCGAGGGCAGGCTCACCATGGACGAGTTCAACGAGCGGCTTGAAGCGGTCTACCAGAGCCGCACGTACGGGGAACTGGCCCGGCTCACCTCCGATCTGCCGGAGATCGACCTGCACCGGCTGCCCGCCGCGACCGAGCCCGTGCAACGTGCCCAGCCCGCCCGGCCCGACAAGACGCCGGGCAGCCTGAAGAGCGCGTGGGGCGCCTGGGCGGGCGCCAGTGGCGTGACCTGGATGATCTGGCTCTTCACCACCATCGCTTCGGGACATTTCATCCCTCCGTGGCCGATGTGGGTCATGGGCCCCTGGGGCGTCATCCTCCTCATCAAGACGCTCTCCGACGCGGGCGGACGGTCCCGAGGCGGCGCCTGAGCGTTCTTTACCGGGGGACCGCCGTCGGGGGAGCCTCGGGCGGGTAGACGTCCGGTGTCGCGACGTACGGCCCGCTCGGGCCGTGCCCCCGCGGTGCTCAGGCCGCACCCGCCCGCGGCGGCATGTCGGCGGTGCCAGGCGGGCGGGTGCGGCGGCCTCCGCCGGAAGCCGGCATCAGGCATCGGGCCCGCGCCGCGTTGGCCGGACACCCCCTCGGGGGGTACTCTGTGATCTGGTTGTGTCGGGACCCCTGCCGTCGTTTCGCAATTCGGCCCGGGTTGTCGTACACTCCTTTGTCGGTTCACTATGACCTTTGCGCCTAGGCGGCCTGGCTGGTCGCCGCTCTCTGGAAGCGCCCGAAGGTCGCGGCTGCTTAGTGTTCCGAAGCCTCTGACGATCCGAACTGTGAAACGCGAGGGCCATGGCCAAGAAAGACGGCGCCATCGAGATTGAGGGCACTGTTATTGAGTCGCTCCCGAACGCCATGTTCCGGGTGCAGCTCGACAACGGTCACAAGGTCCTGGCCCACATCAGCGGGCGGATGCGGATGCACTACATCAGGATCCTGCCCGACGACCGGGTGGTCGTGGAGCTGAGCCCCTACGACCTCAGTCGCGGCCGGATCGTCTACCGGTACAAGTAGCCCCCCCGCCAGCGGGGACGGGCCGTATGCGGAACGAATAAGGACTATGAAGGTCAAGCCGAGCGTCAAGAAGATCTGCGACAAGTGCAAGGTGATTCGCCGGCACGGTCGCGTCATGGTGATCTGCGACAACCTGCGCCACAAGCAGCGCCAGGGCTGAGCCCAGCTCTCAGTACGTCGCCACCAGGCCCCTGCTGAGTCCGCCCCCGTGGCGGGCTCGCCGCGTGCGGGCCGGGACAACGAAAGCGCGTCACACACCCGCGCAGGCGGTCTCCGCGAGGAGCCCGTACCACGCGGGAGACCCCCGGTCGGAGGCCGGGGCCCTCGCCCGGGCATGGGAGGGGAAGTGTGGCGCAAGACCTCCGCCACACTGAAGGAGAATGCCCGACCATGGCCCGCCTGGTTGGCGTCGACCTCCCCCGCGACAAGCGGCTGGAGATCGCTCTCACCTACATTTTCGGAATCGGCCGCACCCGCGCCCAGGAGATCCTTGACGCGACCGGCATCAGCCCCGACCTGCGCGTCCACCAGCTCACGGACGCCGAGCTCGTTCCGATGCGTGACTACATCGAGGCGAACTACAAGATCGAGGGTGACCTGCGCCGCGAGATTCAGGCCGACATCCGACGCAAGATCGAGATCGGCTGCTACCAGGGCATTCGGCACCGCAAGGGGCTGCCTGTCCACGGTCAGCGGACGCAGACGAACGCGCGCACCCGCAAGGGTAAGAAGAAGACCGTCGCCGGCAAGAAGAAGCCGGGCAAGAAGTAGTCCTTAGCAGCCACATTTCCAGGAGTTAGCGCTTCAATGCCGCCGAAGAGCCGCCAGGGCGCACCGAAGAAGGTGCGCCGCAAGGAGAAGAAGAACGTCGCTCACGGGCACGCCCACATCAAGAGCACGTTCAACAACACGATCGTTTCGATCACCGACCCGAACGGGAACGTGATCTCCTGGGCCAGCGCCGGCCACGTCGGGTTCAAGGGCTCCCGTAAGTCCACCCCGTTCGCCGCGCAGATGGCTGCCGAGAACGCCGCTCGCCGCGCCATGGAGCACGGCATGCGCAAGGTCGACGTCTTCGTCAAGGGCCCCGGTTCCGGCCGTGAGACCGCGATCCGTTCGCTGCAGGCGACCGGTCTTGAGGTCGGGTCCATCCAGGACGTGACCCCGGTCCCGCACAACGGCTGCCGTCCGCCCAAGCGCCGTCGCGTCTGAGCTCAGGAGAGTAGAGAGAAATGGCTCGTTACACGGGTCCGGACTGCAAGCTCTGCCGCCGTGAGAAGACCAAGCTCTTCCTCAAGGGCAAGAAGTGCGAGTCCGCCAAGTGCCCCATCGAGATCCGCCCGTACCCGCCGGGCGAGCACGGCCGCGGCCGTCCGAAGGAGTCGGAGTACCAGCTCCAGCTCCGTGAGAAGCAGAAGACCCGCCGCATCTACGGCGTCCTCGAGAAGCAGTTCCACAACTACTACGAGGAAGCCAACCGCAAGGCGGGCAAGACGGGTGAGAACCTGCTCCAGATCCTGGAGAGCCGTCTCGACAACGTGGTCTACCGCGCCGGTTTCGCCGAGTCGCGTGACGCGGCCCGCCAGCAGGTGCGCCACGGCCACTTCCTCGTGAACGGCAAGAAGGTCGACATCCCGTCGTACCGCGTGCGCGAGCACGACATCATCGAGGTCCGCGAGAAGTCGCGCAACCTGCTTCCGTACGAGGTGGCCCGCGCGACCGCCGGCGACAAGACCGTCCCGGCCTGGCTGGGCGTCTCCGCCGAGAACATGCGCATCCTCGTGCACCAGCTCCCGGTTCGCCAGCAGATCGACACGCTGGTCCAGGAGCAGCTGATCGTCGAGCTCTACTCCAAGTAGTAGAGTCCCGGCACTTCATGACGCCGTGCGGCCGGTACACTCCCGGCCGTACGGCATCATGGTTGTAGGCGAGCGGCGTCAAATAGCGGGCGTCGCCGTAACCCAGGGACCTCCCGTCCAGCGTGACGGGGCCGTCCCGGATCCAGGAGATCCTGATGCTCATCGCACAGCGCCCGAGCCTCCAGGAGGAGTCGCTCGAGGAGCACCGGTCCAGGTTCATCATCGAGCCGCTCGAGCCGGGCTTCGGTTACACCATCGGCAACTCGCTGCGGCGCACGCTGCTGTCCTCCATCCCGGGGGCGGCGGTCACCAGCATCCGCATCGAGGGCGTGCTCCACGAGTTCTCGACCGTGCCCGGGGTCAAGGAAGACGTCACCGACATCATCCTGAACCTCAAGTCGCTGGTCGTCTCGTCCGAGCACGACGAGCCCGTGGTGATGTACCTGCGCAAGCAGGGCCCGGGTGAGGTCACCGCGGCCGACATCGCGCCTCCGGCCGGTGTCGAGGTGCACAACCCCGACCTGCACATCGCCACGCTGAACGGCAAGGCGAAGCTGGAGATGGAGCTGACCGTCGAGCGCGGCCGCGGCTACGTCTCCGCCGCCCAGAACAAGCAGCCTGGCCAGGAGATCGGCCGGATTCCGATCGACTCGATCTACTCTCCGGTCCTCAAGGTCACCTACAAGGTCGAGGCCACCCGTGTCGAGCAGCGCACGGACTTCGACCGCCTGATCCTCGACGTCGAGACCAAGCCGTCCATGAAGCCCCGCGACGCGGTGGCCTCGGCCGGCAAGACCCTCGTCGAGCTGTTCGGCCTGGCCCGTGAGCTCAACGTCGAGGCCGAGGGCATCGACATCGGCCCGTCGCCGACGGACGCGGCTCTCGCGGCCGACCTGGCGCTGCCGATCGAGGAGCTCAACCTCACCGTCCGTTCGTACAACTGCCTCAAGCGCGAGGGCATCCACACCGTGGGTGAGCTCGTCGCCCGCAGCGAGCAGGACCTGCTGGACATCCGCAACTTCGGCGCCAAGTCGATCGAAGAGGTCAAGCAGAAGCTGCACGAGATGGGCCTGGCTCTCAAGGACTCCCCGCCCGGGTTCGACCCCTCCGCCGTCGCCGGCGGCGGTTACGACGACGAGGACGGCGGGTTCATCGAGACCGAGCAGTACTGATCCGTCTCCGCGCAGCGGCACCATCGTCTCGTGCCGCCCGTCCAGGGCGGCATGAGGCGGCGATGACAAGTCACGACCGGTACGCCGGTCGGCCCGACCCCGGTACCTGACACGGCCGGAGCGGGTTATCCATGAGGAGCATGACATGCCCAAGCCCACCAAGGGCGCCCGTCTCGGTGGCAGCCCGTCCCACGAGCGGCTGATCCTGGCGAACCTCGCCACGGCGCTGTTCCAGAACGGCCGGATCACCACCACCGAGGCCAAGGCCAGGCGTCTCCGCCCGCTCGCGGAGAAGCTGATCACCAAGGCGAAGAAGGGCGACATCCACAACCGTCGCCAGGTGCTGACGGTCGTCCGCGACAAGGGCGTCGTCCACCACCTCTTCACCGAGATCGCCCCGACGTACGCCGAGCGTCCCGGTGGCTACACCCGGATCACCAAGCTCGGCCCGCGCAAGGGCGACGCCGCTCCGATGGCGGTCATCGAGCTGGTCACCGAGCAGCTGAACCCGGTCACGGTCTCCCGTACGGCTCCGGCCGCCGAGGCCGCTCCGGCCGCTGCCGAGACCGAGGAGACGCCGGCGGCGCAGGACGAGGCCGCCGAGAGCACCACCGCCGAGGCCGCCGAGGCCGCTCCGGCGGAGGGTGACAAGAAGGACGAGGCCTGATCCCAGGCTCTGTGAGCGGGCTCAGTTTCCCTTCCGGGGATGCTGGGCCCGCTCTTCGTTTGTGCAGCGTACGACGCACCGTACGAGGGATGGCGTGGAGCGAGAACTGCGGCTGAGGCTGGACCTGGGCTACGACGGCACGGACTTCTCCGGCTGGGCGCGCCAGCCGGAGCGGCGGACCGTGCAGGGGGAGATCGAGGACGCGCTGGGCCGGATCCTGCGCCTGGAGGCCCCGCCGTCGCTCACCGTCGCGGGCCGCACCGACGCGGGCGTCCACGCGAGGGGGCAGGTGGCGCACGTCGACGTCCCGCTCGCGGCGCTGGCGGCCGCCTCGTCCGGGCGTGCCCCCGTCCCCGAGGATCCGGAACGGGCGTGGGAGGAGCGCGGCGCTGAGTGGCTCGCTGCGCTGACGAGGCGGCTGGCCGGTGTGCTGCCCCTCGACGTGCGGGTGCACGCCGTCAGCGTGGCACCCGAGGGCTTCGACGCCCGGTTCTCCGCGCTGTCACGCCGGTACGGCTACCGCGTCTGCGACGCCCCCGGCGGGGTGGACCCGCTGCGGCGGCGCGAGGTGCTGTGGTATCCCCGGCCGCTCGACGTGGACCTGCTCAACGCGGCGGCCGCCCGCCTGCTGGGCGAGCACGACTTCGCCGCCTTCTGCCGCAAGCGCGAGGGCGCCACCACCATCCGCGAGCTGCAGCGGCTCGACTGGGTCAGGGGCGAGGACGGGATCCTCCTCGCGACCGTGGTCGCCGACGCCTTCTGCCACTCGATGGTCCGGGCGCTGGTCGGCTCGCTGCTGACCGTGGGGGAGGGCAGGCGGCCCGTCGAGTGGCCCGCGGAGGTGCTGGCGGGAGCCGTACGGGACTCGGGCGTGCACGTCGCGCCCGCGCACGGTCTCACGCTTGAGGAGGTGCGCTATCCCGGGCCGGAGGAACTGGCACGGCGGGCCGCCGCCACCCGCCGCGTGCGCACCCTGAGCACCTGACCCCAAGGAGCACCTGACCCCAAGAGCACCTGACCCCAAGGAGCACCTGACCCCAAGAGCACCTGACCCCAGGCCGAGAAGCATGAGGGGTCATCGGGGCCCTGGGGACGTTGGGGCGCCCCGCGGCGTGACCCGCGGCGTGACCCGCACCCGGCAGCGCCGCCGTCCCCGGCCTGACGCCGCGCCGATGGGGGCTGCGGCGATCGGGGCTGCGGCGGCGCGCGGCCTCTCGCCGAGACCGCGCGCCGGGATCGTCAGCGTGAGGCGCGCTTCTCGATCACCTTCGCCATGTGGTCCCGGAAGGCGCCGCTGATCGGCCCCAGGCTCTTGTCGTTCGCGTCCGGGGTGTGCCCGTCGGCGTAGGTGGCGTAGCTGAACACGACGTAGCGTCCCCAGACCATGCCCGCGGCGTAGCCGCCGGAGATCGACACCTGGTCCGCCCGGCTCTTCTTGTCGCCGTCGAGGCCGCGGAACCAGACGTTCGCGTTGAGATCCTTGGCCTGGTCGACGGCGAGGGCCTCGGTCTTGCCGGGCAGCACGGCGATGCCCGCGGTCACGGCATACTGGCGCTTGCTGTCCACGAAGGTGGCCCGGAGCACCCTGCGGCACTGCTGCTCGGCGAGGGCCTGCGCGAACGCGCCCGTCGCCGCCTTCCCGCAGTCGTCGGTCACGTTCATCGTGACCCGGCGGTACGTCCGGCCCGCCAGCGTCACCTTCTCGTCCGGGAACGCCTCTGTCGGCTTCAGGGTCTTGGGGTCGGTCTGCTCGGAATCGAGGATGGCGGAGGACACCGTGGAAGTCGGCGTCGGCTCCTCGGCGGGGGGCGAGGCGGCGGTGGTGGCGGGAGGCGTAGGCGCGGCCTGGCCGCCGTCCGGCTCGCCCGAGTAGGCGAAGTAGGCCGCGGTGCCGATCGCCCCCACGACGACCACGGCGCCGGCGGCCATCAGGATCCGCTTGATCTTCCCGTCGGAGGGGGGAGAGCCGGCGGTGCCCAGCCTTGCCGGGAGGTTGCCCTCAGGGCCGCCGGGGGTGGAGGGGTCGGGCCCGAATCCGGGTGGAGGCGTCGGCTTGCCCGCCTTGGCCGGGGTCACCGGCGTGAACGCGAACGGAGTCTCACCGGTCGGCTGCGAGGGCGAACCGGTCGTGGGAGAGGTTGTCGCCATCTGTCCTGAACTGGGGTCGGGGGAGTCCGCCCCGTTGGTGCCGTCGCTCGCGGACGGACCCGGGGGCGGCGTTTCGGATGGCGCCGCACCCGGAGGCGCGGCGGATGGCGGGACATCCGAGGGGGACGTCGCGGACGGCGACTGGGACGGTGACTGAGACGCGGTCTGACCCGGTGTCTCGTCCTGTCTCCCCAGTGGTGTCCCGTACGGTGCGCTGTCCTGCGCCTGACCAGGCGCGATCGATGTCTGTGTGGGTGCTGGGAACGGTTCCTCGGGCTGCGGTGCGGGCAGCGGCTGTGTCGTCCTGTCGTGGGCCGAGTGCTGCGGTCCGGTGTGCGGAGCGGTCTGTTCGGAGTGCGCGAGGGCCTGGCCGGGTTCATACGGTGTGCCGGGCAGCAAGAACCCTTCGACGGGGGTCACCGCAGCGGCGATCTCGGCTCCGAAGCCCTCGGGCGGCCCGGCGATCGGCGCCGCGTGATCCGGCGCCGCGTGGTTTGGCCCAGTGGTTGGCGCCGCGTGAGGCTGCCCGGGGGGATACGACGCGTCCGCGGGGGCGTCCTGCCCGGAACCGCCCGATGCGGCGGCGCCCGTCCGTCCCGGTCCTTCGGCGGACGAGCCGCCATCGGCAGGCACGTCCCTCATGGGGGCGCTCGTGTGATCTGCCGCAGCGGAGTGGTCCGGCGCGGAGTGGTCCGGCGCGGTGTGGTCTTGCGCGGTGGTGTGGTCGTGTGCGGTGTGGCCGCCGGACGGCGCCGGGTGGTGCGGCAATGTGTGCTGGCCGGCCGGGGTGGGCTCGTCTGACGAGCTCTGGTGGTCGGACGCCGTGGTCTGGCCGGGCGTGCCGAGCGCATCGCCGGGCGCGCCGCCCGGCTCGCTCGTGCCCGTCCGGTCGCCGGACGGGCCCTCGGACGCCTGCGCCGCGCCGGGCTCGTCCTGGTAGGCATGCGTCGGCGGCCAGGAGGTGCCCGCGGGCAGCTCTCCCTGCGGGTATGGCTCGCCCGGCAGCCGTGGCGGCCACACGGGCATGTCTCCGGGCTCGCCGGGGCGCCCCGCCTCCGGGGACACGGCCCCCTGCCCGTACGCCTCCGGGTATGCGCCCGGGAATTCCGAGCCGGGCTGCGGCGGATGCTGCTGCCCATATTGGGACCCATACTGCGGCCCGTACTGGGGGCCGTACTGGGGCCCATACTGGGGGCCGTACTCGGGCCCGAACTGCGGCGGGGCGGCGGGCGGATACCCCTGGTGGGGCGCCGGAGCCTGCGGCCGGCCCTCACCGCCGGACGGCTGCCCCGGGGCGGGTCCCCACTCGGGGAACGTCGGCACGCCGGGCTGGGCGGCCCAGGGGCCGCCGGTGTTCTGCTGATCCGGCCCGTACGAGCCCGGTGCCGGGGGAGGGCCGCCGGGCTGCTGCCAGACGGGAGGCCCGGCGGGGCCCTGCCACGCCCCGCTGTGAGATCCCTCGTCGTAGGGCGAGGGGGACGCGCCGAAGGCGCCGGGACCGGCCGGTGCGCCGCCTGGTGGGGCCTGCCACGGGACGGGGCCGGGGTCACCCGTCCCGGCCTGGGCGGGGCCCTGCGGCCACTGCGACTCGTTGCCTGAGTAGGGCCAGGAGGTGACGCCGCCAGGCTGCATGCCGGGCTGCGGGCCGGGCTGGGAGCCGGAGGGGTGGGGACCGGGATGCATGCCGGGATGCGGACCGGATTGCGCGCCGGGATCGCCGACCGGGGCGGGCCACATGTGCGGGGCTCCGCCGCTCGCGGAGGGCGGCTCCTGCTGCCACGGCTGCGGGGCCGAGCCAGGCGGGGCCGAGCCAGGCGGGGGCGGTTCCCAGGCCGGTGTTCCGGGGCCGTGCGGGGGCCACGGCTGCGCTCCCGGATCGGCCTGCGCCTGCCACGCCGGGTTGGGTCCCTCCGCGGGCGGCTGCCACGCTGCGGGGTTCGCTCCCTCGGCGGGCGGCTGCCAGGAGTGCGTGCCGGGGCCGTGGACGGGCTGCTGCGGGCCCGGAGGCGGGGGAAGCTGCGGGTACGCCGGGCCGCCCCCGCCCTGTGCAGGCTGCCAGGACGGCTGCGCGGGCTGCCAGGGCGCGTCCGGGCCCGGCGGGTGCTGTGGGTGCTGGTGGTCCCAGTGCACGGCGTTGGGGTCGGCCGGAGGTTGCCAGGACTGAACGCCTTGGCCTTCGGGCTGACAGGAGGGCCCGCCCGGGCCGGGCGCGGGCGGCTGCGGGCCGGCGGCGTTGGGGTCGGCCGGAGGTTGCCACGGGTGGATGCCCTGGCCTTCGGGCTGCCAGGAGGGCCCGCCCGGGCCGGGCGCGGGCGGCTGCCACGGGGGCGTGGCCGGAGCCGGGGGCTGCCACGCGGGCGGGCCATACCCGGGATGCTGCGGGTCGCCGGGACCGGGCGACTGCCATGCGTGGATGCCCTGGCCCTCCGGCTGCTGCCAGGTGGGCGTGCCGGCGCCATACGCGGGCTGCGGAGGCACGGGCTGCGGAGGCACGGGCTGCGAAGACATGGCCCCGTAGCCGGAACCGTCACCGGCACCCTGACCAACACCCTGACCGGCACCCTGACCAACACCCTGACCGGCACCCTGACCGGCGCCGTGATCGGATCCGGAGTGCGGCTCACCGGGCGCGGGCAGGGCAAGGGGCCCGTCTCCGGGGCGGCGCGGCGCGGGAAGGTTCCCGGCGTCTCCCGACACCCCGGCGTTCCCCGCCGGGTCCTCGCCCCCGGACGCTCCGGCGTCCCCCGACACCCCGTAGCCGCCTGACATGCCGGAATAGCCGGAGGCGGCGGCGTCCCCGGGGGCGGCGGGCGGCGGGCCGTACGCCGGAACGGCCCTGAACCTGTTCGTGCTTTCCGGGTCGTCGTCGGACGATTGCGGCGCCCCGAGGCCGCCAGGTAGCCCGAACCTGGTCGGGTAGGACACTTCCGTGGTCCGGTCCGCCGCACCCACGGCGTTCGGGGCCCAGGCCGTGCCGTCGTCCGCCGGGGGCTGACCGAACCCGGGCGGCGGGGTCTGTCCGAAGCTCGGAGGTGGCGTCGGAGATGTCGCCGAGCCTTCGGCGTCCGCCTCGGGGCGGGCCCACGCCGTTTCGTGTTCGTGCCCGGAATCCTTGCCACGCATAGCCGGAAGCGTAACGGCGCAGGCGCGATCGGCGTGCCCCTATGGGCGTTTCGGTCCGTGCCGCCCCAGCTCGCCCACCGGCGTCAACCTCAGCGAACGCCTGGCCTCAGCTGGGGCCACCGTTCAGCGAACGGGTGTCGAGGGCAGGGAAAACAGTCGCGTCGGTGACGTCCACCGCTGCCTGGTAGAGCCGTTTCAGCTCGTTCTTGGCTGGTTTGTGGCCATCCTTGAACTGGAACCAGAGCAGCACCGCGTAGTGGCCGTGGGTCCAGCCGCCCGCGTACGCCTCACCGGTGCCGAGGTGCTTGGTGGCCTCGTCCTTGCCCGGCAGCGGCTTGAGGTAGTCCTTGCGCTCGCCGCCGCCCCCGGCCGAGGCGACCTTCTTCGCCGTGGCGGAGGTCTTGAGGTTGGCGACGCCCACGGTGCCGATGACCACGCCCTTGGAGTCCGCGAAGCTCGCCCGCAGGAGTTGCGTGCATCCGCCCGCCTTGAGCGCTTTGGCGATTTTGTCGCCCGTGACGCCGTCCGCGCATTTTTTCTCCTTGCGGTACGCCGTGCGGACGTAGGAATGCTTGTTCTTGACGAATTTGCTCTTCGCGAACAGTTCGCGGAGCGACAGCGGGGTTTTGTCGGTCGTCCGTGAGGCGGTGTAGCCGAACTTGCCGGGAGGCCCCTCGGAGACGAGCGGCGGTGAGGGGTGACCGGTGGGCGTCGGTGCGGCGACCGGCGGCTTTTCGTTGCGCGCGGCGTACCACAGACCGGTGAACAGCGCCCCGATCATGAGCAGCAGGGCGAGGCCGAGCGCCCAGGGGCGACGCCACCAGGGGCCCTTCGCGTCCGGATCCCACACGGGCTCCGGCGGCGGCGGAGGCATCCGCGACGCCGTCGGCCGCCGCCGCATGTCCGCGTCCCGGTCACCGCCCGCCTGACCCCTGGAGGAGGCCGCGTACGGGCCGGAGGGGGACGCGTACGGGTCGGTGGAGGACGCGTACGGCCCGGTTGGAGCCGCGTACGGGCCGGACGCGAGCTCCTCCGCAGGCTGGGGGCTCTCCTGCTCGTAGGGCCCGGCCCCGGCGTACGGCTGCTGCTCGGGCTGGTGCTGGTACCCCTGCTGTGGATAGCCCTGTTGCGGATAGCCCTCGTAGGGCGCCTGCTCGCGCGCGTACGGCGACCGCTCGCGCTCATATGGAGCCTGCTCGCGGGCATACGGCGACGGCTCGCGCTGGTATGGCGGCTGCCCCCCGCCGTAGGGGGTCGCGTCGCGACGGCCGGCGAGGGGCACGTCGTCCCCGCCGGAGTATGGCGGCAGGTCTCGCCTGCGGGGATCCGGGGGATGATGCGGCGGAGGTGGTTGCTGGTCGCCGGGATAACCCATGGCGCTGAGATTAGTCGGCGAACTGGACAGATGAGGAAGGGTCAGGAATACCCGAAGTCCTCGGTCCACCACGGGCCGCCCTCCCCCGTGGCCACGCCGACCCCGGTCGCGACCAGGCGGCAGTCGAGCAGTGTGGCGCGGTCGCTCCGCCCGGCCATCCAGCCGCGTACGACCGCCTCGGCGGTCTGGTAGCCCCTGGCGATCGTCTCGGCCCCGCCGTCGGGGTAGCCCGCCGCGCCCATGCGATCCCAGGGGGAGGCGCCGCCGGGGGAGCTGTGCCGGAACAGCTTGCTCGACGCCATCTCGTCCGAGTGCGCGCGGGCGGACTCCACCAGGCGGGAGTCCACGCGCAGGGGCCGGCAGCCGTGCTTGCGGCGCTCGGCGTTGACGAGGCGCACGACCTCGGCCTCCATCGAGGCGGACCGCATCGAGTCGGCGTCGTACGCGTCGCCGCCGTCATTTCCGGGCGTGATCACGGTGTGCCGCGAGCCGCTGCCGTAGCCGTCGATCAGGTTGGAGGGCGGCCTCTCCTTCCGGGGGCGGCGCTGCGGTTCCTCCCGGGGGGCGACCGGAGTCACGGTGCGCAGCACGTGGTCGAGGGTGGGCCGCTCGCGCGGCACCGCGCCCGCCGCGTTCACGCTCGACGACGGGGACGGCTCGGCCTCGCGCAGATAGACGTCGTCGACCGCGCTCGACCTGGCGCTCATCCTGCCGATCACGACGCCGGTGAGCAGGATGGCCACCGCGCACGCCAGCAGACCCATCTGAGTCCCCCGCAGGGGGCCACGGAAGGTGTGTTTTTTGTGAGGGGTCTGCCACATACCGCAGTCAAATATAGAGATCCGCGCCATGGGGAAGAAGAGGCGAATGGGTATGGATTTGATGAACGTTCAAATGAGGCGTTCCAATCCCGCGCGCCGCAGGCTGTTTTGACCAGGCGGCATCGGGTCGGTAGTCTGCTAGTTCGTTGTGTGTGGATCGGTCTGTCCGCAGACCGGTGCACGGCGCGTCCGGCGTCTTCTCCCGTACATGTGGAGACGGAGGTTGTCGCCGTGCCTGCGCAACCTACCGAGAGTTCACATTCCGACAGAAGGCACTGCCGTGCGCACGTTCTCACCGAAGCCCAACGACGTCGAACGTCAGTGGTACGTCATCGACGCGACCGACGTCGTGCTCGGCCGGCTGGCCAGCCAGGTGGCGACCCTGCTCCGCGGGAAGCACAAGCCGATCTTCGCTCCGCATGTCGACACGGGTGACTTCGTCATCGTCATCAACGCCGACAAGATCGCCCTGACCGGCAACAAGCTCGAGCAGAAGAAGGCGTACCGCCACTCGGGTTACCCCGGCGGTCTGCGCTCCGTCAGCTACGGCGAGCTCATGGAGAAGCGTCCGGACCGGGCCGTCGAGAAGGCCGTCCGTGGCATGCTTCCCAAGAACGCCCTGGGCCGGAAGATGGCCAAGAAGCTCAAGGTCTACGCCGGCGCCGAGCACCCGCACCAGGCCCAGCAGCCGGTGCCCTTCCAGATCACCCAGATCGCCCAGTAATCGCGAGCCAGGAAAGTTAAGAGGAGAACCGTGGCCGAGCCCACCGGTATCGAGACGCTCGTCGAGGGCGAGCCGGAAGACTACTCCCCGGAGGAGTTCCCCTCCGAGTACACCACCGAGTCGGCCCCCGCCGGCGAGGGCGCCGTGCGCAAGCCCGTCACCACGGGCAACTCGTACGGCACCGGCCGCCGCAAGGAGGCCATCGCCCGTGTCCGCATCGTGCCGGGCACCGGCAAGTGGACGATCAACGGCCGCTCGCTGGACAGCTACTTCCCGAACAAGGTCCACCAGCAGCTGATCAACGAGCCGTTCGTCGTGCTCGGCGCCGAGGACGCGTTCGACGTCATCGCCCGCATCGACGGCGGCGGCGTGACCGGCCAGGCCGGTGCGCTGCGCATGGGCCTGTCCCGCGCGCTCGCCGCTCTGGACGCCGAGGTCAACCGCCCGCCGCTGAAGAAGGCCGGCTTCCTCACCCGTGACGCCCGCGCCACGGAGCGGAAGAAGTACGGCCTCAAGAAGGCCCGTAAGGCTCCGCAGTACAGCAAGCGTTAATGTCGCGGAACCCCGTAGGCGCCCCCTCCCGGGGGCGCCTCTTCGGCACCGACGGGGTACGTGGGGTCGCCGGGCGCGACCTCACCGCGGAACTGGCCATGGACCTGTCCGTGGCCGCCGCGCACGTGCTCGGCGACGCCGGGGCGTTCCACGCCAGCGTCGGGCGGCGCGGCCGCCCGATCGCCGTCGTAGGCCGGGACCCGCGGGCTTCAGGAGAGTTCCTGGAGGCCGCCGTGGTCGCCGGCCTCGCGTCTTCTGGCGTGGACGTGCTGCGGCTCGGCGTGCTGCCCACCCCCGCGGTCGCGTATCTGACCAACGCGCTGGGAGCCGACCTCGGCGTCATGCTCTCCGCGTCGCACAACCCCGCGCCGGACAACGGCATCAAGTTCTTCAGCCGGGGCGGCTACAAGCTGCCCGACGCGGTGGAGAACGAGATCGAGCAACGGCTCGGGGAGAAATGGGACCGCCCGGTCGGCGCGTCCGTCGGCCGGGTCCGTGAGGCGTACGGCGAGGCCGATCGATACGTCTCCCACCTGCTGACCACGCTGCCCCACCGCCTCGACGGGCTGCGGGTCGTCGTCGACTGCGCGCACGGCGCGGCGCACATGGTCGCCCCGGAGGCGCTGCTGCGCGCCGGAGCGGTCGTGGAGACCATCGGCGCCGCCCCTGACGGGCTGAACATCAACGACGGCGTGGGCTCGACCCACCTGGCCGTCCTACGGGAGGCCGTCGTCGGAAGCGGCGCCGACCTCGGCATCGCCTACGACGGCGACGCCGATCGTTGCCTGGCGGTCACCGGCGCGGGCGAGGAGGTCGACGGCGACCAGATCATGGCGATCCTGGCGCTGTCGATGCAGTCCGACGGCCGCCTCGCCAAGGACACGGTCGTCGCGACGGTCATGTCCAACCTGGGGTTCAAGCTCGCCCTCCGGGAGGCCGGGCTGTCCGTGGTGGAGACCGCGGTCGGCGACCGGTATGTCCTGGAGGCGATGCAGGACGGCGGCTACACCCTCGGCGGTGAGCAGTCCGGTCATGTGATCATGCTGGACCACGCCACGACCGGGGACGGCCTGCTGACCTCGCTCCACCTGATGGCCGAGGTGGCCCGGCAGGGCCGTTCCCTCGCCGACCTCGCGTCGGTGATGACGAAGCTGCCGCAGGTGCTCGTCAACGTCAGGGACGTCGCCAAGGCGAAGGCCTCCGACCCCGCGCTGCGGGCGGCCGTGGCCGAGTCGGAGGCCGAACTCGGGGAGACCGGCCGCGTGCTGATCCGCCCGAGCGGCACCGAGCCGATGATCCGGGTCATGGTCGAGGCCGAGTCGCACGACCAGGCCAAGGCCGTGGCGGACCGCCTCGCGGACGTCGTCCGCAGAGTCTGCGTCTGACGCGCGTCACCAGTCAATAAGGAACCCCGCCGGGTGCGTGCCCGGCGGGGTTCCTTATTGGAAGTGCTTCTCAATTACGTAATGTGCGCGTAACACTGATTTATGTCGTATTTGACCGGTGTTCCGACGGGGGCGTTAAGGGGGCGTGACAAGGAGTCGGACGCGCTGCGCGCGCTCGTGGACCGGGCCGGGACCGGTGCGGGCGGGTGCCTGCTCCTGCTCGGCGGCCCGGGTGCGGGCAAGACCGCGCTGCTCGACCTCGCCGCCGCGTACGCGGCCGCTGCTTCGGACGGGCAGGGGTTTCTCGTGCTCCGCACTCAGGGGGTCAGAGGCGAGACCCACTTGCCGTACGCCGGGCTGCACGCCCTGCTCCACCCGCTCGAAGACCGGCTGGACACGTCGGCGGCCGACATGCGGATGCTCGCCGAGGCGCTCTGCACCGGCGTCGCCCCGGGCGGCCTGGTGCTGCCCGCCGCGCTGCTGCGGCTCCTGCGGACCGCCGGACGCCCGGTGCTGGTGTGCGCCGACGACCTCCAGTGGCTCGACGCCCCCAGCCGGGAGGCGATCTGTTTCGTGGCGCGCCGGGCCGCCGCGGCCCCCGTCGCTGTGCTGCTCGCCTCCGGGGAACCGGGCACCGCCCCCGGCGACCTGCCCCCGCTGCCGCTCGCCCCGCTCGACGAGCGGGCGTCCTGCCGGGTGCTCGACGACCTCGTCCCCGACGGTCTCCCGGGCGACCTGCGTACGGCGCTGGTGCGGGCGGCCCGGGGCAACCCGCTCGCGCTGGCCGAGCTCGCCGGCTCGCTGACCGGCGCGCACCGCACGGGCGCGGCGCCGCCGCCCGAGACGCCGCCACGCGCCGGACGGCTGTGGCGGGCGTACGCCGACCGGCTCCGCGGCCTGCCCGCCGACACGGCCGACCTCGTCCTGCTCATCGCGGCCGATCCCGGCATCGACGCCGCCACGCTGGTGCGCGCTGCGGAGTCGCGGTGCGGGCTCGCGCCCCTGGAGGCGGCGGAGACCGCGGGCGTCGTCGCCGAGACTCCGGACGGCGGCTTCGACCTGGCCGACCCGATCCTGCGGCACGTCGCATACGCCGAGGCGTCCCTCGCCCGGCGGCGGGCCGCCCACCGCCTGCTGGCACGCCTCTACGACGGTGTTCCCGGCGGGGAGCACCAGCGGCTGCGGCGGGCCTGGCACCGCGCCGCCGCTCTCGACGAGCCCGCCGAGCACCTGGCCGAAGACCTCGTACGCGCGCTCGCGGCGGCGCTGAAGGCCGCGGCGAAGGCGACGGCGTTCCCCGAGCCGTTCCGCGTCCTCGAACGGGCGGCCGAGCTCACCGGGCACGGCGAGGCCAAGGCCGCACGGCTGGCCGCGGCCGCCCGGCACGCCTGGCAGGCCGGGCGGCCGCAGCGGGCGAGGTCGCTGCTGTCCCGGGTCGACACGCTCGCGGCCGGCTCCGAGGTGCGCGGTCGCGCCGAACTGGTCAGGGGCAGCCTGGAGCTGCGCGCAGGCACGACCGGCAGCGCCTGCGACACGCTGCTCGCCGCCGCGGAGCGGCTGCTGCGCACCGACCGCGAGCAGGCCGTGCGCGCGCTCGTGCGGGCGGGCGAGGCGAGCTACCTGGCGGGGGACAACCGCCGGTTCCTGGCGATCGCGCGGCGGGCCGAGACCCTGCGGCGGCCCGACGACGACCACGTCACACGGCTGGCGCTGGAGTATCTCGGGGGCATGGCCGCCACCTTCCGGGGCCGCCACCGTGAGGCGACCGCCTCGCTGCGCCGCGTCGTCACCGGCGTGACGGCGCCGCCCTCGGCCGGCAGCCCTTCGGCGCTCGTGTGGGGCGGAGTGGCGCACCTCCTGCTCGGCAACGGCGCGGAGGCGCTCACGCTGGCGTCCCGGGCGGTCGAGATGGCGCGTGCCCACGGCGCGGTCGCCAGCATGCCGCAGATGCTGGAGATCCTGATCCAGGCCCAGCTCTGGAGCGGCCGTTATGACGCGGTCGCGGCCAACGCCATGGACGGCCTGCGCCTGGCGCAGGAGACGGGCCGGGCCACCAGCGGCGCGCAGCATCTCGCCTGGCTCGCCTTCACCGCCGCCGTCGCGGGAGACGAGGAGACCTGTGTCCTGCGGGCGGCGCGGGCCGTCGAGCTGGCCAACGCCCACGGCGTCAGCGTGGCCGAGGCGCTCGGCACGCTGGCCCTGGCCCATCTGGACGTCGCGGCGAACCGTCACGCCGACGCCGTGAACCGGCTGCGCACGGTTGCCCATACGGGTGACCCCCTCGTCGTGCGGGTGATGGCGACGCCGCTGCTCGTCGAGAGCGCCGTACGCACCGGAGACATCGCGCAGGCGAGGGACGCGCTGGTCATGCTGGACCGCTGGGCCGACAGCACCCGCGACCCCGACCGGCTGGCGCTGGCGGCCCGGTGCCACGCGCTGCTCGCGCCCCCGGCCGAGGCGGGGGAGCGCTTCTCCGAGGCGCTTGAGCTGCACCGTCAGGGGGCGTGCGCGTTCGAGACCGCGCGCACGCGGCTGCTGTACGGCGGCATGCTGCGGCGGTCGCGCCGCCCCGGCGCGGCCCGCGAGCACCTGCACGGCGCCCTGGAGACGTTCGAGCGGTACGGCGCCCGCCTGTGGAGCGAGCACGCCCGCGCGGAGCTGCGCGCGGCCGGGGAGTCGGTGCGGCCCTCGGGTTCCCGCTCGGAGGCCGGCCGGCTGCTCACGGCACAGCAGTTCCAGATCGCCACCCTGGTGGCGGAGGGCGCGACGAACCGCGAGGTGGCGGCCCGGCTGTTCATCAGCCCGCGCACGGTGGAGCATCACCTGCGCAACATCTTCGCCAGGCTCGGCGTGCGCTCCCGGGTCGAGCTGACCCGCCTTCTGTACTGAGGAGGGTGCGTGGCGGCGGCCGGTGATTTCACCGATGCGCGTGCGGCGTCGGCGGCGCGACAGTGACGACGGTCAAACCGTTCGCGGGAACGGGCCCGTGTGGCCGTTCCCACTCCTCCCCCCAAGGAGTGCACCGACGTGCCGACACACTCCCCAACCCTGCTTCTGCGACGCCTGTCCTCCGCGGTCACGACGCTGGCGCTCGTCGTGCTGCTCGCACTGGCCGGCGGCCTCCTCACCGCTCCCGCCGCCCACGCCGCCGTACACGGCCCCGACCCCACCGACGCGCTGCTGGAGGCGTCGCGCGGGCCGTACGCGACCGCGCAGGTCGACGTGTCGTCGCTGCTCGTGAGCGGTTTCGGCGGCGGGACCATCTACTATCCGACCACCACGTCCGAGGGGACGTTCGGCGGCGTGGCCATCGCCCCCGGTTACACGGCCGACAAGTCGAGCCTCGCGTGGCTGGCCGCCCGGCTCGCCTCGCACGGCTTCGTGGTGTTCAACATCGACACGCTGACCCGGCTCGACCAGCCCGACAGCCGGGGCAGGCAGCTGCTCGCGGCCCTCGACTACCTGACTGAGCGCAGCTCGGTCCGCGGCCGGGTGGACGCGAGCAGGCTCGGCGTGATGGGCCACTCGATGGGCGGCGGCGGCACGCTGGAGGCCGTGGACGACCGGCCGTCGCTGCGGGCCGCGGTGCCGCTGACGCCGTGGAACCTCGACAAGACCTGGCCGGGCGTGCAGACCCCGACGCTGATCATCGGCGCGGACAACGACACGGTCGCGCCGGTCTCCTCGCACGCGGTGCCCTTCTACACCAGCCTGCCGTCGTCGCTCGACAAGGCATATCTGGAACTGAACAACGCCACCCACTTCGCGCCGAACACGACCAACACCACCATCGGCAAGTACGCGGTGGCCTGGATGAAGCGGTTCGTGGACGACGACACCCGCTATGACCGGTTCCTCTGCCCGGGCCCGAGCCGTGGTCTGACCGTGGAGGAATACCGCAGCACCTGCCCGTTCTGACACACTCCGTGACGGCGGCCACCCCCTGGCGGCCGCCGTCACGCATATCACTCGTGTGCTTTGAGCTGGTCGTCCAGCGTCCATATGCCGATGTCGACACCGGCTACCCGTTGCCTGTACATCTCCCGCTCGGTCAGAATGCACAGGTCGCCCAGGCCGAGCCCGCTCATGGCGTGGTCGGCCAGTTCGATCCCCGTACCGCCTCCTCCAAGGAGTTCGCGCAGAAAAGGCTCTCCCCATTCGACCGTGTGCAGCACCCACGGTGCCTCACCTCTGATGACGAGACCGAGGAGGGCGTGGAGTTTCTGCGCCCTATCACGCCGGTCGTGTCCGTTGCCGAGCTGCGCGATGTGATTGCCGGTCTCGATGACCGCGGTTACGGGCAGGATGAGATCACATTGTCGGCTCTTCAGTCGTAGTTCGTCCCTGATCTCCCGCAGATGCTGGTTCTTGCCTGGTATATCGAGGAGATTGCAGAGGATCGACGTATCCACGAATTCTACGCGCCGAGCCATGATCACCTAAGCCCCATGAGACGGTCGAACTCTGAGAAATCGCTACGTCGCTCCTCGTTCAGCAATCCCGCTGTGACGACGGACCCAAGATCGCCTTGCGCCATCAGCCGGGGATACCCGTCCAGTTCGGGTAGCGGTGTGAGCGTCGACTCCTGCGTCTCCGGGTCCCGGGAACAGACGATGACGGACCTGTGGTCCTCGGCGGACAGCCCCGACAGCAAGGCTGGACTGTGCGTGGTGAAAAGCACCTGTGCACCATCGTCCTTGACCGCCCTGCGTACGAGTTCGAGCGCTTTGCCCGCCTGTGAGGGATGAAGGCCGTTTTCCAGCTCCTCGATCACCACGGTCACAGGGCGTTCGTGGTCCGGCATGCCACTCAGATCCACGTGCCGGCCACGAGTGATCAACGTGGTCGCGATGGCCATGAAGCGCAGAAGACCATCACTCATCTCCCGGGCGGGGGTGACGGCCCGGCCTTCGCGAAGTGCGAGCATGACGTCGTTCAGTTCAGACCGGATGACCTCGATGCCCGTCACTTCATGTTCCACGAGATCCCGAACGAGTTCGACCAATTGCGCGAACTGCTCAGGGTCGCGCTCCTCCATCTGTCCGATCACGGCCGAGAGGTTTTCGCCGGTACGCCGCAGTCGTACGTCACGCCCTGGCACGTACTGCCGCATCAGGTGAGGCACGGGGTCGAGATGGAAGGCGCCCTGAAGCGCTTGGATCAAATCCTTGGCCGCCTGGACGACATGTCGTTCCGTCTCGGTGTCCTGGGCCAGCCGGAGCGGAAGCTGCGTCGTCAGCAGCCGGGTCGCACGGAAGGGTGCCACTCGGCCCCGTCCTCGGGTTCCCCGGTACCAGGTGGCGTCGATGCTCCCGCTCCCAGGCTCCGGATCACGGGTCGTGAGCAGCTTGTGCCAGATTTTGGAGGAGGGGTCCTTTGTATTGCGTGGTTTGCCGGACACTCCCGACAGCGTCTCGCTGATGATCTCGGGTTCCGGCCGCACCTGCACGGTAACGTCGAGATCAATGAGGGCATAGCCGTTGAGGGCCCGCTCAGGCGACACAACCGTGCAGCCGAGACGGAAGCGGTCGGTTCCATGCGGGGGACAGCCTTCGATTCCTCCCCGAAGCGGTCCCTCGTCGCCTCGGCGGCTGTCGAGGGCCTCCACGAGGTCGGCGCCTGTTGCCAGCCGAGAAAGCACTTCCAGTCCGTCCAGAGCGTTGGACTTGCCACTGCTGTTGCGCCCGATGAGCACGGTCATGTCGCCCAACTGCATGACCGAAGAACTGCGGAATGACTTGAACTCGGTCAGGCGGAGTTGCGCCAGGCGCGGTCTCATGTGTCCCACCGTAGCGAGAAGGCGGCCCCCGGAGGCATCGTCTGGCGGAGCGGGCCACGATCAAGCTCACGGAAACTTCGCCGTTCCTCGCAGTGCTCCTCACAGCGACTTAGGACTTACTCGTCTAGCTAGTCGTCGCCGGTCAGGGAGAGGGAGCGCAGGCGCTGACCGGTCCAGACGACCGCGCCGATCGTGACGATGACCATCGCCGGTACGGCGAAGCCGAGCGTCACCTCGGTGGAGAAGAAGGGCGAGGAGGAGACCTGGTCGGCGAGCGACTGGGCCCACTGCTGGATGGAGAACTTCCGGGCGCCGGGCACGTAGCCGCCGACCACGCCCTCCCACACCAGGGCGTAGATGACGCCGACCGCGACCGCGTGGCGGGTGAGGACGCCCAGCAGCAGGAACACCGCGGCGTACGCGACCCCGCCGAACAGCGCCCCGAGCGTGAAGCCGGTCGCGACGCCCGACTCCGAGCCGACCAGGAGATAGGCGGAGGCGTAGGTCGAGACGGCCGCGAGCACCGCGACGAGGGAGGCCGCGACCACGAACTTCGTCACCGCGATCACCGGGCGCGAGATCGGCTTGGCCAGCAGGTGGATGATCGTGCCGTCCTCGATCTCCGGTGCGATCACGCCCGTCCCGGCGATCAGCCCGAGCAGCGGCAGCATCGTGCCGATCGCGAAGCTCTTCATCAGCAGCACGGCCGTCTGCTCGTCCTGGCCGTTCACCAGCCTGAGCAGCGCGGCGAGCGCGACCAGCGCCACCGGCAGCAGGACCAGCAGCCAGATCCGCTTGCGCCCGAGCATGGCCCGGTAGGTGATGTCCGCCACCACCGTGTTCATCGAGAGCTCCCGGAGATGAGGTAGGAGAAGACGCTTTCCAGGTCCTCGTCGGTGGGGGAGACCTGCCACAGGTGCACGGCGAGGTCGCGCGCCATCCGCGGCAGCAGCGCGGTGAAGCGCGCGTAGTCGGTCACCTGGACCTCGACGCCCTGCTCGGTCAGCGAGACCGCGCTGGAGGAGGCGTCGGCGATGAGCGCGGCGGCCAGGCGCCGGTCGTCGCTCGACCTGACCCGGAACAGGTGCGGCCGGTCGGCCATGCGGCGCCGGATCTCGCGGTAGTCGCCCGACGCGGCGTGCCGCCCCGCGACCAGGACCTCGATGTGGTGGGCCACCCGCTCGACCTCTTCGAGGATGTGCGAGCTGAACAGGATCGTCCGGCCCTCCTCGCCCATGCGGCGCACGAGGTCCATGAGGTGGAGCCGCTGCCGGGGGTCCATGCCGTTGAACGGCTCGTCCAGCAGCAGCACCTGGGGGTCGTGGACGAGGGCGGCGGCGACCTTGACACGCTGCCGCATGCCCTTGGAGTAGGTCTCGACGCGGCGGCCGGCGGCGTCCGTCATCTCCACCAGGTCGAGGGCCCGTTTGGCCGCGTCGCCGGGCGAGGGCAGGCCGTGCAGCCGGGCCGACGACAGCACGAACTGCCATCCGGTGAGGAAGCCGTAGACGGCCTCCTTCTCGGGCACCAGGCCGATCCGCCGGTAGATCTCGTGGTTGTGCCAGATGCGCCCGCCGTCGAGGGTCGCCGTGCCGCTGGACGGCGCGAGGAACCCGGCCATCATGTGCAGCAGCGTCGACTTGCCCGCGCCGTTCGGCCCGAGCAGGCCGGTGACGCCGGGCCCGATGGTCATCGTGACGTCGTTGACCGCCACGACGTTGCCATACCAGCGGGACACCTGGGCGAGTTCGAGCACGCCCTGGCGGGTGGTCACGGGAGAGGAAGTGGTGGTCACGACGCCGCCTTCCGGTAGCGCAGGAGAACGCCCGTCACGGCCACGGCGATCACGGCCAGCAGGATCAGGCACGACGCGATGCCGGGCGGAGCCGACTCCGTGTTGACGGGCGCGGTGCCGAACATGGCCGACTGTGCGTAGTCGACGAGGAAGAACGGGTTGAGCAGCAGGGCCCACCCGGCGAGATCGTCGCGTCCCGACGAGATCAGCACGCCGGTGAAGATCCCGGAGACGGCGGCGGTGAACATGTAGAACGCGATCACCACCGCGACGCCGAGCCCGCGGCGCGGGGTGAACGACGCCAGGGCGATGCCCACGGACGACAGCAGCACCGCGTGGAGAACCGCGCCGCCCAGCGCGCCGAGATAGTCGGCGGTGTGCGGCGGCCCGGGCAGGTCGACCAGCAGCTCGCCGACGAACTGGATGGTGAGCGGCACGGCCAGCAGCCCGAACAGCGCGACCGCCAGCGCGGACAGCTTCGCCAGGACGTAGTCGGTCACGGTCAGCGGGCGGGACAGATACAGCGGCAGCACGCGGAAGCGCAGGTCCGGCGCGACCAGGTACGGCGACTGGGCGGCGAGGAAGACCGCGATGACCGGCTGCATGAAGACCGCGTAGTTCGGATAGGGCATGATGAACTGCTTGGCGAGCGCCATCACGCCGATCGACACCACGGTCGGCATCAGCATGATCGCGGCCAGCAGCAGCGGCATGATCTTGGCGCGGGCCGTGCGGCCGAGCCCGAACACGCCGCGCAGGCTCTGCACGCCGAGGGCGAGCGTCGCCCTGCCGCGTCCCAGCCGCACGCCGTCGTAGTGGCGGTATCCGATGTCGTGGATGACCGCGGTCGGCTCTGTCGTCATGCCACCGGCTCCTTGAACACATCCTCGATGCGGCCCCGGCGCTGCTCCAGCCGCAGGAGGCTGAGGCCGAGGTCGCAGACGGCGTCGCGTACGGCGTCGTAGGTGCGGCCGGGGTCGTCCGCGGCCACCTGGACCGTGAGCAGCCTGCCCTGGGTGACGACCGTCTCGCCGCCGGCGGTCAGCCGCTCGGCCAGCCGCTGCCGCCCCTCCTCGACCTCCACCGCGATGGTCTGCTCGGCCCGGGTGAACTCCCGGATCGCCGAGGAGCGCAGCAGCCGCCCGCCGTCGATCACGATGACGTGGTCGCACACCCGTTCAAGCTCGCCGAGCAGGTGGGAGGTGACCAGCACGCTGATGCCGAACTCGGTGCCGATGCGCCGGATCAGCGCGAGCATCTCGTCGCGGCCCTGCGGGTCGAGCCCGTTGGTGGGCTCGTCGAGGAAGACCAGCTTCGGGTCGTGGACGAGGGCCTGGGCGAGCTTGACCCGCTGCCGCATGCCCGTGGAGTAGCCGCCCATCGGGCGGTAGCGCTCCTCGTCCAGCCCCACGTGGCGCAGGGTGTCGGCGGCGCGCTCGCGGGCGGCCGTACGCGGCAGCCCGGACATCTGGGCCATGTGCACCACGAACTCGGTCGCGGACATGTCCGGCGGCAGGCAGTCGTGCTCGGGCATGTAGCCGACGGCACGCCGGATCTCCAGGCCCTGGGTGGCCGTGTCGTAGCCGAGCACCGAGGCACGCCCGGAGGTCGGAGGAAGCAGGCCGAGCAGGATCTTGATCAGCGTCGACTTGCCCGCGCCGTTGGCGCCCACCAGGCCGGTCACGCCGGTGCCGGCGGCGACCGTGAGGTCGTCGAGCGCCGTGACGCGGGGGAAACGCTTGGTCAGCCCCTCGGTCGCGAAGCATGGAGTCGCGCTCGCTGTCATGATCCGACCCTACTGGGCTGGGCGTTCGCCGGGCCTCCGCCTGATGGAGGAACCCGCCTACGCCTCAGGTATGCCTTTCACGCCCTCCTGAAGACCGCAAGACCGCCGCCATACCGGGACCCGGCTCAGGTTCTGCGCAGCCGCACCCGTCTGACGGAGTGGTCGGGGCCCTTGTGCAGGATCAGGCCGGCCCGGCGGCGGGTGGGGGCGATGTTCTCCACCAGGTTGCGTTCGTTGATGTCCCGCCACACGTTCTCGGCGAACGTGGTCGCCTCCTCGCGAGACAGCGCCGCGATGTGCCGGAAGTAGGACTTCGGGTCGGCGAAGGCCGTGCGGCGCAGCTTGTGGAAGCGCTCCACATACCAGGTGCGGATGTCCTCCATCCGGGCGTCCACGTAGATGGAGAAGTCGAAGTAGTCGTAGACCGCCAGGGCGTCCGGCGGCGCGGGCTGCAGGACATTGAGCCCCTCGACGATGAGGATGTCCGGCCGGTCCACCCTCTGCGCCGCGCCGGGCACGATGTCGTACTCCAGGTGGCTGTAGACAGGCGCCTCCACCGCGTGGCGGCCCGCCTTCACGTCGGCCACGAAGCTCACCAGCGCCCGCCGGTCGTAGCTCTCCGGGAAGCCCTTGCGGTGCATGATCCCGCGCTCTTCCAGGACCTTGTTGGGGTAGAGGAAGCTGTCGGTGGTGATCAGGTCGACCCGGGGGTGCTCGGGCCAGCGGGCGAGCAGCGCGTGCAGCAGGCGCGCCGTGGTCGACTTGCCGACCGCGACGCTGCCCGCGATGCCCAGCACGTACGGCGGGGGCGCGTCCTGCTCGCCGAGGAACGCGCCGACGGCCGCGCCGCGCTGCCGCGAACCGGTGAAGTGCAGGTTCAGCAGCCGGGTCAGCGGCAGGTAGATGTCGGTGACCTCGGACAGGTCGATCGGGTCGTGGACGCCGCGCAGTTCTTCCAGCTCGGCCTCTGTGAGCGTGAGCGGTGTGTTCTTGCGCAGGTCACGCCACTGCTCCCGGCTCAGCTCGACGTACGCGTCCCCATCTGCCACGACGGCAAGCGTAGCCATGGCCGTCGCCCGCGCCCATCGGGGGTCGTGCACAGCCTGTGGACAGAAATCGATGGATTACTCCGGCGCGCGATGGGGAACGACAACAGGCCCGTACGCTGGCGGTGTGATCGTGGGCATCGGGGTGGACGTGGTCGAGGTGGCGCGCCTGGGCGCGGCCCTTGAGCGCACGCCCGCATTGCGGGAGCGCCTGTTCACCGATGCCGAGGGAGCGCTGCCGCTGGAGTCGCTGGCCGCGCGGTTCGCCGCGAAGGAGGCCGTGGCCAAGGCCCTCGGGGTGCCGCCGGGCCTGCGGCACCTCGACGCGGAGATCGTGCGCGGCGGACAGGGCAGGCCCGAGCTGCGGATCACGGGCCGGGCCGCCGAGGTGGCCCGCGACCTCGGCGTACGCAGATGGCACGTCTCGCTGTCGCACGACGGCGGCATGGCGGTCGCCTACGTCGTCGCCGAGTCCTGAGCCCACGCCCTTACAGAGCGGCACGCCCGGCCGCGCCGGAAAGACCGCCGTCCGCGCCGCAGCGGCGCCTTGCCGCCGATGCGGGCGGCCGGTGATCGCCATCGCCGACCCGGCAGGCTACCGTCGGACGCATGCGGACCGCATACACCTCCGACCAGATCCGCTCCGCCGAGCGCGCGCTGATGGCGAGGCTCCCCGAGGGAACGCTGATGGGCAGGGCCGCCGCGGGGCTCGCCGCGGTCTGCGCGCACCTGCTCACCGGATCCTGCGGCCGGGTGTACGGCTCCCGCGTGGCGCTGCTGATCGGCAGCGGCGACAACGGCGGGGACGCCCTGTACGCCGGAGCCCGGCTGGCCCGCAGGGGAGCGCGGGTGGAGGCGATCCTCGCGGGCTCGCGCACCCACGAGGGCGGCCTGGCCGCGTTGCGGCAGGCGGGCGGCCGGGCGCACCCGTACGACGCCGCGCGGGCGCGTGAGCTGCTGGCCCGCGCCGACCTCGTGATGGACGGCCTCGTCGGCATCGGGGGCAGCGGGGCGCTGCGGGAGCCGTACGCGACGCTCGCGGAGCTGGCCGGGGCGACCGGCGGCCTGGTCGTCGCGGTCGACGTGCCGAGCGGGGTGGACGCGAGCAGCGGGCACGTGGAGGGACCGGCGGTGCGCGCGCACCTGACGGTCACGTTCGGCGCGTACAAGGCCGGCCTGCTGATCGATCCCGGGGCCGCCCACGTGGGCGCGGTCGAACTGGTGGACATCGGCTTGGGGCCCTTCCTGCCGGACCCCGAGGTGACCGCGCTGACCGCCGACGACGTCGCCGACCTGCTGCCCCGCCCGGACGTGGAGAGCGACAAATACCGGCGGGGCGTCGTCGGGATCGCCGCGGGCAGCGACAGATATACCGGGGCCGCCGTGCTCTCGGTCGGCGGCGCGGTGCGCGCCGGCGCGGGGATGGTCCGCTTCGCCAGCTCGGCCGAGCCGGTGCGGCTGGTCAGGATCCGCTGGCCGGAGGCCGTCACGACCGTGCTCGACCCGTCGCTTGTGCTGAAGAGCTCGCTCGACGAGGTCGGGCGGGTGCAGGCGTGGGTGCTCGGCCCCGGGCTCGGGACGGGCCCGGAGGCGCACGCGGTGGCCCGCGCGGTGCTGTCCAGCGGGGTGCCCGTGCTGGTGGACGCCGACGGGCTGACGCTGGTCGCCAAGGACCGCTCGCTGCTGCGCCGGGCCGCCCCGACCGTGCTCACGCCGCACGCGGGGGAGCTGTCGCGGCTGCTCGGCGTGCCGCGTGAGCGCATCGAGGCCGAGCGGCTCGAACACGTGCGCAGGGCCGCCGCCGAGCTGGGGGCGACGATGCTGCTCAAGGGCAGGACCACGCTCGTCGCCGAGGAGCACAGGCCCGTGCGGGTCAACACCACGGGGACGCCCTGGCTGGCGACGGGCGGCACGGGCGACGTCCTGTCGGGCATCGCGGGCGCCCTGCTCGCCGCCGGGCTGACGGGCTACGACGCGGTCTCGTGCGCGGCCTACGTCCACGGGCTGGCGGCGCGGGTCGCCTCGGGCGGCGGCGTCGCGGCGGGCCCCGGACAGGCGCCGATCGCCGCGCTCGACGTCGCCGAGGCGCTGCCCGAGGCACTGCGCACGCTGTGACGTGCGGTGTCAGGGTGGGCGCATTCACCCGGGTCCACCTGACACACTGGAAAAATGAGCTTCTCAACGGTGCACTCCGCCACCCCGGCCGAGGCGCGCGTCGACCTGTCCGCCATCGCGCGCAACGTGCGGCTGCTCGCGGAGTCGGCCGCCGGCGCCGAGATGATGGCCGTCGTCAAGGCCGACGCGTACGGCCACGGCGCGGCTCCGGTGGCCAAGGCGTGCCTGGAGGCGGGCGCGAGCCGGCTCGGCACGGCCCTCGTCCGCGAGGCGCTGGCGCTGCGCGAGGCGGGAGTCACCGCGCCGATCCTGTCGTGGCTCATCACCCCCGGCGAGCCGCTGGACGCCGCGCTGCTCGCCGACGTCGAGCTGTCGGCCGGGGCGACGTGGGTCGTGGACGAGATCGTCGAGGCCGCCCGGCGCACCGGGCGCACCGCCCGCGTGCACCTGAAGGCCGACACCGGCAACTCCCGCGGCGGCGCGACGCCGGCGGACTGGTCGTCGCTGGTCGAGCACGCGCTCGCCGCGCGGGCGAGCGGGGCCATAGAGATCGCGGGGCTGTGGTCGCACTTCGCCTGCGCGGACATCCCGGGTCACCCCTCTATCGAGGACCAGCTCGCGACGTTCGAGGAGGCGCTCGCCGTCGCCGACAAGGCGGGGGTGCCGAGCGACGCGATCCGTCACTTCGCCAACTCGGCGGCGACCGTCACACTGCCGCAGGCCAGGTATGACATGGTCCGTACGGGCATCGCCGTCTATGGCCTGAGCCCGATCCCCGAGCTCGGCGACTTCGGGCTGCGCCCGGCCATGACGCTGACGGCCAGGCTCGCGCAGGTCAAGCGGGCCGCCCCGGGCTCGGGCGTGTCGTACGGGCACCTCTACGTCACCGAGCGTGAGACCACGCTTGGCCTCGTCCCTCTCGGGTATGCGGACGGCATCCTGCGAAATGGGACCAACCGGGCGGAGGTGCTGGCAGCGGGCCGGCGGCGGCGCATCGCCGGGCGCGTGTGCATGGACCAGTTCGTCATCGACCTGGGTGACGATCCTGCGGAATCGGGGGACGAGGTGATCCTTTTTGGTCCCGGGGACAATGGTGAGCCAACTTGTCAGGAATGGGCGGATTCCCTGGGCACGATTACCCATGAGATCGTGACGAGGATCGGATCCCGCGTGCCTCGTGTCCATACGGACGGACGCTGAGCCGCGGCTGCGAGGAGGGCAGGCATGAGCACACGTCGCAAGGTCGGGATCGCCGGAGCGGTCTTCGGTGCGGCGTCCGCGGGAGTGGCGGCGGCCACGCTCGCCAAGAGGTACGCCGTCGGCCGCATCCGTCTGCGGCCGGACCTGGAGGCGAGTGAGCCCTTCGGCGAGCTGCGCGGACGTTCGGTGACGCTCGAGACCTCGGACGGCGTGCAGATCCATGCCGAGATCGACGGCGTGCAGGACGCGCCGCTGACCGTGGTGCTGTGCCACGGCTACTGCCTGTCGTCGGACTCCTGGCACTACCAGCGGCGCGACCTGCGCGACTCCTACCGGCTCGTGCTGTGGGACCAGCGCTGCCACGGCCACTCCGCCCGCGCGATGGCCAGCGACTGCACGATCGAGCGCCTCGGCGAGGACCTCGCGCTGGTGCTGGACGAGCTCGTCCCCGGGCCATGCGTGGTGGTGGGCCACTCCATGGGCGGCATGACGGTCATGGCGCTGGCGGAGCGGCGGCCCGAGTTGTTCGGCGACAAGATCCGCGGCGTCTCGCTGGTGGCGACCTCGGCGGGCAAGCTCGCCGAGATCACCCTGGGCCTGCCCGCCCTGGTCTCCAAGCTCGTCAACCTCGCGGTGCCGCCGGCCGTGTCGATCATGCGCAGGAGCGGCGCGCTGGTCGACCGGGGCCGCGAGGCCGGCACCGACCTGTCCTTCCTGGCGCTGCGCCACCTCGGGTTCGGCGATTCCAAGAACGTCAGCCCCACCGTCGTGGACTTCGTCGAGTCGATGATCAGGGCGACCCCCTCCGAGGTGATCGCGGACTTCTATCCGGCGCTGATGACGCACGACAAGCTCACCGCGCTCGACGTGCTCAACAAGGTGCCGACCGCGATCATCGTGGGCGACCGCGACTGGCTGACGCCGCTCGACCACAGCAAGGCGATCGCGGCGGCCGTGCCGACCGCGCAGCTCACCATCGTGCCGGAGACGTCGCACCTCGTTCAGCTCGAACGGCCCGACGCCGTGAACGAGGCGCTCCGCGAGCTGCTGAAGCGAGCCGAGAGGGGGAACACGTGACGACGGCCGAGTTCCGGGCCACGACCGCCGAGGAGACGCGGGCGCTGGGCGCGCGGCTGGCCGGGCTGCTCGCCCCCGGAGACCTGGTCGTGCTGAGCGGGCCACTGGGCGCGGGGAAGACGACCCTGGTGCAGGGCCTCGCGGAGGGCCTGAAGGTGCGCGGGCCGATCACGTCCCCCACGTTCGTGATCGCCCGGGTCCACCCGTCCCTGTCCGGCGGGCCGGCGCTCGTGCACGTGGACGCCTACCGGCTGGGCGGCACGCTGGAGGTGGACGACCTCGACCTCGACGCGTCGCTTGAGGAGTCGGTGACCGTGGTCGAGTGGGGCGAGGGCCTGGTCGAGGGCCTGTCCGAGGACCGCCTGGATGTCCAGATCGATCGGGGCGCCGAAGGCGAGGAGCGCCGCGTACGGGTGACCGGCGTGGGCCCGCGCTGGTCCGATCTCTCCCTCGTCTGACCACCACGCCGTCTGACCACCACGCCGTCCGATCCCCCTGATCGCCCATCGCCTGAGCACCCAGCCGCCCCGGGCCGGATAAGCCGGATAAAGGCCGCAACCCGGACTCTGACGTGCGACAAGGACCTGCGGGGACAAGCCGGACGTCGTCCGTACGCGATCCAGACCGGCCGGCCGCACAGTCCTTGACGCCTGTCCGCGTTCCTGAGGATCATCGGGGCAAGGAAGATCCCCGGTCATGAGTCGGCAAGGATTTTCTGGGTAAGGGACCGGCGTGGAAGAGGTGTGCCGTTGAGCAGGATCACGCAGGTCGCCGTCGGGGGAGCCTTACTGTTCGGCGCGCTTGGCTGCACCGCGTCGGCCGAGACGGTCTCCACCGATCCCACGACGACGCAGACCTCGGCCCAGTCGACGCCGCTCGTCTCGATCTCCCGCCAGGACGTGCGGGTGGAGGTCGATCCGAAGCGGATCGTCGGCGGGTCGACCAAGAGCATCCACATCACCGCCAGGTGCCCGCTGCCCCAGGGCGGCACGGCATATCGGGCGACCGCCCGCTCCGACGCCTTCACCGGGCTCGTCACGCTCGTCGCCCCGGCGTCGGCCACTCCGGCGGCCACCGTGCCGATGGTGCGCGGCAGCGCGACCATCAGGGCCGGGGCCAAGGCGGGCGGCTACCGCGTGCAGGTGCGCTGCGAGGCCACCAACGACATCGGCAGCGCGTCGTTCCGGATCGTCGCGCCGGAGCCGGACCGCACCCAGGACCACACGAGGATTCCCACCCGGGCGCCGCACGCGGGCGGCGGCGGCACGGCGGCCGGGGGCCCCGAAGACGAGTCCGGCCTGCCGATGGGCGTGACCGTCGTCGTGCTGCTGGCCGCGCTCGGCGTCGGCATCGGCGTGGCCCGCAGGCGCTCCGGGGCCTGACCTTGGCGCTGTCCACCCGGGGGGTGATCATCGCCGGGGTGGTCACCGGGCTCGCGTTCGCCGCCGTCGCGGGCGGCAAGGGGATGACGGACCGGCCCGCCGCCAAATCCTCCGTCGTACCCAAGCGGATCGACATCCCGGCGCTGCGCCTCAAGGCCCCCCTGATGAAGCTCGGCCTGTCCGACGAGGGCGACGTCGAACTGCCGCCGTTCGACAAGCCGTCCACCGCGGGCTGGTACACGGGAAGCGCCGTGCCGGGCGACCCCGGCGCCTCCGTGATCATCGGCCACGTGGACACCAAGACCGCGCCCGCCGTCTTCTACCGGCTGCGCGACCTGCGCCGGGGAGAGGTCGTCAAGGTGGTGCGCAGCGACGGCAGGACCGCCTCCTATCGGGTCGAGTCGGTGGAGCGCGTGCCGAAGGACGACTTCCCGGCCGAGCGCGTCTACACCGAAGACGGCCTGCGCCTGATCACCTGCGGCGGCGCCTTCGACTGGTCGCGGCACGAATACCGCGACAACGTCATCGTCTACGCCTCCCTGATCCGCGACGCCTGAAGCCCGCCTGATCGCCGGCGGCAGCCGTACGGCCGGGACCGTGGCGGCGGTGAGGACCGGGCGGCGGGGGCCGGTCCCTGGCGTGGCCGTCCGCCTCCGCACAGCGACTACGCTTGACCTTCGTGCTTGTTCTGGCCTTCGACACCGCCACTCCCGCCGTCACCGTCGCGCTGCACGACGGCGTCCGCGTGGTGGCGGAGTCGACCACGATCGACGCGCGGCGGCACGGGGAGCTCCTCGCACCCGCCGTCGAGCACGTCCTGCGCGAGTCCGGCGCGACGCTCAAGGACGTCACCGCCATCGTCGCCGGGACCGGCCCCGGGCCGTACACCGGGCTGCGGGTCGGCCTGATGACCGCGACGGCGCTGGCCATGGCCGCCGGGGTGCCGGCGTTCGGGATGTGCACGCTCGACGCCCTCGCGTACGCCGCGCGGGAGAGCGGTCCGTTCCTCGTCGCGACCGACGCGCGCCGCAAGGAGGTCTTCTGGGCCCGGTACGGCGACCCGCGCACGCGGCTCGACGGGCCGCGCGTGGACCGGCCGCACGACCTGCCCGGGGAACTGCCGGTGATCGGCGCGGGCGGCGCCATGTATGCCGACGTGATCGGCCCCGACCGGGTGCGCGGCCCCGAACACCCCTCGGCGGGCGCGCTCGCTGCCCTGGCGGCCGAACATCTCGCGACGCTGAGCGAGGAGGAGGCGGCGGAGCTCGCCCGGGTGCCCGAGGGCCGCGTGGACTCGGTCGAGAAGGCGCGGGAGCTGGCCGTGCTCGGCCCGCCCCGGCCCATCTACCTGCGGCGTCCCGACGCGCAGGTGCCCGGGGCGCCGAAGCGGGTGACGGCGTGATCCGCCACGGAGGCACGCCATGAGGCAGACCGAGGTCGTGCTGCGCCGGATGACCCACGATGATCTGCCCGCCGTGATGCACATCGAGCGGACCACGTTTCCCGCGGACGCCTGGAGCGAGGCCATGATGCGCGGCGAGCTGGCCGACCAGCCGCGCACCCGGCACTACGTCGTCGCCGAGGTGGGCGACCGCGTCGTGGGGTACGCCGGTCTGGCGGCGGCGGGCGACCAGGCCGACGTCCAGACGATCGCGGTCCTCGCCGATCACCGGCGCGCCGGCGTCGGGACCGCGCTGTTGAACGAGCTGCTCACCGAGGCCGCCCGCCGCGGCGCGGTCTCGGTGTTCCTGGAGGTCCGCGCCGACAACCCGGCCGCGCAGGCGATGTACGAGCGGTTCGGTTTCCGGCGGCTGGGCCTGCGACGGCGCTACTACGAAGACGGCACCGACGCCATCACCATGGTGAAGGACCTCGGGCCACGAGACGGAGATCTGGGGGGCGGGGCATGAGCCGCACAGGCGAGGAGGCGGCATGAGCAGGCATGACGAGCCGATCGTGCTGGGGATCGAGACGTCCTGCGACGAGACGGGCATAGGCATCGTCCGCGGCCACACGCTGCTGGCCAACACCGTCGCCTCCAGCATGGACGAGCACGCCCGCTTCGGCGGCGTCGTGCCCGAGGTGGCCTCGCGGGCTCACCTGGAGGCGATGACGCCCACGGTCGAGGGCGCGCTGGCCGCCGCCGGGCTGCGCTTCTCCGACATCGACGCTGTCGCCGTCACCGCGGGCCCCGGGCTCGCGGGTGCGCTGCTCGTCGGCGTGGCCGCCGCCAAGGCGTACGCGCTGGGGCTCGGCGTCCCGCTCTACGGGGTCAACCATCTCGCCGCGCACGTCGCCGTGGACCAGCTGGAGCACGGCCCGCTGCCCAAGCCCTCGGTCGCGCTGCTGGTCTCGGGAGGGCACTCCTCGCTGCTCCTGGTGCCCGACGTGGCCCAGGACGTGATCTCGCTCGGGTCGACCGTGGACGACGCGGCCGGGGAGGCGTTCGACAAGGTGGCGCGGGTGCTCGGGCTGCCCTTCCCCGGCGGGCCGCACATCGACCGGGCCGCCCGCGAGGGCTCGGGCACGGCGGTGGCGTTCCCGCGCGGCAAGTACGACGACGGCACCCTCGACTTCTCCTTCTCTGGCCTGAAGACGGCCGTGGCGCGGTGGGTCGAGGCCCGCGAGGCGGCGGGCGAGACGGTGCCCGTGGCCGACGTCGCCGCGTCGTTCCAGGAGGCGGTCGTGGACGTGCTCACCCGCAAGGCGCTGCAGGCGTGCGCCCGCTATGACGTGAAGGACCTGCTGATCGGGGGCGGCGTGGCCGCCAACTCCCGGCTGCGTGCCATGGCCCAGGAGCGCTGCGACGCGGCCGGGGTGCGCCTGCGGGTGCCGCGGCCCGGCCTGTGCACCGACAACGGCGCGATGGTGGCGGCGCTCGGGGCGAACCTGGTGGCGGCGGGCGTCCAGCCCTCCACCCTGGACATCCCGGCGGACTCCTCGCTCCCGATCACCGTCGTCAACGTCTGACCGCCGCGCTTCGCCTCGGCGGTTCAGTCGGCGTGGCCGCGGGCGGGGCGCAGGAGGACCTCGGCGAGGGCCAGCATGGTCTCCTCCAGGGCGGCGAGCCGCCGGGCCACGTCGCCCCGCGCCGGTTCCATGGCGCGGGTGACCGCGTCCGAGACGGTCTCGGCGATCTGTTCGCGGTCGGGCCTGCTGCGCACCGCGTCCGCGAGGGGCACGACGGCCCCCGCCGCCAGGGTGAGGTCGGCGTTCATGCCCGCGATGGTGGTGCTCATCTCGTCCACGCCGGCGGCGACGTCCCCGACGCCCGCGCCCAGCGCGGCCACCCTGGCGTCCATGCCCTCGACGGCGTGACCGAGACCGGCCACGGTGCCGCGCAGCTCCCCGATGCCGAGGTCGGCGGGCAGGTTTCCGACGCGCTCGCCGACCGCCTCGACCCCGCTCTCCACCGCGTCGATCCGGCCGCCGACCGAGTCGAGCCGTTCGACCACGACGGCCTCGAGCCGTTCGGTGCGCTCGGTGAGCGCGGCCAGGGTCTTGTCGATCCGGGTGAACCGCCCGGCGGCGGCCTCCATGCTTCCCTGGAACTTGCCGAGCCGGTGCGAGACGTCCGCCATCCGCTCGGCGAGGCTCTGGGTCCGGCCGCCGACCTCGTCCACGTGGTCGCGCAGCAGTTCCATGTGCTGGGCCAGCCCCTCCGCCCACGTGGGCGGCCGGACCGTCATGTCGTCGAGCCGCTGGCTGATCGCTTCGAGCGCGACGCCGAGGCCGCCCAGCTCACGCTCGCGCACCTCGCGCAGGAGCCACTCCATGCCTTCCAGCCGCTGGCGGATCTCGTCGAGCACGGCGCCCTGCGTCCTCTGCTCGTAGACGTGGTCCTGGGCCGCCCGGGCGAGCAGCTCACGCATCCGGTCGGAGATGGCGGTCTGGCTGCCCGCCTGGAGGAGGTTGTGGCTGGAATGCTCCACCGAGAATGCTCCTTCACTCGCCGAAACGTCGGTTCGGCCCGTCTCGCGCAGATGAACGAACAGGCGGCACGCCCGACGGCCAACTTTAGGCCCTGACCCGCGGCCATCAGGCGTGGAATGAGAAAGGCGGTAATTGCCGGTGAATTGTCGCGGTTTTACCCGTCCGTGCTGGTAGCGGGCCTGCAGAGCAGGGCGAACGGCCTTTCTTCGATGCGGGTGAGCACGATCACGCAGGAATTGTCACCGGAAAGCCGAAGATCCTTGCGCAGCCGTTCGACGTCGACGGCGGACCCGCGCTTCTTGATGGTGACCACGCCGACGCGCCGCTCGCGCAGCGCCGCTCTCAGCCGCTTGAGCGAGAACGGCATGACGTCGGTCACCTCGTAGCAGGGCGCCCATTCCGTCCGTACGAGCCGGTCGCCGGTGATGTAGGCGATCCGGGGATCGAGCAGACGGCCGGACACGAGGGCCGCCACCTCGGCGACCAGATGGGCCCGCACCGCGGCGCCGTCGGGCTCGTAGAGATAGCGGCTCACCGGCCCGGTCTCCGCCTCCGCGCCGGACGCAGTGAGCGTGGCTCCGGACGGCAGCAGGGTGGCGCGGCGCCCGCCCGGTCCCAGGCCGGTCCAGATCGCCGCCTCCTTCACCTCGCCGCGGTAGGACACCCACTCGGCCTCGGCGCCCTCCGGGATGAACTCGTACGGGATGCCGGGGGCCACCTTCAGGCAGGCCGCCGGGGCGCGGGCCACCAGGTCGAGCACGACCGGCCACGTGGGGGAGTAGGCCATCGGGTCGAAGGTCCGACCCCTCGCCCCTCTTCTGGCGGGATCGGCGAACAGCAGGCCGTATCCGCGGGGGTCGGCCAGCGCGGCGTCGCCCGTGCGGACATCGACCAGGGCCGACAGGCCGAGCGCCGCCGCGTTGGCGCGGGCGATCTCCACGGTCAGCGGGTCGAGGTCCACGGCGTGCACCGGGCAGCCCGCCCTCGCCAGCGCGAGCAGGTCGCCGCCGATCCCGGAGCAGACGTCCAGCACGGCGGGGCCGCCCTCCGGCCCTCCGCCGGCCCGGATCCCGTCGGCCCGGATCCCGTCGGCCCGGATCCCGGCGGCGCGGATTCTCGTGGCGCGGTGTGCGGCGACCTCGGGACGGGTGGCCTGCTCCAGCCCATGAGGGGTGAAGTACATGACGGCGGCGTCGGGCCCGAACTTCGCCTCGGCCCGCCGCCGCAGCGACGCCTGGGTGAGCGCCGCCGCCGTCAGGTCGGCCGGGTGGCTCCGGCGCATCGCGCTCGCGGCGGCCACGGGATCGGCGCCGTCGGCGAGTATCTTCACGGCCTCGTCGAGGGCCCCGCGCCCGGCGGGCGTGAGCAGCGTGCGGAAGGAGTCCAGGTCCACGCTCGCGACGCTACCGCCTGCGGGTCGCGCACGTCGGCCGGAGGCTCTGCCCTGTGGACAACCCGGCGGCGGCGACCACGGAGGCGGCGACCATGGAGGCGATTACCACGGAGGCGGCGGCCACGGAGGCGGCGACCATGGAGGCGGCGGCCACGGAGGCGGCGACCACGCTCCGGGCCGGTCAGCGGGAGCCGACGTCGCCGAGCGAGGCGAGCAGCTTGCAGAGCAGCCCCGACAGCCGCTCCCGGTCCTCGCCCGTGAGGCCGGAGAGCATCCGCTCCTCGTTGGCCACGTGACCCTCCAGCAGGGCGTCGACCACCGTGCGGCCCTCGTCGGTGAGGGTGATCAGGACCATGCGGCGGTTGGACGGCGCGACCTCCCGGTGGACCAGGCCCCGGGCGACGAGGCGGTCCACCCGGTTGGTGAGCGCCGCGGAGCTGACCATGGCGGCGGTGGCGAGATCGCTCATGCAGAGCCGGTGATCGGGGTTGGCGCGGCGGAGCGTCGCGAGCACGTCGAACTCCCACGGTTCGAGGTCGTGCCCGGCGAAATACTCCTTGATGCCCTTTTCGAGCAGGCGGGACGCGCGAGAGATCCGCCCGGCCACTCCCATCGCCGAGCAGTCGACGTCCGGGCGCACCCGGGCCCACTGGCCGAGGATCTGGTCGACGGCGTCGTTGCGGGGAGCGGGATCGCCGACGGTGCCGTTCGCGAGGGTGCCGTTCGCGAGGGTGCCGTTCGCGAGGGTGCCGTTCGCGAGGGTGTCGTTCCCGGGGGTCTCGTTCGTGAGGGTGTCGTTCATAGCGCGCGCGGTCTGGGTTCTCCTCGCCGCTCCTCCTCCGCCACCCATCGTAACCGACATTTCGACGTTGAAATGTCTGCCGAATCTGCGCTACCTTCTGCATCGAACAGTCAAATGTCGAAGTGTTAGAGGTGGAAAGATGAAGGTCCTGGTGCTGGGCGCGACGGGGTACATCGGTTCGGTGCTGGCGGAGCGCCTCGCCGAGCGCGGCCACGAGGTGGTCGCGCTCGTCCGGCCGAAGGCCCACGACACCGCCGTTCCGGGCGAGGTGCGCCATGGCGACCTGTACGAACCCGAGACCCTCAAGAGCGCGGTGACGCCGGACATCGACGTCGTCGTACACGCCGCCAACCCCACCGGGGACGAGCAGGTGGACGTCGCGGCGGTCGAGGCGCTGGCCGGAGGGGGCGCCCGGCTCGTCTACACCAGCGGCGTCTGGGTGCTCGGCGCCACCACCGAGGCGGCGGGCGAGGACGCGCCGGTGAACCCCATCACCCCTTCCCGCTATCGCCCACGGGTGGAGCGGCTCGTGCTCGACGCGGGCGGCGTCGTCGTCAGGCCCGGCATCGTGTACGGCCGGGGCGCCGGCATCCCCACCGTGCTCACCGCCCCCGGGCAGGAGGACGGCCGGTATGTCCACGCGGGCGGCCCGGTGCCGACCTGGGCGACCGTGCACGTCGACGACCTGGCGGACCTGCTCGTGCTCGCGATCGAGAAGGCGGCGCCGGGGAGCCTCTTCCACGCCGTCGCCGAGGAGGCGGTGAGCGTCGCCGACGTGGCGGCGGCCGCGGGCCGTACGGGGAGGGCCGTGCCGTGGCCGATCGACGAGGCGGGCGAGGTGCTCGGGCGTCCCTTCGCCGAGGGGCTGGCCCTGAGCCAGGTGGTGAGCGGCGACCTCGCCAGGAAGGTCCTCGGCTGGCGGCCGAGCCGCCCCGGCATTGTCGAGGACGTCCGGTCCGGCTCGTACGCCTCCCGCGCCTGACCGTTTCCGCAACCTGGCCCCGCGATCTGGCCCCGCGCCCCGGCCCCGCCGCCTGGCCCGCTGTCTGTCCCCGCGGGAGGCGCCGGTCCGCCGGAAGGGGTGGCGGTGACGCCGGCGCGGCGGACGGCTCAACGCACAACCTCGGGCGTGTTGCCGCCGGACGCGTCTGACCTGCGATGCCGGTTCGTGTTGACTGTCACGCGCCACTTGCATACTGTTTCGTGTTGGCACTCTGCCATTGAGAGTGCCAACAGCGACGAGACAGGTCTGACACCCGCGACGGCAGGCCGCTGGTCGCCTCTTCAGCTCATTCATCGCAATCTGAAGGGGAGGTCCGATCGTGACGACCGCCACCAAGGTTCCCGTTAAGCCGCTTGGCGACCGCATCGTGGTCCAGCCGCTTGAGGCCGAGCAGACCACCGCCTCCGGCCTGGTCATCCCGGACACCGCCAAGGAGAAGCCGCAGGAGGGCCGTGTCCTCGCTGTGGGCCCGGGCAACTGGGACGAGGACGGCGAGAAGCGCATCCCGCTCGACGTCAAGGAGGGCGACGTCGTCCTCTACAGCAAGTACGGCGGCACCGAGGTCAAGTACGGCGGCGAGGAGTACCTGGTGCTCTCGGCCCGCGACGTGCTCGCCATCATCGAGAAGTAGGCCGCGCCGGCTTGTGGAGCCCCGGGACCATGCGCCCGGGGCTCCGCGCGCTCAAAGGAGACCTGAATGCCGAAGATCCTGGAGTTCGAAGAGGACGCGCGGCGCGCTCTCGAGCGTGGTGTGAACGCTCTCGCCGACGCCGTCAAGGTGACGCTCGGCCCCCGTGGCCGCAATGTCGTCATCGACAAGAAGTTCGGTGCGCCGACGATCACGAACGACGGTGTGACCATCGCTCGCGAGGTCGAGCTGGACAAGCCGTACGAGAACCTGGGCGCCCAGCTCGCCAAGGAAGTGGCCACCAAGACCAACGACGTCGCGGGTGACGGCACCACCACCGCGACCGTCCTGGCCCAGGCCATGGTCCGCGAGGGCCTGCGCAACGTGGCCGCCGGCGCGCAGCCGCTCGGGCTCAAGCGCGGCATCGACAAGGCCGCGCAGGCGGTCAGCGAGCGGCTGCTCGGCAGCGCCCGCCACGTCGAGGACAAGAAGGAGATCGCCAACGTCGCCACGATCTCCGCGCAGGACGCGAAGATCGGCGGCCTGATCGCCGAGGCGTTCGACAAGGTGGGCAAGGACGGTGTCATCACCGTCGAGGAGTCCAACGCCATGGGCCTCGAGCTGGAGTTCACCGAGGGCCTCCAGTTCGACAAGGGCTACCTGTCGCACTACATGGTGACCGACTCCGAGCGCATGGAGGCGGTCCTGGAGGACCCCTACATCCTCATCACCCAGGGCAAGATCTCCTCCATCGCGGACTTCCTGCCGCTGCTGGAGAAGGTCGCCCAGACCAAGCGCCAGCTGCTGGTCATCGCCGAGGACGTCGAGGGCGAGGCCCTGGCCGTCCTGGTGACCAACAAGATCCGTGGCACCTTCACGTCCGTGGCCGTCAAGGCCCCCGGCTTCGGCGACCGCCGCAAGGCCATGCTGCAGGACATCGCCATCCTCACCGGCGGCCAGGTCGTCAGCGAGGAGATCGGCCTCAAGCTGGAGCACGTCGGCCTCGAGGTGCTCGGCACGGCCCGCCGCGTCGTGGTCAACAAGGACACCACCACGATCGTGGACGGTGGCGGCGACGCCCAGGCGATCGAGGACCGCATCCGCGAGATCAAGGTCGCGATCGAGCAGTCCGACTCCGACTGGGACCGCGAGAAGCTCCAGGAGCGTCTCGCGAAGCTGGCCGGCGGTGTGTGCGTGCTGCGCGTCGGCGCCGCCACCGAGGTGGAGCTGAAGGAGAAGAAGCACCGCCTCGAGGACGCGATCTCCGCGACCCGCGCCGCGATCGAGGAGGGCATCGTCTCCGGCGGTGGCTCCGCGCTCGTGCACGTGTCCAAGGAGCTCGACGACCTGGGCCTGACCGGCGACGAGGCGACCGGTGTCTCGATCGTCCGCAAGGCGCTGATCGAGCCCGCCCGCTGGATCGCCGAGAACGCGGGCCTGGAGGGCTACGTCGTCACCACCAAGATCGCCGAGTTGAACGCCGGTGAGGGCCTCAACGCCGCCACCGGGGAGTACGGCGACCTGGTGGGCCAGGGCGTCATCGACCCCGTCAAGGTGACCCGTTCGGCCGTGCAGAACGCCGCGTCCATCGCCGGCATGCTGCTCACGACCGAGGCCCTCGTCGTGGACAAGCCCGAGGAGGAGGCTCCGGCCGCCAACGGCGGTCACGGTCACGGTCACGGTCACGGCCACTGATCCCGCGCCTTCCGCGCCTCGCGCCCCGCGCCCGCCCGCAAGGGTGGACCGCGGGGCGCGCTGCTTTTTCCGCCCGACGCCCGTCGTGTCATGGGCCGGACCGCCGGGGACGGAGCGGGCTCACGGGCAATGCGAACGACGCACGCTTCTTTTTCGCTGTCAAGTCGTCCGGCGTATATCTCTTGTTTTGGGCATTCTGGTTGGAATGTTCCAACGGACGAGTGATCAGATGATTACGGCGTGTTATCGACGCGTCAATGTGACCAATCCGTAGCCGTTAACCATGACGACATGAACGATCGCGGCGGGCATCATGCCTAACGTGACCGAGGGATGCGTCGCCGACGCCGCAACTGGGGTAAGGCTTGCGACGAGATCGGATGAGCCCGACCTCAGGGAACTGACCAGCCTTGCCGTACAGGGAGATCGCACCGCCATCGAATCACTGCTGGGACATTTACGCCCGATGGTGGTTCGCTACTGCAGAGCCCGACTGGGCAGGGTGTCCGGTCAATATCACATCGCCGACGACGTGGCCCAGGAGGTGTGCATCGCGGTGCTGTCGGCGCTGCCGCGCTACCGCGACATGGGCCGCCCGTTCGCCTCTTTCGTCTTCGGCATCGCCTCTCACAAGGTGGCCGACGCGCTGCGCAGCTCGGTGCGCTCGGCCGTGCCGACGCAGGACCTGCCGGACGGGCCCGACGAGGGCCCGGGGCCGGAGGAGACGGTCGTGCGCTACATCGAGGCGCAGCACGCCCGCGACCTGCTCGCCCGGCTCCCGGACACGCAGCGCGAGCTCCTCATCCTGCGGGTGGTCTCGGGCCTGTCGGCCGAAGAGACGGGTAATGTACTCGGCATGTCACCAGGTGCCGTCCGGGTCGCGCAGCATCGTGCGCTCGCCAGGCTCCGGCAGCTGGCCGAGCTGGAGTCGATTGCGTGACCACGAAACGTCGTCGTACGGCTCGCCACCTCGGGTCGTACGGCGATGCCGACGTGGAGGGCGGAGTACTGCGGACGGACGCCCTCCTCGACGCGCTGGCCCGCCGTGAGCCGGTGGGCGGCGCGGACGCCGCCATCCGGTTGCTCGGCGCGCTCGTCGCCGACGTGGACAGTCAGCGGCTCTCCTCCGTGTCGATCACACCGTCCACGTAGCCCCGGGCGTACTCCCAGCTGACGTAGTCGGCCGGGTCGGGCTGGTAGGCCGGCTCGTGGACCTGCGGCCGGCCGTTGTCGATCATCTGGCGCAGGTTGCCGCGCAGCAGGTCCCAGTCGAAGTAGTGCTGTTCCCCGCACTCCGGGCAGTCGAGGACGAGACCGAGCACGCCCTGGGGTTCGAGCAGGGAACGGAAGACCTCCACGTCGGCGAGATCGGTCAGCGCCTCGTCGCGTTCGGCGAGCGTCAGCGGCTCCACGTCGTCGGGCGCTCCAAGCTCCGCCGCGGGGTCGTTGGGGTCATCCGCGAACGGGTCGCGGGGGACGTCTTCCAGCACGCATCCCACCTTATGACCACGGCCCCCTGCACGAGCGAAAGAGCGCCCCATCTGCTCGTCGGGCCGTGATCCGGCCGTGATCCGGAGGCGGCCTCACAGCCAGCCGCGACGGGCCGCCTCCACTCCGGCGTGGAAACGGGACTGGGCCCCCAGCTCCGACATCGCCTCGGCGAACCTGGCCCGCACCGTGCGCACGGAGACCCCGAGGTGGCGGGCGATGGCGTCGTCGGACAGGCCGCGTGCGGCCAGGCGCAGCACCTGCTGCGCGTTGTTGCGCGGGAAGATCGGCGCGGCCCGGGCCCACAGCTCCTCGAACAGCGCCCGCAGCGTCCCCACCACCACGGGGGCGTGGACCAGGTAGCAGTTGTAGGAGTGCTCGGGCAGCGGGACGCCCCACTCGGCGGGCAGCCCGGCGGTGCCCTCGCCGAGCGCGAAGAACCAGCTCGGCACCGTGTCGAGGGCGCGCAGCCCCGCGCCGGCCGCCGAGAACCGCGCGCACACCTCCCTCATGGCGGGCTCCGACACGGCGTCGAGCGCGACGACCATCCGCGGGCGCAGGATGCCGTCCGCGGCGGCCTGGATCCACTGGCTGCCATAGCCGTCGGCGAACCTCGCCATGGTGCGGCGGTCCGCCACGGCCATGACCAGCTCGGCGGGGGGCGCCTGCAGCGCGAGGCCGATCACGCTCTCCCAGAGCTCGTCGGCGCCGCTCAACGGCTCGACCGAGAACCGCCCGCTGTGCCAGTCGTGGCCCGCGTCGTAGTGGTGGGTCAGGCGGCCGGCCGCCGCGAGCACCTCGTCGATCTGGCGGGTCTCCCGGGCCATGCGGTCGAGCCGCTCGGCCACCAACCGGCCGATCGCCGCGGCCGGATGCCGGGCGAGGAACTCCTCCCGCCGCCGGTTGACCGCGCCGAGCCGTACGAGCCCGTCCAGGGCGTCGAGAACGTCCTCTGCGGGCCGGTCGACGGCCTCGGCCAGTTCGGTCAGCGTGGCGCGGTGCAGCCGCAGCATGGCGGTGTAGAGGGCCGCCTGGTCGGCGGAGAGCCCGAGGCTCTCGAACGGGTCGGCCTGGGAGGTGGGGTTGCGCGTCGTACTCATGCTCGCTCCGTCGGTGGTCACACTGGTCGCGCGGCGCGCGTGGCGCCGCACTGGTCGCGCCGCACTGATGGTGCCGTGCCGATCGCGTCGCGCTGATCTCATCCTGTGCGTTGATCCACACGCTGATTGGCCGGGCGAAAACGTTTCCCGGCGTCCGGTGCGCCGACTTCCGTCGCACCCCCCTCGCTCTTGGGTCGCGAGAATAGCTCGGATTTTCCACGCTGTCCGTACTGTTCCCACATTTGGCACGGCCGGCGGTGGCGGCTTTTGTATGGACGTGAGGGTTCGCATTTGTTTCCGGCACAGTTCCGGGAGACGGGAAATGCATCTTTGTGCAGTTGCACGTTACGCCCTTGCGCATAGACGCTGCGTGACGCATTCTTGACCCAGCGTTAGCCGGGAACGCCGCGTCTGCCGGGCGCGGAGGGGGGCTCGACGGGCGTGGCGGGCGCGACGCGGGGAAGTGGGGGGACCGGAAGCCGGTCCCCCCACTTTTTGTGCCCTCCCTCTTGACAGGTCGGCCGGATGCGGTTTGGGGCGCCCACTAGACTGACCTCGGGTCTGGCGAGGGACCTACGCGCGAGGGACCCACAGCGCAGGAGGGGTGCAGCAGATGGCCAAGTTCACCGAACCGGGACTCACGTTCGACGACGTGCTCCTCGTTCCCGCCTATTCGGACCTTCAGCCGGGGGACGCGGACACGACGACTCGGCTGTCCCGCACCATCACGCTGCGCATCCCGCTGGTGTCGGCCGCGATGGACACGGTCACCGAGGCGCGCATGGCGGTCGCCATGGCGCGGCAGGGCGGCATCGGCATCCTGCACCGCAACCTCTCGATCGAGGAGCAGGCGCAGCAGGTCGACCTGGTCAAGCGGTCGGAGGCGGGGATGGTGACCAACCCCGTCACCTGCTCTCCCGAGGACACCCTCGCCGACGTCGAGCGCCTGTGCGCGACCTACCGGATCTCCGGGGTCCCGGTCACCGACGCGGACGGCGTGCTCGTGGGCATCGTCACCAACCGCGACATGCGCTTCGAGAGCGACCAGAGCCGGGCCGTGCGCGACGTCATGACCCCGATGCCGCTGGTGACGGCGCCGGTCGGGGCGGACCGCGACGAGGCGTTCCGGCTGCTGCGGGAGAACAAGGTCGAGAAGCTCCCGCTCGTGGACGAGGCCGGCCGCCTGCAGGGCCTCATCACGGTCAAGGACTTCACCAAGAGCGAGCAGTATCCGATCGCGACCAAGGACGCCGACGGCCGCCTGATGGTGGGCGCGGCGGTCGGCGTCGCGGGCGACGCCGAGGAGCGCGCCATGACGCTGATCGAGGCGGGCGTGGACGTGATCATCGTCGACACCGCGCACGGGCACTCGCGCGGCGTGGCCGACATGATCGCCAAGATCAAGGCCAACGGCGGGGTGGACGTCATCGGCGGCAACGTCGCCACCCGCGCGGGCGCCCAGGCGCTGGTCGACGCGGGCGCCGACGCGGTCAAGGTGGGCGTCGGGCCCGGCTCGATCTGCACGACCCGGGTCGTCGCGGGCGTGGGCGCCCCGCAGCTCACCGCCATCTACGAGGCCGCGCTGGCGTGCGGCCCGGCCGGCGTGCCGGTCATCGGCGACGGCGGCCTGCAATATTCGGGCGACATCGCCAAGGCGCTGGCCGCCGGGGCCGACACGGTCATGCTCGGCTCGCTGCTGGCCGGCTGCGAGGAGTCGCCCGGCGAGCTGATCTTCATCAACGGCAAGCAGTTCAAGTCCTACCGGGGCATGGGGTCGCTCGGCGCGGTGCGCAACCGCGAGCGCGGCGGCGCGTCGTTCAGCAAGGACAGGTACGCGCAGGCCGACGTGTCCGGGGAGGACAAGTACATCCCCGAGGGCATCGAGGGCCAGGTGCCCTACCGCGGCCCGGTCGCGGCGGTGGCCCACCAGCTCGTCGGCGGCCTGCGGCAGGGCATGTGGTACACCGGCTCCCGGACGATCGAGGAGCTGCACGAGAAGGCGCAGCTCATGCCGATCACCGCGGCCGGGCTCAAGGAGAGCCACCCGCATGACATCCAGATGACGGTCGAGGCTCCGAACTACCACGGTCGATAACCCGTACCGGAAGAAACGGAAAGAACAGGCGATATGACACAGGTGGAGATCGGGCGCGGCAAGAGCGGGCGGCGTGCCTACGCGCTGGACGAGATCGGCATCGTGCCCTCCCGGCGCACCCGTGACCCGGAGGAGGTGTCGATCTCCTGGCAGATCGACGCCTACCGGTTCGACTCTCCGCTCGTGGCGAGCCCTATGGACAGCGTCGTGTCGCCGCGGACGGCCATCGAGATCGGGCGCCTGGGCGGCCTCGGCGTGCTCGACCTCGAAGGGCTGTGGACCCGCTACGAGGACCCGGCGCCGCTCCTCGAGGAGGTCGCCACCCTCGACCAGGAGGCCGCGACCCGGCGGCTGCAGGAGATCTACACCGCGCCGATCAAGGACGACCTGATCGGCCGGCGCATCGAGGAGATCCGCGCGGCCGGCGTCACGACCGCCGTACGGCTGTCGCCGCAGCGCACCGTGCAGCACCACAAGGCCGTGATCGACGCGGGCGTGGACATCTTCGTGATCCGCGGCACGACGGTCTCCGCCGAGCACGTGTCGGGCCGGGCCGAGCCGCTCAACCTCAAGCAGTTCATCTACGAGCTCGACGTCCCGGTGATCGTGGGCGGCTGCGCGACGTACACGGCGGCGCTGCACCTCATGCGCACCGGCGCGGCCGGCGTGCTGGTCGGCTTCGGCGGCGGCGCCTCGCACACCACCCGCAACGTGCTGGGCGTGGTCGTGCCGATGGCCACCGCGATCTCCGACGTGGCCGCGGCCCGCCGCGACTACATGGACGAGTCGGGCGGCCGGTATGTCCACGTCATCGCCGACGGCGGCATGGGCGGCTCCGGCGACATCGCCAAGGCGATCGCCTGCGGCGCCGACGCCGTGATGGTGGGCTCGCCGCTCGCGCGGGCCTCCGAGGCCCCCGGGCGCGGGTTCCACTGGGGCTCCGAGGCCCACCACCCCGAACTGCCGCGCGGCAAGCGGGTCGAGTTCGGCACGATCGGCACGCTGCGGGAGATCCTGCACGGCCCGTCGTCGCTGGCCGACGGCTCGATGAACCTGCTCGGCGCGCTGCGCCGCACGATGGCCACCGCCGGCTACTCCGACCTCAAGGAGTTCCAGCGCGTCGAGGTCGTCGTCGCCCCGCCGCAGCGCTGAACGATTGCCAGTGAGGGCCGGGCCCGGCGGCCCGGCCTTCGGCTTTCCCCGACCAGAGGGTCGAGAACTCGGACGCCGTGCTTCGGTCAGGGGTGACGGATCCAGACGCCGCGCTTCATCACGCCGCCGAGGCCGAGGTCGTCGTCGAGCACCACGAGATCGGCGTACTTGCCGACGGTGATCGAGCCGATCTCGCCGTCCAGCCCGAGGACGCGGGCGGGGGTGAGCGAGGCCATCAGCGCGGCGTCCACGAGCGAGCGCCCGACCTCCCGCACGGTGCGGCGGAAGGCCACGTCCATCGTGAGCGTGCTGCCGGCGATCGGGCCGCCTCCGGGAGCGTCGGAGGCGATCCGGGCCACCCCGTCCACGACGTCGACGGTCATCGGGCCGAGCGGGTAGCGCCCGTCGCCCATGCCCGTCGCCGCCATCGCGTCGGTGACCAGGGCCGTACGGTCCGCGCCCGCGGCGTGCATGGCCAGGCGCAACATCGCCGGATGGACGTGGACGCCGTCGTTGATCAGCTCGACGGTCACCCGCTCGTCCTGGAGCAGCGCGGCGATCGGCCCGGGCGCGCGGTGGCCGAGCGGCGGCAACGCATTGTAGAGGTGGGTCGCCACGGTGGCCCCGGCGTCGATCCCCTCGATCGTCTGCTCGTACGTCGCGTCGCTGTGGCCCAGCGCGGCGACGACGCCTTCGGCGGCGGCCTCCCTGATCACGTCGAGCGCGTTCGGCAGTTCGGGCGCGATCGTCAGCATCCGCACGTGGCCCCGCCCGGCCTTCACCAGCGTCCGGAACTCCGCCACGTCGGGCTCGCGCAGCAGCGTCGGCTCATGCGCGCCGCAGCGCGACCTGGCGATGTAGGGCCCCTCGAAGTGGATGCCGGCGAGCAGCCCCTCGTCGCACAGGTCGGCGAGCGTCGCGGCGGCCCGCGCGAGTGTGTCGGGCGCGGCGGTGACGAGGCTCGCCATGAGGGTGGTCGAGCCGCGGCCGAGGTGGAAGGCCGCGACCGCGGCGGCGGTCTCCGGGTCGCCGTCCGGGAAGCTCCCGCCGGCGCCGCCGTGGCTGTGGATGTCGACGAAGCCGGGGACGACGGTGCGCCCGCCCAGGCCGAGCCCGTCGCGCGGGGCCTGCCCGCGCCCGATGTGGGTGATCCTGCCGTCCTCGATGGTGAGCCAGCCGTCGTGGACGCCGTCGGGAGTGACGACGCGGGCATCGGAGAGAGTCACGCTCATGCCGCCATCCTCCCGCGTCCAGCCCATGCACGCCGCTCCGGGTCCGGTGGCTCCCGCCGTACGCGGGCCCTGTACACGACAGGGGCGTCGGCGGTAAGAACCAACGGTGATCGATTCACGTGCCGACTATGGTGTGGACGCGCCCGGCGTGCTGGCCGGACTGATCCTCGGTGGCGTCGCCGAGCTGGCCTTCGCCGTCGTGCTCTTCGGGATCGGCTTGCCGATCCCGGCCGTCGTGCTCCTCGTGGGAGGGGTCATGCTGGTGGCGGGGGGTGCGGTGTTCGCGCACACCACTCTTCGCGGCAAGTTCGCGGTCTGGGACGCCGAGCTCGACCGGCTCGGGCTGAAGGGGGACGAGCGGGTCCTCGATCTCGGGTGCGGCCGCGGCCTGGTGCTGCTCAAGGCCGCGGCGCGGCTGCCGTCTGGCAGGGCCACCGGCATCGACCTGTGGTCGGCCAAGGACCAGTCGGGCAACAGCCAGGACGCCACCTGGGCCAACGCGCGCGCGGAGGAGGTCGCCGACCGGGTCGATCTGGTGACCGGGGACATGCGCGACCTCCCGTTCGACGACGCGGCGTTCGACCTGGTGGTCTCCAGCCTCGCGATCCACAACATCCCCCAGGAGGAGGGCCGCGCCGAGGCGGTGCGCGAGGCGTTCCGCGTGCTCAGGCCGGGCGGCCTGCTGCGGATCGCCGACTTCCGCAACGCCCCGCGATATGCCGAGGTGCTCAGGGAGTGCGGCGCCGCCGACGTCGAGGTCTACGACCTCGGCTGGCGGTTCTGGTATGGCGGGCCGCACGCCCGTACGTCGATGGTCGCCTGCCGGCGTCCCTGAGACGTGTTCACCGACTATTAAGCAGATCCTTGGGAAAGGCGACGGAAAAGATGGATTCGCGGGCGACTACTCACGGGTAGATTTACCCGGACGAGGCGAAAGCGGTACAGAAGGAGCCATATGACGGCGAGGATGGGGACGGCGAGGCTCGGTCCGGCAGAACGTACCGCCGCCCTGGCGCGGATGGAGGCGCAGGAACTCGACGTGGTCGTGATCGGCGGCGGCGTGGTCGGCGCCGGCGTCGCGCTCGACGCCGCGACCCGAGGGCTCTCGGTGGGCCTGGTCGAGGCGCGCGACTTCGCCTCCGGCACGTCGTCACGGTCGTCCAAACTCATCCACGGCGGGCTGCGCTATCTGGAGCAGCTCAACTTCGACCTCGTCAGGGAGGCCCTGCGGGAGCGGTCGCTGCTGCTCAAGCGGATCGCGCCGCACCTGGTCAAGCCGGTGCCGTTCCTGTATCCGCTCACGCACGCGGGCTGGGAGCGGCCGTACATCGGGGCGGGCCTCGTGCTCTACGACACGCTCGGGTTGTCCCCCGGCCTCACCCGGGGCGTGCCGGGGCACCGCCACCTGACCCGCCGCCAGGCGCTGCGGGTCGCCCCCTCGCTGCGCAGGTCGGCCTTCACCGGCGCCGTGCAGTATTGGGACGCCCAGGTCGACGACGCCCGCTTCGTGATGACCACGCTGCGCACCGCCGCCACGTACGGCGCGCACGTCGCCTCGCGGGTGCAGGCGGTCGGCTTCCTGCGCGAGGGGGAGCGGGTCACCGGGGTGCGCGTGTGCGACCTGGAGACCGGCGCCGAGCTGGACGTGCGGGCCCGTCAGGTCGTCAACGCGACCGGCGTGTGGACCGACGACATCCAGCAGCTCGTCGGCGGTCGCGGGCAGATCCACGTGCGCGCGTCCAAGGGCATCCACCTCGTGGTGCCGCGCGACCGCATCCACTCGCTCAGCGGGCTCATCATGCGCACCGAGAAGTCGGTGCTGTTCGTCATCCCCTGGGGCCGGCACTGGATCATCGGGACCACCGACACCCGCTGGAACCTCGACAAGGCCCACCCCGCCGCCTCGCGGGCGGACATCGACTATCTGCTCGACCGGGTCAACTCGGTGCTCTCGGTGCCCCTGACCAGGGACGACGTCGAGGGCGTGTACGCGGGGCTGCGTCCGCTGCTGGCCGGGGAGTCCGAGGAGACCTCCAAGCTCTCGCGTGAGCACGTCGTCACCCACCCCGTGCCCGGCCTGGTCATGGTGGCCGGCGGCAAGTTCACGACATATCGGGTCATGGCGGCCGACGCCGTCGACGCGGTCGCGCACGGCCTCGACCAGCGCGTGCCCAGGTCCTGCACCGACCAGGTGCCGCTCGCCGGCGCGGAGGGCTACCAGGCCCTGTGGAACTCCCGCCACCGCATGGCGCGCGCCTCCGGTCTGCACGTGGCCAGGATCGAGCACCTGCTGGAGAGGTACGGCTCGCTGATCGACGAGGTGCTGGCGCTCATCGAGGGCGACCCCTCGCTCGGGCGTCCTCTCGACGGCGCGGACGACTACCTGCGCGCGGAGATCGTGTACGCGGCGACGCACGAGGGCGCCCGGCACCTCAACGACGCGCTGACGCGGCGCACCCGCATCTCGATCGAGACCTTCCATCGGGGGACCGCGGTCGCCCAGGAGGCCGCCGAGCTCATGGCCGGCCCGCTCGGCTGGGACGCGGACCAGGTCATGCGCGAGGTCGAGTACTACACCAAGCGGGTCGAGGCGGAGCGGGCCTCCCAGGAGCAGGACACCGACCAGGAGGCCGACGCGATCCGCCTCGGCGCGCCGGAGATCGTCCCCGTCGCGCCCCCGCGCGACCTCGCGGAGGCGCCGGGGAACGTCAGCTGAACGGGATCCACGCGCGGTCGGCCAGCGTGGCGGCGTCGCTGACCTTGAGGCCGGCGTCGGACACCGTCCACAGGTCGTCGCCGATGACCAGGGAACGGCGGATGCCCGGGTCGGCGGGGGCGAAGCCGCCCGTGGCCCCGGACCGCGGGTGGCTCACCACGCCCAGCGTGGTGATCTCCCGGTCGCCGACGCGGAGCGCGAGCGCCGCGCTGCCCGCGATCCCGCCGCCGGACCAGTTCTGGAGCGGCAGCACGGCCAGCCCGGTGGCGGGCCAATACAGGAAGGCGTGGGGATCCCACTCGGCCTCCGAGCCGGACTCCTTCTGGTGGAACCGCGACAGCACCGCGGGCGCGGCCGGGTCGGAGACGTCGAACAGCGAGATCTGCGTGCCGAGCGCGCGGCCCTCCTCGCTCGCCTCCTGGCCGACGCCGATGAGCCGCCCCTCGCCCGCCGGGTGGAGGTAGGCGGAAAAGCCGGTGATCTTCAGTTCGCCGGTGACCTTCGGCGCGGCCGGGTCGCGCAGGTCGAGCGTGTAGAGGGGATCGGTCTGGCGGAACGTCACCACGTAGCCGAGGCCGTCCATGAACCGCACCGAGTAGATCCGCTCGCCCCTGCCGAGGCCCGTCACCGAGCCGGTCTGGGCGAGCGTGCCGGCGTCGAGCACGTACACGCCGCTCTCGCTCGTGGCCCGGCGCGCACCGGGCACCTCGGCGCCGCTGGTCGTCGCCACCCGCAGGTGACGGTCGTACTCCGACAGGGAGTACTGGTTGAGCAGCCGTCCCGGCACCGATCCCGACGCGGCGTAGCGCGGGGCGCCGGGGGCCGAGACGTCGAAGCGGTGCACCTCCGTGCGCTCGGGCGGCACCTTCGGCGTGGGCGCGGCGGCCGACGACTCGGGCAGCGGCACCACGTCGATCGGGCGGGCGTCCCACCAGCGGGGATTGCTGGTGACGTAGAGACTGCTTCCCGTGCCGTAGACGGTGTCGCCGTCGGCCGCGACCGCGATCGGCGTGAGCGAGCCGAACGGCGTGGCGGCGGCCAGGTCGATCGTGTGGATGGTCAGCATCGAGGTGCCGGTGAACTCGTCGGGGTGGCTGACCCGGTCGCAGCCGACCCGCTCGGTGCGCCGCGCGCCGTCCGACTCGACGTCGTACGACGGCAGCCACGCGTCGCCGGGAGCGGACAGCACGGCCTTGCGGTTGCCTTCGAGCAGGTCCTTCTCCGACGCGTCCGGCTTCGGGGGCGGGAAGGCGATCTCCGGCGTGGACCGGACGACGAGCCGCACGGTGGAGCCGGTCTGCCGGGCGTCGACGTGCTGCCCGTGCACGGTCATCGCGCCGAGGACGCGCGGCTCGCCGGACAGGTCCACGAGCACGTATCTCGGGCCGCCGGGGCCGACCCGGGCCCGGTCCGCCGCCCCGAACGGGATGATCCCGCCGCCCTCGAACAGCACGAGCGCGCGGTCGCCGTCGACCAGCAGATCGGCCTGGGCCCACGACTGGTCCTCAGCGACGAGCCGCAGCGTCGCCGTGACCTTCCGGGTCGTCGCGTCCACGACGCGCAGCACGCCCCGGGTGACCGTGATCACTCGCTTGCCGTCGGTCTTGACCAGGTCGGGCTCGTCCACGCCCGCCTCGTGCGTGTTCGTGGTCGAGTGCGGCTGCTGCCCGTACTGCTGCTCGGGCGTCGCCCGCCTGGCCACGGCGGAGTCGTCGACCGCGTAGAGCATGTTCTCCGCGAAGCCCCATGACGTGACGTTCCGCGCGGCCGCCTGCCGCAGCCCCTCCGTCATCTCGTCGCAGCCGTTGTAGGCGACGAGCCGTACGCGTCCGGTCAGGTCGGCCGGGGCAGGCGGGAGATCCTGGGTCGTACGGCCCCCCGCGCAGCCCGTGGCTCCCATGCCCAGCAGCGCGGCGAGGATGACCGCCGTACGAATCGATGTCCTCATGCCCCCACGACGGATCGCCGCCTGGGGCGGTTCACGGGCAGGATGGTGACATGCCGGAGACAGACCCGTACGCCGAATACCCGGTCATCGCCTGGCGGGAGGGCGGCGTCGTCGCCATCGACCAGACGCTGCTGCCGGACGAGGTGCGACTGCTGAGGATCGACACCGTCGACGACCTCGTGGACGCCATCGTCCGCCTGGCCGTACGCGGCGCACCGGTGCTCGGCGCCGCAGGGGCGCTGGGCGTGGCCCTGGCGGCGCACCAGGCGCGGCGGTCGGGGTGGAGCGCCTCCCGGCTGGAGGCGGAGATCGGACGCATCAGGGACGCCCGCCCCACGGCGGTGAACCTCCGGGTCGGTGTGGAGGAGGTGATCCCGGCCCTGCCGGACGGGCCCGCGGCGGCGGAGCGCGCCGCCGTCGCCGTGGTGGACCGCATCGCGGCGGCGAACCGGCGGATCGGCGAACGCGGCGCCGACTTCCTGGTGGAGGCGTGCGGACGCGGGCCCCTGCGCATCCACACGCACTGCAACACCGGCGCCCTGGCCTGCTTGGGGTGGGGCACCGCGCTCGGCGTCATCCGCTCGCTGCACGAAAGGGGCCTGCTCGACCAGGTCATCGTCGACGAGACCCGGCCTCTGCTCCAGGGATCGCGCCTCACCTCCTGGGAGCTGGACCTGCTGGGCATCGACTATCGGGTCGTCTGCGACGGCGCCGGGCCGTTCGCGCTGCAGCAGGGGCTGGCCGACGCGGTGGTCGTCGGCGCCGACCGCGTGGCCGCGAACGGCGACGTCGCCAACAAGATCGGCACCTACGGTCTGGCCCTCGCGGCGGACCGGGCCGGCGTCCCGTTCGTCGTCGCCGCGCCCGAGTCGACCGTCGACCCGGCGACGGAGAACGGCGCGTCCATCGTGGTGGAGCACCGCTCGGAGGAAGAGGTGACCCACTTCCGGGGGATGCGCGTCACCCCCGCCGGGGCCCGGGCGCTGAACTACGCCTTCGACGTCACTCCCGCCGACCTGGTCAGCGCGGTCGTGACGGAGGACCGCGTCTGGACGCCCCGCTCGCGGGACGCCGTCCCGCAGGCGTAACCGAACCCTATGGCGCCGCCGGATAGGTCATCACCACGACGGCGTCCACCTCGTCCTCGACGGACTCGTAGAAGTGCGCGACGTCCGCGGCGAACGTCACGAAGTCGCCGCTGTGCAGGACCACGGGACGCTCGACCGGGCCCAGCCGTACGGCACCGCGGAGCACGAGGATCCGCTCGATCGTGCCCTGGCTGTGGGGCGGGCTGTCGATACGCCGCCCGGCCCCGGTGAGGCGAAGCCGCCAGATCTCGCCGAGCCCACCGGCTCCCATCCGGTCGAGCAGCTCCTGCTTGCTGTCCTCCGGCCGGGGGGTGCCCCGGAGCAGCACCGGCGTCCGCGGCGCCGGGTCGGCCAGCAGGTCGCCCAGGGGCAGCCGGAGCGCGACGGCGATGGCCGAGATCGTCTCGACGGTGGGGTTGCCCCGCCCGGCCTCGATCCCGGACAGGGTCGCCCTGCTCACTCCGGACAACCGTGCGAGCTCGGCCACGGACAGCCCCCGGAACTCCCGCAGCCGGCGCACCTGGGTGCCGATGGTCGTCCCGATGGCGTTCGCCGCCTCTGCCGCCTGTCCGTCCATCTCAGCTCGCCGGAGCGGCGATCGGCGCCAGCCGCGGCGAGCAGACGGCCATGTAGTCCTTCGCGCGCAACGCGATGGACCGGTCGAGCCGTGCCGCGTTGAAGAAGATCTCCTCCTTCTCCTGGATCGAGGGGTCCACGATGAGCTCCAGGTCGGGGTGGAAGGAGAAGGGGAGGATCGTGCCCGCCACGCTCCCCGCGAGACGCTCGGCGACGTCGGTGGAGGCGAACGCGGCGTACGTGCCGCCCAGCAGTGTCTTGAGGCCGTTCAGGTCGACGCGCGTGTCGCCCGGCACGACGGCGAGGACGTGCTTGGTGACCTTCTTGCCGAGCTTCACCATGACGACGATGCACTTCGCGGCGTCGGACACGTCGTTTCCGCGCATCGCGCTGACGATCTCGGTCCTTCCTTCCGGCGCGTGATCGATCAGCCGGTAGGCCGCCCCGTGCCGGTCGAGAAGCTCGATGAGCTTGTCGTAGGTCTCTTCGGATTCCATGAACACCTCTCGGTCGCGGTTTACGTGATCGCTCGTGGTGTCAATTTACTGTACACATGTGTCGGCAAACTGACACGCCGCCGCGTCGGCGGCCACCGTCCATTACTTACCGGTAGCCACGGGTCAAGCTCCGGAATATTCTTCCGTCATGGGTGCCATGAATCGGACGCTCGACGCGGCCATGGTCGACCGGATCCTCACGCACGTCTCGTCCGAGGGCAAGACACGAGAGATCGTCGCGCCGTTCACCGGCGAGGTCCTGGCCGAGGTCCCGATCTCCACTCCTGAGGACGTCCGCGCGGCGTACGCCAGGGCGAGGGCGGCGCAGGAGGCCTGGGCGGCGCTGCCGGTCCGGGAGCGGACCGCGCCCTTCCTGCGGCTCCACGACGCGCTGCTCGACCGCCGCCAGGAGCTGCTCGACATCGTGCAGTGGGAGACCGGCAAGGCGCGGCGTCACGCGTACGAGGAAGTGGCGGACGTGGCGGGCTGCACGCTCTACTACGCGCGGCGGGCCCCCGGGCTGCTCGAGCCGCAGCGCAGGCAGGGCATCTTCCCGATCGCGACCCGCGCGGCCGAGCTGCGCCACCCCAAGGGCGTCGTCGCGGTGATCAGCCCGTGGAACTACCCGCTGGCCCTCGGCGTCACCGACGTGGTTCCCGCCCTGATCGCGGGCAACGCGGTCGTGCACAAGCCCGACACCCAGACCCCGCTGTCCACGCTGTGGACGATCGACCTGCTGGCCGAGCTGGGCATGCCGCGCGACGTCTGGCAGGTCGTGCTCGGCGATCCCGAGGACGTCGGCGACCCGCTGATCGACGACGCCGACTACGTCGCGTTCACCGGCTCGACGCGCGGCGGGCGCAGGATCGCCGAGGAGGCGGCCAAGCGGCTCATCGGCTGCTCCCTGGAGCTCGGCGGCAAGAACCCGATGATCGTGCTCGACGACGCCGACCTCGACGTGGCGGCCCAGGGCGCGATCCGGGCCTGCTTCACCAACGCGGGCCAGCTGTGCATCTCGATCGAACGCCTCTACGTGCACGAGGCGGTCGCCGACGCCTTCCGCGACCGGTTCGTCCGGGCTGTGAAGAACATGCGGATCGGCCCCGGTCTCGACTGGGACGTGCAGATGGGCTCGCTCACCTCGCAGCGGCAGCTCGACGGGGTGACGGCGCACGTCGAGGACGCCGTCGCCAAGGGCGCCACGGTGCTGACGGGCGGCAGGCCGCGCCCCGACCTCGGCCCGTTCTTCTACGAGCCGACCATCCTCGACGGCGTGGGCGAGGACATGGCCGTCTGCAGGGACGAGACGTTCGGGCCGGTCGTGTCGCTCTACCGCTTCAGCGACGAGGACGAGGCGGTCCACGCGGCCAACGACACCGCGTACGGGCTGAACGCCTCGATCTGGACCAGGGACGTCGCGCGGGGCCGTCGCCTCGCCGCCCGGATCAAGGCGGGCACCGTCAACATCAACGAGGGGTACGGCTCGGCGTACGCCTCCTACGACGCCCCGATGGGCGGGATGAAGTCGTCCGGGCTCGGCCGCCGGCACGGCACCGAGGGCCTGCTGAAATACACGGAGGTCCAGACGGTGGCCAGCCAGGCCACGTGGCTGGGCTTCGAGCCGATCCTCGGCATGACCTACGACAAGTACGCCGACACGCTCGCGGGGCTGCTCAAGACGATGAAGCGGCTGCACCTCAAGTGACAAGGAAGGCGGGGCGTTGGACTACGACGTCGCGGTGATCGGGTCGGGGTTCGGCGGGAGTGTGGCCGCGCTGCGGCTCACCGAGAAGGGCTACGCGGTCGGCGTCCTCGAAGCCGGCCGCCGGTTCGACGAGAAGACCCTGCCGAAGACCTCCTGGCGGGCCAGGGACTTCCTGTTCGCACCCGCGCTCGGCCTGAAGGGCATCCAGCGCATCCACGTCCTGCGCGGCTCCAACGGCGTCATGGTGCTGGCCGGCGCGGGGGTGGGCGGCGGCTCGCTCGTCTACGCCAACACCCTCTATGAGCCGCTCGACCCGTTCTTCCGCGATCCCCAGTGGGCGCACATCACCGACTGGAAGACCGAACTCGCGCCTTATTACGACCAGGCCAGGCGGATGCTGGGGGTCGTGGACAACCCGACGGTGACCGCGGCCGACGAGGTGATGAAGAAGGTCGCCGAGCGGATGGGCGTCGGCCACACCTTCCGTCTCGCCCCTGTCGGGGTGTTCTTCGGCGAGCCCGGGGTGGAGGTCGACGACCCCTACTTCGGCGGCCTCGGGCCGCGCCGCCGCGGCTGCACGGAGTGCGGCGAGTGCATGACGGGCTGCCGCCACGGCGCCAAGAACATGCTGATCAAGAACTACCTCTACCTCGCGGAGAAGGCCGGGGCGAAGGTCCACCCGGAGACCACCGTCACCGGCGTGCGGCCGGTCGAGGGCGGCTACGAGATCACGGTGAGGCGCACGGGGCCCTTCGGCCCGGCCCGCACGATGACCGCGCGCCAGGTCGTCTTCGCCGCGGGCACGTACGGCACGCAGCACCTGCTCCACCGGCTGAGGGCGACGACGCTGCCCCGGATCTCGCCCCGGCTCGGCGCGCTGACCAGGACGAACTCCGAGGCCCTGCTCGGCTTCGAGCGCCTCACCGGCAAGGGCGTCAAACTCAACCGGGGCGTGGCGATCACCTCCTCGATCCACCCGGACGCCGAGACGCACATCGAGCCGGTCCGCTATGGCGACGGCTCCAACGCCATGGCACTGCTGCGCACGCTGCTCGTCGACGGGGGCGGGCGGGCGCCGCGCTGGCTGAAGTTCCTCGGCGCGGCCCTGCGGCGGCCCCACCTGCTGCCCCGGCTGTTCAACCACCGCAGGTGGTCGGAGCGCGCCGTCATCGCCCTCGTCATGCAGGCCAGGGACAACTCGATCACGCTCTCGCTCAAGGGCGGGAAGCTGCGGACGGGCCCGGGCCACGGCGAGCCGAACCCCACCTGGATCCCGGCCGGGCACGAGGCCGTCCGCATGGCGGCCGAGGAGATCGGCGGCCTGCCCGGCGGCTCCTGGCTCGACCTGTTCGACATCCCGGCGACCGCGCACTTCCTCGGCGGCTGCGCGATCGGCGACTCGCCGGAGACCGGGGTGATCGACCCCTACCACCGCGTGTACGGCTATGAGGGCCTGCACATCGTGGACGGCTCGGCCGTGTCGGCCAACCTCGGGGTGAACCCCTCGCTCACGATCACCGCCCAGGCCGAGCGCGCGATGGCCCTGTGGCCCAACAAGGGCGAGCCGGACCCGCGCCCCGCCCTCGGCTCCGCGTACGTGAGGCTCCGGCCGGTCACGCCGGTGCGGCCGGTAGTCCCCGCGTCGGCGCCGGGCGCGCTGCGCCTGCCGATCGTGGAGATCACCCACGGGGACGCGGAGGGGCGCGCAGGTTAGGCCCGTGAGACGGCGTCCCGGGTGACGGTCTCCCTGCTGAGGGGGACGGGGCTGAGGGGGACGGGCAGCGGACGGGCGTGCACCACGTCGAGACGGGACACCGCCCGGGTGAGCGCCACGTAGAGCCGGCCCAGCCCGCGGTCCTCGGCCGCGACGATCTCGGCGGGCTCGGCCAGCACGACGTGGTCATACTCCAGGCCCTTGCAGAGGGTGGCGGGCACCACGCAGACGCGTACGGACGGGTCGGGCGCAGGGCCCTCGGCGACGGTCAGGCCCGCGCCCGTGAGCGCGGCGCGCAACCGGGCGGCCGAGGCGTCGGCGGCGATGACGGCGATCGAGCCCTCGTGGCCGAGCGCCTCGGACACCGCCGTCACGACCTCGGTGTCGTCCCCGCGCAGCACGCGCAGCCGTCCGTCCCGCCGGAAGGACCGGGAGGGCGGCACGTCGACCGCGAGCTCCGCGAGCAGGCGGTTGGCGAGCTCCACGACGGCGGCGGGCGTGCGGAAGCCGACGGTGAGCGACATGATCGCGGCGTCCGGCTTGCCCAGGTGCGCCATCTGCGCGCCCCAGTCGCGGGCGGCCCACGGGGTCGTGCCCTGCGCCAGGTCGCCGAGCACGGTGAGCGAGCCGTGCGCGCTGCGCCGGGCGACGGCCCTGCACTGCATCGGCGACAGGTCCTGCGCCTCGTCGACGATCACGTGGCCATATCCCCGCGGGCGCTCGATCAGGCCGGCGAGCTCGTCGAGCAGGATCAGGTCGGCGGCCGTCCAGGCGGCGCTCCGATAGGTGCGCGGCGGCCGCCCCCAGGTGATGGCCGTCCGCTCGGCGGTCGTGAGCACGCCCTCGGCGGCCTCCGTGCGGTCGCCGAGCACCTCGCACAGCACCTCCTCGGGGCGTACGGCCGGCCAGAAGGCGTCCACGGCGGCGGTGACGGCCCGGGTGGTCATGCGCGTCCACGCCGTGTCGATCGTCCGGCCGCGCGCCTCCGCCCGGTTGCGCACGAGTGACGCCACGCGGGCGATGACGCGCTCGCGGCCCACGCCGTACGGCATCGCCTCGCGCCGGGTCTCCTCGACCACGTGGTGCAGCTCGTCCCGCGAGAGCCGCCAGCACGAGGAGCCGTCGGCCACGGCGAGCGGCTCCCGGGGCTCGCCTATGTGCCGGTGAAGCGCCCTGCGCAGCACCTCGGCCATGCGCACGTCGTGTTTGACCACGGCGGCCTCCGCGCCGTCGGTGGCCCTGACCGGGACCCGGGCGAGGAGCGCGTCGAGCGTGGTCTGCTCGACGTCGACCTCGCCCAGGGCCGGCAGCACTGCGGAGATGTAGCCGAGGAAGGCCCGGTTGGGGCCGAGCACGAGCACGCCGCCGCGCGACAGCCGCTTGCGGTGGGCGTAGAGCAGGTAGGCGGCGCGGTGCAGGCCGACGGCGGTCTTGCCGGTGCCCGGCCCGCCCTGGACGCACAGGGACTCCTCCAGGCCGGAGCGGACCAGGTCGTCCTGCTCCGGCTGGATGGTGGCGACGATGTCGCGCATCGGCCCGACCCTCGGGCGTTCGATTTCGGCTGTCAGGATGCGGCCCACGCCGCCGGGGTCCTGCGTGAGGCCCGGTCCGCGATCGAGGTGCTCGTCCTCGAAGCCGGTCAGTTCGCCCCCGGCCCAGCCGAAGCGCCGGCGTACGGCCACGCCCCGGGGATCCCGGGCCGACGCCTGGTAGAACGCCCGCGAGACCGGCGCCCTCCAGTCGATCACCAGGGGCCGGCCGCCGCCGGTGGCGGAGACGTGGCGGCGGCCGATGTGGTAGCGCTGCCCGGCGTGCTCGCTCACCTCAGGGCCGAAGTCGAGGCGCCCGAAGAACGGCGGCCCTCCCTCGTCCTCGCCGAGCTCCTTCGCCAGGCTCTTCAGGTGGCGGCCCAGCCGCTCGGCGCTGTAGCGGTCGCCCGCCACGGTCTCTCCGATGACCACGTTGTGCCGGGCGCCGTCCAGCATGCGGCGCAGGCCCTCCCTGCAGCGTTCGACGTACGCCTGCTCCTCCTCCAGCGGGGTCATCCGCCGTCTCCTTCCCCCGGTCGCCGTACCGGCATGGAACAGCAACTCGGTTAAAAATGCAACCGAGTTAAAGATTTCTCGGGACGGCTGCTAGCCTGTGCGGCATGGTCGAGGGGCTGCGGACGCGGAAGAAGGAACGGACCCGCCGGGCCATCTCCGAGGTCGCGATCGCCATGTTCCTGGAACACGGCTTCGACCAGGTGGGCGTGGCCGAGATCGCGGCCGCGGCCGAGGTCTCCAAGCCCACGCTGTTCCGCTATTTCCCGAGCAAGGAGGATCTGGTCCTGGACCGGATCGCCGACCACAGGGGAGAGGCGGCGGCCGTGGTGCGCGCCCGCCCGGCCGGGCGGACCCCGCTCGACGCGCTGCACGACGCCTTCATGGCCGGGCTGGACGCCCGCGAGCCGACCACCGGCCTGTGCGATCACCCGGCGGTGATGGCCTACCACCGCCTCGTCTTCGACACCCCCGGCCTGGCGTCCCGCGTGGCCGAGTACGCCGCTGCGGACGCGGAGGCGCTGGCCGAGGCGATGAGCGAGTCGCCGAGCGAGGCGGCGGGCGAGGCGCTGGGCGAGGCGGCGTCCCGCGATCCCGGGAGCAACGCCGGTCCCGCGCCGCTCTTGGGCGCGCGTCCCGTGCCGCTGCTGACGTCGCGCCTGGTGGCCGCGCAGTACATCGCCGTCCGGCAGATCCTCGCCAGGGACAACTACGCGGCGCTGGCGTCCGGCCGGACGGCCGACGAGGTGTACGGCGAGGCCGTCGCCGCCGCGGGAACCGCCTTCGAACTGCTGCGGCACGGCGCGCGGGCGCACGGCCTGTGACCCGTCTCACCCATCGCCGAGGTCGTTGAGGCGGTCTACGCTCGACGCGTGCAGACCGAGGGGCCGAGCAGGACCGCCCTCCACACGGCGGCGGCGCGCGCCGCCCACCTGATCGTCGACGGGGGGCCGGTGGTCTTCCGCGACCCGCTCGCGTACCCCCTGCTGGGGGAGTGCGCCGAGCACTACGTGCGCCTGCACCGCGAGGCGGCGGACCACCCCGTCCTCGCCGCGCTGCGCGCGGCCGTCGTCACCCGGAGCCGCTACACCGAGGACCGCCTGGCCGCCGCCGTACGGCGGGGCGTCCGCCAGTACGTGATCCTCGGCGCGGGGCTGGACACCTACGCCTGCAGATCAGCCTCTGGCTCCCTAAAGGTCTTCGAGGTCGACCACCCGGACACCCAGAGCTGGAAGCGGGAGGCGCTGGCGCGCGCGGGCATTCCCGCACCGCCCCTCCTCACGTACGTCCCCGCGGACCTGGAAGCCGGGGAGTGCCCCGTCGACCGGCTCGTCGCGCACGGGTTCGACCTCGCGCGCCCGGCGTTCGCGAGCTGGCTCGGCGTGACCGTCTATCTCACCCGCGAGGCCGTCGCGCGCACGCTGGCCGGGCTCGGCCGCCTCGCCCCCGGCAGCGAGGTGATCATGGACCACCTGCTGCCCGAGGCCCTGCGCGGCCCGCGTGCCCGTGCGTACGCCGAGACCCTGATGCCGCTGGTGGCGCAGGGCGGTGAGCCCTGGCTGACGTTCCTGAGCCCCCGGGAGGCGGCGGACCTGCTGGAGGAGCACGGCTTCGGGCACCTGCTCGAGCAGGTGCCCGAGCAGGTGCCCGAGCAGGTGGCGGAGTGCCACGCCGCCGGTGCCGCTCTCCGGGAGCGACGGCAGCGACGGGAGCGACGGGAGCGAACGGACGCCCTGGCCGGCAGCGGGATCTCGGTGATCACCCACGCCCGTCGAAGGGCCTGACGAGAGCGGTTCGCGGCCCACCGTACGCCGGCCCGCCGCGCGCAGCCGCCCAAAGGCCCGACGGGATCGGTTCGCGGGCAACCGTTCGCCGGCCCGCCGCGCTGAGCCGACGAAAGGCCCGACGGGGCCGGGCCCGGGCGGCTTCGCCGCAGGCCAAGGCCGGGGTGCCGGCGACGGCGGCACGTCCGGGCGGGCACCATCACCGCGCCGATAGACTGGCGTCACCGCCTCGCTGCCTTCATGGGGGTCCTTTCCAGTGTCTGAGTTCGACACGGTTCTCGTCGTGGACTTCGGCGCGCAATACGCGCAGCTGATCGCGCGACGGGTGCGTGAGTGTCACGTCTACTCCGAGATCGTCCCGTCGTCGATGCCGGTGTCGGAGATGCTGGCCAGGAAGCCCAAGGCGATCATCCTGTCCGGCGGCCCCTCCTCGGTGTACGCCGAGGGCGCCCCGCCGGTCCCCGACGGCCTGTTCGAGACCGGGGTGCCGACCTTCGGCATCTGCTACGGCTTCCAGGCGATGGCCCGGGCGCTCGGAGGCGAGGTCGCCAGGACCGACTCCGCCGAGTTCGGCGGCACCGCGCTCAAGGTCCTCCAGGAGGGCCTGCTGTTCGCCGGTCTGCCCGCCGCGCAGACCGTCTGGATGTCGCACGGCGACTCTGTGGTCGGCGCACCCGCCGGGTTCGCCGTCACCGCCGCGACCGACGCCACCCCGGTCGCCGCGATGGAGGACCCCTCGCGCGGCCTCTACGGCGTGCAGTTCCACCCCGAGGTGCTCCACTCCGAGCACGGGCAGCAGGTGCTCAAGCACTTCCTGGAGGCGGCCGGCTGCCGTCCCTCGTGGACCATGCTCAACATCGTCGAAGACGCCGTGGAGGCCGTGCGCGCCCAGGTGGGCGACGGCCGGGCGATCTGCGCGCTGTCGGGCGGCGTCGACTCCGCCGTCGCCGCCGCGATCGTGCAGCGGGCCATCGGCGACCGGCTGACCTGCGTCTTCGTCGACCACGGGCTGCTGCGCAAGGGCGAGGCCGAGCAGGTCGAGCGCGACTTCGTCGAGGTGACCGGCGTCAAGCTGCGCGTCGTGGACGCCTCCGAGCGCTTCCTTAAGGCGCTGTCGGGCGTCACCGACCCGGAGGAGAAGCGGAAAATCATCGGCCGGGAGTTCATCCGCGTCTTCGAGGACGAGCAGCGCGCGATCCTCGCCGACGGGCCGGTGGACTTCCTCGTGCAGGGCACGCTCTACCCGGACGTGGTCGAGTCGGGCGGCGGCACCGGCACCGCGAACATCAAGTCGCACCACAACGTGGGCGGGCTGCCCGACGACCTCAAGTTCGAACTGGTCGAGCCGCTGCGCACGCTGTTCAAGGACGAGGTGCGGCGGGCCGGCGAGCAGCTGGGCCTGCCCCCGGCGATGGTCTGGCGCCAGCCGTTCCCCGGGCCCGGCCTCGGCATCCGGATCATCGGCGAGGTCACCCGCGAGCGTCTCGACCTGCTGCGCGAGGCCGACGCCATCGCCCGCGAGGAGCTGACCCGCGCCGGACTCGACCGCGACATCTGGCAGTGCCCGGTCGTGCTGCTCGCCGACGTCCGCTCGGTGGGCGTGCAGGGCGACGGCCGCACCTACGGCCACCCGGTCGTCCTGCGGCCGGTGACCTCCGAGGACGCCATGACCGCCGACTGGGCGCGGGTGCCGTACGACGTGCTGTCGCGCATCTCCACCCGCATCACCAACGAGGTCCGCGAGGTCAACCGGGTCGTGCTCGACGTGACGAGCAAGCCGCCGGGCACCATCGAGTGGGAGTGACCCCGAATCACCGCGCGGGGATGTGAGCCGGGATCAACCGGAATGATCCCGGCGAGGCTGGATAGGGTAACGCGGTGATTGCCGCTCAGCCCGTCACCGCTCGCTCCGGCGCGAAGGCCGCGAGACTCGCCTGGCTCGACGCCCTGCGGGGGATCGGCGCGATGGCCGTGGTCGCCGAGCACGCGCTGCCCTGGTTCATGCCGTCGTTGCGCCCCTACTGGTTCAACCTCGGCATGTACGGCGTGCTGGTCTTCTTCCTCGTCAGCGGATACATCATCCCCGCGTCCCTGGAGAAGCGGGGTGACGTCGCGGCGTTCTGGGTCAGCCGGGTGTTCCGGCTGTATCCGCTCTATCTGCTGGTGATCGCGGCGGTGCTCGTCATGGCCTTCTGGGTGCCGGTGCGCCAGGAGGTGCCCCGGCATCCGTCGGCCGTGGCCGCGCACGTGAGCATGCTGCTCGACGTCGTCCACACCGGCGCCCTCGCCGACCCGATGTGGACGCTGTCGTACGAGATGGTGTTCTACCTGCTGGTGACCGCGCTGTTCGTGGGCGGGGTGCACCGGCGCAGCGGGGCGCTGGCGATCGCCTTCGGCGTCGTGGCGGTCGCCGCCGGGCTGGTGCTGTCGGCGCCGCTGCTGCCGGGGCCGTGGCCCGCCATCGCCGCCTGCGTGCTGTTCCTCGCGGGACTGGCCTGCCTGATCACCGGCCGGTTCCGCACGGTCGCGGCGTACGCGCTGGGTCTGATGGCGCTCGTGCTGCTCGTGTTCGGCAGCTTCGTGCCGTGGTTCGGCGCGGCCATCCTCGCGGTGATGTTCACGGGGACGGCCGTGTATCGCTGGGAGAAGGGCTCGGCCGGACTCGGCCCGGTCGTGGTCGCGGCGGCCCTGGTGGCCGCCGCGCCCGTGTGGGCGATCCAGGCGGGCTGGTGGTGGGTGCAGCCCGACGTGTGGATCACCACGATGGTCCTCGCCGGAGGGACGTTCGCGCTGGGCATGGCGCTGCGCGGGCGGCGCGGCCCCGGGGTGCTGACCTGGCTCGGCCTGATCAGCTACTCGGTCTATCTCGTGCACCACCCGCTGCTCAGATATCTGAACGCGCTCGCGGGCGACCTGCGGTCGCTCACGCCGATCGGCCAGGCGGCCGTCGCGCTCGGCTATCTCGTCGCGCTGCTCACGCTGAGCTGGCTCACCTATCGCTTCGTGGAGGCGCCGGCCCAGGCGCTGGGCCGCCGGATCAGTGGACGTCTGTCGTCTGCACGCCCGACGACTGCTCGGGATATACCTGTCCCGGGGTGAGCTCCTGGCCTTCGAGCAGGGTGGACACCGTGACGAAGCTGTAGCCCTCCGCGGTCAGCAGTTCGAGCACCTCGGGCATCGACTCCACGGTCTGCTTGACCGTCTCGTGCATCAGCACGACCTCGCCCTCTCCGGCCACATCCAGGGCCCGGTTCGTGAGGAAGTCCACGTGCCGGTAGTCCTTGATGTAGTCCTTCGTGGCGGTCGTGCCGGGCACCTGGATGAGCCCGAGCTTGGCGGTGACCTCCTCCACGCCGCCGTTGCGCAGCCCGCCGGGCGCGCGGAAGAGCTTCGGCGCCTTGCCCGTCGTCTTCTTGATCAGCCGCTGGGCGTCGCCGATCTTCTTGTTGATGTCGGCGTACTTGAGCGTGGTCAGATAGGTGCCGTCCCACGAGTGGTTGCCGATCTCGTGGCCCGACTTGGTGATCAACTGGGTGAGCTTCGGGTGCTTCTTCACCTCTGAGCCGATGACGAAGAACGTCGCCTTCGCCTTGTATTCGGAGAGGGTCTTCAGCAGCGTCTGCAGGTATGGCCCCGGACCGTCGTCAAAGGTCAGGGCGATGCATTTGTGGGTCGCACAGTACGGCTCGTCGGTCGCACGAGCCTGCGCAGGAGTCGCGGTGACGGCCGCCGCGAGAGCGCACGCGACGGCCAGAGGGATCAGACGACGTACAGCCATGGGGTACTCCTCGGGGGGATCTATAACGCGGCATCGTAACGTGCTTCGGGTTGCTTCCTCCTCTTCAGTCCGATTTCGTACGGGCCGGAAACCTTCGTCCACCTGGGACGGGAGCGATTAAACCTTCGGCCAAGGAAGGGACTAAGCCTGCCCCCTCACGAGCGGGTTTCGCGATGCTGGGCCGGTCGGAAGAGGAACCGGGCAGCGTGAGGAGGGGCGGGTGACACGAACCGCCACCACCCGGTCGGCGTGGGGGACGTGGATCGGGTTCGAGTCCTGTCCCGCGCTGCTCGGCCGCCTCGTCGAGGGCTTCGCCGGTCCCTGGATCCCGCTTGAGGACGTCCCCGTCCCCGGCACGCCCGCCGTTCCGGCGAGCGACGCGGACACGGCGCCGGACGGGACACAGGACCCGGCACGGGACACGGCAGGGGACACGGCAGGGGACACGGCAGGGGACGCGGCGCCGGGCGGAACCGGCGCGATCGGATGCGTCCTGCTCGCCGCGCGCTCCCCGGCCGACCTGCGCAGGGCGGTGCCGCTGGGCGGCCTGCTGCCCAGGGCGACGCGGGTGCGGATCGCCGTCGCCGACGTGCCGTCCTGGGCGGCCCAGCCGCTGCCCGTCACCGCGCCGGGCGCCTGCTGGCGGCACCTGACCGAGATGCGGGTGACCCGCCGGGGCCGCGGCTGGCACCTCGACGCCGCCTTCACCGAGCCGGTGCCGGCCGGTGACGTCGTGGCCCACGTCGCGAGCGGCCTGTTCGGCGGATGCGCGGCGGCCACTCCCGTGGCGGGGCTGGAAGGCGGCGCCACAGCCGACTGGCGGCCCGGCGATCCCAACGTCACGCTGTCGCCGCCCGGCGGGCCGGTGCCGGACCGTCGCGACGCCCCCGGCTGCGACCTGCCGCTGCGTCAGGCGAACGGCTCTGTACTCGCCGGGAGCACCGGTTCGGCGGCCGGTGGCCTGCTGCCGCCGCTGGACGAGGCCGTGGTCAACCCCATCGGATTCCGCCGGAATCCCGCGCAGGGCATCGCGGTGCTCGCCGCGCGCCGGGAGGGGTTCGTCGTCACCCTCGGCGACGACAGGCTCGTACGGCTCCCGGCCAATGGGCGGGTCACGGACGTGGACATCGCCCGCCTGCGGGACGTACGCGGCATCGAGGTGCCCGGCGCACAGGTGACGGAGGGACGGGCGAATGAGGTCGCCCGCGTCGTCGCCGCCCTCTCGGCCGCCGGGATTCCGGTGCTCGCCGCGCCCGATCCCGCCCGCGACCGGGCGCTGGGCCGCGCCCTGGCCACCGCGCTCGCCGCCGTGACCGGCGAGGCGCTCGCGTCCGACCTGCGCCGCGAGGAGCTGAGCATCCGGCTGCGCCGGGCCGCGCTGCGCGAGCACGGGGCCGCCGCCCGCTGGCGGGGTCTGGCCCTGGCCGCCGGCCTGCCGGTGCCACCGGACCCGAAGGTCTCGATCCTGCTGTGCACGCGGCGCCCCGAGATGGTGCCGTTCGCGGTCGAGCAGATGGAGCGTCAGCGCGGCGTGAGCGCCGAACTGATCGTGGGGCTCCACGGCTTCACGGCACGGGAGGCCGCGATCCCCCGCACGCGGCTGCCGCTCACCGTGATCGAGGCCCACACCACGACGCCGTTCGGGGAGGTGCTGAACCGGATGGCGGCCGTCGCCTCCGGGTCGTGCCTCGCCAAGGTGGACGACGACGACTGGTATGGCCCCGACCACCTCGCCGACCTCCTGCTCGCCAGGCGCTACAGCGGCGCCGACCTCGTCGGCTCGGCCGCGGAGTTCGTCTACCTGGAGCCGCTCGACGTGACGATCAGGCGGTGTATCGGCACCGAGCGGTTCGTGCCGCTGGTGGCCGGGGGCACGATGCTGGTCACCCGGGCGGCGTTCGAGGCGGCCGGCGGCTTCCGGCCCCTGGCGAGGACGGTGGACGGCCAGCTCCTGCAGGCGGTCGAGGCCGCCGGCGGCCGGATCTACCGCACCCACGGCCTCGGTTATGTGCTGCGCCGCCGCAGCGCGTACGGCCACACCTGGCGCCAGCCCGTGCAGTCGTTCCTCGCTTCCTTCCAGGAGCAGTGGCGTGGGCTGGTCTTCAACGAACTGATGGAGGACGGTGCCCGATGGCGGGCGGAGGTGACGACGTGACGGGGGCTGCGCGCATCCCGCTCAACGACTACGGGGTGCTCGGAGAACCACCCGCGCTGGGGGACTGGACGCCCACGCTCACGGTGAGCGTGGTGATCCCCGCCTATCGCGCGGAGCGCACGCTGCCGCTGACACTGGCCGGTCTGGCCCGGCAGACCTACCCGGCCCACCTCATGGAGGTCGTGGTGGTGGACGACGGCGAGCGGCCCATGGAGCCGCCGGCCGAGTCGTCGGCCGGGCCGCTGCCGGAGCGGCTGCGGGTGGTCCGCCCGCGCGGCGGGGCGTGGGGGAGAGCGAGCGCCTGCGCGGCGGGGGCCGAGGCGGCCGAGGGCGAGGTGATCCTCTACCTCGACGCCGACCTCGTGCTGTTCCCCGAGCACGTCGAGGCCCAGATGCGCTGGCATCACCTGGCCGACTATCTGGTCGTGCTCGGGCACCTGCGGTTCGTGCCCGGTCTCGACGAAATCCCGGCGAGCGAGGTGCTCGCGGCCATCGAGGCGGGCGCGGTGCCCAAGCTCTTCTCCGAGGAGGACGCCACGCCGCAGTGGACCGAGCGGCGTTGGGACCAGACGGACGACCTGCGGGCCGCCGGGTTCAGCGCGTTCTCCGTCATGGTGGGGGCCACCGCGTCGCTGCCCGCCCGCCTGCTGCGCGCCGCCGGAGGACTCGACGCCTCGCTCGTCCTCGGCGAGGACACCGAGCTCGGCTATCGGCTGGCCCAGGCGGGAGCCGTGTTCGTGCCCGACCGCGACAGCCGGTGCTGGCACCTCGGCCGGTCCACGGTGATGCGCCGCGAGCCCGAGGTGAAGCGGCACAACTGGCCCCACCTCGCCGAGCGCGTCCCCACCTTCCGCTGGCTGCGCAGGCACCCTCACCGCACCTACCTCGTGCCGTACGTCGACGTCGTGGTCGAGGTGGGGGACGCGTCGTTCGAGGAGGTCAGGGCGACCGTCGACGCCGTGCTCGCCGGGCGGCTGCCCGACGTGCGGGTGACGGTCGTCGGGCCCTGGGGACGGCTCGGCGGAGGGCGGCGCGACCCGCTCGGCGACCCCTCGCTCGACCTGCGCCTGGTGCTCGCCTGTTATCAGGGCGAGCCGCGCGTGCGGTTCCGCGAGGCCGTGCCGGACGACTGCTTCCCCGTGCCGTTCCGCTTCCACTGCCCGCCCGGCTGGGTGCCCTCGCGCGGCACCATCGGGGCGGTGGTCAAGCACGCCGACCGGCAGCGGCTCGGGATCGTCTCGCTCGCGCTGGACGAGCGCGAGGACGGCCGCGTCGTGCACGCCCGGCTGGAGCGCACCGCCGCGATGAGCCGCGCTCGCCACTGCGCCGGGCCGGGGGACGACCTCGGCGACCTGGTCCACGAGATGTACGGCACGGTGTGGGACGCCGGCGACAAATGGGGGTTCCTGCCCGCCGGGCTCGCCGCGACCACCGCCCCGCGGGTCCCCGGCACCGCCCCGTCGGACGTCACCGGCGACGCCGGCGCCGTGAGGGCGCCCCGGCGTTCCCGTCCCCAGGGCCGGTCCGGCGCCCGGCCGCTGCGCCGCACCGCCCGGCTGCTCCGCAGGCGCCTGCGCGCGCTCGTGAGCCCCGCCTGAGCCGCTGTGTCTCCCGCTTCGCCGACCATAAGGAGCGCCCGTGCCCCGCCTCAGCGTGATCGTCCCGATCTACGACGTGGAACCGTACCTCGCCGGTTGCCTGGCCTCGGTCGCGGCGCAGACGTGGCCGGACATCGAGGTCGTCATGGTCGACGACGGCTCGCCCGACGGCAGCGCCGAGATCGCCGCCGGCTTCGCGGCGCGCGACGACAGGTTCCGGCTGGTCCGCCAGGCCAACGCGGGGCTCGGGGCGGCGCGCAACACGGGCGTGCGGCACGCGACCGGGGAGCACCTGATGTTCCTCGACAGCGACGACCTGCTGCCGGCGCACGCCCTCGAATGCCTGCTGGCGTCCCTGGAGCGGACGGGATCGGACCTCGCCACGGGCAACGTGCTGCGCCTCGACGGGCGCGGCGCCCGCCAGTCGGCCCTGCACCGGGCCGTCTTCGCCGACGCCGCCGCGGCCACCCACATCACCCGGACGCACGCGCTCCTGCGCGACCGCCTGGTCACCAACAAGCTGTGGCGCCGCTCGTTCTGGGACGCCCACGGGTTCGCCTTCCCAGAAGGCGTGCTGTACGAGGACATCGCGGTGGCCCTGCGCGCCCACTTCCTGGCGCGGGCCGTCGACGTGGTGCCCACGCCGGTCTACCTGTGGCGGCGGCGCGAGGACGGCGGCCGCTCCATCACCCAGGACAAGACGCGGGCCGCGCACCTGGAGGACCGGTTCGCCGCCGTCACCGAGGTCCGCCGCTTCCTGAGCGAGCACAACTTCACCGCGCACATCCACGCCTGGGACCACGCCGTGCTCGACGGCGACCTCACGAACTTCCTCGACGTGCTCGACCAGGCCACCCCGGCGTTCCGGGAGCGCTTCCTCGACCTCGCCTGCCTCTATCTGGAGGACGTGGCGCCCTCCGTGCTCGACGGGCTGCCCGCGCTGCGGCGCGTGCAGTGGCATCTGGTGCGCCTGCGCCGCATGGACGATCTGCTGGAGGTCCTTGCCTGGGAGCGGGAGGTGCCGCCCGACCGCAGGCTCGTCCGCAGGATGGGCGGTCATCACCTGAACGTGCCCCTCGCCCGCTCCGCCGACCGGGAGATGCCCGCCGCCGTGACCAGGGCCAGGGACGAGCTCGTCCCGCGTCACCGCATCGACGCGGTCCGCTGGGAGGACGGCGCGCTCGTGGTGGAGGGACGCGCGGCCCCGCCCTACCTGCGCCCCACCCGGCGGGTCCACCAGCAGGTCTTCGCCACCCTCGTCCACGAGCGCACCGGGCGGCGCGTCCGGGTGCCGGCCTCGGTCACCAGGGCCCGGGTGTCCACGAAGTCGAAGGAACGCGACTGGGGCGGCTTCCGGCTCGTCATCGACCCGGCGGCGCTGGCCAGGCCCGGCCGGCTCGGGCGGTGGCACGTCGAGCTGCGCGTGCTCCACCGGGGCGTCCTGCGGCGCGGACGGCTGACCGACCCGCGCGCCGCCGCCTCGACCGTCGAGCAGGCGGGATATCGCACCGTGGGGCCCGACCACTATGTCGCCCCGATGCTCGGGGAGACCGGCGTCCTCGTGCTGCGGGCCGAGCGGGAGACCGCCCGGGTCGTCACGCGGGAGGTGCGCGACGGCCGCCTGCGCCTGGTGGGCCACGTCGTCAACGACCTCGGCCCGAGCCCGGTGCTCCAGGTCACCCGGCGTCCCGGCGGCGTTCCTCGCACCTATCCCGTGCACGTCGACCGGCGTACGTTCGAGACCGCCGTCGACCTGCGCGACCTGCTGCCCGCGTCCCCTGCCCCGCGGATCGCCGTACCGGACGAGGTCGCCGCGCCCGAGACGTGGTGGGAGATCGAGGTGCGGGCCGCCGACGGCACCGTGACGCCCATGACCGTCGCCGAGGACGTGCCCACCGGCCGGTACGGCCTGGCCGGCCGGGAGATCGTCGTGACCCGCGACCGCACCGGCGGCCTGGTGCTGCGGCACCAGCCCGCCGCGGCCTACGCCGACCTCGCCGAATGGCTGCCCGCGCGCTGCGGCGGCGGCGGCGAGCTGCTCATCGAGGGCGGCCTCGCCGTACCCCACGAGATGTCGGCGCTGGTGGTGACCGCCCTCGACCCCGATGCGCGCGCCACTCCCCGGCGAGGGGAGTGGCTGCTGCCGATCGAGGGAGCGGGCACCCGCTTCCGGGCGCGGCTGACGCCCGAGCAGGTCGCCTCGCCCGCCGGGCGGCTGCCGCTGCCGCGCGGCCGGTACGCCCTGGCGATCCGGGCGCGCACCGCCGGGGGAGAGTGGACGGACCTGCCGCTGGAGTTCGACACCGACCTGCCGGCGGCGCACCAGACGGCCCGCCGTACGTTCGGGGTCGTCACGTCGGGCCCGGGGCGGGCCGTGCTGACCGTGAGCGGCGACCTGACCGCCGACGAGCGCGGCAGGAAGGCCCGGCGGGCGCTGCGCACGAGGACCTATCCCCAGATGAGGGACCGGCCGCTGCGGGACGCCGTCCTGTTCGACGGCGGCGCGGGCACCCGCTTCGGCGGCAGCCCGAGAGCGGTCTGCGAGGAGCTGCGCCGCCGGGGCACCGACCTGCCGCTGCTGTGGAACGTGCGGGACGGCCAGGTCGCCCTGCCCGGCGACGTCGAATCGGTGCGCACGCTGGGACGGGAGCACTACGAGGCACTCGCCCGGTGCCGCTACGTCGTCACCGACGCGCCGCTGCCGCCGTGGTTCGAGCGCAGGCCCGGCCAGGTGGTCGTGCAGACCTGGCAGCAGCCCGCGTGCACGCCGAAGGAGCCCGCAGGCCGGTCCGGGGCGGGGCAGTGGACGCATCTCGTTTCGGCGGGGCCGTGGTGGACGCCGCTGCTGCGGCGGACGTCCGGCTACGAGGGAGAGGTGCTGGAGACCGGCCTGCCCTGCGACGACCTGCTGACCGGAGCCGGCGCCCGGGAACGCGCCGCCGAGGTGCGGCGCCGCCTCGGCCTGCCGGAGCGCGCCCGCGTCCTGCTGTACGTCGCGGGGGAGCACGACAGGCTCGACGCCGGTCGTCTGGCGGCCGGGCTTCCGGAGGACCACGTCCTGCTGGTCCGAGCCGCCGGCGCCGGGCCGGACGACGCCCGCGTCCGTGACACCGGCGGCCATCCGGACCCGCACGAGCTGTACCTCGCGGCCGACGTCCTGATCGCCGGGGACGCGGCGGCGGTGTTCGACTTCGCCGTGACGGGACGCCCGGTGCTCCTGCACGCCGGCCGGCCGCGGGACCTGTGGTTCCTGCCCGAGGCGCCGGGGCCGGTGCTGCCGCACGAGGGAGAGGTGCTCGACGCGCTCGCGCACCTCGGCGAGCTCGCGGACAAGCACCGGGACGCGTACGCCGCGTTCCTGGCGCGCTATCGCCCGATGGCCGACGGGCAGGCCGCCCGCCGGGTGGTGGACGCGCTGTTCGGCTGACCGTCGCGCCGCCCCCGACCCCGCTCAGGAAGCGATCAGGGCCGGTTGGGTCAAGAGCCGGCCAAGCGAGCGTAAGGCCATGGGGATGGGCCGGTGGCGCGGGGCCGTCCGTCGGCATCCTGACGGCGTGACGGTGCCTGTCAGGCTCTCGGTGGTCGTCCCCCTGCACGGCGGGGAGGAACACGCCGAGGAGTGCCTCGAATCCCTGCGCGACCAGACCCTGGACGACCTGGAGGTGATCCTCGTCGGCCGCCCGCGGGGCCTTCACCCGCCCGACCACAGGTTCACGCTCCTCACGCTCGGCGACGGCGGCGACGACCCCGGCACGGCGCGCAACGCGGGCGCGACCTTCGCTACCGGGCGCTACCTCGCCTTCGCCGACCCCGGTTCGGTCGTCCCCGCGGACGCCTACCGTGCGCTGGTCGGCGCCCTCGACCACACCGGCTCCGACCTCGCCTGCGGCCGGATCCGCACCTGGACGCGGAACGCCCCGGGCCAGGCGGCGGACCCGGCGCCGAAGGCCAGGCTGCGCACGCACATCACCCGGCATCAGAAGCTGCTGGACGACCCGCGGGCGGGCGGCACGGTGTTCCGCCGGGAGTTCTGGAACCGGCACGAGTTCGCCTTCCCTGCGGGCCTGGGCGAGGACTTCCCCGTGACGATCCCCGCGCACGTGCTGTCCACCTCGGCCGACGTGCTCGGCGACGTGGTCTGCCTCACGCGCGGGTCCCGGCCGCCGGCCGAGCCGCTGCGCCGCCTGGAGGCGATGCTGGAGGTGTCGGACCTGCTCGCACGGCACGCGCCGCAGCTGCGCACCGCCTACGACCTCCGCTTGGCGGAGGGGCCCGACCTCGACGCCGTGCTGGAGGCCGTACGCGACCGCGTTCCCGACCGGCTCGCCGAGGTGCTGGGCCGTCTGGGCCGCCTGGACCCCGGCGCGGTGGAACGGCTGCCGGTCCTGAGAAGGCTCCAGATCCACTTCGCCGCGCACGGCATGACCGGCGAGCTGGCGGAGCTGCGGACCTTCGCCGCCTCGGAGATCAGGCACCGGGGCGTGCTCCGGCGGGGGCTGCGGCCCCGCCGCTGGTATCTCGACTACCCCTTCCGGCGGGACCCCCGGCTCCCGCGCTCGCTGTTCGACGCCACTCGCGACCTGCGGCTCGTCGCCTGTGTGGACGACGTACGCCATTCGGACGGCAGGCTCGCCCTGACCGGACACGCGTACATCGCCCACCTGGACAGCCGGCGCAGCCGGATCGAGCTGTGGCTCCAGCGCGGGGAGGAGCGGATAACGCTGCCGGTGCACCGGACCCGCAGGCCCGATGTGACCGCCGACTCCCGCCAGTCGGTCGCCTGCCACGACGACGCCGGCTTCGAGACCGTGGTCGCCCTCGACACCCTGCCCGCCGGCCGGTGGGCGCTGCACGCGCGGGTCCACGCGCGGGGAGTGACCCGGGCGGGCCGGGTGACCGGAGCTCCGGGCGAGCGGGTCTTCGACGCCGGGAACGTGCGCGTCTCCCTCACCCGTGACCGCGGGCTCCTGCTCGGTCCCCGCACCGCCGGCGACCCGGCTCCCGGCCCCGGCGGCCTCGTCGGCGCGATCCGGTGGACGGAGGCAGGCGAGCCGGTCCTGGAGTGGACGGGCCGGTGCCCGGCAGATCGGATCGTGCTGGAATGCGGCACGGAGCGGCACTCCTGGCCGGTCCGCCGGGACGAGGCGACGTGGACGGCCGCCGTCGGCAGGACGGCCGAGGGACTTCCGCTCCGCAGCGGCGCCTGGCGGGTGCTCGCCCTGTCACCGGCGGGCGGGGAGGAGCGCGTGCGCCTGAGCCCGGCGCTGATCGCCGACCCGCCGAGGCCGCGGGTCACCGGGTTCCACGAAATCGCGGTCCGCACCTCGCGCGACGGCGACCTGAGCCTCGCCGTGCGCCCGGCGCTCGGCCCGCACGAGCGCGGGCCGTACGCGACGCGCAGGCGGCGGGCGGCGGCGCCGCGACGCACGGCGCTGCGGAACGCGGCGGTGTTCGACAGCTACGGCGGCGGGCAGTATTCGTGTAATCCCCGGGCCGTCTCCGAGGAGCTGGCGCGCCGCCACCCGGACGTGGAGATCGTCTGGGTCACCAGGGACGGGCAGTTCTCGGTCCCGCCCGGTGTGCGCCTGGTCCTGTACGGCTCGCGCGAGCACGAGGAGGCGCTGCGCACCAGCCGCTTCGTCGTGGCCAACCGGCGCACGCAGCCAGGGTGGTATCGCAAGCCGCGCGGGCAGACGGTCGTGCAGACCTGGCACGGCACGCCGCTCAAGCGCCTGGGCCTCGACCTCGAAGGCATGCCGTACGCGCAGCGGGTGCCGCGTGACGAGCTGGCGCGGCAGGTGGCGACCTGGGACCTGCTGCTGTCGCCGAGCCCGTTCGCCACCGACGCGCTGCGCGGCGCGTTCGGCTACCAGGGGGAGATCCTGGAGTCGGGCTACCCGCGCAACGACGTACTCTTCGATCCCGCCCGCGCCCGCGCGGCCCGGCGGCGGCTGGGCCTGCCTGCCGGCCGGCGGGTCATCCTCTACGCGCCGACGTGGCGGGACGACGACACCACCGGCCGGCTCGCGCTCGACCCGGTCAGGGCGGCCGGTGCGCTGGGCGGCGACGACGTGCTGCTCGTGCGGGCCCACTATCTGATGGCGCGGGACATGACGTTCCCGGACGGCGACCGCATCCGCGATGTCTCGAGATTTCCGGACATGGCAGATCTCTTGGCCGCCGCGGACGTGCTGGTCACCGACTACTCGTCGGCGATGTTCGACTTCGCGTGCACCGGCAGGCCCATGGTGTTCTTCGCACACGACCTGGAGCGCTACCGCGACGAGGTGCGCGGCTTCTACTTCGACTTCGAGGCCGAGGCCCCCGGGCCCGTGCTCAAAACCGGCGACGACGTGCTCGACGTGCTGCGGCACGGCGACCTCGGGCGATTCGCGGCGCGCTATGAGCGGTTCGCCCGCACCTACTGCCCCTGGGACGACGGACACGCCTCGGCGCGCGTGGTCGCGCGCCTGCGGCCATGACCCGCGCCGCCCGGCAGGCCGCCGCCGGCCGCACGTCCCGGCGGGCCGCCGGCCGTCCGCCCCGCCGTACGGCCGCGGGGGTGTCGCGACGCGACGCGCCCTCGGCTTTTGCGAAGCGCCCCGCCGCGGAGCCCGAACGGCCCGCCAGGTCCGCCGTCGTGACCGTCGTGCCCGCCGTTCTCGCGATCGTGGTGGGGCTGTGGAACCTCGGCGGGCCGCCGCCGTGGCGGGACGAGGCGGCCACCGTCAGCGCGGCCGGCCGCACCCTTCCCCAACTGGCGCACCTGCTGCAGTCGGTCGACGCCGTGCACGGCCTCTACTACGCGCTGATGCACGTCGTCGCGGGGCTGTCCGGCACGGCCGGGGTGGCGCTGCGGTTGCCGTCCGTCGTCGCGGGCGCGCTGGCCGCCGCCGGGACCGGCGCGATCGGCCGCGCGCTCGGCGTCCCCCGGGCGGGCCTGTACGGCGGTGTGCTGCTGGCCCTTATGCCCATCTTCTCCAGATATGTCCAGGAGGCCCGTCCGTACGCGCTGACGGCGGCGGCGGCCGTCGGCGTGACCCTGCTGTCGCTGCGCCTGATGCGGTCGCCCACGTCGGGGGTCCTGGCGGCGTACGCGGCGGCACTGACCGTGCTGGCCTACCTCAACCTGTTCGCGTTCCTCCTGGCGGGAGCGCACGGCCTCGCCGTGATCCTGTCGCGGGGACCGCTGCTCCGGTGGGCGTGCGCGGTGACACCGGCGCTGGCGGCCGTGGCGCCGCTGGCCTGGCTCGGCTCCCGGCAGAGCGCGCAGGTGGGGTGGATTCCCCGGCCGGAGGCGGCCGACGCCGGCACCCTCGCCGTCCGGCTGTCGGGCGACCTCGGCGGGGCGACGGGACCCGGAGTGGCCCCCCTGACCTGGGCGCTCGTGCTCTTCGGCCTCGTGTATGCCGCGGTCGCGGGCGTCCGCCGGGCGCGCGCCGCGCACGCCGGAAAACCGGCCGCGCGTGGACTTCCGGCGACCGCCGCAGGCCGCGCCGAGACGGCCACTGCGCTGCGTGCCGAGACGGCGGCTGCGCTGCGTGCCGAGACGGCCGCCGTGGGCCGGCCGGAAAGACCGTGGGCCGCCGGTCCGGGCGGGACACCGTCCGCGGGCGCGGCCTTCTCCGGCCAGGCGGCGCTTGTGCGGCTGACGCTGCCGTGGCTGCTCGTGCCCGCGCTGGTGCTGCTCGCGGCCTCGTGGGTGGTCCATCCCGTGTACGTGTTCCGCTACGTCCTCTACTGCGTCCCGGCGGCGGCGCTGCTCGCCGGGGCGGGCCTGGCCGCGCTGCCCCCCGGTCTCGGCGCGGCCGTGCTGACCGCCTGGCTCGGCCTGTCGGTTCCCGGGCATTTCGCCACACGAGGGCCCGACGGCAGGCAGGACGATCCGCGGCCGGTCATGGTGATGCTCGCGGCCGAGGCGAAGCCGGGTGACGGGGTGCTGTTCGTCCCCGCCAAGGTCAGGAAGTACGAAACGGTCTATCCGTCGGTCTTCGGCAGGCTGCGCGACGTGGCGCTGGCCCGGTCACCCGAGCGGGACGGCAGCTTCTCCGGCCGCGAGGTGGGCCCCCGGGTGCTCGCCGCCCGGCTCGACGGGCTGCGTACGCTCTGGGTCGTCGGCCAAACGGGCAAGAACGCGATGCCCGCCCGCAGGCGCGCCCTGGTCGAGCGTTCGTTCGCCCCGGCCGGCCGCTGGACCTTCCGGGGCATGTTCGTGGACAGGTACGACAGGTATGACCCGGGGGCCGCTCACCGCTCGAACGGCGCCGGGGTGGGGAAGTAGGCCTCAAGGAACCGCCCCAGCAGCGCGTCCTGCTCGATCGTGGTGGGAGCGGTGTCGTTGAGGCAGAACACGTCGTGCCTGCGCCGGGCCAGCATGCGGCGCAGCTTGGCCGGCGTCTTCGGCAGCGACAGGTCCACGTAGGTGTAGTCGACCGTGCCGGGCACCGCCCGTCCGCTCAGATAGCCGTAGTAGTGCGCCAGTGACGACACCACCGAGATGTCCCGCGACGTGCGGAACCTGCTGCGCGCGGTCGCCGTGAACTCCGCCGTGAACCGCCCCTCCAGCTCGTGCATGACCGACCGGCGCAGCGCGTAGGGCACGTGCTTGAGCTTCTGCGTGATCGTGCGGCCGGTCAGGTTCTCCAGGATGCGCCGGTTGTTCATGCCGGCGGCGTGCACCGGCGACTCCTCGGTCTCCGGCACGCCGAAGGGCACATGAACGGTGCTGGGGAAGAAGCGGGTGATCCCGTTGCCCTCGAAGAACGTGCGGGGAGGCAGCGGCCGGCCCAGGAAGAAGTCGTCGTTGAAATAGAGGAAGTGTTCGCTGAGCCCGTCGATGTGATGCAGCTGCGTCTCGATGGCGTGGGAGTTGAACACCGGCAGCACCGACGGGTCGGTGAAGATCTCCTTGTGATCCACCACCGCGATCATCGGGTGCGTGGTGTCGAGCCAGGGCGGCGTCTGGCCGTCGGTGACGATCCAGATCCGGTTGATCCAGGGGGCGTACATCAGCAGCGAGCGCAGCGAATAACGCAGCTCGTCCCTGCTGGTGAACCGGGCCTCCGTGGTCGCCATCTCGCTCGGCGGGGCGCCGGTGCGCAGCGCCTCGGCGCGCTCGGCCTGCTGCCGGCGCGCCCGCCAGGCGGGGTCGGCGCCGTCCACCCACGTGTAGACGGCGTCGATCGGGAAGTCGATGTCGTCGAGCAGCCGCCGGACGAACTCGGGCCGGGTGCGATAGGCGCGGGCCCTGCGGGCGGCGCACGCCAGCGGCGTGAACAGCTCCTCGCCGCCGTCCACGGCGGGGCCGTCGACGGGGACGCGGTCGCAGGCGGGGTTCGGCCTCGGGGCGACCAGCTCGTCCGCCTCCCGGGCCCAGAACTCCAGGTCGCACCCGTGCTCCGGGCCGAGTGTCAGCGTGCGCGAGGGGCTGGCGAAATACATGGCCAGCCGCACGACCTTGGCGTCGCCGAGCAGCGCCGCCGCGCGCCGCACCGGGCGCATCCGGCCCGCGTCCGCCTGGCGCGCCCGCGCGCCCTGCCTGCCGTACGGCTGTCGCGACGCGAACAGCGGATGACTGCCGGCCGCGAGCGCGGCCAGGGCGCGCGGGCGGTCGTCCTCGGACACGGCGATCACCGGCGGCCGGTTGGGCTGCGGGCGCACACAGAAGTACGGCACGGCCGCCTCGCCCAGCAGGGCGCACACCACGTCCAGCGTCTCGCGCTGGGCCTGGAGCGGACCCGCGTCCGCCCGGATGAGAGCGGCGCGCGGCGCGGGCTCCCATGACGGCAGCCGCCCCTGCAGCCGCCGGTACAACGTGACAACGGGCATGGTCTCCCCCTCGACCACGGACTGTAATCGATCGGCGACCGGATTGGCGGATGGTTTACCCAGATGAGGGGGACGGTCAAGAAGCGGCAATGAGATGCCCTGCCTGTTACCGAAGAGCAGGCCAACGGCTACCGGTTGTAGTCATTCTTGCCTGCATGGGAGGCTTCACGCTGGACGACATACTCGCGACGCGCAAGCCGAGAGACTCGTGGTGGACCGTCTTCATGGTCGATCCGCTCGCCTGCCGGCTCGCGCTGCTCGTGGCCAATCACACCTCGATCACGCCAAACGGACTGACACGACTGTCCATGCTGATCGGCTTCGCTTCGGCGGCGGCCTTCACGGAGGGCATGCTCGTCGCCGGTGCGGTGCTGTTCTATCTGAGCTTCATGGTCGACTGCATGGACGGCAAGATCGCCAGACTCAAGGGCACGGGGACGCCCTTCGGCCTGTGGCTCGACTACGTCGGCGACCGGGTGCGGGTGGTCTGCTGCGCCTTCGGATGGGGGTTCGGGGAGTACACCCGCACGGGCGACACCGACCTGGCGCTCGCCGCCGTCGGCGTCGTGGTGCTCGACCTGTTCCGCTACATCAACGGCCCCCAGCTCAAGCGGGTCAAGGACGCCACCCGGGCGCTGCTCGAGACGCGGCTGGAGGGGCAGTACGTCCTCGCCGAGAGCGTCCTGCGCTCCCGGCCGCGAAGCGAGCTGGAGCAGGCCAGGACGGAGTTCGAGCAGACCGTCGAGGACGCCGGCGCCACGGTGGTCGACCTGCAGAAGGCGTTCCACGCGCGCTTCCCCTGGTATGACCGGTTCCGGGTCTTCCTGGTGCGGCACCGCGTGCGCACCCACGTCGTGAGCGGCATCGAGTTCCACGCCGCGGTCTTCGTCGTGGCCCCGCTGTTCGGAGCCGCGGCCCTGGTGCCGGTCGCGGCCGTGGCCGGCGCGCTGCTGCTGGCGTTCGAGATGTTCCTGGTCTACCGCGTCTGGCTGGCGTCGCGCCAGGTGCCCCGCACCGCCGCCGAGAGAGAGAAGATCCTCGTCTGACCGGCCTTCTCGGCCCGATCCACTACTTGTACGGCGTGACGCCGTAGGACCCGCGTCACCAGCCGCGCCCGGGGGCGGGCGGCGGCGTGACGTCCGGAAATTTCACCACGGGGGATAGAACTCATGCATTCGGACAGACCTGTCTTCGTCGTCGGCTGCCCGCGCTCCGGCACCACCATGCTGCAGCTCATGCTGCACTCGCACCCGCGCATCGCGGTCCCGCCCGAGACGCGGTTCCTCGTCCCGGCCTACTTCTCCCGCCGGGCGTACGGCGACATGCGGCTGGCCGACAACAGGCGCAGGCTGGCGACCTGGATCGCCGAGGGCCGCACCACGAAGTTCCACGAGCTCGGGCTGAGCCGCCCCGACTTCATCCAGGCGGCCATGCTCGGCCCGGGCAGCTTCGGCTCGGTCATCGGCATGGTCTTCAAGTGCTATGCCGAGCGCTTCGGCAAGCCGCGCTGGGGCGACAAGCGGCCCAGCTACTACCGGCACGTCGAGATGCTGATGCGGATGTTCCCCGACGCGCAGTTCGTCCACCTCGTCAGGGACGGCCGCGACTGCGTGGCCTCGCTCAAGCAGATGCCCTGGTACAAGGCCGACGCCGTGCACGCCATGGCCAACTGGGCCGAGTCGATCGACTTCGGCCGCCGGCACGCGCGCAAGCTGCCCGCCGACAGCTTCTACGAGCTGCGATACGAGGACCTGACCGCCGACCCGGAGACCGAGCTGAAGAAGCTGTGCGTGTTCCTCGGCGAGGACTACGACCCGGCGATGTGCGAGCCGCGCCACGTGGCCGAGCTCGCCGTGCCCAAGCACAAGGTGTGGCACAGCAACACGCACGAGGAGGTGACCACCGCCCACTCGGGCAAGTGGGCCTCCCGGCTGGAGCCCTGGGAGATCTCGCTGTGCGAGGAGGTGCTCGGCGAGCGGCTCACGGCGTACGGCTACGAGCTGAGCGGGGCGCGCAAGCCCGACCGCGAGCACGTCGCGGCGTTCAAGGCGGCGGCGGCCAAGCGCCGCGCGGCGCGGCTGCGCAAGTACAACCGCGACCGCCTCACCCGGCTGCGCGAGCCCGGTCCGATCGCCGCGCTGCTGACAGAGGGCCAGCGGCAGCTCGCGGGCCTGCCCCAGCAGCGCTCCTACGAACTGCTCCCCCGCTGACAACCTCTCTCGACGATCTCAGCCGCCCTGCGGGGGGCCGACCGACGACCGCATGACGAGACGCGAGCGGAGCGTGTGCGTCTCGCGGCCGGCCTCGGCCCCCTGCACGATGTCGAGGAGCACCCCGGCCGCCTTCGCGCCGAGCTCGTGCACCGGCTGCGCGATCATCGTCAGCGGCGGGTCCATCACCGCCGCCCAGGCGCTGTCGTCGAACCCGATGAGGGCGACGTCGCGCGGATAGGACAGTCCGGCGGCCCGTAGGGCGCGCAAGGCGCCCGTCACCGCCTCGGTCTCGGTGCAGAACAGCGCGGTGATGCGGTCGGGCAGGGCGAGCATGCGCGCGACCTCCTGGGTCACCCGCTCCTCGACCTTGCGCCCGACCATCACCAGCTCGGGGTCGAAGGGGATCCGCGCGTCGTCGAGCGCGTCGAGGTAGCCGCGCAGCCGCTCGCCGTCGGTCCAGAGATTGCGGGACGCCGCGTCCAGCAGCTCGCGCCGGGTGGCGGGCGGCTGCGCCATGGGCGGTCCCCACACGAAGCCGATCCGGCGGTGCCCCGCCTCGATCAGCCGCTCGACCGCCTCACGCGCGGCGTCGCGGTTGTCGATGACGACCGCGTCGAGGTCGAGCGCCGGGATGGCCCGGTCGACCAGGACGACGGGGACGCCGCGCTTCAGCGCCTCCCTGACATGGCCGACCTCCCGGCCGCTGACCGCGGCGGACGCGATGATCATGCCGTCGACGCGCTTGTCGATCAGCACGTTGGTGGCGGCGACCTCCTCGTCGAGGTTCTCGTAGGTGCTCAGCACGATCGTGTCGAAGCCGCGGGCGCGGGAGGCGTCGCAGACGCCGCGGACCAGCCCGGCGAAGAAGGGGTTGCCGATGTCGGCGACGATCACGCCGATGGTGTGGCTCACGCCGGTCGACATGCTGCGGGCGAGGGCGTTGGCGCGGTAGCCGAGCTTCTCGGCCGCCGCGAGCACACGTTGGCGCAGCTCGGGGCTGACGTGCCCATAGCCGCCGAGCGTGCGGGCGGCGGTCGCGCGCCCGACCCCCGCCTCGGCCGCCACCTCGGAGATCGTCACCCGTCCGGCGGCCTGGCTCCGCTCAGCTGGCATGGCCGGCGTTCCTCCCTCTCGTCCTAGCGAAGCTTAGTGAGAACGGGCCGTCCGTGGCCGAACGCGCCCTCCACCAGGCACTGCTCGTACGCCGACCGCGCGCCGTCGTGGAGCGCGCGCTCGACGGCGTCGCGGCGGGGGGAGGCGCCGGCGGTCCAGCCGCCGCGCAGCAGCGAGACGGCGAACCCGGTGAGGAAGGCGTCGCCGCAGCCCATCGTGTCGGCCATCAGGCGAGGATCCTCCACCCGGAGCGCGGGGGTCGCGATCGTGACCCTGCCGTCGTGCGCGATCGCCCCCTCGACGCCGCGCGTGGCCAGCGCGAGCCCCGCGCCGCGCCGTACGGCCTCGGCCAGCAGCGCCCGTGTGGCGGCCTCGTCGAGATGTGAGCACGACAGCAGCACGAGGTCGGCGTACGGGCAGACCCGGCCGAGGTAGCCGGGAGTGCGGAACTCGTCCTCGCTGGACAGGTCGAAGCTCACCACCGGGCCGAGCCCGGCCAGCTTGGGCAGCTCGGTCTCGCTCCGGGAGTACACGCTGGAGTGCACCAGGTCGAAGGAGGCGGCGTAACGCAGCAGGTCGTCGCCCAGGACGAGCGGCTCCCGCAGCGTGACACCGCCGCCGTTCCAGCCGAGGAAGACGCGGTCGCCGTCGTCCACGCGCAAGGTGGAGACGCCGCTTTCGCCGGTCCGTACGACGCAGTGGTCGGTCGCGACCCCCTGGGCGGCGATCGAGTCGCGCAGGAAGCCGCCGAGCTCGTCGTCGCCGAACACGCCCAGGTAGGCCGCGTCGAGGCCGAGGCGGCGGGCGTAGACGGCCACGTTGACGCTGTTGCCTCCGGGATACTCCACGCCGCGGTCGACGAACCGGTCGACGATGTTGTCGCCGAAGCCGAGGACTCTCAAGGGACTCTCCTGTGGACGGGCCCCCGCGCAGGCATGCGCGAGGGCCCGGAAGGGGGGACGGCGGGATCAGTAGTCCATGACGCGGTAGTAGCGGCGCAGGTCGAGCGAGTGGTCGCGTACCCGCTCCAGGTGCTTGCTGACGCGGCTCATCACGGTGTCGAGGACGAGCGGCGCGAGCAGGCCGCGGAACCGCGGGCTGATGCCGTCGAGCGGGTAGTCCTTCGTGTCGAAGACCGTGACGTCCTCGGAGATCCGCCTGGCGAACGCCTCGGCCCGGTCGGTGAGAGCCCTCGCCTCGTCCTCGCCCTGGAAGACGATCACGCTGGTGTTCTCTTCGAGCAGTTCGAGCGAGCCGTGGAAGAACTCGGCGCTGTGCACCCGCGTGGTGCGCAGCCACTGCATCTCCTCCAGGATGCACATGGAGTAGAGGTAGGTGAACCCCCACAGGTTGCCGCCGCCGACGAGGAAGTAGTAGTCGCTGTCCTTGTGGGCGTCGGCGAACGCCTCGGCGACCGGCTCGGCCTGCCTGGCGACCTCCAGGAGGATCCGCGGGAGGTCGTCGAACTCGGCGGCGAACCTCTCGTAGCCGTCGAACTCGCCCCGCCGCGACAGCAGCCGGCTCATGAAGAGCAGCATCTGCATGTCGAACGGCCACGTCTTGGGCTCGGTCAGCAGCGCGAGGTCGACGTTCCGGGCGACCGGCGAGTCGGGGTGGCCGGTGAAGCCGACGGTATAGGCGCCCTTCGACCTGCAGAATTCGATGGCCCTCACGACGTCGTCGGTGGTGCCGGAGACCGAGGTGAAGATCGCCACCGAGCGCCCGCCGAGCGCCTTCTCGTCCACGGCCACGAGCTCGGCCGCGATCACCGCGCGCACGTCGAGCGTGGACCGCCGGCGGGCCAGGAGCTCGTACGGCCACATCTGGGCGTAGGTGCCGCCGGCGCCGACGAGGTAGAGGTTGTCGAATCCCCCGTCCACGAGCCGATCGACCAGTTCCTCGATCCGCGGGCGCAGCGCCACCGCGCTCGCCAGCTGGGAGAGGAATTCCGGCTCGTCGAATCCGAGCATTGTCGCGTCCTTTCGGGATCACCTGCGGACCGGCGGCGCCCCTGCTGCCTGATACCGGTATCACGCCCGGTCACGCTGGCACAGGTGAACGTGCGACGTCAACACCGCAACCCATCTTGTCAATGCGCTGCGCCTACTAGCTGCTGTTTCTCGTCTGGCTGCGCTCCTGGAGGCGTCCGGCGCGGAAAAATTCCTGAACTAGGTCTGGTACCGGTATCAGATGGTCTGTACAGTCACCCCACACCAGCGGGTCGTGCCCGCCGAATCCCGGTGTCACCGCACGGCGGCTCCCGGCGGGTTGCGGTGTCCCGGCATCGCCCCAGGTCCCGGCGCCGGCGGTCCTCCCTCCGCAGACGGACCAGCCCCCAGACGGACCAGCCCAGAGAGACCAGCCCCCATACAGACCAGAGAGAGGAAGCCCATGCGCCCTCGCGCACTGACGACGTTCGCGGCACTCGCCGGGACGTCGGTGCTCGCCCTCGCCGGGTGCACCGGCGGCGGGCAGGCGGACACGGCTCCCGCGGCCGACGTGACCGCCGCCCCCGACTACTCCGGCACCCTGAGCATCCTCACCAAGTTCGCCGGAGAGCCGCTGGAGCCGTACTTCGAGAACCTGGCCGCCGAATACGAGAAGCTCCACCCCGGCGTGAAGATCCAGCTCATCCAGGAGACCGACCAGAGCATCAAGGACAAGACCAAGACGCTGACCGCGTCGAACGCCCTGCCCGACGTCTACTTCACCTGGACGGGCAACTGGGCGGAGAACTTCGTCCGCGGCGGCCGCGCGGCCGACCTGACCGAGGTCGTCGGACCCGGCACGGAGTGGGGGAAGACCTTCAGCGAGGGGGCGCTGTCGGCCTTCGCCTACGACGGCAGGTACTACGGGATCCCGCTCTACGGCAACGGCAAGTTCATGGGCTACAACAAGGCCGCGTTCGCCAAGGCGGGAGTGAAGGTGCCCGCCACGTTCGAGGACCTGATCGCCGCGTGCGGGCCGCTGCGCAAGGCCGGGTATGAGCCGATCGCGTTCGGCAACAAGGACGGCTGGCCGGCCCTCCACTACCTGCAGCAGATGTTCGCCTACGACGTGCCGTGGGACACCCTGCAGGCCGACCTCAAGCCCGCGACGGCGAAGCTCGACGATCCGGGCTACGTCACCGCGCTGACCCGGTTCACGACCCTCGTCGACACCTGCACCGACACCAGGAGCGGCACCAACGGCGTGCTGTACAGCTCGGCGCAGGAGAAGTTCGCCGACGGCAAGGCGGCCATGTACTACCAGGAGATCCTGGAGTTCGACAACGAGACCGCCGAGGGCAAGCTCCCCGCGGACGACTTCGGCATCTTCCCGCTGCCGGCGCCACAGGGGGCGAAGGGCGACCCCGCGGTGATCGAGGGCGCGCCCGAGGGATATCTGGTCAACGCCGCCTCCCCGCGCATCCCGCTGGCCGTCGACTTCATGAAGTTCGTCACGAGCGTGGAGAACGCCAAGACCCTGTCGTCGCCGCCGTACGGGCAGCCCAGCACGGTCATCGGCGCGGTCACGCCCGAGACCTCCAGCAGCGCCGTGTTCGCGGGCGTCGGGCTGGTCAACAAGGCGCCGAAGCTCGCCGCCTGGCTCGACACCGTCACCGTGCCCGAGGTGGCCGACGCCTGGCTGTCCGGCGGCGAGGCGCTGATCACCGGCGGCAGGACCCCCGAGCAGGTGCTCGAGAGCGTCCGCCGGGCCTCGGCGTCGGCGAAGTAGCCGGAGGAGAGCAGGTGCGCACCATCGGCGAACGGGCGCTCGGGCTCGCGTGGGTCGTTCCCGCCCTCGTGCTGGTCGGGGTGTTCGTCTACTTCCCGCTGGCCGAGAACCTCGGGTTCAGCACGCTCAAGTGGGACATCTACAGCGGCAGCCAGGAGTACGTCGGCTTCGCCAACTACGCCAAGCTCGTCGAGGACCCCGTCTTCTGGCGGTCGCTCGGCAACAACGTGCTGTACGCCGTGGTGTCGATCGCGTTCCAGGTGTTCGGGGCGCTCGTGCTGGCCGCGCTCATCGAAGGCGTGCGCAGCGAGCGGTGGCAGCGCGTGCTGCGGGCGATCTACTTCATCCCCTCCGCGATCTCGCTGACCGTCGCCGGCCTGCTCTTCTACTTCGTCTACGAGCCCGACCTCGGGCTGCTCAACCACCTGCTGCAGGCGGCCGGCCTCGGCCGTCTCGGCCACTCGTGGCTGGGCGAGGAGAGCACGGCCATGCCGGCGATCATCGCGATGAGCCAGTGGCAGGGCTTCGGCTACTCGACCCTGCTGTTCGCCGTCGCCATCCAGCGGATCCCCCGCGAGATCTACCAGGCGGCGGCCCTCGACGGCACCGGCCCGGTGCGCCGCTTCCGCCACGTGACCCTTCCCCTGGTGCGAGAGATGACCGGCGTGATGTCGATGGTCACGATCTCGGGGGCGTTCCAGGTGTTCAACGAGGTCATGGTCATGACCGGCGGCGGGCCCGACAACTCGACCCAGGTGCTGGGGACCTGGCTCTATCGCAGCGGCTTCGTCCGCAACGACTTCGGCTACGCCGCCGCGATCGCGACCGTCATCTTCGTGATCACGCTCGGCATCGCCGTGGCGCAACTGTGGGTCGCGCGCAGGAGAAGGGTGACATGGTGAGTCGAATCGGCTTCCTCGGGGTGGTCGCCCGGGTGTTCCTGTGGGCGTTCCTGCTCTGCCTCGCCGCGGTGGTGGTCTATCCGCTGCTGTGGATGGTGCTCAACGGGTTCAAGACCAACGGCGAGATCTTCGGGAGCCCCTTCTCGCTGCCGTCCCACTGGAGCTTCGACAGCTACCGGAAGGCCTGGAACCGCGGGGTGAGCGACTACCTCACCACGAGCGTGCTGGTCACCGTGACCTCGACGGTCGCGACCGTGTTCGTCAGCGCGTGGGCCGCGTACGGCCTCACCCGGGTGAACATCCCGTTCTCCAGGCTCACCACCGGGGTCATCCTCGGCGGGCTGATGCTCGCCCCGAGCGTGGCGCTCGTGCCGCTGGTGAAGATGTTCCAGGCCATGGGCCTCTACAACAGCTTCTGGGCGCTGCTCATCCTCTACACGGCCTTCCGGGTGCCGTTCACCACCTTCCTCATCCGGGCGTACATGCTCGACCTGCCGCGTGAGGTGGACGAGGCGGCCGAGATGGACGGCTGCGGCCGGTGGACCGCCTTCTGGCGGATCATCCTGCCCATGTGCAAGCCGATCATCACCTCGACCGTGCTGCTGCACATCCTGTTCGCGTGGAACGAGTATCTGTTCGCGATGGTCTTCACCAGCGGTGCGGGCGTGCAGACCCTTCCCGTCGGCCTGATGAGCCTCATGAGCAAGCACGGCACCGAGTTTCCCGTCGTCTTCGCCGGCATGGCGATCGCGGCCTTCCCGGTCGTGCTGCTGTTCTTCGCCGGGCAGCGTCACATCGTCAAAGGACTCGCGGACGGAGTCGGAAAATGAGTTCCATGCCCCTCGTCACCGGATCGAACTTCTCCTATCAGCACCTGCCGTTCGAGCGGTTCCTCGACGACGCCGCCGCCCTCGGCCGCGAGGAACTGGAGCTGTGGGGGATCGCCCCCCACTTCCACGTGCCGCAGGTGAGCGACGCCGAGGCCCGCGCCGTACGCCGCCGGGCCGCCTCACGGGGTCTCCGGGTGCGCTGCCTCACCCCGGAGCAGGTGGCGTATCCGGTCAACATCGCCTCGGCCGACACGCGGCTGCGCGCCTCGAGCATCGCGATGTTCCGCCGGGCGGCCGAGCTGTGCGCGGAGCTCGGCGCCGAGTTGCTCCTGCTCACGCCGGGCCGGGGCTACGAGGTCGAGCCGGTGGAGGCGGCGTGGCGCAGGTCGGCCGACGCCCTCGCCGAGATCGCCGGGTACGCCGACGGGTTCGGGGTGACCTGCGTGCTCGAACCGCTCCAGCGGGTGGAGTCGAACCTCGTCAACGACTCGCGGGCGCTCGCCCGGATGCTGGACGAGGTCGGCGCGCCCAACCTCGCCGCCGTGCTCGACACCGTGGGCATGGCGGTCGCGAGGGAGAGCGTGGACGACTATTTCGACGCGCTGGGCGACCGCGTCCGCCACGTGCACCTCATCGACGGACGCCCGGCCGGTCACCTGGCGTGGGGCGACGGGGAGCTGCCGCTCGCCGACTATCTCGCCGCCTTCTCCCGCCGCGGTTATGCCGGGGGCATGACGTTCGAGCTGTTCGGCGACGGCACCTACGCCTTCGCCCCCCGGCCCGTCGTCGAACGCTGCCTGTCCGCCGTGGAGGCCGCCCTCGGCGCGACCCCGTAGCCGACGCCGGTCAGGTCGCCCTGCGCCGGGGGAGCGGCAGGCGCGACCGGGTGAACGCGGCGCCGCCGAGCGCGGCCAGCAGGGGGAGCCCCACGACGAGCAGGCCGATGAGCGCCCAGGGGATCGCGATCGCCGGGTCCGCGGGCACCATCGTCGTCGTTCCGTCGGCGCGCACGACCACCGCGGGGAAGGGGGCGGGCCGCCAGGCCGCGGCGACGCCCGGGGCGAGACCGGCGAGCACGCCCGCGACCGAGCCCAGCAGCGCGATCACCAGTGCCTGCCCGGCGACGACGGCCCGCTTCACGCGCGGCGCCGCCCCCACGGCCGACATGGTCTCCAGGTCGGGGCGCGCCTCGACGGCGGCCAGCATGGTCGCGACGGACGTCATCCCCAGCACGAGCACGGCCGCGGCGATGCCCAGCACGACCAGGAAGAGCGTGTCGCCGGGCGTCTGCGGAGTCTCGAGCCGCACGACGGCCATGCCGGTGATCCGTTCCACCTTCGCGGCGATCCGGCCGGCCGTCGCCTGCGGAGTGCGGAAGTCCGCGGGGTCCACCACGAGCATGCAGGTGACCGCGGCATACCCGTTCTTCGCCGCCACCTCGGGTGAGACGACCACGCGGGCCCAGCCCTGCCCGGTGGGCCGCACGCCGACGGCGGGCAGGGTGAGCGGCGGAGGGGCCTCCTCTCCGGTCGCGGGCGCCAGTTCGATGCGCACCTCACCCTGACGGATCACGTCGGGGTTGAGCACGACCGGTTTCCCCTCGCGGAGCGCCGCCACTGCGCCGGGGTCCTCGCGCCGCAGCACGTAGCGGAGCAGGTCCTCGCCGCCCACCAGCAGTCCGCCGGACCCGGCCGCGTCTGACACCACCATCCTGTGGGATTCCGAGGCGTCGTCCGGCACGAAGGCGTACAGCGGGGCGCCGGAGCGGGTCGCGAGCATCCGCGCCTCGATCAGCGGCACGCCGGCGGGCAGTTCCTCGCGTACGGCGGAGCGCACCCGGTCCCAGAGCTCGGGAGTGAGGTCCGGCCCGGTCACCTGGAGAGCCCCGGCCGGAGCCTGCGCGTAGTCGAGCACCGATCTCTGCGCGACCACGCTGTGCCCGGCCACCCCCACCGACACGAGCGCCACGACCGCGGTCATCACCGCCGCGACGGCGGGCGCCGTACGGCCCCTGTTGCGTACGGCGTCCCTGGCGGCGAACCGGAGCGGCAGGGGAAGCCGGGCGGCGAGCCGGGCCGTCGCCGCGAGGAACACCGGCACCAGGGCGACCAGGCCGAGCTGGGTGACCAGGGCCGAGGTCGCGGTCCAGGCGATGTCGTGACCCGCGCTCGCGATGGTCGCCGCCGTGCCCGCGACGACGAGCACGGTTCCCAGCACCGGACGGCCCGCCCGCTCACGGCCCCGCTCGCGCCGGCCCGACAGCACCGCGACCGGGTCCGTACGGCTCGCCGCGACGGCCGGGGCGAGCGCGGCCAGCAGTCCCGCGACGACGCCCAGCATCGCGACCATCGCGACCCCGGCCCAGGGGACGTCGAACGGGCCCAGCAGGACCCCGGCCCGCCACTCCAGCAGCGGCGTCGCGAGCGGGGCCGCGACGAGGCCCAGCGCCGCGCCGAGCGCGGAGGCGACCACGCCGAACAGCAGACCGTCGGCGATCGCGATCGTCCGCAGGTGTGCGGGGGAGCCGCCCTGGACGGCCACCAGCGCGAACTCGCGCGACCTGCGCAGCCGCCCGACGGCGAAGGCCGGCCCGGCCAGCAGGACGACCTCCAGCAGCATGATCGCGACCCACGGCACGGCCCGCACGAGGTCGGACACACGCGAGGGCGACTCGTCCGCCGGGAGCCGGTCGATGACGGCCCGGCCGACGACGAGGCCCTGCGCGTTCAACCGCCGCACGTCCGCCCACGTCACCGGCCGCGGAGAGTCCACGAGCCAGGCGCGTGACATCAGCTCGGAGTCGACCGGCCCGAAGGCGTCGGCCGGCAGACTGCCGGGGAAGGTCGCGAGCGTGGGCTCGATTCCCGCCATGGCGAACATGGCCACGCCGACGACCCGCACCGGGCGGCGTTCCTCGCCGACGAGGAGCGTCACCCCCGGAGCGACAGCCGGAGCGTCGTCCCTGTTCAGCCGCTCGGCGGACACCACCGCCTCGCCGGGAGCGACGGGCAGCCTCCCCTCAGTCAGCCGGAAGGTGCCCCGGGACATCGGATCGCGGAGATCGACCTGACGGATCTCTCCCGTCTCGTACCCCTGCGGGGTCAGGTAGCGGAACGTCCCCCGGGCCGCCGGGATGACCCGGCTGCCGGGCGCGAGCAGCGCCGTGACCTCGGCCTGCGTGAACGGCCCCTCGCCCGGCTGTGCGGAGACGCCGTTGCCCTGTGCGTCCTGGGCGTTGCCCCATGCGTCCTGGGTGAGGCCCGCCCACCCGTGGGCGCCGGTCACCACCGCGTCGGCCTGTCCGATCGGGTAGTGCTGGCGGTCGGTTCCCGCCAAAGCGAAGAGGGCGGTCAGCGAGAAGACGGCGAGGGCGACCGGAAGGCCGATCATCGCGAGGATCAGCGCGCTGCGCCGTTTCGACCGCAGGGCGTTGCGGCGGGAGATCCGTAAGGCCGCTCTCACCCCGCTCCCATGCATCGGGCTCATCGGGCGGTCTCCATCCCCGCGGCGGACGAGTCGACGACCCGCCCGTCCTTGAGGAAGACGACGCGGTCGGCCCAGGCCGCATAGCGGGGTTCGTGGGTGACCAGCAGCACGGCGGCTCCCGCGTCGGCCCGCTGCCGGAGCACCTGGATGATCTCGTCGCCGCCGCGGGTGTCGAGGGCGCCGGTCGGCTCGTCGGCCAGCAGCAGCCTCCGCCGCCCGACGAGCGCCCGGGCGATGGCGGCCCTCTGGCGCTGGCCGCCCGACAGGTCGTCGGGGAACCGGTCGCCGAGGTCCGCCAGCCCGACCTCCTCCAGCACCGCCGTCGCCTCCGCCCTCGCCCTCGCCGTACGGACGCCGTCCAGCTCGCGCGGGAGCGCGACGTTCTCGGCGACGGTCAGCGACGGGATGAGGTTGAGGTCCTGGAAGACATATCCGGCGCTCCTGCGGCGTAGCTCCGCCAGTTGTTTCGGGGACAGATCCCGCAGCTCCCGGCCTTCGAGGACGACCGATCCCTCCGTCGGCCGGTCGAGCCCGCCCGCGAGGTTGAGCAGGGTGGACTTGCCGGACCCGGACGGGCCCATCACCGCGACCAGTTCCCCGGCGGCGACGTCCAGGCTGACGCGCCGCAGCGCGTGGACGGCTCCCGTCCCCTCGCCGTGGACGCGTACGACGCCGGTCATGCGCACGACCGGCTCGCCGTCCGGCGCGGGCAACCGGTCCGGAGGTCGGGTTTCGGTCACGGGTTCTCCTCGGAGGGACGGGCGAGGACGGCCTCGCAGTGGTCGAGCCAGCGCTGCTCGGCCTCGGCATGGAAGATCATCGAGTCGACGACCAGGCGCTGGGCGGCCTCGGTGGACGCGTCGAGGGTCCGCAGGGCGCGGGTGAGCTCCTGCAGGCTCCGCATGGTCGCGGAGCGCTGCGCCCGGATGACCGCCGCCACGTCCACGCCGGGCGTGGTGACCGCCATCGCGAGCTTGATGACGAGCTCGTTACGGGGCCGGTCGGCCCGGGAGACGGGTTTGGCGAACCACCGGTCGAGCTCGTCGCGGCCTTCCGCGGTGATGGCGTAGCGGACCCGGCCCTGCTCGTCCTGGCCGCCCTGGTCGTCGCGGGACACCAGGCCGTCGCGTTCGAGGCGGGACAGCGTCGTGTAGACCTGCCCGATGTTCAGGGGCCAGGTCGTCGCCGTGGACGCCTCGAACTCGGCCCTGAGCTGGTAGCCGTAGCGCGGGCCCCGGCTCAGCAGGGCGAGCAGGCCGTGTCGTACCGACATGGATACTCAGTATGCATACGGAGTATGCTCTTGGCTACCGGCCGAGCCCCTCGGGGGTGCGTCCCTCACGCACCCCTGACGGGCGGGTTGAACCGGGAAAACTCCTCGAACGCCCAGCGCAGCGGGCTCGCGCCGCCGACCTGGAGCACCCGCTCGACGTCGAACTCCACGAGCCGCTGCGCGCCCGGCACCTCGCGCGGGTCCCAGTCGACCCGCGCGCTGCCGGTCAGGTGCAGCGCGTCGCCGGTGGTCCAGTCGAGGAAGAGCAGCCCGGCGGCGGGGTTGAGCTCCAGGTTGCCGAGGGTCATGTACATGAGGTTGCCCGCGTAGTCGGGCCAGACGAGCCGCCGGGCGTCCACCACCTCGACGAACCCGGGGTTGCCGCCCCGGTGCGAGACGTCCGAGCCGAGCCCGGGCGCGTGCGTCGCGACGAAGAAGGTGTCGGTGGCGCCGATCCACTTCTGCTGGGCCTCCGTCAGGCGGTCTCCGGACCGCGACGTCCGCTCGCCGGGCTCCAGATCCTCGGTGATCACCCTCTTCTGCAGATATTTGGGGCAGTTCGAATACACCTGCTCGGTCCGTACGACGAGCCGCTCGCCGTCCCGCCGGGCCCGGCCGTTGACCCGCATCCGGCGCCGGGACCAGGGCTCGATGCCCAGCATGCCGATGTCGTGCTCCTCGTCGAACACGCCCGCGAGCGGCGCGCCGGGCACCGCGTCCACGACGATCGCGCGATCGCCGGCCGCCGCGGCGAAGCCCGCCCCGCCGGTGAGCGGCGCGGCCCACACCCGGCCCTCATGGTCCTCCGCGCCGATCACGATCATGCGCTGCGACTCCAGGAACCGCGCGGCGGCCTCCGGTATCTCGGCCCGTACGCGGGCCGATCCGTGCCCGTCCAGCCGGACGCCCGCGCGGCGCTGGACCGCGATCTCACCCGCGTGCCGCATCTCTAGAAGAAGCCGCAGGTCGGAGCGTCGGACCGGGGAGCGGGGCGGTCGTCGGCGCCGCTCGGCGCGTAGATCTCCAGCCGGATCCCGTCGGGGTCCTCGAAGAACAGGCCGCCCGAGGAGCCGCCCTCGCGGTGGGGGACGATGCCGCCGTGGTGGATCGTCGCCCCGGTCTCCCGGACGACGGCCTCCGCCCTGCGTACGTCCTCGATGTCCGGCACCTGGAACGACAGGTGGTGCAGCCCCGGAAGGCCGGCGGCGAACGCGCCCTCGCTCTGCTGCCACAGCGTCAGCACCAGCGTGCCGTCCTGGGCGAGGAACGCGTAGCGGTGCGCCTCGTCGGCCGACTCCCCGGCCAGATCGAAGCCGAACACCTTCCGATAGAAGCCGACCGACCTGTCGAGGTCGGAGACGTTCAGTCCGACGTGCCCCGTGGTGAAGCTCATGGCCGCTCCTTCGTTCAGCTCTAATGGATTGACCCGTTAGAAGATGAAGGCAGACTAACGGACATTCACGTCAAAGTCCATTAGAAACCGGACCGCCGCCGGAGTGCGGAGTGGCAGAGGCGGCCCGAGAGCGGGGACGTCCGGGCGTCAGGCGTTCTTGTGCTGCCGGTAGTGACGGGCCGCGCGGGCGCGGTTTCCGCAGGCCACGGAGCACCACTCCTGGCGCGGGTGCTCCCTGACGAAATACAGCACACACCGGGGCGCCGGGCAGGCGCGCAGGTGCTCCCGCTGCGGCCCGCCCAGCAGCTCGACGGCGGCGGACGCGAGGGCCGCCCGCAGGCGTACGGAGTCGGCGGCGGCCCGGGCCGGCAGGGTCCGGACGCGGGGTGCCTCGTCCGGCGGCCATTCGAGCCGGGGGGCGACGGGCACCGCCGCCGCGGTGGCGTTCACGAGATCGAGGGAGGGCTCGAAGGCCGGCAGCCGGGCCGCGTCCGCGCCGCTCGCCGGCCCGGGGGCCACGGCGCGGGCGAACAGCGCGCGGATCGCCTGCCGCAGCGCCACGACCTCGTCACGCATCTCGGGGGTGGCGACGAACGCGGCGGGGTCGATGCCGAGCTCGGACGCGTGGTCGCCGACCCAGGCGGCGAGGCCGCCGACGTCCTCCAGCATGTCCACCAGTCCGGACCGGTTCGCCCGGACGGTGCTCACGAATTCCAGGACCAGCAGCGAGGACACCGGTTCAGTCTAACGCGGCCGGCCGGGCACACCCGTGAGATCGGGAGGCCGGCCGGAGGCGTCAGCGGCGGATGGCCTTGGCGAGGATGGCGACGAAGGCCGCGAAGCCCAGCCCGCCGACGAGGACGGGCGCCATGACGACGGCGTCGGGCTCCGGCGCGGTCAGATAGCGGATCCCCATGCCGATGAACAGCAGGCCGCACAGCAGGGACATCCAGTTCGTACGGTGCACCCGGCGCGGGCGCTCGGGTCGCGACTCAGGCGCCACGGCGCACCTCCACGTCGCCGAGGCCGGCCTTGACGTACAGCTCGATCGTCGGCACGTCGCCCTCGACGGGCGCCTCCGGTTCGAGGACGCGGTCGAACTGCACGTCGCTGCCGTCCTCGACCTTGTGGTCGATCCTCACCTCGCCCAGCTTGGCGAAGCCGTGCACCTCCACGCGGGCGGTCGACGGCACGACCACCGTGAGCTGTCCCATCGACACCGAGGCGTCGAACCTCACCCGGCCGCCCGGCTTGAGCGTCACGTCGCTCAGGTCGAGTTTGCCCTCGCCGATGCCCAGCTCGTACGGGCCGGGCGTCTGGACGACGCCGACGGGATGCCAGACGAAGCTGCCGATCTTGCGGGGGATGCCGTTCACCGTCGAGCTTCCCACCAGCACGAGGGCCACGAGCGTGCCCGCGGCGATCAGCGCGGCACCCCGGCCGACCCACGCCGCGACCAGCAGGCCCACCCCGATCGTGACGAGGACCGCCCCGCCGACGACCGGCAGGCCGACCGAGCCTGAGCCGGTCCGCTGCATGGTGACCATGATCCCTCCAACGATCAGGGCGAGGCAGATGGTGAGGCCGCCGACGAACGACCTGGGCCGCTTCGCCTTCGGCGGCCGCGGGGGCGGCGGCACAGGCGGGGCGTAGGGGCTCGGCGGGGGAGGATAGGGCGTCCCGTAGGGCTGGTGTGGCTCCCGCCCCCTCGAATAGGGGCCGTGGGGGGCGAAGGGCTCTCCGGCCCCGAAGCCGTGCCCGCCTGCCCCGTGCCCGCCGCCCGCGTGTCCTCGCATGCCCTGCCCTCGCATGCCCTGCCCTCGCATGCCGTGGTCGCGGGCGCCGCCGTCGCCGTACGCGCCCGCCCGCGCCTCGCGGGCCAGGTCGGACAGCCGCCGATAGCCGGCGTCGGCCGGAGGCGCGGAGACGGAGGGGCCGGGCGCGCCTGGAGCTGTTCGCGGAGCCCAGCCGGCCGGGCCTCCGAGGCTGGAGGCGTCCGGACCAGGGACATTCGGAGCTGCGGCATCCGGAGATGGGGTGTTCGGGTCCGGGGTGAACGTGCCGGGGGCGGGCTCCGCCGCCAGCCGGGCGAGGGGTTCGAAGGGCCGGGTCGGCGGGTCGCCGTCGGCCCGTCCCACCGGTGCCGTCGCGTCTCCGGAGACGGTCTCCTGGACGAGTGTGTCGTCCACGGCCTTCGCCGGCGCCGCCACCGAGTCCTGGGCGATCGTGTCGTGGATCGCGGTGTCGCCCACGGCCGCGGGCGGGACCGTCCTGTCGTGGATCGCGGTGTCGCCCACGGCCGCGGCGGGGACCGTCCTGTGGTGGATCGCGGTGTCGTCCGCAGTCTTGTCCGCGGCCGGGCCTGCGTCCGTTGTGTCCGCCGCACTGTCCGCTGCACCGTCCGAGGCCGGGCCTGCGTCCGTTGTGTCCGCCGCACTGTCCGCTGCACCGTCCGAGGCCGGGCGCGGAGCCGCGGGGTCCCTCGTGCCGGCGGTGCCCGCCGCGCTCGTTGCGTCCGCCGTGCCTGCGGTGCCTGCCGAGCCGGCGGCGCCCGCCGTATCCACCCGGTCCGTCGTGTCGGCCGCGGAGCGCTGGGCCTGGGCCTGCGGCGCCGGGGTCTCCCGCAGCGGTGTCTCCGTCGCCGGCCTTCCCCCCTCGTACGGCTCTCGCGCGGGCGGCTCGGCGAAGGGCGCGAACGGCGCGAAGTTCGGGGTGGCCCGGGTCATGCCGCGCCGTCCGGTCGCCCGTTCGGGCATCGACTTGGCCATCGTCAGCAGGTCGACGCCGCGCGTGTGGGCGGCCATCAGCACGATGGCCAGCAGCGTGCCGACCACGATCGTGCCGCGGTTGATCCCTCCGGACGCGACGTTGATGATCAGGCCGAACGCGAAGACCGCGGCCAGCAGCGCCAGCACGGTCTCGGCGTCGAACATCCGCCGGGTCCACTGCTCCAGGTGGCCGGGGCCGCCGCTCGGCTGGCGCATCAGCAGGAACGCCGCGATGTACAGCAGGACGCCGGTGCCGGAGGCGAGGACGAGCACGCCGAAGCCGACCCGGAAGAGCACGGGGTCCATGCCGGTGAACCTGCCGAGACCCGCGCAGACGCCCGTGATCATGCGCCCGTCCCTGGAGCGGCTCAGCACCTTCTCGGGCTCGGGCGTGCCGGGGGAGTCGGGAGCGGGTGTCGGTGGTGCCTCGGTCATGGTCCCATCCTGGCCTCGCGCGCCATGCCCGTGCCATCGGGGGAACCCCTGACTCGTCCCCGAACCCTCAGGGGTGGCGTCAGGGCATGCCCTGATGCGCTCATGGCCGGTGACGTGTGACGATGCTTCCCGAGATGTCTGAGATGCCTAACGCCCCCGCGGCGTATCCCCGGATGGTCCGGCCCGCCTCGGGCCGGGTGGTCGCGGGCGTCGCCCAGGGCGCCGCCGCCCAGCTGCGGCTCGACCCGGTCGTGCTGCGCCTCGCGTTCGTGCTGCTCACCGTCATCGACGGGCTGGGCGTCGTGGCGTACGCCGCGCTGTGGATGTTCACCCCCAAGGAGGAGGTGAAGGGCCGCGCGCCGGCCCGTGAGTGGGGCCAGCTCGCCGCGTACGGCGTGCTGTGGCTGGCGCTGGCGGGCTTCGCGTGGATGACGGGCGCCTCCAGCGGGGGGTTCGGCACGTGGCCGATCGCGGTCGGCGGCATCGGCGCGCTGATCCTGTGGCAGCAGGCCGACCCGGGACGGCGGCAGCGGTGGATGTCGGGCGCGGTCAAGCAGGTCAGCACGACCTGGGTGCGCACCGGCATCGGCGCGCTGCTGGTGGTCGTGGGCGCGATCGGCTTCCTGGCCGCGAGCGGCGAGCTGGCGAAGGCCAGGACCGGGCTCGTGTTCACCGCGGTCGTCGTCGGCGGCATGCTGATGATCGCCGCGCCCTGGCTGGCCACGCTCATGAAGGAGCTGCAGCGGGAGCGCACCGAGCGCATCAGGCAGGAGGAGCGGGCCGAGGTGGCCGCTCACGTCCACGACTCGGTGCTGCACACGCTGACCCTGATCCAGCGCAACGCCCACGACGCGCGGGAGGTCGCCCGGCTCGCCCGGTCGCAGGAGCGTGAGCTGCGCAACTGGCTCTACCAGCCCAAGCAGGACGCCGACGCCACCCTCGCGGCGGCCGTACGACGGGTCGCGGCCGAGGAGGAGGACGCCCACGGCGTGCAGATCGAGGTGGTCTGCGTGGGCGACTGCGAGCTCGACGAGGGCCTGGTGGCCCTGCTGCACGCCGCCCGGCAGGCGATGGTCAACGCGTGCAAATACAGTGGGGCTCCGGTCGTCTCCGTCTATGCCGAGGTCGAGCCCGACGAGGTGACGGTGTTCGTCCGTGACCGGGGCAAGGGCTTCGTGCTCGACGACGTCCCCGGTGACAGGATGGGCATCCGCCAGTCGATCATCGGCAGGATGGAGCGCAACGGGGGAAGCGCCCGGGTCAGGACCGAGCCGGGCGACGGAACCGAGGTCATGCTGACCATGAAGAGGGAAAAATGAAGACCGTACGCGTGCTGATCGTTGACGACCACCGGCTGTTCCGGTCCGGCGTACGGGCCGAGCTGGGTCCGTCGATCCAGGTGATCGGCGAGGCCGAGGACGTGGAGTCGGCGGTGACGGCGATCGGCGAGCTGGAGCCCGACGTGGTGCTGCTCGACGTGCACATGCCGGGCGGCGGCGGCCAGGAGGTGCTGCGGCGCGTGCTCGGCTCCGGCTCCCAGGTGCGCTTCCTCGCGCTGTCGGTGTCGGACGCGGCCGAGGACGTGATCGGGGTCATCCGCGGCGGCGCCCGGGGCTACGTGACCAAGACGATCAGCGGCGCCGAGCTGACCGACGCGATCATCCGGGTGTCCGAGGGCGACGCGGTGTTCTCGCCGCGGCTTGCCGGGTTCGTGCTCGACGCGTTCGCCTCGACGGAGGCCCCGCCCATCGACCCGGAGCTCGACTCGCTCACCCAGCGGGAGCGCGAGGTGCTGCGGCTGATCGCCCGGGGCTACGCCTACAAGGAGATCGCCAAGGAGCTGTTCATCTCGGTGAAGACCGTCGAGACGCACGTGTCGAGCGTGCTGCGCAAGCTGCAGCTGTCCAACCGGCACGAGCTGTCGCGCTGGGCCACCGCACGACGTCTGGTCTGACCCCGTCCGAGCGAACCCGTCTGGTGCGATCGCCTTCCGGCGTGCGACGCTCAGTGCATGGGCCGTGACGTACCCTCCGTCTCCTTCAGCCGGGAGGACCGCCGTCGCTACCGGGACAAGGTGAAGCTGTCGCTCGACGTGCTGGCCGAGATGCTGCGGGAGTCGCGGTTCGCGTTCGACCGGCCCCAGGCGGGCCTGGAGATCGAGCTGAACCTCGTCGACTCCCGGGGCGAGCCGGCGATGAAGAACGCCGAGGTGCTGGCCGCCATCGCGGAGCCCGACTGGGCGACGGAGCTGGGCCAGTTCAACGTCGAGATCAACATCCCGCCCCAGGTCCTGGCCGGCGAGGGCGGCCGCCTGCTGGAGGAGTCCGTACGGCTGCGCCTCAACCGGGCGCAGGAGCGGGCGGCGCGCGTCGGCGGTCAGCTCATGCTGGTCGGCATCCTGCCGACGCTGCGCGAGAGCGACGTCCACGAGGGGACGCTGTCGGCCAACCCCCGCTACGCGCTGCTGAACGAGCAGATCTTCGCCGCCCGGGGCGAAGACCTGCACCTCGTGATCGAGGGGGTGGACGTGCTCGACACCTACGCCGACAGCATCACCCCCGAGGCGGCGTGCACGAGCGTGCAGCTCCACCTGCAGGTCAGCCCGGAGAGGTTCGCCGACCACTGGAACGCGGCCCAGGCCATCGCAGGTCCGCAGGTCGCGGTCGCCGCCAACTCGCCGTACCTGTTCGGCAAGGAGCTGTGGCGCGAGACCAGGATCAGCCTGTTCGAGCAGGCCACCGACACCCGGCCCGAGGAGCTGAAGGTCCAGGGCGTGCGGCCGCGCGTCTGGTTCGGGGAGCGGTGGATCACGTCGGTCTTCGACCTGTTCGAGGAGAACGTCCGCTACTTCCCCGCGCTGCTGCCGCTGTGCGACGAGGAGGACCCGAGGCGGGTGCTCGACGACGGCGGGGTGCCCGAGCTGCACGAACTGCGCCTGCACAACGGCACCGTCTATCGCTGGAACCGGCCCGTCTACGACGTCTCCGACGGCGTCCCCCACCTGCGGGTGGAGAACCGCGTGCTGCCCGCCGGGCCGACGGTGGCCGACATCGCCGCCAACGCCGCGTTCTACTACGGGCTCATGCGGGTGCTCCCGGCGGCCGAGCGGACCGTGTGGACGCGCATGTCCTTCGCCGCGGCCGAGGACAACCTCCGCAACGCCGCGCGGTATGGCCTCGACGCCCGCCTCTACTGGCCCGGCCTGGGGGAGGTGCCCGCCGCCGAGCTGATCCTGCGCAGGCTGCTGCCGATGGCCTACCACGGGCTCGACCTGTGGGAGGTCGACCCCGTCCAGCGCGACCGGCTGCTCGGCATCATCGAACGGCGCTGCGTGACCGGCCGTACGGGGGCGGACTGGCAGGTCAGGACGGCCCGCGCGTTCGGTGGCGACTATGAGGCGCTGCGCCGCATGACCCTGCGCTATCTGGAGCACATGCACACCAACGAGCCCGTCCACAGCTGGGGCATGTGAAACTTGCAATTCGGTGACGGTGCCCATCTTTGCGGCATAAATGGGTATTCCTATGGCAATGCCTCGCCGAATGCTTGCCGCGCTTGTGCTCCTGGCGACCCTTGTCGCCTCCTGCGGCACGCTTCCCGGCTCCCCGCCCGACCGGGCGGAGCCGGGAGACGCGGCGTCCCGGGGAACGCCGTGCGAGAGCAACGGCGACGACTTTCCCGGCGACGTCCTACTCGCCCGGTGCCTCACCGAGTGGTTCTGGGCGCAACGATTCCAGGAGAACGACGCGCAATATCGCCCGATCACCCGCTTCGTTGCCTATCAGGGCACCGATGGTCCCGACTGCGGTGGGCAGGCGGCTGTGCCGGAAAACGCCTTCTATTGCCCGATCGGCCATTTCATCGCCTACGACGCGGTCTGGCTCAAGGCGATGTACGACCAGTTGGGCGACGGGGCGGTCTACGTCGTGATCCCGCACGAGCTGGGGCACGCCGTGCAGGCCCAGTTAGTCGGCAACTTCAGCTTCAACGTGCAGCGAGAGCTCCAGGCCGACTGCTACGCGGGCGCCGCGCTGGGCGGCCTCATCCAGGCGGGGGTGCTGAGCGCGGAGCAGGGCGACGAGGAGGAGCTGCTCATCAACCTCCAGGCGGCGGGCGACCCCACCGACGTCTGGTGGACTCCGGACGCCCACGGCACTCCGGAGCAGCGCCAGCGGTCGTTCGCCCAGGGCTACACCGAGGGTGTGGTGACCTGCTGACTCCTCACGCCCGGTCGAGTCACGGCCGGTCGAGCTCGGCGAGCTCGTCGGCGGTGAGCGTCAGCTCGGCGGCTCCGGCGGAGTCGCGGACGGACGAGGGACGGCTGGCGCCGGGGATGGGGACGACCCGCGGGGAGCGGGCCAGGTGCCAGGCCAGGCAGACCCGCTGCGGGCTCACGCCACGCCGGCGGGCGATCACGTGGAACGCCGTCCCACCGGCGGGATCGTCACAGTCCAGAGGGCTGTCCAGAGGGTTGCTCAGAGGGCTGTCCAGGGCGCTTCGGGAGATGCCGCCGAGGGGGCTCCAGGGCAGGAAGGCGACGCCGAGCAGGGTGCACAGGCGGAGCTCTGCCTCGCTGTCCCGTACGGCGGGGGAGTAGCGGTTCTGCACCGAGGCCAGACGGCCGCCGAGCTCCCGGTCGGCCTCGCGGATCTGCCGCACGCCGGCGTTCGAGATCCCGGCCATCCGGATCTTGCCTTCGTCGAGCAGGTCGCGGAGCGCGCCGACCGACTCGGCGAAGGGGACGTCCGGGTCGGGCTTGTGGAGCTGGTAGAGCCCGATCGCGTCGGTGCCGAGCCGCTTGAGCGACGCCTCGCAGGCCCGTCTGATGTAGCGCGGGTCGCCGTTCACCGTCCACGAGCCGTCTCCGGGGCGGCCGCGGCCGCCCTTGGTGGCGACGAGGACCCCGCTCACGTCGCCGCCGTAGGAGGCGAGAGCGCGGGCGATCAGCCGTTCGTTGTGGCCGATCTCGCCGGCGTGCCAGTGGTAGGAGTCCGCGGTGTCGATCAGCGTGACGCCCGCGTCGAGGGCGGCGTGGATCGTCGCGATCGCCCTGGCCTCGTCGGGCCGGCCCTCGATGGACAGCGGCATGGCGCCGAGGCCGACGGCGCTCACCGGGACGTCTCCGATCAGGCGGGTGCGCATGTCCGCTCCTCCCCGGCGAGCGCCTCCTGGACGACCGACGGCAGCCAGTCGGCGATGTGCGAGAAGCGGAAGCCGAGCGCCGTGGCCCGGCCGTTGTCCATGGCATAGCCGCGGTCGAAGGAGAACGGCGAGGTGTCCGCGCCGACCGCGTACACGGTCTCGCCGATGGCCGCGCACAGGTGCCGTACGTCCAGGGTGCCGTGCGAGGCGGCGTTGACCGGGCCGGTGAAGTCCGCCCGCGCGGCCCAGGCGAGGAACCGCGCGATCTCCGGCTCGTGGATGAACGACGCCGGCCGGGGATCGTCATGCACGATCACCGGAAGGCCGGCCCGGATCCTGCGGACGTAGTGCGCGAGCCGTCCGGTGAAGTCCGCGCCGCCGAGCACGTGCGCGGTGCGGACGCCGACGAAGCCGAATGCCGCGTCACGCGTGAAGACCGCCTCCGCCTGACGCTTGCCCTCGCCGTAGTTGGCGTCGAGGAACGCCGGGTCGTCCCACGGCAGGTCCGTCGCCACCGGCCAGGCGGCGGGATCGACCGCGTCTTCCGCGTGCGGCGGGCCGTCCAGGTGGGCGTACACCTCGACGGTCGAGGTCATGACGTAACGCGTGGTCCTGCCCGCGAACACCCGCAGCGCGACGGCCGCCTGCACCGGCGTGTAGCAGACCTGGTCGATCACCGCGTCGAAGTGGCGGTCGCCCAGGACGCGGCGCAGGGCGTCCTCGTCGTCGCGGTCGGCCCGCAGGTGCGTCACGCCCTCGGGCGCCGGGGCCGATCCGCGGTTGACGACCGTGACGGCCGTCCCCGCGTCGCGCAGGTTCTCGATCAGCCGCCTGCCGAAGTATCGGCTTCCGCCGATGACGCACATCTCGCTCATGACGATCAGGGTGGCCGCGTATAGTCGTCAGCGGTAGTGGCGATCTTCTTAGCCGGTCGTAAGGAAAACTGTTGATCGATGTGCATCGGCTCGGCGTGCTGCGGGAGGTCGCCCGCCACGGCAGCTTCAACCGGGCGGCCGCGGCCCTGCGGCTCACCCCTTCGGCCGTCTCGCAGCAGATCGCCGCGCTGGAACGCGGCCTCGGCGTCCCCGTGGTGCGGCGCAGCACGCGCGGCGTGGTCCTCACCGAGCCGGGGCGCATGCTCGTCGACACCGCCGAGACCATCGCCGCCGAGCTGACCGACGCCCAGGAGCGCATCGACCGGCTCTCGACCGCACGGGCCAGGTTCACGATCGCGACGTTCGCCAGCGGGGGCCGCCGTCTCCTACCGCCGGCGCTCAGCCGCTTCGTCGCCGAGCATCCGGAGGCCGAGCTGACGATCCTCGAACGCGAACCGGAGGACAGCCTGCCCCTGGTGCGGGAGGGCCGCGCCGACCTGGCCCTCGCCTACCACTTCGACGGACTCCCGCTGATTCGTCCGGACGACCGCTCCGGCATGGCGTGGACCCCGCTGATGGCCGACCCGCTCCGGGTCGTCCTTCCGCGTACGCATCCGCTGGCCGGGCGCGCCCGCCTCCAGTTGGCCGAGCTCGCTGCCGAACGCTGGATCCTCGGATGCCTGAAAACCGTGGACCTCCTTCGCCGCTATGCCGAGCTGGCCGGCTTCGAGCTGCGGATCTCGTGCAGCGCCACCGACTACTTCTTCGCGCAGTCCCTGGTCACCGCGGGCGTGGGCGTCGCGCTCATCCCGGAGATCTCGCTCACGCCGGGCCCGGACGTGGTCGCGATCCCCCTTGAGCCGCCCAGCCCGTCCCGGTTCATCGGCATCGCGACCTCCCGTCGCGACCGCGGCCCCGCCCAGCCGTACGTCGACGCGCTGTGCGAACTCCTGTCGCCGGGTGGTCACGGGTGAGGGAAAGACGGGTGAGGCCGGCGCTGGCGGCAGGTCTCGGGGTGCTCGCCGCGGCGAACGTGCTCAACAACCGGGTCGCCCGGCGGTGGGCGCCCCTGACCTCGTCGGTCGCGACCGGCGCACTGGTGCTGATCGCCCGCAGGGAGGGGATCACCTGGCGGGAGCTGGGCTTCCGCCACGCCCACGCCGGGGCCGTGACCGGGGGCGCGCTCGCCGCCGGCGTCGCGGCCGTCTACGCGGCGGGCGTCGCCCACCCCCGCACCCGCCCGCTCTTCCACGACGAGCGCGCGCTCGCGCTGTCGCGCCGCCGGGTGCTGGAGGAGGCCCTGGTGCAGGTGCCCTTCGGGACCGTGCTGCTGGAGGAGGTGGGCTTCCGCGGCGCGCTGCCCGCCCTGCTCGGCCGCTCGCTCCCGCCCCGCGCGGCCGTCGCCGCCTCGGCCGCGCTGTTCGGACTGTGGCACGTGTTGCCCGCCGTCGACATGGCGGGGGCCAACCCCGCCCTCGGCCGGCTGGCCGCCGGGGAGACGCCGGACGAGGCCGCTCCCCAGACGAAGGCGGGACGGCTCGCGGAGACGGGACGGCTGGTGGCGGGGACGGTGGCCTCCACCGCGGTCGCCGGGCTCGTGTTCCACGGCCTGCGGCACCGCGCCGGGCTGCTCGCGCCCGCGCTGCTCCACCTGGCGACGAACTCCCTCGGCTACGCCGCCGCCCGGGTGGCCCGCCGCCTCGATCAGCCCTCGCGGGGATCGGCCAGGCCGGTCCGGTAGGCGTACGCCACCGCCTGGGCCCGGTCGCGCACCCGGACCTTGGCGAAGAGGTTGTTGATGTGCGTCTTGACCGTGGCCTCGCCGATGAACAGGGTGGCGGCGATCTCGGCGTTCGACAGGCCGCGCGCGATGAGCCGCAGGACCTCCGCCTCGCGCGGAGTCAGCCCGTCGGGCGGCGCCACGGGGGTTCGCGCCGTCCCGGCATCCGTGGTTGTACGGGCTGCGGGCGTCCGGTCCGCGTGCCGGGCCTCGCGCGTGTGGCGCGATGCGAACCGTGACCGGTGCTCCGGTGCGGCGGCGGGGCCGGTCGTCTCGGCGGGCCGCGCGGCGTCGGTCCCGGTGCCGGTGCCGGTGCCGGTCCTGGTGCCGTTGCCGCCGTTCGTATCGGTGCCGCCGCCGGTGACGGTGTTCAGCAGGCGGCGCTGCACACCGGGATCGAGTTGCGCGTCGCCGTTCATCACCGTGGTCACGGCGCGGGCGATCTCCTCGGCGTCGGCGCTCTTGGTGAGGAAGCCGCGCGCCCCGGCGCGCAGCGCGGCGAAGACCGACTCGTCGTCGGTGTAGGTCGTGAGCACGACGACCTGCGTGTCCGGGAACCGGGCGCGGATCCTCCGGGTCGCCTCGACCCCGTCCACGCGGGGCATGCGGAGGTCCATCAGCACCACGTCGGGCCGTTCGTCCGCGACCAGGCGGAGCGCGGCCTCGCCGTCGGACGCCGACCCCACGACCTCGATGTCCGGCAGCAGGCCGAGCAGCAGGACGAGCCCGTCGCGCACCACGGCCTGGTCGTCGACCACGAGCACGCGGGCGGTCATGCCGGCACCCGCAGCCTGACCCGGAAACCGTCCTCGGTCTCGCCGGCCTCCAGGGTGCCGCCCAGGAGCTCGGCGCGTTCGCGCATGCCCACGAGTCCATATCCTCCTCCTGGTGTCCCCGGTTTCTCACTCGGGGGGTTGACGACCTCCAGCTCGCACGTCCGGTCGCCGAAGCTCAGCCGTACGGTGGCGGGGGAGCCCGGAGCGTGCCGCCGCACGTTGGTGACGGCCTCCTGGGCGGTGCGGATCATCGCCAGCTCGGTCTCGGGCGGCAGGCGGCGTTCGTGCCCGCGGACGACGACATCGCACGGCCTGCCGGTCGCGTCGCGGAACTCCTCGGCGAGTGCGTCCAGCGCGGTGGGCAGCGGCTGGGCGTCGTCGCGGAGCGCGGCCACGGCGCTTCGCGCCTCGTCGAGGCCCTTCTTGGCCAGCTCGCGAGCGCGTTCCACCCGGTCGAGGGCCTCCTGCGACCGGTCGGCGCGCAGCAGCAGCCGGGCGCCCTCCAGATGCACGATCTGCGCCGACAGAGAGTGCGCGAGGATGTCGTGGATCTCCCTGGCGATCCGGGCGCGTTCGGCCAGCACGGCCTCGCCCGCCTGCGCGGCGGTCGCGGCCCTGCGCTGTTTGATGGCGTAGGCGACCGCGAAGACCACGAAGACCGAGACGCACAGGCCGAGGTCGCGGTCCTGCGCCTCGGGGGTGATCGGTGGCGGCAGCAGTCCCAGGGCGCTCGATCCCAGGCCCGCCAGAGCCAGCAGCAGGATGGGCAGCGACCACTTCAGCGGGTGCCGTACGGCGGCGGCCCCGACGGAGAACATGAGCACGGCGACGGCCGGGCTGCTGTCGGAGACCATGTCGAGGGCGATGCTCGCCACGAGGGTGAGCGCGATGAGGACGGCCTCCGCCGGACCGGCGTTCCACCGCACCGGCAGGATCGGCCGCAGCCGGATGACGACCATGAGGGTCAGCGTGACGGCGATCGCGGCGGTCAGCGCGGTGATGGCGAGCCGGTCGCCCGTCAGGCCGAATCCCGGCGGGCTGGTCGCCTGCCCGCCGACCAGCAGGGCGATCACGGCCAGCCGCAGGAACGCGCCGGCGATCGCGTTCCTGCGGCTGGATTCCCAAGCGGCCTGGACATATCCGTCACGAGTGGGCACGTCCCGACGTTAGCGGGCGGTCTGGGCACCGGGTACGGCCGCGCCGGGGAGGGCGTTCGCCCGCCGGGCGACGACGAGGAACTGGACACCGAGGGTCACTCCGATGAACAGGAGGATGGAGTTCTGCGACGAGGCGATGCCCAGGAAGGAGGTCAGGGCCATCATCGCGACCCGGACGGCGATGGAGCCCACCCAGGCGACGAGGGTCGGGACGCCGCCCTGCGACCACGCCACGCCCTGCTGGTCGCGCCACACGCGTGTCGTCATGGCCCGCAGCACGCCGAGACCGGCGGCCACGAGGAGTTCCACGACGAGCACGGCGACGCTCAGCGACGTGTGACGAGCGTCGACGAGCCCGCCGCCGCTGACACCGATCAGGACCATCACGACGGGGATGATCACCCCCAGCGGCCTGGCGACGGGCTTCGGCCTCATCTGCCGGTAGATCACGATGGCGACGACGGCGAGGGCGATGAGGATGATCTGCGTGGTTTCCATGCCCACGAAAGTAGGGATGCCGGGCGCGCACCGGATCGGCGCGCGGGTGGAGTGCGGGGGTGGAAAACAGGGTGGAGCCCGGCTGCCCTCCACCCTGGGGTGGAGAACGCGTCCGCCCGGCTCAACCCGCTGAGCCCGGCCCGCCCCGGTCGGCCCGCTCGGCCCCCGGCTCGGAGCGCTCAGCGGGGCTCAGCCTCGGCTCAACCCGCTCGGCTCAACCCGCTCGGCTTCGTCCGGCTCGGGCCGGCCCGCGCTCGGGCCGGACCGCGCTCGGGCCGGCTTGTCGGGCCCGGCTCGGTGCGGCTCAGGCGGTGACCACCCGCTGGAACGCCTCCGCGTACGAGCCCTCGGGGAGGCCCGCGGCGGCGGCGTGACCGGAGAGCATGCCCCTGATCATGCCGTCCAGGTCGGGGATGTGCGAGGTCTGGCTCTCGTGTGCGCGCAGCGCGGCGACCTTGCGATCCACGGTCAGGGTGACGTCGACGTAGTGGTCGGGGGTCATGCCCCCGGTGAGCCACACTTCGCGGACGGTCCAGGCCTCGAGGCCCTCGTCGGCGAGCAGTTCGGGGAAGGCGTAGGGGTTGCGGGCGTCGGGGTAGACGGCGTCGAGGGTGGCGCCGCCGACCGCGCGGTGGTCGGGGTGGCTCGGGCTGATCCGCAGGTAGTTGCGCTCGGGGGTCGAGGTGATGACCAGGTCGGGCCGCACCTGGCGGATCACCCGGGCGATGTCCCGCCGCAGGCCGAGCGTCTGCTCGACCGCGCCGTCCTGGTAGCCGAGGAAGCGCAGGTCGCTCACGCCCACGCACTTGGCCGCGGCCGTCTGCTCCGACCGGCGCAGGGCCGCCATGCCGCCGCTGTCCACCGCACGGTCGAACCCGCCCGCGTCGCCGTCCGTCACCAGGCAGTACACCACCTCGGCCCCCGCCTCGGTCAGCCGGGCGACCGTCCCCGCCGCGCCGAAGTCGATGTCGTCGGGGTGAGCGACGACCATCAGCACCTTCTTGATATCCGCCTCGTCCAGCACGAGCAGCCCCTCCTCATGGTCCGGCACATCACCTTAAACGTGACTTGCCGGGCGAGTGGGCTCCGGATGTCGGTGCGCGGTCATAACCTAAGGAGAGTGTCCACCCGAGCCGCCACTCATCCATTGCTCGACGGCCTCAACCCGCAGCAGCGGGACGCCGTCATCCACCAGGGCAGCCCGCTGCTGATCGTCGCCGGGGCCGGCTCCGGAAAGACCAGGGTGCTGACGCATCGCATCGCCTACCTGCTGGCGGAGCGTGACGTCCAGCCGGGGGAGATCCTCGCGATCACCTTCACCAACAAGGCCGCCCGCGAGATGAAGGAGCGGGTCGACAAGCTCATCGGGCCGCGGTCGAGGGCGATGTGGGTCATGACGTTCCACAGCGCCTGCGTACGGATCCTGCGGCGCGAGGCGAAGCGGCTGGGCTTCTCCTCCAGCTTCTCGATCTACGACCAGGCCGACGCGCAGCGGCTCATGGCGATGGTGTGCCGCGAGCTCGACCTCGACCCCAAGCGTTACCCGCCGCGGTCCTTCTCGGCCCAGGTCAGCAACTTCAAGAACGAGCTGATCGACTACGAGACGGCGGCCGACCGGGCCTCGACGCATCTGGAGCGGACGCTCGCCGAGGCCTACCGCACCTACCAGCGGCGGCTCACCGAGGCCGGCGCGATGGACTTCGACGACCTGATCATGCTGACGGTCACGCTGCTCCAGCTCTTCCCCGACGTGGCCGAGCACTACCGGCGGCGGTTCCGGCACGTGATGGTCGACGAGTATCAGGACACCAACCACGCGCAATACATGCTGATCCGCGAGCTGGTCGGGCGGCCCGAGGTGCGCACCGCCGACGGCGACGTGGTGCGCGAGGGCGTCGAGCCCTCCGAGCTGGTGGTCGTCGGCGACGCCGACCAGTCGATCTACGCCTTCCGCGGCGCGACGATCCGCAACATCCTGGAGTTCGAGCGCGACTATCCGGACGCGCGGACGATCCTGCTGGAGCAGAACTACCGCTCCACGCAGACGATCCTGAACGCCGCCAACGCGGTCATCTCCCGCAATGAGGGCCGCAAGCCGAAGAACCTGTGGTCCGACCAGGGAGCCGGTCCTAAGATCATCGGTTATGCGGCCGACAACGAGCACGACGAGGCCATGTTCGTCGCGCAGGAGGTCGACCGGCTCTGCGACGACCACGGCGTCTCCCCGGGCGACGTGGCGATCTTCTATCGCACGAACGCCGCCTCCCGGGTGTTCGAGGAGATCTTCATCCGCACGGGCCTGCCGTACAAGGTCGTGGGCGGGGTGCGGTTCTACGAGCGCAAGGAGGTCAAGGACCTGCTCGCCTACCTGCGGGTCCTGGCCAACCCCGACGACATGGTGTCGCTGCGGCGCATCCTCAACGTGCCCAAGCGCGGCATCGGCGACCGTGCCGAGGCGATGATCGAGGCATTCGCCAACCGGGAGCGCATCGGCTTCTGGGAGGCGCTCCGCCGGGCCGACGAGGCGCCGGGGGTGGCTACTCGCTCGCTGAACGCGATCCGCGAGTTCGTCGCGATGCTCGACGAGCTGCGCGCCAAGGAGCTTCCGCTGTCGGACCTGGCGGAGGAGGTGCTGCGCGCCACCGGCTACCGGACGGAGCTGGAGACCTCGGGCGACCCGCAGGACGAGAGCCGGCTGGAGAACCTCAACGAGCTGATCGCGGTGGCCGCCGAGTTCGAGGAGGCCAATCCGGATGGCACGCTCGTCGACTTCCTGGAGCAGGTCTCGCTGGTCGCCGACGCCGACCAGATCCCCGGAGGGCCCGGAGGGGTCGTCCCGCCGGGGGAGCGCGCCCCCGACGACCACGGCGGGGTGGTCACGCTGATGACCCTGCACACCGCGAAGGGCCTGGAGTTCCCCGTGGTGTTCCTCACCGGCATGGAAGACGGCGTCTTCCCGCACATGCGCTCGCTGAGCGACCCGAAGGAGCTGGAGGAGGAGCGCAGGCTGGCGTACGTCGGCATCACCCGGGCGAAGCAGCGGCTCTACCTGTCCAGGGCGGCGGTCCGCTCGGCGTGGGGCGCGCCGTCGTTCAACCCCGCCTCGCGCTTCCTGTCCGAGGTGCCGGGCGACCTGATCGAGTGGCGCGGCGACCCGGGCAAGACCGCCTGGTCCGCCGCGACCTCGCGCCCGGCCGCCCGTACGGCTCCCGCCCCGAAGACCGGTGGCCGGCAGATCCCGAACCTGTCGCCCGGCGACCGGGTCACCCACGACACGTTCGGGCTCGGCACCGTGGTGGCGGTGGACGGGCAGGCCGAGAAGACGCGAGTGAAGATCGACTTCGGCAGCGAGGGCGAGAAGACCCTGCTGCTCGCCTACGCCCCGATCGACAAGCTCTGACCGGAGCCCGGAGCCCGGAGCTCGGAGCCCGGAGCCCTCGCCCCACGGCGGGGTCGCGCGGACCGGCCGTGGGGCGCGGGCCTACCTGTGACTCCGTGTCAGGGGCTCCGGGTGGCTGACGCCCGTTGTCAGGGGCGGCCGCTCGATGCCGCGCGGTAGTGCAGGTCCTGCACGTACGGCGTCGTGGTGATGGTGAAGGGAGACGTCGCCGTGGCCACGACCGTGGAGGCCCGGGAGACCGAGGCCGAGGCGGTGCCCGCCTTCAGCGGGACCGTCTTGGCGTAGACCCCGGCGGGCGCGTCGTAGGTCTGCCGGGTGCCGCCGACGTCCACGGTGACCTTGGCGGCCCCGGTCAGCATGGTCAGCACCTCGACCGTGTCCCGCGCCTGCGTGCTGCCCGAGCGGAGCTTCATGAGCTTCGTCTCGCCATAGGAGGGGATGGCCGCGACCGGGTGCACCCGGTGCGTCAGGTACGCCACGTCCTTCGTGACCGCGGGGCAGCCGAGCTTGTAGCAGGTCAGGTAGTAGGCGCTGATGTCGAGGTAGGTCCATCCGGCGTTCCTCGACGGGGCGAACTGGGTGTTCTCCGAATAGTCGTTCCAGGTGACGAGCTGCACCCAGTCGGCCTTGCCGTCGATCGCGCCCTGCCAGGTGGCCCGGAGGTTCTCGGTGTTGGCGGCCTCGTCGTAGATGCCCTGGTTGGGCCGCTCGTCCTGGACGGACACCGGCTGCATCCAGATCTTGCCCATGCCGTGCGCGCGGTCGATGTTGGTCGTCAAAGCGCTGTTGGCCGCAGGGCTGCGCCCGCCCCAGTTGGCGAAGCCGTAGCTGATCGAGCTGAAGGCGTCGCGATACTTGTTGAAGTCGAGGAAGCAGGGGACGAGAGCCACCTTGATGCCGTGCCGGGTCTCCATGGTCGTCATCCAGTCCGCCCACCAGGCGGCCGTACGCCCCTCCGCCTTGAAGGGCGCGACGACCAGCCGGTTGTCGCCGAGCCGGTAGACCGACGTCGAGGCCGCCAGCGTCGCCACGGCGTCCGCCAGTGCCGCGCTGTCGGCCGAGGCGAGGCCGTTCATGTCGGGCATGAGCACGATTTTGAAGCCGGGGTCGACGGACTCGGCGGCCTGGATGAGCTTCTGGATCCGGGTCCAGTGGGTGCCCGTCAGCGACAGGATGTCGACGGTGAACCCGTCCAGCCCGGCCGCGATGGCCTGCCTCACCTCTGTCGCGAAGTCGGCCAGCGCCCAGTCGCCGGTGAGCGGGTCGCGCCCGAGGGGCCGGTCGCGCAGCAGCCCGCCGTACGCGGAGTGCTTGCCGCTTTCGCCGTCCGGATTCAGGTAGTTCCTCGTGTAGTAGTCCTCGGCCGGGGCCTTGTTGTCGAGGGAGACCGGATAGGGCGTGAAGTAGTGGGCGAACACCTTCTTGCCCGACGCCCGGAGCTGAGACGTCGTGGGGATGGTGAACGGCAGCGGCCCCGCCGTGCCCTCGGTGTAGCCGACCGTCAAGGTGGGCGCCACGGCCGTGCCCGCCCGTGAGGAGTGCAGGACCGTCGTGGTCGCCGAGGTGCCGGTCAGCGCGAAGGCGTAGGTGCCGTTGCCCTTGACCACCGAGGAGACGTCCAGCGTGGCGGTCCCGCCCGCGGCGAACCCGGTGTGCGAGCCGATGATTGCGCCCATGGCCGGCCGGTTGTTCCAGGTGGTGCCGGTCTCCGTCCAGGCGCCTGTCACCGGGCGCACCGAGATGGTGGTGTCCGTCGTCCGCGCCGAGGTCACCCCGAGGCTCGCCGTGACGATCGTGGCGCCCGCCGGGAGCCCGCTGACGGTGAACCGGAGGAGGGCGACGCGCTCTCCGGTGGCCGAGCTGCCGCAGGCGCTGCCGCACACGCTCATCCAGACCTCGGTGCCGAAGTTCTTGGTGGGCTCGGCCTCGCTGACGAAGACGTCGTCGGTGGCGGCGACGCTCACCTCGCCGGTGGAGACGGCCCCGGCCATGGCGGTGGTGGTGGCGGCCGTCGCCGTGGCCGAGCCGGTGAGCGCGGTGCCGGTCGCGGACGCGGGTGCGGTCGCGAGCACGGTCGCCCCAAGTGCGGCGACCATCGCCAGCGACGGCAGGAATCTCCTACGAGCCCCGGTTCTCGGGGACGGGCGTTGGGACTGCATGGTCATCAGCCCAGATTGGGACACGATCAATCGGTGTGCACGATCTTCGCCGAAGTCGCCTGACTTGGAACGATGACAATTTCGGCGCGCCTGAAACCGCACCCGATCCCGGGTGCGTCGCCGCCCGCCAAGCACGTGTGGCCCAGGCCGCGCTCGGGCCACGCGCGGGCGGCCGAAGCGGTGTGCGCCCGGCCGGAACGAATGAAGCGGCCGGCCCCGGGTGACGATCACCCGGAGACCGGCCGCCTCTGTTGAGCGCCGTGCGGGGGGCTCGGCCGCGCGGTTCAGTGCCTGATCAGCCGCCCGTCGTTCAGTTGGGCAGGATTACGGTGCCCGACGTCTCCGGCACGTCACCGTCGAGGTCGGACAGCTTGGCGACCTTGCTCTTCGGCGGCGCCTTGACCGTGACCTTCCTGCCCCAGCCGGCGTACGTGCTGTCGGTGGACAGGTTGAAGGTGAAAGACTCGCCTTCGGACTTCATCTTCAGGTCGACGCTGGCCGAGGCGCGGCGGACGAGCTGGTCGGAGCCGATCCACAGCTTCCAGGACACCACGTTCTTGGCGGGGTTGGACCCGATGGCGGCGAGGCTGTCCTTGACGCCCGGGTTGGTCTTCATGAGCTGGCCCAGTGTGATGGTGCCGCGATAGAGCGTGGTCTTCGCGCCGTTGACCCTGCCGCCGGGACCCTTGGCCTTGGTGGTCGCGAGGACCGCCTTGAGGTTGTGCCAGTCGAGGGGGTTCAGCGGGCTCGCCGAGGAGTTCGGCCGCAGACCGGGGAGCCGCAGCCAGGTCTTGCCCTCGGGGAGCAGGCTCGTGTAGACCCCGCCGGAGAAGTAGCCGGTCGAGCCGATGACGATCATGCGGAGAGGCTTCTCCGCGTCCTTCAGGTCCTCGTCCTCGTCCTTCAGCAGCTCGCTGTATTTGGACTTCTGCGTGCTGTCCGAGGCGACGACGCCGGACCGGCCGAAGGCGTAGCTGCCGTTCGAGGTGTATTTGATGGCGGTGACGCCTGCGAGGCTCAGCTTGCCCGTGGAGACGAACCGTACGCCGTGGCCGGAGACGAACTGCTTGCGTAGTGCCGCCACAGGGTCGGCGGCGGGGGCCTGCGCCTGGGTAGAGGTCTGAGCCTGCGCGGGGGCGGCGACGGCGGGCGCCACGAGCGCGGCCGTCGCGGCGCACGCCAGCGCCATGAATGCTCGCTTCAAAGTGATTCCTCCCGTAGGTGCCCTCAAGATCAGGAGGGCAGCTGGGAAATCATTGCGGCTCGTGATCACGAGAGTGTCACGAAAATCAACATTTCCTGTGAGTTTTTCAATTTGTGATGAGATACGCGGCTGGTTGCCTTTCCACCGGGAAAAGGTGGGCGGGTTCCCGCCGAACGCGCGCATGGATCATGTGGATAGCCGACCTGTGGGGGCGTTCCGGGGTCATGCCTCGGGTGGCGGTTACGCTTCGGGCAGCGAGCACCATCTGCGGGAGGTCTTCATGGCAGGCAGGATTCGGGTCGTCATCGCGAAGCCGGGGCTCGACGGGCACGATCGCGGCGTCAAGGTGGTGGCGCGGGCGCTGCGCGACGCGGGCATGGAAGTCATCTACACGGGGCTGCACCAGACGCCGGAGCAGATCGTCCGTACGGCGATCCAGGAGGACGCGGCGGCGATCGGGCTGTCGATCCTGTCCGGCGCCCACATGACGCTGTTCGCCCGGCTCTTCGAGGTCCTGCGGGAAGAGGGCGCCGAGGACATCGTGGTGTTCGGCGGCGGCATCATTCCCGAGGCGGACATCCCCGAACTCACGAAGATGGGAGTCGCCCGGATTTTCACGCCCGGCTCCACCACGCAGGAGATCGTGGAATGGGTCCGTTCGGCGGTTCCAGCCACCGTTTAGGCATTTTGCCCAACCTTGCCGTACTCCAGAGTTGTTGGCAAGGCTCCGGCGGGACCCGACGACGCGGCCACGCTCGTACGGGGACTAGGCTTCATGCGCGGAAACGCCGGGCGGGACGACGGCGCCCGGCCTCGGACATCAAAAGGGACGGACCCTCGTGGACCTGTTCGAACATCAGGCGAAGGAGCTCTTCGCGGAGTACGGCATCCCGGTGCCGCGCGGAATCGTCGCGCACACGCCGGAGGAGGCGCGGGCGGCTGCCGAGCAGCTCACCGGACGCGTTGTCGTCAAGGCCCAGGTCAAGACCGGTGGGCGCGGCAAGGCCGGCGGCGTGAAGGTGGCCGACGACGCCGCCGACGCCCACGCGAAGGCGACGCAGATCCTCGGCATGGACATCAAGGGCCACACGGTCCACAAGGTTCTGATCGAGGAGGCCAGCCAGATCGCGGAGGAGTACTACTTCTCCTTCCTGCTCGACCGCGCCAACCGCACCTTCCTCGCCATCTGCTCCGCCTCGGGCGGCATGGACATCGAGGAGGTCGCGCACACCGCGCCGGAGAAGGTGGCGAAGGTGCCGGTCAGCCCGCTGACGGGCGTCGACCGCGCCAGGGCCCGCGAGATCGCGGTGGCGGGCGGCCTGCCGCAGCAGGCGCTGGACGGCGCCGCCGAGCTGATCGAGAAGCTCTGGGCGGTCTTCGTCGACGAGGACGCCACGCTCGTCGAGGTCAACCCGATGATCCTGTCGGCCGACGGCCAGGTGAAGGCGCTCGACGGCAAGGTCACCCTCGACGACAACGCGAACTTCCGCCAGCCGGAGCACGCGGCGTACGTCGACAAGGCCGCGGAGGACCCGCTGGAGGCCCGGGCCAAGGAGAAGCACCTCAACTACGTCAAGCTCGACGGCAACGTCGGCATCATCGGCAACGGCGCGGGCCTGGTCATGTCCACGCTCGACGTCGTGGCGTACGCGGGTGAGGAGTTCCCCGGCCAGCCCAAGCCGGCCAACTTCCTCGACATCGGCGGCGGCGCCTCGGCCGAGGTCATGGCGAACGGCCTGGAGATCATCCTGTCCGACCCGTCGGTGAAGTCGGTCTTCGTGAACGTCTTCGGCGGCATCACCGCCTGCGACGCCGTCGCCAACGGCATCGTCTCGGCCTTCCAGCTCCTGCAGAGCCGGGGCGAGGAAGTGACCCACCCGCTGGTCGTCCGCCTGGACGGCAACAACGCCGCCCTGGGGCGGCAGATCCTGGCCGACGCCGCGCTTCCGCGGGTCGAGCTGGTCGACACGATGGACGAAGCGGCCAAGCGCGCCGCCGAGCTCGCTGCGGTAGGTGCGTAATGGCTATCTGGCTCACCGAGAACAGCAAGATCATCGTTCAGGGCATGACCGGTGGTGAGGGCACCAAGCACACCCGCCGCATGCTCGCCGCCGGCGTCAAGGTCGTGGGCGGCGTGAACGCCCGCAAGGCCGGCGTCACGCACGAGGGCCTGCCGGTCTTCGGCACGGTCAAGGAGGCCATGGAGCAGACGGGCGCCGACGTGTCGGTCGTCTTCGTGCCCCCGGCCCACACCAAGGCCGCGGTCCGCGAGGCCATCGACGCCGAGATCCCGCTGTGCGTGGTCATCACCGAGGGCGTGCCGGTCCACGACACCACCGAGTTCTGGGCGTACGCCGTCTCCAAGGGCAACAAGACCCGCATCATCGGCCCGAACTGCCCCGGCATCGCCTCGCCCGGCGCGTCGAACGCCGGCATCATCCCGGCCGACATCACCACCAAGGGCCGCGTCGGCCTGGTCTCGAAGTCGGGCACGCTGACCTACCAGCTCATGTACGAGCTGCGCGACATCGGCTTCTCCACCTGTGTCGGCATCGGCGGCGACCCGGTCATCGGCACGACGCACATCGACGCCCTCCAGGCGTTCCAGGACGACCCGGAGACCGACGCGATCGTGATGATCGGCGAGATCGGCGGCGACGCCGAGGAGCGCGCGGCTGCCTACATCAACGAGCACGTGACCAAGCCGGTCGTCGCCTACGTCGCCGGGTTCACCGCGCCCGAGGGCAAGACCATGGGCCACGCGGGCGCGATCGTGTCCGGCTCCGCCGGCACCGCCCAGGCCAAGAAGGAGGCCCTGGAGAAGGTCGGCGTCCGCGTCGGCCGTACGCCGAGTGAGACCGCCCGCCTCATGCGCGAGATCATGTCCAGCCGCTGATCGCGTACATCCGGCTGTCGTCCGCGACCTTGCGCTCCCACCGCCGCGGTGGTGTGAGCGCAAGGTCGCGGTCGTTTCCGGGGGGCGCGGCCGGAGCGCGTGCCGATGCGTCCGGGATTGCGTACTCCCCGGCGTGGCGACGTGGAGCAAGGCCGCCGGGCTGGGATGATGCGGTAACGTGACGGGTCTTCTCGATCAATTCAGGACCGCTCCCCGCGCCGTGCTCGGCCGCATGGGGGCCGGGGACGACGAGGAGACCCGCCGGCCGCTCCCCGTCTCGGGCATGCTGGCCGCGGTCGGGACGCTCGGCGTCGGCCTGGCCGTGCTCACCACGCTCACCCTCATCGGCTGGATGGCCGCGCCCCGCGGGCCGTTCGGCGAGGGCCTGCCCGGCGTCTTCCGTACGGCCTGCCAGCTCTGGCTCGCCGCCCACCACGCCGGTTTCGCGATCCCCGGCGGCCGGGTGGGCCTGCTGCCCATCGGCCTGATGATCCTGCCGGGGGTGCTGCTCTATCGGGCCGGCCTGTGGATGGCGCGCGACGCCGACCTGCGGGTGCGGATGCCCGCCCGGCTGCCCAAGGGCACGCCGCGCGACCTCGAGAACGCCCGGCGTCGCGCCCAGCTCGCGCTCATCGCCCAGGCCGGCATCTCGCTGGCCGCGCCGTACGCGCTGCTCGCCGGGGTGATCGCCCTCGTCTCCGGCAACGAGATCATGGAGCCGTTCCTCGGAGAGGCGCTGGTCAGCCACCTGCTCCTGGCCTTCGTCACCGGCTCGGTGGCCACCGCCCGCACGATCGGGCCGTGGCGGTCGATGCTGCGCCTGCTGCCCGAGCGGCCGCGCTCGCTCGTGGCCGGCACGGCCGTCGCGACCGCGCTGATGCTCGTGGCCGGGGCCGTGCTGGTGCTCGCGGCCGTGGTGGTCAACTTCGCCCGGATCCAGCAGATGTCGGAGGTGCTCAGCCCCGGAGTGGTCGGCGGCCTGCTGCTCCTGCTCCTGGAGGTCCTCTACTTCTTCAACGCCGTCATCTGGGGCATGGCCTACATCTCCGGGCCCGGGTTCGCGGTGGGCGCCGGGACGCTGGTCGCGCCCACCGGGGTCAAGCTGAGCGCGGTGCCCATGCTGCCGCTGCTGGGCGCCCTGCCGTCGTCCGGCGCCGCGCCCACCTGGGTCATGGGCGTGATCGCGGTGCCGTTCGCGGCCGGGGCGGTCGCCGGCGTGGTGACGGCCCGCGTCGCGCCGACCCCCTCGATCGAGGCCGCGCCGCTGTGGGGGTTCGTCTGCGGGATCACCTCCGGGCTCGTCGCGGGAACGCTCGCCGCGCTGTCGGGCGGCCCGCTCGGCGGGGCGGGCCTGGCCGCGGTGGGGCCGTCACCCTGGGAGGTGGCGCTGTCGGTCACGCTGGAGGTCGGCGTGGCCGCCGGCATCTCGGCCGGCATCGCCAACTGGTGGCTGATCTCCCGGCGGCCCGCCACGCCGCCCGAGCCGGTGCGGAAGGCCGGCGCCGTGATCGCCAAGGCGGCCGGGCGGGTGCGGCCCGCGCGCGGCGCCCACCTGCCGGGCCACTGGCTGGACGCCACCGAGGCGGACACCCAGCCGATCCCGGTCATCAGGGACGACTGGACCGACGAGCACGCCGCGGCGGCGGCGGAGACCTTCGACGCCATGGACGCGCGGCGGGCCGGGGCCGCCTCCGAGGTCCCCGAGAAGCCGCGCAGGCCGGCCGCGAAGCGCCGCGACCCGAGCCCCCCGCCTGCGCCGCGCAAGGACATCGTGGACGAGACCGACGATCGCGGGGGTCACGTCATCTACGTCGATCCCTACGCCTGGGACCGCGACTGATCCGCCCGATCTGTCTGATCCGCCCGCTCTGCCCGATCCGTGCGCTCCGGCTCGGCGATGGCCGAGGCGAGCCGGTTCCGCAGGTCCGTCAGGCGGGCGATCTCGGCGTCCAGCGCGGCGATCCGGCGTTGCACGACCCCGCTGCTGCCGCCGCTCCCGTTGCCGTTGCCGTCGCCGGTGCCGGAGCAGCCGGGGCTGCCGTACGGCGGGAGCGTGTCGCCCTCCAGCAGGTGCAGGCGGTCGGCGCAGCGGGCGACGTCCTCGATGGTCAGGCCGAGAGCGAGCAGCTGCCGCACGAGCCGGATGCGGGCGATGTCCCTCGGGCCGTACTCCCGCTGGCCCGACGAGGTCCGCGGGGGCGGCAGGAGCAGGCCGCGCTGCTCGTACAGGCGTAGGGCGCGTGGCGTGGTCCCGGCCGCCGCCGCGGCGTCGCCGATCCGCATGAGACCTCCCGGCTGTTGTCACATCTCGATGACGACCGTCCCCACGTGCCGTCCTTCGAACAACTCGCGCAACGCCAGCGGCGCGCGTTCGATGCCCGAGATCCGCGTGTGCGGGAAGGTGACGGCGCCCGCGCGCAGCCAGGCGCCGAAGCGCTCCGTCCACTCCGCGTGGACCTCGCCGTCGACGCCGGTGAGGCCGCGGACGGTGATGTTCCTGGCGATGAGCTGGAAGGCGTCCAGCTCCACCGGGGCCGTCGTGCCGCCGGACGCGGGCGAGAGCTGGGTGGCCAGGGTGCCGACCACGACGAGGCGGGCGCCCGGCCGCGCCGCGGCCACCGCGGCCTGAAGCTGCTCGCCGCCGACGGTGTCGACGACCACGTCGACGCCGTCGGGCGCGGCCTCGGCCAGCCGCCCGCCGATCGGGCCGCCGTCGCGGAGCACCACCGCGTCGTAGCCGAGCTCGGCGGTCATGCGCCCGGCCTTGGCCGGGGATCCGGTGGTGCCGATCACGCGCCCCGCGCCCAGCAGCCGGGCGATCTGGCCGGCGAGCGACCCGACGCCTCCGGCACCCCCGGTGACGAGCACCGTCTCGCCTGCGCGCAGGCGGGCGATCCGGGTCAGGGCGGCGTACGCGGTCGCGCCGGACGCGAGGTGCGCGGCCGGGTCGGGCAGGGCGTCGCCCAGCGGCGGGGCGGCGGGAACCGCGGCGTACTCACGCCAGCCCTGGAAATGCGGGATCAGGTCGCCCGGCCGTAGATCCCCGTCCGGCGGGGCCGCGACGACCTCGCCGACGGCCGGGCCGAACAGCGTGTCTCCGGGGCGGAGGGCGGGGAAGGGCGTGCCGGGCACGCCTCCGGCGATGAGTGTGCGCAGCGAGGGGAAGACCTGGAACCACCGGTTGCGCACCAGCACCTCACCGGTCCCCGGCACGGGCAGGGGGACCTCGGCGACGGTCAGATGCTCGGGGCCGGGAAGACCGGACGGAACGTCGGCGAGCCGGATCTCCCGCGCGGTGCCGGGCAGGGGCGCGGTGCCGGGCAGGGTGCCGGGCAGGGTGCCGGGCAGGGCGCGGGGCAGAGTCGGGGGCATGGGAACTCCCACGGTGTCGGGAAAGGGACCGCTCGCACGGCCAGGGCCGCACGAGCCCCGCGACGCTAACCCCTGACCCGCGCGTCAAGGGCAAGACCGGCGAGCCGTACGCGACGCCGCGTACGGCTCGCCCGCTGTGGTGCCGTCAGGCGGAAGCCGGGACCACGACGCGCACGGCTCGCCCGTGGTCGTGCCGTCAGGCGGGGGCCGGGACTCCGGATGGCCAGGCCACGCCCATCTTCCGTTCGAACGACCGCATCAGCTGCTCGGAGCAGTCCTGCTGGGCCGCCACCGTGCCCGCGCCCTTGCGGCACTCGTTGTAGGCGTTGAGCTCGTCGGAGAAGTAGAGCTGGAATCCCGTGGTCACGATCCCCAGGACGAACGCGAGCGACGAGAGCACGACGGCCCCGGTCGCCAGTCCGATCCCGCGTCGTTCGCGGCTGAGCAGGCGGAGGTCACGGATCGCGATGACGATCGCGAATATCGACAGCGCCAGCCCGGCGGCCGGCAGCATCAGCGTGAAGACCAGGGCCATGATGGCGAGCGCGAGCGCCCGGCGACCTCCGGTCGCAGGGGTCGGCGTCTGCAGGGGTGTTGTCACGGTCTCCTCGCCTCGCGTTCCGCATAACCCGTCGTAAGTCGTGATGGCCGGCGCCCGATACGCTTTAGCTGCGTCGAGGGACGGCCCTCCACGCTCGACCACTCTCTAAGGAACCATCTCCCGGCAACCACCTGCAAAACGAAGGCACCTCACGAAGGAGTTCCGCTCTGTCCGTCCGGCTTGTCGTCCTCGTCTCGGGTTCGGGGACCAACCTGCAAGCGCTGCTGGACGCGGCGGCCGACGACGGGTTCGGCGCGGCCGTGGTCGCCGTCGGGGCCGACCGAACCGGTATCGAGGGGCTGGCCCGGGCCGAGCGCGCCGGCGTCCCCACGTTCGTCGACAGGGTGGGCGACCATCCGGCCCGGGAGGAGTGGGACGAGAGTCTGGCCGGGCGCATCGCCGAGCACAAGCCCGACCTGGTGGTCTCCGCCGGTTTCATGAAGATCCTCGGCCCTCGTGTGCTGGGCGCGTTTCCGGTCGTCAACACCCATCCGGCGCTGCTGCCCGCCTTTCCCGGTGCGCACGCCGTGCGCGACGCCCTCGCGTACGGCGTCCGCGTCACCGGGTGCACGGTCCACCTCGTGGACGCGGGCGTGGACACGGGCCCGGTGATCGCCCAGGAGGCGGTGCCCGTGCGGGAGGGGGACGACGAGGAGTCGCTGCACGAGCGCATCAAGACCGTCGAGCGGCGCCTTCTCGTCGAGACCGTGGGCCGCATGGCCCGCGAAGGCTGGACCCTGACCGGGCGGACCGTGCGCCTGGGGACGGGACGAGTCGCAGGACAGGCCGCAGACGGCCCGACACCAGGAAGGATCACGAAGTGACCCGCATCGCCATCCGCCGTGCGCTGATCACCGTTTACGACAAGACGGGTCTGGAAGACCTGGCGCGGGGGCTTGAGGCCGCGGGCGTGGAGATCGTGTCGACCGGCGGCACCGCCGCCGCGATCGCCTCCTACGGCGTGCCGGTCACCAAGGTGGAGTCGCTCACCGGATTCCCCGAGTGCCTGGACGGACGGGTCAAGACCCTCCACCCGCGGGTGCACGCCGGGCTGCTCGCCGACGGCGCCAACCCCTCCCACGTCAAGCAGCTGGAGGAGCTGGAGATCGAGCCGTTCCAGCTCGCGGTGGTGAACCTCTATCCGTTCGCCGCCACGGTCGCCTCCGGCGCCTCCGACGCCGAGTGCGTCGAGCAGATCGACATCGGCGGGCCCGCGATGATCCGCGCCGCCGCCAAGAACCACGGCACTGTGGCCGTGGTCGTCGACCCCGCGGCGTACGGGCAGGTGCTCGCCGCGGTCGCCGAGGGCGGCTTCACGCTGACCGAGCGCAGGAGGCTGGCCGCCACGGCGTACGCGCACACCGCCGCCTACGACGTCGCGGTCGCGTCCTGGTTCGCCAACGTGTACGCCCCCGAGGGCGACTGGCCGTCCTTCATGGGCGCGGCGTGGAAGCGCAAGACCGCCCTGCGGTACGGCGAGAACCCGCACCAGGCAGCGGCCCTCTACACCGGCGAGAAGGGCGGCCTGGCCAACGCCGAGCAGCTCCACGGCAAGGAGATGTCCTACAACAACTACGTGGACGCCGACGCCGCCTGGCGGGCCGCCTGGGACTTCGCCGAGCCGTGCGTGGCCATCATCAAGCACGCCAACCCCTGCGGCATCGCCGTGGGCGCCGACGTCGTCGAGGCGCACCGCAAGGCGCACGAGTGCGACCCGGTCTCCGCGTACGGCGGGGTCATCGCGGTCAACCGCCAGGTGACCCGCGAGCTGGCCGAGCAGATCGCGCCGATCTTCACCGAGGTGGTGGTCGCGCCGTCGTTCGCGGCGGACGCGCTCGACGTGCTCAGGGAGAAGAAGAACATCCGCCTGCTCGCCTGCCCCGAGGGCCCGTCGAACGCCGCGGAGTTCCGCCGCATCGACGGCGGCCTGCTCGTGCAGACGGTCGACCGGGTGGACGCGCCCGGCGACGACCCGTCCACGTGGGAGCTGAAGACCGGAGAGCCGGCCTCGCCCGAGGTGCTGGCCGATCTGGCCTTCGCGTGGCGGGCCTGCCGTTCGGTGAAGTCCAACGCGATCCTGCTCGCGTCCGGCGGTGCGACCGTCGGCGTCGGCATGGGCCAGGTCAACCGGGTCGACTCGGCCCGGCTGGCGGTCTCCCGGGCCGGCGAGCGCGCGGCCGGGTCGGTCGGCGCCTCCGACGCGTACTTCCCCTTCCCCGACGGCCTGCAGGTGCTGACGGAGGCCGGGGTGAAGGCGATCGTCGAGCCGGGCGGCTCGATCCGCGACGAGCTGGTCATCGAGGCGGCCAAGGAGGCGGGCATCACGCTCTACTTCACCGGGACGCGGCACTTCTTCCACTGAACGAGAAGGCCGACCTATCGGCATGGATAGGCGACTGTTGGGATGGATGGGGTGAAAACGGCACGATCACCCCTTTGGGGCGGTTAGCCTGAAACGCCCACCCCATCCTCCCCACGGAGTCTCTCCATGCCCCTTGATACGATCATGAGCTCCTTCGCGACGATGAGCGGCGTGTGGAACAGCCCGATCGCGCTGCTGCCCGTCGCCGCGCTGGCCGCCTACTTCGGCTGGCGGATCGTGGAGTTCATCCCCTTCACCCGCCGGATCATCGAGCGGCGCGAGGGGGGACGGTAACGCACCTGGAAGGACGGGAAGTGCCATGACCGCGCGGCTTCTGGACGGCAAGGCGACCGCCGCCAAGATCAAGGGTGAACTGGCGGAACGGGTGAAGGCCCTGGCGAACCGGGGTGTCACCCCCGGCCTGGGCACGATCCTCGTCGGAGACGATCCGGGCAGCCAGATCTACGTCGCGGGCAAGCACCGCGACTGCGCCGAGGTCGGCATCACCTCCATCCGCAAGGACCTGCCGGAAAGCGCCACCCAGGCGGACGTGGAGGCGGCGGTCGACGAGCTGAACGCCGACCCGGCCTGCACGGGCTACATCATCCAGCTGCCGCTGCCGCGCCACCTGGACACCCAGGCGCTCATCGAGCGCATGGACCCGGCCAAGGACGCCGACGGCCTCCACCCGGTCAACCTGGGCAGGCTCGTCCACATGGTCGACGCCCCGCTGCCCTGCACCCCGCGCGGCATCGTGGTCCTCCTCCAGGAGTACGGCGTGCCGCTCAAGGGCGCCGAGGTCGTCGTGGTCGGCCGGGGCATCACCGTGGGCCGTCCGCTGGGCCTGCTGCTCACCCGCCGTACGGAGAACGCCACCGTCACGTTGTGCCACACCGGCACCCAGGACCTGGCGTCCCACGTGCGCCGGGCGGACATCGTGGTCGCCGCGGCCGGAGTGCCCCACCTCATCACCGCCGACATGGTCAGGCCCGGCGCGGCCGTGCTCGACGTGGGCGTCTCCCGGGTCGACGGCAAGCTCACCGGTGACGTGGCTCCCGACGTGCGTGAGGTCGCGGGCTTCGTCGCCCCCAACCCCGGCGGGGTGGGGCCGATGACCCGGGCCATGCTGCTGGCCAACGTCGTCGAGGCCGCCGAGCGCGCCTGATCCGCCAGGCTGATCACGGGGCCGGTCCGCGTCAAGCCCGATCCAAGAATCGGGCTTGCGGCCGCTGACCCGACAAATCATGACTTATCGTCACTGTGTGTGAGCAGTCGGACGCGGAGCAGGCATAAGCTGCGGTCTCGGGTCCCGGGGCTGGCGGCCTGGGCCGCGCTGCTGATCGGCATCCTGGACATCGTCAGGGGCCTGGTGCCGGGCCTGCGCGCGAGCCGGATCGGCGAGATCGCGAGCGTCCTGCCCGGCAGCGTCACGACGCTCGCCGAGGCGGCGTCGCTCCTGGTCGGAATCCTGCTGATCATGCTCGCCCACGCCCTCAGACGGCGTAAGGCGCGGGCCTGGCGGGCCGTCGTGGTGCTGCTCCCGGTGGACGCCGTGCTCGAAGGGCTGCACCGGCATCCGGTCGCCGCGTCGGTGTCGCTGCTCCTGTGGGTGGTGCTGCTGGTCGGCAAAGGGGAGTTCTACGCCCTCTCCGACCCGCGTTCGCGCTGGCGCGCGCTGGGGCACCTGCTGGTGCTCGGCGCGTTCGACGTCGTGATCGGGTGGATCCTCGTCGCCGCGCACCACCATGCGGTCGCGGGCCACCCCGGCTTCGGCGACCAGATGCGGCACGTCGTGCTCGGCCTGGCCGGCCTGGAGGGGCCGGTCGTGTTCACGTCGGAGCGCACCGGCGACCTGGTCTACTTCTCGCTCGCCGGTCTCGGCGCGCTCACCGCCGTCACCACGATCTACCTCGCCCTCCGGCCGGAACGGCCGGTCGCCGCGCTGGACGAGGACGACGAGCGGCGGCTGCGGGCCCTGCTCGACCGCTATGGCCGGCAGGACTCGCTCGGATACTTCGCGCTCCGCCGGGATAAGAGCGTGATCTTCTCGCCCAGCGGCAAGGCCGCCGTGGCCTACCGCGTCGTCGCCGGGGTGATGCTGGCCGGCGGCGACCCGATCGGCGACCCGGAGGCGTGGCCCGGGGCGATCAGGCGGTTCCTGGAGGAGGCCGGCCGGCACGCGTGGGTCCCGGCCGTCATCGGCTGCGGCGAGACCGGCGGCGAGGTGTGGGCCAGGGAAGGCGGTCTCGACGCACTGGAGATCGGCGACGAGGCGATCGTGGACGTGGCCGGCTTCACCCTGGAAGGCCGGGCCCTGCGCAACGTACGGCAGATGGTCAGGCGGGTGGAACGTCTCGGCTACACCTGCCGGGTGCGGCGGACGGGAGACCTGAGCGAGGCGGAGCGCGAGCACATCGCCGGCCTGGCCGACCGGTGGCGTGGCACCGAGACCGAGCGGGGCTTCTCGATGGCGCTCGGCCGGTTCGGCGACCCCGCCGACGCCGGCTGCCTGGTGGTCACCGCCCACCGGGCCACGCCCGAGGGCGAGGAGACGCCGGGCGGGGACGTCCAGGCCGTCCTGCACTTCGTGCCGTGGGGCGCCGACGGCATCTCCCTCGACCTCATGCGGCGCGACCGCGAGGCCGACCCCGGGCTCAACGAGCTGCTGATCGTGCGGGCCCTGCAGGCCGCGCCGGACTTCGGCGTGACCAGGGTGTCGCTGAACTTCGCGATGTTCCGCTCCGCGCTGGCCCGGGGGGAGCGGCTGGGGGCGGGGCCGGTGCTGCGTGCCTGGCGCGGCGTCCTCGTCTTCCTGTCCCGCTGGTTCCAGATCGAGTCGCTGTATCGCTTCAACGCCAAGTTCCGGCCCGCGTGGGAGCCGCGTTTCCTGCTCTATCCCGCCGCCCGCGACCTGCCGCGCATCGGCGTCGCCGCGCTCCGGGCGGAGGCGTTCCTCACACCTCCGGGACTCCGCTGGGCGGGCGGCCTGCTCCGCCGCCGCCGACCGGCTCCCGTTCCCCGCCTCCTCCCCGGCGCTGTCGTCGGCGGCGACAGCGGCCCGGAGACCCGCAGAACAGCCTGATCACACTCGTCCACGCGGGAAGCCGGTGGGTGCACCGCCACCGGGCCTACCCGCAGACGCCGGGGAGGCGGCAGAGCTTGGCGGCCATCGTGCGGGCGTCCTTGATCAGCGGGCGGAACCGGGAGACAGGGAGGCTCTTGGTCACCAGGCCGGTCCTGACGTAGACCGCGATCGCGCTGCCCTGGCGGACGACGACCGAGCGGGATCGGTTCTCGAAGAAGAAGCCGCCGATCCGGAGGGCCTCGTCGCCGATGCCGGTGCTCTTCCAGCGGTATGAGTAGCGTTCGTGGCCGCGGCCTCCCGAGCCGCATTTGGCCAGGTCGGCGCGTACGGAACGCATCGCCGCCTTCGCGGCCCGCTCCGAGGGGTAGAGCACGACCTGCTCGCTGCGGTAGACGGTCTCGGCCAGATAGGTGAACGTACGGCTCGCGCTGCGGCCGTCGCCGGCGGTCCTGCGGCCGCACGGGTTCACCTCAAGGGGCTTCTTCAGGCTGTTGCTGAGCTTCAGGTGCTCCCACGGCCTGCGCGGGCCGTTCATCTTGGCCTCGTTCAGCAGGAACCCCTTGGGCAGCTTCGCCGTGCCCTGGGCCGCGCTCGCCACCCCAGCCGTCGCGCGTGCCGCCTGTGCCGCCTGTGCCGCCAGTGACGCTTGTGACGCCACGGCCTGACCCGCGCCCAGTGCCGTAGCCGTCACGGTCACCACGGCTGCCGCCACCGCTGACGTCATAACCCTGCGCATCGCACGCTCCCTTGCCGATCGGCCGACATTCCGTTTCGACGGAACACTCGCCGCTTTTGTTCAGCACGTCCCCCGTCAGTTCTTGATCGCCAGGTCACGGGCCTCGCGATCCAACCGATCGGCCTCGTCGAGAAGCCGGGCCGCCACGGTGCGGCAGCGCGTCTTCCAGGTGCCGATCTGGCCCCGTATCCGGTCGGTCAGCGGACCCGACCACTCCATGGTGGCCGCCATGCCGTTCACTCCGTCGACCAGTTTCTCCACGTCATTGGCCAATTCCCGAAGTTTGGCGGCCCTGTTCTCGAGTTCTTGCACTTCGGGCGGAGGTGGCACGTTTTCTCCTCTCAGCGCTTTATTCGAGGATAAGTTACAGGTAGGCTCCGGCCGCATGGGGGAAGGCGTGACGCGGAGCTTCAGGCCTGAAGAGCTCGAACGCTTGGCCGGCCTTATGGACGACCTGAACAGGTCAGCGGATGAGGTTTTCAAGCGCGCCTGGCCATTACAGGCATCCCAAATCGTCGCACCGCTTCGGGAAATGCCCGGCTGGGGGAGCGACACGGCCAAGGACCTGAGGCAGCGGGCCGCAATCGGGCGGCTGCAGACCGGCGACCCGTTCGCCGGGCTCGTGTGGGCAGGTTTTCCGCCGCTGGAAATCGTTGCGAATGGCAACAAGATCGACCCGGCGACTCTCATCTCCGTCAACTCGGTCGCGGACTGGGCGAACAAAACTGGAAATTCGGATTTCCATCGCAAGCCCGGTGAGTCGCTGGACGACTACCTGACGCGGTTGAAGGCCGCCGCCGTCGCGCACGCCATCCCGGCCCTCGAACCGCACGAGGCGACGGTCGCCAACATCCTCAAGATCGTTGGCGATGTCAAAGGGGTCACCGCCACCGCTCCGATCGTCACCACCCAGGCCGTATCCCTCAGCCGCGTGCTGTTCCACAACCACGTCCTGGCGCCGACCGTCAACCCACTGCTGGCCAAGGCCAAGGGCGGCGCACTGCAAGGCAGCCTGGTCAAAGCGACACCATGGCTGAAAAGCGTCATTGAGGGCAGGAAAGTGACGCTGTCTGCGCAGACTGTCATGGCACCGGGCCACAGCCTCGTCGGCCTCACCCGCAGGCTGTTCATGAAGAGCAAGCTCTACCGTGACTACGTGGCCATGCTGCCTCATGACCTCGAGCTGAAGGCCACGGGAAAGGTCGTGGGGACGGGCAGGGCGCTCGCCGGGGCCCGGGTGAACAACCTTCTCAATCGCGCCTTCGGTGACAACCGGCTTGCCGAGTTGCTGGGCGGCAAAACACATGCCGGTGTGAGGGTGCAAGTTTCCGGAGAGGCGAACCTGCTCAAGGTCTGGTCGGCGACCGCGGACCCGAAGAAGATGGAGGCCGCCGCCGCAATCTTGAAGGTCGAGCCCACTGCCCTCACCCGGCTTGGAGCGGTGGCCCAGACCGCCGGCGCCCTCCGGTCGCTGGGCATTGTGGGCGGCGTCGCCTCCACCGGCTACAGCGCGGCGAACGTCGTCTCGCAGGGCAACCCGATCGACGCGTTCAAGCGCAACGGCGCCGGCTATGTCGCGGATATCGCCGAGGTAGGTTTCAACGCTTCTCTTACTGCTGCGATGGTCTGCCCCAATCCCTTCACCGTCGGCGCTACCGTCGTCACGGGCGCTGTTTACGTCGGCGCGAAGGTCGTCGAACACTGGGACGATATTGAGGCCGGTGCGAAGAAAGTAGGCCAGGCGATCGGCGAGGGGGCCGGAAAAGTCTTCAGCACCCTCAATCCGTTCGACTAGCACAGGGAGACTGATTGATGCCGTCCTTCGACAGCGCGCGTGGCCGCTTCCGGTTCAGCCCAGACCATTTGGGGGTCCTGGGCTGTCTTTACGAGGGGAGGGCGGTTACGGCTGGCCTGGTGACTGCTCGGAATGAGTTGCGGGCCGTCGGCTTGATCAATAACGGTGACGCCGTCGTCCCCGAGCTCGCCGACCTGACGAATGCCCTGGCCGAACCGATCGTGCTCGTCCAGATCGAGATCACCGGAGCCCAGGGCGTCACGAACCACGGTGCGGTCATCGGCAATGACGCCTGTTACGTGTACGAGGGGTGGCCCGGCGAACCGGAGTCCGAGTATGTCCGCACCGATCTCAGCACCCTCGTGTGGTCACTCGCGCGAGCGGTGGGTCTGCGCGACAGGGACGCCAAGCCACCGGCGGCCACGAGCATCACCACGACGGTCGGCGTCATGGACGCCGGCTTCGTGGCGCTCGCCGAAGCGGACATCGACGACGTGGAGGAGACTGTCGAGCGGTTGCGCGCGGCGCTCGCCGCCGAGGGTGCGCTCGCCGACCCCGAACTGATGGTCTTGACCCACCTGCTGCTTCAGCTCAACGGCAACTGGCGGATGACCGCTGCGTGGAACAACCGCGAGGGCAGGGGTACCGATATCCGCGGGATCACCGTGCTCGACTGCGGTCCCCTGGGCTACTGGCTGCGGGAACGTCCCGCGGAGCCGATCATGCCGGGGACGGTGACGCCGGACAGCGAGCTCCGGTTGGTGTTCACCGAGACGCCGCGCGTCTGGGAGCTGATCACCGAGCTCCTCCCCAGCCTCGATCAACTGCCCGCTCCTGCAGGACGGTGAGGTGCGATGTCCGGTTTCTCTTTTGATCTTGTCGAGCGAGTGCCTGAACGCCGTCGTGAACGGAAAGACATCTTTCTGCACCTGGTCGGCACGGCGGGTCCATACGGGGAGGTCTCTCTCAAAATCACCAACGATCGAGAGGCCACGCTCGTTGGGGATGGGTTGCCATATGCGGAGATCTCTAACTTGTTCGGCGCCTCCGGATACGTCGCCGTCGATGAGCATACGCAGGTGACGGTGGGTGGAGTCGCCGCTCGTCTCTTCCGGAATCGGCGTGCTCTGCGTATGGAGGACAGGGGCATCAGCATCGTGCTGGGGGATCGCCACTACACCTACCTGTTCGGCCCAACGGGGCATGAGGAACTGCGTGACAGCGAACGCGGTCCAGTGGTGCGGAAGGGTGACACTCCTGCCGGCGTGGAGATGACCATGGTCGTCCTGCCGGACGCCGACGCCACCGATCTCGCGCTGGCCCTCATCATGCAAGGCGCCGACAGGGTTGTGTTGACTATCGGCGGAGCGATCGTCTCCGGGGTCATGTCGTTTCTGAACAGCTCGAAAGGCAAGTGGTGACGCCTGCGTGCGGCGGGAAGCGTGCGTTGCCCCTCTTCGGATACGCGACCTCATCGCCGGGCGTGGCATTCCCCGCATCGGCTGGAGGGTCGCCTGCCGGCTGTCGACCGCATTGGTCGCTGATCATCAGAAGGGATTCGGTTGTCCGACACCGAGATCGTCTACAAGGAACGGCCCGGGAAGCCGAAGTTGTGGCTCGGCGTGCCCTGGACACTGTGCGCCGTGCTGCTGATCTGGTCCTTCGGGGACGCCTGGTTGCAGGATCACGAGCTCCCGCTCGATGCCATGCTCGTCCTGACTCCGCTGTTCTTCGGCATCGCCTCGATCCCCGGGCTGGTCTCGCTGAGCAAGCGCCGTTACAACGCCATCACCCTGACGTCCCGGACGCTACGCGTGGGCCGTCACACGCTTCCCGTCGCCGACATCACGCTCAACCCGCCGGCCACGAGCCGGGGACCTCGTCTGCTGGGCGGAGGGTACGACGTCCCGGTGGGTATGCAGGCTGTCGAGCTCGGCGGGCGGGGTGGCGAGCACTACGTGGTGGCGGTGATGAACCCGCAGCCATTTCTCGCAGCGCTGACCCAGGTGATCGCCAAGGCATGACGGCGAGCGGCAGAGGATATGTGGGAACGCTCCATTGGCCGCCGGGGGTGGGATGGCTTCCGCTCCCGGCGGCCGGTGTGCGGCTGGTTCAGGAGGCCCGGCGGCCCGCGCTGGGGCGGGGCTGCGGCTCCGGCTCGGCCGGTCCGGTGGCCCGCTGCGGCGGCACGACCGGCGTGGGCCGAACCAGGCCGAGGGCGACGACCTCGTTGGCGAGCCGGGTGCGCCGGTTGGTGCCCTCCGGGATGCGGAACTTCTGGTAAAGCCGCAGCAGATGCTGCTTGACCGCCGCCTCGGTCACCACCAGGTCGTCGGCGATCTCCCGGGCCGTCGCGGGCGCCACGAACGCCTCGTCGGACAGCGCCGGACGGCACAGCGAGGTGAGGACGTCGACCTCCCGGCGGGTGAGCTCCGGCGCGGCGGCGCGGCGCAGCTCGACCTCGGGGGCGAGGTCCTCCCTCGGGATCCCGCCGACCCGGGCCCGGGCGGCTCCGAAGGAGACGACGTCGCCGTCGTCCAGCACCCTCCTGGCGATCGGCCTGCCGTTCACCCGGGTGCCGTTGCGGGACAGGCCCAGGTCCACGACGTACAGGTAGGGCCCGCGACGGACGAATTCGGCGTGCAGCCGTGACACGCTCGGATCCGTCAGCCGGATGTCCACGCCTCGGCCGCGGCCGATCGTGGTGACGTCGGGGCGCAGCGGCACCACCTCGCCGCTGTCCTCGATCCGTATGAACGGCCCCTCCACGGCAGTTCCTCCCCAGGTAGCCCGCCGTTACTTTCCCTATAGCTGCGGCTTACCCACCCGTGGCGAGGGGGAATCGCCTTTGCCAGGAGCAGAATCAATCCTGAAATTGGTCTGGACCTTTGAGGGGCGCTTTACCTGCTCACGGGTAGACTTCGGGCGGAGATAAGCGGAGGAAACACTTATGGCGGACAAGCCCACCAAAGGCCTCGCCGATGTCGTCGCCGCGTCCACAGCGCTCAGCGACATCGACGGCAAGGCCGGCCGTCTCTTCTACCGTGGATACGACATCCACGACCTGGCCGGCCACGCCACCTTCGAAGAGGTGGCCCACCTGCTCCAGCGCGGCACGCTGCCGACCCGCCGGCAGCTCGCGGACTACGGCGCGGAGCTGGCCGAAGGCCGCACCCTGGGCTCGCTCGCCGAGAGCAACATCGCCGAGATCGCCGGGAAACAGGCGCCCATGGAGGCGCTGCGCAGCCTGGTCTCGCTGGCCGGGGCCGACGACCCGGACAAGGACTCCAACGCCGCCGACGCCAACCTCCGCAAGGCCGCCAGGCTCACGGCGCAGCAGCCGATCCTCGTCGCCCGCTACCACGCGGCCAGGACGGGAGCCGACATCCCGGCGCCCGACCCCGAGCTGAGCACCGCCGCCAACTTCCTGCTGCAGATCACCGGCCGCCGTCCCGGGCAGCGCGAGGTCGAGATCTTCGACACCTGCCTGGTGCTGCACGCCGACCACACGATGAACGCCTCCACGTTCGCCGCCCGCGTGTGCGCCGCGACGCTGTCCGACATGCACTCGGCGATCGTCGCCGCCATCGGCACGCTCAAGGGCCCCCTCCACGGTGGGGCGAACGAGCAGGTCATGCGTACGCTGGAAGCGCTGGACCCGCGCGGCGTCGCGCAGGCCGTACGGGACAAGCTGGCGGCGGGCGAGAAGATCATGGGATTCGGGCACCGCGTCTACAAGACCGAGGACCCCCGGGCGACGCACCTGCGGCGGATGTCGCAGGAGCTGGCCGAGGCCTCGGGCGACGACACCTACTATCGGATGTCGCGGGAGATGGAAGAGGTCGTCTTCGCGGACAAGCACCTTTACCCGAACGTGGACTTCTACGCGGCGACCGTCTACCACTACCTCGGCATCCCCACGGACCTGTTCACGCCCGTGTTCTCGGTCAGCCGGATGGCCGGGTGGACGGCCCACGTGATCGAGCAGCACGCCGACAACCGGCTGATCCGGCCGGACAGCGAGTACATCGGCGAGCGCGACCAGAAGTGGGTGCCCATCGACGAGCGGTGACAGCGAGGAAGCGCCGAGGACCGCAGTTGCACGCATGGGAGAGAAGTGAGAACGAGCGAGAGTACGGCCTGGGGGCCGTACCTGCTGGTGGCGACGGGCGCGGCCGCCGGGCTGTGCGCGATCGGCCTGGGTGCGCCGGTGCCCACGGGTGGTGCGATCATGGGATGTGGCTTCCTCGCCGGATCCCTGGTCCGGGTGGCGGTCTCCGAACGGCGGGCGGGCGCGCTCGCGATCCGCGGCAAACGGGTGGACGCGCTCACGCTGGCGGCGTTCGGCGCGGCGCTCGTCATCGGCTCGCTGCTCATGCTGTTGCGGCTGCACGACTCGTAGGAACACGACCTCGTCGCGGACTTACCACACCCGTCCGATAGCCTCAACGGCCAGTGAGCCTCAAAAAGGACCTGCTGGCCAGTTAGTTCAGAAGGGGAACCCCACGCATGCCCAAGATCAAGGTAGCGGGCCCGGTCGTCGAGCTCGACGGCGACGAGATGACCCGGATCATCTGGCAGTTCATCAAGGACCAGCTGATCCTTCCCTACCTCGACATCGACCTGAAGTACTACGACCTCGGCATTGAGAACCGCGACGCCACCGACGACCAGGTCACGATCGACGCCGCCAACGCCATCAAGCAGTACGGCGTGGGCGTGAAGTGCGCGACGATCACGCCGGACGAGGCCCGCGTCGAGGAGTTCGGCCTGAAGAAGATGTGGAAGTCCCCGAACGGGACGATCCGCAACATCCTCGGCGGTGTCATCTTCCGCGAGCCGATCATCATGTCGAACATCCCGCGGCTCGTCCCCGGCTGGACCAAGCCGATCGTCGTCGGCCGTCACGCCTTCGGCGACCAGTACCGCGCCACCGACCTGAAGGTTCCCGGCGAGGGCACGCTGACGCTGACGTTCACGCCTAAGGACGGCAGCGAGCCGATCGAGCTCAACGTCTTCGACTTCCCCGGCGCCGGCGTCGCGCTGGCGATGTACAACCTGGACGAGTCGATCCGCGACTTCGCCCGCGCCTCCATGCGGTACGGCCTCAACCGCGGCTACCCGGTCTACCTCTCGACCAAGAACACCATCCTCAAGGCGTACGACGGCCGGTTCAAGGACATCTTCGCCGAGGTCTACGAGACCGAGTTCAAGGCCGACTTCGAGGCCGCCGGGATCACCTACGAGCACCGCCTGATCGACGACATGGTGGCCGCCTCCCTGAAGTGGGAGGGCGGGTACGTCTGGGCCTGCAAGAACTACGACGGCGACGTCCAGTCGGACACGGTGGCGCAGGGCTTCGGCTCGCTCGGCCTCATGACCAGCGTGCTCATGACCCCCGACGGCCGCACCGTCGAGGCCGAGGCGGCGCACGGCACCGTGACCCGTCACTACCGCCAGCACCAGCAGGGCAAGCCGACCTCCACCAACCCGATCGCCTCGATCTTCGCGTGGACCCGCGGCCTGCAGCACCGCGGCAAGCTCGACAACCAGCCCGAGGTCATCGACTTCGCCGAGAAGCTGGAGCAGGTCTGCGTCGAGACCGTCGAGGGCGGCCAGATGACCAAGGACCTCGCGCTCCTGGTCGGCGGCGACGCCGAGTGGCTGACCACGCAGGACTTCCTCGCGGCGCTCGACGAGAACCTCAAGAAGAAGATGGCGCAGTAACGAGAGCGCGCTTCGCGGCGTGCCTCAGAACGTGCGTCGGAACGTGCCCTGGAACAGGCATGGAACGAGCCTGGAAACGGGCCTCTGCCTGCGGTTATCCACCGCCGGGCAGAGGCCCGTTCGCTTTCCGGACCGTCCACGGGCCGTGAGACCTCCACGAGGGCCGGAAAGGCGGCGCAGTGGCCCCGACGGCAGGGCGATCACACCCGGGGCCGTCCGACACTTTCCGGGCGGTCCCTTTCCTCACTTGGAGGTAGGGGCCGCTCGCCGCATTGTCACGGTTTCCTGACGTCACGGCGCGGTATCGAGCCGCGGAACCGTCGCACCGGGGCCGTAAAGTTCTGGTGGCCGGTAGTTTGCCGAATCGTGGGGAACGGAATGCCGCAGATCGCGCCGTTGCAACCGGGGGATCCGACCAGTCTCGGTCCCTTCGTGCTGTCCGGCCGTCTCGGCGAGGGCGGTCAGGGCGTGGTCTACTTCGGCCAGGACGAGGCCGGCGAGCGGGCCGCGGTCAAGCTGCTGCACGTCAAGTTCTCCGGCGACGCGACGGCCAGGTCCCGCTTCGCGCGGGAGCTGCGCGCCGCCCAGCGTGTGGCGAGCTTCTGCACCGCCCGGGTCCTGGCGGCCGACCTGGAGGGCGACACGCCCTACATCGCGAGCGAGTTCATCGACGGGCGGTCGCTGCGCGAGGCCGTCGAGGAGGACGGGCCGCTGACCGGCTCGGCCCTGGAACGGCTGGCGGTCGGCACGGCCACCGCGCTTACCGCGATCCACCAGGCGGGCATCGTCCACCGCGACTTCAAGCCCGACAACGTGCTGCTGGCCGTGGACGGCCCGCGCGTGGTGGACTTCGGCATCGCCCGCATCGTCGACTCGACCGCCACGATCACCAGCCGGGCGATCGGCACGCCCGCCTACATGGCGCCCGAGCAGATCTCCGGCGGTGCTGTCGGGCCCCCTGCCGACGTTTTCTCCTGGGCCTCCACGATCGCGTACGCCGCGACCGGCGACGTCGTGTTCGGCGGCAACTCGATCGCGGTCGTGCTCAACCGCATCCTCAACCACGACATCGACACCGGGATGCTGCCCGAGCCGCTCGGCGGAGTGGTCCGAGCGTGCCTGCGCAAGTCGCCGGACGAGCGCCCGGCGGCCGACCAGATCCTGCTGCGCCTGCTGGGCCGCGCCGTGTCGGGCGACGCGTCGGCGGTCGTGCTGTCCGAGGGAGCCGCGCACGCGGCCGACCCTGACGCCACGCTCCTCGCGCGCACGGGTCCGGTCCGCGCCCCCGCGCCGGGCGGCGCGGGCCCGCTGCCCACGGGCGGCACAGAGACCGGAACCGGTGCGGGGGCTGGGAACGGCGCGGGAGCCGGGAGCGGCGCATGGACCGGCACAGGCGGTCACGCCGGTCACGCCGATCACGCCGGTCAGGCCGATCACGCCGGTCAGGCCGATCACGGCGGTCACGCCGGTCAGGCCGAGTACGCCGGGAACGCCGCGCCGACCGGGGCGTCCCAGTCCGCCTTGTTGTCCGGGCCCACCAACCCCAGGTTCGGCCCTGCCCCGCGCGAGAGTACGGGCCCCGGCGGTCATGGCGCCGTACGGCCTGCTGCGGCGGGTTCCGACGCGGCGAGGCCCGTGCCGGTCGGGCCCCTGTCAGGCGGGACGGGGCCTTCTGGGACGGGGCCTTCTGGGACAGGGCCTTCTGGGACAGGGCGGGCTGGGGCGGGGCCAGACGGCACCGGGGGATACGGCGTGCCGGGCGGGACCGGGGCGGCGTACGGGATAGGGCCCGACAGGACCGGGGCGTACGGGATGGGGCCGGACGGGACCGGACCAGGTGGCATGGACCCGGGCGGCAGGGAGCCGGGCGGCGGGACGCGGCGTCGCCGGAGGGGCCTCGTCGGCGCGCTCGCGGCCGTGCTCGCCCTCGTGGCCGCCGGGGCCGCGATCTTCGCCGCCAAGACCGGCTTCGCGTTCGGCGACGCAAGCGAGGACGGCGGCACCGGCGCCGTGGTCACACCGCCGACGAGGCCGTCATACGGCTCCGTTTATGACAAGGCGCGGAAGACCAAGCGGCTGACGATCGGTGTGCGGTGGGACGTGCCCGGGGTCGCCCTGGAGCAGGCGAGCGGGTTCAGCGGGTTCGACGTGGACGTCGCGACGGCCATCGCCAGGCGCCTGAACGTCCCCGCGAGCGGGATCACCTTCCGCAGGCTCGGCGTCGGCGACCGGGTGCGTGCGCTGACCGACGGCACGGTGGACATGGTCGTGGCTACCTACTCCTACGACGACAACCGCAACGACGCGGTCACCTTCGCCGGGCCGTACTACACGGCCCACACCGACCTGCTGGTGCTCTCCGGTTCGCGCGTAAAGAAGCTGGCGGACCTGGCCGGGCGCCGGATGTGCGCGCCCGTCGGCAGTGCCAGCGCCCGGCTCGTCGCCGGAAAGGTGGACGTCGAGCAGGTCCCGGTGAGCGACTACGCCGAGTGCATGAACCTGCTGACGCGAGGCGAGGTCGACGCCGTTCCTGGGGACGACCTCATCATCGCCGGCTTCGCCAACCGGGTGGCGAGCCTGAAACTGTCGGTGCTCGGCGCGCGGCTGACCGACCAGCGCTACGTCGTCGGCCTGCCGAAGAAGGACGTGCGCACCTGCCGGGCCGTGGAGGACGCGATCAGCCGCATGTACGGCGACGGCACGATGCGTGACCTGCTGCGCAAGCACTTCGGCAACGTCGACTTCGCTCCAGAGCAGGACGCCCCGCCCAAGCTCGCCTGCCGCTGAGCCCGCACTCCAACCGGCCGGCCGGCCGGGCGCACGCTGGCTCATGCCCGCACCCCGGCTTCGCTGAGCCCACACCCGAGGTCGGCCGATCCCGTACGCCGACCGGCTGCCGACCGCCTGCCGGGCGGCGCATCATGCCTGCCCGGCCCGTCCAGGTTCAGGAGGGGTCCGCGCCCTCCTCCGTGGTGGCCTGGCGGCCGAGCTGGGCGATGGCGTCGTCGGCCCACTGCAGTGAGGTGCGGACCTGCCGGAGGCCGAGGTCCAGGGCGAGGTCGCCGAACCTGACCCCGGACGTCCCCTCCTGGGCGGAGGCGGCCTGTTTGGCCGCCCGCAGGGCCTCCAGCTCGGCCAGCTTGTGCTCCATGTGCGTTTTCAGCCGCTCCAGCACGTCGAGCGCCTCGCGCGTTTCGAGCAGCGGGAGCAGGAACGCCTGCAGCGCGACCTCGCTGCGGGCCGGACCCGAGGGGTCGTGCCCGATCAGCCAGGCGCGAAGCTCCGCGCGGCCCTCCGGCGTGATCGAGTAGATCTTCCGCCCCCGTGCGCCCTCCGCCGCCACCGTCACCAGCCCGTCGGCGGTCATCTTCGCCAGCTCCGGATAGATCTGGCTGTGCCCCGCCTGCCAGACGTGGGCCACTGACCTCTCGAACCCCTTGGTCAGGTCGTAGCCGCTCGCCGAGCCGTACGCCGTCAGCAGACCGAGAAGGGCGATGCGCAGGGACATGCCCCCACTATACCTATGGATTGACATGTCATTGCTTACATGTCACCTTCGACATATGCGATCCAGAAACGGACTCCTCCTCTTCGCCGTGCTCGGCGGCATGTTCCTGGCGATGCTCGACCAGACGATCGTCGGCACCGCGCTGCCGAGGATCACCACCGAGCTGGGCGGCGCCGGCCTCTACACCTGGGTGGTGACCGCCTACCTCCTCACCTCGACCGTCACGGTTCCGCTGTACGGCCGGCTCTCCGACGCGTACGGGCGAAAGCCGCTCCTGCTGATCGGGGTGGTGCTGTTCCTGCTCGGCTCGATCCTGTCCGGGGCGGCGCAGACCATGGGGCAGCTCATCGCCTTCCGCGGAGTGCAGGGGCTCGGCGCGGGCGCGCTGCTGCCGCTGTCACTGGCGCTGGCGCTGGAGTCGTTCCCGCCGGAGCGCAGCGGGCGGGTGCAGGGCGCCCTGGGCGGCGTCATGGCCCTGAGCTACATCGCCGGGCCGTTCCTCGGCGGCCTGTTCACCGACCACGCGAGCTGGCGCTGGGCCTTCTACGTGAACGTCCCGATCGGGGCCGTCCTCGTGGCCATCATCGTGTGGCGGCTGCCCCACCGTCCGGGGCACGGTGGGGCGCGGCCCGACTACCTCGGCATCGCCGTGTTCAGCGCCGCGATCAGCACACTCCTCGTCGGCCTGACCGAGAAGGGGGTCGACGGCCACACCTGGACGAGCGGGCCGGTGGCCGGGCCGATCGGCGCCGCGCTCGCGCTGCTCGTGGTGTTCGTTCTCGTCGAGCGGCGGGCCGCGGAGCCGATCGTGCCGCTCCACCTGTTCGCGAACGGCACATACTCGCTGGTCAACGTGGCGTCGTTCTTCACCGCGTTCTGCATGTACGCCGGGGTGGTCTTCCTGCCGCGCTACTTCCAGGAGGCGCACGGCCTGAGCGCGACCTCCTCGGGGCTGCACATCTATCCGCTGATGCTGGCGATGGTCGTGGGCAGCGCGGTCACCGGCGCCCTGATCTCGCGCACCCGCCGCTACAAGCCCTGGCTGGTGATCGCGCCGGTCTTCCTCGTCGCGGGCACGGCGCTGTGCGCGAACCTCGAGGTGGGCACCTCGACTCCGCTGCTCGTCGTGTGGATGGCGCTGATCGGGCTCGGCATGGGGCCCATGCTGTCCGGTCTCACCGTGGCGATCCAGACCTCCGTGCCGCCCCGCTACATCGGCACGGCCAGCGCGAACCTGACGTTCTTCCGGCAGATCGGCGGCTCGGTCGCGCTGGCCGTCGCGGGCACGGCGTACACGTCCGTGGTGACGCGGGAGGCGCCCGTGCACGGACTGCCCACGGCCCACGCCGCCGCGACCGCGACCGTCATCCCCTGGCTGGGAGTCGTGGGCGCGGTCGTCGCCCTCCTCGCGCTCGCCCTGCTGCCGCGGGGTGGTGTGCCGCTCGACAGGCCCGCGCCGCGGCAGGAGGACCTTGTCGCGGCGTGAGACGGCACGTCAGCGGCGCTTCGAGCGGCGTGTCGGACGGTGCGCGGGGCCTGTCCGACACGGTTGAATTGATCCAAGCGTTCGGGGGAGCGGCAGTGGGTCGTAGGGTCGTCACGGGTTTCACGGGTTTGGTCTGTGTGTTCGCCGCCGGAGCGCCGCATCCGGCGCTCGCCGACCCCGGGGAGCCGCCCCGGCCGGCACCGGTGAAGGATCAGTGGGGCATGGCCGACCTCACGGTCGGCATCACCGCCACACCGAAGGTGGCGCAGCCGGGGCAGCCGTTGACCTATCACGTCAGCGTGCACAACAAGGGCCCGGGTGACGCCGTGCTGCCGACGCTGCGGGTCGCGTTGCCGAAGGACTTCCAGATCGTCAACGTGGGCGTCGCCGAGTGCGAGCCGGGCAAGGCGCGCAACCGGGTCGTCTGCCACTCGTCCGACGACGTCCTGCCCGGCGGCTCGGGCGACATGACGATCACCGGAGTCATCGCGCCGGGCGCGCACGGGCCGCTGCGGGCGCGGGCCGACCTGACCTCCGAGGTGCTCGACAGGGACGAGACCGACAACAGGGCCGAGGCGGTGACGCGGGTCGACGAGGGGGCCGACCTGTCGATGCGGTTCCGCTCCTCGACCAGGTTCATCCGCCCGGGCCACTGGTTCTCCGTGCGGGCCGAGGTGCGCAACCGGGGGCCGCGCGTCGTGCGGGACGCCTACGTGTTCTTCCAGCCGCGCCAGGCCCGGCTGCTGTCCGCGCGAGGCGGGCGCTGCCGGGGGAACCGCCAGTTCGTGGGGTGCTCGCTGCCGCCGATCAGGTCGGGGTCGCGAGGGCTGATCGAACTCGTCTTCCGGGTGCCGTCCAGGGCCTCGCACGCCGTGGCGACGATGGCCACCGTCTATTCGCGCCGGTACGGCGACCGCCGTCCGGCCAACAACAAGGCGAGCGTACGGGTGGCCCTGCGCCGCGCCTGACCATGCCCCGCGCCTGACCATGCCCCGCGCCTGACCCTGCACCCCCGGCGGCGAAGGTCAGGCGGGCTTCGTGGAGGCGGTCCAGGCGTCGGCGACCATGTCCCGCAGCGACGCGTGGGCGGGCTTCCAGCCCAGCTCGCGCTGGATCTTCTCCGACGACGCCACCAGCACGGCCGGATCACCGGGACGGCGCGGCGCGACGGTGGCCGGGATGGGGTGCCCGGTCACCTCGCGGCAGACGTCCACGACCTCCTTGACCGAGAAGCCCGTGCCGCTGCCCAGGTTGTAGATCCGGTGCTCGCCGGGCGTGCAGGCGTCCAGGGCGAGCAGGTGCGCGCGGGCGAGGTCGGCGACGTGGACGTAGTCGCGGATGCAGGTGCCGTCCGGAGTGGGGTAGTCGGTGCCGAAGACGCTGACCGACTCGCGCTCGCCGAGGGCGACCTTCAGGATGTTGGGGATCAGGTGGGTCTCGACCGTGTGCCGCTCGCGGAACTCGCCGTACGCTCCGGCCACGTTGAAGTAGCGCAGGCTGACCGCGCCCAGGCCGTACATGCCGGCGAAGGCGGTGAGCGCGGTGTCCACGGCGAGCTTGGACGCGCCGTAGGGGTTGCCCGGGCGCGTCGGGTCGGTCTCCAGGATGGGCGTGCGCTCGGGCTCGCCGTACGTGGCGGCGGTGGAGGAGAACACGATCCTGTTCACCCCGGCCTGCCGCATCGCGTCGAGCAGCGCGAGCGTGCCGCCGAGATTGTTCGACCAATACAGCCCCGGCTTCTCCACCGACTCGCCCACCAGGGACTTGGCCGCGAAGTGGAGCACGGCGTCGAACCCTTCGGACAGCACGCCGCCCGCCTCGGTGATCGACGCCTGCACGAACGCGGCGCCCGGCGGTACGGCGTCGGCGTGCCCGGTCGACAGGTCGTCGAGCACCGTGACCTCGTGCCCCTCCTCCAGGAGTTGCGCCGCCACGACGCTGCCGATGTACCCGGCTCCACCAGTAACCAGCAGCTTCACCGTTTGCTCCTGTTCAAAAGTGTTGGATTATGTACGTCCAGGGCCTAGCTTACGCGGTTCCCATGAGGAGCGGGTTAAATGCCTCCAGTGCCGCAATCTCAGCAAGTCGCAAGGGATTGCGACGACCGGCCTGGCCTGCCTGACACCCGAACGGACTGATGACGTTGAGCAACGTCGCGGTGACCATCACCCTGGTCCTGATATTCATCCTGATCGGCGGGTTCTTCGCCGCGGCCGAGATGGCGATGGTCTCGCTGCGGGAGAGCCAGATCCGCCGCCTGAGCCGCGACGGGGGACGCCGCGGCGCGCGGGTGCAGAAGCTCGCCCGCGACCCCAACCGCTTCCTGTCCGCCATCCAGGTCGGGGTGACCGTGGCGACCGTGCTGTCGGCCGCTCTCGGCGCCGACGCGCTGGGCCCGCGGTTCGCCCCGGTCCTGGAGCAGTGGGGCCTGCGGCCGAGCGTGGCCGCGCCCGTCGCGTTCGTGGCCGTCACGCTGGCCATCTCGTACGTCACCCTGGTGCTCGGCGAGCTGGCGCCCAAGCGGCTCGGCCGGCAGCGGGCGGAGAGCCTGTCGCTCGTCACCGCCCCGCTGCTCGACCGGATCGCCACGCTGTCGAGGCCGGTGATCTGGGTGCTGTCCAAGTCGACCAACGGCGTCGTACGGCTGCTCGGCGGCAACCCGTCCGCCGACAGGGCGGCCATGACCACCGAGGAGCTGCGCGACATGGTGGTGGGCCACACGGAGCTCACCCAGGACGAGCGCGACGTGATCGCCGAGGTGTTCTCGGCGGGCAAGCGGCAGCTCAGGGAGGTCATGCTGCCCCGCACGGAGGTCGAGTTCATGGCGGCGGACACTCCGCTCGCCGAGGCCGCCGTGCTCGCCGCGGCCATGCCGCACTCCCGGTTCCCCGTCTATCGCGACTCCTACGACGACGTGATCGGGTTCGTGCATGTGCGCGACCTGCTCGACCCGGTGCGCACCGGGCGGCTGGACCCGATCAGCGAGCTGGTGCCGATCCGCCCGGTCAAGCTCGTGCCCGCGAGCAAGCGGGTCCTCGCCACGCTCGCGGAGATGCGCGACGAGGGCCACCACCTCGCCATCGTGGTGGACGAGTACGGCGGCACCGACGGCATCGTTACGCTGGAGGACCTGGTCGAGGAGCTCGTGGGCGACATCCGCGACGAGTACGACGAGAGCGGCGACGCCGTGCGCGTGATCGCCGGAGACGTGGAGGTCGAGGGGCTGGTCAACCTCGACGAGTTCCACACGCAGACGGGCGTGCGGCTGCCCAGCGGGCCGTACGAGACCCTGGGCGGCTACGTCATGGCCTTCCTCGGCCACCTGCCCCAGCGCGGCGAGGTCGCCGAGGCCCCGGGCGTGAAGCTGACCGTGACGGAGATGGACGGCCGCCGCGTCTCCCGCGTCCGCGTCACCCGCACGCCTCCCGAAGACATCGCCCCCGCGGCGGCCGGCTGAGGGGGCGCGCGCTCTGGCCGCGTCTGTCGCGGGCAGCCCGCGACTCCTGACAGAATTGCCGTATGGCTCTTGCTCGCGTCCTGTCCGGTATCCAGCCGACCGCCGACTCGTTCCACCTGGGCAACTATCTCGGCGCCATCCGTCAGTACGTCGCGCTGCAGGACACCCATGAGGCCTTCTTCTTCATCGCCGACCTGCACGCGCTGACCGTCGCGCCCAAGCCCGAGGAGCTGCGCCGGCGCACCAGGATCGCCGCCGCCCAGCTGTTCGGGGCGGGGCTCGACCCGGAGCGCGCCGCGGTCTTCGCGCAGAGCCACGTGCGCGAGCACAGCGAGCTCGCCTGGTATCTGATCTGTCAGACCGGCATGGGCGAGGCCGGCCGGATGACGCAGTTCAAGGACAAGTCCGCGCGATACGGCGAGAGCTCGGCCAGCGTGGGCCTGTTCACCTACCCGATCCTCCAGGCGGCCGACATCCTGATCTACCAGGCCGACCAGGTGCCGGTCGGGGTGGACCAGAAGCAGCACCTGGAGCTCAGCCGCGACCTCGCGCAGCGCTTCAACAGCCGCTACGGCCAGACGTTCAAGGTGCCGAGCCCCTACATCCTCAAGGAGGTCGAGAAGATCACCGACCTCCAGGACCCGACCGCCAAGATGTCCAAGTCGTCGTCGAGCCCCCAGGGCATCCTCGACGTGCTGGAAGAGCCGAACGTCCTGCGCAAGAAGGTCATGCGCGCGGTGACCGACACCGGCAGCGAGATCGTCGCCGACGAGGAGAACAAGCCGGGCGTCACCAACCTGCTGCGGATCCTGTCCGCGCTGACCGGCACGCCGATCCCCGACCTGGAGACGCGGTTCGCCGGGCAGGGATACGGCGCCTTCAAGAAGGAGGTCGCCGAGGCCGTCGTCGAGACGTTCTCGCCGATCCGGGAGCGTACGGAGAAGCTGCTGGCCGACGAGGCCGAGCTCGACCGGCTGCTGGTCGCGGGCGCCGCCCGGGCCCGCAAGGTGGCCCGCGAGACGATGGAGCAGGTCCGCGAGCGCCTCGGCCTGCTTCCCACGCCGCCCTTCGAGTGAGCCGCGCCCACGCCGCCGTTCGAGTGAGCCGCGCCCACACCGCCCTTCGAGTGAGCCGCGCCTGAGACCGCGGCCCCGCCCCGGGCCGCGGTCGCCGTACGCATCGAGACGCCTTCCCCGGGTACACAAGGGCGATGGGGATGGCGTTGGTCGACCGGGTCACGCGGCGGATCGACGAGGTCAGGGCATGGGGCCGGATGCGGATCGAGCGTTACCGGATCCGCTTCCCCTGGCTCGACCACCTCATCCGGACCGTGCAGCGCTATCAGGTGCAGGCGGGGGACCGGCTGGCGGCTGCCATCACCTATTTCGCGTTCCTGTCGTTCTTTCCGCTGATCGCGCTGGCGTTCGCCCTGTTCGGCTATGTCGTGACGATCCGCCCGGACGCGCTCGCCACGCTCACCGAGGCGATCAACAGTCAGCTTCCGGGGCTCGCGGACCAGCTCCACATCGACCAGCTCGCCGGGGCCCGCGCCCGGGCCGGGATCATCGGTCTGCTCGGCCTCCTGTACGCCGGGCTGGGCGCGATGGACGCCCTGCGCGGGGCCCTGCGCACCGTCTGGATGACCTGCGAGCCGCCGCTCAACTACTTCGTCGGCAAGCTCCGCGACCTCGTCGCGCTCGTGCTGATGGGCCTGGCCCTGCTGGTGTCGGTGATCGCGAGCGGGTTCGCCACCGGGGCCACGAGCACGGTCGCGGGATGGCTCGGCCTTGGCTCCTCGCCACTGGCCGGCTTCGGGATCTGGCTCGCCGGGGTCGGCGCGAGCCTCGTCGCCGACCTGCTGCTCTTCCTGGTCATCCTCGGCTGGCTGGCCAAGCCGCCGCAGCCGTTCCTCGTGGTGCTCAAGGGCGCGCTGCTGGGCGCGGTCGGCTTCGGCGTGCTGAAGCAGCTCGCGGCGCTGATCCTGGCCGGCACCCTGCACAACCCGGTGTACGGCACGTTCGCCGTGGTCGTGGGGCTGCTGCTGTGGATCAACCTGTCGGCCCGGGTGATCCTCTATGCCGCCGCGTGGACGGCGACGGCCACGCTCGGCCCACCGCCCCAGCCCACCCCGCTGCCGTCGCCCGCGATCACGCCCACGACCGGCCGCGGCCCCGCGCAGCAGGGCCATGATCTGTCGGACACGACCTAACGCGGGCGCAACCCGTTGAGCGCGGTCTCCACGACCGTGTCGGCGTACTCGGGGGTCAGCGGGCCGCTGCGCTGGAGCCACCGGTTGAGCAGCGGTCCCCACAGCATCTCGATCGCGACGTCCAGGTCCAGGTCGCCGGAGAGCTGCCCGGCCCGCTGCGCGCTGCGCAGCCGCTGCTTCTTCAGCTCCTTCATCGGCCCGTCGAGCCGTTCCGCGTACGCGGCGGCGAGCGCGGGGTCGTGCAGGATCTCCGTGTTGAGCGCGCGCATCGGCTCGTCGTATCGCGGGTCGTTCAGCTCGGCGACCGTCGCGCGCAGGACCGCCTTGAGGTCGGCCTCCAGGTCGCCGGTGTCGGGCAGCGCGGGCGAGTCGTCCGGTCCCTCGGAGAGCATGAGGAACGCGTCGAAGAGCACCGCTCCCTTGGAGGGCCACCAGCGATAGATGGTCTGCTTGCCGACCCCGGCCCGGGCGGCGATCCCCTCGATGCTCAGCTTCGCGTAGCCGACCTCGCCGACGAGCTCGAACGCCGCGGTGAGGATGGCCCGCCGCGAGGCCTCGCTGCGGCGCCTCGTGCCATGAGCGGTGCCGGGAGCCGTGCCGGGAGCCGTGCCGTGCTGTGCCGTCATGCCGCCGAACCTATCAAAAACGAGACGAGACGATCCGTCTTGACAGGGATCCGGCAGGACGCCACTATTGCCGAACGAGACGAGACGTATCGTTCAACCGAAGTAAGCGAATGGAGCCACCATGCGTACGACGACCGCCGGTTCGGGACGGGTCTGGTTCATCACCGGTGCGGGGCGGGGCCTCGGCCGGGCGTTCACCCAGGCCGCGCTCGGAAACGGCGACCGGGTGGTCGCCGCGACCAGGACCGTCGCGCCCCTGGACGACCTGGCCGCCGAAAACGGGGACAGGCTGCTCGTGCTTCCTCTGGACGTCACCGACCGCGCGGCGGTCTTCGCCGCGGTCGACCGGGCGACCGAGCGCTTCGGCCGGCTCGACGTCGTGGTGAACAACGCCGGGATCATGTCCATGGGGATGATCGAGGAGTTCACCGAGGCCGAGGCCAGGGCCCAGATGGAGACCAACTTCTTCGGCGCGCTGTGGGTCAGCCAGGCCGTCCTGCCCTGCCTGCGTGCTCAGGGGTCGGGGCACATCGTGCAGATCTCCAGCATCGGAGCGCTCGGCGGCTTCGCCACCACGGGGCTCTACAGTGCGAGCAAGTTCGCCCTGGAGGGCATGAGCGAGGCCCTGGCGATGGAGGCCGCGCGGTTCGGGGTGAAGCTCACCATCGTCGAGCCCGGGGGCTACTGGACCGACCTCTACACGAGCATGACGGCGACCACGCCGATCCCCGACTACGCCCCTCTGCGGGCCGAGCTGGAGAAGCAGTGGGCCGAAGGGTCGGTGGACAGCGATCCCCGGCTGGCGGCCGAGGCCGTGCTGAAGCTCGTCGGCAGCGACGAGCCGCCGCTACGGCTGCTGCTGGGTGGCATGGCCTACGACCTGGCCTTCGCCGTCTCCCGGCAGCGCATGGAGACGTGGGCCCGCTGGGAGGAGGTCAGCCGCGCCGCCGAGCACGCCGTCCCCGCCCCGCCTGCCCGCTAGCCGGCGGCGTCGCCGGGCGTCCTGCGGCGCCGGCGCAGGGCGTACGCGCCGATGGCGAGGACCACGAGGGCGCCGCCGCCGATCAGCAGGGGGGTGGCGGGGCCCGCGGAGGCGGGGTCCGCTCCGCGCGCCTTGGCCGCGCCCACATCGGCCGCGCCCGGCGTCGGAGAGGCCCGTACGGCCAGAGGAGAGGAGGCGGGCTTGGGGTCGGGCGCGGGGGCGACCAGCTGGCCCACGGGGGCCGCCTTGCCCCTGGCGGCGAAGCCCCAGTCGAGCAGCTTGGCGACCTCCTCCCAGAATCCGCCGGGGTGATGCATGATCACGACGATGATGGTGTGGCCGTCGCGCTTGGCCGCGCCCACGAAGCTGCCCAGGGCCTTGGACGTCCAGCCGTTCTTGACGCCGAGCATGCCCTTGTAGCGGCCCAGCAGCCGGTTGTGGTTGGCCATCTCGTAGTAGGCGGGCGGCGGAGACTCGCTGGCCTCGGCGTCGCCGCGGCGCTTCTTCTTCTTTTTCTTCTTGGGGTCTTCCTTCGGCGCGGGGAACTTGGCGACCTTCGTGCTGATGTATTCGCGGAAGTCGGGGAGCGCCAGCCCGGCCCGTGCGATCAGGGCGAGGTCGTAGGCCGAGCTGCGCTGGCCCGGGGCGTCGAGGCCGTTCGGCGTCTTGGCCACCGTGTCGTACGCCTGGAGCTTGCGCGCCTCCTTGTTCATGTCGGCGAGCGTCTTCTTCACGCCGCCGTTGGCCTCGGCCAGCGCGACCGCCGCGTCGTTGCCGGAGACCATGAGCAGCGCCCGCATGAGGTCGTCGACCTTGTAGATCGGCTCGGGGACGATGCCGACGGCGCTGCCCTCCACGTTGCAGGCCTCCTCGCTCGGCTTGACCTTGCGGTTCTTGTCGAGCCTGGGGATCAGCGTCACGGCCGTCAGCGTCTTGAGCGTGCTCGCGGGCAGGTAGTGCCCGTGCGGGTCCTTGGCCGCGAGCACCGCGCCGGTGTCGGCGTCGGCGATGACGTACGCGCTGGCCTCGGTCTTGGGCGGGGGCGTGATCCCGGCGGGCCGGATGATCCCGCGGCCGGCGAGCCGGTCTCCGCCGATGGCGCCGTTCCTCTTGCCCGCTTCGGAGACGGTGGTTCCGGAGACGGTGGTTCCGGCGACAGCGGTGCGGGCCGCTGCGGTTCCGGTGACTGTGGTGCCGGTCGCGGCCATGCCGGTCTGCCGCGGCGCCAGGTCGGGTACGGCCCGCGCGTTCGCGGCGGGAGGGGCGCCGAGCAGCGCCGTCGTCAGCACCCCCGCCGTCGTCACGGTCGCGGCGAGGGCCCGCAGGTTCGTCCCCATAGGTCGCTCAGCCTAGCCTTGACTGCCTTCGCATGAAGCGACATATGCCCCAAATGCCACAGGGCCACGCTGGGGGCGGCCCGATACTGTGGACATGACGAGACGTGTATCGATCTTTCTTGTGGCACTCGCCGTTTTGACGATCTTCGAATGGATCAACCTCGGCTTCAACCTCGCCGACGGGCACGAGACGTCCTTCTACGTCGTCCACGGCGTGCTCATCGCGGTGAACATCATCCTGGGGCTGGCGCTCGGGGCGGTCGGCGTGCGGGGATGGATGAAGGGTAGGGCCTGAGCCTGGAACGACCTTGTCCGCTGTGACCTGACCTGAGGGTCGGCAGGGACCGAACGTGATGGAGGCAAGCTTTGGCGATCGACTTCAACCCCTCACGTGGCGCGACGCTCGGCGTGGAATGGGAGCTTCAGCTCGTCGACCGGCTGACGCGTCATCTCCGCCAGGACGCCAAGGAGGTGCTCGCGGCGGTTCCCGACCTCAGTGAGGGGCAACGGCCCAAGGCCATGCACGAGCTCATGCAGTCGCAGGTCGAGATCGTCACCGACGTCTGCCACACGGTGGCCGAGGCGGTGCAGGACCTGAAGAAGAGCGTCGGCCGGCTGGCCGAGGCCGTCGAGCCGCGTGGCATCGGGCTGGCCTGCACGGGGACCCACGCGATCAGCGACTGGCGCGACGCCGTCTACGCCCCGAGCCAGCGCTACGTGGAGCTGATCGAGGACCTGCAGTGGCTCGCCTGGCGGATCCAGACGTTCGGCGTGCACGTCCACGTGGGCGTCAAGGAGCGGGACAAGGTCATCCCGATCGTCAACGCCCTCGCGGCGTACCTGCCGCACTTCCTCGCGCTCACCTCCTCCAGCCCTTTCTGGGGCGGGCAGGACACCGGGCTGGCGTCCAGCCGTGCCATCGTCTTCGGCTCGCTGCCCACGGCCGGGCCGCCGCACCTGCTGGCCGACTGGGCCGAGTTCGAGGAGTACATGGACACGCTGGTGCGGGCGGGCACGATCCGCAGCATCAAGGAGGTGTGGTGGGACATCCGGCCGCACCCCGACTTCGGCACGATCGAGATCCGGATGTTCGACGGCATCCCGACGCCGCGCGAGGTGGGCATGGTGGCCGCGCTGTCCCAGTGCCTCGTGCAGCAGTTCGACCAGCAGCTCGACCGGGGCTACACGCTGCCGCATCCCGCGGCGTGGGTGGTGCGCGACAACAAGTGGCGCGCCACGCGCTACGGCCTCGACGCGGACGTCATCACCGACGACCATGGCTCCACTGCGCCGATGCGCGACGTATTGTATGAACTTCAGCGTGAACTCGAACCCGTCGCCGAGCGGCTCGGCTGTGCCGACGAGCTGGCGGTCGTGACCGAGGTGCTGGAGCAGGGGAGCTCATCCGAGCGCCAGCGAGCGATCCTCGCCGACGGCGGAACCCTCCAGGACGTGGTCGATGCCACGGTAATCGAGCTCGCCGAGGACAGGTTCGTCACCGCGAACCCCAACCGCGAGATCGGACAATCGGGCACCTGACGGGGTAGGCCTGATATGTCCGGCAACAGTGCCTAGTTCTGACTACGTGCGGAGCCCGGTGTAAATACTGGGCAATCCGCCGTATCGGAGGGTCGCGGCATGGAAGGATTGTGAATGAAGGGTCGGTGGAGGCGAGACACGCCCGCTCGACCCTTTTGGGCTTTTTCGTGACTTTTCATGATCATATTGGACGATCCGGCGATCCGTGGCGGGACGGCTCGCCGGAGAAGGGAAGACTCGTGGCCACCTCATCGAAGCTCGCAGCGCCGGACGCGGCCGGGCCGGGAAGTAGCGACCTGGCCGGGCAACTGGCGGAATTCCTTCGCGAGCACAACGATGAGCTGATCGAGTTCCGGCGAGACATACACGCGCACCCGGAGATCGCCTTCAGCGAGCATCGCACGACAGAGAAGATCGCTGAGCGGCTGACGGACGCCGGGCTCATCCCGCACCCGCTGTCGCGCGGCACCGGCCTGTGGGTGGACCTCGGACGTGACGAGGGCCCCACGGTCGCCCTGCGCGCCGATATCGACGCGCTGCCGATGGAGGACGAGAAGGACGTCCCCTACCGCTCCACGAACCCCAACGCGTGTCACGCCTGCGGCCACGACGTGCACACGTCGATCGTCCTCGGCGCGGGGCTGTTCCTGGCGTCGCAGGCCGACGCGGGAGCGCTCCCCGGCCGGGTGCGGCTGATCTTCCAGCCGGCCGAGGAGGTCGCGGGCGGAGCGCTGGAGGTCATGCGCGACGGCGGCCTCAACGAGGTCGACCGCATCTTCGCGCTGCACTGCGACCCGCGCCTGGACGTCGGTCACATCGGCCTGCGGACCGGCCCGATCACCGGGTCCTGTGACAGTGTGCGGATCCGTGTGGCGGGCCCCGGCGGGCACACCGCCCGCCCGCACCTGACCGTCGACCTCGTCTACGCGCTCAGCAAGATCGTCACCGAGCTGCCGGCCGCGCTGTCGCGCCGCGTCGACCCCCGCTCCAGCCTCAGCCTCGTGTGGGGCCAGATCTCCGCGGGTTCCGTGGCCAACGCGATCCCGGATTTCGGGGTGGCCCAGGGCACGATCAGGTCGCTCGACGAGGACGCCTGGCACCAGGCTCCCGACATGGTCAAGGCCTTGCTCGACTCGGTCGCGGGCGCGTACGGCGTGGACGCCGAGATCGACTATCGGCGCGGCACGCCGCCCACGGTGAACGAGGCCACCAGCATCCAGATGCTGAACGACGCGGTCACCCAGATCATCGGCGAGGGGGCGGCCGTGCCCACGCCGCAGAGCCTCGGCGGCGAGGACTTCTCCTGGTATCTCGAGTCGGTGCCCGGCGCGCTCGCCCGGCTGGGCACGCGGGCGCCGGGTGTCGTCGACGAGGTCGACATCCACCGGCCGCTGTTCGACGTGGACGAGCGCGCGATCGGGATCGGCGTCAAGGTTCTGGCCGCCACCGCGCTGACCGCGCTGTGGGGCGGCGCCCGCTGAGCCGCGCCCGCCCGGCCGGCCGAGCCCGCTGAGCCGTACACCGCCGTGCCCGACGTCTCCCCCCTGCGTCCCGAGGACCCCCGGCACCTCGGGAACTACCGTCTCGACGGCCGTCTCGGCGCGGGCGGCCAAGGTGTCGTCTTCCGCGGCGCCGTCCTGTCGGGCGGGCCGGTGGCGGTGAAGCTCCTGCACGCCCGGCTCGACGGCACCGCCGCCCGGCGCGCCTTCGCCCGTGAGATCGAGGCGGTGCGCCGGGTCGCGCCGTTCTGCACCGCCCAGGTCCTCGACGCCGATCTCGACGGCGACCGGCCGTACATCGTGAGCGAGTACGTCGACGGCCCGTCGCTGCGCGAGCACGTGACGGCGGCGGGCCCGCGGACGGGCGGCGATCTCGACCGGGTCGCCGTGGGGACGGCGACCGCGCTGGCCGCGATCCACCGGGCGGGGGTCGTCCACCGCGACTTCAAGCCGGGCAACGTGCTCCTCGGCTCGGACGGGCTGCGGGTCGTCGACTTCGGCACCTCGCGGCTCGCCGACGCCACCGCGACGACCGGGAATCTCGTCGGCACCCCGGCCTACATGGCCCCGGAGCAGCTCGGAGGACGGCCGGCCGGACCGGCGGCGGACGTTTTCTGCTGGGCGCTCACGCTCGTCTACGCGGCGAGCGGACGGCACGCCTACACCGGTGACACGCACGCGGCCGTCATGGCCCGCATCCTGTACGGCACGCCGGACCTCGGGCCGCTCACCGGCCTGCTGAAAGACCTCGTCGTGGCGTGCCTGGCCGCGGAGCCGGCCGACCGGCCGGACGCCGGACAGGTGCTGAGCGCCCTGCTCGACCGCTCCTCCGCAGGCCGGCCCGGGCAGCCGGTGAACACGTTGCCCGGGGCGTGGGCCGACGCCGGCCAGACCGATGGCGACGAGCCCGACACCGAGCCGGCCAGCGCGGATCAGACCAGCCCGGAACCGGCCAGCCCGGAACCGGCCAGCCCGGAACCGACCAGCGTGGAACCGGCCAGCGCGGATCAGACCGGTGCGGAGTCCACGGGAGCCGAGGGCGTCCTGGTGGACCGGCCTGCGGAGCTCGCCGGGACCCGGGGGCGCCGTCGCGGGCGGGCGCGTGTGGTGGTCGCCTCGCTCGCCCTGCTCGTCGCGGTCGCCGTCGTGGCGGGCGTCGCGTGGGTCCTGACGAGCCGCGAATCCGGCCGTGAATCCGGTCATGAATCCGGTCATGAATCCGGTCATGAATCCGGTGATGAATCCGGCCGCGAATCCGGTCACCGAACCGGGCGCCTCGACGGGACGTGGACGGGCGTCGCCCGCCATCCCTCGGCCGGCCGTGTCTTCCCGGTCGAGATCCGTCTGACCGCCCCGGCGCGGATGAGGTGGGGCGCCGACCTGCACTGCTCCGGCCGTCTCACCCCCGCGCGCGAATCGGGTGAGGCGCTCGTGCTGATCCTCGACCAGGTGAAGGGCGACGCCTGTTATCCCGGAAGCGTTTCGATCACCTGGCGGGGCGAGACCGCGGCCGACTTCACGGTGACGCGCGAAGGGGAACGGGACGCCCGATACTCAGGGTCTCTTTCCCATACGAATTGACTCAAATGGGATAAATCTGTCAGGGCCTTTGTGTCCCACGTTCTCCCGGACGTCCAGCGGGTATCGCGACGTTGGGACAATTCCGGGGATGGAGGTCCGATTGCGGGCGTTCCGGACGGTGATGGCGGGCGCCGTCGCCGTCGCCGTGACCGCCGCCGCGGGATGCGGCGGCGAGGTGAGCACGGCGACCCCGCGCACACGTCCGCTGCAGGTCGGGCTCGTGTACGACATCGGCGGACGGGGCGACCAGTCGTACAACGACGCCGCGGCCGCCGGAGTCGACGAGGCCAAGCGCAACCTGAAGGGCATGCGGGTGCGGGAGGTCGAGGCCGCGCCGGGCGAGCCCGCCGCCCGCAAGGTGGAGCGGGTGCGGGCACTCGCCCAGGCGGGATACGACCCGATCATCGCCGTCGGCTACTCGTACGCGCCGGCGCTGGCGCGGATCGCCCCGAGGTTCCCCAAGACCCGGTTCGCGATCGTCGACGAGCCCACGGTGTCGGGCCCCAACATCACGAACCTGCTGTTCGCCTCGGAGGAGGGCTCGTTCCTGATGGGCGCGGTGGCGGCGATGAAGTCGCGCACCGGCGACGTCGGCTTCGTCGGAGGCAACCCGTCGCCACTCGTCAGGAAGTTCGAGGTCGGCTACGTCCAGGGCGTGAAGCACGTGAACCCGCGGGTGCGGATCAGGATCGCCTATCTCACAGGCCCGCACGACCTGAGCGGCTTCGACCGGCCGGACAAGGCGGAGAAGGCCGCGCGGCGCATGTACCGGGCCGGCGCCGACGTGGTCTATCAGGTCGCCGGGGCCTCGGGGGCCGGAGTGTTCCGCGCGGCGAAGGACGCCGGGGCGTGGGCCATCGGCGTCGACTACGACCAGGCCAAGAGCGCCGACCCGGCCGTGCGCGGCGTGATCCTCACCTCGATGATCAAAAGGATCGACGTCGCGGTCTACGACTACCTCGCCAGTGTCGCCGACCGCACCGTCACCAGCGGCCCTGTCGTGTACGACCTGAGGCGCGGCGGCGTCGACTACAGCCTCACCGGCGGCCACATCGACGACATCCAGCCGCGTCTGGAGCAGCTCAAGCAGGAGATCATCCACAGCCGTGTCAAGGTTTCCCCAGGCTGACGCCCCGGTCACGGTGTGGACTGGTCTCAATAACGGACATGTTGCGGACTCGTGCGCGGGTTTGGTCTATGCAGGTCAAACAACTATCTTCCGTGCAGGGTTGCCGTGCGTTCCTGCGTGCGTGCGACGAGAGTCAGACGGGCGGGAACGGAAGGGGAGTCACGACCTTGCTCCGCAATCGAGTTAGCAAACTGGCCGCCGCCACGGTGAGCGGCGCCTTGCTCATGGCCGCCGCCGCGTGTGGGGGTAGCGACGACACCACCACGACCGGAGCTTCGGCCGACGCGTCCAGCGCGCCTGCCGCCTCCCAGGTCAAGGTGGGCCTGGCGTACGACATCGGTGGCCGTGGCGACGGTTCCTTCAACGACGCGGCCGCGGCCGGTCTGGACAAGGCCGAGTCGGAGCTTCATGTCGAGAAGAAGGAACTGGAGGCCACCCAGGGCGAGACCGACGCCCAGAAGGAGGAGCGGCTGCGCCTGCTCGCGTCCGGGGGCTACAACCCGGTCATCGCGGTGGGCTTCGCCTACTCCGGCTCCGTGGCGAAGGTCGCCAAGGAGTTCCCCGACGTCAAGTTCGCCATCGTGGACGACGACGCGGCCAAGGGCGACAACATCACGAACCTGATGTTCGCCGAGGAGCAGGGGTCGTTCCTCGTCGGCGCCGCGGCGGCGCTGAAGTCCGAGAAGGGCAACATCGGCTTCGTGGGCGGCGTCGACGTGCCGCTGATCCACAAGTTCGAGGCGGGCTACGAGGCCGGCGCGAAGGCCGTCAAGCCGGACATCAAGATCCAGACCAAGTACCTCACCCAGCCCCCGGACTTCGGCGGCTTCGGTGACCCGGCCAAGGGCAAGACGGCCGCGGAGGGCATGTACGACGCCGGCGCGGACGTGGTCTACCAGGCGGCCGGCGGTTCGGGTGCGGGCGTCTTCGAGGCGGCCAAGGCCGCGAACGCGATGGCGATCGGCGTCGACTCCGACCAGGCGGCGCTCCCGGCGTACGCCGACTTCAAGGATGTGATCGTCACCTCGATGATCAAGAAGGTCGACGTGGCCGTCTTCGACTTCCTCAAGAAGTACATCGACGGCACGGTCACGTCCGGCCCCTCGGTCTACGACCTCAAGGCGGGCGGCGTGGACTACTCCACGACCGGCGGCAAGATCGACGACATCAAGTCGAAGATCGACGAGTACAAGCAGAAGATCATCAGCGGCGAGATCACGGTCCCGACGTCCTGACCTGCGCAATCGAGGGGCCCGGAGGCACCCGCCCCGGGCCCTTTGCTCTACTCTCACTATCACTTGACCGCACCCGGGCACTCCGCGAAGAGGAGGCCGACATTACCGCCGCGACCGCCACGGAACCCGCAGTAGAACTCACCGGGATCACCAAGAGGTTCCCGGGAGTCGTCGCCAACAGCGACATCCACCTCCGCGTCGCCAAGGGGCACATCCACGCCCTCGTAGGCGAGAACGGCGCGGGGAAGTCCACGCTGATGAAGATCCTGTACGGGATGCAGCGCCCAGACGAGGGCGAGATCCGCGTCAACGGGGCGCCCGTGGGCTTCCACACCCCCGCCGACGCCATCGCCGCGGGCATCGGCATGGTCCACCAGCACTTCATGCTGGCCGACAACCTGACCGTCCTGGAGAACGTGGTCCTGGGCAGCGAGCCGCGCCGCGGCGGCCTCGCCCTGGACTTCGCCGCCGCACGCAAGAAGATCAAGGAGATCTCCGACGCGTACGGCCTGGGCGTACGGCCCGACGTGCCGGTCGAGGACCTGGGGGTCGGCGACCGTCAGCGGGTGGAGATCCTGAAGGTGCTCTATCGGGGCGCCCGCATCCTGATCCTGGACGAGCCGACCGCCGTGCTCGTGCCCCACGAGGTGGACGAGCTGTTCGACAACCTGCGCGGCCTGGTCCGCGAGGGGCTGACGATCCTGTTCATCTCCCACAAGCTGGACGAGGTCCTCCGGGTGGCCGACGAGATCACCGTCATCCGGCGCGGCACCACCGTGGCGACCGTGAACCCCAGGGACGTGACCTCCCGCAAGCTCGCCGAGCTGATGGTCGGCAGCGAGCTGCCCAGCCCCGAGACCCGCGAGTCGACCGTCACCGACGTCGTCGCCCTGTCCGTACGCGACCTGACCGTGCGCACCGGCGACGGGCGGCCGGTGGTCGACAACGTGAGCTTCGACATCCACAAGGGCGAGGTGCTCGGCATCGCGGGCGTCGAGGGCAACGGCCAGGCGGAACTCGTCGAGGCGATCATGGGCATGCGCCCCTGCGAGGCGGGCGCGCTCACGCTCGCCGGCGCCGACATCTCCCAGTGGTCCACGCTGAAGCGGCGCGCGGGCGGCATCGGCTACATCCCCGAGGACCGCCACCGCCACGGCCTGCTGCTCGAATCCCCGCTCTGGGAGAACCGCATCCTCGGCCACCAGACCCGCCGGCCCAACATCAGGGGCCCGTGGATCGACCGCGCCGGCGCCCGGGCCGACACGCGGCGCATCGTCGAGGAGTACGACGTGCGCACCCCCGGCATCGACGTGGACGCGGCCACGCTGTCCGGCGGCAACCAGCAGAAGCTCATCGTGGGGCGCGAGATGAGCGGCCATCCCGTGCTGCTCATCGCCAGCCACCCCACGCGCGGTGTGGACATCGGCGCGCAGGCCGCCATCTGGGACCACCTGCGCACCGCGCGCGCCGCCGGGCTGGCCGTACTGCTGATCTCCGCGGACCTCGACGAGCTGATCGGGCTGTCCGACACGCTCAAGGTGATCCTGCGCGGCAGGATCGTCGCCGACGTCGATCCCGCGAACGTGACCCCCGAGCAACTGGGCTCGGCGATGACCGGCGCCGGGGAGGAGACGGTATGAACGGGTTCCTCGACCGGGTGCTCGGCCGGGTGAAGCTGGGCGGCTGGCTCGCCGTCGTCGCGCCGCTCATCGCGGTCGTCTTCGCGGTGCTGATCACCTCGGTGGTCCTGCTCGCCGCGGGCAAGGACCCGGTGCTGGCGTTCACCACCCTCGCGGACTACGGCACCCAGCCGCGGTCGATGGCCATGATCCTCAACACCGGGGTCATGTACTACATCTCCGCGCTCGCGGTGGCCGTCGGCTTCCGGATGAACCTCTTCAACATCGGCGTGGACGGGCAGTATCGGCTCGCGGCCGTGATCGCCGCCGGGCTCGGCGGCGCCGCCGTGGTGCCGGGCGTGCTCAACATCGTCCTCGTGATCGTCGTGGCGGTGGTCGTCGGCGCCCTGTGGGCCGCGATCGCCGGGCTGCTCCGGGTCTACCGGGGCGTGAGCGAGGTCATCTCGACCATCATGCTGAACGCGATCGCGACCGGCCTCGGCTCGTGGCTGGTCAGCGAGCACTTCGGCGTGCTGACCGGCAACGACCTCGGCACCAGGCCCATCCCCGACGACGCGCACATGCCGGGCATCCCACTCATCGCGGGCACGCCGGTGCTGGTCAACGGGTTCATCGTCGTCGCCGTCCTGCTCGGCATCGCCTACTGGGTGGTGCTCAACCGCACCCGGTTCGGCTTCGAGCTGCGGGCGACCGGCAAGTCCGAGTCCGCGGCGGTGGCCAGCGGCGTCAGCGTGAAGAAGATGATCGTCGTCACGATGGTCATGTCGGGGGCGGTCGCCGGTCTGATCGGCATGCCGGAGCTGCTCGGCGCCTCCTACAAGTACAGCAACAACTTCCCGGCCGGTCTCGGCTTCACGGGCATCGCGATCGCCCTGCTCGGCCGCAACAACCCGGTCGGCATGGCGGTCGGCGCGCTGCTGTGGAGCTTCCTGGACAACTCGTCCAACCAGCTCCAGCTGCTCGACATCTCCAAGGAGATCGTCCAGATCATGCAGGGCGTGGTCGTGCTCTCCGTGATCATCGCGTACGAGCTGGTCCACCGCTACCGCATCGTCGCGGAGCAGCGCAGGGTCAGCCGCGAGCTCGCCGCGCCGCAGGAGGCGCCGAAGGCGGAGGCGGCGGCATGACAACGAGGCCGGACGGAATCGAGGAGACGGCATGACGGCGACGGACCTCCCGGTCGAACGCCCGGTCGAGGCGGCCCCGGCGCGGCGCTTCCGGCTGTCGGGCCCGGTGCTCCTGCTCGGCCTGGCCGGGCTCGTGGTGCTGCTGTCGGTCGCGCGGCTGGTGACCGGGGCGAACGACATCACCTCGGCGGGCACGGTCAGCGCCGCGCTCGGCCTCGCCGTGCCGATCGGGCTCGCCGGTCTCGGCGGCCTGTGGTCGGAACGGGCCGGCGTGGTCAACATCGGCCTCGAAGGCATGATGGTGCTGGGCACCTGGTTCGGCGCCTGGGGCGCCCTCCAGTTCCACAGCCCCTGGGCGGGCGTGGTCGCCGGCGCCGTCGGCGGGGCGCTGGGCGCCGCCATCCACGCCGTCGCGACCGTGACCTTCGGCGTCGACCACATCATCTCCGGCGTGGCGATCAACATCGTCGGCGTCGGCTTCACCCAGTATCTGTCCCAGCTCGTCTTCGACGGCATGCCGGGCGGCGGCACGAAGAACTCGCCGCCGCTGCCCAAGATGGGCACGGTGAGCCTGGGCTTCCTCAACGACCCGCTGCGGACCGTCGAGGCCAAGCACTGGTTCGTGCTGTCGGACTTCGCGGGCGTGCTGCGGGGCATCACCCAGGACGTGTCGTGGTTCACGATCCTGGCGATCCTGCTGGTGCCGCTGTCGTTCTACATCCTGTGGCGCACGCCGTTCGGCCTGCGCCTGCGGGCGTGCGGCGAGCGGCCGGTCGCGGCGGAGTCGCTGGGCGTCAACGTCTACCTGTACAAGTGGGCCGCCGTGCTCGTCTCCGGCGTGCTCGCCGGGCTCGGCGGCGCGTTCCTGTCGCTGGTGGCGGCGGGCATCTACCGCGACGGGCAGACGGGCGGACGCGGCTACATCGGCCTCGCCGCCATGATCTTCGGCAACTGGCGTCCCGGCGGGCTCGCCGGCGGCGCGGCGCTGTTCGGCTACACCGACGCGCTCCAGCTCCGGCAGGGCGGCATCTCGGTGCACGCGCTGCTGCTCGTCGTCGCCCTGCTGCTCGTCGCCGTGGCGGTCTACCAGCTCGTACGGCAGCGGCGCGGGCGCGCGGCCCTGATCACCGGGGTCGTGGCGATCGCGGTGTTCGTGGTGTTCGCCGTGACCGACACCGTGCCGGAGCAGTTCACCTCGTTCACCCCCCACCTGACCACGCTGCTGGTGCTGTCGCTGGCCTCGCAACGGCTGCGCATGCCGGCGGCAGACGGTGTCCCATATCGAAGGGGGCAGGCGAAATGAGCATCGACTGGGAGGCGCTGCGGGTCGCGGCCCGCGAGGCCATGACTCACGCGTACGCGCCGTATTCGAAGTTTCCCGTGGGGGCGGCGGCGCTCGTCGACGACGGCCGGATCGTCACCGGCTGCAACGTCGAGAACGCGTCGTACGGCGTGGGGCTGTGCGCCGAGTGCGGGCTCGTCTCGGCGCTGCACGCGAGCGGCGGCGGCAGGCTGGTGGCCTTCACCTGCGTGGACGGCCACGGCGAGCTGCTGATGCCGTGCGGCCGCTGCCGCCAGCTGCTGTTCGAGCACGGCGGGCGGGACCTGCTGGTGGAGACGCCCGACGGGCCGATGCGGATGGACGGCTTCCTGCCGTTCGCCTTCGGCCCGGACGATTTGTCGCGATAAGGGGGAAACGTGGGGTTCGACGCGATCGAGGTCATCACCGTCAAGCGCGACCGGGGTGAGCTGTCGACCGCTCAGATCGACTGGGTGATCGACGCGTACACGCGGGGCGAGGTGGCCGACGAGCAGATGTCGGCGCTTCTGATGGCGATCCTGCTCAACGGCATGAACCGCAGGGAGATCGCGGACTGGACCCAGGCCATGATCAGGTCGGGGGAGCGGATGGACTGGTCCTCCCTCGACCGGCCCACGGCCGACAAACACTCCACGGGCGGGGTCGGTGACAAGATCACCCTGCCGCTGGCCCCGCTGGTCGCCGCCTGCGGCGCGTACGTGCCGCAGTTGTCGGGGCGGGGCCTCGGGCACACCGGCGGCACGCTGGACAAGCTGGAGTCGATCCCCGGCTGGCGGGCGTCGCTGTCGAACGACGAGATGCTCGGCGTGATCCGCTCGGCCGGTGCGGTCGTCTGCGCGGCGGGCGCGGGCCTCGCGCCGGCCGACAAGAAGCTCTACGCGCTGCGCGACGTCACCGGCACGGTCGAGTCGATCCCGCTGATCGCGTCCTCGATCATGTCCAAGAAGATCGCCGAGGGCACGGGATCGCTCGTGCTCGACGTGAAGGCCGGCTCGGGCGCGTTCATGAAGAACGTGGACGACGCCCGGGAGCTGGCGCGGACGATGGTCGAGCTGGGCACCGACGCCGGGGTGCGCACGGTCGCCCTGCTCACCGCGATGGACCGCCCGCTGGGCCTGAAGGTGGGCAACGCGCTGGAGGTCGAGGAGTCCGTCGAGGTGCTCGCCGGCGGCGGCCCCGCCGACGTGGTCGAGCTCACCGTACGGCTGGCCAGGGAGATGCTGGAGGCCGCCGCCGTCCCGGGCGCCAGGGACCCGGAGGAGGCGCTCAAGGACGGCTCGGCGATGGACGCCTGGCGGCGCATGATCGTCGCTCAGGGCGGCGACCCGGACGCGCCGCTGCCGGTGGCCGCCGAGTCGGCCGTGGTCACCGCGCCCGCCTCGGGCACGCTGCGCACGCTCGACGCGCTAAAGGTCGGCGTGGCGGCCTGGCGGCTCGGGGCCGGACGGGCCCGCAAGGAGGATCCGGTCTCTGCCGGTGCGGGCATCGTCCTGCACGCCAAGCCCGGCGAGACGGTCCGCGCCGGGGCCCCGCTGATGACCCTGTACGCCGACGAGGCCGCCAGGTTCGACCGGGCTCTCCAGGCGCTCGAGGGCGCGTACGAGATCGGCGAGGACGGCGGCGCGGACCCGCTGCCGCTCGTGATCGACCGCATCACCGCCTGAGCGTCAGCTCTTCAGGGTCGCTGCCTGAGCGTCGCTGTCTTCGAACGACCCATCCGCGTCACCCGCCACGAGGGCGTCGCCGAGGGGCGTGCGGTAGTAGAGCACCGACCGCCCGGCCCGGCGGCGCCGTACGAGGCCGGAGTCGAGGAGCACCTTGAGGTGGCGGCCCACCGAGCCCAGGCCCTGGCCGGTCAGCGCCACGAGGTGCGTCGTGCTCTTCGGCGCGGCGAGCAGCACGAGCACCCGCGCCCGCGCCGGGCCGAGCAGCCTGCCGAGCGCCTGCGGCGCCGGCGCCCGGCCGGGCTCGGCCAGCGCTCCCGAGCAGGGGTAGACCAGGGCGTAGTGCCGGCCCGCCGTCCAGGCGGTCCACGCCTGGCGGGGAGTGACCGGGACGAACATCAGCCGCGCCCCGCCGATCCGCCTCGGCGGGTAGTCGTAGGTGTTGATCTGCAGCCGGTTGTCGCCGAGCCAGCGCATCCCCGTGCGCATGTCGTTCAGCGCGGCCGCCCAGCCGCCCTGACTGATACCGCCCACGCGGGCGACGACGTCCGCCTCCATGATCCGCCGGCGGCGCGGCCAGTCGGGCAGCACCGTGCGCGTCCACACCCACTCCAGCAGGCCGGCCGCGCGTTCGGGCAGGTCGGGACGGCGCAACGGCTCCGGCAACGGGCCGCGCAGCGCCACCTCGATGTGGGCGTGCGCGGTCTCGGGCGGTGTCGCGCGGACGAGGGCCAGTTCCTCCTCGAAGACGGGCTCGCCCTCGCCGGTCGGAGCGGGCGTGAGGAAGTCGGCGGTCCAGTTGCGTCCCCGCGCGGCCCTCAGCAGCAGCGCCGTGATCGGGTCGCCGGCCAGGCGGGAGCGGAAGGCGGGCAGATGGGTGTCGAGCCACTCCCGCTCGCCCGGATGCGCCGCCGACGCCCTCTCCAGCGTCCAGAGGCAGGCGGTGGTCTCGGCCAGCGGGGAGATCACAAATCTGCTCTCGGCGAGAGTGTCGGCATTGACCAGCCACCAGCCCATGTTTCGCCTCCCCGCGAAACAATAACGGCGGAGCGCGGCGGTGATCGAGGCTCCCGTCATGCGTACCTATCGGGATCTGTTTCGCGTCCCCGAATTCACGCCCCTGTTCACCGTCGCGTCCGCGCAGGTGGCGGCCTCGACCGTGAGCGGCCTGGCGCTCGGCACGCTCGTCTACGGGGCGACGGGGTCGCCGCTGCTGTCGGCCCTGAGCATGTTCGGCTCGTCCTTCGCGCAGGTGCTCGGCGCGACGGTGCTGCTGTCGGCCGCCGATCGGCTGCCCCCGCGTGCCGCGATGACGGCGCTGGCGCTGGTCCACTGCGCCGGCACGGCCGCGCTCGCCGTGCCGGGTCTGCCGCTGTGGGCGGTGTTCGCCGTCGTTCTCGGCATGGGGCTCGCCGCCTCCCTCGGCGGCGGAGTCCGGTTCGGGCTGCTCAACGAGATCCTGCCCAGGGACGGCTATCTGCTCGGCCGTTCGGTGCTCAGCATGTCGGTCGGCGTGCAGCAGATCGTCGGTTTCGTCGCCGGGGGCGTGCTCGTGACCGCGCTGTCCGCGCGCGGCACCCTGCTCGCCGGGGCGGGCTTGTACCTCGTCGCGGCGGCCGTCGCCCGCTGGGGGCTCACCGCCCGCCCGCCCCGCGCGCAGGGACGGCCCTCTCCTGCGGAGACGTGGCGGGTCAACGGCGCGCTCTGGTCGTCGGGGCTGCGCCGCCGCCTCTATCTCGCTCTGTGGGTGCCGAACGGCCTCATCGTGGGCTGCGAGTCGCTGTACGTCGCCTACGATCCCCCGCACGCCGGGCTGCTGTTCGCCTGCGCCGCCGCCGGGATGCTCGCCGGCGACACGCTGATGGGGCGGTTCGTCCCCAAACGATGGCGCGAGCGGCTCAGCGCGCCGCTGCGGCTGCTGCTCGCCGTGCCCTACCTCGTCTTCCTCCTCCACCCGTCCCTGCCGGTCGCGGTCGCCGCCGTCGTGCTCGCCTCGGCCGGATATTCGGCCAGCCTGCTGCTCCAGGAACGCCTCATGTCCGTCACCCCGGAGGAGATGAGCGGGCAGGCGCTCGGGCTGCAGTCGTCGGGCGTGCTCACCATGCAGGGGGTCGGCGCGGCGATCGCGGGGGCGGTGGCGCAGGTCACCTCGGCCGCGGCCGCCATGGGCGTGATGGCGGTGGCCTCCGTCGTGGTCACCCTCGCACTGGTGCCCGGCCTGCGGGCCGGCCCGGCCGCCGAGAGGCGCTCCGGTGTGGTCACCGGCCCCGGCGGGCTTCGCCGTACGGGACCGCTCGGCATGCGGAGGGGCCGGGGGTAGGTTGGAGAACCGTGTCAGATCACGAAGGCATCCGCCATGTCGAGATCGGCGTCGCCGATCTGGCCCGCTCGCTCGACTTCTACCGCGACCTGCTGGACCTCGCTCCGGCGGAGGGCCCGGCCGCGGGGCCGGGCGTCGCGTGGCTGCCGGCCGGGCCCGTACTGCTGAAACTGGTCGAGACGGCGGAAGGCGATCTCGGCGGCTGGGTGAACGACGACCTGCAGCGCGGCATCCGGCACATCGGCTTCAAGGTCGGCGACGTCGATCTGCGGGCCGAGCGCGTCCGCGATGCCGGGGTGCCCTTCACGCTGCCGCCGCTCGACGCGGTCGGCGGCGTGCGGATCGCGTTCTTCCAGGACCCGGACGGCACCCATCTGGAGATCACGTCCAGCTACCTCCGGTATCACCGGGTCGCCTCGCCGGAACTGGCCGAGCGGGAACGGCTGGCCGCCCTGAGCAGGGCGCGTACGGCGCCGCCGGTCTTCGACCACGTGGCGGTCACGTCCGCCGACCTCGACACCGCGCTCGCCGTCTATCGGGACAGGCTCGGTTATGAGGTCATCGGCCAGATATCGCAGGACCAGGACCCGCGCGGCTTCCTGATCACGTATCTGCTGGCGGGGGACGCGGTCCTGGAGGTCTTCACGTTCACCGCTGCCACAACCGCGAGCCCGTGGACCCCCGGCCCGTGCCGGCGCGGCTTCCGGCATGTCGCCATCGCCGCGGAGGACCCGGAGGAGGCGGCCTCCCGGCTCGTCGAGGCGGGCGCGAGGGTGGCAGGGAACGGAGGGCTGGTCGACGTGGACGGCGTGCCGCTCCTGATCGCCTGAGTCCGGGCCTGCCCGCGCGGTCCGGCGCCCCTTCAGCGGGTCCGCGCCGCTTCAGCGGGCGGGCGTCAGACGGGGCGGGGCGCCTCGTCCGCGGCGGGCGGCGCATACCCGGCGTTCACGAGGTGCGGGAACAGGTGCGTGGCCAGGACGGCCCGATGCGTGGGGGTCGCCTCCGCGTGCCGTCGCCGTCCCTCCTCGGTGAGCTGTACGAACACCCCGCGCCGGTCCGCCTCGCACAGCGCGCGGCCGACCAGGCCCTCGCGTTCCAGCCGGGCGATGAGGCGTGACAGCGCGCTCTGGCTCAGGTGGACCTGGCCGGCGAGCTCCTGCACGCGGAACTTGGCCGCATCCGGCCCGTCGCAGAGAGAGGACTGACCGGCCTCCACGAGGCGCTCAAGGACCTCGAACTCGCTCACGCCGAGCCCGTGCTTGTCGCTCAGCTCCCGCTCCAGCGCACACGACACCTCCGCGTGCCGGGCGAGCAGCTCGCGCCAGGCCATCACCACAAAGCCGGTGTCGATGTCGTTCATGCGAGACCGCCTTTCTCGGCGCGACCATACCATGCACGCACAATAGATGCAAACGCATTATTTGCTTGTGCATTGAATGCATGTGCATGTAAGTTCCTCTGTCATGACTTCCTCCACTCAGGACGAGCGCTGGGGGGCCCGCCTGTGGGGTGCCCTCACCGTTCTCTGCGCCGTCGTGTTCCTCGATGCTCTTGACGTGTCGATGGTCGGGGTGGCGCTCCCGTCCATCCAGGCCGATCTCGGGATGTCCACCTCGTCACTGCAGTGGGTGGTGAGCGGTTACGTGCTGGGATACGGCGGTCTGCTGCTGCTCGGGGGCCGGACCGCCGACCTGCTCGGCCGCCGCCGGGTGTTCCTGACGGCCCTGGTCGTCTTCGCCGTCGCCTCGCTGCTCGGCGGGCTGATGACCGACGGGACGCTGCTGATCGCGGCCCGTTTCGTGAAGGGCGTCAGCGCCGCGTTCACCGCGCCCGCCGCGTTGTCCATCATCACCACGACCTTCGCCGAAGGGCCCGCCCGCAACCGGGCCCTGAGCATCTTCACCGCCTGCGGCGCCAGTGGCTTCTCGCTCGGACTGGTGCTGTCCGGCCTGCTCACCGAGATCGGATGGCGCTGGACGTTCTTCATGCCGGTGCCCGTCGCGATCATCGCCCTCATCGCCGGAACGCGGCTGCTCCGGCGGAGCGAGGAGCGGGGCGAGGGCGGCCACGACCTCCTCGGCGCCGCGACCATCACGGCGGCCATGCTGCTCCTGGTCTTCGCCGTCGTGGAGGCGCCCAAGGTGAGCGCGGTGCGCACCGTGCTGTCCCTCGCCGGGGCCGCCGCCCTGATCGGGCTGTTCGTCTGGCTGGAGCGCCGGGTGCGGCACCCGCTGGTCCGGCTCGGCATCCTGCGCTCCGCGCCGCTCGTCCGGGCCAACATCGGCCTGGTCATCCTGTTCGGGTCGTACGTCGGCTTCCAGTTCGTGGCGATGCAGTACTTCCAGAACCTGCTGGGCTGGAGCGCCTTGCAGACCGCCCTCGCGTTCCTGCCGGCGGGACTGCTGGTCGCGCTCACCTCCACCACGATGGGCGGGTTCGCCGACCGCTTCGGCACCGCGCGGCTGATCGTGGTCGGCTCGGTGGCGCTGCTCGCGGGGTACGCGGTGTTCCTGCGGGTGGACCTTCACCCCAGCCTGCTCGCGATGGTGCTGCCGGGCATGGTCCTGCTGGGCATCGCGTTCGCGCTGTCGTTCCCGTCGCTCAACATCCAGGCGACCGCCGGGGTCGACGACGAGGAGCAGGGACTCGCCTCGGGCCTGCTGAACACCTCCGGCCAGGTCGGCGGAGCCGTGGTGCTGGCGATCGTCACCGCCGTCCTGACCTCGGGGGCGGACGGCGGCGACCCGATCGGCCACTTCCGCGCCGCGATCGTGGTCTCGGCCGGGTTCGCCCTTGTCGGCCTGGCCGTCGCCCTCACCGGGCTCCGGTCCCGGCGGCAGCCGGCCGAGGCGCGGGAGGAGGCGGTGCTGGAGACGGTCTGACCCGTCCTTCCGTTTCCGTCGTCGTCAGCCGTCGCCAGTGGAAGGGGCGTCCCGGTCGCCGGGGCGCCCCTTTCCCGCAGTCCGGGGCCCGCGCGTCCGGGTCAGCGCATCGTGCCGGGGACCCAGAGGGCGGGCACGCCGCCCGCCTCGTCCAGTTCGAGCGGCCGCGCGGCCCCGGTGCGCACGTCGATGGCGTAGACCGCGTATTCCGCCTCTTCCTCGTCGTCGCCGACCCGCTCCGCCTCCACGATCACCTCGTGCTCGTCCGCCCAGCCGCGTACGGCGAAGACGTGCGTGTCCTCGGGGAGGGCCGCCTCGCGCCGGGTGAGCACCTTGCCGGTGACGGAGTCGAGCGTGACCAGCAGGCCGTGGTCGCCCTCGGCCGGGTGGGCGCGCTCGGCCGCCACGGCGACGGCGCGTCCGCCCGGGGAGACCGCGACGCCGAATTTGAACAGCGCGGAGTCGATCGGCGTACGGCTCAGCATGCGCCCGTCGGGCCGCATCCGCAGCAGGACGGTCGTGGTGAGCCGGCCGGGAACCGTGTCGGTGTCCGACGAGGCCGTGCCCGTCACCGTGCCGTCGTCCGAGACGGCCAGGACCCGCATCCGCCGGGGCAGGGCCCGGACGTGATAGTCGGTGAGGTTCTGCACCCGTGGATGGAGCGCCTCCGCGGCCGGGCCGAAGTCGGCGGCCATCCACCGTCCGCTGGGCGAGATGACGAGGTGGGTGTCCTCCGGTGAGACCTCCTCGTTCAGCGGGACCAGGTCGGTCCTCCTCGTCGTGGTGTCGCGCCGGTCGATCATGACGAAGTCGGACGACGCCGCGCTGAAGTAGACCAGGCGGTTGCCGTCCCCGCTGATCGCGAGGAGGGGCTGCCAGCCGTCGCTGAGGGCGGGGGACACGTCCGCCACGCGCCACTGATCGCCCGTGGTCGCCACCACTCGCCATTGGGCACAGCCGTTGTCCGCGAACTCCTCGGCGAACGCGTCCCAGTCGTCGGCGGTGCAGAACCCCCGATAGGCGAAGCGTACGGGGGCGGGCAGGGACGGCGGGAGCGTGGGAGCCGCGCCGCTCTCGTCGAGCACACCGGGGGAGGCGCCGCCCGTGCTCTGCCCGGCACGTCCGAACAGGCCGGCCGCGCCGAAGGCGAGGGGGACGACGACCAGGGCGGTGAGCGTGACGCTCATGGTGGTGACCAGGGCGCGCCGCCGCGTGCCCTGCCGTCGGCCGGTCCGCGCGGCCTCGGCGATGATCGGGCCGGGGTCGAGCGCGGGCATCTCCGCGGACAGGACGGCCAGCTCCCTGCGCAGCGCCGCCTCCCACGGCCCCTCGCCGTGGTCGCCGGGACCACTGCTCCCCGGCGGTACGGCGGGGACGGCGGGCGGGGCGAACGGCGCCGAGGAAGGCGTGATCCCCCCGGGCCCGGCCTCCGGGAGCGCGCCGTAGGACACGGGCCCGGCGGGCGGCCCCGCGGCGTGGTCCGGCAGCCACGGCGAGCTCCAGGAGGTGGACGCGGAGCCGGACGCCTGAGAGGGCGACGCCCACGAGGTGGTCGATAAGCCGGATGCCTGGGAGGGCGATGCCCACGCGGTGGACGAGGGGGTGGCCCCCTTCACAGCGGGGCTTTCCGACGCGGACGCTTCCGCGGCCGGGGAGCTCACGGCGGATTCCGGGGGCGTCTCGTCCGGCGCCGCCTCCGTCTCCGCTGCCGCCTCTGTCCTCGTCTCCGCCTCTGTCGCGGGCTCCGGCGGGCTTCCCTCCGCGAAGGAGGCGGGGAGGCGATCGCGTAGCTCGGCGACGGCGAGCACGGTCTCGGTGTTGGCCGTCCGGGCGTCCATGCGGAACAGACTCGCCGCCTGCCAGGTCGTGTGCCCGTCGTGGAAGCAGGCCACGACGAGGGCGCGGCTCCGCGGGGTCAGCGCGGTCAGCGCCTCCGCGAGGGCCTCCGCGAGAGCCGCCGCGTCCGCGCCGGGAGCGAGGCGGCCGGGTCCGTGTGCGGACCTCCGGGCACGCGGGCGCTTCAGGTAGGCCGCGTACAGCGCCTCACGGGCGGCGTGGGTGGGGAACGACCAGCGTACGGTGCGCCATTTGGCCGCCACGACCGAGAGCGCGGTCACCACGAGGGCGCGGGCGGCCTCCGGGTCACCCGTCAGCGACAGGGCCGTACGGGCGAGCGGCTGGGCGTGGTCCGCGGCGAAGGCGTCGAATCCCGGCAGATCTCTCACCGCGGCTCCTCGCTCGTACGGCTTCACGTTCGCACTCCCGGCCCGGCGGCCTCTTCCGCCCCTGCAGCCGCTCAAGCGTAGTGCGGATGGGCGTATATGACGTTATTTCGGATCTACTGACACACTGGGCGGCATGGTCAGGAGGATCGAGGGCCCCACCCGCATCCCGGTGCCGGGCGGCAAGGTCATTGACGAATACGTGGGCCGCGTCAACAGCGGCGACGAGCGGCTCTCCATCGCGCACATGGTGGCCCCGCCCGGCTGGGAGGAGCCCGCTCAGACCCCGGAGTTCGCCGAGTACACGCTCGTGCTCAAGGGGTCGGTCATCGTGGAGCACGCGGGCGGCACGACCGTGGTCGAGGCGGGCCAGGCGTTCGTCGGCGAACCCGGCGAGAAGATCCGCTACAGCTCCGGGCCGTCCGGCGCGGAGTACGTCGCCGTCTGCCTGCCCGCGTTCTCCCCGGACACCGCCAACCGCGAGGAGTAGGACCGCGGCTTGGGGAGTGTCTGACACATGCTGCCCGTCGCGAGCCGGGCCACGCGTAGCAGGGCCATGATTTGTCAGACACGACCTAGGATTGCCGGTAGAACGACGGCGGCGAGGAGGGGGCATGACCAGGCTGCCCACGCTGGAGGAGATTCGCAGGGCGCCCAAGGTGCTCCTGCACGACCATCTCGACGGCGGGCTGCGTCCGGGGACGATCATCGACCTCGCCCGCGACTGCGGCCACACCCTGCCGACGTACGACCCCGGCGAGCTGGCGGTCTGGTTCAGGGACGCCGCCGACTCCGGTTCGCTGGAGCGCTACCTGGAGACGTTCTCGCACACGGTCGGCGTGATGCAGACCCGCGAGGCGCTGGTCAGGGTGGCCGCGGAGTGCGCCGAGGACCTGGCGGACGACGGCGTGATGTACGCCGAGGTCCGGTATGCCCCGGAGCAGCACACCTCGCGGGGACTGTCGCTCGACCAGGTCGTGGAGGCCGTGCTCGAAGGCTTCCGGCTCGGCTCGGCCGGGCCCGACGGCAAGCCGCGGATCCGGGTGGGCACCCTGCTGACGGCCATGCGCCACCAGGCCCGCTCGATGGAGATCGCCGAGCTGGCCGTACGCTACCGGGACCTCGGTGTGGTCGGGTTCGACATCGCCGGGGCCGAGGCCGGCTATCCGCCCACGCGGCATCTGGACGCGTTCGAGTATCTCCAGCGCGAGAACGCCCACTTCACGATCCACGCGGGGGAGGGCTTCGGGCTGCCGTCGATCTGGCAGGCCATCCAGTGGTGCGGCGCCGACCGGCTCGGCCATGGCGTGCGGATCATCGACGACATCACGGTGCCGGACGACGGCGAGGCCAAGCTCGGCAGGCTGGCGGCGTACGTCCGCGACAAGCGGATCCCGCTGGAGATGTGCCCGACGTCGAACCTGCAGACCGGGGCCGCCCCGTCGATCGCGGAGCATCCGATCGGCCTGCTGCGCCGCCTGTACTTCCGGGTGACGGTCAACACCGACAACCGGCTGATGAGCGGGACGAGCGTGTCGCAGGAGTTCGCGAAGCTCGTGGACGCCTTCGGCTACGACTGGGACGACCTGCAGTGGTTCACGGTCAACGCGATGAAGTCGGCCTTCATCCCGTTCGACGAACGGCTCGCGCTGATCAACGGCGTGATCAAGCCCGGTTATGCGCAGATGAAGTGGCACGCGTGAAGCCGCAGGTCTTCCGGTCGAAGGCGGCCTGGCTCTTCGGCTGGCTCTGGATGCTGTTCGCCGCGTGGAACGTGTGGGACCTGACGGCCCACGGCCACATGCCGAGCGCGCTGATCGCGGGCGCGGTGCTCGGCGTCATCACGGCGCTGGTCTTCGTGATGGCGCTGCGGCCCGCCGTCGTCGCCGAGGAGGGCGGCGTCCGCGTGCGCAACGTGCTGCGGAACGCCTACGTCCCCTGGAGCGGCGTGGACGACGTGTCCGTGACCAATGCGATCGTGATCGAGTCGGGCGACACCACCGTGCGCTGCTGGACGCCCCAGGCGACGGCCCGTGAGCGGGTCAAGGCCGCCGGGCGGGCCGCCAAGGCGGCCAAGTCGGCGAACAAGGCCGAGCGGGCGGCGGCCGAGGCCGTCGGCGCCCGCACCCACGCCGACTGGGTGGCCGACCAGCTCACCGAGATGAGCCGGTCCCGCCGCGAGAGCTCCTCCGGCGAGACCCGCGTCACCTGGTCGCCGTCCGCCGTGGCGGCCATCGCCGCCGCGATCGCCCTGGTCGTGGCCGCCTTCGTCGCTTCCTGATCACGCAGCCGGGCCGGGGCAAACGCCGCGCCCGGGCGACGTCCAGGTGGCAGTCGTCTGCCGGAGGGGTCCGAGTGCGTCTGGCGCGAGTGATCGTCGTCGTTGTGCTCGCCGCGCTCGCGAGCGTCTACGTGGTCGCCGGCGCCCCGATCGCGCTGGCGGTGTTCGGCGTGCAGGTCCTCTATCTGCTGAAGGTCAGGACGTGGTGGCTGCTCGCCGCGCAGGCCGTCCTCGTCTACACGGCGAGCGTCGCGGGCGGGGTCTCCACCGGGATCCTCGGCTTCCTGGCCGGTGCGCTGCTGCTGACCCCTGCCCATCGCGATACCGCGCGCGTGCTCGCGCCGCTCGTGGTGGCGAGCGCGGCGCTGATCGACGCCGCCCGGGGCGGGGCGACGGCCGACGCGACGATCACCGTGGTGCTGATCTCGCTGGTCGTCTTCGGCCTCACCCGGCTCGTGGAGCGCGCGGGCGAGATGTACGCCGCCCGGCTCTCGCTGGCCGCCGCGGCCGTGGCGGCCGAGCGGCTGCGTCTCGCGGCCGAGCTGAACGACGGCCTCGGGCGGAGCCTTGAAGTGATCGTCGAGGGCGGCCGCCGCGCACTGGCGGAGCCGGACGGCGCGGCCGAGGTGCTGGCCTCGGTGACCGCCACCGCGCGTGCGGCGCTGACCGACGCCCGCGCCGCCTCCGCGAACTACCGCGCCACATCCCTCGCGCCCGAGCTGGTCACGGCCCGGGCGATGCTCGACGCCGCGGGGATCGCCGTCGAAGTGCGCGGCGGCCACACCGAGCCCCTCGGTCCCGGCGGGGCGCTGCTGGCGAGCGTGCTGCGCGAGGCCGTCATCGACGTCGTACGGCGGGGCAGCGCCCGGCTGTGCGTCATCGAGACGAGCGAGCAGGGAGACGAGCGGGGACCCACGGAGTCGAGCGAGCAGCGAGACAGGCCAGGGAACGACAGGCCAGGGGACACCGAGCGGCTGCGCGTCGTCGACGACGGCCACCGCACCGCCGAGAGCCCCGACTTCGCGGGCCTCCGGCTGGAGGAGGCGGGCGGCACCCTCGTCGCCGGTCTGTCCCCCGACGGACGCTTCGTGGTGGAGGCGACCGTTCCCCGTGGCCCTTCCCCGGCGGCGGTGCCCGGTGGGACGGGCACGGGCGACCTCGGTGCTCCGGAACCCACGGCGGGCGGGACGCGGCGACGGCTCCTGCCGAGGCTCACGCACGACGCGTCGTACGCGGTGTCGGTGGCGGTGCTCGCGGCCGTCCTCGTGGGCCTCAGCGTCAAGGCGCTGCTCCAGCTCCCCGGCGCCCTCGTGATCCCGGCCACGGCGTGCCTCGCCGTGATCGTCGTCATGCAGCTCCGCTCCGTCAACGGGCGTCACATGGTGGCGCTGGGGGTGATGGCGGTGCTCACGTACGCGCCCGTCCCGGTCTTCGGGCCCGTCTGGCTGGGAGTGGCGGGCTTCCTCGCCGGGCCGGTCCTGCTCGCGTTCCCCTGGCGGGCCGCGTGGCCGATGACGGCGGCGATCGTGGGAGGTGTCGCCGTGGCCGGGATGCTGTTCGGCCTGCCGGCCCCCGTCCTCGCCAACAGCACGGTCAGCACGCTCGTCACCGGGCTGGTGGTCTACGCCCTGCTCCGCCTGGCCCAGATCGTGAAGGAGCTCCAGGCCGCGAGGGAGAGCCTGGCCCGCTCCGCGGTCGTCGAGGAACGCCTGCGCGCCGCCCGCGACCTGCACGACCTGCTCGGACATTCGCTGGCCGCGATCCTTCTCACCTGTGAGCTGGCCCGCCGCCTGAAGTGCCCGCCGGAGCGGATCGAGGAGATCGTCGCGATGGCGGAGGGCGCGCGGGCCGACCTGCGCTCGGTGTCGGGCGAGCAGCGGGAGCTGTCCCTGGCGGCCGAGGTGGAGTCGGCGCGGACGGTGCTGTCGGCCGCCGGGATCCGGGTGACCGTGGAGCCGGCCGAGCTCGACGTGCCCGCCGAGGTCGAGACCGTGCTGGGCGCCGTGCTCAGGGAGGCCGTGACCAACGTGCTCAGGCACAGCGAGGCCCGCCAGTGCGTGATCACGATGCGTGCCGGCGAGAGCGGGCTGCGACTGCGGGTGCGCAACGACGGCGTCCGGCCGGGGGAGAGGCGGCGGGGGTCGTCCGGCATCGGCAACCTGACCAGCCGCCTCGCCGCTCTGGACGGCCGGCTGACCGCGCACGTCGACGGCGACCGGTTCACGCTCGACGCCTGCGTGCCGCACCGCGCGCCGGTGCCCGCCCGGATCCGATGACTTCTGGATCCAGCCGGCCCCCGGAACCAGGCGGCCCCTGGATCCAGCCGGCCCCCGGATCCAGCCGGCCCCTAGATCCAGCCGGCCTCGGTGGCGATGCGCACGGCGTCGGTCCGGTTGCGGGCGTCGAGCTTGGTGACGATCACGGTGAGGTAGTTGCGCACGGTGCCCGTCGCCAGGTGGAGCCGCGCGGCGATGTCCGCGGCGTCCGCGCCGGAGGCGGCGAGGCGGAGCACGTCCGCCTCGCGCGGGGTGAGCGGGTTGTCCGCCAGGTCCCAGGCGGTGACCGCGAGCGAGGGATCGAGCACCCGTTCACCGGCCGCGACTCTGCGGATGGCGGTCACGAGCTCGTCCGGCGGCGCCGTCTTGAGCACGAATCCGGCGACACCGGCGCCGAGGGCGCGGCGCAGGTGCCCCGGCTTGCCGTACGCGGTCAGCATCAGCGCACGGCAGGCGGGCAGGCGCGTACGGAGCTCGGCCGCGGCGGCCAGACCGTCCAGCCTGCCGGGCATGTCGATGTCGAGGACGGCGACGTCGGGGCGGTGGACCAGCGCCGCGGCCAGGGAGGCCTCTCCGGACTCCGCGGTCGCGACGACCTCCAGGTCCTCCTCCAGCCCGAGCAGGGCGGCGAGGGCGCTCCTGATCACGTGCTGGTCCTCGGCAAGGAGTACGCGAATCACGCCCACATGTCTACCAGTGTCCGGATCATGACGAGGTCATGGTCAGGAGATGACGCCGTCTCTGGGCCGCATGATCGCCGATCGGCAGGCTTGAGCACATGACAGAGGTGCTTCGCCTTGACGCGGTGAGCAAGGTGTACGGCAAGGGACAGGGCGCGGTGGCCGCCCTGCGTGAGGTCTCGGTGACCATCCCCGGCGGGAGCTTCACCGCCGTGATGGGGCCGTCGGGCTCGGGCAAGAGCACGTTCCTGCACTGTGCGGCGGGGCTGGACACGCCCTCCTCCGGGTCGGTGCGGCTGGGCGGCACGGAGCTGTCCGGCATGGACGAGACCCGGTTGACGGAGCTGCGCAGGCAGCGGGTCGGGTTCGTGTTCCAGGCGTTCAACCTGGTCTCGTCCCTGACCGTGCTGGAGAACATCACGCTGCCGATGCGGCTGGCCGGGGCGCGGGCCGACCGGGCGTGGCTCGGTGAAATCGTCGGGCGGGTGGGGCTGGCGGGCCGCACCGGGCACCGCCCCGCCCAGCTGTCCGGCGGGCAGCAGCAGCGGGTGGCCATCGCCAGGGCGCTGGTGACCCGGCCGCAGGTGGTCTTCGGCGACGAGCCGACCGGTGCTCTCGACACGATGACCGCCCGTGACGTGCTCCGGCTGCTGCGGGAGGTGGTGGACGGCCTCGGCCAGACCGTGGTGATGGTCACGCACGACCCGGTGGCCGCGTCCTACGCCGACACCGTCCTGTTCCTCGCCGACGGCCGGATCGTGGACGCGATGGCCGCGCCGAGCTCGGAGCAGGTCGCCGAGCGGATGACCAGGATGGGAGCGTACGCGACATGATCACGGGACTGGCGCTGAAGACCCTGCGGCACCGCAGGGCGGCGTTCGCGGGGGCGTTCGTGGCGCTGGTGTGCGCAGCCGCGCTGGTCTGCGCGTGCCTGATGCTGCTGGAGACCGGCCTGCGGGGCGGGGTCGCGCCGGAGCGCTACGCGGGGGCGCCGCTGATCGTCGCCGGCGACCAGAACGTCCACGAGACCGTGACCAAGTCCTCCGGGAAGGTCAAGACGAAGGCCAAGCCGCTCTCGGAGCGGGTCTGGATCCCCGAGGCGACGGCCGCGAAGCTGCGCGGCCTGCCGGGCGTCTCGAAGGTGCTGACCGAGGTGACGTTCCCCGTGAACGGGCGCGCTCTCGGGCACGGGTGGGAGTCGGCCGGGCTCACGCCGTTCACGATCGCGAGGGGACGCCCGCCCCGTGCGGACGGCGAGGTGGTCGTGGACGCCCGCTCGGGCCTGTCCGTGGGCGCCGCTCTCGACGTCCGGGGGACGGCACACCGGGTCGTGGGGGTCACCGCGCAGGCGCTGCCGAGCCAGGACACGGTGTTCTTCTCGACGGACGAGGCCCGCCGGCTGGCCGGGCGCCCGGGGCTGGTGACCGCGATCGGCGTGTTCCCCCGAGTGGACGTCTCGCCGGCGCTGACCGGTCGTCTCGTGACCTACACCGGCGACGAGCGCGGCACGGTGGAGTTCCTCGACGCGGAGCGGGCGCGGGTGCGGCTGATCAGCCTGGGCGGCGCGCTGGGCGGCACGTCGCTGCTGGTGGCGATCCTCGTCGTGACGGGCACCTCCGCCCTGGCGGTCCAGCAGCGGCGGCGCGAGATCGCCCTCCTCCGCGCGGTCGCCGCCACACCCGGGCAGGTGCGCAGGCTGCTGGGCGGCGAGGCGCTGCTGGTCGGCCTGGCGGCCGGCGTCATCGGATCGGCGGCCGGTGTCGGCCTCGGGTTCTGGCTGCGCGGCCGGTTCGTCGACCTGGGCGCCATGCCGCCGAACCTGCGCCTTGTGGTCAGCCCCTTCCCGGCGGTGGCCGCCCTGCTGGCCGCCGTGGCGGCGGCCTGGGCCGCGACCCGCCTCTCGGTCCGCCGCACCGCGCGGATCCGCCCCGTCGAGGCGCTCGGCGAGGCCGCCATGGGCGGAGACCGCCTGCCCCTCGGCCGGTCGATCGCGGGCGTCCTGTGCGTCGCCGGTGGGATCACGCTGACACTGGTGCTGTCGGGGCTCGACACAGAGGCGGCGTCGAGTCCGGTGACGATGCTGACCGCGCTCGTCTGGACGGTGGCCGTCACCCTGCTCGGGCCGGTGCTCGCCCGCGTCGCGGCCGCCCTGCTCGGTGTCGCGCTGCGCGCCTCACACGCCGGCTATCTGGCGGCGCGCAACCTGCGGGCGGGCCCGGGACGGATGGCGTCCGTGATGGCGCCGCTGACCCTTCTGGTGGCCATGACCTGCACCATCCTGTTCAGCCAGACGACGATGGGGCACGCGTCGGCCGCGCAGGCCGCCGCGGGCACCCACGCCGACTACGTGGTGAGCGGCGCGACGGCGGACGCCGCCGAGGCCGTGCGCCGGGTGCCGGGCGTGAAGGCCGTCACGTCGGTGGTGCGCACCTCCGTGCGCGTGGGGCTGGACAAGTACGGCGCGCAGGGCGTCGACGGCGGCGAGCGGCCGATCGGGCAGGCCGTGGACCTCGGGGTCGTGTCCGGCTCGCTCGACCGATTCGGTGCCGGGTCGGCCGCGCTGAGCGAGTCGGCGGCCTCCGGGCTCGGGCTGCCGGTCGGCGAGCCGCTCACGCTCACCCTGGGCGACGGGACCCCTGCGGAGCTGAAGGTCGTCGCGGTCTACTCCCGCGGCCTCGGTTTCGGCGACCTGACCCTGCCGTACGCGCTGGTCGCGGGGCATGTCGACGATCCGTCGGGCACGCTGCTGGTCGAAGCCCCCGCGGTCTCGCGTGCGGCCCTGGCCGCCGTGGCGCCGGTCGTGTCGCCGATGGCAGGGGCCGGGGGGGAGACCCCGAACGCCGAGGTCGATTACGTTGCCATGGGCCTGATCATCGCGTTCAGCGCGATCGCCGTGGTCAACACGCTGGCGATGTCCACCACGGACCGGTCGCGGGAGCTCGCCCTGCTCCGCCTGGTCGGCGCGACCCGGCGGCAGGTGCTGCGCATGCTCCGCCTGGAGACCCTGACCACGCTGATCGTCTCCGTGTTCGCCGGGACCGGCATCGCGCTGATCACGCTGTCGGCCTTCGGCAGGGGAATGACCGGGTCGGCCGTGCCGTACGTCCCCCCGGCCGGCTACGCGCTGGTGGTCGCCGCGGTGGCCGCGCTCGCCCTGGTCGCCACGAGCCTCCCCGCGCGGCTCGCCCTGCGCGCCCGCCCGGCCGAGGCCGTCGGCGCCCGCCAGTAGCCGGCCGCCGCCGACCCCCACACGAAACGAAAGCCGAGAACCATGAACCGCATCGCATCCGCAGCCGCCCTGATCTCCCTGTCCACCGCCCTGGTCGCGGCCCCGTCGGCCGCCCAGGCCGCCCCGGCCTGGACCTCCTGCGGCACCGCCGCCGGGCTGGACCCCCGCCAGGAGTGCACGACGCTCCAAGTCCCTCTCACGTACGGCAAGCCCGGCGGCGGCATGGTCTCCCTGGCCGTCTCCCGGATCCGTACGGCGCGGCCGGGACTGCGCAGGGGGGTGCTGCTGCTCATCCCCGGAGGGCCGGGCAGCCCGGGCCTGAGCAGACCGAGCACGATGGTGAAGCGCCTGCCGAGCGCCGTGCTCGACCGTTACGACCTGATCGGCTTCGACCCGCGGGGGGTCGGCCAGAGCTCGCCCGTCTCCTGTGGGCTGTCGCACGAGGATTTGGCGCCCTCCCGGCTCAAGCCCTACCCCTCGGCCGGAGGTGACATCGGCGAGAACGTCGCGTACGCCCGCAGGTTCAGCGAGGCCTGCGCCCGCAACGGCGGCCCCGTGCTGCGCAGCATCAGCACGCGCAACGAGGCCAGGGACATCGACGCCATCCGCCGGGCCCTCGGGGAGGACCGCCTGTCCTACTGGGGCGTCTCCTACGGCACCTACGCCGGAGCCGTCTACGCCACGATGTTCCCCGGCAGGACCGACAGGGTCGTCCTCGACAGCAACGACGATCCCGATCCGGACAAGGTCGCCCGGGTCTGGCTGGCCAACTACTCCGTGGGCGTCGAGGACCGCTTCCCCGACTTCGCGGCCTGGGCCGCCGCCCGCGACGACGAGTACGGTCTGGGGACGGACGCCGCGGCGGTCCGCCGCACCTTCCTGGACCTCGCCGAGCGCCTGGACCGTGCGCCGATCCCGTGGCCGGGCGCCAATCCGCCGCGGCTCGACGGCGCGGTCCTGCGCGAGACCATGCTGAACGCGCTGTACTCCGACGCCGGGTTCCCCGGCCTGGCCGGGCTCATGCGGGCGGGGCTCGGCTCGGGTCCCCTCCCCGAGCCCTCCAGCGCGCCGGACGCGGCGCTGCAGAACGCCGCGGCCTCGGTGGCCGCGACGATCTGCAACGACGTCGAGTGGCCGAGCTCGGCCGACCTGCACCGGCGGCGGGTGGCCCGCGACCGGGCGGCCCACCCGCTCACCGGCGGCATGCCGGTGAACATCGGCCCCTGCGCCTACTGGCCCTACCGGCCGGCGGAGGCGCCGGTGCGGGTCACGTCGCAGGGGCCGTCCAACGTGCTGCTCGTGCAGAACCTGCGCGACCCGGCGACGCCGTACAGCGGCGCCCTGCGGATGCGCGAGGCCTTCGGGGGCCGGGCGCGCATGGTCGCCGTCGACTCGGGCGGGCACGGGTCCTACCTGGTCAACGGCAACGCCTGTGGTGACAGGACCGTCACCGCGTTCCTGGTCACCGGCAAGCGGCCGGCCCGCGACACGATCTGCCGGTAGGCACGCTCACAGGCCGAGGGCGAGGGCGAGGTCCTTCTTCAGGTCCTCCAGGTCCTGCGCGGCCCGTGCCCGGGCGGATGCGACGTCGTCGCCCTCGACCGGCACGACGACCTCCAGGTAGCACTTGAGCTTGGGCTCGGTGCCGCTGGGCCGTACGACGATCCGGGCGTGGCCCGACAGCCGGTAGCGCAGGCCCTCGGTCGGCGGCAGCCCCGCCACCCCCTGGGACAGGTCCTCGGCCGACTCCACCGTCCGGCCCGCCAGCCGCACCGGCGGGTGCGTACGCAGGCGCTCGATGGCCTTGGCGATCAGCGACAGGTCCTCGACCCGGACGGACAGCTGGGCGGTCGCGTGCAGGCCGTAGCGGCGGGCCTGGTCGTCCAGCAGGTCGAGCAGCGACCTGCCGTCGCGCTTGGCCATGGCGGCCATCCCGGCCACGGTGAGGGCGGCCCCCACGCCGTCCTTGTCGTGGACCGGCAGCCCGGCGTCCGATCCCACGCTGTAGCCCAGCGCCTCCTCGTAGCCGAAGACCAGCCCCGGGCCCGACTTCATGATCCACTTGAAGCCGGTCAGCGTCTCGGCGTGCCGCACGCCGTGGGCGGCGGCGATCTTGGCGAGCAGCGACGACGACACGATCGAGGTGGCGACCAGCCGGTCGGCGCGCGAGGTGTGCCGCAGCACGTGCTCGGCCAGCAGGCCGCCCACCTCGTCGCCGGTCAGCATGCGATAACCGCCGTCCGGCAGCGGCGTGCCCACGGCGCAGCGGTCCGCGTCGGGGTCGTTGGCGATCACGAGGTCCGCGTGGGTCGCGGCGGCGAGTTCGAGCGCGAGGTCCATAGCGCCCGGTTCCTCCGGGTTGGGGAATGCCACGGTGGGGAAATCGGGGTCGGGCATCGCCTGCCGGCTCACGATGACCGGCACCTCGAAGCCCGCCGCGCGGAACGCCTCGGACACGGTCGCGCCGCCGACGCCGTGCAGCGGCGTGTACGCGACCGAGATCTCGCGGGCGTCGCCGATCGGGAGCGTGGTGAGGGCCCGCAGGTAGGGCACGACGATGTCGTCGTGGCCGAGGGTCTGCCAGTCGTCGCCCAGCGGCAGCGCGTCCACCCGGCCGACCGCGTCGATGGCGGCGGAGATCTCCCTGTCGATCGGCGGCACGATCTGCGCGCCGTCGTCCCAGTAGACCTTGTAGCCGTTGTCCTGGGGCGGGTTGTGCGAGGCGGTGACCATGACGCCCGCGTCCGCGCCCAGGTGGCGTACGGCGAACGCCAGCACGGGGGTGGGCCACTTGCCGGCCATGACCGAGGCGCGCAGGCCCGCCCCGGTCAGCACGCGGGCCGTGTCGGCGGCGAACACGTCGGACTTGTGCCGAGCGTCGTAGCCGATCACCACGTGGCGTCCCGGCCCGAGGACCCGGGCCAGGCCGGCGGCCGCCCGCATCACGGTGACCCGGTTCATCCGGTTGGGCCCGGCGCCCAGCGCGCCGCGCAGGCCCGCCGTGCCGAACTCCAGCTTCGCGCCGAAGCGGGCCTCCAGCTCGGCCCGATCGTCACGTTCCAGGATCGCGTCGAGCTCGGCTCGCGTCTCGGGGTCGGGGTCCTGGTCGCGCCACTCTTCGGCGAGCCGTACGAGATCGGTCATGGATACCCCCCTACAGCTTGTCGACGACCTGGGCGAGCAGGACGCCCATGCGGGCGGCCGTGGCCCGGCCGACCTGCAGGACCTCCTCGTGGTTGAGCGGCTCGCCCACCAGGCCCGCGCCGGGGTTGGTGACCAGGGAGATCCCGAGCACCTCGGCCCCGGCCTCCCGGGCGGCGATCGCCTCCAGCACGGTGGACATGCCCACCAGGTCGCCGCCGAGCGTGCGCAGCATGCGGATCTCCGCGGGCGTCTCGTACGTCGGGCCGCGGAAGGCGACGTACACGCCCTCGGACAGCGTGGGGTCGACCACGCGGGCGAGGTCGCGCAGGCGCCTGGAGTAGACCTCGGTGAGGTCGATGAACGTCGCACCCGTGATCGGGTTGCTGCCGGTGAGGTTGATGTGGTCGCTGATCAGGACCGGGTCGCCGACATTCTGGGTCTCCGGCCGCAGCCCGCCCGCCGCGTTGGTCAGCACCACCGTGCGCACCCCGGCCGCGACGGCCGTGCGCACCCCGTGGACCACCGGCTCCACCCCGCGGCCCTCGTAGAGGTGCGTGCGGCCAAGGAAGATCAGGGCGTTGAGCCCGGCGGCGGTGCGCACCGCGCGGACCGTTCCCGCGTGACCGGCGACCGCGGGAGGCGAGAACCCCGGCAGTTTCGTCACCGCGAGCTCGGTGACGGTCTCGCCGATCGCGTCCGCGGCCGGGACCCAGCCCGAGCCCATGACGAGGGCGACGTCGAAGGAAGGGATGCCGGTCAGGTTCCTCAACGTGGTCGCGGCCTCGGCCGCCAGGTCATATGGGGTCACTTTGCTGAGGGTACAGAAGTGCATGAACCCGGCGGATAAGTGCCGGGCCCGTGTCAGTCGCCGAGCTTCTTGCAGGGGCGGGTGCGCAGCCACGCGACGTAGTCGTCGGGTGCGCCCGCCTTCTCGGCGGAGTCGGCCAGGATGCCGATGTATCGCGCCGACGGCAGCCCGCCCTCGTAGGAGTCCAGCACGTACGACCAGGCGAGCACGTCGCCCTCCAGGGTCGCGACCCGGAGCCGGAGCTTGCGGTAGAGGCCGAGGTCGGTGCCCATCCAGCGGTCGAGGGACGCCTCGTCCCACTCCGGCACGTCGTACAGGACGACGAATACCTGCTCGTCGGCGTCCTCGACTATCGTGGCGAGAGCGCCCTCCCAGCCGACGTCCTCGCCGCCGAAGGTGAGCCGCCAGCCCGGGAGCCAGCCCGTTCCTCGCATGGGCGAGTGGGGAGCCCACTCCGCCATCTGCTTGGGGTCCATGTTGCTGCCGTAGGCCGCGTAAACAGGCACGGCTCACAAGCCTAAACCAAGATCCCGAAAGTTGGACGGGTACGCGCGCAGGGGGACGCGGCGAGAAATTCCGCGTAGTTGGCCCGTTACGCGTACCTCGCCGGGAATACGCAACCAGGATGCGGGACAATGGAGCATGTGACAAGGATCGTGATCATCGGTGGCGGCCCCGGCGGATACGAGGCGGCCCTGGTCGCCGCGCAACTGGGCGCCCAGGTCACCGTCGTGGAGGAGGAAGGCCCCGGCGGGGCGTGCGTGCTCACCGACTGCGTGCCGTCCAAGACCCTGATCGCCTCCTCCGTCCGCAAGCAGGCGCTCCTCGACGCGCCGTCGCTGGGGGTCCGCTTCGACGGCGGCTCCGACCACGAGCCCGGCTGCGTCCACGTGGACATGATCGAGGTGAACAAGCGCGTCAAGGAGCTCGCGCTCGCGCAGTCGAACGACATCGCCGCCCGGCTGGCCGCCGAGGGCGTCGAGGTCATCCATGCCCGGGGCCGGCTGGTCGATCCCCAGGTGGTGCGCGCGGGGGACCGGACGATCCGGGCCGACGTGGTCATCGTGGCGACCGGCGCCCACCCACGGGTGCTGCCCGGAGCGGAGCCCGACGGCGAGCGCATCCTCAGCTGGCGCCAGCTGTACGACCTGGAGGAGCTGCCCGAGCACCTGATCGTGGTCGGCTCCGGCGTCACCGGCGCCGAGTTCGCCGGCGCCTACCGGTCGCTCGGCTCGGAGGTCACGCTGGTCTCCTCGCGCGACCGGATGATGCCCAACGAGGACGCCGACGCGGCCGAGGTGCTCGAGGGGGTCTACCGGCGCCGCGGCATGAACGTCATGGGCCGCTCGCGCGCCGCCTCGGTCAAGCGCACGGAGCACGGCGTCGTCGTGACCTTGGAGGACGGCCGCACCGCCGAGGGCAGCCACTGCCTCATGACCGTCGGCATGGTGCCCAACACCTCGGGGCTCGGGCTTGAGGACAACGGCGTGCGGCTCGACCGCAACGGCTTCATCGAGGTCGACAAGGTGTCGCGGACCTCCGCGCCCGGCGTGTACGCCGCGGGAGACTGCACCGGCGTCCTGATGCTGGCCTCCGTCGCCGCCATGCAGGGCAGGATCGCGGTCTGGCACGCGCTCGGCGAGGCCGTGCAGCCGATCCGGCTGGCCACCGTCGCCGCCAACATCTTCACCGACCCGGAGATCGCCGCCGTGGGCGTGTCGCAGCGGCAGATCGAGTCGGGCGAGATCGAGGCGAACGTCGTCAAGCTGCCGCTGGCCACCAACGCCCGGGCAAAGATGCAGGGATTCAGCGACGGTTTCGTGAAGCTGTTCTGCCGTCCGAACACCGGCATCGTGCTCGGCGGCGTGCTGGTCGCGCCGCGGGCGTCGGAGCTGATCCTGGCCGTGTCGGTGGCCGTGCAGCACCGCCTGACCGTGGACCAGCTCGCCCACACCTTCGCCGTCTATCCGTCGCTGTCGGGCTCGATCACCGAGGCGGCCCGCCGTCTCATGTCCCCGCTGACCGCCGGCATCTGACCGGCCCCGCCGCGGCCGGGTCGGGGTGAGGCTGGGTCGGGGTGAGGCTGGATCAGTCCGCGCATGCCGCCTCCACGGGGACGCGGGTGGCGGCGGGGCGGGGACTCAGCGCGCGCGCCGGCCGGATCATCGCCCCGACCATGCACGTCACCAGGGCGAAGGCGAACGGGAAGGCGAACGTGCCCGCCAGCCAGCCGATGACGGAAGGCGCCACGAGCCCCGACAGCCAGGTGATCGTGGCGACCCCCGCGACGCCCTCGGCAGGCGTACGGGCGACCTGGCCCGCCGCCGCGAACACCAGCGGGACGACGACGGCGAGCCCGGCGCCGAACAACGCGAACCCCACGATCACCGGCGCGGGCGTGCGGAACGCGACGACGATCACCCCGCCGAGCACGGCGGTGACCGCCCCGGCGCGCACGGTCACGACCGGCCCGAGCCTGCGCACCACGAAGTCTCCGCCGAGCCGTACGGTGACCATGCACGCGGTGAACACGGCGTAGCCGGTCGCGGCGAGGCCCGGGCCCGCTCCCGCGACGTTCGTGAGGTAGATCGCCGCCCACTGGCCGCTGGCCCGCTCCGCGAAGGTGCCGAAGAAGCCGATCAGGCCGATCAGCAGGACGGCCCTCGGCGGCAGCGCGAATCGCTTCGGCGGCTTCTCGTCCGGCGCGGGCTTGTCGTCGAGGAGCGCGCGGCTGCCCACGGCGCCCACGGCGACCAGCACCGCCGCCATGAGGGCGAGGTGCGCCCGCGCGTCCAGGCCCGCCTGCGCCGCCACGGCCCCGATGCCGGCGCCGGCCAGGTTGCCGACACTCCACATGCCGTGCAGGCCGGACATGACCGATCGGCCCAGCCGCCGTTCGACGAGCACGCCCTGGGCGTTCATGGCCAGGTCGCACATCCCGGCGGCGGCGCCGGACGTGAGGAACACGGGGACCAGCCACAGGGGGCCCGGCGCCAGCACGGGAAGGGCCAGGGAGGCGCACCACAGGGCGAGCAGGACCCGGGTCGTCGCCCTGGGCCCGAACCGGTAGGCCAGCCGGGCCGTCACCGGCATCGTGAGGAACGAGCCGATCGGCGGGCAGAGCAGGACGAGCCCGAGGGCGGCCGTGCCCAGGCCGAAGTGGTCCTGGAGCCAGGGCATGCGGGTGGCGAGGGTGCCCGCCACCGCGCCGTGAACGGCGAAGACGAGGGCGGTGGCCCGTTGATGTCTGTCTCGCATGCGGCTAAATTAACAGGCAGGGTTCCTGATAAAAAGAGGTTTTTCCGTGAAGACCGCGACACCCCAGCTCGCGCGGGCCATCAACGACCGGCTCGCGCTCGATCTGCTCCTGGAACGGGGCCCGCTGACGGCGCCCCAGCTTCGCGCGCTCACCGGCCTGTCCCGCCCGACCGTGTCGGACCTGATCGAACGCCTGCAGGTCAACGGGCTGATCCGGGTCACCGGGGAGAGCGGCGGCGACCGGCGCGGCCCCAACGCCCGCCTCTACGGCATCGTCGCCGACCGGGCCTTCGTGGGTGGGGTGGACGTGCGGCGCGACGTGGTCCACGTCACGGTCGCCGACATCACCGGCGCCACCGTGGGCACGGCGACGCGGCCGGTGGGAGAGAACCTTCCCGGGCTGGTCGCGGAGGCGCTCACCGAGGCGGCCGGCTCACGTCCGCTGCACGCCGTCGTGATCGGCGCGCCCGGCATGGTCGATCCGCAGACCGGGGACCTCGCGGCCGGGAACGTCGAGCCCGCGTGGCGGCCCGGGCTCCTGCCGGCCCTGCGCACGCTGGTCGACGCGCCGGTCACCGTGGAGAACGAGGTCAACCTGGCAGCCGTCGCCGAGCACGCCACCGGGGCGGCCGCCGGGCGGGACGACTTCGTCCTGCTCTGGCTGGACGACGGCGTCGGCGCGGCCGTCGTGCTGGACGGCAGGCTCCGCCGGGGCGCCTCCGGCGGCGCCGGGGAGATCGGCTTCCTCGGCCGGCTCGACATCAAGGTGTGCGCCCTGCTGGGCACGGATGCCGTACGCGGGCTGGAGCTCCCGGCCCTGGCGGACAGGGTCACGACGGCCGCGTTCACGCTCGTGGCCGTGGTCGACCCCGGCCTCGTCGTCCTCGGCGGCGCCACCAGCATGGCGGGCGGCGAGCCGCTGGCGGCCCTGGTCACCGAGCGCCTGGCGGAGGTCTCGCCCGTGCCCGTGCACGTCCGCGTGAGCGGCATCCCGGACAATCCCGTGCTGAGGGGCGCGGTCTCCACAGCCCTCTCGATCGCCCGCGACGCCGTCTTCGGCCAGGGCCGTCCATGACGTTGCCGAGATCAGTGGGGTGCCGTCCATGACGTTGCCGAGATCAGTGGGGTGCCGTCCGTGACGTTGCCGAGGTCAGTGGGTGCCGCCGGTGGCGGACAGCCGTGACCTGACCACGTGCAGGGCCTGCCGTCCCCGCCCGACGGCCACGGCCGCCGCCTGCAGGTCGTAGGGCGTCTGGGCGACGTGCAGCGCCTGCTTGGCCGCCTCGTACGCGTCGAGCGCCGCGCGCCACTCGTGTGCCGGCCCGCTGACCTGGTTGATCTTCATCTCGAAGTCGAGGGCGTCGATCTCCTCGCCGAAGCGGGTCACGTCCTCCTCGGCGGCGTGCCTGGCCACCGCCATCTCGGCCACGAAACGCTCCCTGCGCCGGTGGGCGACGCCCCACAGGATCAGCGTCAGGCTCAGGCCGAGACCGGACACGATGACGAGGACGAGCGCGGGCGACGGGCCCTTCGGGCGGCCCGGCAGGTCCTGCCCCCAGGTGGTCGTTCTGTCTCCGGCCGGTTCCTCCTCGGCGACGGCACCGGGCGCGACGGCGTCGTCCGGCAGGTCCTTCGGCGTGCCCGTGGCCCCGGTCAGGTCCACGTCGTCGGCCTGGATGAAGGAGGCCTTGTCGACGTTCGCCCCGTGGAAGTCCGCGCCGTCGAGGTCGGCCTGGGTGAACTCGGCCTCGGACAGGTCGGCGTCCCGCAGCACGGCGTGCTCCAGGTGGGCCTGGCCGAGCTTGGCCTCCCCGAGCTTGGCCCGGGTGAAGTCGGCCGTGCGGCCCTTGATCTGCCCGAGCGTGGCGTCCTTCAGGTCGGCGTCCACGAGTTTCGCGTCGGTGAGGTTGGCCTGGGTGAGCACGGCCCGGGTGAGGACCGCGCCGGTCAGGTCGGAGTGCGGAAACTCGGCCTGCACGGCGTCCGCGTCGGCGAGGATCGCCCCGCGCAGGTTCGCCTGCTTGGCCTGCATCTGGCCGAGGTCGGCGTCGCTGAAGTCGGCGCCGCGCAGGTCGGCGTAGTCGAGACGCGCCTGGCCGAGGTCGGCCTCCTTCAGCGAGGCTTTGCGCAGGACGGCCCCGGTGAGGTCCTTGGCCGTGAGGTCCACCCCGTCGAGCTTGGCGCCGGTGAGATCGGCGCACCGCATGCTGTAGGGAAGCGTGGCGCTGGTGAGGTCCTTGCCGCGCAGCTTGACGCCGCTGCCCGGCTTGCAGGGAGCGGAGGCCGCGTGCGCGGCGGTCGCGGGGAGTGTCAGGAACGCGAGTGACACGAACGCGAGCAACACGAGCGACAGGAGCCGCGACAGAGACCGCGACACGAACCGTGACACGAACCGTGACAAGGACGGCGCAGCGACGGACAGGGGGGTGAAGCGACGCACGGGGAGCCTCCTGGGGGGAACGCTCCGAGTCTCGCACGTGGTCTTTAATCGCACTTGCAATCCGCTGACCGGCACGCATTCCGGCATTTCCGGGATGGCGGACGACCCGGCCGAGCCCGCATACGACAAAGGGGCGGACCTCCAGGTCCGCCCCTCGTTTCTACTGCGCCGTGTTGGAAGCGTTCAGGCGTTACCAGTCGCCGCCGCCGAAGTCCCCTCCGCCGAAGTCGCCGCCGCCCCAATCGCCGCCGCCACCACCCCAGTCGCCGCCTCCGCCACCGAAGTCACCGCCGCCGCCCCAGTCGCCGCCGCCGCTCTCCACGCCCGCGGCGTAACCGGAGTCGTATCCGGCGCCGTATCCGCCGTGACCCCAGCCGCCGAACGCGCCGCCGAGCATGGTGCCGACGAGCATGCCGGTCAGCAGGTCACCGCCGCCGAAGCCGCCGTAGTAGCCGTACGCGTAGGGCTGGTAGGCGGGACCGGCGTCCCAGTAGGGCCTGCGCTGGCCGTTCACCATGACCTCGCGCATCTGCGGGTCGAAGCCGCGTTCCACCGCCTCGGCGTCCGCCGCGCAGGCGGGGACGTCGCGCACCGCGCCGCCGGGGGGCGCCCACCGGACGTTGCGCACCGAGGGGCCGTGCTGCGGGTTGAAGAAGCACGGGGGCAGCCGCTCGGGCAGCGGCTGGTTGTTCACCCGCGCCTTGACGCAGGCGAGCGCGTAGCGGCCGTCCTCCAGCGTGGAGGTCACCGTGCGCAGGTCCTCCGGGTGCTTGATCGCGGCGAGTTCGGTCTTGGCCCGCTCGTAGGAGTCGAGGGCCCGCTGCCAGTCGGTCGTCGTCTCGCTCTGCGGGAGCATCCTGACGTCCATGTCGAGCGCGGTGATCTCCTCGCCGAACTTCGTGACGTCCTCCTCGACCGTCTGCTTGACGGCGGCGAGCTCGGCGGCCTCGCGCTCCTCGCGCTTGCGCTTGTTGCGGCGTCCGATGATCCACAAACCGGCACCTCCCACGACCGCGATGCCCAGAATGCCGACGAGCACGCCAGAACCGCCGCCGCCGGTCTTGCTGTCCGGGGTGAGAGGGTCCTTGCGGTTGCCGCCCGCGAACTGGTCGATCCGGTGGACGAAGTCCTCCATCACCGCGACCGGGTCGCCCTTGTTGTTGGCGGCGGCCAGGTTCGCGATCTGGCCGGCGGCGCCCTGGGAGTTCCTGCCGAGCGCGCTGGACCCGGCGAACAGGTTCGTGCCGTCGATCACGGCCACGGTCGCCGCGGTCCTGCCCTCCTTGGCGAGCGCGGTGCCGAGCTGCGTGATGTACGCGCCGGCCTGCTGCGACGAGGTGATCGTGCCGTCCGGCAGCGCGACCGCATAGATCTTGGTGTTCGCGTTCTCGAGCGCGTCGCGCATGCCCGACTGCTGGTCGGACGTCAGCGGGGCGCCGCTCTGCACGAACAGCGGGTCTTTGGAATTCTTCCAGGACGACAGGACCGTGGCCGGGTCCGGGGGAGCCGCCGCCATGGCGGATGGCGCGAGGGCGAGCAGAGTGATGAGTCCGGCGAGCAGCGCCGCCAGGGCGGCCCCCACCCGGCCGAGCGGTGTCTTCATGGTCACGGCTTCAAGCCTCCTTCGCCCTACAGGACGAACGGCAGGGCGCGATGGTTCCTCCACGAAAACCTATCGTTCCGCACCTGGACGCCGGCATGCGTCTTCTTGCCGGTGAATGACCGCGGCGCCGGGCGGTGAGACCCCCGCCACGGGAGAGCGCGGGCCTCCACGGCGGGGCGTGGCGGCTCAGGCGTCCTTGATCTCGCAGAGGACGGCCCCGGCGGTGACCGTCTGGCCGACGGCGGCCGCGAGGCCGGTGATCGTGCCGCCCTTGTGGGCGGTGAGCGGCTGCTCCATCTTCATGGCTTCCAGGACGACGATCGTGTCGCCGGGCTCGACGGTGTCGCCGTCGGCGACGACGACCTTCACGATCGTGCCCTGCATGGGGCTGACGAGGGAGTCGCCGCTCGCCGCGGCCTTCTTGGCGCCGCCGCCGGACCGCCGGGGCGCGGCCTTCCTGGCCGGGCCGGAACCGGTCGCGCCCGAGGAGCCCGATCCCGGCGAGCCCAATCCCGAGGGGCCCAGCCCGGCGGGCAGGACGACCTCCAGGCGCTTGCCGCCGACCTCGACCGTGATCCGCTCACGCTCGGCGGGCTCGGCCGCCTCCACGACCCCCTCGTACGGCGCGATCGTGTTGTCGAACTCGGTCTCGATCCACCGGGTGTGCACGGAGAACGGCTCGCCGGTGAAGGCGGGGTCGTTCACCACGGCCCGGTGGAACGGCACCACGGTCGGCATGCCGCCGATCTCGAACTCGGCCAGAGCCCGGCGCGACCGCTCCAGCGCGTGCTTCCGCGTCGCGCCGGTGACGATCAGCTTGGCCACGAGCGAGTCGAACGCCTGCGGCACGCTCATCCCGGCCTCGTAGCCCGCGTCCAGCCGTACGCCGGGACCGGACGGGACGCGCATCGAGATGATCGTCCCCGGCGCGGGCAGGAAGCCCCGGCCCGCGTCCTCGGCGTTGATCCGGAACTCGATGGAGTGGCCGCGCAGCACCGGGTCGTCGTAGCCCAGGGCCTCGCCGTCGGCGATGCGGAACATCTCGCGCACCAGGTCGACGCCCGCGACCTCCTCGCTGACCGGGTGCTCGACCTGCAGGCGGGTGTTGACCTCGAGGAAGGAGATCGTGCCGTCCTGGCCGACGAGGAACTCGCACGTGCCCGCGCCGGCGTAGCCCGCCTCGCGCAGTATCGCCTTGGACGAGGAGTAGAGGAGTTCGAGCTGCTCGTCGGTCAGGAACGGGGCCGGGGCCTCCTCCACGAGCTTCTGATGGCGGCGCTGGAGGGAGCAGTCGCGGGTGGAGACCACGACGACGTTGCCGTGGGCGTCGGCCAGGCACTGGGTCTCGACGTGCCGGGGCCTGTCGAGGTAGCGCTCGACGAAGCACTCGCCGCGCCCGAAGGCGGTGACGGCCTCGCGTACGGCGGACTCGTACAGGTCGGGGATCTCCTCCATGGTGCGGGCCACCTTGAGCCCGCGCCCGCCGCCGCCGAACGCCGCCTTGATCGCGATCGGCAGGCCGTGCTGCCGCGCGAAGGCGACGACCTCGTCCACGCCGGAGACGGGGTCGGGGGTTCCGGCCACGAGCGGGGCGCCCACGCGCTGCGCGATGTGCCGGGCCTGGACCTTGTCGCCCAGCGCGGTGATCGCCGCAGGCGGCGGGCCGATCCAGATCAGGCCGGCGTCGAGCACGGCCTGGGCGAAGCCGGCGTTCTCGGCGAGGAAGCCGTATCCGGGGTGGACGGCGTCCGCGCCGGTCTTCCTGGCGATCGAAAGGAGCTTGTCGATGTCGAGGTAGGTCTCGGCCGGGCTCTGCCCGCCGAGTGCGTGCGCCTCGTCGGCCACCCGCACGTGCAACGCGTCCAGATCCTGGTCCGCATAGACCGCGACGCTGGACAGCCCGGCGTCCGCGCAGGCCCGGGCGATCCGTACGGCGATCTCACCGCGATTGGCGATCAGGACCTTGTGCACCGCGTGCATCCTTCCCTCGGGCCCCCTGGGTTATGAGCTGTGGTGGATTTTATGCACCTGCCGGCTCTGGACGGCGTCCGGCCCCTTACTGAGCGGGACCGCCGTTCTGCCTTGTACCCGGCACCTCCCGGCCCCATCGCTGGTATGTCCGGGTTGAACCGGCATGTTGTGAAGTGGCATCACCGGTCGGGTTCGTTAGGCTGATCGCTTATGCGGAGACCCGGCCTTCTGGCGACCGTGCTGGCTCTGCTTCTCGTGGCACCGCCCGCGCCGCCCGCCCAGGCGCACGCCGCGCCGGCGCGGTGCGCGCCGCGCAAGGGCAGCATGCAGGTGGCCGAGCCGTGGGCGCAGCGCAGGCTCGACCCTAGGCGGGTGTGGCCGCTCAGCAGGGGCGATGGAGTCACGGTCGCGATCATCGACAGCGGCGTGGACCTGACGCACCCGCAGATCCGGGTGGCCAAAGAGGTGGACTACACCGGCACGGGCCACCGTGACTGCGTCGGGCACGGCACGGCGGTCGCCGGGATCATCGCCGCCCAGTATCTGAAGGGCGTCCCCTTCCACGGGGTCGCGCCCGGCGTGCGGCTGATCTCGCTCAAGCAGACGAACGAGGAGCGCGGCGACCCGGACACCCTGGCCAGGGCCATCGTGGACGCGGCCGACTTCGGCGCCGACGTGATCAACGTGTCGATCGACGCCCGCGACGACCCGAAGCTCAGGCAGGCCGTCGCGTACGCGATCAGCAAGGACGCGGTGATCGTGGCGGCGGCCGGCAACACGACCGCGGAGGACGGCACGCCGGAGGCCTCCTATCCCGCCGCGTACCCGGATGTGCTCGCCGTAGGGTCGGCCACCCCGGGCGGCGGGCGCGCCGACTTCTCCAACACCGTCACTCCCGTCTCCGTCCTGGGGCCGGGTCAGGACATCACCTCCACCTGGCCCGGGCGGTCGTACATGAGCGGGCTCGAAGGCACCAGTTTCGCCACGCCGTACGTCGCGGGGGTGGCGGCGCTGGTGCGTGCCCGCCACCCCGAGCTGAACCAGGAGCGGGTGCGCTGGCGCATCACCGCCACGGCGGACGGCGGCCTGGGGACGGGCACGGGCGCGGGGATGGTCAACCCGATGCTCGCCGTCACCGCGATCCTGCCGATGGAGGCCGTCGACGCCCCGGTCATCGCGCCGCCGGCGCCAGCCCCGCTGTCGCAGGACGCGGTGAGCAAGCCGGCTCCGGTGGACCGGGAGGCGATCGACCTGGCGCTGACGATCGCGGCGGCGGCGCTGTGCGCGGTGGCGCTGATCGTGGCCGTACGGGTGTTCGTGCCGATGGGCAGACGGAGGCGGTGGCGCCCCGGCCGTGAAGGTTGACTCTTCGGCTTTGGGTAATTGACGATTAAATGTTTTGGCCTGCCGGAAAGTGATGCTTTGCTCCGTGTCCTCTTGGTTGAATGATCCTTATCAGGTCACTTCCAGAAAGGACTGAGATGCACCCTTTACGGCCGGGTGATCCCGAGCAGATAGGCGAGTACGCCATCCAGGGACGGCTGGACGAGGGGCCCCGCGGCGACGTCTATGTCGGCAAGGAGACCGGCGACGACGCCCCTGTGCGGGTGATCAAGCTCTTGGCCGCGGAGCCGGGTTCGGGGCAGGCCGTCCTCGACCGGCTCACTGTGGCCACGCGTGTGTCCAGCTCATATGTGGCCCGCACGATCACGGCGGGCCTACTCGGGGACCGACCCTACCTCGTCAGGGAACACGTCGAGGGACGCAGCCTGGCCGCCGTCGTGGCGGCCGAGGGCCCGCTCTCGGGGGAGGCGCTCGAACGGGTCGCGGTGGGCGTGCTCACCGCGCTGACCGCCGTGCACCTCGCCGACCTCGCGCACGGTTCGCTCACCCCGCACAACGTCGTCGTCGCGGACGACGGCGTCAAGCTGACCGACGTCGCGGTCGGCCCGCCGGTGGGCGAGCTCGCCTACCGGGCTCCGGAGCAGATCAGGGGCGAGCGGTACGACGCGTACGCGGACATGTTCGCCTGGGCCGCCACGGTGGTCTTCGCCGCGACCGGACGTCCGCCGTTCCCACAGGAGCCGCAGGCCGTGCTCACCGCGCAGCCCGACCTCGGCGGCCTGGACGAGCGGCTGCGCCAGGTCGTGCTGCCCGCGCTCGCGAAGGAGCCGGGGCAGCGGCCCACCGCGTACACCGCGATGCTGCAACTGCTCGGCGGCGGCGCCGCAGGGGCACAACCGGTGCCGGCCCCCGGCGCGACGGTCGTGCTGCCCCCGCAGCCGGCGCAGCCGCCGGTCGGGGGAGTCCCCGTTCCGCCGGCGCCGCAGCAGACGCCGGGCCCCCAGCAGGCTCCGGTTCCGCAGCAGGGGCCGGTTTCTCAGCAGGCTCCGGTCTCTCAGCAGACATGGGGCCCGCCGCCCGTCCCCCAGCAGGCGTCCACCGCCTCGTGGCAGCCGCCCGCCATCCTGCAGGAGCAGCCCCAGCAGCAGACGTGGGGGCCGCCGACCACCCAGGGCCAGGTCGAGACGGCGAAGCGCAGGCCGTTCCCCGTCGGGCTCGCGGCGGCGGTCGGCGCCGTGGTCCTGCTCTCCGGAGTGGGTCTGTGGGGCGCCGGTCACTACTCCAAGGTCCAGTTGTCGCCGGCCGCCGCTGAGCGTGCCGCGGGCGGGCACGGGAACGGTGGACGTGCGCTCGCGGACGGCGGAAACGCGGACGGCGGAGACACGGGCGGCGGGACCACGGGCGGCGGGACCACGGGTGGCGGGACCACGGGAGGCGGAGCCGGAGGCGGCGGGCAGGCCCCGACGGCGGCGCCGCAGGTGACGGTGCCGTGGGCGCTGTCGTCCGACGATCCCGACTCGCCGGTGCAGCCGCTGGTGCTGCCGAGCGAGTGGCCGACGGACTCTCCGGTGACGCCGGAGCTCACGTCGGTGCCGACCCCCGGCCCGATCGTGCCGGTGCCGACCCAGCCGGTGGTTCCGCCGCCGGCGCAGCCGCCCGGGCAGACGACGCAGCCGACGGCCCGGGTGACGACCACCGCCACGGTCACCGCGATCCCCAGCCCGGTGCCGACGCAGCCGACTCCCGAGCCTCCGCCCACGCAGTCGCCGAGCCCGCTGCCCACGGAGCGGCAGGAGCAGGTGCCGAGCCCGCAGCCCACCGCGCCGACGGAGGGGCCGACCGATGGGCCCACCGGGGAGCCGACCGGGAAGCCCACCGAGAAGCCCGTCGAGAGGCCCAGCTGGGTTCCCTCCTGGGTGCCGACCGAGAGGCCCGCCCGGAGGCACGCCCGGAAGCCCACCGAGGAGCCGACGGCGTCCGCGCAGCCGAGCACCCCGGCCCCGAAGCCGACCCCGAAGCCGACCACGGTGGCGCCCAAGCCCACTCCGACGGCGAAGCCGACCACGGCCGCGCCCAAGCCCACTCCGACGGCGAAGCCCACGACGGTTGCGCCCAAGCCCATCACCCCGAGTCCGAGGCCGACGACCGCGGCGCCGGTCCGGAACCCCTTCGGTCCGGTCCAGGTCTGCGGGCCGGGCTTCTCCGTCCAGCGCAGCAGTGCCCTGGCGGGTGGCACCGTCTATCAGCTGTACAACCCCGGCACGGGGGAGAACTGCGTCATCACGATCAAGACGGCCGACGTCGGCAAGGAGACGCCGGTCTCCGCGACGCTGGAGGTCCAGGGCGGCGGCTCCAGGACCGACAGCGGTAACTACAAGTACTACGCCGGCCCGGCGAAGCTGCAGGCCAAGGGCAAGTGCGTGAGGTATTCCGGCAGCGTCGGCGCGTCCAGCGCCGGCGGCGACTGGGACAACTGCGGCTGACACCGCGACCGATACCGCAGCCGCACTGTGATTGACACTGCCGGCTGACCAGTTCACACGAAGGCCGGGCGGACATCCGCCCGGCCTTCCGTCTGCGCGGCCCGTCTGCGCGGCTCTGCCGGTGGCACTCTGGGGAGGCGATCCCGGCTCGATCTCAGGCCGGGATCAGGCCGCGCCTCCGGCCGGCTCGGGACCGTGCCGCCATGCCCGGATCACCGCGCCCGTGCCGCCATGCCTGGATCACCGTGCCTGGATCACCGTGCCTGGATCACCGTGCCTGGATCGCTGCGCCCGGGACGCGCTCGGGGACGAGCTCGCGCGGCTCGCTCGTCACGCTGAGCCGTTGATCTGCAGCAGGTTGTCGAAGTCCCCGGGTCCGGCGACGGGCCACACGTTCTCTGCCGCGAGGGACTCTCCGCAGTGGGAGCAGGTCATGATCGCCTCGACCGTCTCCCCGCAGCCCTTGTGCACCATCCGGGTCGGCGGCCCGTCGGGGGCGGCGTGCCGATCCCCCCACTGCCTCATGGCGGTGACCACCGGCCACAGGTCACGGCCCTTGTCCGTGAGGCGCTCACGGCCTGGCTCGTCATCGCGGCGGCCGGGACGGCGCTGCTCATGGCGTCGCCGCCGGACGACTCCTACACCTGGGTATGGCCCGGAATGGTGCTGTTCGGGCTCGGCGCCGGCTTCGTGCTGGCACCGGCCACCGCCGCCTCCATCTCCCGGGTCCCCCACGAAGTGGCCGGCATGGCCGGCGCATCCGTGAACATGTTCCGCCAGCTCGGAAACGTGCTGGGCGCCGGCGTGCTGGGCACCATCCTGACGGCGCACTTCTCGGCGATGCTCCCCGAGCGACTGGCCGGGGCCGGAGTGCCGTCCGGCGTCGCCGCCCAGGTCGAGAGCGCGGCCGCGCACGGCGGTCACGCGCCGGCGGGCGCCGGGGCGATTGCCGCCACGATCGCACGCGGTGTCGCGGGCGCCTTCACCGATTCCCTGCGGCCCGGGTGGTTGATCGTTACGGTGTGCGCCCTCGTGCTCGCCGCCGTCCTGACGTTCGTCCTCGTCGCCGAGAAGACCGCGGCCCACCGGAAATGACATCAGCGGGCACGTTCGTCGGTGCCGGTACGCCGGTCGTGCGGGGAGGCGGGGTCGCCGCCCTGGCCGGAGAGGGTCCAGCTCGCGAGAAGGTCCAGGGCGCGTTTCGAGGACGAGCCGGCTTCCGCGGTGTAGACGAAGAGCGTCACGTCGGGGTCTCCGGGCAGGCAGAGCGTCTCGTACTCGACGGTCAGCTCACCGACGAGGGGGTGGCGCAGCCGCTTGGAGCCGTGGGTGCGCTGGTGGACGCGGTGCTGCTCCCACCAGTGGGCGAACTCGCGGCTGTGCTCGCGCAGCCCGGCGATGAGGGCGGCGGTGGCCCGGTCGTCCGGGTCGCGGCCGGCGTCGAGCCGCAGGCTCTCGACCGCGGCCCGTGCCTGGACCTCCCAGTCGGCGAACAGCGATCGGGCGGCGTCGTCGTGGAACATCCACCGCGCGTAGTTGCGCTGCCGGGGCGGCATCCGGTCGAAGTCGGCGAACAACGCCTTCGCCATCCGGTTGGCCGCGAGCACGTCGGTGCGGCGGCCGAGGACGAGGGCGGGCTCGCCGTCGAGGGCGTCGAGGAGCTGGTAGAGCCCGGGGCGCACGCGCTGGACGCCGCGGGCGCGCCGCCGTACGGGCGCCGCGGTCAGGCCGATGAGGTCGTGCAGATGCGCGCGTCCCGCGTCGTCGAGCCCGAGGGCACGGCCGATGGCCTCGACGACCGACGGCGAGGGGGTGATGCGCCGGCCCTGTTCGAGGCGGGCGTAGTAGTCGGCCGAGACTCCGGCCAGGAAGGCGACCTCCTCGCGGCGCAGGCCGGGGACCCGTCGGACGCGGCCGTCGGGGGGCAGGCCGGCCCGTGACGGGTCGACCTGGCTCCGGGCGCGTCGCAGGAAATCGGCGAGTTCGCGGTTGGTCTCGCTCATATACCTCAGTGTCTCTCTCGCCGTCCGATCCTGACTGGTCCTGTTCCTCCTAGGTTGGCCGGTGCTCGGTCGCATAGGGCGCGATATGGGCGTCTGTGGTGGCTTGCGGCGAAAGATGCTGGTGCTGTGCCGGTCTTCGGGACCTCCCGGCCGGCGCAACCGCCGCGTCAGGCAAGCACCGTCTTCGACACGCAGGTGATGATCATGAGCTTCCCGACAGATCGACCGGCCGTATGGTTCGTGACCGGCGCCTCCCGCGGCCTGGGCCTCGAACTGGTCAAGCAACTGCTCGATCGCGGCGACCGCGTCGCCGCGACGACCCGGTCGCCCGAGCGGCTGCTCGCCGCGCTCGGCGACGAGACCGACGCCTCGCGTCTTCTCGCGCTCACCGTCGACCTGCCCGACGAGGCGGAGGTGAAGTGGGCCGTCCAGGAGACCACCGAGCGCTTGGGGGGCCTGGACGTCGTCGTCAACAACGCGGGCTACGGCTTCCTGGCCGCGGTGGAGGAGACCGGCGACCGCGAGGTCCGCGACATGCTCGACGTCCAGGTCGTGGGCGTGTGGAACGTGCTGCGCGCCGCCCTGCCCGTCCTCCGGGAGCAGCGCGGCGGCCACATCGTCAACGTGTCCTCGATCCTGGGCCTGACCGCCGTCCCGGGCTGGGCGCTCTACTGCGCGGGGAAGTTCGCGCTGGAGGGGCTGAGCGAGGCCCTCGCCGCCGAGGTGGCGGACTTCGGCGTCGGGGTCACCATCGTGGAGCCCGGCTACTTCCGCACCGAGTTCCTCACCGAGGACTCGCTCGCCCTGCCCGCCGAGACGACCGCGCACTACCCGGGCATCCGCGAGATGGTCCGCGACCACCTCAAGCTCCAGGGCAGCCAGCTCGGCGACCCGGTCAAGGGCGCCCGTGCGATCATCGACCGGGTCGTGACCGGAGAGGGCCCGCTGCGGCTGCTGCTCGGCTCGGACGCCCACTCCTACGCCACGGCCAAGGTCGAGGCCCTGCGGGCGAACGTCGAGCCCGCCGCGCTCACCGCGCCCGCCACGGACTTCCCGGCCGCCTGAACGATCAGTATCCGCGATATCCGGTGCCGGTCTTCATGCCCACCACGCCGGGTACGGCCGAGACCGAGCCGTAGCGCGCGACGGCGTAGCGGACGCCCGCGATGATGTTGTCCACCGGGTTCCAGATGTCCTTGTGCCCGGGCAGCGACCAGCGGCTGAACGTCGGGTCGATGGTCTGCATCAGGCCCTTCGACGGCGTTCCGGCGGCCGCGTTCGAGTCCCAGTTGTTGATCGCGTGAGGGTTGCCGCCCGACTCGTGCCGGATGATCATCCAGATGTCTTCCCGGTTCATCTTGTCGGCGGGGTAGCCCTGGGCTCTGAGGATCGCGATGGCCTGCTCGATCCAGTCCTTGACCTGCCCCGTGGGCGCGGGCCCGCCGCCGGCCGGCGGCGGGCCGCTGGGGCCGTAGCCGCCGAAGCCGCCGCCCGTGCCGTTCGCGCCGCTCAGGCTCGTCGGGTTGTACGAGGCGAACGTCGGGTGCGCCGGGTCACCGGGGGCGCCCGTGTAGCCGGGGGTGCGCTGCCAGTCGACGGTGTGCCCGTGCCGGGGCACGAACTCCTGCTTGCCCGGGTCGGGGATCTTGGCGAAGGTGAGCGCGCCGTCGCGGTAGTCGCCGCCCAGGCGGTCGCCCAGCGTCTTCGTGGCGTCGCCGACGGCCGTGTTCACCTGCTCCAGATGGGGCCGGGCGTCCTCGACACCCCGGGAGACGATGGCCCGCAGCCCGCTTTCCAGCTCCTCGTCCGTGGCGTCCTGGTGCCGGCTGCGGTAGGTGGCCGCCTCGGCGACCACGTCACCGCAGATGCCGCCGATCTTCGACTTGGCGCTCTCCAGCGCGCTGGCGACCTTCTCCAGCGCGCCCGCGCACGCGTCGAGAGCGTCGTGGAGGCCGTCGGCCGCCTTGCCATACCTGTTCATATACGTGACGAAGGCGTCGGCGGAGCGGCCCTGCCACGCGGCGTCCACGGTGCGTACGGCGCGGCTCACCCCGCCCGCGTAGTCCTGCGCGTCGCCGGCCGCGCCGCGCCACTTCGCGGCGATGTCGCGGATCGCGCCGGGGTCGCCGCTCACCTTCCGCAGCATGGCGGCCAGTTCCGCGCCGCCCGGAAGGTCCGCGACGCCACTCATGCCCGCATCGAGGTGGACGTGGCCTTGTTGGCCGTCCGGACGTTGTCCTGCACGCTCTCCAGCGCCTGCTCGACGCCCTTCAGCTTGGTCCTCGCGTCGGCCGCCTCGGCGGTGAGCGCGGAGTAGGCCGTGTCGACGGCCGCGGCCAGCGCCGCCGCGCCGTCCACGTGCCCGAAGTCGGCCGCGCGGGTGCCGGGCGTCTCGGGCAGGCCGCCGTGCAGGCTCTCGTACTGGCCCCAGGCCTTGCGCACCGCCGTACGGCAGCTTTCGAGCGCCTGGAAGTGGATGTCGAAACCGGTCACGTTCTGCTCCTTTCCGTCCGTCACTCACCGTCCGGAGGAGGCAGGAACGCGGTCTGGGCGAGCCGCGCGCCGAACCTCCTGTCGACGTGGTAGCCCCGGCCGGGTGGCAGCGGATGCGCCCGGACGTTGCCGAACAGGTAGCCCTCGTCCTTGTTGCCGGAGAGGATGACGGCGGGGCTCGCCATGTCCTTCAGCTTCTGGATGACCGGGTCGTACATGGCCCGGCCGGCGCCGCCCATCTGGCGCGAGAGCACCAGGTGGAGACCGATGTCCCGCGCCTGGGGCAGCAGGTCGACCAGAGGCAGCAGCGGGTTGGACGAGGTGGCGACCAGGTCGTAGTCGTCCACCACGATGTAGACGTCCGAGCCCTGCCACCAGCTCCTCGTCCGGAGCTGCTCCGGCGTGAGGTCGGCCGGAGGCAGCCGCTTGAGCAGGGCGCCGCGCACGTCGTTGACCAGCTCCTGCGCGGCCGTGCTCGACGCCGCGTAGCCGATGCGGTGGGCGGTCGCGGCCGAGTCGAGCAGCGACCTGCGGTAGTCGACGACGATCATCATCGCCTCGTGCGGCTCCCGCCTGGCCACCAGTCCTTCCGCGATCAGCCGCAGCAGGTTCGACTTGCCGCTCTCGGTGTCGCCCAGGACGACGAAGTGCGGGTCGGCGTCGAAGTCGAGCAGCACGGGCGAGAGCGTCGCCTCGTCGATGCCGATGGGGATCTTCGGGCCGGTCTCCTCGGGAGCGGGCAGCGCGGTCGCGGGCAGCACCGGCGGCAGCAGCCGGATCGCCGGCGCGGGCGGCCCCTGCCACGCCTCCCTGACCGCGTGCACCAGACCGCGGACGCCCGCGGCGAGGTCCTCGGAGCTCTGCACGCCGTCGATCCGCGGCAGCGCGGACAGGAAGTGCAGCCCCTCCTTGGTGAGGCCGCGTCCCGGCACGCCTTCGGGGACCGCCAGCGACGCCTTCCTGTTCACCTCGGACTCGTACGCGTCGCCGAGCTTGAGCTCGACCCTGGTGCCGAACAGGTCGCGGATGCTCGCCCGGAACTCCGACCACTTGTTGGTGGCCGCCACCACGTGGACGCCGTATCCGAGGCCCCGCGCGGCGATGTCGGTGATGACCGGTTCGAGCGACTCGAACTCCTGCCTGAGCGTCAGCCAGCCGTCCACGACCAGGAACACGTCGCCCCAGCCGTCGCCGTCGCGGCCGGACTCGGCCCGCATCCGCCGGTAGGCCGCGATCGACTCGATGCCGTGCTCGGCGAAGTCCGCCTCACGCCGCTCCAGGATCGTGGAGATCTCGGCGACCGTACGGCGCACGCGGTCGGCGTCGAGACGGCTCGCGACGCCGCCCACGTGGGGCAGCGCCTCCAGCGAGGCCAGGGAGCCGCCGCCGAAGTCCAGGCAGTAGAACTGCACCTCGCGCGGCGTGTGCATCAGGGCCATGCTCGTGATCAGCGTCCGCAGCACCGTGCTCTTGCCGCTCTGCGTGCCGCCCGCGACGGCGACGTGGCCCGCGCCTCCCGACAGGTCGAGCCAGTAGGGGTCGCGGCGCTGCTCGAACGGCCGGTCGACGATGCCGACGACCGCGTGGAGCATCCCCCGGCCGCCCCAGGTCGCGGTGGTCAGGCCGTGTTGCGGGGTGACGGACAGCGGCGGCAGCAGGTGGGCCAGCGTCGGCGGCTCGGCCAGCGGGGGCAGCCAGATCCGGTGCGCCGGCGGGCCGTGGCCGGTGAGGCGGCCGACCACGACGTCGAGCAGGCTGTGCCGCGGGCCCGCCTGCTCCTCGGCGGGCGCCAGCTCCTTGGGCGTCTCGGTCACCTCAACCGGCGCGAAGGCGGTGCCGTACTCGACCACGTCGTGCATCGGACGGCCGGCCTCGCCGGGCGCGGCCCGCCCGGGATCGGCGTGGTGGGGCCCGGACACGTAGGCGGCCTTGAAGCGGGTCATGCCCGTGGTGTCGTACTTCAGGTAGCCGTTGCCCGGCGCGGGCGGAAGCTCGTACGCGTCGGCGACGCCGAGCACGACCCGGCTCTCCATGGCCGAGAACGTGCGCAGGCCGATCCGGTAGGACAGGTGGGTGTCGAGCCCGCGCAGCCGGCCCTCCTCCAGGCGCTGGGAGGCCAGCAGGAGGTGCACGCCGAGCGAGCGGCCGAGCCGTCCGATCATCACGAACAGGTCGATGAACTCCGGCTTGGCGGCGAGCAGCTCGCTGAACTCGTCGATCACGACGAACAGGGTCGGCATCGGCTTGAGGTCGGCGCCCTGCTCCCTGGCCCGCTCGTAGTCGCGCAGCGAGGCGTAGTTGCCCGCGGCCCGCAGCAGCTCCTGGCGGCGCACCATCTCGCCGTGCAGCGCGTCGTGCATGCGGTCGACGAGCGGCAGCTCGTCCTCCAGGTTGGTGATGACCGCCGACACGTGCGAGAGGGAGTCCAGGCCGAGGAACGTCGCGCCGCCCTTGAAGTCGACCAGCACGAAGTTGAGGATCTCGGAGGAGTGCGTGATGGCCAGGCCGAGCACGAGCGTGCGCAGCAGCTCGCTCTTGCCGGAGCCGGTCGCCCCGATGACCAGGCCGTGCGGCCCCATGCCGCCCTGCGCCGACTCCTTGATGTCGAGCTCGACGATCCGCCCGTCGGCGCCCAGGCCGATCGGCACCCGCAGCCGGTTGCGCCCCGCGCGGGGCTGCCAGATCACCGCGGGATCGAGCCGTACGGGGTCGCCCACGCCGAGCAGGTCGGTGAGCGAGGTGTTGACGCCGAGCACGTCCTGCGCCTCGCCCTGGGCGCCCGCGGAGGCGCGCAGCGGCGCGAGCTGCCGGGCCAGGCCCTCGGCCTGGGGATAGCCGAGCCGGTCGGGGTCGCCGAGCCGGGTGCTCGACCGCCGTCCCGTGTGGTCGATCTTGACCATGTGGAAGCCGTCGGGCTGGACGTCCAGCCGGAGCGTGATCGCCTCGGGCACCGGCCCGGTCATCGCGGACAGGTCGATCACCGTCACGCCCTGGATGGCGTCGGAGCCGAGCTGGCTGTCGTGCGGCACGTGCCCGCCGTCCACGATCACCACGTGGTACGGCAGGGCCTCAGCGGAGGCGCCGGGACGGAACCTGGCCCGCTCCCTGAGCTCCTCCCCGACCAGCGTGTCGAGGTGGCCGAGGTTCTCCGCCATGAGCCTGACCTGGCCCGCGGCGTCGTTCTGCTCCGGGTGCAGGGCGTGCGGCAGCCACTTCACCCACTCCCAGTGGGGCATCCACTCCTTGCTCGCGCAGATCATGATCCGCATGTCGTCGGGGGAGTGGAAGACGACGAGCTGCGCGATCATCCCACGCACCAGCTCGCGCATCGCGGTGGGGTCGCCGGTGAGGTGGATGCGGGCGAAGGAGTGCAGCGCGACCGCGACGGGCAGCCCCGACACCGTGGCGTGCGCCCGGACGAACCGGCGCAACGCCCCGGCCGACAGGGCGTCGAGGTCCTCCACCGGTTTGGTGTCCGGCGGGACGAGCTGGATGGCCAGCTTCTGCACGCCGGTGCCGAGCCGCACGGTCGCGAAGTCGTCGTCGCGCGGCCTGCGCTCCCACAGGCGGGGCCCCATCGCGAGCCACCACAGCGAGTCGGGCGGCGGCCCGCTCCACTCCAGCGCCTCCCGCTGCTGCACGGCGGCCCTGCGGACCTTCCTGCGGATCTGCGACAGATAGCGGAAGTAGTCGCGGCGCAGCCCGTTGAGCCGGTTCCTGCGCTCACCGGCGTTGCGTCCGAGCTGGCCCACGCTCATGCCGACCATGGAGACGGCGAACAGCCCGCTGGCCACGTACATGAGGGGGTTGCCGTTGCCGCCCGCCGTGAACATCAGCGCCATCGCGGCGCCGCCGGCCAGCATCGGCATGTACGTGAGCACGGACATCAGACCCTGCGGCTGGACCTCGGGAATCTCCGGCGGGGATTCCAGGAGGATCTCGCCTCGGGGCGGCTTGGGGCCCGGGCGGCGCTCGGGACGCGAGACCACGACAATGCTCATCTGACTGACTTTTCTACCAGGTTTGCCGATATTTTCGGGCTGTCAGAGAGATCTTCGGGAGAGGATTCCCGCTGTGTCATCGCCGGTCCCCCTTCACGTCCAGCAGGGTGTCGTCCAGCAGGGCATGGTTCAGCCCGGCCCGGGCCCGCGCGGCCCGGCCCAGCAGGGCGCGTTGCCACAGGCGACCGTGCCGTTGCCGCCCCTGTCCCATGTCACCGTGGTCGCTCCGCGCAAGAAGGCGGATCTCGCGCTGCCGTCGGACATTCCGCTGCCGCACGTCATGCCCGGACTGCTCCGGGCGGTCGGCGAGGTCGGGGGCGAGGCCGCCGCGGCCCCCGGCTGGGTGCTCCAGCGTCTCGGCGGGCCGCCGCTCGACCTCGGCCAGAGCCTGGGGGCGCTGGGCGTCCTCGACGGCGAGGTCCTCTACCTGCGCCCGCGCGACGCGGTCATGCCGCCCGCGGTGTTCGACGACGTGGCCGACGTCGTCGCCACCGGGACCAAGGAGGGCGGCGGCCGGTGGGAGCCGCGGCACACGCGGCTGCTCGGCATGGGCGTGGCCGCCGGGCTGCTCGCGCTCGGCGCCGTCGTCCTCGCCCTCGCGGCGGCCCCGCCGCGGCTCACCGCGGGGGTGGCCGGAGCCGTGGCGGTGCTCCTCGTCGCCGCCGGGGCCGTGGTGTCGAGGGCCGTCGGCCAGCCGACCGCCGGCGCGCTCGTCGGCTACGCGGCCCTGCCGCACGCCTTCCTCGCCGGCCTGTTCACGCCCGGCGCCTCGGGCGCCGTGCTGATCCTCGGGGCGCCGAACCTGCTGGCCGGGCTCGCGTACACCGCGCTGGTGGCGACGGTCGGCGGCGTGCTGATCGCCGACGGCGTGGCCGGCTTCCTCGGCGTCGCGGTCGCGTCCGTCGCCGGCGCCGTGGGCGCCGCGTGCGTGATGGTGTTCGGGGGACCGGGCGCCGGGGCGGCGGCCGTGGTCGCGACGGCCCTGCTGGCGCTGAGCCCGCTCATCCCCACGCTGTCGTTCCGGATGGCCAGGGTGCCGCTGCCGCCCCTGCCCACCAGCGCCGAGGAACTGCGCAGCGACAACCAGCGGATCGACGGCCCGCTGGTGCTCCAGCGCACCGCGCAGGCCCACCGGTACGCCACCGGCATGGTCATCGCCATCGCGCTCGCCGGTGTCGCGGCGGAACTGCTGCTCGTACAGCACGGCGGCTGGGTCGCCAACGCCACGGCGGCGACGCTGGCGCTGGCGCTGGCCATGCGGGCGCGGGTCTTCGCGGGGGTCGCCCAGCGGCTGTGGATGGTCCTCACCGCGGCGGCCGGCGCCGCCACCCTGGCGTTCGCGGTGGGCACCGGCGCCGACGCCGTCGGCGAGGTGGCCGTGACGATCGGGGTGCTGTGGACGGCCCTGCTCGCGCTCGGCCTCGGCCTCTGGCTGCCCGCGGGCAGGCCCTCGCCCTTCTGGGGGCGGGCGGCGGACATCCTCGACGCGCTGCTCATCGTCGCGCTGGTGCCGCTCACCCTGGGCGTGCTCGACCTGTACGCCTGGGTGCGCGGCCTGTCGGGCTGACCGTCTCGGTCGTGGGCCGTCTCGCGGGGGCGCGGGAGTCACACGGCCGGTCGTACGGGCAGCAGAGCGGGGCGCTTGGCCGTCCTGCCGTCGCCGGACGACCTGCCGAGGAGACGCCGCGCCAGCCACGGGCCGAGGAACGTGCCCGCCCAGCGCAACTCGGCGCCCACGGCCCGCCAGCCGGCCGGGTCGATCGGGGGATGCAGCGGCAGCGTCCAGCCGTCGTCGCTGCCGGGCAGGCCGAGGGCGTGGGCCACGGCCGCGGCGATGCGCTCGTGGCCGATCGGACTCGCGTGGAGCCGGTCGGCGCTCCAGAGCCGGGGGTCGGTGGAGACCGCATGGTCCGCCGTTTCGGCGACCACGACCCCGTGTCGCGCCGCCGCCATCCGGATGCCGTCGTTGAGGTCGAACACCCGTGACCGGAGCGGCCGGGCGATCGGTGCGATCTTCCCGACGTCCGGGAACGTGAGGGTCGCGACGCGCGCGCCCGCCGTCGTGAGAGCGGCGAACATCGCCTCCAGGTGCCCGGCCACCTCGGCGGCGTCGAAGCGGGGCCTGATCAGGTCGTTGACGCCCGCGACGACGGTGACCAGATGGGGGCGCAGGGCCAGGGCCGGAGCGAGCTGCTCCGCCCGCACCTCCCCGGCGAGCCGCCCGCGCACCGCGAGATTGGCGTAGGCGACCTCCGGGTCGACGGCCGTGAGCCGCTCGGCGAGCCGGTCGGCCCAGCCCCGCGGGTGGGCGGGGTCGCCGTCGCCGAGCCCTTCGGTCTGGCTGTCGCCGAGGGCGACGTAACGCAGGCGCTCATCGGCCGGCACGGGCCACCTCCGGGGGGCGAGCAGCGGGTGCGGTCGATTCACCGGGCACGGCCGGGGTTCCTTCGCCCGCGACGGCCGCGTTCCCGCCTGCGACGGCCGCGTTCCTGTCCCGCAGGATCGCGGCGGTTCGCCGGCACCAGTCGCGGTTTCCCTCCTCGAAGGCCAGACCGCGCAGGCAGGTCAGGTATGGCCCCACGCGGCGGCCCGCGCGAATGAACTCCTCCTCGCCCAGGTCGCCGCGCATCTTCCGCAGGATCCGCCGGAACAGGTCGATCTTGGCCTCCGCCATGGCGGCCCGCTCCTCGACCTGCCGGATCAGCGCCCCGGCGTCGACGTGGTCGGCCGCCTGCACCTTGACGAGCAGGTCGTCGCGGATGAACGACGGCTTCGACGCGTCGGCTGCGAACCGCTGCAGCTCGGTGAGGCCGGCGTCGGTGACGTGGAAGAGGCGCTTGGCGGGCCGGGTCTCCTGGACCACCCGCCGCCCCGCGACCAGCCCTTCCTTCTCCAGCCTGGCCAGCTCGGCGTACAGCTGCTGGGGCAGGGCGTGCCAGAAGTTCGCCACGCCGACGTCGAACGCCTTGGCCAGCTGATAACCGCTGAGCTCCCCGTCGAGCAACGCCGCGAGGACGGCGTGCCGCAAGGCCATGACCCGCTCCCTTCACTCTCCCCTAGTCAAGGATATGACTATTCAACGATATGACTATCAGAAGGTCCAGGGAGCCCTGGGCGGAGGGGGTCCAGCGGCGGGCGGCTTCGGCTGGTCGCGGGGTGACGCCCGCTCGTCGAAGGCGCGGCGGGCGTCGCCGAGCAGATCGGCCACATGGGGCAGGCCCGCCGCCTCCAGCCCGCCGCGCAGCATCTCCTCCTTCGCCGCCTCCGCGGACGCCTCGGCCCGCCGTACGGCCGTCAGGACGGCCTCGGCGAGCGCGCGGCCGTCGAGCCTGCGCATGCTGAGCGGGTGGATGTCGAGAGCGCGCAGCGTGCCCACGGCGTCGACGGTCGCGGTGATCCTGCCCTCGTCGGCCCTGCCGGTGTGCTCCCGCGTGCTCCACTCGGCCACGCGCTCGTCCATCAGGGCGGCCGCGGCCGTCAGCCGCTCCATGCGCGCCCGGAGCTCGCGCATCTCGTCCACGGTCACTCCTCGCGAAGCAGGGCCTGGACGTAGGGCGCGAGCGGGTCGCCGGGCGGGGGCGCGTCACCGAAGTCCGCCGTGAAGTCCGCCGTGGAGTCGCCGGTGAAGTCCCGCATGGCCGTGGCCAGCCGGTCGCCGGTCGCGCCGCGCGCGGCGCCGATCGCGTCCTGGATCGCGGCGGACATCGCGACGTGGTCGAGGTCGCGCATCGCCCGCGGGCCGATGCTCAGCCCGAGCAGGCGACCCGCGCCGGTGACCCGGGCCGTCACGGCGCCCGTGGCGTCGGCGCCCTCGACCACCTCCTCACTCAGGGTGCGGAGCAGGTCGGCGAGCGCGCCGACGCGGCCCTGCACCTCGCGCACCAGGCCGGCGACGTCGCCCTCCCTGCCCTCGTCGAACGCGGCCGTGTTCCTCATCGCGGGTCCTTGCTTGCCGGCTGCCAGTAGTCGTGGATGTTCGCCCGGTCCGCCACCGCGGGGGTGAGCGTGAGGTCACGGCGGCCCCGCGCCGGGTCGCCCTGGTCGTAGAAGGCGGCCCGCACGTCGTTGAGCTTCTGCTCCATCTTGTTGAGGTCGCTCTCGTACGCCATGTAGATGTCGGCGAACTGCTTGACGAGGTTGCCCAGCGCGCTGACGAACGCACCGGCCTGCGAGATCAGCGCGACCCGCCCGACCGGGTGCGCGCTCATCGCCGCCAGCGAACGGAGGACCGGCGCCGAGGTCGCGTAGAGCCCGAAGACCGACAGGTCATACTCCAGGACCTCCTTGAACTGGCTGTGCATCGCACCGCTCATCTCGCCGGTGACCCCGTGGAGCTTCTCGTACAGGACCGTGGTGTTGAAGCGGACCCGCCGCCCGAGCAGGTCCGCCGCCTGGCCCTTCCAGTTGGGGCTGACGTCCTGGAAGTAGGAGAACCAGATGTCGGACCTGCCGCTCTCCAGCCGGCCTCCCATCTCCTTCCAGACCTCCCGCCGGTCGTAGAAGAGGAAGGGGTTGCCGAGGTTCAGCGTGGCGGCCACGTCCAGGGCGAGGGCCGCGATTCCCAGTCCGGACATGGCCGACGCCGCACGCGTCTGCTGCCGCAGCGGGTTCAACGCCTTGACCAGGCTCCTGAAGAAGCCGGGATCGCTGCGGGTGGCGGCGGAGGCGGCGGCCGTGTCGGCGGAGCCGGCCGGTGCCACGGAGACGGCCCGCTGGACGTTGCCGCTCGAATCGGTGATGTAGAGCTCCTTGGGGCCCGGCGCGGGCCCGCCGGGAACGAACAGCGTGCCCGGCTCAGTGGGCGGGGTCGGCATGCGGGTCCTCTCAGGGGCGCGTCTGCTGGATGGCGGCCGTGCTCGCCTTCTCCGCCGCGACGTAGTTGTCGGCCGCCCTGACCAGCGTCTCGCCGTCCGTGCGCAGGGCGTCGCCGAGGATGCCCGCGGCGCTCGACCAGGTGTCGGAGACGGTGTTGAACCGGTGGACGGCGGTGAGCCCGACGATGGGCACCCCGGCGAGCGGGGCGAGGTTCCAGCCCTGGAATCGGGGTGTGGCGTCCCCGAGCCGCCGGACGCCGTCGGCGGAGCCGCTCACCGTGCCGGCGAACTTCCTGATGAAGCTCGCGGCCACCTCGTAGCCGGGCACGGCGCCCGCGTCGGCGTTCCGGCCGCCGGGGGGCGTGGCCGGGGTCGCCGTCGGCTGCTGGGCCTGCTGTGGGGCCTGCTGTGGGACCTGCTGTGGGGCCTGCCGCGTTCCGGCCTGCCGTACGCGCAGGGAGTCGGGCAGGCAGGGGCCGGGCGGTGGGCAGGGCGGGGTGTGCGGGCACGGACTGACCATCGAGGGCACGGACGGAGCGGGGGAAGCCGGCGGTCTCGGCGTCGCGCTCACCGAGCCGGTGGGCGACGCCGTCGGGGGGACCGGTGACCGGCGTGGCGAGGGTGCACCGTAGGACACGTGATCTTCCCTATCACCGGGTTCCGGGTCCGTGCCATGCGCCGGGGAGACGTTTCCGCAGGTAGAAAGCGGAAATTCGGCAAATGTTCACTGATGTGTAACGGGTGAGCCGATAAAACCCGTACGCCCCGGTTTGAATGCGTTAACTTGCCGATGTTCCGAATATCGCGGGGAAAAGGGGCTCAGATGGCCGGCGGCGGGTTCGACGACTTCGACGTGGAGCGGTTCCAGGAGCGGGTGGACGTCAGGATCACGGCCGTCGAACGGCTCCAGGCCACCCTGTCCTCGCTGGTCGGCCGGGCCCGGGACGAGGACGGCCTGGTCAGCGTGGAGGTCTCCGCCCGGGGGCTGAGCGAGCTGGAGCTGCATCCCAAGGCCATGCGGCTGAGCTCGGGCGAGCTGGCCGAGCGGATCAAGGAGACGATGCGCGCCGCGTCCGACGACCTGTATCGGCAGATGAACCGGGCCATGGCCGACGCGCTCGGGGAGGAGGGCGACCAGTCGAGGTTCCTGGACGACCCGGAGGCCGTGCTCGCCCAGGTCAAGGAGGCGGAGGCGGCCTTCGACCGGACCGCTGAGGACGTGCTGGGCGAGCTCGACCGCATCAGCCGCAGGCTGGGCCTGTGACCCGCCGCCCGCTTCGCAACGGGCGGGCCCCGGCCTTCGGCGGCTGACGCGGTCGCGGTGCCGTCAGCCGATGCAGTCGGGGCTGGTGGTGCCCGTCACGCGCCAGACGTCCGGCTCGGGGTCGTAGATCTCCCGCTGGCGCTCCTCCCGGCCCTCCGATCCGGCCGCGCCTGCCGGGCCGTAGGGCATGAAGGAGGAGCCGCCGCCCTGGCCCGGTCGCAGGCCGCCGAGGACGGCTTCGCCCGCCTGGACGCCGCCGACGCCGAAGCTGGTCCCGAACCCGCCGCGCTGCCCGCCGTACGTGCCGATCACCCCGCCGGGCGGCAGCGTGCCGGTGGGGCCGGTCGTCGTGACGGGGAGGTGCGCGTCCGGATAGCCGGTGAGCCCGTTGGGGATGGTACCGGCGGGGTTCGTGCCGGTGGGCAGGGGATGGGCGTTCGCCAGGTCGGTTCTGTCGGAGCCGCCGATCACGGGTGGAGCCGTGCCCGACCCGTCGCCGGAGCCGCCAGGCTGCCCCGCGTTCTGCCCGGCACCGTCCTGTCCTGTGCCGTCCTGTCCTGGGCCGTTCTGTCCGGGGTCTGACGAGCCGGGGTCGCCCGTGCCGCCCGGCCCGTCCGTGCCGCTGCCGCCCGAACCGGTGCCGTCGGAGCCGGTGCCCCCCGTGCCGCCGCCCCCGCCGGAGCCCGAACCGCTCGACCCGGACCCCGAGGCGCCCGTACCAGACGTGCCGTCACCGTACGAGCCGCCGTGCCACACGCCGTCGGATGTCGTGGTGGGCGCGCCCGTCCCGCCCACCCGGATGCGTGGGGAGTCCACGAGGTCGATGTGCAGCGGCTCGACGGCGGGCAGCTCGAAGGCCAGCCCCTCGGCGAAGGCGTTGTTCGCCTCCTGGATCTGCTGGTTGAGCCTGCGGAAGTGGGCCCTCGCCGCCTCGTCCTTGCTGGGGTAGGGCGTGGGGCCGGGAGAGGGGGCGGGTGTGGGGAGACTCCGGGGCGAGGCGGAGGAGGAAGCCGAAGGGGAAGGGGTAGGTGCAGGGGTCCCGCTCGTGCCGCCGCCCGCGCCCTGGTCCGAACCGCCCGGGGCGGCAGGGAAGTTCCTCTTCGCGTCGCTGACCACGTCCGCGTACCAGGACATCGCCGCCCCGCTCGCGGTCATGGCGTCGCCGAGCGCGCCCGCCGTGGCGTAGAGCGCGCGCAGGGCGGACTGCACCTGCTCGGCGGCGGGACCTCGCCAGACGGAGGCCAGTTCCTTGGCGGTCCTGCTCAGGGCCGCCTGGATGCCCGTCTCGGACGGCCCGTTGCCGCCGACCTTCCCGCCCACCAGGTCGGCGGCGTCGATGAACGCCCGACCGGCCCGGCGGACCGCGTCGGGACTCGCGGCGTCCAGCTTCTGCTTGATCTGCTCCCGGGAGAGGTTGTCCGGGTCGAGCCCGTCGAGGCTCGCGTATACCTTGATCGGCTCCCAGCCGGCTTCGGCCCCCATCGCGATCTTTCCCCTTGCCCTCGGCGGCTCACGCGCTGCTGCTCGTGTGGCCCTTCTCGTAGTTCACGACGGCTTGCTCCACCGCGCTCACCATCGCCTCGATGCGGTCGATGAGCAGCTGATACTTGCCGCTGAGCACCTCGTGGGCCTGCTCGGCGTTCAACCCGAAATACTTCGCCGCCTCCCACGGGCCGGTCTCCGCGGGGCCGACGTTGGTCAGTCCCTGGACCTCGCCCGCGGTCCCCGGGCCGCTCCAGGTGGCGCTCATGGTGGCGGGGGCGCGGCCGCGCAGCGTGCCGAGCTCGTCCCGCAGCCCCTTGAGGATCTGCCGGACCCGCGTGTGGTCGATGTACACATCGGCCGGGGCGTCGCCGAGACCCGGCCAGCTCTCCGGCATCCTCAGTTTCGGCGGCGGAGATCCGCCGTCGGGCGCGTAGCTCATTTCGCCTCCCTCGCCTTATGCCTTGTCGATGCGCGCGGACGTGGTCGGCTGGTCGCTCATGAAGAAGTCCTCGTCCTCCAGCAACCAGGTGGTCCGCTCGCGTTCCTCACACTCCTCGCCCTTGCCCGCGCCGTGCGGCGCGATCGGGAGCATCGAGCCTCCGGCGGAGGATCGCAGACCCGCCGCGTTCACGCCGGTGACGCCGCCGGCCCCAGCGCCCGCGCCGCCGCCCGCTCCGGCTCCGCCGTAGCCGCTGCCGCCGAAGCCCGTGCCCGTGCCCGCGCCGCCGCCCGACGCGCCGAACGCGTCGAGCCCCGGCGTGTGGCCGGCCAGGCTGGTGCCCTGACCCGCGCCGTTCGGTCCGGTGCCGGCGCCGTTGCCACCCGGGCCCGTGCCGTCGAGCCCGCTCCCGTTCAACCCTGCACCGTTCAGTCCGGCGCCGTTCAGCCCCGAGCCGTCGAGCCCGTCGAGGCCCGTCCCGTTCGGTCCGCCGCCGTCGAGCCCGTTCCCGAACTGTCCGTCGCCGCCCGATCCAGGCCCGAGCCCGTACGGCGGGTAGCCGGTGTCGAGGCCGATCCCGTCGCCGTAAGGGCTTTTCCCGAGGTCGCCGAGCGATCCGAGATCGCCCAGGCCGTTCACGTTCGTGGGGACGTTCCCGCTGGGGAGGGTCCCGCCGGGCCCGGTGAACGGTTTGAACGTGGGGGGCGTCATGTCGAACTTCGGCACGTCGGTGTCGAGTGAGGCGGGGAAGAGGGCGTTGGCCGCCTGCGTCGCCTGCGTGAGCTTCTTGAGGTGCTCCTCGGCCACCTTCATGTCCTTCTCCTCCTTCGACTCCCCGAAGAGGTTGAGGAAGGGACCGTCGCCGAAGGCCGAGCCGATAGCACCGGCCAGGCCGCCGACGATGAACCCGCCCACGCCGCCGATCACCGCGCCGGGGATGGCTCCGATGCCCGCGAAGGGAGAGCCGGCGATGAAGCCGCCGGCCGCGCCGACCGCTCCCGCCTCCACGGCCGCGTCGTACCAGTCGATGTCGCTCTCCGTGGGCTCCGGGACGTTCTCGCCCCGGAACTGGTTGAGCGAGCTGGCGTACACATCCAGCGCGGGGACCACGCCGTGCGGCGTGGAGGGCGGTCCGGAGCGGCCGCCGGGGAGGGAGGTCTCCACGATCGCGTTCATCACCGCGAGCGTGGAGGTCCTGAGCCGGTGGAGCTGCTCCTTCACCTGCTTGGCGTCGTCGCCCGTGGTCCAGTGCTTGTCGAGCGCGTCCAGGTGCCTGTCGAGGGTGTCGACGACGGTCTTCAGCTTGTCGTGCACACCCTTGAACTCGCCCGACGCCGCCCTGATCAGCTCGGGGTCGGTCTTCCCTAGCGCGTCGCGCAGGGTGTCGAGCATGACGACGCCCGGGTCGGACGCGTCCAACGCCGCCCTGATCGGCATCTTCCTCTCGGCCAAGACGCCTCCTTAACCGTTCCCCGTGTACGGCTATACCTGCGCCGTGCCCGCCTGCTGCACGCCCGCATGCTCGCCGGCGTCGAGGTTCCTGATCGCCAGCTCCAGACGTTCTGCGGCGATGCCCAGGGTCACGGCGATCTCCGCGTAGATGGCGGTGACCGCGCTTTCCGCGCTGGTCACGCTCCCGTGGAAACCCATGGCCGCGGGCCAGTACCCGCCGATGGCGTCACGTTGCGCGATCAGCTTCTTCACCGGGCCACCCTCGGCGAAGGCGACCGGAGTCACCTCGCGCTTGGACGCCCCGGGCGCCAGCAGTTCGAGCGCCTCCTCGAAGTCCTTGCGGGCGTTCCTGAGGGCCGTACGGCTGACCTCCACGCCTCGGGACATGCGTCACCCTCCCGTTCACGGCCGAAGACGGCGCCGACGAGGGATCGCCGGTGCCGCCGGCCGTACCGTCGGACGTTGCTCTGCCTGTTGTCCTACTTGCCGTCGAACATGGCGGCGTTGATGCGCTCGACGTCCTGCATGTTCATGTTCGTGATGTTGATGTTCTTGGCGAGCAGGGACACGATGTCCGCCAGGCCCTTGGCCTCCTGCTGCCAGATCCGCCGGGTCTGGTCGTAGGCGTCCTTGGCGCTGCCCTGCCAGATCGCGGTCTTGGTGTTGAGCTTGTTCTCCAGGTTCTCCAGCTCCGTGACCAGCCTGTTGAAGGCGTTCTGGAACTCGGTCTCGCCCGTGTCGAGACCGCTGAAGTTGACCTTTGTGATGTCGAAGTCCACCGTCGCGCTCTCCGTCCGTTGCTGGTGGTCGTCTCGGGGCTCAGCGGCTGTACGAGGCGGGCGGGGCCTGGTTGATGAGCGACTCGATCTTGTTGATCTCGGCGGTCGCCTGCGCGTTGAACTCGGCGTAGTTCTTGTTGTTCGCCCGGATGCTCTCCGCGAGAGTCTGCAGGCTGCCCAGGATGACGTCCATACGCTCGTGCCACAGCAGGTGCACCTTGTCGAACGCGTGGTGCGACTCGCCCTGCCAGTGGACCTTGAGGTTCTCGCCGGCGCTGTCCAGGTAACGCTGGATGCCGCGGATGTTCTCGGCCGCGTCGCCGATCCAGGTGATCGCCTCATCCAGGTCGTGCCGGCTCACTTGGGTCTGGCTTGCGCCAGAGTGCGACATGGTCACCTCCACTGATCCTGTCGAATTCCCCCGACCAGGAGGGTCGGGTGATGACCCAAAAGTCACAGTAATGGATCAGAAGGGGGCTTGCCGGGACTGTCCGAGATTAAGATTTTGTCACGTCTCTTGCGCTTTTGTCAGACGGCCGGTTAGCAGTTTTGTACGATTTGCGAGCTTTGTGGTGACTCGGCCGTAAGTAGTTGAAAACGCAATCTGCCGGCAATCGGCTGGAGGGTGCTGTGACCGATACGAGCGGCGGCGGGAATCCTTTCGCCGGCCTGGCGAACACGATGAACACGGGCGGCGCGGTGGACCCCCGCCTGATCGACCCCGAGTTCAAGATGAACTACCCCGAGGTCACGAAGTTCGGCAGCGACGTGGCCGGCCGGGGACAGGCCCTGGGGGACACGAGCGGGCGGATCAAGAAAATCGAGCTTCCGATGCTGACCTTCGGCGTGATCGGCGGCAGCCTGAACGGCGTGCACAGTCAGGTGCGGGATCGGACCGCCGAGGCCGTGGCGAAGGGCAAGGAGGTCCTGGAGTCCTACAGGCCGGCCATCGACCAGGCGGTCAAGAACGCCAAGGAAGCCGAGAAGCAGAGCTCCGGCGGCCCCGGGAAGGGCGGTCAGCCCGGCCTGCCGGGCGGCCCGAAGGCCCCCGGGTTCGACCCCAAGAAGCTCGGGCTCGGCGGTGGCGGGCTGCCGAAGACCGGCCCCGATGCCGGCCTCGGGAAGGACCTCACGCTGCCGAAGGACAAGCTGGGCACCGACCTCGACGACAGCCTGCCGCGCCCGGACCTGCCGGACGGGAGCTCGCTGCCCGGTCCCGGCGACGGCCTGCCCGGCCCCGGTGACCCGAACGGCAACGGCCTCGACCCGAACGGCAACGGCCTCGGTCAGGACGGCCTCGGCCGTACGGGCCTTGAGGGGCTCGGCCAGAACGGCGCGAACACGCTGGAGACGCCCAAGCTGAACAACCCGGGCGACACCTCCCTCTCGTCGTACACCCCGAACCCGTTGCAGGTGCCGACTCGGCCGCCGGTCCCCGACCTCGGCACGACCGGCTACGGGCCGGGTGACTACTCCGGGAACCGGCCGGGGAGCGGCGGTTACGGCTCGGGCGGCTACGGCTCCGGCGCGTCGTACGGCTCCGGAGCGAACGGCTCGGGCGGAGGGCTGGGCTCCGGCGCCGGGCGGGCCGGCGCCGGGGGGATCCCCGCCATGCCGTACGCCCCGATGGGCGCGGGCGCGGGAAGCAACGACGACGGCAAGGAACGCACGCGGGGCCCGGCGGTGCCGGAGGACGAGAGCACCTGGTTCGGCGACGAGGACGTGGCGCCTCCCGTCCTCGGGATGCAGGAGGACGTCTAGGCCATGGTGAGCATCGGCAACGTCGAGATCTGGAACGCGCACAGCAACTTCATCACCGGCGCCGGGCTGGCCGGCACGGCTTCCATCCTGGAGCCGACCGCCCGCCCGCTGGCGGCGGTGCTGCTCGCGATGATCGCCGACCCCGACGCGATGTCGCGGGGCGCGCGCGCGTGGCGCAACGAGGGAGGCGACGACGAGAAGTCTCCCGACATCGGGCAGCTGCGCACGGATCTCAACGCGCAGATCACCGCGCTCGAGTCGAACCAGCATCTGAAGGGGCAGATGCTGGCCACGATGAAGCAGAAGTTCGCCGAGCTGGACACGCAGCTCGACACGCTGGACAAGGGGATGAAGGGCGTCGGCGACAGCCTCGACTCCGCGGCCCAGATCTACACCGCGGCCAGTTACATCTCGCTGTCGCTCGGCGGGGCGGCGATGACGCTGGCGTACGCCAGCTCCGCCGCCAAGGGCAACCCGGCCATGCTGGTCACGGTCGAGCCCATCGTGATAGCGGTGATCGCCTCCCTGTCGAGGATCGCGCAGCGGGTGTTCGCGATCCTGGGGAAGGTGAGCTGGAGGATCGCCGCGATCTTCACGGGAGTCGCCTACCTCACCGCCGGCGTCCAGCAGAAGTTCCCCGGCATGCAGGCCGTCACCATGGAGGCGCCCGACTTCACCAAGGCCAAGGTGGCCTTCGACCCGGCCACCGGAGGCCTCACCGAGCCCCTTCCCAACCCCGACGACATGCCGAAGGCGCCGTCCTTCATGCCTCCGTTCAGCCTCTGATGGAGTGGGCGGCCAGCGCGTTCGAGCGGCGGCTCGGGGCGGCGTACGACGCGGGGGACCTGGTGGTCTGCCTGAGCATGCTGAGGGACACCGAGCTGGCGCTGCCCGCACCCCCGGAGGGAGAGGCCGCCTGGCCGACGATCACCGCGCCCGACCGGGTGTGGCTGCCCGCGTACACCTCGGTCGAGGCGATGCGGGCGGCCACCGGGCTGTCACGGGTCAGGATCACCTCGCTGGTCGAGCTGGCCGCGGGCTGGCCCGACCTCCGGTGGGGCCTGGCCGTCAACCCCGGCCTGCCGGTGCGCTTCCTGCTCGAACCGGGGACCGTGGCCAGGCTCGCGGTCCCCACCCTCGCGCAGGACCACAGGGCGGAGCCCGAGCCCGCGCTGCCGGTCGTGCAGAAGCCGCTCACGCCCCACGACCTGCGGTCTTACCTCGGTGAGGGGGAGTCGCGCGTCTCCGGCTACTGCCACCACGCCCTCGACGTCGCACACCTGGCGACGCCGGCCGTGCTCGCCGACACCCTCGGCCGGGGCGACGACGACGGTCTGCTCAGCAGTGAGGGCTCGCTGTTCCTGCTGCGGTGGCGCACGGTGGGGCTGAACCTCTACCGCACGCCGTACGGCGGGACCGACGAGGCGGGCATGGCGGCGGTCGCCGGGTGGGTCATCGAGGAGCCGCCGTTCGCCGGCATGGGCCTCGCGCCCAACGTGGACTCCCTGGTCCGCGAATACAAGGTGGACGCCGTACGGCTGCCGCACGCCTCGGAGATCGTCGAGCTGACCCTGGCCGGCACCGAGGTCGTACGCGCGGTCTACGACGGCGACCTCGCCCGCTGGCTGCCCGGCCCGGAACAGAGCACAGAACAGAGCACAGAACAGAGCACGGAACAGACCACGGAACAGACCACGGAAGAGGCCTCGGCCTCGGCCTCGGCGAGCTCCTATCGCGCGCGCTGGCGGGGAGCCGAGTTCGCGGCCAATCCGGACGCGGGACACGACGGGCTGCTGATCCGGCTGCTGAGCGACGGACCGGCCGACGGGTTCGAGGAGCGGGCCCCGGGCCGCTTCGTCCGGCCGGTGCCCGCCGAGGAGTGCGAGGCGGTCTTCCACGTCACACGGGTGTGCGAGTGGCGCGGCGCCTCCTGCCTCGTACGCGACGAGCGCGCGGGCGAGCTGCTGCTGGAATACACCGGTGGGCGGCTGCCGGTCGCGCGGGCACTCGGCATGGAGCGGATCGAGCGGGGCGTCCACCGGCGGTGGGTGGGCCAAGCCGAGGTGAGCGGGCTACGCGAGCACGCCGAGCCGCTCGACCTAGGTGTGCCGACCACCGACGTCACCAACGTCCGTGGCCGGCACACCTAGGCTCGGACGAAGGGGGTGGACGTTGACGAGCGAGACCGATCCGCACATCCACGTCGAGCAGAAGGTGATGCAGGCGGGCGCCGCCTATCGCAATCTGATCGCGTCGACGCTGGGCCGCGCGCCCGACGCGCCCGAGGTCGTCACCACCGGTTGCGGACTCCAGGTGCCCTACGCGATGACCTCGACCCGCCCGGAGAGCGTCACCTGCCTCGCCTGCCGGGAGCACGCCCACCGGGAGCACCTGCGCTATGCCGAGCAGGTGGAGCGCCTGAGCCGCATGCCCGGGGCGCCCCTCGCGGGCGACCAGGCGGCCAAGGCCGCGCAATGGGCCAGGGACGTCGCGCAGAGGTTCGCCGGCGGACGACCCGGCCGGGCCGATCCCTGAAGCACGCCGGGAGACTCCGCACCCCGCCGTTGCCCCAGCGGTTTCCCCGACCTCGCCCCGGGGACGAGGGGAGCGCCCACTGCTCGATCTGCTCGAACTCCTACAGGGGTTCGGCGGCCCTGGTCATCGGACCTCCCGCGTCACCGGTGTTGAGCGTGCCGACCGGCTCCACCAGCATGACGGCCGTCTCCTCCTCGGCCACGGGGCAGTGCTCGACGCCGCGGGGCACCACGTAGAGCTCGCCGGGTCCGAGGACGACATCCCCCTCGCGATCCCCCTCGCGCAGCCGGATGGTGAGCCGGCCGCTGACGACCACGAACAGCTCGTCGGTCTCCGGGTGGGTGTGCCAGACGAACTCCCCCTTCAGCTTGGCGAGCTTGATCTCGTAGTCGTTGAGCCCGGCGATCTTCTTCTGCGTCCACAACTCGTCGATCAGGGAGAGCTTGCCGGCGATGTTGACGGGGTCGAGGGAAACGGACATGGTGTCGTACCTCTCACTTCGGGTGCACCGCCCGGAGAGGGCGATGGCGCATGTGATGAGCGTGGCCCGGCCCTCTGCCGCCCGTCTTGTACGTTTCTAGCGTGACGGCTCACCATCGTCCGCACACGGTCACTGCCTGGCGGCCACCGGTGCCCGGCATCGCCGAGGTCTTCCACGCGCACTTCACCGATCACGCCTACCCGGCTCACACCCACGACACGTGGGACCTGATGCTCCTCGATGACGGCGCGGTCGACTTCGGACTGGACCGCCACCGGCACGCCGCCGCCGATCTCTCCGCCGTACTGCTCCTGCCTCCCGGTGTCCGGCATGACGGCAGGACCGTCACCGCCGCGGGCTTCCGCAAGCGCGTGCTCTACCTGGACACCACCGTGCTGCCGGAACGCCTCATCGGCAAGGCGGTGGACGCCCCGATCCTCGCCGACCCACTCCTGCGTGACCGGATCCACCGCCTGCATGCCGCTCTCGGTCATCCGGGAGAGGCGGTCGAGGCCGAATCACGCCTGTTCTTCGTCGCGGAGAGGCTGCGCTTCCACCTTGAGGCGTTCCGGCATCGGACACCCGGCCGGGAGGCGCACCGGCTGGCCGTCGCGCTGCGCGAACTGCTGGACGCCCGGGTCCGGGTGGGTCTGTCGCTGCGGGAGGCGGCCGCCGTCCTCCACTCTCACCCCACGCACCTGATCCGCTGCTTCACGCGGACGTACGGCCTGCCGCCGCACACCTATCTCACGGGCAAGCGCATAGACCTGGCGCGCAGGCTCCTGCTGAGCGGCCAGCGGCCGGCCGACGTGGCGACGAGCGTGGGATTCCACGACCAGGCGCACCTGAACCGGCATTTCACCCGGCACGTCGGCATCACACCCGCGCGCTATGCCGCCGGTGAGCACGTGTCACAAAGGCGTGCCTGTCAGGCGTCCCGAGGGAATCGTCACTAGCCGGACGTCAAACGAAGGTGTGATAATCCCGGATATTGGACGTTGATCAACATTGCGGTGAACGCGGGCGATCGGGGTGATGAACACGGCCGGGGGACATACGCCGGATGCCGCCGGAATGCGGGCGTACGCCGAGGAACTTCGGGCCACGTTCATGCGCCTGCAGGAGGAGGCGCCCGCGCTGCACGAGAAGGCGCGCGCCGTACAGGTGACGGAGAAGTCGCGTGACGGGCTCGTGGCGGCCACCGTCGGGGCGAACGGCGACCTGATCAGGCTCGACCTCGACCCGCGCATCTATCGGCGGCAGGACGCGCGCGGCCTGGCCGACACCATCACGCGGACCATCCACGCCGCCGTGGCCAAGGCCCAGGACCGGGTCGTCGAGATCTTCGCGCCACTCGTTCCCCCCGAGCAGATGAGGGCGCACATCGAGGGTGACCTCGACGCGGTGCTCGAACAGATGTCGAGGCAGATGCCGAAGCGGACACCGGAGAGCCCATGAGCGAGCTGTTCGAGGTGAACTACGTCGACATCCGCCCGCAGCAGCTCGCGAAGGGCCTGTCGCAGTGGCACGTCACGGCGACCGACGTGGAGAGCGGCTACGCCGCCGCCCTGCGGGAGATCCAGCGGCTCAACGCCGCCGAGCCGTGGGGACACGACACGGCCGGCGCCGCCTTCCGCTCCGCGTACATGGAGGGCGGCGGGCCCGACACGCTGATGAAGAAGGGCGAGGAACTCGCCGCGAAGGTGGTCGAGCTCGGCCCGACCGTACGGCGAAGCGCCGAGAACGCCCGCGGCATGGACGGAGAACGGGCCAGAGAGGTGCGCGAGATCCTGAAGCGGGTCTGACGATGACGCACTCCTCCACCACCGGCACGGGCTCCGGCGCCAAGCCGTCCACGACCAACGGCGACGTCACCTCGGACGGCGACGGGCTGCCCGCGTTCGCCGACGGCGGCGGCTCGGTCATCGACGTCACCCCCGCCTGGGGCGAGTCGCTGCCCGCCTGGGCCGACGACCTCATCGCCCTGCTCACGGCGGGCCAGACCTGGCCGGAGGCGAGCGAGAGCCGGCTGTGGCAGCTCGCCCGGGCCCACCGGTCCGCGACCGTGAACGTCGTGCAGTCCATCGATCCCGTGGGAGCAGCCGCCGCCGCCGTGCTCACGGGGATGCAGGGCCCGTCGATGCACGCGTTCCTAAACCGGCTCGGTGACCACTACTCGGAGGACAGCGGCCTGCTCAAGGTGGCGAACAACCACTTCGCCTACGGCGCGCAGGCCGACAACTTCGCCCGTGAGACGCAGTATTCGAAGCTGTCGGTCAACGTGGTGTTCTGGATCGCGCTGATCGCCACGTTCATCGCGCTCGTCGCCGCCTTCTACTCAGCGGGGACCTCCACCCGGTTCATCGGGCCGATCGCCGCCCGGGCCAGGGCCGAGACGGAGAAGATCCTCGAACGGCTCGCCCTCATGGCCGGCCGCCCCGCCGGGGCCCAGGCCATCGCCAGAGGAACCCTGCTGGCCTCGGTCCGGGCCGGCCTGCTCGGCCGCATCCTCGCCAGCCCCCTGGGCAGGGAGCTGGTCGAGGAGATCGGCGAGGAGGTCGCCGGCGACGCCCTCGCCCAGAACCAGCAGCGGAAGTCGGGCACCCGCGACGGCTGGGACTGGAAGAGGACGAGCGCCACCGCCCTGGGCGCGGCCGGCGGCGCGGGCGTCGGCATGGGGGCCGCCCGCCCGATCAGCGGCCTGGTCAACCGCGTGCCCCTGCTCAGAAGGCTGAACACCGACGCCCCCGGCTTCGGCAACGCGTTCAAGCGCTTCCCCGGCAGGGCGCTGACGACCGGCCTGACCAATGTGATCGCCTCCCCGGCCGGAAGCACGCTGGCCAACGGGCTCGTGTACGGCCAGTGGGAGCTGCCCGACGGGGAGTCGCTGCTCGGAGCGGCCATGGCCGGCGCCGGCCGTACGAACACGATCAGCCCGTTCAGCCCGGACGTGATCGAGGCGGTCGCCGGCCCGCGTACGGCCCTGGCCTCGGCGTACGACACCAGCCTCCGCACCGATCTGATCCGCGCCTTCTCCACTCCGTCTCCGGATCCCACAGCCGGACAGCCTGCGGGCGGCGATCCCGGTGCGGCGAACACGAACACGGCGGGCGGCGGCCAGGCCGCGACCGGCGGCGGAACCGCGGGATCGGGCGGCACGACCACCGCGTCCGTCGCAGGGCACCCCTCCGGCGGCCCGGCCACCCCGTCCGGCGGCGGCCAGGCGGCCGCGACGCCGAGCGGGTCCGCCCAGGCGTCCAGCACCGCGCCGTCCGGCCAGGTGACGGCCACACCCTCCAGCGGCTCGAACCAGCCCGCCACCACCGGCCAGCCCGCCACCACCGCCAACGCGGGCGGAGCTACCCCCGCTACGTCGGGCTCCGGCGCGAACGCGGCCAACACGAACGCGGCCAACACGAACGCGGCCAACACGACGAGCGCGGGCAGCGCCACGAACGCGGGCAACGCGAACGCGGCGGGTGCGACCGCCGCGAATCCGGGTCAGGCTCCGGGCGCTTCGCCGAGCGCGTCCGGCCAGCAGACCACCGCCAGTTCTGCCCCGGGTGCGGGGGGCACCACCGGTGCGGCCGGTTCAAGCAATCCGGCCACCGCAGCGAACCCGGCAAGCGCCGGCAACACGCCCGGCCCGGCCAACACGGCCAATGCCGGTGGTCCGGCCACCGCGACCAATGCGGCCAACGCGTCCGGCGCGAGCAGCACCTCCGGCCCGGCCAGCGCGGCCAACACGACGGGCGCGGGCAATGCGAGCGCGACGAGCGCGGCGGGTGCGACCGCCGCGAATCCGGGGCAGGCGCCGGGTGCCCCGCCGAGCGCGTCGAGCGCGACCAACGCGCCCGGCGCGAGCGGCTCGGCGGCGGCTGCCTCTGCTGCCCCCGCTGCGGGCGGCTCTGTGAGCACGCCCGCCGCGGCCACGCCCGCCGCGGCCACGCCCGCCACACACGCGACGCCCGCCACACCAGCGGCACCCGCCGCGGTGACGCCGCCGTCCGCTGCTCCATCCGGTGGCACCACGTCATCCAGCACGTCATCCGCTGCGGCATCACCGGCTGTCCCGGCCCAGGCGGCGACCTCGGGAACGAGTGGCGGCAGTGCTTCGGGGAGCACCACCGCGGCGCAGGCGTCGGCTCGGACGGCGGTCTCCGATGTGCTGTCCACGATCGCGCCCGACACGGTCTTGCTGCCCGACGGCCAGGGCGCGAGGCTGACCGGCCCCGACGGCAGGCCGATCGAGCTGCCGGGCGAGGACATCAAGGCCATCACCGATCGGCTGGCGGCGCGTGCCGCCGAGGGCGTGGACACGCCTCGGCTCCACGCGGAGGCGGCCGCCCTGCTGGGGGCGAGGATCACCGAGGAGAGCCTGGGCTTCCCGGCCGAGGGGGCTCTCGAGGCGCTCGCCCGGCTCGCCGACGTGACGCCGGACAACCGTGCCGCCGCCGTCGAGGTGGCGGGCGAGGTGCTGGAGGACAACCCGCGCGGCTGGCGGCCCGGCCGGCTGAGCGACTCGGGGGCCGTGCTCGTGGAGGAGGCGACGGTCGCGCCGTACGGGCTCGGGCACGCCCTCCGCGTCGGCCGCTCCTCCGACACCGCCGCGGACATCGTCCGCCGCGCCGAGGTCCTCGCCGGGATCCCGTCCACGGCGGGCACGAGCGGGGCGGCCAACCCGGCGAGCGGAGGCCAGACCGCCGCCGCCCCCGCCGCCACCACCACGTCCGCCTCGACCACCGCGCCCGCCCCCACCACCGGCTCCGCCGCCACCACCTCCTCCAATACCGCGCCCGCTGCCACCACCGCGCCCTCGACCACGCCGCCCTCGGCCACGGGGACCGCTCCGGCGACGAACCCCGATCAGACGGCCAACCCCTCGGGCCAGACGCGGCCCGGACCGCGTACGACCCGAGGGAACGGCCAGGTGAACGCCCAGCCGGTCGCGCGGAGCCTGTTCGTCGCCGACGGCAGGGCGCCGCATCTGGCCGACCTGTCGTCGAGTGAGGCGGAGCAGGGCTTCCGGGCGCTCCACCCGTCCGACGTGGGGCCGGACGTGACGGCGCTGAGCCCGGCCGGCGGGCGGACGGTCGTCGTGGACACGGGCCGGTTCGGCGCGCAGCACTTCCGGTACGAGATCGGCCACGTACGCGGCGGCCGTCTCGCCAGGACCAGGGTCAGGTCGGGCACGGCCGCGCGACCCCACGTCGTACGGCTGTCGCCGCGCCTGGCGAACGACATCCTGCCCCGGGTGTGGCTGCACGAGATCAACGACGTCTTCCAGCGGATGTCCGGCCCCCGGCAAGGCATGATCCGCTCCTTCCTGAACCGTACGGCCGAGCGGGACGCCGCGGCCTGCGTGACCGCCCGCTATCGCGAGCACGCGCTCCTGGCCAGGCAGTGGCAGGCGGCCCCGGCGCCGGAGCGTCCCGCCATCGCGCACGAGATCGAGCAGCTCGGGCGGGAGATCGTGCGGCTCGGGCAGGTCGCCCCCGCGCCTCCCTGGTCACAGACCACCACCGCACAGACCACCGCACAGACCACCACCGCACAGACCACCACCGCACAGACCACCACCGCACAAACCGCCCCCGCGCAGAGCCCTGCCACACAGACCACACAGGATCCGGTGGCGGAGCTGCTCGGGCTGGCCCGCACGCAGCACGAGACGCTGACGGATGCCACCCGGGAACTGCTCGCGGCGGTCAAGGGGAAGATCGACAGCATCAAGGAGGCCACGGCCGACGCGAAGAAGGCCGAGGAGGCCGCAGAGAAGGCGTCGCGAGAAGAGGACCTCGGCGCCGAGGAACGCCGTCGCAAGGCGCTGGCGGATCGCGGCGTCCACCGGGCGGACGCCGATCGCGCCCGCCAGAGCATGGAGGCGTACGCGCGGGCGATGCGGCGGGCGCTCGAGGCGCGCAAGAAGTACGCGGAGCTGGAGAGCGCCCTCGACGCCCTCCCCGCGAACCGGACGGGCCCGCTGCCGGCGGACATCGCCCGGCTGGCCCGCGAGGCGGAGGAGGCCCACACCGCGTACAAGGAGGCGTACGCGCACGCCCTGCCGTCGCCCGAGGTCCTGTCGGAGGCGACTCCCGCGGGCCGGCTGCCCCACCTCGAACGGCTCACGCAGGTCGTCAACGACATGCTCGAACGCGCCGGGGTCGACCACCGCTACGCGCCCGACGAGCTGTCGCACGTGTTGCGGTCGAACTTCAGATGGCTGGTGTCGCCGGACGGGGCGCTGCTGCGGGTGGGCCGCGGCACGCGGGGCGAGCTGCGGCTGCGGCTGAAGGTCACGGACCTGGTCGAGGTCTTCGGCCATCCGGTGCGGCACTCGCAGTCGATGCTCGGCCACTTGCCGCAGGGCGGCCGCTCGGCCTCCGTCACCGCCAACCGTTCGCTGCGCCTGGCGCCGAGTTTCGACCTGAACGCCCTGAGCAAGCCGTTGCAGTACGTGCACTGGCTCGGGAGGCTGATGAAGTTCGGCGTGTTCAAGATCGGCGTCGCCTTCGGCGGGAGCGAGTCGTTCAACGGCAACGCCTCCGAGTTCGCGCTCGCCGGCGCGGTGCAGGACAACGCGGGCGAGGGGCTGGTGCTCGACGGGCTCGCCTCGGCCGAGGTGGAGCTGCGCACCGCGAACGGCACCGAGCGGGCGCGTGTGGACAGCGGCACCCCCGGCGACGCCCCGAGCCTGCAGATGTATCTGCCGCACACGCACGCGCAGCGGGGGCCGGCCAGGGTCACGCAGCTTCCCGAGGAAAAGCGGCAGCAGACGCCGTTCCCCGAGCACGGGGTCACCGGGCTGACCGGGCTGCAGGACCTCGCCGAACGCACCGCCGAGCGGATCGGCCGCCCCGAGATCGGCAGGATGACCCGCGACCAGATCGTCACGATCATGACGAAGGAGCTGCCCGCCCGGCTCGGCGAGGCGATCAACAACCCCGAGGGGCTGCACCGTCCGATCACCGTCAACGGGCGGGTGGTCGGCTATGCGCGGATCAAGACCGAGGTCGTGATGGACTCGGCGCGGCCGGTCGGCACGCCGAGCATCAAGCACCGCCTGGAACGGCTGCGCGTGGGCTTCTCCGGCGCGTCGGGCTCGCGCTCGGCCGGCCGGTCGCTCGACGTCAAGGGCACCGCGGGCGCCCAGCTTCCCATCGGCAGCCCGCGTCTGCTCCGCCTTGTCGGCCTTGGCAGGTTCAAGACCGCCACACCGCGGCTCACCGGGGGGTTCGGCCGCTCCTGGTCGCGGTCGCGGTCGATGAGCGCGGGCGGGACCGCCATCCGGCCGAGCGTGCAGCGCTGGGCGGGCCACACCCAGGCGTACGCGCTGGAGCTGAAGCACACGGTGACCGTGCAGCTCAACACCGACGAGACGCCGCTTCCCGCCGTGCACGGCGAGAGCACCGGCCTGTTCCGCATGCCGGAGCCGCACGCGTACCGTTACGGCCTGCCCGTCGACCGGGCGGCCGTGCTGAAGGACGGCAGGCTCAGGGACGACCCGAAGCCCGGCGTGCCGAAGGGCCGCCTGCCCCGGCTGCCCGGCTGGACCCGCGGGACCGGGGCCGGGCCGGGGCTCGTCCAGGCGAGCGACCGCCCCGAAAGCGTCGAGAACTTCAACGAGGTGCAGGCGAAGGTCGTGGCGCAACTGCGTGCGCGCGGCCTGCTGCCGGGCGAGGACGGCCGGCTGTCCCGCGACCCGCTGACGCGGGCGAGCCAGATCGCCAACATGATCGAGGTGGCCGAGCAGTTCTCCCCGGCCCGGCTGCAGACCGGCTACGACCAGGCCATGCAGGACGGCATCATCCTCGACCTGGTGAGCCAGGGCATCGGCCGGGCCAGCCGGCATTTCACGGTGCGGATCCGGTTGGAACAGTCGGGCCGGGAGGATTTCGTCGGCACCAGCGCCGCCGACGTCGCGGCCGACCTCGACATCTCGTCGGAGACCTCCGGCCGCACGGTCGGCCGGTCGAGCGGCCGGTCCCTGGACGTCGGCCCCTCCCTCGGGCTGGAGGCGAAGCCGGGCGGGGCCGGCTTGACCGGCGCGGACGTGGGCGTCCACTGGAACAAGGGCAGCGCGGCCGGCCTGACCCTCAACGACACGGCCAACCTGGTCACGCTGATAGAGGGCACCTCTCCGGCGGCGGTCTTCGAGGTTCCGCACACGCTCACCGTGGACCTCATCGAGAACGGGAAGGTCACGCCGCTGGCCCAGAGCGACGACGTCTGGATGCGGGTGCTGCTGCCCGCCGACCTCCTGCCCGAGGACCGCACCGGGCTCTCGCCCCGCCACCCGACGTCCCGCGAGGCGCTGAGCCTGGCCACCCTGCTGCACGTGGACGGGACCGGCGTGCTCGACGCCCTCCGATCGGTGCTGCCGAAGGCGATGCGGCCGGGTTCGGTGTCGTTCCACCATCTCGCGGAGGCGTTCAACACCCGCAACCTCATCTCCCACCCGGAGTGGCTGCTCGCCGACCCCGCCCGGCCCGCCACGACGTACGGCACCGCCGTGGCCGTGCGCCCCCGCCCCCCGCGTACGCACCGGGCGTCGGCGTGGGTCACGGCCCGCCCGGGCGAGTCGGAGTTCGTGACCGCGGCCGACCTGGTGATCGGCGACATCAACTTCACGATGGGCGCCTACACCGCGCGGACGGAGGCACGCGGCGGACGGTCCGTTGACGCCTCGACCGGCGTGAGCGGGGCCCTGGCCCGGGCACTCGGCGGCAGGGCGGGGGCCGGCGCGTCCGCGGCGGGGAGCACGTCGTCCTCGATCTCCGACACGGCGATCTGGGGCAGGGAACGGCTGGCCATCGACACCGGCAAGCACTACGTGTTCGCGATGAAGGCGGACATCACGGTCTCCGGCGACGAGGCGGGCAACCGGCGGGCCGACGCCGAGCCGCTGCGGGACAGGACGGTCGTCTACTCCCTGCCCGAGCGTGACGCGCTCGACCTCTACGGCAGGGGCGAGGTCAAGCTGCCCCTCGACCAGGTGGCCGACGCGGTGACGCGCCTGCTCGACGGCAACCTGGAGCTCGACCCGCGCGCGGCCGTGCCGATGGTCCGCAGATATCTGGCCGACCGGGCGCTGGCGCGCAGGGAGGGCCATCCGCGGACCGACCTGGAGCAGAGGCACCCCCGCGGCATACTCGCCGAACGGCTCGCCAAGGACTTCCCGATGAACGTGGCCGCCGAGGGCAACCGGCTCAAGCGGATGCACGACAGGCTGCCGGACCTCGCCAGCGCCGTGGACGTCCCCGACCTCTATCAGGACTCCCTCGGCGAGAGCACCGTGAAGAAGGTCGACCTCAAGGCCCCGGACGGCACGCCGACCCACGTGCTCGACCAGGTGCTCGACCAGATCGGCAAGGTCGCGCCCCGCGCGCTGAAGCGTGACCCCGTCCTGCTGCGCAGCCTGTTCGGCGACTTCGCCGGCAAACGCTGGTGGGGCAAGATCGACGACATGACCGGTGAGGAGGGCTTCGTCAAGACCTATCCGCTCAAGATCGGCCCCCACCTCACCGAGACGGTCACGGTCAGGATCAAGGCCGTGCTCCACGGCGACGAGGCGAGCTACGGCGGAAACGTCCACAACTTCGGCCAGATCCTCCAGGACTACACGTACGAGCAGGAGGACCGCAGCGAGTCGTCGGGCAAGACGATCGGCGGCAATGCGAACGCCGGGGCGGGCCCGGCCGCCGGCAGCGGAGGCCGCGGGGCCGCCACCGACCGCTCGCACACCGGCACGGCCTCCACCGGCACCCAGCGCACCCGCATCCAGCGCGCGGCGGCGTTCCGTGGCGGGCAGCTCATCGAGCACGGGGTGACCATCATTATCGAGGTCGAACGCAGGTCGGGCCCCCTGCGCGGCGCCGTGGCCAGGACCACACGCGTCCCCCGGACCAGCAAGGTCACGCTGAAGGGCACGATGGAGCGGGTGCTGCCGGACGGCATGGTGGCCAAGAAGGGCACGGTCGCCGCGCGGCCGCCCGCCTCGCCCGACGTGCGGCGGGTCGCGCCGCCCGAGGTCTTCGTGACCGAGCGGCTCAGGGCCGACGGGCTGCTGCGCGCCGTGTTCGACCGGCTCTCCCGGAAGGACCTGCTCGGCCGGGCCGCCGCCATGGAGCACTACGCCGCGCTGGCCAAGACGCTCACCGGGAACGGGCTCACGACCCGGCTGGAGCGGATGACCGGCCCCGACGGGCACCGGCTCCTCCGGCTGCCCATGCCGGGCCGTCCGGGCCGGATGGTGGACGTGCGGATCCACGCCGACCTCTCCGAGCCCGACCCGGTGGCGCTGGGCCTGCAGGGCACCGAGCTGGGGCAGGTGGACCGCGAGCAGAACACGGCCGGCACGGCCACCGACCGGGGGCAGATGAGCCCGGCCGGCCGCACGTACAGCGGGGGGAGCGCGGTGGGCGTCGGCGGCGACCTCGGCGCCGGAGACCAGACCGCGCAGTCGAGCTCGGGCAGCGGCGGCAACCGCGACGAGACCAGCGTCTTCGGGAAGAGCACCGCGGCCAAGGCGAGGTTCCGGGTCGACTTCGACCTCAGGTTCGAGGTGCGCCAGGTGGCGCGCGACGGCGGGGAGACGGTGCTGCACACCGTGGACGTCCCGCACGGCGCGACCGGCACGGCCCACCTGATCATGTTCCAGCACGCTCTGGAGGACATGCTGGCGCGCCGCGACGCCGGTGCCGACCGGCCGGTGTGGGACTTCAGCCGGCGGCGCGCCGCGGCGCCCGGCGTCTTCTTCACCCACGACAGCGTGCGCGAGGTGGCCGCGAGACATCCGTCGTACGACCCGGCGGCGCCCGCCACGCTCACCAAGGCGATGGCCGAGGTGCTCCGAGGGCGGACCGGGACGCTGCCCGTGGGCATCGTCGCCGACGCCGGCCAGACGGGTTCGACGGCTCTGGTGGAGGAGGCCAGGCTGCTCGCCCGCGACCTCGGCGTCGACGTCCACCTCCATCTCACGCTGCCCGACGGCACCGTCGAGCACTACCGCGCCACGCCCGTGGGCGGGCTGTCCGGCAATCCCTTCGCCGAGGCGCTCGGCGCGGTGCCGCCCGACCTGGCGGCGCTGGCCGAGCGGCACGGCCTCGACCTGCGCGACCTGTACGGCGGGCGGCCCGGCGGGTTCGCCGACCGGATCGCCGAACGGCTCGACGCCCTCGGCGTCGCCCGGCCCGCGCAGGCCGACCCGGGATGGCCGGTGCCGGAGACGGCCGCGGACGGCACCTGGGGCGGCAACCCCTCCATCACCTCGCCCGGCTCAGTGACGGCCCGGCCCATCCGGAGGACCGCGTTCGTGGCCGACGGCCGGGCCCCGCACCTGCCCGACCTGTCGAGCGCCGAGATCCCCCCGGCCGTCGCCGGCCTGCGCCCGGCGGACTTCGGCCGGGGCGTCCAGGCGGTGACCGTGACGCCGGACGGCGCGGTCGTCACCGTCGAGACCGCCAGATTCGGCACCCAGCGCTTCCTCGTGCGGCCCGAGAACCCCGGCGGCCGGCGCCCCGCCCGTACGGTCCTCGGGACGGGCACGGACCCGAACGTGATCCGGCTGTCGCCGAGGCTGGCCCCCGACGTGGTGGGCCGGGTGCTGCTGCACGAGATCAGCGACACCCTGCAGAAGCGGGCCGCGCTGGAGCAGGGTGTGGTGCGCCGGTTCCTGAACGCCGTCGATCCCGGCTACGACGCCTGTGCCACCGCGCGCCGCAACGAGCACGCCTACCTGTCCCGCAAGTGGCTGGCGGCGACCTCGGCGGAGGAGCGGGCGCGGCTGCGGCACGAGATCGAGGGGGTCGTCCGCGACCTCGGCGCGCGGGGCCAGACGGCGCCTCCGCCGCCGTGGGTCACCGTGCCGCCCCAGGCGCCGGTCCTCGACCTGTGGGAGCGGATGCGCAGGCTCAGCAACACCTCCGGCTGGGAGCCGCCCGACGACGAGGACGACGACGATGACAAGTCCGGCCCCCTGCTGCCGGAGGACGCCGGAGGGCTCCCCGGACAGCCTCGTGTGAGGAACGTGTGATGGCCTACTCGACAGCCAGAAGCAGGGACGAGGCGCAGCTCTATCTCGACCTGCACCCCTGCGCCTGCGGCTCGGTGGACACCGACTGGGACAGCGGCCTGGCGAGCGTCGAAGGGGAGCTGGTCACCTCTTACGAGGGGCGGTGCGCGGCGTGCGGCGCCGAGCGGGAGTATCTGTTCGGGCTCCCGGAGCGGGAGGTGACGCCCACCGGCTTCCCCACGTTCGGCGGTGCGGAGCCGTCCGAGCTGCTCGACCCCGGCGAGTGGCTGTGGGTGGCCGACCTGACGGCGGGCAACGCCCCGATGGAAGGCAATCGGCGGCAGGCGCTGTCGATCGCGCGGGCCGCGGTCGAAGAGGTGATCAAATTCGTCCCGCCCGGGCAGGACGAGGTGCCCGGCGACGCGTTCTGGTCGGAGCGGGGACGCGCCGTGCGGGCCGCCGAGCCGGGGCGGTTCCGTCTCGACCGGCTGCTCGTCGTACGCGACACCTACCGGGAGCTCGCCGGAGCATAGGGTTGCCGGCATGGAACAGGTGCCCACCCCCTACGCGCGGACGCTCGCGGAGGCCCGGCTGTATCTCGCGCTGACCGTGGAGGAGGCTACGCCGGAGGAGCCGCCGGTCGAGGGGCCCGAGGCGTGGACGGTCCGGTCCGGCGGTGTCGAGGTGCTCGTGCCGTACGCGAGCGAGGCGGAGGCCAGGGACGAGGGCGAGCGGTTCGGCGTCGGCCTGTCCGAGCTGATCGACCCCGGTCAGTGGCGGCTCGCCGGAGCCGGGTACGCGCGCCGCGCGCTCGCCGACGACCTCGAATACACCGAGGAGCCGGGGGACGAGCGGCTCTTCCAGCGGGTGGTGAGCGGCTGGGAGACGGCCAGGGACGCGCTCGGGGAGGCGCTCAAGTTCATCCCGCCCGGCGAGGACGAGGTGCCCGCCGAGGCGTTCTGGACCGAGGCGGGGCTGGCCGCCCGCGAGGCGGAGCCCGACTGCTTCCTGCGCGACCGGCTGGCCGAGGACATCGCGTTCTACCAGCAGAACCTGGACGACTTCCGCCGCCTCAACGGCTGACCTACTTGCCGAGCGGCACCGGCACGCGGGCGGCGGCCGGGTCGAGCGCCGGGCCCTCCGGGATGAGGTGCAGCAGCTGCGCGGGCACCGGCGTGGTGTCGGCGGCGCCGTAGCCGAGCTTCGGCAGCAGGCCGGCGGAGGCGATGGCGAACCTGCGGCCCTGGTCGGTCACCAGGAAGTAGTTCGTGATCGACCCGAGCTGTCCCTCGCCAGGCAGCAGCCCCGCGACCGCCGCGGACCCCGGCGGGAGCAGCACCTGGTCGAAGGTGTCCTGGGTGCCCGGAGTCCGGGGGGTGGGGATCGCGATCGAGGCGCCGACGGTCAGGGTCGCCCGGGTCGAGCCGCTGCCGGTGCCCGCGAAGACCGCGCACAGCGGCGTGGTGGAGGCGGGGGAGACGACCGTGGGCATCGTCTCGGGCATCCCGCCGCCCAGCATGCTCGGCTGCCTGGACAGCGCGGCGCCGGCCGTGGCCGCGTCGATCCGGATCGGCTGCAGCGGGCGCCTGCCGTACGCCGCCTTGGTGGCCGGGTCCGACAGCAGGAGCGTGGCCTGGGTGAGGGAGATCGGCGCGAGGCCGTCGGACAGCAGGACGTACCAGCGGGCGGGGGCGCCCCCGATGCCGGGCACCGTGAAGACCTGCCCGACCGCCGCCGTCACCTTGCCGTCGGGCCCCCGGACCTTCCTGCCCAGATTCGGCACCTTCGGCCCGCTGAACGCGGGGCCTTCGGGCAGGGCGTTGAGCCAGGTCGCGGGCACCTTCCTGGGCTGGGCGCTCAGGGCGTTCACCGCGCTGGTGCTCGCCCGCATCCGCCGGTCGCCCCAGACGACCCACTTCTGCCGGCCGTCGTCCACGACCATGGCGCCGCCGCCGAGGGGCCTGCCGCCGACGTCCAGGCCGCCGACCAGCGTGACGTACGGCCGGGGCGTCCCGGAGGCGTCCGGGCCGTCCACCACGCACACCGACCACGGCCCGTGGACCAGTTTGTCCTTGGGCGGCAGCGAGTCGGGCGCGCCGGGGATGCCCACGAGCGGCCCGCGCGGCAGCTCGGCCAGCGAGGCGGCGGAGACGTCGCGCACCGTCACATCGGCGGTGTCGAGCAGCAGCCGGGCGGATACGTAGTTGGCCGTGGGCAGCAGCACGCGCTCCTGCCGGCTGTAGACGTAGGTCGCGCCGGTGTCCTGCTCGACGAGGAGCTGGCCGGGCTCGGTGAGCTTGGTCGCGCCGCCCGGTTTGATCAAACCCCAGATGCCGAAGACGGCGAGCAGGAGCACCGACAGCAGGATCCCGCAGAACGTCGCGATGGTGTGCCGCCGCATCGGCGACTCCGCGACGTCCGGCTCGCCCTGCAGCAGGGCCTGGCCCAGACGCTGCTGCATCAGCCGGTACGCCTGGTAGAGGTCCTTCCGGGTCTGCACGGTCACCTCTCCCTGTCAGAGGGCATGACCGTCAGCATATTGATCCGGCGGCGTCCTTGTGATCTACGGGTCGGAGGAGGTTCGCCAGAGACCCGTGCGGCCGACCGGAGAGCGGGGGCGAACACGGTTGCCCCCGGCGCCCAGGCCCGCGTGGTGCTCACCGGCGACAGGGGAGCGGAGTTGCCGGCCGCCGAGTCCGGGCTCCGATCCTCCGGAGGGAAAAGCGGGCCGCCCATGGCGCGGTACGCGCCGGGGCGGCGCGCCATCCTGTGGAGAACTTTCCGGGCGTACGAAAAAAAGGGAATGGAGTGGTGGAAAAAGCGAAATTTTCCCGGTCGTCGATATAGCCGCTCGGCATAAGGGGTTCACAAGATTGACAAACGATTTACGGTGAGGGCGGCCCCTTTGTCGATGAAGGAGTGACTGGATGAGTAACAGCTTGCTCGGCGGCGACCCCGCGGAGATGCAGAGCATGGCCGCGCAGTTCAGCCAGCAGGCGGACCAGGTTCGCACCACGATGGCCAACCTCGACCGCGAGGCGGCCAAGGTCGGCACCGCCTGGACCGGCCCCGGCGCGCAGCGCTTCCACGACGCCTGGCAGAGCTACCGGGCGGCGTTCCAGCGCATGGCGGAAGAGCTCAACGAAGCCTCCCGGGTCATCACGACCTACCGCGGCAACATCGAGTCCGCGACTCGCTGACCACCGCAGACCGCCGGCCGCCGGACCGCCGTGGAACCCCGCGGTGGTCCGGCGGCCTTCTCATGCGTCCGGCGGCTCATGCGTCCGGCGGCTCATGCGTCCGGCGGCTCGGTCGATCGGCCGAGATAGGTGACGGGGCCGGGGTCGGGCACCGGGATCTCGTGGAAGCCCAGCCGGTCGTAGAAGGCGCGGGCGCGGGTGTTGACGGTGAGCATGCTCAGGTGCACGGCGGGCACGCCCTTCGCCGCGAGGGCGTGCAGGAAGGCCGTCATCAGGGCGCGGCCGTGCCCGGCGCGCTGGTGGCCGGGGAGCAGGTCGATGTGCAGGTGGGCGGGATAGCCGGCCAGCTCGGGGAGCACCATCCGCTCGGGGTCGTGCATCAGGGCGATCATCTCCTCCGTGGGCGAGGCCGGCGGGCGCCGCGGCGCGGGATAGCGGCCGGCCAGCATCGGCAGCCACTCGTCGCGGTACGCCTTGACGAAGGCGGGGGTGTCGGCGGTGCCGACGATGTAGCCGACGGCCCGTTCGCCGTCGTCCGCGACGAAGGCCAGGTCCGGCTCCAGCCGGACGTACGGCGCGGCGAAGATGCTCGGCATCAGGTCGAGGTCGGGGTAAAGGTGGCGGGAGTCCTCGCCCGCGTCGGCGGTGCGGACGCAGATGTCATAGAGAGCGTCCCTGTCGGTGTCCTGGTAGGGCCTGATGCGCACGGTCATGCGGAGCAGGCTGGCAGGGTGGGAGCGCTCCCAACAAGCCTCGCGGGGAAAGTACGAGAGTCGCGGGGGAGAGTTCAGTCCGGCACCGCGGCCTGGATCGGGGTCGCGACGCCCGAGACGACCAGCAGGCCCCGCCCGGGAGGCCCGCCGACGGCGCCGCGCGGCAGCCGTACGGCGAACAGGTCGCCGTCGGCGGGGCTCTGCACGTTGAGCAGCAGGCCGGTCCTGCCCTTGCGGGCCTCGGCAGCGAACCCCCGGTAGGCCGTCGCCAGGTCGCCGGTCGCCCCCGCGACGAGCAGGCCGTGCTCGCCGTCCCGGCCGGTGCGCAGCATCTCGTCCAGGGCCAGGCCGAGCGGGGAGTCGGGGGAGATGAGCTCCGCGTCGTCCACGGCCACCACGTAGCGCTCGTGCCCGGCGACCAGGGCGAGCGGGTCGAGCGCCCCCGGCAGGCCGCCGAAGTCGTCCGCGCCGCCTCCGGTCACGCTCCTGGCGTTGCCGTCCAGCACGGCCAGCACCCCCGGCGTCCCGGCGAGGTCGCGCAGCGGGCTGCGGCGCGGGGTCACGACGAGCACCGGAGTTCCCCGGTCGAGGAGCGAGCGCGCCGCCGTGACCAGCGCGGACGACCGTCCCGAGCGCGGCGGCCCGGCGATCACGGCGGCCGGTCCCTGGCCCTGCAGGTCCACGCCCATCGGGACGAGGGCGTCGCCGCCCGCGCCGAGCAGCGCCCACAGGGCCGACGGCGGCTCGTGCGCCGGCGCCAGGTCGAGCGCCTGGCTCGCGGTGATCCGCATGGGCAGCGCGTCCACCCGCAGCGGCGGCTCCGACGGCCAGGCCCACTTTCCGGGGGTGTCCGAGCCGCCGAACCGCGCCGCCGCCGTACGGGCGAGCTCCTGCACGACGGCCACCTGCGCGGGGCCGGAGGGGTCGTCGCACAGCAGCGCGATCTGGCTCTCCACCAGGCCGTGCTCGCCGACGGCCAGGGCCCGGCCCGGGGGCATGGCGCTCGGCAGGTCGCGCACCGGCAGCCCGGCGAGCCCATAGTCGGCGGGGTCGGCGAGCCGCAGCACGAGCCGGTCCTCGAAGACGGTGGAGATCTGCCCGAGCAGGCCCGACCGGTCGGCGGTGACGACGGCCCGCAGCCCCACGGCCGGGCCCTCCCGCAGCAGCTGCAGCAGGGCGTCGACCAGCCGTCCGTAGTCGTAGTTCTCGAACGCGGCGACGTACCCCTCCCAGCGGTCCACGAGCAGCACCAGCCAGGGCAGCGCGCCCACGCCCGAACGGTCGCGGGCGGCCCGGGACCCGGCGGCCCGGGACCTGGCGGCCTGGGACCTGGCGGCCTGGGACCTGGCGGCGGAGCGCGCCTCGGCCAGCGAGGCGTAGCCGGCCTCGGCCAGCAGCTGCTGGCGGCGTCCGACCTCCGCGCGCAGGCGGGTCAGCAGGCGCTCCACCCGGTCGAGCTGGTCGCGGGTGACGACCGCCCCGCAGTGCGGCAGCGCGACCAGCGGCAGCAGCGCGCCCGACCCGCAGTCGACGGCGTGGACGTGCACGTCCTCGGGGGAGGCGCCGGCCGCGATCGAGCCCGCGATGGTCCGCAGCGCGCTCGACCGTCCGCTGCGCGCGCCGCCCGCGATCAGCAGGTGGCCGCCGTGCCGCATGTCCAGCGTGAGCGGGCGGCGGCCCTGCTCCCACGGCAGGTCGGTCATGCCGAACGGCAGCGGCGGCACCTCCTCGGCCCCCGGCCGGTACGGCACGGCCCCCGCGAGCAGGCCGCCGGAGGAGCCCCCGGCCCCGACGTCGAGGACGACCTGGTCGGCCAGCGGCGGCAGCCACGGGCTCGGCTGCCGGGGCAGCTCGCTCCCGGCCTCGCGCAGCGCGCCGACGAGCAGGGCCAGGTCGGTGCCGCTCGCCGCCTGGGTGGCGGGCGGGGCGGGCAGCGGGTGGCCGAGCGCCTGCCAGGGCAGGTCGAGCACCCGCAGATCGTCCCCCGCGTCGGCCGCCCCCGCACCGCGCGGATGCGGGGTGCGGCCGCCGATCCTGGCCGTCTGCACCGCCACGGGGGCTCCGGAGCCCGCCCGCACATAGCAGCGGCCGGGCGTCGTCCGCGAGATGTGGGCGGCGTCGGGCACGTCGATGACGTCGGCGGACTCGGCGGCGTCGGTGACCCGCAGCGCGATCCTGAGCGAGGTGTTGGCCTGGATGTCGGCGGTCACCACGCCGCCGGGCCGCTGGGTGGCGAGGATCAGGTGGATGCCGAGCGAGCGGCCCCTGCGCGCGATGTCGACCAGTCCCTCGACGAAGTCGGGCAGCTCCGCGACCAGGGCGGCGAACTCGTCGATGATCAGCACGAGCCGGGGCAGCGGCGGCAGGTCCCTCCTGCTTCCCGCGGTCTCCGGCACCGGGGCGGCGAAGATGCCGCCGCCGCGTGCCCGCCGCACGCCGCCCGCGCCGAGCACCCAGGTGGCGCCCCGCGCCCGCTGATAGTCCTCGATGTCCTTGGCCCCCGCGTCCAGCAGCAGCCGTTCCCTGCGCCGGATCTCGGCGGCCAGCGACGACAGGGCCCGCTGGGTGAGGTGGCCGTCGAGGTCGCTCACCATGCCGACCGTGTGCGGGAGCCGTACGCACTCCTTGAAGGCCGCGCCGCCCTTGTAGTCGATGAGCACGAACGTCATCTCGTCGGGCCGGTTGGCCACCGCGAGCGAGCAGATCAGCGTCTGGAGCAGCTCCGACTTGCCCGCGCCGGTCGTGCCCGCGACCAGGGCGTGCGGCCCGTCCCTGCTCAGGTCGACCTCGAACGGGCCCTCCGGTCCCACACCGATCAGGGCCCGGGTCGTACGGCCCTGCCGCTCGGCGAGCGCGGCGGGGTCGAGCGACACCTCCAGCAGATCGAGCAGGCGGACCGCGTCGGGGAGGGCGGCCGAGGGGTCGTCGCGGCTCACGTCGCGCAGCGGGGCCAGCGCGCGGGCCAGGCGTTCGGCCCAGGACGGCGAGACCAGGTCGGCGCGGATGCCGGTGATCGGGTCGAGCCCGCCGCCGTGGAGGCGCACCCCGCCCCCGCGGTCGCAGGACACGACCGTGGCGCACTCCTCGGGCAGCAGCCGCTCGTCATCGTCGATGGCGATCGTGTAGACCCCGGCGCGCGGGCCCTGCCGCAGCACCTGCGGCATGCCGGGCAGGCCGCGCAGCACCTGCGCGCCGTCGAGCACGACGAGCACGTCGAACGGCCGCTCGTCGTAGGTCGCGAACGCGGGCTCGGCGGGCCGGTTGCCGCTCGCGCGACCCAGGTCGTCCCAGCCGGCGGGGCCGCCGGACAGGCGGGCGCCGCGCGGCACCCCCGGGTAGGGCCCCGAGCCGTTCTCGGCGTCGAGCCGTTCGGTCACCAGGGCGGCGAGCTCGGCGACCCGGCGGGCGGCGGCCTCGGGGTCGGCGCCGACGAGCGCGGCGCAGTCGGACGACAGCGCGCCGCCGCGGGCGGCGGCGTCGGGCGCGCAGTGCGGCAGCCAGCGCACCCAGCCCCACTGCCCGGCGCCGTCGGCGTTGGCCGACAGCACCACGATGGCCAGGTCGCGCGGGCTGTGCAGGGCGGCGGCCTGGCCGACGAGCCAGCGGGCGCAGCCGAGCGCCACGTCTCTTGGGCCGGTGAGCCCGGCCACGCCGAGCCGCCGCATGACCAGCGCGACGGGGACGTCGTGGCAGGTGGGCGGCTCCCGGCGGGGCGCGTCCTGGGGCGTGCCGCTCTCGGGCTCGAACTCCAGGTCGGCGGGCAGGTCGGCCAGCCCCAGGCGCAGCCGCAGCGCGTCGGGGTCGTGCACGCGGCGCTCCCACAGCCGGCGGCGCGGGCCGGTCGCGGTGAGCAGCACCTCGGCCGGGTCGGGGGCGCCGCCGCGCCTGGCCTCCTCGTCCTGCCGCACCGCGCGGGCCACCTCCTCCTCGAAGGCGGCCATCCGCTCGCGGTAGGCCTTGACCGCCCGGCGGTGCTTCTTCCTGCCGTGCCTGCGATCGCTCACCCATTGGCCGATCATGATCAGCGGCGTCATGAACGCGATCAGCAGGTAGTACCACGTGCCGGTGACGACGGCCATGACCACGCCGAGCACGGCGGGCAGCAGCGCGGCCAGCAACTGCAGCCGCATGCCCTCGCCCCGCTTGGGCTCGGCGGGCACGGTGAAGCGCCGCTGCCGCTCCGGCCGCTGGAGGCGCGGAGGGCGGTTGTAGGCGAGCCCGCCGTCCGGCAGCGCGTCGAGGTGGGCGTCCGGCGGCACGACCGGCCCCAGGGCGAACACCGAGCCGCCACAGGCGAGCATGCCCCCCGGCGGCCACGCCACCGCCTCCGTGAGCGGCTCACCCTCAAGCCGGGCCACTGGGTCGCCCCCGGAGACGGCGGGCTCCACCGTGGCATCGACAGTGGCCGTTCCCGGGGCCAGCCGCACCACCAGCGCGACCGGCGGCATCCTCGGGTCGGGCACGGAGATCGCGCAGGCGGGGTCGGCGCCGATCGTGTGGGCGCCGAGGCCGATCCGGTGAACGACCCCCGCCCCGGGGCCGCCCACGACGCGCAGCTCCGCCGGCCCGCCGGGCTCCTCGGTCACCGTCGCCACCGCGGCGTGGCCGTCCAGGGCCACCACGTCGCCATCCCTGAGCAGGCCGAAGACGGGCGCGTCCGGGCCGACGGGCCGGCCGTCGACCCACAGCCTCACCTCGCCGGACGGCCGGGCCTGCCGGTCCCCCCGGTCCAGGTCGTACGGCGCGCGGGCGTGCGGAAGCCGTACGACGTTGGCCGGGCGGGCGGCCCCGCCGTCGAGCGCGGTGGCGAGGGCGGCGACCGTGGCGCTCTCGTCGCCCTCGACCAGCACGTCGCGGCGGCCGTCCTCGCCGACCACGGTGAGCGTTATCCGCATGCGCGAACTCCCAGAAGGCGGTTGTGCGGCGGCCTCGCGGAAAGCGTTTCATCCCGGGGCGTCCCCGTGAAGATCTCCTGGCGCGCGGGCGGCGCGGCCCGCGGGGCCACGGTAGCCGTGTCACCTCCGCTCATCCGGGCGTTTCCCCGGAATGGGTAAAGGCGCCTGTCATCGCGCCCCTCCGGTCGCTTTGTGCGGCGGTACGAAGAGTGTGAATGGTGTGACAGATGGGAAACAAGTGCAAACGTACTATCACGAAATATCGGGCCAGTAAAGCCGTGTGTCGATATGGCGATAGATCCACTCCCGTTGACAGGCGTATTCCTAACGGATAAGCATGGGTCGCCGCATCCGGCCACTTATGGCGGCGCAAGCTGGCCATAATGGAGTGAATTAGCAACAAACGGCAAGACCATAAACACATTCGTGCGGCCCGAAAACAGAAGGGCGCCCTCATCCCTGGGAGTCCCCCACCCATGAGGATCAGCGAGAAGACGTCGCAGGACGGCCGGGCACCCGCACGGCCGGGCCTGTCCGGGCCGGCCGCGCGCAGGCTGCCCGTCCCGCCGAGGGAGCGCAAGCCCGCGCTCGCCGCGCTCGCCGTCCTCCTCATCCTGGGCGGCGCGCTCGCCACCACGCTGCTGGTCATGCGCAGCGGCGACCGCGTCTCGGCCGTGCAGATCACCCAGCAGGTGGGGGCCGGGCAGCTCATCCCGCTGTCCGCGATGCAGGAGGTGCAGATCGCCGACACCGGGGTCCAATACGTCCCCTGGCGGTTCAGGGACCAGGTGGCCAAGACGTACGCCCGGGTGACGCTGCTGCCGGGCACGCTGCTCACCGAGCCGATGACCGCCAGGACGACCGACCAGGTCGGGCCGGGCAAGGCGAAGGTGGGCCTGTCGCTCAAGGCCGGCCAGATGCCCGCCGACCTCAAGTGGAGCGACATCGTCCAGGTGATCTACGTGCCGTCGGCCGGCAAGGGGTCGGGCACCGCCCAGCAGAAGGTGCTGGCGACCGCCGCCCGCGTCGAGAGCATGTCCACCGGACGGTCCGGGGGCGGGCTGGTCACGATCGTCGTCGACACGTCGATCGCGCCCACTATCGCTCAGTACGCCTCCAGCGGGGAGATCGCCATCGTCACGCTCCCGGGGGTCAAGTGACGTGGCGCTGATCGTGCTCGCCGCCGACAAGGGGGCGCCCGGCGTGACCACCGCGGCGACCGCCCTCGGCGCCGTGTGGCCCCGGGCGGTGCTGCTGGCCGAGTGCGACCCCTCCGGCGGCGACCTCGCCTACCGCCTGCCGGCCGACGACGGGAGTGTGCTGAACCCCGGGCGCGGCCTGCTCAGCCTCGGCGCGGTCGCACGGCGCGGGCTCCACGCCGAGCTGATCTACGAGCACACGCAGCGGCTCGTCGGCGGCCTCGACGTGCTGGCCGGCCTGACCAACGGCGAGCAGGCGGCCGGCCTCACCTGGCTGTGGGGCCCGCTCGGCCGGGCGTTCGCCGCCCTGCCGCAGGCCGACGTGCTCGCCGACTGCGGCAGGCTCGGGCTGCACCCCCAGATCGGCGACCTGGTGGCCGAGGCCGACCAGGTGGTGCTGTTCACCAGGGCCAGCCTCGACCACGTCGCCCACCTGCGCGAACGGCTGTCGCTGATCGGGCGCAAGGTCGGGATCGTGGTCATCGCCGACCCCCGGTCATACCGGTCGTCGCTTGAGGAGATCCGCCGCATCGTCTCCGGATGGGACGTCGCCTTCGTCGGCGGTCTCGCCTACGACCCGAAGGGCGCCGAACTGCTGCGCGGCCGGTGGGGCGGGCGGCTCGACCGCAGCCTCCTCATCCGTACGGCCAGGGAGCTGGCCACGCGCCTGGCCGCACAGCTCGCCGAGGGCGGCGAGGGTGGCGAGACGGCGGCGCCGCCCGCCGCCGGGCGGGCGAAGAGGCGGCCGGAGGTGCGGTCGTGAACTCCCAGCGGCGGCCGGTCGACCACAGCCTGGTCAAGCGCTTCCGGCAGGAGGTCGGCGACCGGCTGGCGCACCAGCGGCGGCTCGACCAGGCGAGCGGCGTGCCGCCGATGTCGGGGGAGGACGAGCGGCAGTTCGCCCGGGCGCTGATCGCGCAGGTGCTTGAGGAGCACGCGCGCAGCGAGATCGGCGTCGGGCGCACCCCGCCCACCGCCGAGGAGGAGGAGGCGCTGGCGGCCGGCATCCACGCCGCGCTGTTCGGCGTGGGCCGCCTTCAGCCGCTGCTCGACGATCCCGACGTCGAGAACATCGACATCAACGGCTGCGACCGGGTCTTCGTCGGCTACGCCGACGGCCAGGAGATCATGCACGACCCCGTCGCGGACTCCGACGAGGAGCTCATCGAGCTGATCCAGATCCTCGCGGCCTACTCGGGCCTGTCGTCGCGGCCGTTCGACACCGCCAACCCGCAGCTCGACCTGCGCCTGCCGGACGGCTCCCGGCTGTCGGCCGTCATGGACGTCACCGTACGGCCGGCCCTGTCGATCCGCCGCGCCCGCCTCGGCAAGGTGTTCCTCAGCGACCTCGTCGGGAACGGCACGCTCACCCCCGAGCTCGGCCGCTTCCTCACCGCCGCCGTGGCCGCGCGGAAGAACATCATGATCGCGGGGTCCACGAACGCCGGGAAGACCACTCTGCTGCGGGCGCTGGCCAACGAGATCCCGCCACACGAGCGGCTGATCACGGTGGAGCGGGCGCTGGAGCTCGGGCTCGACCAGTTCCCCGAGCTGCACCCCAACGCGGTGGCCTTCGAGCACCGCCTGCCCAACGCCGAGGGGCAGGGCGAGATCACCATGGCCGAGCTGGTGCGGCGGTCGCTGCGCATGAACCCCTCGCGGGTGATCGTCGGCGAGGTGCTCGGCGACGAGATCGTCACGATGCTCAACGCGATGACCCAGGGCAACGACGGGTCGCTGTCGACGATCCACGCCAACTCCAGCATGGAGGTGTTCAACCGCATCGCGACCTACGCCCTGCAGGCCGAGGAGCGGCTGCCGATCGAGGCCACCCACATGCTCATCGCCGGGGCCATCGACTTCGTGGTCTTCATCGAGAAGCGCAACGACTACCACCGGGGCGGCACCCTGCGGCGCTACGCGTCCAGCGTGCGGGAGGTCACCGGCTGCGACGGGCGCGTGCTGTCGTCGGAGGTGTTCGCCATGGCGGGCGACTACCTGGTGCCGCACGCCCCGATCTCCTGCGCCGACGAGCTGGCCGCCCACGGATACGACCCGGCGCGGGGAGCATGGCGATGAACGGCCTGCTGCCGGCGCTGCCTCCCGGCGTCCTCGATCCCGTGGTGCTGCTGGCCGGGGCCGCGGCGGGCGGCGGGCTCTTCCTGCTCGCCCTGGCCGTGTACGGCCTGCGCCCCCGCCCCGCCACGCCGGACGGCCGGGCCGAGCGGATGCGCCTGCTGCGCACGCTGTCCACGAGGTCGGCGATCGCGGCGGTGACGGGTGTCGTGGTGCTCGTCGTGACCGGCTGGCCGGTCATCGCGGCGGGCGCCGTGCTGCTGGTCCTCGCCTGGCGGGGCTTCACCGGCGGCGCGGGGGAGGAGCGGGCCGCCATGCGGCGCCTGGAGGGCCTGGCGGCGTGGACGGAGTCGCTGCGCGACACGATCGCGGGCGCGGCCGGCCTCGAACAGGCCATCCCCTCCTCGATCCGGGCCGCGGCCCCGATGCTGCAGCCGCACCTGCGCGCCCTGGTCGACCGGCTCCACACCCGGATGCCGCTCGCCGACGCGCTGCGGATGTTCGCCGACGAGCTCGACGACCCCTCGGCCGACCTCGTCGTGGCGGCGCTGATCCTCAACTCGCGGCTGCGCGGGCCGGGCCTGCGCGACGTGCTCTCGGCCCTGGCGGTCTCGGCCCGCGAGGAGCTGGACATGCGCCGGCGCGTGGAGGCCGAGCGCAGATCGACGCGCAAGAGCGTGCAGATCGTGGTCGGCACCGCCCTCGCCTTCGCCGCCGCGCTGGTCGTCTTCAACCGCTCGTACGTCGAGGAGTACAACTCCGTGCTCGGCCAGGCCGTACTCGTCGTGGTGGCGGGCCTGTTCGGCGCGGGGTTCGCCTGGATGCGGCGGCTCGCCCGCTTCGACAAGCCGGCCAGGATCCTCGCCCCCTACCACCGCCCGCGGTCCGCGGTGGCCGCGCAGGCGCAGCCGCCGGCGGAGGTGACCAGGTGATCACGACGGTGCTCTGCGGAGCCGTGCTCGGCCTCGGGCTCTTCCTGCTGGTGCGGGCGCTGTTCCCGCCCCGGCCCGGCCTGACCGCCAGGCTCGCCGCGCTCGACCAGGCCCGCGACGGCAAGGGCGTGCCGCGGGCGCCGCTGATCGCGCCCGAGGAGGACGTCAGCGAGTTTCGCCGCATGCTCGGCCTGCGGCTGGCCCGGTTCTACGCGGCGCGGGGATGGGAGGCGCGCTCGACCAAGGCCGACCTCGCGCTGCTCGGCAAGTCGTTCGAGGGATTCCTCGCGACCAAGCTGCTGCTCGGGGTCTCGGGCCTGCTGGCGTTCCCGATCCTCGTCGGCTGGCTCGCGCTGATGGGATGGGGCGTCTCGGTGCAGGTGCCGCTCTGGTCGGCCCTCGTCGTCTGCGTGATCTTCTTCCTGCTGCCGGACGCCCAGATCCGGCGGGACGCCGCCGTACGCCGCCGGGACTTCCGGCACGCCGTGGGCGCCTTCCTCGACCTCGTGTCGATGAACCTCGCGGGCGGCAGGGGCGTGCCCGAGGCGCTGATGATGGCGGTCGCCGTGGGCAGTCCCGTCACCACGCCCGGGGCGCTGAGCGGCACCGGTGGCCCTGTGAGCGGCCCTGTGAGCAGCCCTGTGAGCGGCCCTGCGAACGGTTCTTCCGCGAACGGCGCGGCGGGCGGCGCTGTCAACGGGGCGGGTCCCGCCCCCGGCTCCAACTGGGCGATGGAACGCATCCGCGAGGCGCTGGCCAACGCCCGGATCGTCGGCATCACCCCCTGGCAGGCCCTCGGCCAGCTCGGCGACGAGATCAACGTGGACGAGCTGCGGGACCTGTCGGCCGCGCTCGGCCTCGTGGCCGACGACGGCGCCAAGGTCCGCGCCTCCCTCACGGCCCGTGCCGCCACCCTCCGCCGCCGCGAACTCGCGGAGGTCGAGGGCAAGGCGGGTGAGCGGTCCCAGTCGATGCTCGTCGCCCAGCTCCTGCTGTGCGCGGGCTTCGTGATCTTTCTCAGTTTTCCCGCAGCCATGAAGATGTTGGGGGCCTGATGCTCTGGTTCCACTATTTGATCGCCGTGCTCCACGTGCGGCTGGACCGCGCCAGGAACGCCCCGTCCAGGGGGGCCTCCGCGGTCGAATGGGTGATCATCACCGCCATCATCGCCGGAGTCGCGCTCGGCCTGGCCACGCTGATCAAGCAACTGGTCGAGCAGAAGCAGTCGGACATCCAGAACAGCTTCAGCGGGGGCGGCGGCGGGGGCGGGGGTAACGGAGAGTGACCGTGCAGGGCGTGACCGGCCCCCGCGCCCCGGCCACCGCACGCCGCGAGCGCGTCGGGCGGGTCGAGCCGAGCAAGCGGGGCGGACGGCCCGAGCACCGCGAGCAGGCTCTGTGGGCCGAGCACCGCGAGCGCGGTGGGCAGGTCAAGCGGGGCGGGCGGGTCGAGCGCGGCCGGTGGGCTCGGCGAATGCAGCGCCGTGAGCGGGGCGCGACGGTGATCGAGCTCGCCATGCTCATGCCGATCGTGCTCGCCGTCGTGCTGCTGATCGTCCAGGTCACGCTCTGGTTCCACGGCCGCCAGGTCGCCGACGCCGCCGCGCGGGAGGGCGCGCGGATCGCCCGTGCGGGCGGCTCCGACGGCTGGCAGGCGGCGGCCGAGGGCAAGGCGCGGCAGATCGTGCAGGCGATCGGGCCGCAGTTGCTGAAGAACGCCCAGGCGCAGGCGTGGGAGCAGGGCGACCAGCGCGGCGTCGAGGTGACCGGCCGTGCCGTCCAGGTGGTGCCGCTGCTGCCCGAGATGACCTTCACGATCACGTCGCGGTTCGGCGGGCCCATCGAGTGCTTCCGCCCCGACGACGGCTCGGACGGCTGCGAATGACCCGGCCCGAGCGTGGATCGATGACGGCCGAGACCGTGATGCTGGCCCCGCTGTTCCTGCTTTTCCTGCTGTTCCTCGTCGGCGCCGGCCGGATCGTGGAGGCCCAGGGTGAGGTCAACGGGGCCGCGCGCGACGCCGCCCGGGCCGCCTCCGTACAGCGCACCGAGGCGGAGGCCGAGTCGGCCGCGAAGGAGGCCGCTGAGGCCGCGCTCTCCGGAGACTGCTCGCCCCAGGTGGACATGTCCGGCAGCGATTGGACGATGGACGGCACCGTCCGGGTGACCGTGACCTGCGAGCTGAACCTCGACTTCCTCGGGTTCGGCGCGGCCAAGCAGATGTCGGGCACCTCGGTCGTGCCGCTCGAACGGTATCGGAGGGTGGAGTGACCCCGCCGCGTCCGTGTCATCGGTGGTGTGGTTCGCGCGCCCTCGTAAGGGTGTCGTTACCCGCCGGGCGGGAGCGGGGCTCCATGTCGGTGTTCGTGGTCCTCTTCTCGGGGGTGGTGTTCCTGCTGGCCGGTTTGCTGGTGGACGGCGGGGCCGCCATGAACGCCCGCCTCAAGGCCGCCGACATCGCCGAGCAGGCCGCCCGCGCCGCCGCCGACCAGATCGACGTCGAGACCCTGCGGGCCACCGGCGAGGTGCGGCTGCTCGCCGACGAGGGCGCGGTGTGCGGCGAGGCCGAGAAGATCACGGCCGACCAGGGAGCCGACGGCGTACGCATGACCGAGTGCACGGTGGGCGGCGGCCAGGCGGACGTCACGGTGGGGGTGTCGGTCCACTGGGACGCCTTCTTCCTGTCCGCGCTGGGCTTCGCCGGCTCCGACATGGAGGCCGAGGCCACGGCCGCTCCTGATGCGGGGGAGGCGTGACCGGGACACGGCCGCCCGGCGGCCGGTGGGAGGAGTTCGACCGCGAGGGCCGGCGAGGGTCCGGGCGGGGGTTCGCGCGCGGCATTCCGGCGGGCACATCCGGCCGGGACGCACAGGCCGATCGCGAGGCCGCCCGAGGAGGCGCGCCCGGCCGGGGTCTGCGAGCCGATCGCGAGGCCGCAGGCGGCGGCACGCTCGGCGGAAGTCTGTGGGCCGATCCCGAGGCCGCCGGCGGCGCGCCCGGCCGGGGCCCGCGACCGCGGCCGGATGGCATGCCGTCGGTGCTGGGGCCGCAGCAGGCGCCCGAGCACTGGCACGACGACCGGCGACGGCCCGCACAACTGCGGGCCCGGCGGACGGCCGGGGACGTCCTCGCCGGCCTCGGGGCGTTGCTCGCGCTGGTGGGCCTGGTGGGCGGCGTGCCGTACGCGCTGCTCCGGCTGGCCGGTCCGCCGATCACCGGCGGCCTGCTGAACGCGGATCTGTTCACGAGCCAGGTCGGCCCCGAGACGATCACCGCGATCCTGATCCTCCTGGTGTGGCTGGCCTGGCTGCAGTTGTTCCTGTGCGTGGTCGTCGAGGTCTACGCGGCGTTGCGGCGGGTCGGCATGCCGGCCCGGGTGCCGCTGTCGGGCGGCACGCAGGCGCTCGCGAACCGCCTGGTCTCCGCCGTGCTGCTGCTGTTCACCGCGACCGCCGTGGCGGTGCCCATCGCCCGCGCGGGCGCCCCCGCCGCGATCCGGCCCCACGTCGCGGCACTGTCTGCGCCGGTGCCGCAGGCCGAGGCGGAGCGACCGGCCCTGCACGCCAGGGAGGTCAAGAAGGTCTACGTGGTCCAGCCTCCGCACGGGCGCCACCACGAGAGCCTGTGGGAGATCGCGGAGAAGTGCCTGGGGGACGGGCGCCGCTATCCGGAGATCTACCGGCTCAACCAGCACAAGGAGCAGCCCGACGGCAGCCGGCTGCACATGGCCGATCTCATCCGTCCGGGCTGGGTGCTCGACATGCCGGACGACGCGAGGAACGTCCACATCGTGCCGGTGGACGACGATCGGCCGGAGATCCTGAAGGAGCACCGCCAGGCGCCCGCAGAGCTCGACGGCGACACCCGGTATGCCGGGGGAGACACGGCCGGCGGCGACGTCCACGCCGACCCGCGTACGACGGAGGACCGGCGCGCGACGGAGGGCAGGCACACGACGCCCGGCCCGCGCCCCACCGCCGGTTCCCACACCGGCTCCGACACCGGCTCCGACACCGGCTCCGACACCGGCTCCGACACCGGAGGCGCGGCGGAAGGCGAGCGGGACACCACCCGGCCCGACGGTGCAGGCGACCACGACGACCAGAGGCCCGGCCACGACGGGGGCAGGGCGACGCCCGAGCCGAGCAAGCCGGGCATCGTGCTGCCGCCGCCCGCGATGCCGCAGGACAAGCCGTCCGAGCCGAAGGGCCGCACCGGCGATGCGAAGGACACGCCCGCGACCGCCCGCCCGACGCCCACCTCGCGCCCGATCATCACCACCACCGTCAAGCCGGCGATCGCGCCCGCGGAGGAGGAGCGGCAGGGCGGGCCGGTCCTCGCGGACTACCTGGCGGCCTCGTCGCTGGCGGCGGCCGGGCTGCTGGCCCTGCTCGGCCGCAGGCGGCGGGAGCAACTGTGGCGCCGGGCCTTCGGACGGCGCATCGCCCGTCCGCGCGGCGACGCCGCCGAGGCCGAGGTCGCCATCCGCCTCGGCGCCGACGCCCCCGGCAGCCGCATGCTCGACATCGGCCTGCGCCTGCTCGGCCGCCTGCTGGCCGACGCCGACCGGCGCCCGCCGACGATCTACGCCGTGCACCTGTCCAACCGGGGCCTCGACCTGTGGATCCACCCGGCCGAACAGGACGCGCCGGAGCCGTGGGAGACCTGCGACGGCGGGCAGGTGTGGCGCCTTCCGGCCCACGAGGGGCGCCGCATCGACGAGCAGGTCCTCGCCGGAGTGCCCGCGCCCTACCCCGGGCTGGTCTCGCTCGGCACCGGGCAGGGCGGCCGGGTCCTGGTCGACCTGGAGGCCGCCCACGGCGTGATCGCGATCACCGGGGCGCACACCGTCGCCGCGCTGTCGGCGCTCGCCGTCGAACTGGCCACCAACCGGTGGTCCGACCGGATGCGCATCACGCTCGTCGGCTTCGGCGAGGAGCTGACCCTGCTCGCGCCCGATCGGATCAGGACGGCGGGCAGCCTGGCCGAGGTGCTGCCGGAGTTCGAGGAACGGGCCCGCCACGACGGCGACGTGCTGACCGGCCGGGTGCACAGCCGCGTGGCCGACCCGGCGTACAGCCCGCACTACCTCCTGTCGGCCATCCGCCCCGACGAGGACGAGGCACGCCGCCTGGCGTTGCTCGGCAAGGGCAGGCGTACGGCGAGCGGCTTCGTGATCGCGGGCGAGGTGCCGCACGCCACCTGGACATGGGAGGTCACCGACGACGGCCGGGCCCGTGTGGACGCCCTGGGCCTGGACATCGAGGCCCACCTACTGCCGCGCCGGCACTACGACGCCGTGATCAGTCTGTTCCGTACGGCCCGGCAGCAGGAGGGCGAGCCGCTCACCCCGGTGATGGAGCGGCTGAGCGAGGAGCCGCCCTCCATCGAGGTGCGTATCCTCGGCCCGATCGAGATCAGCCCGGTGAACCCGCTCGAAGAGGGCCGGGCGGCGCTCGCCCACGAGCTCGTCGTCTACCTGGCCACCCATCCGGACGGCGTGCATCCGGCCGTGCTGACCGGCGTGCTGTGGCCGCGCGGCGTGCAGCTCGCGGTGCGCGACGCCACGATCGCCAGGGTCGCCGAGTGGCTCGGGCGCGACTCCGAGGGACGTCCCCATCTGTTCCTCGACCGGTCCGGGCGCCTGCGGCTCGGCCCGGAGGTCCGTACGGACTGGCGGCTGTTCCAGGACCTCGTACGGCAGGCCGGCGAATGGGCCGACGCCGCCGACCCCACCGGTGCCACATCCGGCGGCGCATCCGGCGGCGCATCCGGCGGGGCATCCGGTGGGGCATCCGGCGGGAAGTCCGGCGGCATGGAGGCCGACCTGCTGGAGCGCGCGCTGGCGCTGGTGCGCGGCCCGCTGCTGAACGGCAGGCCGCCCGACCGGTACGCCTGGCTGGCGGCCGACCCCCTGGAGTATGACGTCACGGCCTGGGTGGCGGACGCCGCCCACGCGCTGTGCGAGATCCGGCTGGCCCGCCACGACCCGCACGGCGCGGTGGCGGCGGCCCGGGCCGGGCTGCTGCTCGCCGCCGACGACGAGGGGCTGTGGCGCGACCTGCTCCGGGCGGCGCACGCCACCGGGGAGCCGGTGCGGCTGCGGGCGGTCGTCGACGGCCTGCTGCGCCGCGCCACCTCCCACCCGTACGGCGGCGGGATGGCGCCGGAGACGGAGGCGCTCATCGACGAGTTGCTGCCCGACTGGCGCCGCACGGTCTCCCCGGACCTCAGGAAGCCTGCCCTCAGGAGTCCTGCCCTCGGAAACCCTGCCCTCGGAAACCCGGACCCCGGAAGCCCGGCGGACCTCAGAACCTCACGTCTCGCCTGATCGGAGCCCCCAATGCCAGGGATTCCCTCCTCCGAATCATGCCGATCCACGCATAGCGCTGGCTTGTCCCCGACCGCCGTTCCAAGGTTGACAGCGACGGGGGTCACGGCGGCGGGGGATCGCGTACTGCGGAGGATCCCGGTGATGCGTCCAGCACTCGCCCCGGCGACGGCGGCGCCGCTCGCCTCGGCCCGCACGCCGCTCCTGCCGGCCCGCATGCTGCCGACACGCATGCTGCCCCTGCCGGGCCGCGTGCTGCCGGCCCGCACGCCGCTCCTGCCGGCCCGTGTGCTGCTCCTTGCGGCCTGCGCGCTGCTCGTTTCGGCGTGCGCCGCGCCGGACGCCGACCGCGGCTTCACTCCGGGCGGCGGCATGGAGCCGGCCGCGGTGGCCGCCCCGGAGACGCCGGGTCCGCAGCCGGGCACCGAGACGGTCACGGCGGCGCCGGGACTGACGATCGAGATCGAATGGCCGGACGAGCCCGACCCCAAGCGGTCGGCGGTGATCAAGGCGTTCGCCGACGACTTCACGGCCCAGTGGCGGGCCGTCGGCACCTCCGGCCGCGACCGCTCGTACGCGAAGGGGATCGACGCCAGGTCGTCCGCCTACATGGACGCCCTCACCTGGGTGCAGGGGTTCCTCAAGGACAGGCAGTCGGCCCGGGGTGTGGCCAAGCTCTACGCCCTGCGGGTGCCCGCCGTGATGGGACGCGGGGCGGAGGCCGACGGCTGCGTCGACCTGACCGGCGTGCGGCTGACCGACCAGGAGGGCACCCCGCTGGCCCGGCAGCCCGCCTGGCTCAAACGTCCGCGGGCGGTCTTCCTGCAGACCGCCGGTCTGGGGCAGGGCGACGACGGCGCCTGGCGGATCCGGCTCTACCGTCACGCGGCCTATCCGGACGAGCGTGCGAAGGAGTGCGTCAGATGAGGGCCATTGCCGCGGCGCCCCTGCTGGCGGGGGCCCTGATCGCGATGTGTGCGCAGCCCGCCGCCGCGGGCCCGGACGACGGGCCGCGCGGCGAGGCGTTCCAGAAGGGCAACACGGCCGGCGTCAAGCTGACCAACTCCAGAATCGGCCTGTCCGGCAACGGGCTCGGCGGCAAGAGCGACGGCTATCGCATCCCCCAGCCCTGCTGGTATGAGCCGAACGCGTCGGCCGACGACATGCGCAATCTCCAGGCGCAGCAGAAGAAGCAGGCGGTGGACGCGGGGATCGACTACGACGTGGAGATGGACGAGTTCGGCGACAAGATCGGCGAGAAGGGGCAGTGGTGGGGCGTCGCCTACAACGCGGGCGATCCGGCGGGACAGGCGTGCGCCGCCCAGCGTGAGCCGTACGTCTGGGTGCCCGAGGGGACCGTGCCCGCCGGAGGGATCACGCTGGAGCAGCTCATGCAGATCGCCCGGGCCGCGCTGACCGTGCCGGAGCCGAAGATCAAGCTGAGCCCGGACGCCAAGAGCTACGTCAACCTGGGCACCTGGGTGTGGCTGGACGGAGCCGAGACCGAGCCCCGGTCCGTCACCGCCACGCTGCCCGGGGTCATGTCCGCCACCGTCACGGCGACGCCGGGCCGCCTCGAAATCGACGCCGGCACCAAGGACGACAAGCGCGCCGAGGTGATCACCGCGGGATGCGGCGCCACCGGCAAGCCGTACGTGAAGGGCGCCGACGAGGACGGGACGAAGAAACCGGAGTGCGGCGTGATTTACCGGCACTCCTCCGTCGACCTGCCGAACAAGGTCTACACATTCACCGTGACGAGCGTCTGGAACGTGCAGGGCAACGGCAACCAGGGCGGCCAGGCCGTCCCGTTCGCGTACGACCCGATCGAGGTCTCGGCGACCAGGGACGTGCCCGTCGGCGAGGTCCAGAGCATCGTCAAGGAGTGAGCCGCCCGGCCCGCCCCCCGGCAGGCCGGCGAGCAGCCGCCCCGCCCCACCGCCGGGGCGAGGCGGAAACCGGCGCCGTCGTGCACGCCCGTCGTGCTCACCCCAGGCCAGGCCATATCAGCACAGCACAGCTCAGCACAGATCGGCACAGATCGGCACAGCTCAGGCGCGGGACTCATGGGCGAGGAGCCACTCCTTGACGGGCGTGCCGTAGTAGTAGCCGCCATAACCACCCGTCGAGGGCAGCACGCGGTGGCACGGCACGAACGGCGCGATCAGGTTCTGCGCGCAGGCCGACCCCGCGGCCCGCGCGGCCGTCCTGGGCAGCCCCGCCTTCTCCGCGAGCTGCGCGTACGACACGGTGGTCCCCGCGGGCACGGCCCGCAGCGCCTCATACAGGCGCTGCCTCCTGGGGGTGCCGGGCTGCTCGACCGGGATCCGGTCGAGCGCGTCGATCCGCCCGGCGAGGTATTCCCGCACGGCCTCGGCCGCGTCGCCGAGATCGCCCTCCCGCAACGACAGTGCCCGCAGGGACGGCGAGAGCCGGGTGAACATCTCCTGTGGGTCGGCGGTGAAACCGGCCGCGACGAGCACGCCGTCGTGGGCGAGCAGAGCGAGGGGGCCCACCGGGGTGGGCACGGTCTGCGTGATGATCATCTCTCGCGTCCTCATGATCTGGTGTCGGAAATGTCGGAGGCATGGCTCCACAGGTGGAGCGCGGCGTACGCGCGCCAGGGCCGCCATCGCTCGGCCTCGTCCGCGGCGATGCCGAGCCGTTCCATCGTCTTGCGCAGCACGAGGTCGCCCTCGGGCCACGCGTCCGGGTCACGCAGCGCGCGCAGCGCGATGTACGAGGCCGTCCACGGGCCGATGCCCGGGATCTCCAGCAGCCTGGCGACGGTGTCGGCGGGGTCGTCCGCGCCGTCGAGGTCGATCACGCCGGAGGCCACCGCCTCGGCGAGCGCCCTGATCGTGGCGACCCTGCGGGTGGTGAGCCCGAGGCCGTCCAGGTCGGCGGCGGCGAGCCGGTCGGCCGTGGGGAAGAGCAACGGCACCTGACCGGTCGCGGGGTCGGGGTCCTCATCGGGAACGGCGGGCAGCCCGGCCCGGGCGGCGATGCGGCCCAGCAGGGTGCGGGCCCCGGCCACCGAGATCTGCTGCCCGACGACCGCCCGCACCGCCACCTCGAACCCGTCGTACGCGCCCGGAACGCGCAGCCCGGGACGGGCCGCCACCAGCGGCCCGAGCGACGTCCCGCCGAGGATCTCCCGCACCGCGCCGGGGTCGGCGTCGAGGTCGAGCAGGCGGCGGCAGCGGGCCACCAGCCGGGAGAGCCGGTGTGTCTCGGTGGTCCGCACGGTCAGCCGGACGTGACCGGCGGCGGGCCGCAGCGTGATCGAGCCGCCCGGCACGGCCCTCGTGTAGGCCGTCACGTCGTCGCCCGACCGGCAGACCGCCTCCACCGAGGGAATCGCGCGGGCGGCCAGGAACCGCAGCACCGACTGCGCGTGGTAGGGCTCCCGGTGGCCGAGCCGCAGGGTCAGCCCGGTCGTGAGGGCGACCGGGCTCCCCTTCTCGTGCATCGGTCCGTTGGTCTTGCGCAGCTCTCCCGGCGCGAAGCCGTACGACTCCTTCATGGCCGCGTTGAACTGGCGCACGCTGCCGAACCCGGCGGCGAACGCGACATCGGCCATCGGCAGGGTGGTCTCGGTGAGCAGTTGCTTGGCGAGCAGCAGCCGCCGGGTGCGGGCGACGGCGAGCGGCCCGGTGCCGAGCGCGGCGGCGAACAGGCGGTGCAGGTGCCGTTCGGTAACGTGCAGGCGGCGGGCCAGCCCGGCGACGCCGTTCTCGTCGGCCACCCCGTCGTCGATCAGCCGCAGCGCGCGTCCGACCAGATCGGCGCGGACGTCCCAGCCGGGGTCGCCGGGGCTGAGCTCCGGGCGGCAGCGGCGGCAGGGCCGGAAACCGGCGGCCTCGGCCGCGGCGGCGTGGCGATAGAAGCGGACGTTGCCCCGGGCGGGGGTGCGGGCGGGGCAGATCGGGCGGCAGTAGATGCCGGTGGTGGTGACAGCCGTGTAGAAACGCCCGTCGAAGCGGGAGTCCCGCGCGGAGACGGCGAGGTAGCACGCGTCGAAGTCGAGCCGTCGTGTGGTCACGAAGACGACGTTATGCGCTGGCCACCGATGCGGGCTGGCGGAAATCGGACGCGACCGTCCGAACAGCGCGGCAGTGCGGAGGGGGCACTCGCGCGAGACCGGGCACGAAAGATCATCCTGTGCCGGGAGTGCTCCCGCGCGAGCTCGGACGCCGGGCCGGTACGCCCGACGTCACTTGCTGGAGATGCCGACCCCGAGGTCGAACTCGCGGTAGACCCGGGCCCAGAAACCGTCGCGCAGCCACACGCGCGCCTCCGGATAGGGCCGCAGGGAGTGGCCGAGCTCCTTCTCGGCCTCGATGAGCAGCTCGGTGTCGATCACCGTGGGCAGCAACGGACCCGGCAGCAGATCGCGTATGTTGTCCCGGCCGCGGGTCAGTATCCATTTCTGCGCCACATGTTCGCCGACCTCCTCCACGCGGGGCCGGCCCGGGCCCAGCTTGGCGACCTGGCCGACGGGCGTCTTCGGCGGCATCGGCTTGACCGTACGGCCCGCGAAGACCTGGGCGGGCGACGGCGTGGGCGGCACGGGCACGGGCACCGGCGCGCGGGTGAAGAACGGACGCAGGAAATCGGCGCTCAATATCTCGACAGTGTCCGACTCCCAGACGAGCCGCTCGGCCTGGTTCGTCCCGAACGGCGGCTCGACCCCCCACAGGTGGATGCGCACGCCGTACGCCTGCGCGGCCTCCACGGCGGGCACCATGTCCTCGTCCCCGGCGATCAGCACCGTGTCGCTCACGGCATGGTGACGGGCGAGAGCCTCCAGATCGCTGCGGATCTGGGCGTCCACCCCTTTCTGCTGGCCACGGGCGTTCAGGTTGCCCAATCTGACCTTGACCCAGGGCAGCTGGGCGATCACACGCTGGTCCACCGTGGGCACGCGGTCACGGGCGGCGTCGTACCAGTAGACACGCAGCAGCTCACCCGGGATGCGTTCGAGCGCATGCTTCTGGAGCGCCTGGATCAGCTCGTCCGCGGCGACGCGGTACTCCTTACGCTCCTTGGCGCCTAAGAGAACTTCACCGGCGGCCGCGTAAAGGTAACCGACGTCCACGAGAACGGCATACTTTGCGGCAATGCCGTGTGCGCTGAAGTCCGGGATGGCCATGGTGTCCTCCTGGACTCGTCACTAGTTGATCGGCTGACTATATTCCCCCGCTTTCTAGATAGTCCCAAGTCTTGAGGCAGTTGACACCCTGTTCCGGCGATGTAATCGGTCCGTAGTCGTCGCCGATCGCGCAGGCCGACGTCTCACCCGCCGGGGAAGAAGGCCCGGCGCCAGGCTCCCGGCCCGCGCGGGAGTCCCACCCGCAGCCGATGCGCCGGATTCCTCCAGTTTCGCAGGCTTGTTCGCGGTGTCGCCGACCGGGCGGCGTCCGCCGCCGCCCGTGCAGCGGTCTGGGCCGCCAGCGCGGCGACGAGAGCGGCGATCTCCTCGGGGGTGGCATCCCCCCGGACGATGCTCAGGTAGGGCTCGCGGCTGCTCACAGCGGAATGTTCCCGTGCTTCTTCGGGGGCAGCGAGGCCCGCTTGTTGCGGAGGGCGGGCAGTGCGCGGACGACGTGGACCCGGGTTTCCGAAGGCCGGATGACCGCGTCCACATAGCCGCGCTCGGCCGCGAGATACGGATTGGCCAGCGTGTCCTCATATTCGCTGATGAAACGGGCCCGCGCCGCGTCCGGGTCGTCGGCGGCGGCCAGCTCGCGCCGATAGAGGATGTTGACCGCGCCCTGCGCTCCCATCACGGCGATCTGGGCGGTGGGCCAGGCCAGGTTGATGTCCGCGCCGAGGTGCTTGGACCCCATGACGTCGTACGCCCCGCCGTACGCCTTGCGGGTGATGACGGTGACCAGCGGGACGGTCGCCTCGGCGTAGGCGTAGAGCAGCTTGGCGCCGCGCCGGATGATGCCGTTCCACTCCTGGTCGGTGCCGGGCAGGAAGCCCGGCACGTCGACGAAGGTCAGCACCGGGATGTTGAAGGCGTCGCAGGTGCGCACGAACCGGGCGGCCTTCTCGGAGGCGGCGATGTCGAGCGTGCCGGCGAAGCTCATCGGCTGGTTGGCGACGACGCCCACCGACCGCCCCTCGACCCGGCCGAAGCCGACGACGATGTTCGGCGCGAAGCCCGCGTGGATCTCCAGGAACTCGCCGTCGTCGAGCACGTGCTCGATGACCGTGTGCATGTCGTACGGCTGGTTGGCCGAGTCGGGGATCAGCGTGTCGAGCTCGCGGTCCTCGTCGGTCGTCTCCAGGTCCGCCTCGACGTCGAAGGCGGGCGGGTCGTCCATGTTGTTGGACGGCAGATAGGACAGCAGCGCTTTGGCGAAGTCGAGGCAGTCCTGCTCGTCGGACGCCTCGTAGTGGGCGACGCCGGAGCGCGAGTTGTGCGTGTGCGCGCCGCCCAGCTCCTCGAACGTCACCTCCTCGCCGGTGACGGTCTTGATGACGTCGGGCCCGGTGATGAACATGTGCGACTTCTCCTGCACCATCAGGACGAAGTCGGTCAGCGCGGGGGAATACACGGCGCCGCCCGCGCACGGGCCCATGATCAGCGAGATCTGCGGGACCACGCCGGAGGCGTGCACGTTGCGCTTGAAGATCTCGGCGTAGAGGCCGAGGGAGACCACGCCCTCCTGGATGCGCGCCCCGCCCGAGTCGTTGATGCCGATCACCGGGCAGCCCGTCTTGAGCGCGTGGTCCATGACCTTGACGATCTTCTCGCCGAAGACCTCGCCCAGCGAGCCGCCGAACACGGTGAAGTCCTGCGCGAACACCGCGACCGGCCGGCCGTCCACCGTGCCGTAGCCGGTCACGACCCCGTCGCCGTACGGGCGCTCGCGGTCGAGGCCGAACGCGGTCGCCCGGTGCCTGGCCAGCTCGTCGAACTCCACGAAGGAGCCCTCGTCGAGGAAGGCCGTCAGCCGCTCGCGGGCCGTCATCTTGCCCTTGGCGTGCTGTTTCTCCACCGCCCGCTCGGAGCCCGCGTGGGCCGCCTCGCTCCGGCGGCGCTCCAGGTCGGCGATCTTGCCGGCGGTGGTGTGGATGTCGATCTCGGGGGCGCGTTCGGCGCTCATCGCCCGCTCACCGTTCCTCGTGTGCTCAGCGGCCCTCGGGTCCAGAACGCCGCTCCGGGTCGCATCGAATCCATGGCCGACAGGTTAACCAGAACGGCATCGCGCGGTCGCTCCGGGTCGCGCCCGCCGGGATCGCGGCCGGCCCGCCGGGCGCTCCCGCAGGAACGTGACCCGTGCGCCGTTCGTTCGGCTTTACGACGGCTTTATACGACTGGGGGCGCCATGGCGGATGCCGTACGGACGCAGGGATTGTTCAAGCGCTTCGGGCAGCAGGTCGCGGTCGGCGGCGTCGATCTGGTCGTGCCGAGGGGCAGCTTCGCCGGGCTGGTCGGTCCCAACGGCGCGGGCAAGACGACCACCCTGGGCATGGTCACCGGGCTGCTGCGTCCGGACGGCGGGCGGATCGAGATCGACGGCCGCGACGTGTGGGCCGACCCGGTCAGCGTCAAGGCGCGCATCGGCGTGCTGCCCGAGGGCCTGCGGCTGTTCGAACGGCTGTCCGGCCGCGAACTGCTGACATACTGCGGCCAGTTGCGCGGCATCCCCATAGACGAGGTCGGCCGCCGCGCCGACGAGCTGCTCAAGGTCATGGACCTGGCCGAGGCGCAGGACAAGCTGGTGGTCGACTACTCCACCGGAATGCGCAAGAAGATCGGCCTCGCGGCGGCGCTGCTGCACAACCCGGGCGTGCTGTTCCTCGACGAGCCGTTCGAGGGCGTCGATCCCGTCTCCGCCAACACACTGACCGAGGTGCTGCGCAGATATGTCGCCTCGGGCTCCACCGTCGTCTTCTCCAGCCACGTGATGGACCTGGTCGAGCGGCTGTGCGACTGGGTGTCGGTGATGAACCGCGGGTTCGTCGTCGCCCAGGGCCCGCTCGACGACGTACGGCAGGGCCGCACGCTCAACGAGGCGTTCCTCGACCTCGTCGGCGTGCGCGGCAACGGGGAGGAGGGCCTGTCGTGGCTGGGCTCGCCGGCATGACCTGGCTGTTCGTCCGGCTCAAGCTCAGCCTGGTGCGCGGGGGCCTGCGCGGCGACGCCGGCAGGCAGGCCGGCTTCGCCTTCTCGATGGTCGCCGCCCTTCTCGCCGGCCTCGCGGGGTTCGCGCTGGTGTCCCTCATCCGGTTCGCGCCCCCCGACATCGCCCTCGACCTCGTCGCGGTGGCATTCGCGATCTTCGCCGTCGGGTGGGTCGTCGTGCCGCTGACGGCCTTCGGCCTGGACGAGACGCTCGACCCGGCCAGGCTGGCCCTGTTCCCGCTGACCACCCGGCAGCTCGCGACCGGCATGCTGGCCGCTTCGGCGACCGGGCCGTGGCCGATCGCCTCGCTGGTCGCGCTGTCCGGCGGCGTGGTCGCGCTCGCCCACGGGCCGGGCGGGGTGCTGCTCGGGGTGCCCGCGGTCGTCCTCGTGTTCGCCTTCTGCCTCACCGCGTCCCGCCTGGTGACCACCGGGCTGTCCGGCCTGCTGCGCACCCGCAGGGGACGCGACCTGCTGGCGGTCGCGGCCATCTTCGTGGTGCTCCTCGCCCAGGTGCCGAACCTGCTGGTCAACCGCGGCCTGCCGGGCGACCCCACGCGGATGCTGGCGTCGGTGGGCGAGGTCCTGCGCTGGACGCCGCCGGGGCTGGCCGCGCACGCGATCGCGGACGGCGGCCTCATCGGCGTCGCCGAGCTGATCGTCGTCGCGATGTCGGTCGTCGTGCTGGGATGGCTGTGGATCGCCGCGCTGCGGCACGCGCTGGTGCGGCCCGACGCCTCCAGCCAGGGCGGCGGCTCCGTCCGGCGGTCGGGCCGGATCTCGATCGGCCGGTTCCTGCCCGGCGGCATGCTCGGCGCCGTCGTCGCGAAGGAGCTGAAGTACGCCGCGAGGGAGCCCCGCGGCCGGGTGAACTGGATCATGGCGCTGTTCATCACCGTGATCATCACGCTCTCCCTGCGCGGAGGGGACGGCGCGGCCGGCCCGGGTTCGGTGATCGGGCCCGCCTGCCTGGCGGCCGTCATGATCGGGTTGCAGGCGGGCAACTCCTTCGGCATCGACGGCAGGTCGCTGTGGATGAACGCCGTGGCGTTCTCCACACCGCGCGACCTGCGTACCGACCTGGCCGGGCGGCACCTGGCCATGGCGGTCATCGGGGTGCCGCTGCTGGTCGTGGTGTCGCTGTTCGCCGGCCTGGTGACGGGCCACGCCGCCTTGGCCCTCGCCGCCGCTCCTGTCGCCTGGGGCGTGCTCGGCGTCGCCATGGGCGTCGGCGCGATCACCAGCGTGACCGCGCCCTACACCTACCCCGACCGTCTGAACGCCTTCACCGGCGCCGCTCCGGGGCAGGGCGGGCAGGCGTTCGCGGCCTCCTTCGCCACGATGGTCGTCACCGGCGTGCTCATACTGCCGATCGTGCTGCCGGTCGTGTTCGGCCTGACCTGGTGGGCCGTGCTCGCCGTGCCGTACGGCGTGGCGGCCTCCTGGGCGGGCCGCAGGATCGCCGCCGGCGTCGGCTTCGCCCGCCTCCCCGAACTCCTCGCCGCCGTCTCCCGCCCCACCTGAGAAATAACGGAGCGATCGCGAAGTCCTTGCGGTCTTGCGTGCGATACGGCCCGCCTCTATAACCGTTTGGACCGTTCTAAGGGGGAAAGCAATGCGCGATGGCAGTCCGCTGGGCCGTGTGATCTGGGCGCCGGTGGCCGCGGCGGCACTGAGCGGGCTGGTGATCGGGGGGCTGGCGCGCCTCCTGATGCGGGGCATCGCGCTGGCCGTCGGCGGGCTGACCGGCATGTCCCTGGCGGGCACGGCCGCGATCCTCGTCGCGTTCGCCGTGCTGGCCCTGCCTGCCGCGGTGACCGCGGCCGCGCGTCCGGCGATCATGCATGCCGGTCGCTGGGTGACCGCGGCGCTCACGGGACTGATGGCCGCGAGGACGGGGCTCGCCGACGCCAAGATCATCGTCCTGGCCGACGACGATCAGCTGACGCCGATCACGATGCTGGTCGTCGCGTTCGCCGCGATCGTCGTGGCGCACGGGCGGCTCGCCCAGCACCTCACCCGCCGTTTCAGGGCGCTCTCGCAGGCCCCGTCCGAGGCGCTCGGCGCCCCGGACGCGCGCCCGGTCTGACCTGCGCGTTCAGGTGGTCTAGTCCAATTGGTGAGACCGCCCTCGGGCTGCCGAGCGCGATTCGCTAGCCTTCGAAGCATGGCCGCCATCGCTCCTGCCGAACGACACAACGCCGTAGCGGAGATGCCGGACGAACTCCGCGCTGACGTGCGCCTATTGGGTGGATTATTGGGGCAGGTGATCGCCGAACACGGCGGTCCGGAGCTCCTCGCCGACGTGGAACGGCTCAGGAAGGCCGTGATCGCGGCCCGCCGCCGGGAGACGACGGCGGACGAGGTCGCGGCCATGGTGGCCGAATGGCCCGTCGACCGCGCCGTGCAGATCGCCCGCGCCTTCACCTGCTACTTCCATCTCGCCAACCTCGCCGAGGAGCACTACCGCATCCGCATCCTGCGGCAGCGCGACAGGGACGACGTGCCGCTGCGCGAGTCCCTCGCGGAGGCCGTGCAGCGGCTGCGCGGGGACGACCGGCTGCAGGACCTGATCGACGGGCTGGAGTTCCGGCCCGTGCTGACGGCCCACCCCACGGAGGCGCGGCGGCGGGCGATCGTCACCGCCATCCAGCGGATCAGCGCCCAGCTCGACGCCTACAACGCCCCCGGACGGGGCGCCGCCGAGCGGGAGGAGGCCCACCGGCGGCTGCTCGAGGAGATCGACATCCTGTGGAGGACCGCCCAGCTCCGCCACACCAAGCTCGACCCGCTCGACGAGGTCCGTACGGCGATGGCGGCGTTCGACGAGACGCTGTTCCGCACCGTGCCGCAGATCTACCGCTCGCTCGACGCGGCGCTCGGCCCCGGCACCGGGACGCGGGAGCCGCTGGCCAAGGCGTACATCCGCTACGGAAGCTGGATCGGCGGCGACCGCGACGGCAACCCCAACGTCACCGCCAAGGTGACCAGGGAGGCCATCCAGATCCAGGCCGAGCACGTGCTGATCGCGCTGGAGAACGCCACTACCAGGATCGGCAGGTCGCTCACCCTCGCCGGCGTCTTCACACCGCCGTCCGCCGAGCTGCGGGCCGCGCTCGCGCAGGCCGAGGACGACCACCCCGACCTGGTGTCGGAGATGGCCACCCGGTCGCCGCGCGAGCCGCACCGCCAGTGGCTCATGTTCGTGGCGGCCAGGATCGCCGCGACCCGCCGCCGCGACCTCGACCTCGCCTATCGCGCGCCGGCCGAGCTGCTGGCCGACCTGCGGATCGCGCAGGACTCCCTGCGCGGCGCCGGCGCCGTGCGGCAGGCGTACGGCGAGCTGCAGCACCTGATCTGGCAGGTCGAGACGTTCGGCTTCCACCTGGCCGAGCTGGAGGTGCGCCAGCACTCGGCGGTGCACGCGGCGGCGCTCAAGGAGATCGCCTCGGGCACGCTGTCGGAGCGCACCGAGGAGGTTCTGGCCACGATCCGGGTGATCGGGTGGATCCAGGAGCGCTTCGGCGTGGCCGCCTGCTCCCGCTACGTCGTCTCGTTCACCCGCTCCGCCGACGACGTCGCGGCCGTCTACGAGCTGGCCCGGCACGCCCTGGGCGACCGCGCCCCGGTGCTCGACGTGGTCCCCCTGTTCGAGTCGGGCGAGGACCTCGACAACTCCACCGCCGTGCTGGAGGGCATGGTCAAGCTGGAGCCCGTACGCCGGCGGCTCGCCGAGAACGGGCGGCGCATGGAGGTCATGCTCGGCTACTCCGACTCGGCCAAGGAGCTCGGCCCGGCCGCGGCCACCCTGCGCCTGTACGACGCGCAGGCGGCGCTGACCGCCTGGGCCGCGGCCAACGACGTCAGGCTCACGCTCTTCCACGGCCGGGGCGGCGCGCTCGGCCGGGGCGGCGGCCCGGCCAACCGGGCGGTGCTCGCCCAGGCTCCGGGATCGGTCGCCGGCCGGTTCAAGGTCACCGAGCAGGGCGAGGTCATCTTCGCGCGCTACGGCCACTCGGCGATCGCCAAGCGGCACATCGAGCAGGTCACCAACGCCGTGCTGCTCGCGTCCACCTCCGCGGTGGAGTCGAGCACGGCCGCCGCGGCGGCGAAGTTCCGCCGGATGGCCGACACTGTGGCCGGCGCCTCCGAGCGGGCCTACCGGGCGCTGACCGAGGCGCCGGGCTTCCCCGAGTGGTTCGCGCTGGTCAGCCCGCTTGAGGAGATCGGCTCGCTGCGGCTCGGCTCCCGTCCCGCGCGGCGCGGCCTCGGCGCGCCCCGCTCGCTGGACGACCTGCGGGCCATCCCGTGGGTGTTCGCCTGGGCCCAGACGCGGGTCAACCTCCCCGGCTGGTACGGCCTGGGCAGCGGCCTGGCCGCCGTGGTCACCGACGGCGGCATGGCCGAACTGCGCTCGGCCTACAAGGAGTGGCCGCTGTTCGCCGCGATGCTGGACAACGCGGAGATGTCGCTGGCCAAGACCGACCGCTCGATCGCGTCCCGCTACCTGGCCCTGGGCGGCCGGAGCGACTTCGCCGGGCAGGTCCTGGAGGAGTACGACCTGACGAGGCGGCTGGTGCTGGAGGTGACCGGCCACGCCCGCCTCCTGGAGAACCGGCGCGTGCTGTCGCGGGCCGTGCAGCTCCGCGACCCCTACGTGGACGCGCTCAGCCACCTCCAGCTCCGTGCGCTGTCGGCGCTGCGGGCGCCGGGCGACCTGTCGGACGAGGAGCGCGAGCGCCTGTCCACGCTGCTGCTGCTCAGCGTGAACGGTGTCGCGGCCGGTCTGCAGAACACCGGCTGACCGGCCCGCCCGAGCCGGTGGTGCGGCGACGCCCGCACCACCGGCTCACGCGGCTCACGCGGCTCAGGCGGTCTCGGCCTGCTCGACCTCGATCCGCCCGACCTCAATCCGATCCGGGCAGGCGTAGATGTTGAAGCGCTCCTCGCGCAGGAACCCCACGAGCGTGACGCCGAACTCGCGCGCCAGGTCGACGGCGAGCGAGGACGGCGCGGACACGGCGCACACGATCTGGATCCCCGCGCTCGCCGCCTTCTGCATGATCTCGTAGCCGACCCGGCCGCTGACCAGCAGGACGTGCCGGTCGAGGGGGGTCCGGCCGCCGAGCAGCGCCCAGCCGACCAGCTTGTCGACGGCGTTGTGCCGTCCCACGTCCTCCCGCACGGCCAGCGGCGTGCCGTCGGGCGTGAACAGCCCGGCGGCGTGCAGCCCGCCCGTCCTGCCGAACACCCCCTGGGCCTCCCGCAGCCGGTCGGGCAGGCCGTACAGGGTCGTGGCGGACACGGCGACCGGCGCGCGCGCGGCCGGCACGGCGCAGCGGTCGCGCAGGGCGTCGAGGCTCGCCGTGCCGCAGACGCCGCACGCGCTCGACGTCAGGAAGTTCCGCGCCGCCGCGCCGAGGTCGGGGAGCCGGGAGGCGGCGAGCCGCACCGTCACCGTGTTGTAGCGCGCCTCGGGGTCCAGGTCCTCGTCGGTGCAGTAGCCGATGGCGGCGATGTCGCCGGGGCCGGCGATGCCCTCGCCGTGCAGGAAACCCGCCGCGAGCTCGAAGTCCGCGCCCGGCGTCCGCATCGTGATCGCCACCGTACGGCTCTCGCCTCCGGCCAGGAGCCGGATCTCCAGCGGTTCCTCCGTGGCGAGGTCGTCACGCCGGTCGCGTACGGCCGATCCGGACACCCTCCGGACGCGTGACCGCGTGACGGGCCCCAGACGAGCAGTCGGCCGCGCCGCGCCGTCCGATTCCATCTGTCTCCTCCTTGCCGGCATGGCTGCCGATCCATTCCGTACGCAGCCTGCCACGCCGCCGGTCGGTCGTCGCCCGCCGGGTGGCGCCCGGTTCTCGTGAACGGCGCGGCGGGGGCGGGTCCGCAGGCCGATAGCCTGGGGGCGTGCCCGACTCGCCGTACGCCGATCTCGACCGGCCTCCGCTGTCCGAGACCGCGCTGACCAGGGCGCTGGTGCGCCCGGGCTCGCTGTGGTCGTCCATACGCGTCGTCGAGCGGACCGGCTCCACCAACGCCGATCTGGCCAGGACCGTGCGCGACAACCCGGTCGAAGGCGCCGTGCTGGTCGCGGAAGTACAGTCCGCCGGCCGGGGCAGGCTCGGCCGCCCGTGGACCGCGCCGCCGCGCTCGGGGCTGACGTTCTCGATGCTGCTGCGGCCGGAGGCGCCGCTCGTCCGGCAGGGCTGGCTGGCGCTGCTGGTCGGTCTCGCCGCCGCCTCGGCCGTACGGCGGATCGCGGAGATCGACGTGCGGCTCAAGTGGCCCAACGACCTCATGGTGGGGGAGCGCAAGCTCGCCGGGATCCTGGCCGAGCGGGTGGACCGCATGGTGGTCGTCGGCATGGGGCTCAACGTCTCGCTGCGGCCGGAGGAGCTGCCGGTGGAGCGGGCCACGTCCCTCGCCGTCGAGAACGCCGCCTGCACCGACCGCGACCCGCTGTTGCGCGCGATCCTCCGGGAGGTCGAGTCGCACTACCGCGAGTGGACGGCCGCCGGCGGCGACCCCGATGCCTCGGGCCTGCGCGCCGCCTATCTCGCCTGGTCGTCCACAGTGGGCCAGGACGTCAGGGTCGAGCTGCCCGGAGAGCGGGTGCTGACCGGTCTGGCGACCGGCGTCGACGCGTCCGGCCACCTGGTCGTGCGCGCCCAGGACGGAGAGCACACGCTCAGCGCGGGCGACGTCGTCCACGTGCGCCGGTCGCCGGAGACCGGCCCGCTGTCCTGAATCTCCGCATGATCAGAGCTGCCGGGCGATCGGGCGAACACATGCAATCGACCGGCGATCGTGTCACGATTTGCGCCATGGGTCTCCCCGATCAATATCTGGCCGACGGCGAGCGGGTCGTTCTATCGTTCCATCCGCACTGGAAGCGACTGATCCTTCCGTTCCTCGCCCTCATCGTCGTGCTGGCCGCCGCCGTCGCGGCCTTCGTCTTCATCCCCGGCGACTACGAATACGCGGGGTACGCCCGCGGCGCGGTGGCCGTGGTCGCCTTCGTGGCGCTGGTCCTGTGGACGGTCATCCCCTACCTGCGCTGGGTCACGACGTCGTACACGCTGACCTCGCACCGCTTCGCGATCAGCGTCGGAGTGCTGAACAAGTCGGAGGACGACATCCCGCTGGCCAAGGTGAGCAGCGTGAGCTCCGACCAGCGGCTCATCGAGCGCATCCTCGGATGCGGCACGCTCCGGGTCGAGTCGGCCTCGGAGAAGGGCGACATCGACTATCGCGACATCCCCCAGATCCAGCGGGTGCGGCACGAGCTGTTCCGCCTGGTGGAGGACGCCGCGGACGGGAACATCGACGGGGAATGAACGCGGCGCGGCCTGCGCGCCGCGCGGGGGAGGGGGACGTGGACACTAGCGGGCGGCCCGGCGCCGACGACATGCGGCGGCTGTTCCTGGGGCCGGCACCGGCCTACACCCGGAGACAGGTCGCCGAGGCGGCCGGCATCCCGCAGGACCTGGCGGCGCGGATCTGGCGGGCCCTCGGCTTCGCCACGTTCTCCGACGACACCGTGGCGTTCACCGAGGCCGACCTGAAGGCCCTGCGCCGCATCCGCGACCTGATCGACTCGGAGACGCTCGACGAGCGGACCGTCATCCGCATGGCCAGGGCCCTCGGCCGAACGACCGCGCGGCTCGCCCAGTGGCAGGCCGAGATCATGCTGGACGCGCTGATCCAGCCCGGCGTCAAGGCGGGGGAGGACGCGCTGCGGCAGGTGGTCGACACGGTCAGCCGCCTGCTGCCGGACTTCGAGCAGACGCTGGTGCACGTCTGGCGCTCCCAGCTCGCCGCCACCGCGAGCCGGCTGGTCTCCCTCGCCGAGCCCGGGGAGGACGTCTCGCCGACCCGGCCGAGGCTCGGGGTCGGGTTCGCCGACCTCGTCGCCTTCACCCGCGTGTCGCGCGAGCTGGACGAGCTGGCGCTGGCCGACCTGGTCGAGGGGTTCGAGTCGCGGGCCTCCGACGTGATCGCGGCGCACGACGGCCGGCTGGTCAAGACGCTCGGCGACGAGGTGCTGTTCACCGCCGCCGACCCGAGGACCGCGGCCCTCATCGCGCTCGACCTGATCGACGAGCTCAAACGCGACGCCGAGGGGCCCGACGTACGGGTGGGGCTGGCGTACGGCCCGGTGCTCCCGGCGATGGGCGACGTCTTCGGCACGACGGTCAACCTGGCGGCCCGGCTGACGGCCATCGCCAGGCCCGGCACGATCCTGGCCGACAGTGAGCTGGCCGCCGGCCTCACCGGTGCTCCCGGCGTCGACCTGGTCAAACTCCGCCGCCGTCCCGCCCGCGGGCTCGGCGTGGTGGAGCCGTATGTTCTGAGGAGATCCACCCGAGAAAGTTGAGGTACAGCACATGCCGTACGAAGTCCAGGGCGTGGTGGCGCGCGGCAAGGGTGAGGCGGTGACGCTGGAGACGGTCGTCGTGCCCGACCCGGGGCCCGGCGAGGCGGTCGTGAACGTGCAGGCCTGCGGGGTCTGCCACACCGACCTCCACTATCGCGAGGGCGGCATCAATGACGAGTTCCCGTTCCTGCTGGGCCACGAGGCCGCGGGCGTCGTCGAGGCGGTCGGCCCGGGCGTGACCGAGGTCGAGCCCGGCGACTACGTGATCCTCAACTGGCGGGCGGTGTGCGGGCAGTGCCGCGCGTGCCTGCGGGGCCGGCCGTGGTACTGCTTCGCCACTCACAACGCGGCGCAGAAGATGACCCTGGCCGACGGCACCGTGCTCAGCCCGGCGCTCGGCATCGGGGCCTTCCTGGAGAAGACCCTGGTGGCGGCCGGGCAGTGCACGAAGGTCGACCCGGCGGCCAAGCCGGCCGTCGCCGGGCTGCTCGGCTGCGGCGTGATGGCCGGTCTCGGGGCCGCGATCAACACCGGCGGCGTGACCCGGGGCGACACGGTCGCGGTGATCGGCTGCGGCGGCGTGGGCAACGCGGCCATCGCGGGCGCCCAGCTCGCCGGAGCCCGGACGATCATCGCGGTGGACGTGGACGACCGCAAGCTCGACTGGGCCCGCGGCTTCGGCGCCACGCACACCGTCAACTCGCGGGAGACCGACCCGGTGGAGGCGATCCGCGAGCTGACCGGCGGGTTCGGCGCCGACGTCGTGATCGAGGCGGTGGGCCGTCCCGAGACGTACAAGCAGGCGTTCTACGCCCGCGACCTGGCCGGGACCGTCGTGCTGGTCGGCGTGCCGACCCCGGAGATGCAGCTCGACCTGCCGCTGCTCGACGTCTTCGGCCGCGGCGGCGCGCTCAAGTCCTCCTGGTATGGCGACTGCCTGCCCAGCCGCGACTTCCCCATGCTGATCGACCTCTACCAGCAGGGACGGCTCGACCTCGACGGGTTCGTCACCGAGACCATCGGCCTCGACCAGGTCGAGGAGGCGTTCGGCAAGATGCACCGCGGGGAGGTGCTGCGGTCGGTCGTCGTGCTCTGACGCCCGCGCGAGGGGCGGCGCTTCCGCTTTGCGGAGTGCCGCCCCTTTCTGTGCCATGGATCACGTAGGCAAGCCTTACCAAAGTGGGTTATCTTAGGTATGCCTAACCTTCCCGGAGATCCCTGAGAGGCCGCTTCATGTACGTCTGCATCTGCCGCGCCGTCACCGAGAGCGAGGTGCACGACTGCATCGCCGACGGGGCGAGGACGGCTCGCCAGGTGCGGGACGCGACCGGTGCAGGGGGGGACTGCGCATCCTGCGTCCGGAAGATCTGTGCGATCCTGAAACGGTCAGAGGACCTGGTCACCAGCGCATAGATCGAGGAAGCTTATGCAGGGCGACAAAGAGATCATCGCGCTGCTCAACGAGCAGCTCACCTCCGAGCTGACCGCCATCAACCAGTACTTCCTGCACGCGAAGCTACAGGAGAACTGGGGATATACGAAGCTCGCCGCGATCACGCGGGCGGAGTCCATCGACGAGATGCGGCACGCGGAGGAACTCACCGACCGGATCCTGTTCCTGGAGGGTCTGCCGAACTACCAGAAGCTGAACACCCTGCATATCGGCCAGACCGTCAGGGAGCAGCTTCAGGCCGACCTGGAGCTGGAGCTGAGCGTGGTCAAGCGCCTGCGGCCCGGCATCGCCCTCATGCGGGAGCGGGGGGACATCACCTCGGCCACGCTCTTCGAGCGCATCCTGGCCGACGAGGAGCACCACATCGACTATCTGGAAACCGAGCTGGGCCTCCTGGAGAGCCTGGGCGAGCAGCTGTACCTTCAGCGGTACGCGGAGCCGCCGTCCTCCTGAGTCGTGCCCTCCTGGGCCGGGCTCTCCTGACCCGGCGCACCCCCGGCCGTCGCCTGAGCGGACGGGAAATCAGATGGACAACGCCCGTCGTCATCGTTTCGGCGGGCGTTTTTCACGCCATTATGCGGTTTCCCGCGACGAAGTTCGAAATGGTCGAGAATAGGGTAGAAGATCGCGTCGCTTCCGTGCTGACTATCCCGGATTTATCAGTGTTTGCCCAGGTCAATTGATGGGTCAACGACAAGTCAAAAGGCGCGCTGTAGCCGGGAAACGATCGCACAAGGTCCTACGATCGCACCATGACCTGCGTACTTCTCGCCGAGGATGACACCTCGATTTCCGAGCCGCTGGCGCGAGCCCTGCGCCGGGAGGGCTATCAGGTGGAGGTGAGCCCCGATGGCCCGCAGGCCCTGGAGAGGGCCTTGTCGGGGGGCGTCGACCTGATTGTTCTCGACCTCGGCCTTCCAGAGATGGACGGGCTGGAGGTCGCGCGCCGCATTCGCGCGGAGGGACACGGGACTCCGGTCCTGATCCTCACCGCCCGTGTCGACGAAGTCGACACCGTCGTCGGTCTCGACGCCGGGGCCGACGACTACGTCACCAAGCCGTTCCGCCTGGCAGAACTGCTCGCCCGCGTGCGGGCCCTGCTCCGGCGCGGAACATCGGAGACCCCGGTGGTGCAAGGCGTCCGCATCGACGCCGACTCACGCCGGGCCTGGATGGGAGACAAGGAACTGCACCTGACCACCAAGGAGTTCGACCTGCTCCGCGTGCTCGTACGGGACGCCGGCAAGGTCGTCACCCGCGAGCAGATCATGCGCGAGGTGTGGGACACGAACTGGTGGGGGTCGACGAAGACACTGGACATGCACATCTCGTGGCTGCGCCGCAAGCTCGGAGACGACGCGGCCAAGCCGCGCTACATCACGACCGTCCGAGGGGTCGGCTTCCGTTTCGAGCGCGAGTAACCGCCGTGGGGCGGTTGCGGGGGAGGGGCTAGCACGTGCGCCGGCGCCTGCTGTCCTCCATGCTGCTCGTCGCGGTCATCGCGGTGCTGTTGTTAGGCGTGCCCCTGGGTGTGGTCGTCGTGCGTTTGATCAGCGACGAGGTCGCCCAGGAGCTCAGAACGGACGCGAGCCGGCTGCTGCTCGGAGTGGAGTACTCCCTCAGTCAGGGCCAGGGGATCAGTCCGGACCAGCTCGCGCGGAACTACCCGGACCGATACCTCCAGGTGTACGTCCGCGGGAAACCGCCGATCGTCGTGGGCTCGCCTCCACCGGCGGGCCGTGATCTGACCGAGGAGGCGCGCTCCGAGAACGGTTACGTACGCGTCAGCCGTGACGCGGCCCAGGTCCGACAGGACACCCAGGCGCGGCTGGTGCTCATCATCGCGCTGGCCGTCGTGGCCCTCGGGGCCGCGATCGGGCTGGCGACCGTCACCTCGCGTCGCCTGAACCTGCCGCTCCAGGATCTCACCAGGATCGCGGAGCGGCTGGGCTCGGGCGACGCGAGGCCGAGCAGGCACCGCTACGGCATCCCCGAGCTGGATCTCGTGGCCGAGGTGCTGGATCGCAGCGCGCTGCGGATCTCCGACCTGCTCGCACGGGAACGCGAGTTCGCGACCGACGCCTCCCACCAGCTGCGCACCCCGCTGACCGGGCTGAGCATGCGCCTGGAGGAGATCGTCGCGGCGGCCGACCAGCCCGAGGTGGTGCGCGAGGAGGGCGAGGCCGCGGTCGTGCAGGTCGAGCGGCTGACCGCCGTGATCGACGAACTGCTGGCCGCCGCACGCCGCCAGCGGCACGCCCAGGCGGCGCCGATCGACGTGGACGACGTGGTGGGCCAGCAGATCACCGAATGGGAGCCGGCGTTCCGCCGGGCCCACCGCTCGCTGGTGCTCGCGGGCGACCGCGGCCTCAGCGCGCTCGGCACGACCGGCGGGCTCAGCCAGGTGCTGTCCACCCTGCTGGAGAACTCCCTCAAGCACGGCGACGGCGTGCTGACGATCAACACATCGAGTACGGGCAGGTCTGTGGTGATCGAGGTGGCCGACGAGGGCCCGGGCATTCCGGAGGCCCTCGGCCACCGGGTGTTCGAGCGGAGCGTGAGCGGGGGAGGCGGCACGGGCCTGGGGCTCACCCTCGCCCGTGCCCTGGTGGCGGCCGACGGCGGGCGGCTTGAGCTGGTCAAGCGCCGCCCGGCGACGTTCGCCATCTTCTTACGTCACACCCGCGACAGCGGGCGTCATCGTGTGGTGAGCGGCCCCGCCTGACGGATCAACTGGTGGTGAGGGGGTCGGGCTGCGCCTTCACGTCGGAGTGGGGCCGTACGTCGGAGTGGGGCAGCGCCCCCACCTTCTCGACGGCCCCCTCGGCGGGCTCCTCCGTAGGGGCCAGCTCCGGAACCGCCAGGAACACCCATTTCTTGTACGACCAGAAGCGGAACAGCGTGCCCAGCCCCACACCGATGAACTGGGCGATGTTGTAGCTCACCGCGTCGTGCAGGCCCAGCGAGTAGCTCACGAAGCCGATCGTGAGCAGCGGGGGCAGCAGCCCGATGCCGTTGAGCAGGAAGAACAGGACATACTCGCGTGCCAGGCCGCTCTGCTCCCGGTGGCGGTAGGTCCAGAAGCGGTTGCCCGCGTACGCGAACGTCGCGGCGACGATCGTGGCCACGACCTTCGAGCTCAGCGGGCCCATGCCGACGCCGAACCGCAGCAGGTTGGTGCCGCCGAAGTCGATGACGAACGCGATCGCGCCCACCAGGCCGAACTTGATCAACTCGTGGATGAGCGCGGCGAACCGCTCGTAGGCGCGTCGTAGCAACTGCACGTCCCGCACGGTCCTTCCTGATCGGCGGCCACGGTCGGCGGCGAGGTCTTCTCAGGCTACCGTTCGCAAGCACAAATCGGGGTCTTGCCGCAACCTTCGCCCGCTTCGTCCCAGGTCATCAAAGAACATTTCAAGAAAAATACTGCTATCTGGGATGAGTGGGCCCTCTTCGCACTACGCTCTCGCCCGACCAGGATCACCTAGTTCGGGGACGCGCGCGTTCTGGAGGGGTGGCCTTTCTCGTGTTGCGCAGACTCACGGCCCTCGGTCTCGGCCTCGTCCTGCTCGCGGGGTGTGGGACCGAGGGCCTCCGCGAGACCCCGGCCGATCCGGGCGCCACGTCCCCGGCGACGGTCGAGATCACCACGGCCGACGCGCAGGCGGCCTTCGACGGCCTCGGCGATCTGCCGGACGCCTGGAAGAACCGCGACTGCGCCGAGATCGAGCAGCTCACGACCGGCGTGGAGAGCACCATCGGGAGCGGTGTCTGCACGGCCGCCCGGGACGGCTACGCCGCGCCGGCCTTCCGGGCCTACGACGATCCGGAGTTCCTGCTGCCCCGCCGCGAGGACGGCGAGGCCGGCGCCTGGTTCGCCGTGCTGGCCCGCAAGCCCCAGCCGGCCTACTTCGTCTTCGTCTGGGCGGACGGCCGATGGCGGCTCGGCGCCGGGCCGATCCCGCTCGTCGGCAAGGCGCCCAATGTGAAGGACGGCGCGGACGGCGCCGTGTTCGACGCCGAGGCCGTTCCGGACGCGGCCGTCGCGGCGCGGCTCGCGCCCACCCGGCACGTCGCGTTCCTGACCGATCCCTCCGGGGTGAACGGCGCGGGAGTCAGCGGGGTGCGCTTCGCCTCCGGCGACCCCATGCGCCGCCTCCTTGTGGAGCTGGTCGGCGCTCCGGGCAGGGCCCGTCCTGATCGCCTCACCACCGACGTGCGCATCGAGGGACCGGCCCGCGCGCTCGCGCTGCCCGGCGGCGGGGCGCTGGTGTTCCACGCGCTGCGCGTCGTCTTCACGCAGAAGCCGGGCTCGGGCCGTTCCTCCCTCGCGCACCCCCGCTATCGGGCCGCGGTCGTACGCGCCTTCACGGGCGGCACGGCCACGACCGTCACCGGCGGCGAGATCGTGGTGCTGGCGACCAAGGTGGCGAAGGACACCACGATGACGACGGTCGGCATGCGCCGGGTCCTCGCCGACATCACCAAGGGTTCCGGTCAGGGATCCGGCTGACGGGGTTTCGCCGGGCAATAGGTAGGCTGACGTGTCGTGAACAGCCCGAACGTTCCCCCTTCCGCACCCGTGACCCCGCCCGTGGTGGGCATGGTCGGCGCGGGTCAGCTGGCGAGGATGACGCAGCAGGCCGCGATCGCGCTCGGCATCGACCTGCGCGTGCTCGCGAACGACCGTGACGAGAGCGCCGCCAAGGTGATCGTGGACACCCGGCTCGGTGACTATCGCGACCTTGACGATCTCCGGGAGTTCGCGAAGGGGTGCGACGCCGTCACCTTCGACCACGAGCACGTGCCGACCGAGCACATCCGGGCCCTGGCCGCCGACGGCCTCGCCGTACACCCCGGGGCGGACGCCCTGGTCCACGCGCAGGACAAGGCGGTGATGCGGGAGCGGCTCACCGCCATCGGCGCGCCGTGCCCCGCCTGGGCCCGCGTCGAGGACCTGGCCGGTGTGGAGGCGTTCGCCGAGGAGCACGGCTGGCCCGTGGTGCTGAAGGCCGTACGCGGCGGTTATGACGGCCGGGGCGTGTGGATGTGCGAGTCGCCCGACGAGGCGCGCGAGGTGCTCGCCACCGGCGTGGCCCTGATGGCCGAGGCGTTCGTCCCGTTCGAGCGGGAGGTCGCCGTGCTGGTCGCCCGGTCCGCGCACGGCCAGGGCGTCAGCTATCCCGTGGTCGAGACCGTGCAGCAGGACGGCATCTGCGTCGAGGTGATCGCGCCCGCGCCGAACCTGGGTGAGGAGGAGGCGGCGCACGCCCAGCGGGTCGCGCTCACGATCGCCCGCGACCTCGGCGTGACCGGGCTCCTCGCGGTCGAGATGTTCGTCACGAAGTCGGGGCTCGTGGTCAACGAGCTGGCCATGCGTCCGCACAACAGCGGCCACTGGACGATCGAGGGCGCCCGCACCTCGCAGTTCGAGCAGCACCTGCGGGCCGTGCTCAACCTGCCGCTCGGGTCGCCGTCGATGACCGCGCCGGTCGTCGTCATGGCCAACCTGCTCGGCGGGCCCGACCCCGGTGTCTACTCGCGCTATGAGCACGTGATGGCCAACGACCCGGGCATCAAGATTCACTTCTACGGCAAGGAAGTCCGGCCCGGCCGCAAGATCGGGCACGTCACCGCCCTCGGCACCGACCTCGACGAGGTGCGGGCCCGCGCCCACCACGCCGTCACCTGCCTGAAGGGACCTGTGGATGCCTGACGTCGGGATCGTCATGGGGAGCGACTCGGACTGGCCGGTGATGCGCCAGGCCGCCGAGGCCGTCGCCGAGTTCGGCGTGTCCTTCGAGGCCGACGTGGTGTCGGCGCACCGCATGCCCGCGGAGATGATCGAGTATGGCTCCCGCGCCGCCGGGCGCGGGCTGAAGGTGATCATCGCGGGCGCGGGCGGCGCGGCCCACCTGCCGGGCATGCTGGCCTCGGTCACCCCGCTGCCCGTGATCGGCGTCCCGGTGCCGCTCAAATATCTCGACGGCATGGACTCGCTGCTGTCGATCGTCCAGATGCCGGCCGGTGTGCCGGTGGCGACCGTGGCCGTCGGCGGGGCCCGCAACGCGGGGCTGCTCGCCGTACGGATCCTCGCGGCGTCGGACGAGGGGCTGCGGCGGCGGATGGAGGAGTTCCAGGCCGCCCTGCGGGACCAGGCGCACGCCAAGGGCGAGCGGCTGCGCGCCGAGGCGGCCCAGCTCGGCCAGTAGGCCCGGCATCGGTGAGCCCGGCTCATTCAGCCACCCGCCGGGCGGCGGGTGAGCCGGGAGGGCAGCCACGCGGACACGACCAGTGCGAGCACGGTGAAGGCGAGCGACCACCAGAACGTGTGCTCGAAGGCCGCCGCGGCGTCCGCGGGGCCGCCGTGATGCCGGGCGAGCGCGCTGTCGAGGACCACGGCCAGCACGGCGGTGCCGAACGAGCCGCCGACCTGCTGCGCGGTCCTCGTGATCACGCTCGCATGCGGCACCTCGTCGCGGGCGAGCCCCTCGTACGCGCTGCTCATGACGGGGATCGTCACGGCGCCGAGGCCGATGCCGCGTACGACGAGCGCGGCGACGAGCGACCACGTCGCGGTGTGCTGCCCGGCCCAGGCGAACGGCAGCGTCCCCAGCGCGGTGATCACCAGGCCGACGGCGGTGACCGGGCGCGCGCCCACGCGGTCGGTGAGCGTGCCGGCGAGGCCCCTGCTCAGCATCACGCCGATGCCCTGCGGGGCGAGCAGGAGGCCGGCCGTGAACGCGTCCCTGCCGCCCACCTGCTGATAGAAGAGCGGGATCAGCAGCATCGCGCCGTAGAGGACGAAGCCCGACAGGAACATCAGCGCGTTCGCCGCACTGAACGAGGGGCTGCGCAGCAGCCGCAGGTCGACGAGCGGCGTGTCCGTCCTGAGCGCGCGTACGGTGAAGGCGGCGATGAGCGCGGCGCCCGCGATGAGCGGCAGCAGCACGTCGGCTTGGCCGAAGCCGCCGCCGGCCCCGACCCGGGAGAGCCCGAAGATGATCCCGGCGATGCCGGGGCACAGCAGGATCAGGCCGATCCAGTCGAGCGGCGCCTCGCGGTCGCGTTCGCCCGCGGGCATGAAGCGCCAGGCCAGCGCGAGCCCGGCCAGGCAGAACGGCACATTGATCCAGAAGATCCAGCGCCAGGAGAGGTGCTGGACGATCAGGCCGCCGACGACCGGGCCGAGCACCGGGCCCAGCAGGGCGGGCAGGCCGATGATCGCCGTGGCGCGGCCGAGCGACCGTCCGCCCGCGGCCTGCACCAGGAGCGTCTGCATGACGGGCAGCATGAGACCGCCGCCCGCGCCCTGCACCACGCGGAAGGCGATCAGCGTCGCCGCGTCCGGCGCGAGGCTCGCGCCGACGGATCCGGCCAGGAAGATCGCCAGCGCGGCCAGCCAGACGTTCTTGCCGCCGAAGCGGCCGGTCAGCCAGTTCGTCGTCGGCACCGCCATGCCGAGGGCGAGCAGGTAGCCGGTGGTGATCCACTGGATGGTCGAGACCGGCACGTGCAGTTGCCGTCCCAGGGTGTCCAGTGCGATGTTGACGATCGTCGTGTCGAAGACGACGGCGAGGGTGCCGGTCAGCATGACGAGCGAGAGCCGTACGAATCCCGGATCGAGGCGTTCCCGGGAAGCGGGCGGACTTACGGTGCTCATGGTGACCTCCGGAGCAAGATTAGATGCACTCGTGTATCTAATCCGCTCGACGCCGTTCCGTCAATAAGATGCACGCGTGTATCTTGAGAGGGAGACGTGTCAGAGAAGACCGCAAGCAGGCGGCGCGGAGCCGAGCTGGAGGAGGCGTTGCTGGACGCCGCATGGGACGAGCTGGCCAGCGTCGGCTATGGCGGCTTCACGTTCGAGGCGGTGGCCGCACGTGCCCAGACCAGCCGGCCGGTCGTCTACCGCCGCTGGGCGAGCCGGGCGGATCTGGCGGTGGCCGCGATCATGCACTACGGCCGGAAGAACCGGCTCTCGGTGCCCGACACCGGATCTCTCCGCGACGACCTCGTGGCCCTGCTGCGGTGGATGTCGGAGCGGCGCGGCGAGCTGGCGGTGGTGATGAGCATGCAGATGAGCGAGTTCTTCGCGGAGACCGGCTCCACGATGGCCGACCTGCGGGAGCGGCTCCTGGCGGAGCGCGGGGGACCCGATCTGATGGGGCAGATCCTCGACCGCGCCGCGGCGCGCGGGGAGATCGACCCGCGGCGCCTCACCCCGCGGCTGGTGGCTCTGCCGATCGACCTCGTCCGTCACGAGCTCCTGATGACCGGGCGGCCGGTCTCCGAGGACGCCATCGCCGAGATCGTCGACGACATCTTCCTGCCCCTCGTCCGCCTGAGGGCGCAGTGAGGGGCGCAGTGAGGCCCGGCCCGCGGGGCCGGCGGGGGGATCAGGGGCGGCCGAGAGCGCGGTAGTCCCAGCCGGCCTCGCGCCAGGTGTCCGCGTCGAGTGCGTTGCGGCCGTCGACGATCGTGCGGCCGGCGACGACCGCGCCCAGCTCCTCGGGGTCGAGGGTCACGAACTCCTGCCACTCGGTGAGCAGCAGCACGACCTCGGCCTCCTGGGCGGCCTCCATGGCCGACTCGGCGTACCCGAGGTGGGGATGGGCCGCCCGCGCGTTCGACAGGGCGACCGGGTCGTAGACCCTGACCTGCCCGCCCTGCTCGGCGATCTTCAGGGCCACGTCCAGGGCCGGCGAGTCGCGGATGTCGTCGGAGTTGGGTTTGAACGCCGCGCCCAGCACCGCCACCCTGCGGCCGTCGAACGTCCCGCCCAGGATGTCGCGGGTGAGGTCGACCGTCCGCGTACGGCGGCGCAGGTTGATCTGGTCGACCTCGCGGAGGAAGGCGAGCGCCTGGGAGGCGCCGAGCTCGTCGGCCCTGGCCGTGAACGCCCGGATGTCCTTCGGCAGGCAGCCGCCGCCGAAGCCGAGGCCGGGGTTGAGGTATCGGCCGCCGATCCGCTCGTCGTACGACAGCGCCTGCGACAGCTGGGTGACGTCGCCGCCGGCGGCCTCGCAGAGCTCGGCCATGGCGTTGATGAACGAGATCTTCGTGGCCAGGAACGCGTTCGCGGCCGTCTTCACCAGCTCGGCCGTGGGGAAGTCGGTCACCACGATCGGGACCTCGCCCAGGGGTGTGTAGACGTCCCGCAGCACCTTCTCGGCCCGCTCGGAGGCGACACCGAGCACGATCCGGTCGGGGCGGAGCGTGTCCTGCACGGCGAAGCCCTCACGCAGGAACTCGGGGTTCCAGGCCAGCTCGACCTGCATCCCGGCGGGCGAGAGCCGTACGAGCTTGTCGGCGAGGCGCTCGGCGGTGCCGACCGGCACCGTGGACTTGCCCACGACCAGGCACTCACGGTCGAGGTGCGGGGCCAGCGACTCGACGACCGCGTCGAGGAAGGAGACGTCGGCGGCCTGCTCGCCCTTCTTCTGGGGCGTGCCCACGCAGATGAAGTGGACGTCGCCGAACTTCGCCACCTCCTCGTAGGAGGTGGTGAAGCGCAGCCTGCCCGAGTCGAGATTGCGGCGGAGGAGCTCTTCCAGACCGGGCTCGTGAATCGGCAGCTCGCCGCGCTGCAGCCGTTCGATCTTGCTCTGGTCCACGTCCAGACCGAGCACTTCGAAGCCCAGTTCGGCCATGCACGCCGCGTGCGTTGCACCCAGGTATCCGGTCCCCAGCACAGTGAGGCGGTACGGCACGGCATGCTCCCCTCTTACCGACTCTTTGTGATCTGGCATGGTACCGGGCCAGTCAACTGCCCGCTGAACCACCTGGGCAAACCGGCGCCTGGCCCCCACGGTACGGCTCTCGGCCCGCCCGGTCGACGTCAGGCAAGCGGTTCCTCACCGTTGTCAAGAGGTTCGGTCAGGGAGGCATCCGTACTGACTGGTAACTTTCTAGTCGGACGTCCTAGTATCGGCGCTATGAGCTTCCCTCTCTACGCCCCCGCTGAGGAGCACGAGATGCTCCGCGAGACGGTCCGGGCCATCGCCGACGAGAAGATCGCCCCGCGTGCCGCGGCGGCCGACGAGAACGAGGAGTTCCCCTGGGAGGTCTACAAGGACCTCGTCGCGGCCGACCTGCACGCCGTCCACATCCCCGAGGCGTACGGCGGCGCGGGCGCCGACGCGCTCGCCACCGTGATCGTGATCGAGGAGGTCGCCCGCGCGTGCGCCTCGTCCTCGCTGATCCCGGCCGTCAACAAGCTCGGCACCGTGCCGCTGCTGCTGTCGGCCTCCGAGGAGCTCAAGCAGCGCTACCTCACGCCGGTCGCCCGTGGTGAGGCCATGTTCTCCTATGCCCTGTCGGAGCCGGAGGCCGGCTCCGACGCCGCCTCGATGAAGACCAGGGCCGAGCGCGACGGCGACCACTACGTGCTCAACGGCACCAAGATGTGGATCACCAACGCGGGCGTGTCGGAGTTCTACACGGTCATGGCCGTGACCGACCCCTCGGCGGGCGCCCGCGGCATCTCGGCGTTCGTGGTGGAGAAGGACGACGAGGGCGTCTCGTTCGGGCCCAAGGAGAAGAAGCTCGGCATCAAGGGCTCGCCCACCCGCCAGGTCATCCTGGAGAACGTCCGCATCCCGGCGTCGCGGATGATCGGCGAGCCGGGCACCGGCTTCAAGACCGCCCTGGCCACGCTCGACCACACCCGCGTCACGATCGCCGCCCAGGCGCTCGGCATCGCGCAGGGCGCGCTCGACTACGCGCTCGGGTACGTCAAGGAGCGCAAGCAGTTCGGCAAGCCGATCGCCGACTTCCAGGGCCTGCAGTTCATGCTCGCCGACATGGCGATGAAGCTGGAGGCCGCCCGCCAGCTCACCTACGCCGCCGCCGCGAAGTCGGAGCTGGCCGTGAACGGCACCCCGGTCAAGGACCTCACGTTCTTCTCCAGCGCCGCCAAGTGCGCCGCCTCCGACGCCGCCATGGAGATCACCGTCGACGCCGTCCAGCTCCTCGGCGGGTACGGCTACACGCGGGACTTCCCGGTCGAGCGGATGATGCGCGACGCCAAGATCACCCAGATCTACGAGGGCACCAACCAGATCCAGCGCATGGTCATGGCCCGCCAGCTCCTCAAGTAGCCCCTGTCGTGCGAACCCCGTCTGCCGTACCGGGCAGGCGGGGTTCGCTGCCGGGTCAGGCGTCCGCCCGGAGGCGGCCGAGCAGGTCCTCGGTGTAGGCGAGCAGGCGCTCGGCGTTGCCGGGATCGAGCGTCTTCAGCGAGTGGTCGACCGGCTTGCCGCGGTCGACCGCGGTGAGCGCGCCGGCCGGTGGATGGTCGATCCACTCGATGATCGGACGGATCGACTCGGCCACCGGGTGCGCGAGGAACGCCGCGAGCACCTTGATGGCTCCGCGGACCAATGGGTTCCGGTGGCCGCTCACCCCGCTGCGGGTGAAACCGGGGTGGTAGAGGACGTAGCGCGCCCGGTTCTCGGGCTGGGCGGCGAACGCGACGCCGAGCAGGTCGTTGGCGCGTCCCGCCTGAAGCTGTGCGAGCACCTGGCCATATCGGCGCGTCAACTGGGGGTCCTCCCACACGATCCGGCCCGCGGTGACGCCGACCCCGGCGACGTTGACGACCACCGGGTCGGGGGCGGCGTTCAGCAGCGACCGCAGGCGGCTCCCGAGCAGGTATCGGCTCAGGTAGTACAGAGCGAAGGTGTACTCCAGCCCGTCGGCCGTCTCCCTGCGCTTGGAGCTGATCCGGTTGGCGAACAACGCCAGCGCGTCGACCGAGTCGTGGTGCTCGGCCACGTCGGCGACAACCCGCTCGACCTCCGCGATCGAGGAAAGGTCCGCCCGTACGAACCGCAGGTTCGGGTTCGCCGCGTCGGACAGCAGCGCACGGCCCTTGGCCTCGCTGCTGCCGATCACCGTCACGCGATCGCCCCTCGCGAGCCGTTCCAGGGCGGTCGCCCGCCCCATGCCGTCGGTTCCCCCGCTGATGATGACGGTCTTGTGTCGTCGGCCCGGCACGGAATCCTCCATAGGCTGGTGATCGGCTGGTCCAATCGTCGGGCTGCGACGTCAGAGGCGGAAAGAAGGCAGTTTCATGTCCGGTACGCACACTGGTGTTCCCTCCGTACTCGCCCACGAGCTTCCCCGTCCCGTGCCGATCGACGAGCTCGAAGCCTGCCCGGTGGGGGAGCTGTTCCGGCGGCTGGGCGACAAATGGAGCATGCTGCTGCTGATCCTGCTCGGCGGCCGGCCCCATCGCTACAACGAGCTGCACCGCGCGATCGAGGGCATCAGCCAGCGCATGCTCACCCGTACGCTGCGCGCCCTGGAGACCGACGGCCTGGTGCGCCGCGAGGTGCACCCGACCGTGCCTCCCGGAGTCGAGTACAGCCTGACCCCTCTCGGCCGCACCCTGCTGGAGCCCGTGTCCGCGCTGGCCGACTGGGCGGTGCGGCACGAGGCCGACATCAGGGAGGCCCGCTTCCGGCACGCCGGCGTCTAGCCTCCGGCGGGCAGCCCACCCCGCCTCCCTGGCAGCCCTGAGCAGCGAAAACCCCGTCTCCCGTGGTTGGAGGCGGGGTTTTCCACGTCTTCGGCGAGATCGGCGTACAAGTTAGAGAGCACTGCTCTTGACTGTGAGCGTGTCTCCGAGCATGCTTGCCCCAAGGTGAGAGCAGTGCTCTCGAAGTGAGTTGCCGAGGAGTCGACCATGTCCCGCTACATCGAACCGACCCGCATGGATCACCTCTTCAACCGGACGGTCGCAGGGCTGACCCGGCTCGGGATCAGCATCTGGGGATCCCGGATCCTGTACGTCCGCGGCCGGTCCAGCGGCGAATGGCGCACCACACCGGTGAACGTGCTGACCCTGAACGGCACTCGCTATCTGGTCGCACCCCGGGGCATCACTCAGTGGGTCCGCAACCTGCGCGTCGCGGGGAACGGTGAGCTGCGCGTGGGCCGCCGCATCGAAGCGTTCACCGCCACCGAGCTCTCCGATGAGGAGAAGCCGGCCGTTCTCCGGGCGTACCTGAAGCGCTGGGGCTGGGAGGTCGGAAGGTTCTTCGAGGGACTCAATGCGAACGCGTCCGAGGAGCAGGTGCGGGAGATCGCTCCGGGCTTCCCCGTCTTCCGGATCAACTAGAGAGGTCTTGGCGACGCCGCCGCCGGCCTCGTACGGCGAACGGCTCGAACCAGAGGATTTCGGGGCAAATGTGATCCCACTGTCATAAAGATCCGCGATTGTGGAGGGGTGCGCGCGTGGCTCGTTGATCAATGGAGGAAACGGCTGGGCACGTTCGGTCTGATCGGGCCTTCCATCGCGCAGTGTGCCGTGGGCGCCGCGCTGGCCTGGCTCGTCGCCGTTCACCTGCTCGGCCACCCCAACCCCCTCTTCGCGCCCGTCTCCGTGATGATCTGCGTGGGCATCGGGTTCGGCCGGCGGCTGCGCAGACTGGCCGAGCTGGTGATCGGCGTCAGTCTGGGGGTCGGCGTCGGCGACCTGCTGGTGTCGTGGATCGGCTCGGGCCCCTGGCAGCTCGCGTTCGTGATCGCGCTGGCCATGACCGTCGCGTGGCTGCTGAACAGCAGCGAGCTGTTCGTGTCGCAGGCCGGGTCGTCGGCGGTGCTGGTCGCCATGCTGGTGCCGGGCACGGACGGCGGCGGGCTGGACCGGATGGTGGACGCGCTCACCGGCGGCGTCGTCGGCATCGCCGCGGTCGCCCTGCTGCCCGCCAGCCCGCTCACCATCGCGGGCAGACATCTGTCCGGCGTGCTCGACGCGTTCTCCACCATGCTCGAACAGGCGGCGGAGGCGATCGAGAAGGGCGACGCCGATCTCGCCGCCGAGGCGCTGGAGTGCGGACGCAGGACCCAGACCGCGGTCGAGGAGTTCACGGCGGCGCTGGACAACAGCAAGGAGATCATCAGGATCTCGCCGCTGCGCTGGCATCACCGGGCCAGGCTGGCCCGGTATCAGACCGCCGCTCTGCCGGTGGACCTCGCGCTGCGCAACGCGCGGGTGCTGGTCCGCCGCACGCTGGCGGCGATGGGGGAGCCCATGCCGCCGCCGGTCGCGCTGGCCGAGTTGCTGCGCGAGGTCTCGGAGGCGGCGCTGCTGCTCCAGCTCGAACTCGGGGCCGGGCGCGAGCCGACGCTGGCGAGGCAGGCGCTGCTCGCCGTCGCCGCGCGGGAGCGGCCCAAGAACCTCGGCTTCTCGGCGAACGTCATCATCGCGCAGTTGCGCTCCATCGCCGTCGACCTGCTCCAGGCGACCGGCATGGATCACGACGAGGCCTCGGCCACGCTCACCCCGCTCGACGAGCTGAGCGACGAGAACATGCGAGGCTGAGGGCCGAACGCCCCGCTCACTGTCGCCGGGGACGGCGGTCAGGGCGGCGGGCAGGAGTCGCGGCAGCCGCCGAAGCGCTCGGTGTCCGGCGGGGTGAAGCGGGTCTCCTGCGTCCCCCGCACCGCCTCGGTCATGGTCTTCTTCCAGATCAGGCCGGGAATCGACGTGCCGTCCACCTGCGCGTAGCGGCGGCTCCCGATGGTGACGTCCACCATCGGATGCCGCAGTGGGTCACTGAAGTCACCGAGGCTGACGGCGGAGGCCAGGCCGGGGGTGTAACCGGCGTACCAGGCGGTGCGGAAGGTGTCGCCGTCGCCGGGCATGCCCGCCGCCTCGCGGCCGATGCCCTTGAGCGCGCTCTCGGCCAGAACGTCCTTCAGCACGCCGGTGACCGCGTCGGCGACCGCCGGGTCCAGGACCTGCGTGCAGTTCGGCGGGAAGGGGCGCACGGCACCCGAGCCGTCGCGGATCTCCGTGATCACCCTCGGCTCGCAGAAGCGGCCGCGGGCGGCGAGGCTCGCGTACGAGGTGGCCACCGAGACGGGATCGGCCTGGGTTATGCCCAGCGGGAGGGTCTCGAACTCCTGGAGCGGCTTTCCGTCGAAGCTCTTGAGCCCGAGCCGCCGGGCCGTCTCGACGGTCTCGCACAGGCCCACCTTCTCCTGCAGTTGCATGAAGAAGGTGTTCACCGCGTCCCGGGTGCCCGCCCGCAGGGTGACGAACCGGGCTCCGCCCTTCTTCCGGTTACGGATGCTGTGGGATGGATCCCCGACGGGCCGGCCCGCGCAGTCCTTGAACGTCGAGAACCTCGGGGCGCGGTACGCGTCTCCGACGAAGAAGCCGTCGTCGTATCGCCAACCGGCGGCGAGCGCGGCGGCCAGGGCGTACGGCATCGCCGTCGTGCCCTGCATGAGGCCCCGCTCGCCGTCGGGATCACGGCTGGTGGCCATCGCCCTGACGGTCCCTTCGCCCGGGACGATCAGGACCTGCGTGGCGATCTGCGGGTCGTCGCGGTGGACGTACGCGTCGACGGCCTGTTGCGCCGCCCGCTGGAGCCGCTGGTCGATGGTCGTCCGGATCGTCAACCCGCCACGGGTGAGCAGTCGCGGGTCCTCGGCGAGAAGCCGCTCTCTGACCTGCCGGCAGAGATAGGGATATCCGCTCTGCGTGCAGTCGCCGGAGAACTCCTCGATGACGCCGCCGTCGGCATTCAGCAGCACGCTTTTCCCGGCGGCGGGGGAAGCGGAGCCCGCGGAGGTGGAAACCGCTGCCACGGGCTTCTCATCAGCACCGCCGCCCGCCGGGTTCCACAACAGCAGGAAAACCGCGACCACCGCGCCCAGCATGGCGACGCACAGGGAAATCAGGAATGCCTTCATCGTCGCCTTTCGGTCGCCCGACGCCGCGTTTCCGGGGACGTTTCTCACACTGCTCGGATTTCTCGCCGGCGCGAAACGTCGTCCATTGTGCAGTCCCCGCGTCACACCGGCCAAATGGCCGTGCAGGCAGGGGTGTTTCGGCCTGATACATCGCGGCGTGTAGCCGGTATATATCCGGCGTCCCGCGGCTGTTCCTAGCGTGGTGGCGACCCGCCCGCCCGACCGGGGATGAGGACGCCCGTGGCCTATCTCTTCGCCTTCTGCCGGCTGCTCACGGGGATCGTCTTCCTCATGTCGGCCGTGAGCAAGCTGCGCGGGCGGGCGGCGTACGAGGAGTTCACGGCGGCCACCCGCGTCCTCGTGCGGCTGCCGGCCCGGCCCGTCGCGGCGCTCGTCGTCACCGCCGAGGCCGCCGTCGCGCCGCTGCTGGCCTGGCCTCCCACCGTGCTCGCCGGCTTCTGCCTCGCGCTCGGGCTGCTCGTGGCCTTCACCGTGGCCATCGCCGTCGCCCTGCGGCGCGGCAGGCGGGTCCCCTGCCGCTGCTTCGGCGCCTCCGCGGTTCCTGTGGGCCCCGGACATCTCGCGCGCAACGCCGTACTCCTTGCCGCCGCGATGGCGGGAGCCGTACAGGCCGGAGCCGGGACCGTCCTCGCGGGCCTCGGGCCGGCCGGCTTCGCCGCGGTCGCCCTGGCGGCCGGGGCCGCGGCGGTCCTGCTGTCCGCGATCGGCGAGATCGCCGGTCTGTTCACCAGTTCACCCTGACGAAGGTGGTTCCTCATGCCGTTCCTGACAGCGCTCGTCCTGGGCGTCGGCGTCCTGTGCCTGATCGACCTGGTACTGACGGTCGGGGTGATCCGGCGGTTGCGGGCGCACGAGGAGATGCTGTCGGCGCGCCCGCCGGGGGTCCCGTCCCTCGTGCTCCCACCCGGGGCGGCGATCGGCGGTTTCTCCGCGGTGAGCACCGACGGCGTCCACGTCTCGGACGAGACGCTGACCGGGACCGTCCTCGTCGGCGTCTTCTCGCCCGACTGCCCGGCCTGCCATGAACGCCTGCCGCAGTTCGCGGAGCACGCCCGGTCGTTCCCCGGGGGACGCGGCAACGTGCTGGCCGTGCTCGTCGGTGCGGAGGAGGAGATGGCCGAGGAGCGGCGGGCGCTGGAGCCGGTCGCCCTGGTGCTGATCGAGGAGTTCGGCACCGGCCTGACGAAGGCGTTGCAGGTGCGCGGCTTCCCGTCCCTCGCCCTGGTCGACGAGCACGGGAGGGTCGTCGCCAGCGGCACCACTCTGGAGGACCTCGGCAAGATCCCCGCACACGCGTGACGGCCCGAGCGCGGGCGGTGGTCACCGCCCTCGGCATGGCCTGGCGGGCGGGCAGGGGGCTGACCATCGCCTTCGCCGTCCTCAGCACGCTCATGGCCGTCCTGCCGGTGACGATCGCCTGGTGCACCAAGCTGGTCCTCGACGAGATCGCCGCCGGCCGGCCCGGGGCCGGCGTGACGGCGACACTGGGCGCGGTGCTCGCCGGGTGCGGGGTGCTGACGGCGATCGGGCCGCAGATCGTCCAGTACGTCAGGGACGAGAGCGGGCGCAGGATCGGCCTCGTCGCCCAGGACCGTCTCTTCCGGGCCACCGAGCGGTTCGTCGGCCTGGCCAGGTTCGAGGACCCCGCGTTCCACGACCGGATCCGCATGGCCCAGCAGTACGGCGGGGCGACCCCCGGCATGGTGGTCTCCGCCGCCCTGGGCACCGCCAGGACGGCGATGACGGGCGCCGGCTTCCTCGTCTCCCTCGTGACGATCAGCCCGTGGATGGCCGCCCTCGTGCTCGGCGCCGCGGTGCCGTCCCTGGCCGCCGAGCTCTGGCTGTCGCGGCGGCGGGCCGCGATGCTGTGGGGCATCGGCCCGGTCGAGCGCCGCGAGCTCTTCTTCGGAGAGCTTCTCGTCAACGTCCAGGCGGCCAAGGAGCTGAGGCTCTTCGGCATCGGGGCGCACCTGCGCGGGCTCATGAACGCCCACCGGCGGGCCGCGAACGCCGAGCGGAGCCGCACCGACCGGCGCGAGCTGGGCGTCCAGGCCGTCACGGGGACGGCGGCCGCGCTCGCGGCCGGGGGCGGCCTGCTGTGGGTTCTCGTGTCCGCGGCGAACGGCACGGGCGCGATCGGCGACGTGGCACTGTTCGTGGCCGCCGTCGCCGGAGTCCAGGCCGCGGCGAGCGGTCTCGTCGTCGAACTCGTCACCGTGCACCAGCAGGTGCTGCTGTTCGGTCACTACCTCGCCGTCCTGGACGCCGAGCCGGACCTGCCGGTCCCGGCCCGGCCCCGGCGGGCCGGTCCGCTGCGCCGGGGGATCGAGCTGAACGACGTGTGGTTCCGCTACTCGCCCGGCCACCCCTGGGCCCTGCGCGGCCTCAGCCTGGCCATCCCGTACGGCAGCGCGGTGGCGCTCGTAGGCAGGAACGGCGCGGGCAAGAGCACGCTGGTCAAGCTCCTGTGCCGCATGTACGACCCGGAACGCGGCTCGATCCTCTGGGACGGGATCGACCTCAGGGAGATGGACCCGGCGGAACTGCGGGCGCGGATCGGGGCGGTGTTCCAGGACTACATGGAATATGACATGACCGCGGCCGAGAACATCGGCCTGGGCGACCTCGCCGCTCTGGACGACCGGGGGAGGATCGAGGCGGCGGCGCGGCGGGCGGGCGTGCACGACGTCGTGAGCCGCCTGCCCCGGGGGTACGACACGATGCTGTCCCGCGTCTTCGCCGGCCCCGCGAACCCCTCGGAGGACGGTCCCACGGATGTGGGAGTCCATCTGTCGGGCGGCCAGTGGCAGCGGGTCGCCCTCGCCCGCGCCTACCTGCGGGGTGAGAGGGATCTGCTGATCCTGGACGAGCCCGGCTCGGGCCTCGACGCCGAGGCGGAGCACGAGATCCACCAGGGCCTGAGGGAGCACCGACGCGGCCGTACCAGCCTGTTGATCAGCCACCGGCTCGGCGCGGTGCGCGACGCCGACCACATCGTGGTCCTGGACGGCGGACAGGTCGCCGAGCGCGGCACGCACACCGAGCTGCTCGCGTGCGGCGGGATCTACGCCCGCCTGTTCGCCCTGCAGGCCGAGGGATATCGGCAGCGGGAGGACCGCGCCGCCGGCGCCCCGCACGACCGGCTCTCGGGGGCACGATGACACCCGTCCTGCTCGTCCTGCTCGCATCGGCGCTCGGCGGCGGCGCCGCGATGGCGGCCAGGCGGACGCTGCGCGTCGTCGAGGTGCACGGGGAGAGCATGGAGCCCGGCCTGCGGTCCGGCGACCGGGTCCTCGTACGCACGTTACGGCCGGGGCGGCCCGGCCCGTCCCGGGGGCGCGTCCGGCGCGGGGACATCGTGGTCATCTCCCGCGTGGGCCCGGGGCAGGGGGTCACGCTCGACGGCGGCACCAACCTGGTGATCAAGCGGGCCGCGGCCGTGGCCGGGGACCCGGTCCCCCCGGGATTCGAGGCGCTGGGGGAGACCCGGGTGCCGCCGGGGCGGCTGCTCGTGCTCGGGGACAACCCCTCGCGCAGCACCGACTCCCGGCAGTGGGGGCTGCTCCCGGAAAGCAGGATCACCGGTGTCGTGATCCGGCGGTTGAACGCGTGAACCCGGCGATACAGGAATTCGTGTATCCCGGCGGTATGTCCGCGATCGAGGCCGCTCCTAATGTCGGGCACCGAAAGGAAGTCCTTCACAAGGAGGAACTGAATGACACGGACGATTCAGCGGCTGGCCGACCGGATGGTCGCCCGGCTGGTCCCGGCCACCCGCGCGGAGGCCGTCAACTGCTGGTACGAGGGCACAGGCTGCGTCCAGCGCTACTGCTGCACGGGGTCGGGGATCCCCGGCGGCAGTTACTGCACATACTGGCAGTACGTCTGCTAGACGGACACGGCGGAGCGTCCTTTGTGCGAATTCCCCTCGAGCGAAGGG
>NZ_VIRM01000020.1 GCF_006874475.1 Microbispora hainanensis
CGTGTCTCCTCGTCGTTTCCTCGTCAGTGGGGGTCGGGGGTGAGCCGTCCGGCAGACTCCGTGACGGGCACGGCCGTGGTGTCCCGCCTTCGCCGCGGTCGCCACGGCGAAGGCGGGACACCACCGTCAGACGCGGGTCCAGCGCTGGTTGGCCTGGCCGTTGCACGACCAGATCTGGAGCTTGACGCCGTTGGCGGTCGAGTAGTTGGGGACGTCGAGGCACTTGTTGGCGCCGACGGCGGTGATGGAGCCGTCGGAGTTGAGGCGCCACTGCTGGTTGTTCTGGCCGTTGCAGTCCCAGATGATCACGCTGGTGCCGTCGGCCGTGCCGGCGCCGTACGCGTCGAGGCACTTGCCGCCGTAGACCCGCAGCTCACCGGCACTCGTCACGGTCCACTGCTGGTTGCTCTGTCCGTTGCAGTCCCAGATCTGCACCTGGGCGCCGTTCGCCTGGGAGACGCCGGTGACGTCCAGGCAGCGGCCCGACCCCACGCCGCGGATGGCGCTCGTGGAGGCGGTCGGCGTCGGGCTGGGAGTGCCGCCGGGCTGGCCGATGCTGCCGGAGACCGACTGCAGCGCGGCGTACCATGCGGCGGCCATCTTGTCGTAGCCGTTGGCGGTGGGGTGGATGCCGTCGATGAGGTCGCCGGTGGTCAGCTTGCTGTGCATGTCGACCAGGTGGACGTGCTTGCCGCTGTTCGCCTTGGACTGCACGATGCCGGGGATCGCCGAGTTGAAGGTGCGGGCGGCGGCCTCCTGCCCGGAGTTCGACAGCGGGATGATGGTCGCGACGAACACCTCGGCGTCCGGCGCCGCCGCGGTGATGTGGTCGATCAGCGTGGACAGCCGCTGCGGTGCGCCGGACACGTTGTAGTTCTGCAGCACGTCGTTGGTGCCGATGTGCAACAGCACCGTGCGCGGCGTGTAGTTGCGCAGCCAGCCGGTGATGTTCGCGTCGATCTGGTCGATCCGCCACCCCGGGTGTCCCTCGTGGTCGTGGTCGCCCAGGCTGCCCGGTCCGTTGTACTGCGACCCGACGAAGTCGATCGTGTAGCGGCCCGAGGCAAGACGCGACCACAACCCGATCCGGTAGCCGCCGGGCACCTGCGTGCCCTCGGTGATCGAGTCGCCCAGCGGCATCACCCGCACCCCGCCGTTCGACTCCGCGACGGCGACCCCCGGGCTCGTCAGCGTGCCCGCAATCGCCACGACCACGGCCAGCAGCGCCGCGGCCGACAAGCGTCTCCACGTACGCGCGGTCGCCGCCGCGTGTCCGCCGAGCATGTTGCGAGGGGTGATTGCGGCGCCGACCAGGCGCAGAAGGGATTCGATCTTCATGAATGCTCCTGGGGTAGTGCGGGAGGGACGACGATCAGGCGTTTTGTTAGCGCTAACATTTGCGCCTACAGGACGGGTCCTCTCTGTGTGGTGATTAGGTGGTGGTGCGGCGGAGCAAATACGACGGCCGACGCCCCGTCAAGGCTCCCGCCCGGCCCGGGCCGGCCTCCCCGGTCTGCCGGTGCGCCTCATCTGCCGCGACGACAGCGGGCCCGGTAACCGCAGGCGGCCACGGGTGAAAATTTCACGACTTCGACGGAGCGGTTATGCGCCGGCCCGCGTACGGTCGTCAGGAACGGTGACGGCGCGCGCGGGCGGGGCCGGTCGTGCCCCGCAGGGAGATGGGCGGTGCGACCAGGAGATGACCGTGCGGGGTGGCGGGGTCGGCGATCAGCCGGATGAGCATGTCGACGGCGCGGGCGCCGAGCTCGTCCGCGGGGACGTCGGCGGCCGTGAGCGGAGGATGCAGGTTCTCCGCCCAGTGCCGCGCCGCGACGCCGGCGATGGAGAAGTCGCGAGGCACGACCAAGCCCGCCTGGGCCAGCGCGTGGTACATCCCGGGGGTGGCGGCCTCGTTGATGGTGGCGATCGCGGTCAGATCGGGATGCTCGCCGAGGAGCCGCTCGACGCAGGACACCCCCGATTGGGCGTCGTCGGCGCAGCAGGTCTGCACCCCGTCGAGACCCCGCTCCGTCATCGCGCGGGCGAAACCGGCCTGGGCGCGGTGGCCGGGACCGTATCCGGCCGCCACCAGCTCCTCGGAGCGGTTGACCAGGGCGATGCGGCGATGACCGAGGTCGGCCAGGTGGTGCACGCAGTTGGCGATCAGCTTCTCGTAGTCGATGTCCACCCAGGACATCTCCTCCGGCCGGCAGGTGCGGCCGATGCCGACGAAGGGCAGCCCGGCCTGCCGCAGGCGCGTCACCCGGTCGTCCTCCAGCCGTATCTCCATGACGATGACCCCGTCAACGCGTCTGCCGCCGACCACGCGCTCGAACGACCGGTCGTGCTCGCCCCCGGACGGTGACAAAAGGACGTCCAGGTCGGCGTGGGCGGCCGCGTCGACGACGCTGGCCACGAACCCGAGCTGCATGTCGGTAAGGCGCCGGCTGGCGGGTGGGATGACCAGGCCGATGGTGTGGGTCCTGCCCTCCTTGAGCGCCTTGGCGGCGGCGTTGGGCCGGTAGCCCAGCTCGTCGATGACCGCCTGGATGCGCCGGCGCGTCTCCTCCGACACGGGCCGCTTGCCACTGAGGGCGTACGAGACGGTGCTGCGCGCCACACCCGACCGCTTGGCGATCTCCCCGATGTTCACCGGCGCTCCTCACCTCGTCCGACCGACATGCACATCGTAAGTCGAATCGAGCGCATGCATCGACGACCACGACGCATGTCACCATCCGCGCGACCCCCGTGACGTGCGCGATCTGCTCCTTCGCGGTCCTACGAATCGATTCGACGTCAGGGGAGGCGATCGCGCCGGCGAGTCCGGACGCCGGTCGGACGTGTGGTGGCGCACGTCCGACCGGTATGGCGGTTACGAGCGAGGCGGGCCGGCGCCGCCGGTCACCTGATCAGTTTCGGGTCCACTTCTGACTGGTCGTGCCGGTGCACGACCACAGTTGCACCTTCGTGCCGTTCGAGGTGCCGAAGTTGCTCGCCTCCAGGCACAGGCCGGACTGCACGCCGGTGATGGTGCCGTCGGCGTTGACGTTCCACTGCTGGTTGGCCTGACCGTTGCAGTCCCAGATGATCGCCCTGGTCCCGTTCGCGGTTCCGGCGCCCTCGGCGTCCAGGCACTTGGCGCCGTACACCTGCAGTTGCCGCGAGGAGGTGTACGTCCACTGCTGGTTGGTCTGGCCGTTGCAGTCCCACAGGTTGAGCTGGGTGCCGTTCGTCTGCGACACGTTCGGCACGTCGAGGCAGCGGCCGGCGTTGACGTTGCGCAACGCCGACGCCGACCCGCCGCCGCTTGAGGGCGGCAGGAGTGTGATGGTGAAGGTGTCGTCGATGGCGGTGTGCGGAAGGTTGACCGTCGTGCCGTTGCCGGACAGGGTCACCACGGTGTTCTGGACGGTGACCGGCCCCTGGACCGCGCCGCCGCCGTTGTAGGGGATGCGCTCGACGAGGACGCGGACCTGGTTGTTCTGCACGATGCCGCCGGTGGTGTCCAGGCGCCGCAGGTTGACGGCGACGTTGCCGGTGGTGCGGCCGCCGCCGACGAGGATCTTGGCGTTCCCGCTCGCCTTGGTGGCGAAGGCGTCGTAGTTGGAGCTGGGGGTGACGGAGGCGATCTGTCCGGTCTGCGAGCCGTAGAACCGGTAGACCCACCACTCGCCCTTGGGCTGGTATTGGCCGGAGGAGTTGTGGACGAGGAGGTTGCCCAGGTCGTTGTGCAGGTTGCTCCCGCCCGCCCAGTTGGCGCGCAGGCCGTCGGCCCCGGCCCGCTCCAGCCGGGCGATGTACCAGGCGCCGTCGGCGGGGTTCTGCTCGTTGGAGGCGCCGTACTCGTTGATCTGGTACGGGCGAGGGTGGGCGATGCCGCGGGAGTTCAGCGTGGTGTCGGCCGTCGCGACGTTGGTGACCGGGTCCCCGGGCAGGGAGTGCCAGCTGACGATGTCGGGAACGACGTTGTTGGCCTTGACGTAGTCGAGGTACTGCGTCCACCAGCCGCCGGTGGACGGCACACCCGCGAGGCTGGGGCCCACGATCAGGTGGGAGGGGAACGCGGCACGGATGCGCTGGTAGGCGCGTTTCCACATCTCGAAATACTGCGACTGGGGACGGTTCCAGAACAGGGTGATGTTCGGTTCGTTCCACAGGTCCCACTGGACCGGGGCGCCGGTCGCCCGTAGGTCGTCGATCAGGCGGGTCAGGAAGTTGTCGTAGTCGGTCCAGTCGCCGTTGTCGCCGGGGAAGCGGGAGATCGGGTAGCCGTCGGCTCCCCACAGGTCGTGCACGAGCAGGACGAACTCCCCGCCGAGTGACCGCGTGCGCAGGAGCTGGGCGCGGGTGGCGTTCCACCGGCGGTCGTACTTGCCCGACACCCAGCCGCCGGGGCTGTCGAGCTGGGCGCCGCCGGCGCGCATGTATCGGAACTTCACGTCGGTGAAGTAGGTGTCCGGGGGCGCGGCCGCGTTCTCGGTCATGCCGTAGATCCACCCCGACGCCCGGTACGTCGGGGATCCGCCCGCGACCGAGAAGTCGACGGTGATGGACTCGTCGGCGGCCTGGGCCGGTGCGGCGGTCGTGAGGACGGACGCGGCGACGAGCGTCGCGGCGGAGAACAGGGCGGCCAGGCCGCGGCGGCCGCGCCGCCAACGTGAGGTGGTGTTCACTCGTGACTCCTTCGACGGGGGGTGGGGAACGCGCCGTCCGGCGGTCGGGGTGAAGCGAAGGGGTGGTCTCAACGCGGGCGACATAGTCGAATCGATTCGCGGAAAGCGTAAATTCACGCGGGAAGGCATGTCAATTGCGTGTGTCGCAGACATGAACGGGATATGTCCTGCGACTGCCCTGCGGAGGTTCCCGTCGCCGAGGCGCGAAACCTCCTCGCTCGGCAGCGTGTTTCGAATCGGTTCGCGGCCAGGTCAGGGCACGCATGGCGGTGACGAGCCGGTGTCCTGGATAGTCGGCGAGGCGAGGAAACTCCTCGCGGTGATAGCAGGCCCAGTAGCTCACCACACGCTGCTGAACGAGGGTGAAGAACCCGGGGTTGTCGGCCAGGAAACGGCCGTAGGCCCGGCGGGCGGGGGAGCCCGGAACGTCGAGGTCGCCGAGCGCGTCCGGGAACGCGCAGGTCGGCGACTCGTTCAGGCCGGAGGGCTCCGGCTCGCCGGAATGGTCGATGCTCCGCCATCGGTAATGGGCGTCGGGCAGGGTCTTGCTCGCTTTCAGTATGTCCAGGGCGCGGACGAGTGCGCCCTCGTCGTTACGCACGTCGCCGGCCGGCCGGTGATGTAGTCCCAGGGCGCATGCGGTCCCAGCGGCATGTGATGCCCGACGGCGCGGCGCAGGGCGACGTATCGCTCGAGGTGGGGCAGCGTGCGGTCACGCACGCGCCGTGCGTAGGCATCGAAGCTCACGAACCGTTCTCGCGGGCGTCGAGGGCCTGGACCCATTTCACCGCGACCGCGGCGACCTGGATGAGCTCGGTGCGCAGGCGGCCGGGGTCGTCCTCGGCGAACGCTTCGAGCACCTCTTCGTGCAGGATGTGCCGCCAGGTCAGGCGGCCTTCGGCCGCGGCGTCGGCCACGGCCCGCTTGGCGAGGTCGGCCTCGGGCGCGTACGCGGGCCCGGTGCCGTCGGGGTGTTCCTGCAGCCCCCACATCGCATCCTGGGCGACGCGCTCGGTTGTCACGTCGGCCAGAACTCGGTGCAGCGAACCGGGAACGCCGTAGTCGCCAGGCTGCGTCATGTGCCGGTGTCCTTCCTGCCGCACGATCACCTACCGCGACCGGCTCGCGTCCTGCCATGAGCTCGGGTGCGGCGGCTGGTTGTAGGCGGTGTTCTGCCAGGCCAGGGCGACGCGATAGCACTATATCCACTCCAGACGGGCAAAAGATCGCACTATCGGGCGGATCGCACCAGCTCGCCTCAGGTCACCAGGCCCCGGCGGTAGGCGTACACCACGGCCTGCACGCGGTCGCGCAGGCCGAGCTTGGTGAGGATGCGCGACACGTACGTCTTGACGGTCTCGTGGCTGATGACCAACGTCGCGGCGATCTCGCTGTTGGACAGGCCGTCGGCGATGAGGCGCAGCACCTCCAGCTCGCGCGGGGTCAGCGCGACGTCGTCCGCTGCGCCCTCGGCGGGACGGATCCGCGCCGCGTACCTGCCGACGAGCTGCCGCGTCACCTCGGGCGCCAGCAGCGCGGCGCCCGTCGCGACGGTGCGGATGCCGTGCAGGAGCTGCGCCGGTGGGGCGTCCTTGAGCAGGAACCCGCTCGCGCCCGCCCGCAGCGCCTCGTACACGTACTCGTCCAGGTTGAACGTCGTCACCACGAGCACCTTGACGGGATTCTCCACCCCCGCGCCGGCCAGCAGGCGGGTCGCCTCGATGCCGTCGAGCACCGGCATGCGCACGTCCATCACCACGATGTCCGGGTTCAGCCGCCGGGCGAGGTCGACCGCGGTGCGGCCGTCCCCGCACTCGCCCACCACTTCGAGGTCGGGCTGCGCATCGATGATCGTCGCGAACCCGGTGCGGATCAGCGCCTGGTCGTCGCAGATCAGGACCCGGACCGGCGCGGTCACGACGGGCTTCCCGAGGGGATGCGTGCCCGTACGACGAAGCCGCCGCCCGCCTGCCGGTCGGCGCTGAACTCGCCGCCCAGGGCGTCGACCCGCTCGCGGAGCCCGGCGAGACCGCGCCCGCTCCCACCGGGGGCGCCGGTTCGCGAGCCGGAGCCGCCGGTGCCGACCTCCACGAATATCTCCTTCTCGCCATAGCGCACCCGGACCTCGGTGCGGCTGCCATGAGCGTATTTGAGGGCATTGGTCAGGGATTCCTGCACGACCCTATAGGCGACGAACTCGGCGCTGCCGCTGGATTCGGCCGGTTCGCCCTCCTCGGTGAACTCCACCGGCTGCCCGGCCTGGCGCGTCTGCTCCACCAGCGTGCGGAGCTCGCCGACGGACGGCATCCTGACGTCGCTGTCGTGGCCGGGGTTGAGCAGGTCGAGCAGGCGCCGCAGGTCGGAGATGGCCCGCCGGCCGGTGTCGGTGACCGCGCTCAGGGCCGCGTCGAGACGCTCGGGCGCGGCGGTCAGATAGCGTGCCGCCTCGGCCTGTACGACCATCGCCGTCACGTGATGGGTGACGACGTCGTGGAGCTCGCGGGCGATGCGGGTGCGTTCGGCGGCGCGGGTGGCCTCGGCGACGCGGAGGCGGGCCGCGGCCTCGGCGGCCCGGGCGGAGCGCAGCCAGGCCCCGGCTCCCCACGCGAGGACCAGCGCCATGAAGAACGTGACGTAGCCGTCCAGCTCCTCGGGCGAGCCGCTCCGGTCGAGCGCGAGCGCCAGCGGCACGTACGCCGCCGAGAGGAGGACCATGATGACGCGCCGGTGACGCTCCAGGTGGACGCCCGAGCTGATGAGCGCGATGGGCAGCGCGGTGCCTCCCGCCGTGTGGTACGCGAGGAGCTGGTCGAGGGCAAAGCCCAGCGTCACCGGGAGGAGACAGGCGGCCGGCCATCGCCGGCGGACGGCCAGCGGCAGGCACTCCAGGGCGATCACCAGGACGGCCGCCGCGTCCAGGGGGCGGGTCGGCAGGTCGCCGAGCTGCGTCCCGTAGTTGCGCACCGGCGGCAGGAGTGACGTGGCGGCCAGCAACAGCGCCAACGAGGAATCCCGGACCGTGACGTCGAACCGCATCCACAGATCCGGCACCCGCCGGAAATCGATCACCGGGAGAGCGTAGCGGTCGCCGCGGCCCGGGCGTGCCGCCGGAGGGGGACCAGGTTGCCGCGACGGCGGGCCAGCCACATGAAGGCGATCGTCAGCAGCGCGCCGAACAGCACCGCGTACGGGCTCGCCTCCGGCCCGAAGTCGCCGCCGGTGAGCAGGGCCGGGCCGGACGTCACGCTGTTCAGCAGCCCGTGGGTCGCACCGTTGCCGGAGACCTCGGCGCTGAAGACGCCGGCCTCGGCGAAGTTCCAGCCGAAGTGCAGGCCGATCGGCAGCCACAGGGTGCGGGTGGCGGCGTAGGCGGCGGCGAGCATGCCGCCGGACTCGACGGCGATGGCGATCGCGCCCCACAGGCTGGCGTGCTCGCTGCCCAGGTGCATAAGGCCGAACACCAGGCCGGACAGTCCCAGCGCGATCCACGTGCCGGTCCATTGCTCGACGATCCGGAACAGCACGCCGCGGAACATCAGCTCCTCGGTCACGGCGGCGGCGGCCATGAAGCCGAGCAGCCCGATCATGCCCGTCACCGAGCCGAGGCCGTCGACCCGGAAGTACCCCAGGAAGGCGAGGTTCACGATCACGGCCGCGAACATCCCGGCCCCGATCAGCAGCCCCCGGCCGACGGCGGGGGCGGCGCCCCGCACGGCCACCTCCACCGGCGCGCGGCGCTCGGACCACCGCACCACCCGGGCGTACACGACCACGGCGAGGACGGCTGTCGCGAGACCGAGGACGAGGGTGACGAACGCGTTCCCCTGCACCGCGCCCACGAGCGCGCCGCCGGCGAAGGCGACCACCGCGACGGCCACGAGCTGCTTCAACAGTCGCATGACGACTCCTTCGGGAGACTCCGCGACCGGAGCGCCGCGGCTACGCCGAGAACGCTAGGGATCCGGCTGCCGGGAATCGTCACCGCGCGGTGGACATTCGCCGGTAGCTCGCACGGGGGACGGCCGCGGACCCGGACGACGTCGTCATACGAGCCGTCACCGCGATAACCGCTTGCGCTCCGCGCCGGCGTGCGGAAACCTAGGTGTCCAAGGAAAAATCTAGGGCTCCTAGGAATCTCTTGGAAGGGCGGCATGCGCATGGTGCGGGCCGGGTTGACGGCGGATCGGGTGACGCTCGCCGGTGCCGAGCTGGCGGACGAGGTCGGGCTCGACCACGTGACCATGTCGGCGGTGGCACGACGACTCGGGGTGAAGGACGCCAGCCTGTACGCGCACGTCCGCAGCCTTGAGGACCTGCGCGGGCGGATCGCGCTGCTGGCGGCGGACGAGAAGACCATCCGCATCGCGGAGGCGACCGCCGGGCGGGCCGGGAAGGACGCACTCGTCGCGTACGCCAACGCCTGGCGGCAGTACGCGCACGACCACCCGGGCCGATACACGGCGACGCAGATCCCGATACAGATCGACCCCGAGCTCGCGGCCCGGGCGGCCGGGCCGCGGCGCGCCGTCGAGCTGACCTACAGCATGCTGCGCGGCTACGCGCTGGAGGAGCCCGACCTGACCGACGCGGTCCGGCTGATGCGCAGCACGCTGCACGGCTTCACCAGCCTGGAGGCCGCGGGCGGGTTCGCGCACGCGCGCCCGGCGGAGGACACCTGGGTCCGCTGCCTCGACGCCCTGCACACCCTCCTGGAGCACTGGCCCACGCACGACGAAGGAGATCCGGCATGACCAGCCCCGCCATCGGCCACCTGCGCGTGGACGGCGCCACCCTGCACTACGAGGTGCGCGGAGCGGGACCGCTCCTGCTGCTCATCCCCGGCGGCACGGGCGGAGCGTCCTCCTTCGACGGCGTCGCCGAGGCCCTGGCCGCCGACTACACGGTCGCGTCCTACGACCCGCGCGGCCTGTCCCGCAGCCCCCTTGACGACCCGGAGGCTCCGCAGCGGGTCGAGCGGCACGCCGACGACGCGCTCCGGCTGCTGGAGCTGCTGTCTCCGGACGCGCCCGCCCGCGTGGCCGCCTGCAGTTCGGGCGCCATCGTCGCGCTGCACCTGCTCACCACCCATCCCGAGCGGATCGAACGCGTCGTGGCGCACGAGCCGCCGGTGGTGGAGGTGCTGCCGGACGCGGCCGAGCACCGCGCGCTGCTCGCCCGCGTCCAGGACACGTTCCATCGGGAAGGGCTGATGCCCGCGGCGGCCGTCTTCGCCGCCGGCCTGAGACGGCCCGGCACCGAGCCCGCCGACGAGCCCGCCGACGAGCCCGGCGCCGAGCCCGCCGACGCCGGGGCGGCCACCGAGCTTCCCCCGCAGGCGGCGGCACGGGCGGAGCGGACGATGGCCGACATGCCCTACTTCCTCGGACGCATCGTGCCGGGCTTCATGGCGTACCGGCCGGACGTGGACCGGCTGGAGGCCCTGTCGGACCGGCTCGTGCTCGCCGCGGGGGCGGACTCGGAAGGCGAACTCCCCTACCGTCCCGCCGCCTTCCTCGCCGAGCGGTTCGGCACGGAGCTCGTCCACTTCCCCGGCGGGCACACCGGGCTCAGCACGCACCCCGCCGAATTCGGCGAGCTGCTCCGCAAGGTGCTGACCGCCTGATCCGGCAGCTCCGGCGGAGTCCTGCCGCCGGGTGTCGTAAAAGGCGGGTGCCCGATCGTCTTCCTGTCGAGGGCCGATTCGAGGGCCGATTCGAGGGCCGATTAGAGGGCCGATCGAGGGAAGAGAGTCAACCGTGAAGTATGTGCTGATGTTCGTAGAGAACGAGGAGTTCGCCGCGCGTCTGGAGGCGATGGGCGAGCTGGAGCGCGAGGCCGCCTACGAGGCGGTGACGCGCTGGTTCGCCGAGAACTCCGGCAAGATCACGCATCACGCTCATCTGGCGCCCGCGCACACCGCGACCACCGTACGCCTCGACGGCGGCGAGCCCGTCGTCACCGACGGACCGTTCGTCGAGGGCAAGGAGGTCGTCAGCGGCTACGCCGAGGTGGAGGTGGCCGACCTGGACGAGGCGCTGAAGCTGGCCAGGTCGTGGCCGGCGTGCCCGGTCGTGGAGATCCGCCCGATCGCATGAGCGCACCGGACGACGGCCGGGGGAGCCGCGAGGCGCTGGCCCACGTGGTGCGCGAGCACGCGGGCCGCCTCGTGGCCTGCCTGGTGTCGCTGCTGGGCGACTTCTCCGCCGCGGAAGACCTGGTGCAGGACGCCGTGGAGACCGCGCTGCGCCGCTGGCCGGTCGAGGGCGTGCCGGACCGGCCGGACGCCTGGCTGCTCACCGTGGCCCGGCGCCGCGGCCTCGACGTGCTGCGGCGGGAGACGAACCACCGCGCCAAACTGGCCCGGCTGCGGTGGCCCGAACCGGGGGAGGGCGACGACCGGCTACGGCTGATCTTCACGTGCTGCCATCCGGCGCTGTCGCCCGAGGCCCGGATCGCGCTGACCCTGCGGGTGGTGTGCGGGCTGAGCACCGCGCAGATCGCCGCGGCCTTCGTCGTGCCGGAGACCACCGTCGCCCAGCGGATCACCCGCGCCAAACGGAAGATCGCCGCAGCGGGCATTCCCTATCGGATTCCGGCCGCGGACGAACTGCCCGAGCGGCTCGGCGCCGTGCTCGCGGTCGTCTATCTGCTGTTCAACGAGGGCTACCTGTCGAGCACCGGCGACCGGGCCGAGGCACGCGACCTGGCCGACGACGCCGAGTGGCTGGCCGCGCTCCTGGCCGGCCTCATGCCGGGCGAGCCGGAGGTGGCCGGGCTGCTCGCCCTCATCCGGCTCCACCGCGCACGCGGCGCGGCCAGGTTCGACTCCCACGGGCGTCTGGTGCCGCTCGCCGAGCAGGACCGCTCGTTGTGGGACCACGCCGCGATCGCGGAGGCGACCGCGGCGCTGACCCGGGCCGCCCGGGCCCACCGCCGGCCGGGGCCCTACCAGGTGCAGGCCGCGATCGTCGCCTGTCACGCCGAGGCGGCCGGCTTCGAGCAGACCGACTGGGCGCAGATCCTCGTGCTGTACGACATGCTCCTGGCCGTCGCCCCGTCGCCGGTCACCCGGCTGCACCGGGCCGTTGCCCTGCGCTATGTCAAGGGGCCGGCCGCCGCGCTGGCGGAGCTGACCGGCCTGGAGGAGGCCCTGTCCCGCTACCCGCTGCTGCACGCCACCCGGGCCGAGCTGCTGCGCGCGCTGGGTGACACCGATCAGGCGCGGCTATCCGACGAGCGAGCGCTGGGCCTGACCGCCAACCCGGCCCAGCAGGCACTGCTCCACCAGCGGCTGGATCAGGCGCACGGAGACGTCAGGTATGGCTGATCATCACGTGCTTGACCCGTGTGTAGGCGTCGAGGCCGTATCGGGACAGGTCCTTGCCGGTGCCCGAGTGCTTGAAGCCGCCGTGCGGCATCTCGGGGATGATCACCTGGTGGCAGTTGACCCAGACCGCGCCGAAGTCCAGCGCGGCGGAAAGGCGCATGGCACGCCCGGTGTCCCTGGTCCACACGCTGGAGGCGAGCGCGTACTCGACCCCGTTGGCCAGGGCGACGGCCTCGTCCTCGTCCTCGAACGGCTGCACGGTCACGACCGGGCCGAAGATCTCCTGCTGCACGATCTCGTCGTCCTGCCGCACGTCGGCGACGACGGTCGGCGGGAAGAAGTAGCCGGGACGGTCGAGCCGGGCGCCGCCGGCGACCACCCGGGCGTGCGCGGGCAGCCGGTCGAGGAACCCGGCGACCCGCTCGGCCTGGGCGGCGTTGTTGGACGGGCCGAGGAACACGCCCTCGTCGGGGCCACCGACGGCGAGGGCCCGCGCCGCCTCGGCCAGCGCCTCGACGAACCCGTCGTAGGCGCGCCGCTCGACGAGCACGCGGGTGACGGCCGTGCAGTCCTGTCCCGTGTTGAAGAACGCCGCCTCGGCGATGCCGGCGGCCGCGGCGGCCGGGTCCACGTCGGCGAAGACCAGCGCGGGGGCCTTTCCGCCCAGCTCCAGGTGGACGTCCTTGAGGTCGCTCGCCGCGGCCGCCATCACCTCGGCTCCGGCCCGGGTCGAGCCGGTGATCGCCACCATCTCCACGCCGGGGTGCGCCACCAGCGCTCGGCCGGTGTCCCGGTCGCCGCACACCACGTTGACCACGCCGGGCGGCAGCACCCGGGCGCACAGCTCGCCGAGCAGCACGGTCGAGCCCGGCGTCGTGTCGGACGGCTTCAGCACCAGCGTGTTGCCCGCCGCCAGCGCCGGGCCGATCTTCCAGGCGGCCATCATCAGCGGGTAGTTCCACGGCGTCACCTGGGCGACGACGCCGATCGGCTCACGGCGTACGAACGAGGTGTGCCCCTCGGCGTACTCGGCGGCGCCGAGGCCCTCCAGCACCCGCGCCGCGCCGGCGAAATAGCGGATGGTGTCGATCGCCCCGCCCACGTCGACCCGCAGCGCGATGCCGCGCGGCTTGCCGGTCGCCCGCACCTCGGCCTCGGCCAGCGCCTCCCTGTTGTCCGCCATCAGATCGGCCAGCTCAAGGAGCAGCCGCTGACGCTCGGCCGGGGTGGTGCGCCGCCAGGTGCGCGCGGCCTCGGCGGCGGCCGTGACCGCGTGGTCCACGTCGGCGCCGCCCGAGCGGGCCGCCTGGGCGTACACCTTCTCGGTGGACGGGTCGACCAGGTCCATCCACTCTCCGGACGCCGGGTCGCGGCTCTCTCCGGCGATCACATTGCGATACGTGTCCACGACGGTCTCCTTGGAGTCGATTAGGGTCTCAGGCGGCGACGGAGGCGCGGTGAGCGCGGCGCGACAGCGGGCGGGTCGCCGAGGCCCAGGTCGGCCGGCACCGCGACCGCGGCTTTCGCCGACCCCTATGCGTTCGACGTGACACGCGAGAACAACGACCACATCACTTTCGGCAAGGGCAGCCCGCACTTCTGCCTGGGCAACTCCCTCGCCTGGCCGACATCAGGACGAAGTTGGACCTGACGCGGCGGGCGTCGCCCCCGAGCCCTGGCCTGACCGGCATCGGACGGCCCACAGCGGGGCCGGCGGGCTCTCATGGCCCCGCCGGCCCCGCTGTGCTCCCGTACGGTTACCGGATCTCGCGGGACTCGCGATCGACATCGAGGCCCATCGGGATCTCCGCCGTGTCTTCCAGACACGTGTCGTTCCCGTCCGGGGGTTCGCCGTCGGCCCGGGCGTCGCCTCGATGGCCCGGGCGGTCCGGGGTCTGTGCCCGTTCGTCCCGCGGGCGCCTGGGCCGGCCTGCCTGTTGGTCCTTCCGCATGAAGACACCTCCAGGATCATGGGAATGAGGGCCTCCTCGCCCTCGCATGGGTGCGTACCCGCTGCCCGGTATAGCGACGTGCGAAATCCGGCCTGCGCTCATCCGGTGCGAGTGAGGCCGGCGATCCGGCGGCCCAGCAGGGCCAGCAGACCCACCATGACCACGCCGACGGCCGCCAGACCGGCGCGGTCGGCCGCCGTGTCGGTGTTGGAGATCAGGCCGAACGCGGTGTGCGCGATCAGGGCGCCCGAGGCCAGGGCGAGACTGTGCCGGTCCGTCCAGAGGCCGCCGGCCGTCCAGCGGCGCAGGAGCCACGCGACGATGACCGCCAGCACGGCCGCCGCCGACATCGGCACGATCACCCATCCGCCGTGCGTGAAGGCGGGCCGGGTCGCGCCCCCGAAGGGGAACAGCGACGCCAGGAATGCGAAGGCGGCCACGGCGCCGAACACCCCGGCCACCGCGGGCGCGGGCGGGCTGACCGGGGATACGGCCCGGCGGAGCCTGAGCCGCAGCCCCACCGCCGTCAGCAGGGCCACGGCGGCCGCGCAGCCCGCGAGGATCGCCGGTGGCGCCTCATACCCGGGGTCGATGGCCGTCACCACCGTCACCCGCAGCAGCAGCGCGCCGAGGACGAAGACCGTCCCGGCCACCCAGGCGCCGAGCCTGCCCAGGTAGGGCCGGTCACGCAGCGACGGGACGATCAGATCGGTCAGCAGGATCGGGATCGCGGCGCTGAAGACCGCGTGATAGGGGATCTGCAGCTCGGCGTACGCGCTGTTCAGCCCCAGGATCCGGGGCGCCCACCCGGCGGCGCCGTAGATCGTGGGGCTGCTCAGCGCCTGCAGCGCCAGGCCCTCCTCGACGATGCCGTACGCGGCCCCGAGCAGCAGCACCCCGGTCCAGCCCGTCCCGGCCCGCCGCACCAGCTCGCGCACCAGGACGACGCCCGCGCCGTATATCGGGACCCACAGCAGCAGGAGCCAGGCCATGCGCAGCGGCGGGTTGCCGAGGGTGAACTCGGCCACGAGCGGTGTGATCACCGCGAGGAGCAGTGCGGCCAGCCGGCCGCGCGTCTTGTTCGCCTTGTTCGTCTTCTTCGCCGTCATGCGCCCAGCGTGTTCCGCACCCAGCATGGACGTCTGCCGCCCCGGGCCCTGGCCGTGCCAACCCAGGTGACAACCCGGAGTCGACTTTGGTTGCTGCCGCCGCCGGGCCCGCCGTCATTACGCTGGGCGTCCGTGACGGCAGACGTACGGCCGGGTCCGGCCACGACACGGCGGGACCGGGCGATCCGGGTGGGAGGGGTCGCCTGCGCGCTGGCCGCGGCGGCGGTCGTCGTGCACGGCGACCTCGGCGCGGCTTCCGGCTGGTGGCTCGCCGTGGACGTGGCCGGCGGCGCGGTGGCGTGCGGGGCGTTGTGGCTGTCGCGCCGGTGGCCGGCCACGATGGCGCTCGTGGCCGTGGCGCTGGCGGTGCCCGCGGCATCGGCGTCGGTCGCGGCCGGCATCGCCACGCTGATGACCGCTCTGTATCGCCGCTCGGCCGTCGCGATCGGGGTGGGCGCGGCGTGGGTGGCCGCGACGCTGGCCCGGTTCTGGCTGCGGCCGCCGGGGCTGGCGCCCTACCCGGTGTGGGCGCTGGTCGCGGTGCTGTTCGGGGTGGCGCTGACCGGATGGGGGATGCTGGCGCGGGCCCGCCGTCAACTGGTGCTGTCGCTGGAGGAGCGGGTCCGCAGGGCCGAGGAGGAGCAGCGGCGACGCGTCGAACAGGCCCGCCACGCCGAACGCCTGGCCATCGCGCGCGAGATGCACGACGTGCTGGCGCACCGGCTGTCGCTGCTGGCCCTGCACGCCGGGGCGCTGCAGTTCAACGCGCGGGCCGACCCCGAGGAGGTCGTCGAGGCGGCCGCGGTGGTGCGCTCCAGCGCGCACCAGGCGTTGCAGGAGCTGCGCCAGGTCATCTCGGTGCTCCGCGAGGCGCCCGTCCTCGCCGAGCTGGACCTGCACGCTCTGGTCGAGGAGGTACGGCAAGCGGGCATGCAGGTGGAGATGCACGACGGCGGTGTGCGCCTGCCCGGCCTGCCGGGGCTGACGGCGCGGGCGGCCTACCGGATCGTCCAGGAGGGGCTCACCAACGCCAGGAAGCACGCACCGGGCAGGCCCGTGACCGTCCGCCTCGACGGCGGGCCGGAGCAGGGGCTCGCCATCGAGATACGAAACCCCGTGGTGCACGCTCCCCGGAGTGAGGGCGCCGGCCTGGCCGGGATGCGGGAGCGGGCCGAGCTGGCGGGCGGCCGGGTGGAGCAGGCCGGGATGGACGAAGGCGAGTTTCGGCTGGCGGTCTGGCTACCATGGCCGGTGTGAGCGCCGTACGCGTGCTGGTCGTGGACGACGACCCGCTCGTCAGGGCGGGTCTGACGCTGATGCTCAAGGGCGCCGACGAGCTCGTCGTGGTGGGCGGCGTGGCCGACGGCGCCGAGGTCGGAGCCGCGGTCGACGCGTACGCGCCCGAGGTGGTGCTCATGGACATCCGCATGCCGGGCCTGAACGGGATCGACGCCACCCGGCTGCTGCGGCGCCGGCCCGACCCGCCCCACGTCATCATGCTGACCACGTTCGACGCCGACGAGCACGTCTTCGGCGCGCTGCGCGCCGGGGCCAGCGGTTTCCTGCTCAAGGACACCCCGCCGGAGGGCATCGTGGACGCGGTGCTCCGGGTCGCGGCGGGCGAGCCCATCCTGTCGCCCGGCGTGACCCGGCGCCTGATCGCCCACCTGGCGCCGGAGGCGGAGGACCGCCGCCGCGACGACGGACGCAGACTGCTGTCCCGGCTCAGCGACCGCGAGCGTGAGGTCGCCGCCGCGGTCGGCCGGGGCGCGTCCAACGCGGACATCGCGGCGGAGCTCCACATGAGCGTCGGCACGGTCAAGAGCTACATCTCCCGCATCCTCGCGAAGACCAACCTGGACAATCGCGTCCAGCTCGCCCTCATCGCCCACGACAATCCGCTCTAGCCGTTCCCGGCCCGCGTCGTTCATGCGGTGGGAGTTGATGCCGCATGCGTTCATGCAGTGTGCGTTCATGCGGTGTGCGTTCCTGCGGTGTGCGTTCATGCGGTGTGCCGCCGGTTCAGCCCGGACAGTTGCCAGGCCAGCCGCGTACGGACGGTGGGGATGCGGCCGGCCAGGGCAAGGACGAGGTTGCGCAGCACGCGGCGGCCGGCGGCGGCGGTGGCGAGCTTGGTGAGCCGCCCGGCGAGGGCGACCACCTGCTCTGCCTGGGGGAGCCGGGTGGCGGCATAGGAGTCGAGGAGGCTGTCCGGGCCGCCGTCGAGCACCCGGGCCAGCGTCTCACCCAGGTGTACGGCGTCGTCGATGCCCAGGTTCATGCCCTGGCCACCGGCGGGTGAGTGCACGTGGGCGGCGTCGCCGGCCAGCAGGATGCGGCCCCGGCGGTAGGTGTCGGCGATGCGGTGGTGGACCCTGAAGCGCGAGCTCCAGATCAGCTCCCGCACCCGCGCGGGCTCGGCCTTCGGGCCGCGGGTGTCGAGCAGGTGCTGCACCAGGGGGATGCCGGGCTCCTTGGGCGCCTCGTCCACGGTGGCGACGATGCGGTGCAGGCCGCCGGGCAGCGGGGCGACGACGACCAGTCCGGCGGGCGAGAAGTACAGGATGACCTCGTTGCCGGGCACCCCGCCGGACAGGCGGACGTCGGCCAGCACGAACGACTCGGCGTAGGTGCCGCCGCTGAAGCCGATCCCCGCGCTCTGGCGGACGGTGCTGTGCATGCCGTCGGCGCCGATCAGATAGGCGGCGTGGATGCGCTGCCCGTCGTCCAGGGTGGCGGTGACACCCTCGGCGTCCTGCTTGATCCCGCTCACCCGGACGGGCCTGATCACTTTGCCGCCGAGCTCGTGCAGACGGGCCAGCAGGTGGGCCTCCGTGTCGGCCTGGGAGATCATCAGAGTGTACGGGTAGGCGGTCGGCAGACCGTCGAAGGGCACCGGCACCAGCACTCGGTCGCGGTCGCGGATGGTGAAGACCGGAGCGTGGATGCCCTGCGCGGCCAGCCGGTCCGCCACGCCGTACGGCTCCAGGACTTCCAGTGTGCGGGAGTGCACGACGGCAGCGCGAGAGGTGTTGGCGCCTCCCTCCTGCGCGTCCACGATCACGACCTTCCGGCCGTGCCGGCTCAGGACGATCGCGGCGGTCAGCCCGACGGGTCCGGCTCCCACGATGAGCACTTCGGCGTTCATGGCGTCTCCTTGGTCAACGGTTGTTGGCATGACCGTAAGCCCGCCGCGCGTGCGAAGTCAACAAGTGTTGGCCTACAATCGTTGACATGAGAAGATCCTCCACCGAGACCAAGGCCGTGATCCTGGCCGCGGCCCGCGAACGCTTTGCCGCCGACGGCTACGACAAGGCCACCATCAGGGCCATCGCCGCCGATGCGCGAATCGACCCGGCCATGGTGATGCGTTATTTCGGCACCAAGGAGAAGCTGTTCGCGGCCGCGGCCGAATTCGACCTGGAGCTGCCCGAGCTGCCCGCGGATCAGGCCGGCGTCGGCCTGGTGCGCCACTTCCTGCGCAAGTGGGAGGCCGACGAAGGACTGCAGGTCCTGCTGCGCACGGGTGTGACGAACGAGGCCGCCGCCGAACGCATGCGGACGATTCTCGGCGGCCAGGTCATGCCGCTCGTGATCAGCCTGACCGGCGATCCGGAACGCGCCCCCCTGCGGGCCTCCCTGGTCGCCTCACAACTGCTGGGCTTGGCCCTGTCCCGCTACATCCTGAAATTTCCGCCGATGGTGGCGGCAACGGAGGAAGAACTGGTCGCCTGGCTGAGTCCCACGATCCAGCGTTATCTCACCGAGTGAGGCCGGGGCGTGAAGGTCGCCCGCGCCTGGTTCGCAGTTTTGGCGCCTCGGCGCGGACGGAAGGACCGGATCGGGTGCGTGAAACCGCGTTTACCCTTCTGGCGTGATCTCCGCGTTTCTCGACACGGCCGAGGTCGTATCCGGGCTGCTGCACGCTCCGGCGCTGACCGAACGCTGGGAGCGGCCAAGCGCGCTGGCCCGGTTCCGGGTCAGCGGACTGGCCGGTCATCTTGCCCGAGCCGTCTTCAACGTCGAGCGCTGGGTGGCTGAGCCGCCGCAGCCCGACGGGACACCCATCGACGCCGTCGCGTACTTCCTGGCCGGTGCCAGGCCCACGCCGGATCTGGACGATGCGGTGCCGCGCCGGATCCGCGAGCTGGGCGAGCAGGAGGCGGCTGACGGGCCCGTCGCCTTGGTCGAGGAGTTCGACGCCGCCCGCGCCCGGCTCACATCGTTGCTGCCGGCCCTGCCGCCCGACCGGCCTGTCGGCGTCTTCGCCCATGTGCTCCCGCTCGACCAGTGCCTGCTGACCCGGCTCGTGGAACTCGTCGTCCACCTCGACGACCTGGCGGTCAGCCTGGAGATCCCCACACCACCGGTGCCCGTCGAAGCCGCCGACGCGGTCACCACCTGCCTGACCCGCATCGCCGTGGCCCGCCACGGTTGCCTCCCGCTGATCCGCGCCCTGTCCCGCCGCGAACGCGCCGTCGACCAGATCGCAGCGTTCTGAAACTCCTGCACGTCCGGAAGCAGCGGCATCTGCTGGGCGCGCGGAGATCGGCGTCAACGGCGGCCGCGTGGGCGCTATCACGGCCGAGCCCTGGCCGCGAGTGGGTGCAACGGACCTTGGACCCGGTTCATGGCGGTAGCCAGCGGTAGTTATGCGCGGGACAGACCGTGATCCCGTTCCGTAGGCAGTTATGCGCGGGACAGATCGTGGACCCCGGTCACTGCGCCAGAAGGAAACTCCGGTCCTCGCGAAGCCCGCTCCGCTGGGCCTTCGCTGCGGTCCTCGCTCCCTTCCGCTCCGCTCCCTCGATCCCGCCGGAGCACCGTGAAGCACTGCAGCGCACCGTGAAGCGCTGTGAGCACTGTGGAGCCCAGCGGATCGCGCGCGGGCGACCCTCGCGTCGGTCCTCGTGTGGGCCCTTGGCCCTGGTGGTCATTCCCGCAGCCGCCCGGGCCTGTCCGCGCGTCGCGCCTCCCTCACTCGTGTAGTCGTCGGGCTCTTCCGAGGCGGTGGTAGGTGAAGGCCCAGCGGTCTTTGCCTTCTTTGCGGCGGGTGTAGCGCTCGGGGTGCTGGTAGCGGTCGCGGTTGTGGAACTGGCAGGCCGGGCCGAGCAGTTTCAGGTCGGTGAGGCCGCCGGTGCTCCAGTTGTCGGCGTGGTCGATCTGGCACATGGTCGCGGGCAGGGGGCAGCCGTCGATCCAGCAGGTGGCGTAGCGGGCGTAGATGGCCCGTCGTTGGGCGGGGGTGGCCAGGCGGACCTTGCGGCCCATATCGAGGACCTGTCCGTCGGCGTTCATGACGATCCGCACCAACGTGCTGGTGCGGGCGAGGCGGTGCACGCTGGAGACGGGCAGCACCTGCCCGGTCGCCAGCAGCAACCCCGGCACCATCCCCAGCGACGCCCCCAACGACGCCCCCAACGACGCCCCCAGCGACCCACCCAGTGCCGTCCCCAGCAATCCCGGTATGCCCTGGCCATGCCGGCCGTCCCCCGCAGGCCGAGACCCGGCGTGGGTGTGAGGTGCGGAGGCGTCCTCGGGAGGAGGATCCGGCCGGGTCGCCTCCGAAGGCGCTGCCTGTGATGGCGGTGCGTCCGAACCTGTCGCGTCCGAACCTGTCGCGTCCGAACCTGTCGCGTCCGAACCTGTCGCGCCCGAAGCCGTCGCGCCCCAAGGCGCTGTGTGCGAAGGCGCTGTGTCCGAATGCCTGCCACCGTCGGCAGGCCATGCTGACGCGCCCCGCCGGATGTGGGTTGCTCCAGAGCGGGCCGCGCCGCGATCGCAGCCATCGCCCTCTACGGCCGCGGTCTCGTCGCCCTCGGCAGAGGCAGTGCTCGCAGTCTCATCGCCCTCGGTGGAGGCGGCGTTCGCGGTGTGGTCGCCCTCGACAGAGGCGGTGCTTGCGGTGTCGCGCGGCTTGCACTCGCCGGGCCGCTGCTCGCCGGCCCTGCGCTCACCGGCCCTGCGCTCACCGGCCCTGCGCTCACCGGCCCTGCGCTCACCGGCCCTGCGCTCACCGACTCCGCAGTCGCGAGACTCCTCATCGGCAAGTCCGGCCGCGGCGTCGACGGAACCACGGGCAGGGGCGAGGTCGGTGGCGGGGGCGGTGGCGGGGGCCGCCTCGGCCGCGTCCACACCACTGACGTCGGCCTCTGGGATATCGCAGGCATCGGCGCAGGGGTCGGCGGCGGCTTCCTCGCTCGCGCCGTCGGCGCTCCCCGCACCGGCACCTGCCTTGGCCTCGGCAATGTCGCGCCCGTCCGCGACCTCGGGGGCGTCGATGCCGCCCGCAGCACCGGGGTCGCCCATCGTGCCGGAGACGGTGTCGTCAGCCTGGCTCGGGTCGTCGGCGCTTCCGGCACAGCCGGGGGCGTAGTCGCGGGTGTCGTCGGCTTCGGCGGGAGCGGGATCGGCGGGGTCGTCGGCGGGGTCGTCGGCGGGGTCGTCGGCGGGGTCTTCGTCCGGGTCTTCGGTGGCCGGGTCAGCGACGGGGTCGGTGGGGAGGGATTCGGCGCTGACCACGACGAGGAGTTCGGTGACGATCTGCTGCTCCAGCGCGGCGATGAGGGCGTCCGCTTGGCGCTCCGTCAGCGTGCGGTCATCACCGTCGGCCTTCTTCTTGGCGTACTCCTGCAACAGGGTCATCAGGCGGGCGCCGGGTTCACGGGGAATGTAGAACTCCCCTTCCACGCCGCCGCCCTTACCGGGCCGGACCCGCAGGAACCGCCGCCCGTAATCGGCCTGCTCATCGCGCTCTTCGCCGTCGGGGTCGAGCACCGCCCGTAGATGGCGGCCGGCTTTGGCCACCTCCGCCGCACCGGCTTTGCCCGCCAGCTCCACCAGGATCGGCTCCGCCAGTGAGGCCTGCTCATCGGTCAGCCCGGCGACAGCGGCGCAGATGGCCTCCACCACCCCCGCCGCCAACTCACCCACGGCGAACTTCTCCCGCACCTGAGGGAGGCGCGGCAGCTCAGCCCCCAACGTGAGCAGGCGGCCCGCACCCCCCACCGTCATCCCGGCGGCGGTACGCAACCACGACCTGGTGGAGGCATGCCCATGCTGCTTGGCCTGACCTGCACGATGGACCCGGCCCACCCGGTCGGCCAGGGCGCACGTGATCCGATCCCGGGCGAACAGCAACTCCTCCGCCTCAGCCAGACAAGTGTCCACATCGTCGGGAAGCGGCGCCAGCGCCAGCTCTTGCGCCACCTCACGAACACACCCCACCACCACCCACGACGACCGCACACGGCCGCGACCACGACCACCCACACCGGAAGCACCCGCACCAGCGCCACCCGCGCCAGCAGCGTCGGCACCATCAGCATCCCTACGGGCGGCATTCGGGTCAGAAGCACCAGCACCCTCGGCATCCCCACGCGCGGCATCCCCACGCGCGGCATCCCCACGCGCGGCATCCCCACGCGCGGCATCCCCACGCGCGGCATCCGCGCCAGCGCCGTCTGCACCAGAGGCAGTCCCACGGGCGGTATCCGCGCTGTCGGCCTCTGCGCCGTCGGCAAGCCTGCCAGCGGTGTCCGCGCCCGGGCCGGCTGTGCTCCCACTATCGGGCGCACCGTTGCTCGCGGATGTGCTCCCGCTCTGGCTCGCATGCTGCGGCGGCTCGAAGCCGATGATCGGGAAGGGCTCGCGGGCGGACGAGCCGTCGGACGACCACAAGGGGGAATTGGCGATCAGACGGTCCCACCACTCACCGTCGCCATCGTTCGAATGACGAAGGCGCTCGGGATCGATGTCGAACAGATCCATCACACCTCCATCCAGCGATTCGAAAACTTGTATCAATTTTCTCGTCTCTCCGAGGACGATGCAAGATCAACTAAGAATCTCTTGGGATCACAGATGAGGGCTGCGAGGGCCCTGGCGATGTGGGTCTTGGCGGTCAGCAGGCAGATGACCAGGCGCTCGGTGACCTCCCGCGCGTGGGAGGTGCCGGCCGTGGTGAAGTACGCCGCTGCAATACCAGCCGCCGCAATACCAGGAGCAACCTCCGTTGATCGGCTGCTTTGCGCTGAGGGCTGTGACAGTCTCGCCCCTGGATGTAGCGGGTGCGGCCCTCGTTCTCGCCGCGATTTCGCTGTGACCACCCGCAATCAGGGGCTTGGGGTACGCGGGCGGACTACGTAAACGGGATTCCGGCGGCGGGCGCCGAGCCGCCCTCGGCCGTCGCGTCGACACGGTGTGAACAGCACGACCAGGTCGGCGGTGCCTGGTCAGCCGCGTGGTGCGTACATGATGACCAGTACACCGGCGAGGCAGACGAGCGCGCCGATGACGTCCCAGCGGTCGGGCCGGAACCCGTCGACGAGCATGCCCCACGCCAGGGAGCCGGCGACGAAGACGCCGCCGTAGGCCGCGAGGATCCGGCCGAAGTTCGCGTCCGGCTGGAACGTGGCGACCAGGCCGTACAGGCCCAGCGCGATCACGCCACCGCCGACCCACAGCAGGCCACGATGCTCGCGTACGCCTTGCCAGACCAGCCATGCTCCGCCGATCTCGGCGAGGGCGGCCAGGACGAAGAGCAGCAGGGAGCGGACGACCGTCATGGCCGGTAGTACAGCGCATGGCAACGGACGACGCGCCGCCGGGGCAGCCTGCGCGCCACAGATCGGGCCATAGACCGGGCCATAGACCGGGCCACAGATCAGGTCGCGGTTCGGGCGCTCAGCATCCGCAACCGCTCCCGCCGCACCCGCAGGGGGAGCTCGCGCGAGAGGCGCGTCGGCGGTGCAGCCACCAAAAGCTCGCCGCGGCGGCGATCAGCACTCCGGCCACGGCCGGCAGCGTCTGTTCTGCCAGCGCGGCACCGGCGCCGGTGAGCAGTCCGGCGCCGATCAGCACCGGCAGGGCGCAGCAGGCCGCGCACGTGAGCACCGCCAGAGTGGCGGCGACCTTGCTTCGCAGGGGCGGACCGTCACCGCCCGGCAGGCGGCGGACGGGGCTCCGACGCTCGGGGTGGGTGCTCACGACGGTCGGACCTCCTCGGGAGCGCGGCCGGGAGCGCGCCCGGTGGTGCGGCCAGTGGTGAGGTCGGTGGCCAGGTCGGCGTACGGCAGCGGGCAGTCGGGACAGGTGCAGTTCGTCAGGCTGTCGCAGCCCGCGGTGACCACCTGGGTGAGCGCGGTGCGGATGGTGGTGAGGTCGGCGATGCGCGCGTCCACCTCGGCGATCTTGGCCTGGGCGCGGGCGCGCAGGTCGGGGGTGGGGTGACCGCGCCGGCCGGTGTCGATCAGTTCGGCGACCTCGTCCAGGGTGAAGCCGAGCCGCTGGGCGGCCTTGATAACGGTCAGCAGGGTGACGGTCTCCGGCGGGTAGGCGCGGTGCCCGCCGGGGCTGCGCGCCGGTTCGGCGATCAGCCCGCGGCGCTCGTAGTAACGCAATGTCTGCAGGTTGACGCCGGCCTGCCTGGCCACTTGCCCGCTGCGCAGGTAGGGGCCGTCGAGATCCTGACTCACGCCGAGCCTCGCGATGCGGCAGATCCCTGTACGGCAGGCGGGGGTGCGGCCGACGCGGCGGCGCGGGCCTGGAGCGCGTCCAGCACCTCGGCGTGCGCCGGGGGCACCGCCACCTCCAGCGTCAGGCCGCCGTCGGCGATGGTCAGGGTGAAGGCGAAGAAGGAGCAGCAGCCGGTCTCCCGCGCGGTCAGCTCGGCCGCCCGGGCCGCGTGCTCCGGGCTGAAGGCCAGCTCCAGCCGCAGCACCTCACGCCCGGGGCGTCGCACCGCCTGGACCGCCTCGGCGAACAAGGCGTCGAACTCGGCCACCCGCAGTGGCCGCTCGGCAGTCGGCAGGGTGCACGCTGAGGGAGCCCATCCCCATTCGGGGGCGATGTCCTGGGTCATGCCTCCGACGGTAAGCCTGTACCTGGGTATCGGTTGCAAGCCCTTGCTGAGCGGGCGACCGCGCGTACGCGGGATGGCGTCGGATCAGCGGGAGTCGTCCTGGGCGGGGGAGCAGCACGGGTCACCGCACCGGCCGGACGAGGGGGACGGCGCGCGGGCGGGACCGGCGCAGCAGGCGTCCCCACGCCAGGCTTCGCGGCCTTCCTGGGCGTGGAGTGCTCGGCCTCGCCGGAGCCGAGGAGGGCGCGTACGGCGTCGACGGCGACATAGGCGGCCAGCCCGAAGAACGCTTCTCCCGCGCCTGGTGGCCGGCTGCGGAGAACTGCCAGGCCACCACGGTGGCGGAGGCGACCTCGACGACGGAGTCCAGGCCCTTTCACGTCACGACGCGCCGGGTTCGGGGACGCCGTGACGGCCTGCGCCGGCGGCGAAGCGGGCCGCGCCGGCCACGCCCTCGCGCTCCACGATCGGGACGCCCGCCGTCCCTTCGGCGCGCAACGCCTCGGCCAGGGGCAGGTCGAGGGCGGCGTACGTGGAGGCCCGGTCGGCCAGGACGCATGCGAAGGGGAACGCCGCGATCTGCCCGGCCAGCTCACGGGCCGCCTCGACCGCCCGGCCCGGCTCGACGACCCGGTTGGCCAGCCCGATCGCGAGGGCTTCCTCGGCGTGCACCGGGCGGCCGGTGAGGATCATGTCGAGGGCGCGTCCGAGACCGACGATCCGCGGCAGCCGGACCGTGCCGCCGTCGATGAGCGGCACCCCCCAGCGGCGGCAGAACACCCCCAGCACCGCGTCGGACTCGACAACGCGCAGGTCGGCCAGCAGCGCCAGCTCCAGACCGCCCGCGACGGCGTATCCGCTGATCGCGGCGATCAGCGGTTTGCTCAGGTGCGTCCGGGTCGGCCCCATCGGGCCGCCGCCGCCTCCCTCGGGGTCGAGCTCGTTGCGCCGCTCGGGGTCCCCGACCGCGGTCAGGTCGGCGCCCGCGCAGAAGGTGCCGCCGCTGCCGGCCAGGATCGCCACCCGCCGGTCCTCGTCGGCCTCGAACTCCTCGAACGCCGCCCGCAGTTCCCCGGCCATGGCCCGGTCGACGGCGTTGCGCCGGTCGGGCCGGTCCATCCAGATCGTGGTGATCGGCCCCTCGACCTCCACCCGTACGTCACCCATCGCTACTCCCTCCCGCCGAGGCCCCAGGCCAGGGGCGCACGCCAGCGATACCGCATGGCGAGGATGCGGAACGCGAAGGCGACCACCGCCGAGGACAGGATGGCGGTGAACCCCCGCACGTCCAGCGCGTAGAGCACGGCCATCATCGTCGAGCCGAGCATGGCCGGCACCGCGTAGAGCTCCCGGTCGTAGAGCAGGGTCGGCTTCTCTCCGGACAGGACATCCCTGATGACGCCGCCGCCGACCGCCGTGCAGACCCCGAGGAACACGGCGTGCATCGGCGCGAGGCCGTAGTGCAACGCCTTGGACGTCCCGACCGCGCAGAACAGCCCGAGGCCCGCCGCGTCGAAGACCAGCACCCCGGGCATCGCCCGTTCGAGCTGGCGATGCCAGAAGAACGCGATGACGGCGGCCGCGATCGGCACGAGGAGATAGGCCGTGTCGCGCAGCGCGGCGGGCTGCACACCGATGAACAGGTCGCGCACGATGCCGCCGCCGACGGCCGTGAAGAACGCGAGCACCGCGATGCCGACCGCATCGAACCGCTTGCGTACGCCCTCCAGCGCGCCGGACAGGGCGAATACGAAGATTCCGGCGAGGTCGAGCACGGGGGTCACAGCCGCTCAGTCTCCCATAAAACGGGTAAAACCCCACGTCACGATGTTCAGCACTGACGAATGGGGCGCCTCGTCAAGCGGACGATCGCGGGAACGGGGAAGAGCATGAGACAGAGGTTCGGTATCCACCAGGCGAGCGAGAAGTCTCCCCGCAGCGTCCAGAGCGCGATCGCCATGGGCCCTGAGGCCATGGTCAGCACCAGCGAGACCGGTCATGCGTACGTGAAGCGGGCGGGGTAGCGTCGGGAACATGCCGCAGGACGGGCAGCGGGGGCGGTAGGTGAACGAGTGCCCTGACACCGGGCGCATCTGGGGCGGTCTGGTGCGCGATCACCACCTGACGCCCCTGGACGACCTGGCGTCGTTCGTCATCGAGCATGTCAGGCCGCTCGGCTTCACCGAGGTCATGATCTACGTGGCCAGCCTGCGGCCGCTGTATCTCGTGCCGCTGCCGGGGCAGAGCGACGCGTACGGCGAGCCGCTGAACCGCCTCGCCATCGACACGACCCTGGCGGGGCGCGCCTACCGCAACCTGGAGATCGTCCAGGTGCGCCCCGCCGCCGACCCGTACGTCGCCGAAGCCGCGGAACCGCTCGGCAGCGAGGGGCCGCGGCGGCTGTGGGTGCCGATGCTGAACGGCGCGGAACGGGTCGGGGTGCTCAGCGTGACCGTGCCCGTGGTCGACGCGGCCACCGAGCGGATCGCGACCGAGCTGGGCGGGCTCGTCGCGCTGCTGGTGGTGAGCAAGCGGACCTACAGCGACACCTTCGCGCGGCTGATGCGCACCGAGGAGATGCACCTGTCGGCCGAGATGCTGTGGACGCTGCTGCCCATGAGGAGCTTCGCGACCGGCACGGTGGCGGTGAGCGCGGCGCTGGAGCCGGCCTACCGCGTCGGCGGGGACGCCTTCGACTACGCCCTCGACGGCGCCACCCTCCACCTCGGGATCTTCGACGCGATGGGGCACGACACCTCCGCCGGGCTGACCGCGGCCATCGCCCTGAGCGCCTACCGCAACAACCGCCGCAGGCGCCGGGCCGGGCTGCTCGAAGTCAGCGACGCGATCGACGAGGCGATCGCCTGGGAGTTCGGCGCCGCACGTTTCGCCACCGCGGTGCTGGCCGACCCTGGATCTCCGCACCGGATGGCTGACCTGGGTGAACCGGGGGCACCCGCCGCCGCTCGTCCTGCGGCGGGGGCGGGTGGCCTGCGTGCTGGAGACCCCGCCGGACACGCCGATGGGCCTGCGCCTGGGCCCGACCGCCGTGCTCGCGCGCCGCCGGCTGGAGCCCGGCGACCGGCTGCTGTTCTACACCGACGGCATCGTCGAGGCGCAGACCCCGGACGGGGAGCGGTTCGGGCTGGAGCGCTTCGCCGACTTCGTCATCCGGCGCGAGTTCGACGGCGTCTCCGCCCCGGAGTCGCTGCGCCGCCTGATCCAGTCGATCCTCGTCTACCAGCGCGGCCGGTTGCAGGACGACGCCACGGTGCTGCTGGTCGAGTGGCGCACCGGGCGGGAGCATCACCGCACGACGTGAGCCGCTCAGGCGCGGGCGAGCAGCTCCAGCGTGTCGACGACCCGGTTGGAGAAGCCCCACTCGTTGTCGTACCAGGCCACGACCTTGACGTGCCTGCCCTCGATGCGGGTGAGTGCGGCGTCGAAGATCGCCGACGCCGGCTGTCCGGTGATGTCGCTGGAGACCAGCGGCTCGTCCGCGTAGTCGAGGATGCCCTTGAGCCTGCCGCCGGCGGCGGCGCGGTAGGCCGCGAGCACCTCGTCGCGGGTGACCTCCCGCGCGACGGCGGTGTTCAGCTCCACGATCGAGCCCACCGGGACCGGCACGCGGATCGAGTCGCCCGACAGCTTGCCGTCGAGGTTCGGCAGCACCAGGCCGATGGCCTTGGCGGCCCCCGTGGTGGTGGGCACGATGTTCACGCCGGCCGCGCGGGCGCGGCGCAGGTCGCGGTGCGGGCCGTCCTGGAGGTTCTGCTCCTGGGTGTAGGCGTGCACCGTGGTCATGAAGCCGTGCTCGATGCCGGCCAGGTCGTCCAGCACCGACGCCAGCGGAGCCAGCGCGTTCGTGGTGCACGAGGCGTTCGAGACGACCACATGCCGGGCGGGGTCGTACGCCTCGGTGTTCACGCCGTAGGCGAGCGTGACGTCGGCGCCCTCGGCGGGGGCGCTCACCAGCACGCGCCGGGCGCCCGCGTCGATGTGCGCGCGGGCCGCGTCCGCCTTGGTGAAGCGGCCGGTGGACTCCAGCACGATGTCCACGCCGAACTCCGACCAGGGCAGCTTGGAGGGCTCGCGTTCGGCGAGCACCGCGATGCGGCGGCCGCCGACCACGAGCGCGGCGCCGTCCACCTCGACGGAGTGGCCGAGCCGGCCGAGCGCGCTGTCGTACTTCAGCAGGTGCGCGAGGGTCTCGGGGGCGGTGAGGTCGTTGACGGCGACCACTTCGAGGTCGCTGTCACGTTCGAGCAGGGCGCGGAGGGTGTTGCGTCCGATGCGGCCGAATCCGTTGACGGCGATGCGAGTCATGGGCGTTCCTTTCGTTCCGCGCTCCATGATCGGTAGCCGGATGCCGAGCCGACAGTGGCTCGAAAGACAGCACGCGCAAGGATCCAGCCAAGAGTTTCGCCATCGCCCGCAAGGATCTCGCCAGGGATCTCGCCACCTGCCGTCAGGGCGTCAGGCGGAGAAGGTGTGGCGATACTCGGTGGGGGAGGTGCCGAGGATGCGCTGGAAGTGCAGGCGCAGGTTGGCGCCGGTGCCGAGCCCGACCCGGTCGGCGATCTGCTCCACGCCCAGGTCGGTGCGTTCGAGCAGCTCGCGCGCCAGGTCCACGCGTGCCCTGAGCACCCACTGCATCGGCGTGTAGCCGGTGTCCTCCACGAACCGCCGGGAGAAGGTGCGCGGCGACACTCGCGCGTGACGGGCGAGGGTCTCCAGGGTCAGCCGTTCCGACAGGTGCGCCAGGGCCCACTCGCGCGTGTTCGCGAACAGGTCGCCGAGCGGCTCGGGGACGCTGCGGGGCACGTACTGCGCCTGGCCGCCGCTGCGGTAGGGCGCGGCCACCAGCCGTCTCGCGACGTGGTTGGACAGCCCGACGCCGTGGTCGCGCCGCACCAGGTGGAGGCACAGGTCGATGCCGGACGCCGCGCCCGCCGACGTCAGCACGTCGCCCTCGTCCACGAACAGCACGTTCTCGTCCACTCGTACGAGCGGATGCCTGGCGGCGAGGGCCTTCGTGTAGTGCCAGTGGGTCGTCGCCCGCTTGCCGTCGAGCAGGCCCGTCGCCGCCAGGGCGAACGCCCCTGTCGAGATGGCCGCGAGCCGGGTGCCGCGTTCGCGGGCGGCCATGAGCGCGCCGACGACCGCGGCCGGCGGTTCCGTGGTCGCGGGCTCCCGGTAGCCGGGGATGAATATGGTGTCGGCCTCCTCGAAGGCGTCGAGGCCCTCGGCCACGTGATAGGAGAGGCCGTCGCCGCCGGTCACCAGCCCGGGCGCGGCGCCGCACACCCGCACCTCGTACGGCATGCTCGGCCGGTTGGAGAACACCTGCGCCGGGATGCCGACGTCGAGCGGTTTCGCGCCCTCCAGCACGAGCACGGCGATGCGATGGTTGCTCAGGCTCATCGGCCTCCTCCGGCTCTCCCGCGATCCGGCGGGCGTCGCCCCGCGCACCGTGACCGCCATGACCACTACCGCAAGCATCCTGCCACCGCCCATGTCAACCGTTGACAAAGCATGCTTTTCCTACATAGTTAGTAGGTAAAGCCCCCTGGGAGGTATGCGACTCGTGAAATTCCTCGCCATCACCCTCATCGCGCACGGGCCCGACCCGCTGACCGGCGAGACCGAATCCACCACCGAACGGTTCCGCGACGTCGTGGACAGCGCCCTGCTCGCCGAGGAGCTGGGCTTCGACGGCTTCGGGGTGGGAGAGCGGCACGAGCGGCCCTTCATCTCCTCGTCGCCGCCGGTCGTGCTCAGCCACATCGCCGCCCTGACCTCCCGCATCCGGCTGTTCACCGCGGTCACCACGCTCAGCCTGCTCGACCCCGTGCGGGCGTACGAGGACTACGCGACGCTCGACCACCTGTCGGGCGGCCGGCTGGAACTGATGATCGGCAAGGGGAACGGGTCGGCCCAGGCGCGGCTCTTCCACGTCACGCCCGAGGACCAGTGGGACCGCAACCGGGAGGCGTACGAACTGTTCCGCAGGCTCTGGCGGGAGGACAGGGTCACCTGGGAGGGCCGGTTCCGGCCGTCCCTCACGGACGCGGAGACCTGGCCGCGCCCCCTGCAGCGGCCCATCCGGGTCTGGCACGGCAGCGCCACCAGCAAGGACTCGGTCGACCTGGCCGCCCGCTATGGCGACCCGCTGTTCTCGGCGAACGTCACCAACCCCATCGAGCCGTACGCCGAGCTGGTCGACCACTACCGCGAACGGTGGGCGCACTACGGGCACGACCCGGCCGACGCGCTGGTGGGCGCGGGCAGCGCCGGCTTCTACACGGCGCGCACCTCGCAGGAGGCGATCGCCACCTATCGCCCGATCTACGACGCCCGGGTCGCGTTGTTCCGCAAGGCGGGCGTGGAGCCGGTCTTCCACTCGCTGGAAGACGCCATCGAGCGCGGCTCGATCCTCGTGGGCAGCCCCCAGCAGATCATCGACAAGGTCCTGCGCTATCACGCGCGGCTCGGCCACGAGGTCGTGCACATCAGCGCGGACGGCGACGGCCTGACCCGCGCGCAGCACCGGGAGGCGCTTGAGCTGTTCCAGAGCGACATCGCTCCCGTGTTGCGCAAGGAGATCCCGAGCCGGCCGTTCCCCCAGAACACCCCCCTCACGAGCACCCTCACGAGCACCGGAGCACCGGCATGAGCCTCCCCCAGCAGACAGCACAGGAGAGCACGGCGCGGCCGGTTCCCCTGTCGATCCTCGACCTGGCCCCGATCCCGTCCGGCAGCGGCGCGGGAGACGCGTTGCGCAACAGCATCGACCTCGCCCGGCACGCCGAGCGGCTCGGGTATCTCCGCTACTGGGTGGCCGAGCACCACTTCGCGGCCGGCGTCGCGAGCTCGGCCCCGGCGGTGCTCATCGGCCTCATCGCGGCCGCGACGAACCACATCAGGGTGGGCTCGGGCGCGGTGCAGCTCGGCCACCAGACGCCGATCGCGGTGGTCGAACAGTTCGGTCTCGTCGACGCGCTCCATCCCGGCCGCATCGACCTCGGGCTGGGCCGTTCCGGGCAGCGCAGGGCCGAGGTCGTGGCGGAGGCCGCCCAGGCCCCTGAAGCCTCAGCGGCCTCAGCGCCGCGTGAGCCGCGCGTGGTGGACGGGCTGCTGATCCCGCCCGCGTTCTCCTTCGCCGAGCTGGCCCGCCTGCCGCAGCTCGCCGTCCAGGCCGCGCTGCTGCAGCAGCCGGGCGCACGGACCCCCGACTTCGCCGAGCAGGTCGACGAGGTCGTCGCCTTCCTGGAGGGCACCTACCGGTCGTCCGACGGGATCGCGGTGCACGCCGTGCCGGGTGAGGGCGCCGAGGTGGAGCTGTGGATCCTCGGCAGCAGCGGCGGGCAGAGCGCGAAGGTGGCGGGGGAGCGGGGGCTTCCGTTCGCCGCCAACTACCACGTCAGCCCGGCGTCCGTGCTGGAGGCCGTGGAGGCCTACCGGGGGGCGTTCACCCCGTCCAAGGTGCTGTCCGAGCCGTACGTCGTCGTCTCGGCGGACGTGGTCGTGGCCGAGGACGACACGACGGCCAGGCAACTGGCCAGACCGTACGGCCTGTGGGTGCGCGCCATCCGCACGGGCCAGGGGGCGATTCCCTATCCGACGCCCGAGGAGGCGGACGCGCACGTCTGGAGCGAGGCCGACAGGGCACTCGTGGCCGACCGGGTGGACACCCAGTTCGCGGGCTCGCCGGAGACGGTCGTGGAACGGCTGCGCGTGCTCCAGCGGGTCACGGGCGCCGACGAGCTGCTGGTCACCACGATCACGCACGGGCACGCCGACCGGGTGCGCTCCTACGAACTGCTCGCGGAGGCATGGCAGACCGGCACGGCAGGAGGAGCACGGTGAAGGCCATCAGGGGCGCGCTGCCCTTCATCCTCGTCGCGGCCCTGGCCGCGTGCGGCTCGCAGACACCGGCCGCGCAGACCGGCGGCACCGCTCTGACGTGGGCGGTCGAGACGGAGCCCATCACGTTCAACCCCCACCAGTGGGGGCAGAACAAGGCCAGGCTGCTGGTGTTCAACCAGTTCGACGCGCTGGTCGCGCGCGGGGAGGACGGGTCGTTCGTTCCCTGGCTCGCCCGGTCGTGGAAGGTCTCGGACGACGGCCGCACCTACACCCTGGAGCTGCGCGACGACGTCACCTTCCAGGACGGCACGAAGTTCGACGCGGCGGCGGTCAAGGCGAATTTCGACAAGCTGCGCGAGCCCGGCTACAACCCGACGGTCGCCGCCATCCAGCTGCACGCCTTCGACAAGGCCGAGGTGGTCTCGCCGACCACCCTGAAGATCACACTGAAGGAGCCGGACGGGCTGTTCCTCGACTTCCTCTCCTCGCCGCTCGCCGGGCAGGTGTCCCCGAAGTCCCTCAAGGAGGCCGAGGACCTCAAGGCCGGCGGGCCGGACGTGGTCGGGACCGGCCCGTTCGTCCTCGACCGCTATGTGCGGGGCCAGGAGGTCCACTACACGCGCAACCCCCGCTACAACTGGCCGCCGCAGGGCAGCGCCCACCAGGGACCGGCGTACCTGTCGGAGGTCACCTACCGCTTCCTGCCACAGGCGGCCGTCCGCATCGGCGCGCTCACCTCCGGACAGGTCCAGGTCGTCGAGGGCGTCCCGGCCACCGACATCCAGACGGTCAAGAGCGATCCCTCGCTGTCCTTCCAGTCGGCGCTCAACTCCGGCACGGCGTTCTCCTACTACTTCAACACCTCCCACCCGCCCTTCGACGACAGGCGCGTGCGGCAGGCGTTCCGGGAGGCCGTCGACCTCGACACCGTGCTGGCGTCCGTCTACCAGGGCACCGCCAAGCGGGCCTGGAGCGTCGTCGCCGACACCAGCCCCTTCTACGACCCGTCCCTGGAGAAGACGTACGGCGGGGACGCCGCCAAGGCGAACGCGCTGCTCGACGCGGCGGGCTGGACCCAGCGCGACGCCGAGGGCTACCGCACCAAGGACGGCAAGCGGCTGACGGTCCGCTCGGTGGCCGCGGCGCCGTACGTCCGCGACCGCAGGGACATCCTGGCCCAGGCGATCCAGGCCCGGCTCAAGCAGACGGCGGGCATCGACTTCCAGGTGAGGATCGTGGACCAGGGCACGGCGCAGAAGGCGTACGAGGACGACGCGTTCGAGGTCTTCGAGAACTCGCGCGGCGACTCCGACGCCGGGGCCGCGCTCAACCTCATCCTGCCGAAGGGCGGGGCCATCAACCGCACCCACTTCGCGGACGCCGCCCTCGACACGTGGCTCGCCGGCGCGACGGCGAGCTCCGACACCGCCGAGCGGAAGGCCCTGTACGCCAAGGTCCAGCACAAGGTGGTGGCCGACGAGGCGATCGTCTTCCCCATCTACGTGCCCTCCGACCAGATCGCGGCGAGCAGGAACGTGCAGGGCCTCGGCTTCGACCCCGTCTCCGGCACGCCGCGCGGCGTCTACGACGTGCGGATCGCCGCATGACGGCGGCGCTGCCGGCCCGGCGGCCCCCGGCGGGGCGGGGGCTTGCGGGCCTGCGGGTGCCCGCCTGGCTGGGCACGCCGGTGCGCAGGCTCGTCACGGCGGTGGCCGTGCTGTGGGCGGCCGCCACCACCGCGTACGCGGCCCTGCTGCTGGCGCCCGGGGACACCGTCGACATCCTCGTGGGCGACGGCGCCGACACGCCGGAGATCCGCGCGCAGATCGTCGCCGAGTGGGGCCTGGACCGGCCCGAGGCCGTGCGCTATCTGAGCTATCTCGGCCGGCTGCTGCACGGCGACCTCGGCCGTTCCTACCAGTTGCAACGCGACGTCGGCGAGATCCTGGCCGGGCAGGTGGGCCCGACGGTGCGGCTGACCCTGGCGGCCGCCGCGGTCGGCGTGGTGCTGGCGGTCGCCGTGGCGGTGGCGACGGCGGGCAGGTCGGTGTGGCCGCGCCGGATCGTCTCCGCCGCCGAGCTGGTGGCGGTGTCGGTGCCGCAGTTCGTGATCGGCATCGTGCTGCTGTTCGTGTTCTCGTTCTCGCTCGGCTGGTTTCCCGTCTCGGGCGCGGCCGATCCGCAGGCGCTCGTCCTTCCCGCGCTGGCGCTCGGCCTGCCCGTCGCCGGCGTGCTCGGACAGGTGCTCAGGGAGGGCCTGGAACGCGCGCTTGAGCAGCCGTTCGCGGTGACGGCGCGCTCGCGCGGCCTCAGTGAGCGTGCCGTGGTGGCCCGGCACGCGCTGCGGCACGCGCTGCTGCCCGCCGTCACCCTCGCCGGCTGGTTCACCGGTGTCCTGCTCGGCGGGGCCGTCATCACCGAGGCGCTCTTCGGCCGCCCGGGGCTCGGCCGGGTGACCATGCAGGCCGTCACCGGCAAGGACATGCCGGTCGTGATGGCCGTCGTCATCCTGTCGGCGGCGGTGTACGTGACGATCAGCGCCCTGCTCGACCTCGCCTATCGGCTCATCGACCCCCGGCTCAGGAGCGCGTGATGGCCGTCGCCGCCCCCGTCGCCCGATCCGCCGCCCGATCCGCCGCACGGGCCGGCGCCCGCGTGCGCCCCGGCCTCGTCCTCGCGTTGCTCGTCCTGGCCGTCCTGGTCGTGGCCGTGGCGGCCCCGGGCCTGATCACCCGGGTCGACCCGCTGGCGGCCGACCCGCTGCGGGCGCTGGCCCCGCCCGGCGCGGGCCATCCGCTCGGCACCGACCACCTCGGCCGGGACGTGTTCGCCCGCGTCGTGTACGGCGCCCGCCACTCGCTCGGCATCGGGGCCCTCGCCACCGCGCTCGCGGTGGGCGCGGGCTCGCTGCTCGGCCTGGCCGCCGGGCTGGCGGCCCGCCTCGCCGGTGAGGCGCTGGCCCGCCTGTTCGACGTGCTGTCGACCTTCCCCGAGCTGCTGCTCGCGCTCCTCGTGATCGCGATCACCGGCCCCGGCACCTGGAACGTCGTCGTCGCGATCGGGATCGCCCAGATCCCCACGTACGCGCGGGTCGTCCGGGCGCAGACGTTCGTCGTGCGCCGCTCCGGATACGTCGAGCAGGCCGTGACCTTCGGTCACTCGCGGGCCCGGGTCGTCGCCCGGCACGTGCTGCCCAACGTCGTCGGACCCGTCCCCGTGCTGGCGACGATCGGGCTCGGCCAGGCCGTCATCGCGACATCCGGCCTCAGCTTCCTCGGCATGGGACCCCAGCCGCCCGCCCCGGAGTGGGGCACCATGCTGGCCGAGTCGCGGGACTACCTGCGGGTCGCCTCGTGGGTGGCCTTCTCCCCGGGGGTGGCCCTCACCCTGTCGGTCGTGTGCCTGACGGTCGCCGGACGGCATCTTCAGCGGCGTTTCGAGGGAAGGACACCATGACAGAGCTCGCGGTCACCCGCGCCCATCCCGCCGCCGCCGGCGCCGCGCCGCTCGTCGCGGTGGAGGACCTGCGCGTCTCGTTTCCCGCCTCCGGCGTCGAGGCCGTACGCGGGCTGTCACTGTCGATCGCGCCGGGGGAGTGCGTCGCCCTGGTCGGCGAGTCGGGGTCGGGCAAGAGCGTGACCGCCCGCTCGCTCATCGGCCTGGCGGGCCCGGGCGCGACGGTGCGGGCGTCCGCCTTCCGCGTCGGCGGCGGAGACGCGCTCACCTTCGGCCCGCGCGAGTGGCGCCGGGTGCGCGGCCGGTTCGCCGGGCTGGTCCTCCAGGACGCCCTGGTCTCGCTCGACCCGCTGCGCACCGTGGGGGCCGAGATCACCGAGGTGCTGGCCGAGCATGACGTGGTGCCCCGCCCGGCCCGGCCGGAGCGCGTACGCGCGCTGCTGGCGGCTGTGGGCGTCCCGGATCCCGACGCGCGCGCGGGGCAGCACCCGCACCAGCTCTCCGGCGGGCTGCGGCAACGGGCCCTGATCGCCTCCGCCATCGCCGCCGAGCCCGAGCTGATCATCGCGGACGAGCCCACGACCGCCCTCGACGTGACCGTGCAGGCGCAGATCCTGCGGCTGCTCGCGGAGCGGAAGGCGGCCGGGACGGCGCTGCTGATGATCAGCCACGACCTCGCCGTGGTGGCCGCCATCGCCGACCGCGTCCTGGTCATGAAGGACGGCTTGGTGGTCGAGGAGGGCCCGGCACGGGAGGTGCTGACGACTCCGCGGCACGACTACACGCGGGAGCTCCTCGCCGCCGTGCCCTCCATGTCCGCCGGATCCCGCCGCCCGACCGGCACCCTGTCCCCCACCCCGGCCCCGCGCGATCCCGTGCTCGCCGTCACGGGGGTGTCGGTCGCGTACGGCTCGCGCAGGGCCGTGGACGGGGTCTCCTTCCGGCTGCACGCGGGTGAGACGCTCGGCGTCGTCGGCGAGTCGGGGTCGGGCAAGACGACCCTCGCACGGCTGGCCCTCGGCCTGCTCGCGCCCGACGCGGGAGAGGTGAGCCTGCGGGGAGGCCCGTGGAGCGCCCTGCCCGAGCGGCGGCGGCGCCCCCTCCGCCCCGCGATCCAGGTGATCGCGCAGAACCCGCTCGACTCCTTCGACCCGCGTCACACGGTGGGCCGCCTGGTAGCCGACCCGCTCTCCGCGCTGCCGCGGCGGCAGCGCCGGGAGCGCGCGATCGAACTGCTGGGCCGCGTCGGGCTGCCGCCCGAGCTGCTCGGCCGGCGTCCGCGCGAGCTGTCCGGCGGACAGCGGCAGCGCGTGGCCATCGCCCGCGCGCTCGCGTCCCGGCCCGAGGTGCTGATCTGCGACGAGCCCGTCTCCGCGCTCGACGTGTCCGTCCAGGCCCAGGTGCTCGACCTGCTGGCCGAGATCCAGGCCGAGGACGGGACGGCGCTGCTGTTCATCTCCCACGACCTGGGCGTCGTCCGCCACCTGAGCGACCGCGTCCTGGTGATGAAGGACGGCCGTGTTGTGGAGGAGGGCGACGTGGACGAGGTCTTCCGTCACCCCCGGCATCCGTACACCCGGGAGTTGCTGGCGGCCGTGCCCCGGCTCCCCTGCTCCCCGGATGAGCGGGTGACCGGATAACGATGCTGTGCGGGGCGAGCCCGGCCGCCTCGCCCCGCACACGATCTCAGGCCGCGTCTTCAGGCCGCGTAGCGGCTGGCGGGACGGGCCAGGCCGAGCCGCCCGCGCAGGTCCACCGTGTCGTACGCCGACCGGAACGCGCCCGCGTTCTGCAGGGCGGGCACCAGGCCACGGGTGATCGCCGTCAGGTCGTGCGGCAGCACGCCCGGCCTGAGCCGGAAGCCCTCCAGCCCCGCCTCCCGCCACTCCAGCAGCAGCCGGGCGAGCTCCTCGGGGGTGCCGGTGAAGACGTGGGCGTCCGACTCGAACGCCGCGCCGTCGAGGTCGTCCAGCCGGGCCCTGCGCCCGGCCGCGTCGTGGGCGTCGAGGAAGACCACGAGATCCGCGAAGATCCGCAGCGGCGGCTCGGTGCGTCCCACCGCCGCCTCCGCCGCCCGGACGCTCCCGACGATCGCCGCCGCGTCCTCCCGGTCGCGCGGCGTGACGTACACGACGTCGGAGGACCGGGCCGCGAACTCGTACGGCAGCCTGTCGTGGGCCAGGGAGGTGACCAGCGGCTGGCCCTGCGGGGAGCGCGGCGTGATCGAGGGGCCCTTGACGCTGAAAAACTCGCCGCGGAAGTCGATGTAGTGGAGCTTGTCGCGGTCGACGAAGCGGCCGGTCGCCACGTCGCGGATCTCGGCGTCGTCCTCCCAGCTGTCCCACAGGCGGCGGACGACCTCGACCGCGTCGGTGGCCTCGGCGAACAGGGTCCGCACGTGCCCGGCGAAGACGGGATCCCGGTCGGGGGAGTAGTCCTGCGGCGGGAACGGAGGACGGCGGCCGAAGTGCGCCACATGGTCGGGACGGCCGGAGATCTGGGGCCGCCAGCCGGCCCTGCCACGGCTGATGTGGTCGAGCGAGGCGATGCCGATCGCGACGTGGAACGGCTCGGTGTGGGTCGTGCTCGTGGTCGGCACGAGGCCGATCCGCGAGGACAGCGGGGCCACCCGCGAGGCGATCAGCACCGCGTCGAGCCGCCCGCGCACCTGGTCGAGGCGGCCGTCGGGCTCGTCGAGGCGGGAGGACTGCAGGCCGAGCGCGTCTTCGAAGGTGACGAAGTCGAGCAGGCCGCGCTCCGCCTCCGCGACGAGCTCGGCCCAGTATCCGGGGGTGAACAGCCGGTCGGGCCGCGCGCCTTCGGCCCGCCAGGCGGCCGGGTGCCAGCCCGCCCCGTCCAGCGCGACGGCGAGATGCAGGGTCATGAGGTCTCCTCGATGCGGTTCGGAGTGCGGGGGGCGAGGCCGAGGTGGTCGCGGAGGGTGGGCCCGGTGTAGTCGGCCCGGAACACGCCCTTCTCCTGCAACAGGGGGACGACCTTGTCGACCAGGTCGTCCAGCCCGCCCGGGGTCAGGTGGGGGACGACGATGAAGCCGTCGGCCGCGTCGGTCTGCACGAAGTGGTCGATCTCGTCGGCGACCGTCCGCGGCGTGCCGATGAAGGTCTGCGGCGCGGCGACCTCGATGGCGAGCTCACGGATCGACAGGTTCTTCTCCTCGGCGAGGGCACGCCACTTGGCCACCAGCTCGCCGCGGTCGCGGCGGAACGCCGCGTGTCCCTTGGACACACCCTCGTCCAGGTTCGGCTCGACGTCGGGCAGCGGGCCGTCGGGGTCGTATCCCGACAGGTCGCGGCCCCACACGGCCTCCAGGAAGTAGAGCGCCGTCTGCGGGCCGACCTGCGCGCGGCGGATCTCGACGGCCCGCTCGGCGGCCTCGGCCTCGGTGTCGCCCAGCACGTACGTCACGGCGGGGAGGATCTTGAGGTCCTCGGGCCGCCTGCCGTACGCGGCGAGCCTGCGTTTGACGTCACGGTAGAAGGCGCGGCCCTCCTCCAGCCTGCTGTGCCTGCTGAAGATCACGTCGGCCGATGACGCGGCGAACTCGCGGCCCTCGTCGGAGTCGCCGGCCTGGATGATCACGGGGTGGCCCTGCGGGCCGCGCGGCACGTTGAACAGCCCCGAGATGTCGAAGTGCCGGCCCTGGTGCCGGAACGGCGTGACGCCACCGGGCCGCAGGAACCGCCCCGACCGCGCGTCGGCGGCCACCGCGTCCGTCGCCCACGAGTCCCACAGCTCCCTGGCGGTCTGCAGGAACTCCTTCGCCCGGGTGTACCGGTCGGCCTCGGCGAGGAAGCCGCCCCGGCGGAAGTTCTCCCCGGTGAAGGCGTCGAAGCTGGTGACCACGTTCCACGCGGCCCGGCCGCCGCTCAGGTGGTCGAGCGTGGCGAGCCGTCGCGCCACCTCGTACGGCTCGTTGAAGGTGGAGTTGACGGTCGCGGCGAGCCCCAGGTGGGTGGTGACGGCGGCCAGGGCGGAAAGGACGGTGAGCGACTCCGGGCGTCCCACGACGTCCAGGTCGTGGATGCGTCCCTTCGCCTCGCGCAGCCGCAGCCCTTCGGCCAGGAAGAAGAAGTCGAACTTGCCGCGTTCGGCCGTCTGGGCCAGGTGACGGAACGAGTCGAAGTCGATCTGACTGCCCGACGCGGGGTCGGACCAGACCGTGGTGTTGTTCACGCCGGGGAAGTGCGCGGCGAGATGGATCTGCTTGGTCACGGGGACTCCTGATGTCTCGAAACGGTCGCCCGATCTGCCGGTCTCACGCGACCGGCACGTCGGCGGGCACGCGTACGGTGGCGAACGTCGTCCGCCGGCGGAGCCGGAAGCCGAGCGCCTCGTAGACCCGGATGGCGGAGACGTTGCTCGCGGCGGCGTGCAGGAACGGCGTCTCGCCGCGGGCGCGGATGCCGGCGGCGACGGCCAGGACCAGCCGCGACGCCAGGCCCTGGCGGCGGAAGGCCGGATCGGTGCAGACCGCGCTGATCTCCGTCCAGCCGGGCGGGTGCAGCCGCTCCCCGGCCATCGCGACCAGCGCGCCGCCCCGGCGGATGCCCAGGTAGGTGCCCATCTCGACGGTGCGCGGCCGGAACGGGCCCGGCTGCGTGCGCGCGACGAGGTCGAGCATCTCCGGCACGTCGGCCGCCCGCAGGCGGACCGCCTCGTCGTCGGGTGCGGGGACCACGTCGTCGCCGGTTAGTTGCACGCCCTCGCCGTGCGCGACCACCTCCCACCCGTCCGGCAACCCGTCCGGCGCCGCAGTGGCGTCACCGGTGACCGCGACCGTCGCGCCGGGCCCCGCGAGCTTGGCCAGGTCGTTCCAGTCCGCGGGACCGGGCTCGCCGGGCAGCGCGAAGAACGGGGACACGTCGTCCGGGTAGCGCAGCGCGCCGCCGCACCGTTCGGCGAAGCGCGCGTGCGGGCCGGTCAGCGACGCCCACGCGGGGTTGTCGAGGAGGTGCCGGTCGCTCACTTCGGCTCCCCTCGGGACACCTCGCCGGTCACGCGTCCACCTCGATCACGATCTTGCCGCGGGCGTGGCCGTCCTCCACCGCGCGCAGGGCCTCGGGCGCCTGCGCGAGGGGGAAGGTCCGCGTGACGTACGGCCGGAGGGCGCCGCTCGCGGCGAGGCCGGCCACCGCTTCGAGCACCGCCCTGTCACGGGCTCGCTGGACGAGGGAGCCGCCGAGCCGCGTGACCGTCTCCCCGTCGGCCGCGCTGATCAGCTTCGAGCGGTCCTTCAGCACCTCGGCCGCCTCCTCCAGCGCGGCGCCGCCGACCAGGTCGTAGATCGCGTCGACGCCGTCCGGCGCGGCCGTGCGGATCCGGTCGGCCACGCCGGGCCCCGGCTCGACGTGGACGACGCCGAGCGACTCGACGAAGTCCTTCTTGCCAGCGCCGGCCGTGCCGATCACGGTGACGCCGGTGTGCCTGGCGATCTGCGCCGCCGCCACTCCGACCCCGCCGCCGACGCCGGTGATCAGCAGGGTGGCGCCGGCCGGCAGTCCGAGCGGGCGTACGCCGTCGTAGGCGGTGGCGGCCGCCACGGGCAGGGTCGCCGCGTCCGTGAACGACAGGGCGTCGGGCTTGCGCGCGGTCAGCTCGCGGGGGAGCAGCGCATACTCGGCGAAACCGCCGGCGAGCGTGTTGCCGAACACCGCGTCACCGGCCGCGAACTCGGCGACGCCGTCCCCCGCCTGCTCGACCACTCCGGAGACTTCGCGGCCGAACACGGCCGGGAACTCGACCGGGACGATCTGCGCGAGGTGACCGTCGCGCTGTTTCCAGTCGACGGGGTTGACTCCGGCGGCGCGCACCGCCACGAGCACCTGCCCGGGACCGGGCACCGGCCGTTCGACGTCCGCGAACGCCTCGACCTCCGGGCCTCCGTATCGGGTGAACACATATGCCTTCGGCATCGGACCTCCTGTCATTCGTCCACCTGCGACGTATCGTAGATAAAAACCTACTAAACAAGTAGGTCTTGACGGTATTACTTAGGTGTGCTGAAGATGGGGGCATGTCAGACGTCCGAGGCGCGATGACCGCGCCCGCCGTGCCGGAGGAGACGGCGGCCGAGTCCGCCGGCTCCTGACCGTCGTCAAGGCACGTCACCCCGGGCGCTGGATCGCCGGCGCGCTGGTCGCGGTGCTGCTGGCCATGGCGGTCAACGCACTGGTCACCAACCCGGCCTGGGACTGGCCGGTCGTCGGCGCCTACCTGTTCCACCCCTCGGTGCTGCACGCGGTGCTGTTCACCGTGGAGCTGACCGCGCTCGGCATCGTGCTCGGCTTCCTGCTGGGCACCGTGCTCGCGCTGATGCGGCTGTCGCGCGTCCCGCTGCTCGCGTCGGCGGCCTGGGGCTACGTGTGGCTGTTCCGGTCGGTGCCGCTCATCCTGCAGCTGCTGTTCTGGTACAACCTCGCCGCCCTGTACAAGCAGATCTCGTTCGGGGTGCCGTTCGGGCCCGCGTTCTTCTCCGTCGACTCGATGGACCTGATCGGGCCGGTGACGGCGGCCGCGCTCGGCCTGGCGCTGCACCAGGCGGCGTACGCCGCGGAGATCGTGCGGGGCGGCTTTCTCTCGGTCGATCCTGGCCAGCTGGAGGCGGCCGCCGCGCTCGGCATCCCGAGGGCCAGGCAGATCTTCCGGATCCAGCTTCCGCAGGCCATGCGGTCGATCGTCCCGGCGGCCGGAAACGAGATCATCGGCCTGGTCAAGGGCACCTCGGTCGTCTACATCATGGCGCTGCCCGAGCTCTTCTACCAGGTCCAGGTGATCTACAACCGCAACGGCCGGGTGATCGCGATGCTGCTGGTGGCCGCGATCTGGTATCTCGTCCTCACCACGGTGCTGTCGGTCGTGCAGCACCACGTGGAACGCAGGTTCGGCCGGGGCCTCGCGCGGACCCTGCCGCCCACGCCGCTGGAACGGGCGCGCCGGATCCTCACCGTACGGCGGGCCGCCCGGCGGCAGGGCCCGGCCTGGGACGGAGGCGGGCGGCGATGAGCACCCCCATGGTCGACGTGCGCGGCGTGCACAAGAGCTACGGCCCGCTGGAGGTCCTGCGCGGGGTGGACCTGACGGTCCGGCCCGGCGAGGTGACGGTGATCATCGGTCCGTCCGGGTCGGGCAAGTCGACGCTGCTGCGCAGCATCAACCACCTGGAGAAGATCGACTGCGGCTACGTCGCCATCGACGGCGAGCTCGTCGGCTACCGGCGGTCCGGCGACCGGCTGTACGAGCTGCGGGAACGCGACATCCTGCGCCGGCGCACCCAGATCGGCTTCGTCTTCCAGAACTTCCACCTGTTCCCCCATCTCACCGTCCGGGAGAACGTGACCGAGGCTCCCATCTCGGCCCAGGGCCGCCCTCGCGACGAGGCCGAGGCGCTGGCGGCCGAACTGCTGGAGCAGGTGGGCCTGTCGGACAAGGCCGGCGCCTATCCGCGGCAGCTGTCCGGGGGACAGCAGCAACGCGTCGCGATCGCCCGGGCCCTGGCGCTGCGTCCCAAGGTCGTGCTGTTCGACGAGCCCACCTCGGCACTCGACCCCGAGCTGGTGGGCGAGGTGCTGGAAGTGATGAAGGCGCTCGCACGCAGCGGCACCACCATGATCGTCGTGACCCACGAGATCGGTTTGGCCCGCGAGGTCGCCGACACCGTGGTCTTCATGGACGCCGGTCAGGTCATCGAGCACGGCCCGCCCCGGCAGGTGCTCGACCAGCCGAGACACGACCGCACCCGCGCCTTCCTCAGCAAGGTGCTCTGACCCCCAAGGAAGTCATCCCTGTCCCGGTTGTCCGTGCTCGGCGCGTCCGCACTGCTGCTGCTCGCCGCCTGCGGCACGGTTCCCGACGACGGCGCGGCCGGCGCCGCCGAGGCCGTCCCGCCCGGCGTCTTGAAGATCAACACGAGCCCGGAGCAGAACCGGATCCGGGCCGCGAAGGTGGAGGCGATCGCCGCCGAGGTGCCCGCCGCGATCCGGGCCAAGGGGGAGTTCCTGATCGGCACCTCCACGTTCGAGCCGCCGCTGTCGTTCGTCGCCGACGACAACGTCACCCCGATCGGGGTGGAGGAGGACATCGCCTCCCTCGTCGCCGACGTGCTCGGCCTCAAGCTGCGCATCGAGGCCACGTCGTGGGAGAACCTGTTCCTCGCGGTGCGGTCCGGCAAGTACGCCGCCGGCTTCTCCAACATCACCGTCACCGAGGAACGCAAGGACATCTACGACTTCGCCACCTACCGGCTGGACCAGCTCGCCTGGGAGGTGCCGAAGGGCAGCACGATCACCTCCATCGCCAAGCCGGCCGACGTCGCCGGGCTCAGCGTGGCCGTGGGCTCCGGCACCAACCAGGAGAAGATCCTGCTGGGCTGGGACAAGCAGAACCAGGCCGCCGGGCTGAAGCCCGTCCGGATCCAGTACTACAAGCAGGCGGCCGACACCTACCTGGCGCTCAGGTCGGGCCGGATCCAGGCGTACTTCGGGCCCAACCCCACCTCCGCCTATCACGCCGCGGTGAGCGGCGACACGAAGATCGTGGGCACCTACTCCGGCGCCGGTCCCACGCTCCAGGGGCTCATCGCCGCGATGACGCAGAAGGGCAACGGCCTGGCCGAGCCGATCGCCGACGCCCTCAACGCCCTCATCGAGGACGGCACCTACGGCAAGGTGCTCGCCCGCTGGGGCCTGTCCAGCGAGGCCGTCCCCGAATCCCTGGTCAACCCGCCCGGCCTGCCCCGCGAGCAGTAGGCCGTTTTTTGGAGAGACCGTCTCCGGAGAGACCGGCCGTCCGTACGGCGAGCCGGAGGTTGAACAGGGCGGCCCCACCGCTGACATGCAGCGAGCGCCCGCGGGGGTCGCGGACGCGAAGGCGAGCCGGTGGCCGGGTCAGGCCGGCGCCCACCCCCAGGGGGCCGGGGGTGGGCGCCGGAGCCGATGGGCCGCAGGTCTACTTGAGGATCGGGAAGCGGCGGACGAGGCGGGTGGCGGCCCACCGGGTGCCGAGCCCGAGGGTGGTGCCGGCGCCGGCGAGGGCGAGTCCCGCCAGGACGATGGCGTAGACGATGTGCTCGTCCATGAAGGGGTTGGTGGTCAGCGGCAGTTCCGCGGCCCACATCATCAGCAGGAGCAGTCCGCCGGTCGCGGCGGCGATGCGCATTCCGATGCCGAGGACGAGGGCGGCGCCGATGCCGGCGAGACCGGTCATGAACAGCCAGTCGACCCAGGCCTGACCCGCGAGGGTGTTGAACAGGCCGCCGAAGGTGTGGTCGGCCGTGCCCTTCAGGAAGCCCGTGGTCGGGCTGCCGCCGTTGATCCACGCCTTGGCGGCGGGGGTGGCGAAGCCCCAGCCGAACAGCTTGTCCAGGAAGGCCCACAGGAACACCCAGCCGATGGCGATCCGGGCGGCGGCCCACACGTACCGCACCGGGCCGGTGCCCATGGTGGCGGTGGTGGTCGTCTCGCCGTGCGTGCGGGGGGCGGGGACGGTGGGAGCGGCGGCGCGGAGGTGGTGGTTCCTCTGGTTACGCCCTTCGATGGTGGCCATGACCGGCCCCTTTCAACGTCTTTTCGCTCTTTTCGACACCTCAAGGAAACCGCGATCACCGGCCGTGCCGCAGGTGCCGTACGGCACGCTCAGACCGGCATGAAGTCCCCTGATCGTGGGACTTTCGGTCCAAGCCGGTCAGACGAGGCGGACCGGCACGCCGTGAGGCATCGCCGAGGGCCGCCCGCTCAGCTCCGGGCCGAGTCGCCGATGCCGATGACGGCCCGGCTGCTGCGGAGGAACGAGGCGGCGACGGTGGCCGGCTGGTCGAGATATCCGGCGACCATGGCGCCGTCGCGGATCAGCATCAGGTCGTCGGCGACCTCGGCGGCGTTCGCGATCCCGAGCGGGGCGATCAGCTGCTCGAACGCCGTCCTGTTCCAGCGGCGATGCGCCTCGACGGCCTTGCGGACCGGGCTGTCCGCGTCGGGATGTTCGGCGGCGGCGTTGATGAAGGGACAGCCGCGGAAGCCGGGCGTGCAGGCGATCATCCCGATCGCCTCCGCGATCGCCCGCAGGGTGGCGTCGACATCGCCGTCGCCCTGCTTGATGGCCGCGCAGATGCCGTCGCGCTCCAGGGCGGCGCGGCGTTCGAGGTAGGCGACGACGAGGTCGTCCTTGCTCTTGAAGTGCCGGTAGAACGTGACCTTCGTCGTGCCGGCCAGGTCGATGACCTTGTCGACGCTCACGGCGCGGAGCCCATGCGCGTAGAACAGCTCGGTCGCCGCCTCGACGAGGCGCTCACGCATCGGGCTGCTGCTCATGCTCGAGATCATACGCATTCCTCCCTTGCGCCGGACCTCCCGGCGGGCTACTGTCTGCCAGGTAGAGTTACTAGTCATTCTACCTAGCCTGCCTGCCGAAAGGGGAGACGATGACCACCGTCGCCGACAGAAGCGCCAGCCGCACCGCCATGGCGTTGCGGAACCTCTACGTGGTGCGCTTCGCATTCGCCCTCATCTGGGCGATCCTGCTGTTCCTGACGCAACCGGCTTCCGGCCCGCTGGGCACGGCACTGCTCGTGATCTATCCGCTGTTCGACGTCGCCGCGGCGCTCGTCGATCTGCGCTCCACGACCGCGCGCCCCACCGCGGCCCTGTACGTCAACCTGGTCCTCAGCCTGCTCACCGCCGTGGGCCTGGCCGTCACGGCGGCCTCGGGCGTGCCCGCGGTGCTGCGGGTCTGGGGCGCTTGGGCGATCACCGCCGGAATCGTGCAGCTCATCGTCGGCGTCAGCCGGCGCAGCCTCGGGGGCCAGTGGGCGATGATCCTCAGCGGAGGGATCTCCGCGGTCGCCGGGACCGCGTTCATCGTCCAGGCCGGCACCCCGGCCGCGTCGCTGACCAATCTCGCCGGCTATGCGCTCTTCGGCGGCATCTTCTTCCTCGTCTCCGCCCTGCGTCTGAACCGCGCCGCCAAGAGCGCGTGAATCCCCCTGCGCTCCCGGAGCCGCCGGCCGCCGATCACGTGCGAAGCGGGACCGCGACCTCAGCAGATCTTCGTGTAGGGCACTTCCCCGCCGACGTGTTCCCGCCACTCGGCCGGGGTCAGTTGCCGGCCGGCGCGCCGGCAGACCTCGGGTGCGGCGTGGCCGGCGTCGAGGGGGAGTTCGTGAAGAGTGCCGTCGGCTCCGAGGACGCGCAGCACACTGCCGTCCGCGGAGAAGGCCATGACAGGTGGCACCGGGTTTCCCTGCTCGGCGTCGCCCACGGTGACGACCTGCGGAGCGCCCAGCTGGTAGCCGCCGGCCACGTCGAACAGCGTGACGCGGGTGTCATGGCTGACCGCCAGGAACCGTCCGTCGGGGGAGAACCTTCCGCTCAGCGCGTTCCCGGGCAGCTTGAGCAGGCGCCCGGTCGGCTTCCAGGTGCGTGTGTTCCACAAGGCCACCGCTCTGCCCCCGTACGGGGATGCCGCGAGGCCGCCCTTCGGGGCCAGTGTCATCCAGCCCTTGGCCAGTGTGCCGGGGCCCTCCGACCGCGGCAGTACCTTCTTTTCCACGAGGTCGATGACGTCGACGCCGCCGTCGTCGGCGGTGACGAGGGTCTTTCCGTCGGCGCTGAAGGACATGTGTCCCCCCGCGACCGGCGTGAACCGCATCACCTGCTCGCGACGCCCGACATCCACGATCTCGACACCGCCCTTACCGGTGTAGTCGCTGGGCAGACTGTGGCTGAGGGCGAGGAGGCGGCCATCCGGGCTGAACCGCAGTTCGCGGTTCTCCGCGCTCTCCTCCTTCAGCGTGACGTCGCCCAGTTTGCGCCGGGTCTCGATGTCCCACAGCGTCAGCTTCGGCGTGGAGGCATTGAAGACGCTGGTCGCCAGCGTGCGGCCGTCCGGGGAGACGGCCATGCCCAGCTCTTCGAACTTGTTCGTGCCCGGCTTGATCTTCAGGTTCGTCTCCGTGAGGGCGGGCAGCGCCCATCGGTGCAGCACACCGCCGGCCAGGGCGAACAGGGTGTCGCCGGTGACGTCGAGCTCCCTGTTCTCCGCGTCGGCATCCGGGACGTCGGGTGGCCGCGTGTGCCGGCTGATGTCGTAGGCCGTCACCTGTCCCGTTTCGTCGAGCAGGGTGAGCGTACGGTTGTCGGGGCTGATTCTCGGGGACCCCACGATCGCGGCGTCGACGGTCATATCGAGAAGCCGGACGCCGTCCTTCAGCCGCCACAGTGCGACGGTGGTCCCTTGCCCGCCGGCGTCGTAGGTGACCAGCAGCGTGCCGTCCGCGCTGAAGACCGCGTCCTGGCTCGGGCCGTGTAAGTTTCGCCCCCACTCGCCTGTGGTCAGGTTCCACAGCCTGACCTTCTCCTCACCCGTCTCGTGGTCCGCGATCACGGCGAGAGTGGCGTCGGGGGAGAAGGCGAGGATCCTGCCGGGGAGGCTTCCCGGGAGCCGCATGCCACGGACGGGTCCGCCTGCGGGAAACGCCCGCAGCGTGGCCGTCGGCCTTTCCCCGTCCGTGACGGCCACCACGCCGAAGTCGTCGTGCGGGCCCAGCGTCGCGGCATTCAACGCCAGGATCTCCGACTCCGGCAGCGTCGCCGGCGGAATCTCCAGCCGCCGTTTCCCGACGTTCCACAACGCGTGGTACGGCCCGCCCCGGTTCTCGTACGCCCACAGGTATCCGCCCCCTGGGCTGAAACGCAGTTCGCTGGGGTCGCCCTTGCCCGCGTTCTGCCTTCTCGGCACGACCGCCCCGTCGCCGAGGCGCTCGCCGGTGCGCAGGCTCCACAGGTGGATCCCGTTCCTGCCCAGTGCGAGGGTGTCGCCGTCCGGGCTCAGGGCGGCGCTGAAGGGGCCGTGCCCGACCCCGGTGAAGGTCCTGATCGTCTTGCCGGTGCCGACGTCGTAGGCGGTCACCCTGTCGGCGCCCGCGCTGACCAGTATCCGTCCGTCGACGCTGAGCGCCCGCCCCTCGTTGGCGAGCGCCGGGTCCTTGAAGACGCGATGCTCCTGCTGCGCCAGTGCGCTGAACACCGCCGCCCTCGCCTCAGGCACCGGTGCGATTCGATAGGCGGCGACGCTCAGCAGCATCGCCTTCACCGGGTCGCTGTCGCGCAACGCGTCGGCCTGCAGGGCGACCCGGCGAGCGGCGGCCTGAGCACGCTGCTCAGCGAGCCGCAGGTCGCTCGCCTCACTTCTGCGTGCCTGCTGCCAGGCGAACAGTCCGCCGGTGAGCGCGCCGACGAGCAGCATCGCCACCGTGCCCGCCAGCAGCCTGCGCCGCCTGCCCTGCCGCGCCGAGTCGGCGCCGCTTCGCCGGAGGAACTCTGTCTCCAGGGAGTTGAGCGTGAGGCGCGTCGACGCCGTCCAGGCCAGGGCGGCGTGCAGGGCGCCGCCTCGCAGGAGGTCCTCGGCCAGGCGCCCGTTCGCTGTCCAGCGGCGGGCGGCCTCGCCGAGCCGGCGGTGACGGCCGATCGACTCGGGATCGGAGGTGACCCATTCATGCAGGCGGGGCCAGGCCCGCAGCAGCGCGGCCTTGCCCAAGGTGACGGTGCCGGCATCCAGGCGGACCAGCGACGCCCGATCAAGTGCCTGGAGCACTCGCCGGGCCTCCTCCGCGTCGGGCCGCCCCTCGACGAGCTCGCCGAGGGCCGCGCTGCGCGCCACCTCCTCACCGTCCCGCACGTCCACCAGGCGCAACAGCAGATCGCGTGCCACCTCGCGCTCGTCCGGCGGCAGCGCCGCGTACACCTGCTCGGCGACGACGCCGAGCGCGGGTTCCGCCGCCAGGGAGTCCGGAGGCCGTACGCCCGAGGCGGCCCGCGTGCCGCCGACGAGCAGGGCGCTGCCGGTCCCGCTTCCGCCGAGAAGGCTCAGCAGGAGCCCCTGGGCGGAGGGGCGGCCGGCCGGCTCCTTGGACAGGGCGGCGGCGGCGAGTTCGCGCAGCCCCGCGGGCAGCGCACCGAGATCGGGATCATGGGTCAGCAGCCGGTTGATCACCGCGATCGGTGTGGGCCCGTCGAACGCGTCGCGGCCGGTGGCGGCGAACAGGAGCACCGCCGCCCAGGCGAACACGTCGGCCGCCGGCTCGGCCTGGCCGCCGGAGAACAGCTCGGGCGCCATGTAGGCGGGGGTGCCCACGAGTCCTTCGGTGGTGCCGGTCGTCACTCCGGCCGCACGGGCGATGCCGAAGTCGATGACCCGGGGGCCGTCCGGGCCGAGCAGCACGTTCTCCGGTTTGAGATCGCGGTGGACCACCCCGGCCTCGTGAATGGCGGTCAGCGCGGTGGCGATGCCGACGGCGAGCCGGTGCAGCGCCTCGGGGCCCAGCGGCGGCCCTTCGCGCACCGCCCGGCGCAGACTGGGGCCGGGGACGAACTCGCTGACGATGTACGGGCGGTCGCCGTGGAGGTCGTGCCCGAGCACCCGGGCAGTGCAGAACGGCGGCACCCGCTCGGCCGCCCGCGCTTCCTTGGCGAATCGCCGCCGCAGGGGATGGTCGCCGGCGAGATAGGCGTGCAGCACCTTGACGGCGACCCGGTTGGCGGCCTCGTCGTACGCCTCGTAGACGACGCCCTGCCCACCCGATCCCAGCCTTGTCGCCAGCCAGTACGGGCCCAGGCGTAAGGGACCCTCGGGGCCCGATGCCTTGCTAGTCATGCGCATTAGATCCACGAGGAGTGCATTCGGTTGTCGGTCTCACGGTTGTCACCGGTGCGCCGGTTCTTCGGCGACGCCGCCACCGGCTTTGACGCCCTGGGAAAGCACAGGGAGGCCCTGACGTCTCAGGAAGGTACTACCGGTCGCGATTCGCCGTCCTCTGCCCGGGCTCGGGAAAGCCTGCGGGGGCGGCGCGCAGGTGGCCGGTCAGCCACCGTCCCGTGACGGCGGCGGCCGCGAGCACGGCGGCGGCCAGGGCGAGGTCGGGCCAGGCTGGATGGCGCACCGCCTCGACGAGCGTCAGCGAGGCGGCCAGGACGACCAGCACGAGAGCGAGCCCGCGGTGGAAGCGCCCCGCCTCGGAGTGCGGCCAGGGCCGCGGCGCCCGGACGATCTCGCGCCCGTCGTGCGAGGGGGTGCGGCCGGGCCTGCGGCGGCGTTCGGACCGCCCGGCGACGCGGCGGGCCAGACGGTCCAGCCCGGCGGCGGTGACGAGCAGCGCGGCCGCGTAGCCGTACGCCAGGACGGACTCCGTGACGAAGGGACCGATCATGCGCTGTCCACCGGCTCCCTGACGTCCGACAGCCGGGGCGCGGGGGTGAGCCCGGTGGCCGGGTCGGCCGCGGCCTGGCGGCCCCTGTGGCGTACGCCGAGCCAGGCGATCCAGCAGAAGGGGAGCACGCCGCCGACGATGAACAGCGCGTCGCCGGGCAGCCGCAGCCACTCCAGCAGCGTGTTGGTGCTGCCGGTGATGTAGCCGAGCGAGCGCGCCTCGAAATATCCGGAGGCCACCGACTCGTGCAGTTGCAGGAGCCCGAGCGGCAGCAGGGTGGCGAAGCACATCCAGGCCAGGCCGATGTTGAGGGACCAGAAGGAGACCCTGGCCCACTTCTCCGGCCACCGGCCGGCGGGGATCAGATAGCGCAGCGCGAACAGTCCCAGGGCGACGGCGAGCATGCCGTAGACGCCCATCATCGAGCCGTGCGCGTGGTTGGCCGTCAGGCCGGTGCCGATCTCGTAGTAGGAGACGATCGGGAGGTTGATCAGGAAGCCGAAGACGCCCGCGCCGAGGAAGTTCCAGAAGCCGACGGCGACCAGGAACATCACGGCCCAGCGGTGCGGGAACGGCGTGCGCGACTCCATGTGCTGGCGCGCTCCGAGCTGCACGAACGACCACGCCTCCACGGTCAGGAAGGTCAGGGGGACGACCTCCATCGCGGAGAAGAACGCGCCCAGCGCGAGATGCTCCACGGGCTCGCCGCTGAAGTACAGGTGGTGCATGGTGCCGATCACGCCGCCGGCCGAGTAGAGGATGATGTCCAGATAGATCACCACGAGGGCGACCCGCTCCCGCACCACGCCCAGCTGGACGAACATGTAGGCGACCATGACGGTGGTGAACAGTTCGAGGAAGTCCTCCACCCACAGGTGCACCACCCAGAAGCGCCAGAAGTCGGTGGCGGTGAAGGTGTCGCCCGGGCGGGCCAGCAGTCCGACGGCGTAGACGCCGGGGATCGCCAGGCCGGCCAGGAAGAACAGCCAGGGCAGGTTGCCCCGGCTGTCCCTCGCCAGGGTCCCGCGCAGCACCCGCCACATCATCACCGCCCACAGGGCCATGCCCGCGGCCAGCAGGATCTGCCAGACGCGGGGGAGATCGAGCCATTCGAACTGCTGGCTGCCCCAGAAGCTGCCCGGCGGGACGAACCCGTGGATGCTCAGCCCTTCTGCGAGGAGGGAGCCGAACGCCACGACCACCAGGGCGATCAGCAGCGTCCAGGCGAGCCTCCCCTGCCCACGTGGCTCGCGTCCGGCCATCAGCGGAGCCAGGAAGATGCCGGCCGCGAGGAAGGCGGCCACCACCCAGAACAGCGACAGTTGCAGGTGCCAGGTGCGGGCCAGGTTGAACGGCAGCAACCCGGCCAGGTCGAAGCCGAAGAAGCTCGTGAGGTCGGCCCGGTAGTGCTCCGTCGCACCGCCCAGCAGCACCTGGGCGAGGAAGAGCAGCGCGACGACGAGGAAGAAGAACGCGGTGACCCGTTGCGCGGGCGTGAGCGCCACCTGGTCGGGGGAGTGGAAGTCGACGGTCTCCGCCTGACGGCCGCGCCAGCCCAGATGGCCGCCCCACCGGCCGACGGCTCCGAACAGCGCCCCGATGCCGGCCAGCAGGGCGATCAGCGACACCACGCTCCACAGCACGGTGTCGGCGGTGGGCACGTTGCCCACCAGTGGCTCACCGGGCCAGTTGTTGGTGTAGGAGTAGTCCTCGCCGGGGCGTTCGGCCGCGGCGATCCAGGCCGTCCAGGACAGGAACGCGGTCAGCTGGTGGATCTGCCGCGGGTCGGTGATCGCGTACGGACGCAGTCCCTTGCCGGTGCGGGGGTCGGCGAAGTAGCCGCGATAGTGGCCGACGAGAGCGGTGAAGGCGTCCGCCTGCGCCCGCGTGTAGGTCAGCACCCCTGAACGGGGGTCGTAGCGGTTGGTGCGGAACTCCTGCTCGAGCTGCTCACGGGCCCGGTCGCCGCCGCCGCTGGCCCGCAGGGCGATGGTGGCGGCCCGGCGCAGATAGTCGGCCGTGTAGTCCGGCCCGAGATAGCCCCCGTGCCCGAGCACCGACCCGTACTGCATCAGCCCGTGGGCCAGGAAGACCTTCTGCCCGTCGGCGACGTCGCGGCCGGTGTACACCTCCTGCCCGGATTCGCTCACCACGAGCCGTGGCACGGGCGGCTGCGCCGTGTACGTACGGAGGGCGAGCACCCCCATGACGAAGAACCCGAACACGGCCACCAGCGCCGCCGCCTGGATCCAGCGTCTGGAGACCAGAAGCTCTCTGCGCGTCCCTGCCCCTGGCACCATCGATAACCGATCTCGATCAGGAAGGGGAGAGCTTCCTACTCCTATCGGGCACGGGCCGCACCGGTCGAGAGGACACGCCCGCCGCGCCGGACTCCTGGGGTGCCCACGGGGGGACCGCGGGCACCGCAGGTGCCGGGGAACCGATCGGGCTACCTGGAGTTGGGCCCGCCCGGAGTGGGCGCGTTGGACGTGACGAAGTCGTGGCAGAGGCTGTCGGCGTCGGTGCCGTCGGGCCAGCGGGCGTTGCTCCGGCCCGCGCCGGCGGCCGCGCCGGCCACGACGGCGATGCAGCCGCCCTTGCCCTGGTCGGCCTCCATGACGGCGAGTTCAGGGGTGGCGATGGTTCCGTTGCCGCTCGAACTGCTCTGCTGGGAGCCGTAGACGACGGCGTCGACGACCACGCCGCCTCGTTCGTCGAGGAGCGCGATGGAACCGGCGCTGGTGGACAGGGCGCTCCCGAACCACTGGTCGGGCGCCGGCGTTCCCTGGTAGCCCGCCGTCGTCACCAGGGGGTTGACCACGGCCGTGCCGATCGGGTGGGCCTTGAGCGGCTTGTCGAGCGTGAGACCGCCGCCCAGCGCCTGCACCGGCTCGCCGCTCGTGTGCGGGTGACGGGTCGGCGGCGAGAAGCCGATCCCGGTGCCGGGGTCGGACACGTCGACGCCCGACGCGTGGGCCAGCCGCAACGGCGCGGCCAGGTCGACGCCAGTGCCGTTCGCGCCGGTGGTGCCGACGTTCGCGACCGTGACGGTCTCCTTGTTCTCGCCGGTGTCCACCGTCAGGGTGTCGCCGACGGTCATGTTGGCGTCGGCCGCGACCTTGATGTTGGTCGCGCCCTCGGCCGCGTCGGCCGACAGGGTCGTCTGTGTGGCCGCCTTGCCGACCGCGCTGACCGTGGCGAGCTCGTAGTCGTCGCCCGAACCGATGCCGATCCTGTCGCCGACGGTGAAACCGGTCGCGTTCGTGACGGGCACGTTGGTCGAGTGGGCGGGGACCGTGATCCAGGGCCCGGTGGAGACGGGAACGAACAGAGTCGTCACCAGGCTGGCCGCCGTCCCGACCGACTGGATCGTGCGGGTCTCCCGCTCGTGCCCGGTGTCGATGTCGATCTGCTGGCCGGCCGCGAAGCCGGTCGTGCTCCTCACGTTGATCGTGGTGTCCTCGGCGTTCGCGGGGGCCGCCAGCCCGGAGCCGGCGAGGCCGAGCAGGTAGTAGGCGCCGCTCGCGAGCCGCGTCCCGGCAGGGATCTTGGCCAGTGTGGTGCCGGGTGAGCCGCTCGGGGTGGTGGTCAGGGTCCAGCCGGAGATGTCGATGTCGTTCGCGGAGGGGTTGTAGAGCTCCACGAACTGGTCGGTCGCGTTGGTGCTCGTACGGAACCGAACCTCATTGATCTTGATGGGGAGGACGTTGCGTACGGCTTGCGCGGTTTCCGTGGACTGGCGGCCCTTCACCGGGCCCGAGGGGTTCGTCCACTCGGCCCTGCCGGTCAGATAGCCGGCGCCGGTCCTGTCCGCGGAGGTGACCGTGAAGGTCGCGCTCACGGTCTCACCCGGTGCGACCGACGGGAACGTCGCCGACTTGTCGCGGGTGTCCTTGACCGAGGCGGTCCATCCCCCGGGGGCGGACAGGCTCAGCTTGACGCCCACCGCGGCCGAGCCCGTGGTGTTCGTGAACGTCTCGGTGACGTCCTGCGCGGAGCGCGGGGTGAACGTGGTGGCCCGCGACAGCGCCAGACGCGTCACGTCATACTTGGCGGCCACGATGTTGGCCTGCACCGCGTCCGTGGTGGCCTCCGACGGGTAACCCTTCGTCATCACTCCCTCGTAGAAGGTGCCCGACGAACCGTTGCCGTTGTCGCCGCCGGTGCCGAGGAGGACGGCGCCCTTCTTGCGCATGGGGTAGTAGCTGCTGTTGGTCAGCGAGCCGGGACGGATCCCGCTGTAGAAGGTCGTCAGAGGGCCGTCCTGGGCGTTGCCGCCGCGCAGATCCCACTGGTTCCCGCCGCCGCCGTCGACGACCGCGGTGACGAATCGCCAGGAGTCGATGGTCGGATCCGCCGGGTTCTGCTTCGCGTTGTACCCGGAGAACAGGCCCGCCTCCATGTCGGCCATGATCCACGGGCCGGGGCCGCTGCCGCTGCCCCAGGCGGTGGCGGTGCCGAAATACGTGGTCTCCATGGTGCCGGTGCCCACGGCGCGGCTGTTCGTCGAGGAGTTGCCGTAGTCGAAGCAGCAGCCGCTGTCATAGTGGGTGCCGTCGATGACGTAGTAGATGCCCTCCGGCTCGTCGCCCTTCGCGAGGCCGGTGGCGTTGTTGTTGCGGTACCCCATGCCCGGCATGATGTACACGCCGTAGGCCTTGTGGCCGCCGATCGTGATCGGCGCCATGTCCGCGATCGCGAGGGTGTCGTAGCCGCCGACGGCCGGGCCCCGGAACGTGCCGGGCGGAGCCTGATAGAGGTCGTTGCCGGTGCCGGACTGGTCGTAGATCTTGGTGATCACGCAGACCACGTGGTCGCAGAACGCGTCCTGGGAGGCCGCGTCGGCGTATCCGCCGGAGTCCGGGGAGGGGTGGGCGGCGGAGCGGACGACGCCGATGTCCCTGGTCGCGTTGTCCGAGGTGCGCATGACCTGGTAGAGCGGGCCGTTGTAGGACGAGTACAGCGCGCGCGTTGTGCTGTGGGCGGCGACGCAGGGCGTGCCGCCGGCGGCGTAGATGTCACAAGGACCCTGTGGCCGGTCCGGGGCGGCGGGCGGCGCCGCCTGCGCCTGCGGCGTCACCGCGAGCGCGCCGCCGATCAGAGCCAGTGCGGTCGCCGTACGAGCGGCCAGGGTGCCGAGGCGTCCGCGTTCGATGGGGGGTCTGAACATGTCGGATCAACTCCTCCATGCGTCGTGCTCGACTGAGCCGACGTGCGGGGGCGTGGCCTGCCGAGGTTCGGTTAGGCGACCGCGGACACCGTCACGCGGGCATGGGCGATCCCGCGCCGGACGTCTCGGTCGGCACTTGGCAGGGTGCCCGCTGACCGCGCTTTGTTAGCGCTAACAAAAACGATCGCGTCAACGGGTTCGTGGATGGAGAGGGAGTCGGGAGCGGGGTTGATCTTGATCAACTGCCCACACTATGGCATCGGCCGCAGGTAACGTCAAGGTTACATACGCAATATCGGACCGGTCCTTTCCGGCCGGCCCGGTGCTCGGCCTGCGACGTCCGGGGGCCGTCATGCGTGCCGTCGTGATCCCGGCGTGATCCCGGCGTGATGCCGGAGCGCCCGCCCGTGGAGCTCGCCGTCAGCGCCGGAACCGGATGAGCTGATCGGCCAGGCCGGGCAGGTCCGGCGCGACCAGGTCCGGCCTCGGCAGGGACTCGACGGGCAGCGGGGCGTTCCCCGGCCGGGTGATCAGACCGGCGGTGTAGCCGCAGCTCTGCGCGCCCATCGTGTCCCACAGGTGCGCGGCGACCAGGAAGCACGAGGCCGGGGGGACCCGGAGAGACTGCGTGACCAGGTGATAGACCCGGGGCGCCGGTTTGTAGGCGCGGACCGTGTCGACGCTGAACTGCCGCTCGAAGAAGTGCGCCAGACCGGCATGCTCCAGCGGGCTCCGGCCACCGGGGCCGAGAGGCGAGTTCGTGAGCGTCACCAGGCGAAATCCGGCGTCCGCGAGCCGGGTCAGGCCGGCTTCCACGTCGGGATGGGGTGGCATGGTCAGCATGCCTTGGCTGATCTGTTCGATGTCGGCGTCGGTGACCGTCACCCCGTGGATGTCGCCGAGCATTCTGAGCAGCCCCTGCCCCAGGGTGAAGAACTGCTCGTAGAGGCCCGCCGCGGTGATGGCCATCGAATACAGGAAAAGATGGCCGAGCCATTCGCGCATCACCCGGGCGTCCCCGAAGACGCGCTGGAAAAGCGGGTTCATCGACTCGAAGTCGATCAGCGTCTCGTTGACGTCGAACACCAGGATCGACGGCTCGCCGGCGGCGATCGCGGGCGCGGCGTCGTCGTTCATCGGTGCGGCCCCCTTCCGCGCGGGCCCCACCATTATGGTGCGTGCACGCAGTGTCACCGCAGGTCGGCCCCGCTCTCCGCGCGTACCGGCTCCGCCACGGAGCCGGCCGCCCCCGGCCGCCGGCGGCTGCGGATATGACGGGTGTCATGGTCAGGACGCGACGTGCGGCACTTATCGCCACATCGGCCGATCCGTAGCGTGAAGGTCATGACGAACACGACATCATCGCAGCGTACGGACTGGCACGTCTCCCTCATCGGCGGCCTGAAGCGCCGGGGCCCGGGGCGGATGCCCGCGGACACGGTCGTCCTCACTCCCATCGGGGGAGCCGACCTCGACCTGCGCGACGCCCGGATCGAGGCGATCACCTCGGTGACGAAGATCTCGATCGCGGGCGGGGTGCGGCTGCGGGTGCCCGCCGACGTGACAGTGGAGGTCGAGAGCTTCAGCCTGTTCGGCGGCCGTAAGGTGGAGCCGGGCACACAGGACACGCCGGACGCCTCCTGCCGTGTCGTCCGCGTCCGCAACTACAGCGTCTTCGGCGGCGTCGACGTCACCCGCGGCTGAGCCTGGTCGGAGGTGGCCGGGGGCGGCCGGAGGCGTCGCGGGCTCAGGCGGGGCCGCCGTCCGCCAGGATGCGGTCCAGGGTGCGCCGGCCCATCCGGCTCATGGCCGGGTTGGTCTCCAGGTAGTACCAGACGAGTCCCATCGCCTGGGCGAAGGCCCACGCCTTGCCCCGCTCCCACTCGAGGTCGTCGCACCCCAGGCCGAGACGGAGCACCTGGCGCGGCGCGGCCTCCAGCAGATGCCAGGCGCTCACGAGATCGAGGGCGGGGTCGGCCGGCCCGAACCCGCCGCCGTCGAGAATCCCGGCGAGCCGGCCGGCGGACACGAGCACGTTGCCGGGGATGAGATCACTGTGATTCATCACGTCGGCCGCTTCGCGCGGCAGGCTGCGAAACGCGTCCCACATGCGGCGCAGCCGGGGAACGTCCAGCAGTCCTTCACTGCGCTCGAAGCAGGTCTCCATCCACGCGTCGTGGGCCGTAAGGTCGCCTCCCCGGCCCGTGCCGGAGAACGTACGGCCGCGCGTGCCGGCCGCGCGCAGGTCGGTGATGAGATCGGCGAGGTCGTGGGCGAACGCGATCGACTCGCCCGGGTCCTCGTCGGTCGCCACGGTGCCGGGCAGCCACGTCTGCACCGACCACGGAAGCGGATATCCCGCACCGGGCTCGCCGAGCGCGACCGGCTCGGGGGTGGGGAAGCGGGTGGCGGCCGCCAGTTCGCGGGCCGCCTCCGCTTCGGACTCCAGCCACCGCCGCGTGACGTCGACCGGCCGCGGCTGCAGGGGGAAGCGGGCCGTGAGGCGGTCGCCGACACGGAAGATGGCGTTGACCGTCCCGTGAGAGGCGACGCCCGTGACGGGCAGGCCGCGCCACTGCGGGAACTGCTCGTCCACCAAGGCGCGCACGGTCTGCGGTGACACCGTCAGCTGGTCGGCATGCATCTTCACGCCGGTGAGGGTTCCGCTTTCCGGTCGTCTCCCGCAACCGGTTTTTCGGCATCCCGAGACGGCTTCAGGAAATCATGGAGAACGATTCTCCGGTTGCCGGCCGCCCGTTTTTCCGGCCGATTCATTTCGTTGTTGCATCGCGTGGAAAAGCTGATCCGATTTCGGTGCGCGGCCTCGGCGCCCTCTCTGCTCACGTCCGCGACGCCGGTCCGGCCGTGCGCCGAGAACCTTTTTGTCGTCTGTTCACTGTCGAAATGACTCTTACTACCGTGTCCTCCCGGCAGGGCGCCCGCGCCCTTCGTGGAAAAGGAGGACCCTTACCGATGACTGGTGCCGATAACGGATTTCAGGTGGGCCGGCGGTCCGTGCTGGCCGGTGTCGCAGGCCTGTTGGGAGCGGCGGCGCTGCCCCCGGCCGCCGCGCACGCGGACCCGAAGGAGCTGCCGCACGGGGGCGGGCCGAAGGGGCGTTACCCGTCCAATTGGCCCGAGCTCACGCCGTACGGCCTGGCGGACACGCGGACGGACCTGTGGCCGCGTGACGACAACTCCTTCATCCTCCCGCTGGAGCCGCGCCCCCGCGACGAGGAGCTCGGCCGGGTCTGGATGCGGGACACCTACGTCAACTGCTTCGACGTCGGCGGTCGTCCGGTCTACGTCGCCACCGGCACCACGCGGGTGCCCGGGCTGGCGGCGGCGGGCCCGTGGAACGACGGCATCTTCGTGTGGACGGCCACGTCGCTGCACGGGCCGTGGAAGCTGGCCGACACCACGGGCATCCGGCCGGACGCCGAGAAGGGCAAGGTGTGGTCGCCCGAGTTCGCAGGCGAGAACCGGCCCGGGCGCACGGTCGTCGCTCCCTGGCAGGAGTACTGGTATGACGACCAGTTCGGCAAGCGCGGCAACGTGTGGGCGCCCGAGGTGCACTACTTCCGCGGCACGTGGTACATCGTCGCGTGCATGGGCGACCACTCACAGAAGGTCGGGTCGTTCATGCTCGTGAGCGAGGGCGGGGTTGAGGGTCCCTACCGGCTCGTCCAGGGCAACCACGACAAGCCCTTCGGCGACTCCTTCATCGGCGGGCCGGCCTTCATCAAGCCCGGCGCCTACCACCACATCGACGGCGGCCTGTTCAGCGAGGGCGACGAGGCGTGGCTCGTGCTGCACAACAACCTGTACGCGAAGTTCCGGGATGACATGGAGGACATCATCCCCACGACGAACCTGCCGCGGTTCCAGCAGACGCCCTACGCGCCCGAGCCCTATCTCGAAGGCGCGTACGTGTTCAAGTACGACGGCAAGTACTACCTCGTCCACGCCGCGTGGGACCGGTCGTCGGCCGGCCCCGACGGCGGCACGCGCTACGCCTACGACACGGCGGCCGCGGGCCGCGTGCAGTACCAGTACGACGCGATCGTCGCCGTCGCCGACAGGTTCGAGGGGCCCTACTCCAAGCGGTGGACCCTGGGGGTCGGCGCCGGCCACAACAACATCTTCGCGGACCGCAGCGGCCAGTTGTGGGCGACGTTCTTCCGCAACCCCAACGCCGGCTACTGGGCCGACCCGTCGCGCATCGGCCAGGCCGCCGTGCCCGGCGTCGTACGGCTGGAGTGGACCGGCCCCGAGGGCGACCGCCTGTACGTCGCCCGCCGGAACCCCGGGCACAGCAAGGATTGACACCCCCGCCGCGGACCCGCGCCCGCTGATGGGCGTGGTGACCGCACGCTGGCGGCTCCGCCGGGGGGTCACTCCACGGCTTCGGCCGGGACCCGCGCCGTCGTTGCCGGGCGGTAGCGGATGTTCACCACCGACGCGGGGTCGACCGGGCCGAGCCGGTGGAGGCGGATCGGCTCACCTCCGGGGTTGTCGTACAGCCGGATGCCCTCGCCGAGCAGGACCGGCGCGATGTGCAGGTCGATCTCGTCGATCAGACCCAGTTCGAGAAGACGCCGCCCGATGGTGGGGGAGAAGACTTCGAGGTTCTTGCCGCCGGCCGCCTCCAGTCCGATCCGCACCGCCTCCGCCGGGTCGCAGCTCAGGAACGTGACGCCGGCGGCGGGCGTCGCGTCCTCGGGATGGTGGGTGAGCACGAACAACGGACCCTCCCAGAGGCCGCCGTACGGGCGGTGGCCTCCGGCGGAGTCCCAGCCGTCCCGGCCGCCCAGTATCGCGCCCGTGGTCCGGACGTACTCGTCTATCAGCCCCGGACGGGCCGAGATCCCGCTCATCCAGCCCATCTCGTGGCCCGGCCCCGCCACGAAACCGTCGAGCGACATGGTGAAGTGCCAGAGGACCTTCCCGGTCGCGGTCTGCGGCTCGATGTCGCTCATTCATCGCCTCCCCATTCGGGTTGCATTTTGCAACCAGTGGGGCCACGCTAGGTCCTCCGATTGCAAATCGCAACTGGTTCCGTGATGACGGACACGCGCTCCACCCGGATGGAGCCGCAGAGTCGTCCCACCGCCCCGTCGCCGACGAGATCGCCGGGCAGGAGGACACGGGGGTATGTCGCTCCGGAGTAGCCGTCGGCGGAAAGACGGCTCGGGAGCCGGCCTGTCACCGTGACCGGAGACGGCGGCGTGACAGGAGCCCGGCGCAGGCGGCGAGGGTGATCACAAGGCCGGCGAGCACGTACATCCGCCCGTCCGGCCCGGCCTCGCCGCCGCCTCCGGTCGCAGCCCCGCCTACCGGGGTCGTGTCCACGTCCTGCGCCGCCCCCGCATCCCGCTCAAGGTCGTCGTCGCCCGATTCGCCGGCCGTGTCTCCCGCTGTGTCTCCCGCTGTGTCTTCGGCCGGGTCTCCGGCCGTCACGGTGACCGTGACGGTGCGGGTCGGCTTCGGGCTGGCGACGGCGCCGTCCGGAGAGGGGGTGGGACTCGACTGACCCTCCTGAGTCACGGTCAGGGGATAGGTGGTCAGGGTCCCGGCGTTCCGCACCTCGCACTTGATGAGCGGCGCGGTGGGCGAGGGCCCGATGTTGACGGCGGCCGGCCGCACCCGTGCCGTGCCCGCCGTGGGCGAGGTCGTCTTCAACGTGATTCCAGCCTGCGGCAGCGGAACGACCTGCCCGGCGGCGACGGTCACCGGCTCGCTCACACCGGTGGCGGAGGTCAGATTCTCGATGCCGGTGAGGGCCGCGTAGGCGTACACCTTGACGTCGGCCAGGCCCTCGGTGGGCGCCCGCAGCTCGCTGCCCGTGACGTACGTTCCGCGCCAGCCGATCGACATCTGCCGCCCCGCGGTGGGGTCGTCCGGGCCGGGCGACCCGTGAGCGCGCTTTTCTGAACGGCGGGCAAGCGGCGGGGTTCCGATCCGCTGCCGCCAGGCGTCCGGCCCGCATACGGCCATTTCTCGGCCGCATATGGCTGGACGGCGTTTCAGCCGTGTTAGCGCGGCGGTCATTCCGGCTGTCGACCATTCCCGGTGGACGTTCGCCTCGCCGCCACCGGGGAGCATCATGGATCCCACCCTCAGCCGCCGTGCCTTCCTCCTCGCCTCCGGAACGACCGCCTCCGGGGTCGCACTGGACATCGCGCTTTCCGCCGCCCCGGCCGCCTCCTCGGCCGTGACCCCGTCGACGGCCGCGCTCATGACGACGGTCCACACCGTCGCGCGACCGCGCGGCGCCGGCGGATATCGCCGGCTGTCCGACGGCCCCGGCTGGCGGCGGGTGACCCGCACCGAACTGGCCGGGGCCGGAAAGGGCAGGGCGGAAAGCCGCACGGCGCTGGCCTGCTTCGTCCAGTTCACCGACCTGCACATCACCGACGTGCAGAACCCGCAGCGCTACGAGTTCCTGCGCGCCGCCGACATGGGCTCCTGGCGCCCGCAGGAGGCGCTGACCGCCGTCGGAGCCGTCTCGCTGATCGAGCAGGTCAACGCCCTGCGGTATGGCCCGGCCACCCGGGCGCCGATCGGCTTCGTCATGACCACCGGCGACAACACCGACAACAACTCCCGGATCGAGCTGGAGTGGTTCCTCACCGCCATGAGCGGCGGGCGCTTCACCCCTGACACCGGCGACCCGGGCGCGTACGAGGGCGTGCAGGGCTCCGGCCTGGGCCTCTACTGGCAGCCCGAGTCAGGCGTACGCGACATCGACAAGCGGGCGGGGTTCCCGCACCTGGAGGGTTTCCTGGAGGCGGCCGTCCGCGAGGTGAGCAGCCCCGGCCTGGCCGTGCCGTGGTATTCCACCATCGGCAACCACGACCGGCTCTTCGGCGGCGCCTACTCCGCGGCCGGCGGCTTCTTCGCCGACCTGGCCACCGGCTCGCGCAAGCTGTTCGACCTGCCCGCCTCCGAGGCCGGCGCCGTCTATCGGGCGCTGCGCCATGGCGACCCCACCGGCGCCCGCTTCCGCGCCGCGTGGCAGCACTACCGGCGCAGGGCCCGCACGGTCACCGCCGACGAGCGCCGCGCCCCCGTGAGCCCGCACGCGTACCTCGCCGCTCACCTCGACCCGGCGTACGCCGGGCCCGGACCGGTCGGCCACGGCTACACCCGCGACAATCTCGACAGCGGCCGCCTGGACTACTCCTTCCGGATCGCCGACGGGGTCGTCGGCATCAGCCTGGACACGACCGACCGCGGCGGCGACTACCGGGGATCGGTCGGCACCCGGCAGCTGGCCTGGCTGGAGCGGACGCTGAAGACCCACGCCGACGACGTCGTGCTGATCTTCAGTCACCACCCGAGCTGGGCCATGACCAACCTCGTCCCCGATCCCGCCCGCCGGCACGAGAAGCGCCACGGCGGGCAGGAGCTGCTGGCAGTGCTGCGGAAGCACCGCAACGTGGCCGCGTGGATCAACGGTCACTCCCACCTGAACAGGATCGTCCCGCACGACGGCTTCTGGGAGATCTCCACCGCCTCCCACGTCGACTATCCGCAGCTGGCGCGGGTGATCGAGCTGGCCGACAACCACGACGGGACGCTGTCGCTGTTCACCACGCTGGTGGAGTCGGCCGCGCCGCACCGTACGGATTTCACCGACCTGTCCCAGAGCGGCCTGGCCGCGCTTTATCGGGAGCTCTCGTTCAACTCACCGGGCCTCCGGAGCGGGCTGGCGGGTATGCCGGGTGACCGCAACACCGAGCTTCTGGTGAAGAAGCACTGACGGCGCGCCAGTGGTGAAAAGCGCGCACAGCGCGCCAGTGAAAAGCGCTGCGGTCTCCCGGCATGGCCGTCACAGCGTGACGGTCGAGACGAGGGCGCCGGGGTCACCCGCGTAGGAGGCCGCCTCGATCACGGCCGTCGGGGCGGCCGGGACGAAGCCGGTGGGCGTCCACCTCAGCAGGGGCCGGGCCGACGCGGGCACGGTGATCCGAGCCGACGCTCCGGCCGCGAGCTCGACGGTGGCGAAGCCGAGCAGCACCCGGGTGGGGAAGTCGTCGGCGGTCGCGTCGATCCCCGTGGGCCGCCCGTAGAGCTGCACGACGTGGCGCCCCGCCCGCGAGCCGATGTTGGTCACGGTCACGGTGCCCGTGAGCGAGTCGCCGCCGGACGCGCTGACGGAAAGGTCCGCGAGGGCGAAGCTGGTGTAGGACAGCCCGAACCCGAGCGGGAAAGCCGGCGCGTGTCCGTCCCGGTCCAGCAGCCGCTGGCCGAACCACTTGTCGTAGGTGATGGCGGTGGCGTCGCGGTCGAAGTGCGGCAGGTGCTCCTCGGCGGCCGGGATCGAGTACGGCAGCCGTCCGGCGGCGTCGACGTCGCCGAGCAGCACGTCGGCCAGGGCGCGGCCGCCCTCACAGCCGGAATACCAGGAGACCAGCACGGCCGGCACGGCGTCGCGCCACTCCTCGGTGATGACGGCCCCGGCGGTGACGATCACCACGACGGTGCGCGGGTTGGCCGCAGCCACGGCACGGATGATCTCGGCGTCGACCGGCCGGATCCGCAGGCTCGCCCGGTCGCCGCCGGCGCTTCCCCCGCTGATGGAGTCGACCGCGCCGGGCTCGGCCATGAAGGCCGCGAACGACTGTCCCGCCGGGTCGTCGCCGGGGGGCGGGAACAACGCCAGCAGCTCGGGATCGGTCAGAACGTCGCCGCCGACCCACTCGCCCTCGTCGGCGGCCGTGTAGCCGGCGACGACGACGGCGACGTCGGCCTGCCCGGCAGCGGCGGCGGCAGCGGCCGGGTCGTCGTCGGCCACATGGGTGATCCGGACCCCCGGGAGCGCCTCGGTCAGCCCCCGCAACGCGGTGATCACCTCCGGGGCGCGCACGTCGGAGGAGCCGTTGTCGCCGGTGTTGGGCATGTCCGCCAGGCGCCCGACGACCGCCAGGGACGTGAGGGCGTCCCGCCGCAGGGGGAGCACGGGCGCGTCGCCGACCGGGTCGTTCTTGAGCAGCACCATGCCGCGGGCCGCGACCTCACGTGCCAGCGCGCGGTGCTCGGGGCTGAACACCACGTCGAGCGAGGGCTCGGGCTCGGCGAGGGAGGCGTAGTGGCGCACCTGGGTGCGCAGGACGCGGCGGGCCGCCCGGTCGACGTCGTCCCAGCTCGCCCGGCCGGCCTCCAGGTCGGCGGGCAGGTGCTCGCCGCGCTGCTGGCGGAAGGGCTCCTCCACGTCCAGACCGGCGCGCAGCGAGGCGGCGGCGTCGCGCAGGCCCCAGATGAAGTCGGAGACGGTGACGCCCTCGAAGCCCCACATGCCGCGGAGCACGCCTTCCATCAGGTGCTCGTTCTGCCCGGCCCACTCGCCGTTGACGGAGTTGTAGGCGGTCATGACGCCCGACACGCCCTCTTCCACGATCCTGCGGAAGTGCGCCAGGTAGACCTCGTGCAGGGCCGCCTCGTCGGCGGTGACGTCCACCTTGAACCGGGCGTTCTCCATGCTGTTGAGCGCGTAGTGCTTGACGACGGCCATGGCGTTGCGCTGCACCCCCCGGGTCAGCGCCGCGCCGAACTCGCCGAGCAGGACCGGGTCCTCGCCGTACGTCTCCTGGGCCCGCCCCCAGGCGGGGTGGCGGGGCAGGTTGACGCACACGCCGCCGAAGAAGTTGGCGCCCTGGGCGCGCAGCTCGCGCCCGATGACGGTGCCGACGCGCTCCTCCAGGGCCACGTCCCAGGTCGCGCCGCGGGCCATGGACACCGGGAACGCGGTCGACTTGCCCATCACGACGCCGCGCGGGCCGTCGGAGAACAGCAGGCCGGGGATGCCCAGCCGCTCGATCCTGCCCATCGGGATGGGGGTGAGGTTGTATCCGTTGGTCAGCATGTCGGCCATCCCCGGCCAGAACGGCAGGTCTCCGTCCAGCAGCCACAGGCGTTCTTCCCGGGTCAGCTGCGACAGCAGCTCGTCGACCGCCTCGTCCAGAGGCCGGCCGTCACGCACTGCGGCGACGGCGACGGAGAAGGGGGTCGGAGAAGAGGGCGTCGACATGCGCACACAACTCTCTGAACAGGCGCGACAGCGCTATCTACCAAACGGTAGATAACCTAGGCTGGTATCGTGATCGAAATCAACCCCCGCCTCCGAGGAGCCTGGACGGCATGACCCCCTCGCCGGGACGGCGCCGGCTGCCGCTCGCCGAACGCCGAGAGGAGATCCTCAAGGCGGCCACCGAGCTGATCGCCGCCTCCGGGTTCAAGGGCGTCACCCTTGAGGCGTTCGCCGCGGCCTGCGGCATGACCAAGGCGGGGCTGCTGCACCACTTCCGCTCCCGCGAGGAGCTGCTCATCGCGGTCCTCGAACGCCGTGACACGCTCGACCTCACCACCGTGGCCGGCGCGCTGGAACCGGCTCCCGACGCGGCCACCGCCCGTGCCGTCATGTCGGGATTCGTCCGGCGCAACCTCGCCCAGCGCTCGCTCGTGCAGCTCTACACCGTGCTGTCGGCCGAGGCGCTCGACCCCGCGCACCCCGCGCACGCCTACTTCCGCAAGCGGCTCCGCGAGGGCCGGGCCATGCTGGAGCGCTACCTGCTGGCCTGGCATCCCGATCCGGGGGCGGCCGCCGTGGACCTGCTCGCCTTTCTCGACGGGCTGCAGCTCAACTGGCTGCGTGACGACGGCATCGACTTCCTCGCCCAGTGGGAGGCGTTCGCCGACCGCTTCTTCGCCGCCTGAGCCTTCCGCGGCCGGCCTTCTCCGGGCGCTCCGGGACGTACGCGAGGGTGGCGGTTGTCGGCCTCATCGGCGGAAAAGCGCAGGTCAACGGCGTTCGCCGGCCCTCCCGAGTGGCGTAATCGCGCCGTTATCCAGCTATTCCTACCGGGAAGGTAGTCTTTCGCGTCATGGAGTTGGCGGACGCGAGACGGCGCCGGGCGGACAGGGCCCGCCAGGTCGCCGACCTGCTGCGGCGGGAGGTCGTGCACGGCGGTTTCGGCGGCGGTCATCTGCCGCTGGAGTCCGCCCTCGCGCGGGAGTTCGGGACCTCGCGCAACACGATCAGGGACGCCCTCGACCTGTTGCGCGACGAGGGCCTCATCGAGCGGTGCCCGGGAGTCGGCACCACGGTGGCCGCGGAGAAGTACCCGCACGGCCTGCACCGGCTGCTCGGCCTCGCCGAGACCCTCCGGGAGCACGGAGAGGTCACCAACGAGGTCCGCGCGATGGGCCTGATCCCGCCTCCGGCCGCCGTACGCGGGCGGCTCGGCCTGCCGCCCGGCGAGTCCGTCGTCTACGTGGAGCGGCTGCGCCGGCTCAACGGGCTGCCGCTCTCGCTCGACCTGACCTACCTCGTCCGCGAGGTGGGGGAGCCGCTCTTCGACGCCGATCTCGTGCACAACGACGTGTTCGTGCTGCTGGAACGCATCGCCGGTCAGCCGCTCGGCGTGGCGGAGCTGACGATCGAGGCCGTGAACGCCGACCCCCACACCGCGGCCGTCCTCGACGCGCCGCGCGGCGCGGCGCTGCTGATGGTCGAGCGCCTCACCCACCTGTCCGACGGCCGCCCGGTCGACCTGGAGTTCGTCAGGTTCCGCGGCGACCGCCTCACCATGCGTGGCCATCTCTGGAGGAACACCGATGACCCTGGTCAATAGCCGCGTCGACGTGCCCGTCACGATCGACGAGTCGCTGTGCATCGAGGGCTGCACGTTGTGCGTGGACGTGTGCCCGCTCGACTCGCTGGCCATCCACGAGGTCAGCGGCAAGGCGTACATGCACGTGGACGAGTGCTGGTATTGCGGCCCCTGCGCCGACCGGTGCCCCGCGGACGCGGTCACGGTGAACATCCCCTACCTGCTCCGATAGAAGGACACACCCCCTATGCGTAAGATCTTCGCCGCCGTGGCGCTGCTGGCCGCGGCCGGGTGCTCCGTGTCCGCCGGCGCCGACGACGGCCGGCAGACGGTGGTCGTCGGATATCAGTCGAAGACCATCAACACGGTGACGGCCGGGACGCTGCTGCGCGACCTCGGCTACCTCGAAAAGCGCCTCGGCGACAAATATCGCGTCGAGTGGCAGGACTACGACACCGGCGCCCCGATCACCGCGAAGATGGTGGCCGGGAAGATCGACATCGGGTCGATGGGCGACTACCCGCTGCTCATCAACGCCTCCCGCACCCAGGGCGTGCCCGCGGCGCGCACCGAGCTCGTCTCGGTGACCGGCTACAACCTGCGCGGCGGGCTGAACGCGGTCGTCGTGCCCCCGTCGTCGGACGTGGAGACCCTGGCCGGCCTGAAGGGGAAGAAGGTCTCGGCCAGCTCGGGGTCGGCGGGGCACGGCACGCTCGTCCAGGCGCTGGAGCGGGCCGGGCTCGATCCCGCGACGGACGTCGAGGTCGTGAACCAGCAGCCGCCGGTCGGCGCGTCCGCGCTGCAGTCGGGCAACGTGCAGGGATACGCCCAGTTCGTGGCCTGGCCGGGACTGCTCGTCTTCCAGGACCAGGCCCGGCTCGTCTACGACGGCTCGGCGCTCGACGTGCCGACGTTCCACGGCGTCGTCGTACGGCAGGCGTACGCGAAGGAGCACCCGGACGTGCTCCAGGCGTTCCTCCAGGCCCAGATCGACGCGACGAACTACCTCCACGAGCACCCGGTGGAGGCGGCCGAGGCGGTGGCCAAGGCCACCGGGCTGCCGCCCGAGGTGGTCTACCTCTACAACGGCCGCGACGGCATCGCCTCGTTCGACGTGACCGTGAAGGCGCAACTGCTTTCCGCGCTGCAGCACGACGAGAAGTACCTGAAGATCATCGGCACCGACTTCACCGACGTCGACGTGACGAAGTTCGCGAACGACTCCTCCATCAGGAAGGCGTACGGCGCCTCCTACGACGCCGACACCGCGAGCACAGCCAACGCGGCGAAGATCACCGGCACCGACGAGGCCTGCGGCACCGCCGTGAGCGACCCGGCGAAGGCGGGCGAGCTCTGGCTCGCCGGGGAGGACCGGCTCCACCCCGCGGCCACCCCCACCTGCCTGCTGCGCCAGATCGCCGCCGCCGTTTCAGCGGGCACGACCGTGCGGGCCGCGTACGTGCCCGACGCGGCCACCGGGACGCATTGGTTCGCGGACAAGTCGGTCTGGGTGCGCGACCCCTCGGCGGGCGACGACGAGCGGTTCACGCCGTTCACCACCCGGGACGGCGCGCAGGCGTACGTGAAGGAGCACCCCAGGGCCGCGATCGTCGGCTACGACGAGGCGCTGAAGGCGGCTGCGGGAGAGCCGAAGGCGACTGTGGGAGAGCCGCAGGCGGCAGCGGGAGGCGCGTCGCGATGAGCACTCCTGCGCTGGACGCGACGCTCGGCCCCGGCGCCCCGGCCGTCGAATGCGCGGACGCCGCCACGGCGACGGGCCGCGCGAGAACGGCGGCCGGCCTGCGCGGCTGGGCGGTCAGGCTGGCCTCGCTGGCGGCCGTCGTCGCGCTGTGGCAGTGGCTGACGGTCACGGACGCCCGCATCGGGCTGCGGTTCGACCGGCTGCCCTCGCCCGCCGAGGTCGCGGCGGAGTTCGGCCGGCAGCTCGGCACGGGGATCTACTACCTCGACCTGGCCCAGAGCATGATCCGCATCCTCACCGGGTTCGCGCTGGCGGCCGTCCTCGGCATCGCCCTGGGCGTCCTGGTCGCGCGGTCCCGGTGGGCCGGAGACGTGCTGCTGCCGCCCATCGAGGTCGTCCGGCCGATCCCGGCGATCGCGCTCGTCCCGATCGCGATCCTGGTGTTCCCCACCGACGAGCAGGGCATCGTGTTCATCACGTTCGCCGCGGCGTTCTTCCCGATCATGGTGAGCACGCGGCACGCCGTACGGGCCCTGCCGACGCTGTGGGAGGACGCGGTCCGCACGATGGGCGGCGGGCGCGCGCACGTGCTGTGGAACGTCGTGCTCCCGGGCACGCTGCCGGGCGTCTTCGGCGGGCTGTCCGTCGGCATGGGCGTCGCCTGGATCTGCGTGATCTCCGCCGAGATGATCTCGGGGGAGTTCGGCGTCGGCTACCGCACCTGGCACGCCTACACGGTGGTCGACTATCCGGCGGTGCTCGTCGGCATGGCGTCGATCGGCGTGCTCGGCTGGGTCGCCTCGGCCTCCATCGAACTGCTCGGCCGGCGCCTCACCCGCTGGCTGCCGCGCGGCGAAGGGGGTGCCCGATGAGCGCTCCCGCCGTGGAGACCGCGCGCGTGGACGCCGGGCTCGCCATCCGGCTGGAGGGTGTGTCCCTCGGCTACGGGCGGCACGCCGTGCTGGAGGACCTGCGCCTCGACATCGCCCCCGGCGAGGTCCTGGTGATCGTCGGCCCGTCCGGATCGGGCAAGTCCACCGTCCTGCGGGCGATCGCCGGACTGCTGGCGCCGCGCGCCGGCCGTGTCCTGGCCGAGGGCGTGCCCGTCACCGGGCCCTCGCCCGACCGGGCCATGGTCTTCCAGGACGACGCGCTGCTGCCCTGGCGCACGGTCCTGCGCAACGTCGAGCTGCCGCTGCGCATCCGCGGCGTGCCGAGGCGGGAGCGCAGGGCGGCCGCCGAGAGCTGGATCGCCCGCGTCGGCCTCGCCGGCTGCGAGGACCGGCTGCCCCGGGAACTGTCCGGGGGCATGCGGCAGCGGGTGCAACTCGCCCGGTCGCTCGCGGGCGCGCCGCGCGCCGTGCTCATGGACGAGCCCTTCGGCGCGCTCGACGCGCAGACCCGGGCCGGGATGCAGCGCCTGCTGCTCGACGTGCTCCGCGACACCCTCGCCACGGTCGTCTTCGTCACCCACGACGTGGACGAGGCGCTGCTGCTCGCCGACCGGGTCGTCGTGCTCGGGCACCGCGAGGGACAGCGCGAGGGACACCGCGAGGGACACCGCGAGGGACAGCGCGGCGGACACGGCGACATCGCGACCGTCTTGAGCGTGCCGCACCCGCGGACCCCCGACATCGACCGCGCCGGGCTGCGCGCCCGCATCATCGAGGAGCTGTGAAAGTGGACATCCCTGCCCCGGCCGACCGTACGCATCTGGAATGCGAGGTCCTGGTGGTCGGCGGCGGCACCGCCGGGACCATGGCCGCGATCACCGCCGCCGAGCGCGGCGCCGACGTCATCCTGCTGGAGAAGGCGCACGTACGGCACAGTGGCGCGCTGGCGATGGGCATGGACGGCGTGAACAACGCGGTCATCCCCGGCAAGGCCACCCCGGAGGACTACGTCGCCGAGATCACCAGGGCCAACGACGGCGTGGTCAACCAGCGCACGATCTACCAGACGGCCACGCGGGGCTACGACATGGTCCGCCGGCTGGAGCGCTACGGCGTGAAGTTCGAGAAGAACGAGCACGGCGACTACGCCGTGCGCCGGGTCCACCGCTCGGGCAGCTACGTCCTGCCCATGCCGGAGGGCAAGGACGTCAAGAAGGTCCTCTATCGCGTGCTGCGCCGCCGCGACATCCGGGAGAAGGTGCGCATCGAGAACCGGGTGATGCCGGTCCGCGTGCTGACGAGCGAGGGCCGGGCGGTCGGCGTAGCCGGGTTCGACACCCGCTCGGGCGGGTTCGTCACGGTCGCCGCCGGGGCGGTGATCCTCGCCACCGGCGCCTGCGGGCGGCTCGGCCTGCCCGCGAGCGGCTACCTCTACGGCACCTACGAGAACCCGACCAACGCCGGGGACGGCTACGCGATGGCCTACCACGCGGGCGCGGAGCTCAGCGGCATCGAATGCTTCCAGATCAACCCGCTGATCAAGGACTACAACGGCCCGGCCTGCGCGTACGTCGCCAACCCCTTCGGCGGCTACCAGGTCAACGCCGACGGGGAGCGGTTCGTCGACTGCGACTACTGGTCGGGCCAGATGATGGCCGAGGTGGCCAGGGAGATCGCCTCGGCCCGCGGCCCGATCTACCTCAAGACCAGCCACCTGCCGGACGAGACGCTCACCGCGCTGGAGAACATCCTCCACACGACCGAGCGGCCCACCCGGGGCACCTTCCACGCGGGACGCGGCCACGACTACCGCACCCACGACGTCGAGATGCACATCTCGGAGATCGGCCTGTGCGGCGGTCACTCCGCCTCGGGTGTCTGGGTGGACGAGAACGGCGCCACCACGGTCCCCGGCCTGTACGCCGCGGGCGACCTGGCGTGCGTGCCGCACAACTACATGATCGGGGCGTTCGTGTTCGGCGACCTCGCCGGCGCCCACGCCGCCGAGCACCACCACACGCCGGACGGCCTGGCGGAGGACCAGATCGCCGACGCGCACGAGCTGATCTACCGGCCGCTCCGCAACCCCGACGGCCCGCCGCAGCAGCAGGTCGAATACAAGCTGCGCCGGTTCGTCAACGACTACGTCGCCCCGCCGAAGACCGCGAGGAAGCTGGACATCGCGCTGGAGACGTTCGAGCGGATGCGCGACGAGATCGCGTCCATGGGCGCCAGGACCCCGCACGAGCTGATGCGCTGCGCCGAGGTGACGTTCATCAGGGACTGCGCCGAGATGGCCGCCAGGTCGTCGCTGCTGCGCACCGAGAGCAGGTGGGGCCTCTATCACGACCGCGCCGACCGGCCCGAGCGGGACGACGACGAGTGGCTCTACCACCTCAACCTGCGCAAGAACGCCGCCGGGGCGATGGAGTTCGTCAAGCGCCCTGTCGAGCCCTACCTCGTGCCCGTCGAGGGCTTCACGCCCTGCCCGGCCGAGCCCGTCCTGCTCGGCGCGTACGGCACGGCGGGCCCCGCGCGGCGCAGGGCGGGCGGCCGGCTCGCCGTGGAGGCGATCGGGCGTTCGCCCCGCATCCTCGAACTGCTGCGCCTGGCCGACGGCGAGCCCACGCTCGACCAGGTCACCCCCTACCTGGCGGACGCCGATCCCAAGGTACGCAGGGCGGCCGTCGCGACGCTGACCGAGACGGCGCCCCGAGGTGTGGAGACCGCGCTCACCCGGGCCCTCGCCGACCCGCACGGCACGGTGCGGCGCGCCGCCGCCACCGGCCTGCGCGAGCTCGTCGAGGTGCTGCCCGCGACCGCCGAGTTCGGCGCGTCGCTCCGCGCCCTCTCCGGTCACCCCGGAGAGGGTCAGGACGGAGCGGCGGACCCGGTCGTCCGGGCGGCGGTGCTCGACGTGCTGCGGGCGCTGCGCCTCGGTGACGCCGCGTTGTTCGAGGCGGCGCTCGCCGACGCGGACACGCGGGTGCGGATCGAGGCGGTCAGGGGGCTGGTCGCGCTCGACGACGCGGAGCGGGTGGCGCTCGCCGCCGATGACCGCGACCGGGAGGTACGCGTCTGGGCGGCCAGAGGGCTGGGCGTCATCGGCCTGCCGGACGGCGTCCCCGCCGTCGCGCGGCTCGTCGCCGACCCCGACCCGCTCGTCCGGGCGGCGGCCCTGGAGGCGTTCGCCGGGCTCGGCCAGGCTCTGCGCGGGGAGCCGGGCCTCGCCGAGACGGCCGTACGGGCTCTGGCGGATCCGGCCTGGCAGGTGCGGGTCGGGGCGGTGCGGGGACTGGCCGCCGCCGATCCGGACCAGGGCGCTGGACCGCTGGTGGCCGCGCTGGCCGACCCGCACCTCGACGTGCGCAAGGCCGCGGTCCTCTCGCTGTCCGGGTGGGCGGCGCGGCCGGAGGTCGCCGCGGCCCTGCACGCCGCTCTCGGCGACTCCGACGCCGACGTCCGGGCCTACGCCCGCAGGGCGCTGGACGCCGCCCGTGCCGACACCGCCGGGGTGCCGGCGAGGGTCTGACCCTTCAGGCCACGGACTCGACGACCCGGAAGGTCTGGCGATATGCCGTGGGGGAGACGCCCAGCGCGGCGGCGAGGTGCCGGCGGAGAGGCCATCCCTCTATTACATATCGAAAGTATAGGGAATTTGTGCCAGGATGAAGCGCGTGACCGATTCCGACCGTGGTGCGCGATCCCTGGCCGTGGCCGCCGTCCCCGCCCCCAGGGGCGCCGCGGAGGCGACCGGTGTGTGGCGTGACCCCTACCCCGGGGACACGCACTGGTATGACCTGCCGGACGACGACGCCGCGCCGGAGGAGGACGAGACCGAGATCGAGATCGAGACCGAGACCGAGGCCCGGTGGCGGCCGTGGCGCCTGATGAGACGGCGCTGAAAGCCGCCACCGGGAGAGCGGCCGTCTCGGCCGCGCTCGTACGGCGGGCTCGTGCTGGGGGCTCGGGCTCGGGGCTAGTGGTGGGGGCTCGGGCCGCGCCGTTCAGGTGACGGTGAAGCCGCTGAACAGGACCGTGGCGAGCCCCAGGGCCAGCAGCACGTTGGCCACGGTGGCGGCGGCGAAGACGGCGACCGGCCGCCAGCCCGCCTCCCGGAGCGAGGCCACCCGGAACTCCAGGCCGATGCTGACGAAGGCGAGGATGAGGAACCAGGTGCGCAGGTCGTTGGCGACGCCGATGACGGCCTTGCCCTCGGCCGCGCTCACCGTGGTGAGATACCACGTGGCCACCACTGAGGATGCCACGAAGCCGAGCACGAACTTCGGGAACCGCCGCCACAGCTCGCCCGCGCCCGGCCGCTTGGCGCCGGGACGGCGCTCGATCCGGAACGCGAACCAGGCGGTCAGCAAGACCACCACGACACCGATCAGGGCGTTCTGGGTGACCTTGACGATGGTGGCGACGGCCAGCGCGTTCTCGCCCGCGAGGGCGCCGGCCGCGGTCACCGCCGCCGTCGTGTCGATGTTGCCGCCGATCCAGGCGCCGGCCACCTCCGGGCTCAGCCCCAGGGCCGAGGCCAGCGCCGGGAGAATGAAGATCGACGGGAGCGCGAACACGATCACCAGGCTCGCGCTGTAGGCGAGTTGCTCCCGCCTGGCCTGTACGGCTCCCGCCGCCGCGATGGCGGCGCTGACGCCGCAGATGGACACCGCGGCCGACAGCAGCGCCCGCAGCCTGTCGTCCAGGCCGAGACGGCCGCCGAGCCACCAGGTGAACAGGAACACCGCGCTGATCAGCACGATGCCCTGGACGATCGCGGGACCGGCCGCCGTGGCGATCACCTTGAGGTTGATCGACGCCCCGAGCAGCACGAGGCCGGTCTTGATGAAGAACTCGGTGCGAAAGCCCCCGGCCAGGCGGTCGCGCAGCCCGGTCGCGGTGAGCACCGCGTTGCCGAGCAGGCCGAGGACGATCGCATAGACGGGATATTCGATGGCCTTCGCCAGGTCGGATCCCGCGAACCATTCGGGCACGCCCTTCTCCAGGGCTCTCGTGCCGGCGGCGAGGACGAGGACGGTGAGGACGCCCAGGGCGGGCCACTGCCACGCCGTGGCCCTCGTCGCGGTGGGGACGGCCGCTTCGCTGCTCATCACGGCACCAGTCCCGTCGGGATCACGCCGATGAGGACCAGCGCGAGGAGGACGAGGCCGACGATGGTGGCGGCCCAGTCCTCGTTGAAAGCGGTACGGGTGTGCTCGGCGACGGTCGGGGGGTGTTCGTTGCTCACTCCGGACGCCTTTCTCGGGAGTGTGAGGTGTTCGGCTCGACTGTGGAGCGCTCATCCCCATCAAGTCAATAGGAAATACCGGAAAGCCTTCGGCGGATAGTTGCTATTACCTACCGGGTTTGTGGGATAGTAGGCGCATGGGCCCGGACCCGATCCGCTCATCCGGTGAGCGTGCAGAGACTCCGCTGACGGCCGCCATCATGGCAGGACGATGGATCCGTACGGCCGCCGTCGACGACGAGGACGGCAGGCGATGGCGGGCTAACCCCGACCCGTACGGCCGGCATGCGACGCCCGGCGGGCCCGCGTCCCTCCACTCCGGCGCGGCCGGGATCGTGCTGTTCTTCCTGGAGCTGGCCGCGGGCACCGGACACGACGCCTACCTGGAGGACGCCCGCGCGGGCGCCCGCTATCTCGCGTCGACCTGGCGGCGACAGGCCGACGTGTCGCTCCACCACGGCCTCGCCGGTGTCGTCCTCGCGCTGACCGAGGCCGGGTGGGCGCTCGGCGAGGAGCGTTTCGAGAGCGTGGCGGTCGGGGCGGCTGACAGGATCGTCAGGAGCGCCCGCGCGTTCGGCGACGGCGGCATCGGCTGGTCGGGAGACGCCACGCTGCGCGGTGACGGCGGCGTCGTGCTGGGGCTGCTGCGCGCCGCGACGGCGCTCGGCGTGCCGGCCTACGAGGAGATGGCCGTCGAGGCCGGACGGCGGATCGCGCGGCTGACCGCGCCCCGGGAGCGGCCCGCCGCGTGCCCGGCCCTGTCGGCGGAGGCGGCCCCGCCCGGCTTCCTGGCCGGCACGGCCGGGACCGCCTTCCTCCTCGCCCGCCTGTACGGCGCGACGGGCGAGGAGGCGTTCCTCGACGCGGCACGCCGCGGTGCGCACCTCGTCAGGAGGGCCGCCGTCCTGACGGGGGAGAGCGCGACCGTCACCGACCACCTGGGCTACTGCTCCGGCTCCGCCGGGATCGCGCGCATGTTCTACGAGCTGTATCGGGTGAGCGGCGACACCGGCGACCTGGAATGGGTGCGGCGGCTGGCCAGGGGCGTCAGGGAGTCCGGCGCGCCCTTCCGGCAGACCGCGGGGCTGTGGAACATCGCCTGCCAGTGCTGCGGCACCGCCGGGCTGATCGAGCTGTACGTGGGGTTATGGGCGGCGACGGGAGAGCAGGAGCATCTCGAGTTCGCCCGCAGGCTCGCCGACCACCTGATCGGCCGGGCGACCGGCTACGACGACAGGGGATATCGCTGGTATCAGGCGTACCGGCGGCACCGCCCCGGCGAGGTGTCGGCCGACACCGGCTATCTGACCGGGGCGGCGGGGGTAGGGGCGGCCCTGCGGCACCTGGACGCGGCGGGACAGGCGGACCGGCCGCGCCGCGTGATCCTGCTGCCCGACAACCCCTTCCCGCCCATTCCCGTGCCGGCCGTCGCCCTGAGGAGGCCGGCCGGCTGATCGCGGCAGGTGAGGAGGCGCATGACTTCCATGAAGGACGGCCTTGAGACCCGGCGTACGGCGCCGGAGGCGGCACCCCCGCCCGGCATCCGCAAGCCCCTGCCGCCTCGCCTGTTCGCCGTGCGCGGCACGAACGCGGAGACCCGCTGGGAGGCGCTGCGCGGCGACGACTACCTGACGCCGCACGACCTCTTCTTCGTCCGCAACCACACCGCCACGCCGCTGATCGACGCGGCCGGCTGGCGGCTCACGCTGTGGGGCGACGCCCTGCGCGGCGGGCCGGTCGCGTTCACCTACCGGGACCTCCTCGGCATGCCGGCCGAGACCGTGACCGCGTTCATCGAGTGCGCGGGCAACGGCCGCCGCCTGTACGGCGAGCAGCAGAACCAGGAGGTGCCGGGCACCGCCTGGCGGCTGGGCGCGGTCGGGGTGGCGCGCTGGCGGGGCGTGCGGCTCGCGACGCTCCTGGAACGAGCGGGGATGAGCGACAGGGCCGTCGCGCTGATGCCGCGCGGGCTCGACGCCGACTACGTCGAAGCGGGGGAGAACCTGGGCAGGGTGCGCCGCCCGCTTCCCGTGGCCAAGGCCCTGGACGACGTGCTCGTGGCCTACGAGATGAACGGCCGGCCGCTGCCGCCCGACCACGGCCATCCGGCCCGGCTGGTGGTGCCGGGCTGGGTGGGCGTCGCCTCGATCAAGTGGCTGGGGGACATCGAGGTGTCGGCGGCGCCGCTGGAGTCGCCGTGGAGCACGCGGCTCTACCGCATGCACGGCCCCGGTCACCCGCCCGGCGGCGGCCCGCCGCTGACCGGCGTGGGGGTGAAGAGCGCCTTCGAACTACCCTGGCCGGCCCGTCTCGTGGCGGGGCGCGAGCATCTGCTGCGCGGCCGTTCGTGGTCGGGCGGCGGGCGCGTGGTCCGCGTCGAGGTCAGCGACGACGAGGGCGTGTCGTGGCGGCCGGCCCGCCTGCGCGACGACCGCCACCCGCGCGGCTGGGTCCGCTGGACCTTCCCCTGGACCCCGCGCGAGCCCGGGAACCTCCGGCTGCTCGCCCGGGCCGCCGACGAGACCGGCGCCGTGCAGCCCGACCGTGCGGCGTACAACCTCCTCGGCTACGGCTTCGATGCGGTGGTGCGCCACCCCGTCGTCGTCACCTGACCCGGTCGCCTGCCCGTAGAACGGAGGACGACTCCATCACGGTGAAGCCGTCTCCCGTCGTCCGGACCCTGGCTAAAGTTTGCCTCTGATCTTTCAGCGGAAGGCGAAGGGTTCGCGGTTGGCCGGACAAAATCGGGGACGCCCCGGGTGGATGCACGTCGGGCCCCTGGAGGAGCGGCTGACACGGGGCTGGAGCCCGGACACCTTTCCCGACGCCGAGCTGCTCCTCGCCGTGATGACACTGGCCGCGGTGCCCCACGCCCTTGCGGTCCGCCTGGCGGCCCACCTCACCGGAGGCATCTGCCTGGGTTACGGCTCGGTGCCAGACCTACCCGGGTTCGAGTCCTTGCGGAGCCTGAGCCTGCCCGTCCAGGACGCCTCCTGGGACCTCACTCCGGGGGTCTACGATCCCAACGCCCGCCGCATCGGGATCGGTACCGTCCCATCGACGAGCGTCAGCGTGTGTGGCCACGAGTTAGGTCATTCCTGCGATCACATGGACGGATACCCCTCACGCGGGGAGTTCTGGCAGCACCTGCAGGACAGCTGTCGAGACCGCCTGATGCGGCCCTACCGGGAAGATGCCGGCGAGTTGTTCGCCGAGGCCTTTGCATGCACGCTCATCAGGAAGGTCACCCGCCTGATCCGGCTTTTCGGCGGCGACGAGGCGTCGGCCGAACGTGCCTATCACTGGCTGTCGGGCCGCTACGGCATCGGATGACAGCGACCGGGGAATGGCCCCGGCGATGGTAGGCGGGCAAACGTTGCGGTTATGCTGGCCGAGCGGCCATGGTCTCGGCTGTCGAACGGAGAGGCGCGGCGATGAGCGTGATAATGCTTCCCGGCGGTGTGCTCCGCGTGCCGGCCGCGACCACCCTGCCTGACGGCACGAAAGTCGACGGCACCCGAGAGATTCGCCCGGACGACCCGGAATACCCGCGCTGGCTGCCCTACGCGCAGCGGGAAGCCGAGCTATGGCAGGGGGACGAGGCCGAGCAGGACCAGCGCATCCTGGCACGCTGGCAGCGCCGCGAAAGCGCCTGAATAACCGGGGTTCACGTCCACGGACAGCGGGCTCTCGTCTTTCTGCTGGTCGTACAGCACAGCGTCGGGAGTAAGCGGCGCCGCCGCAGGACGTACCTGACGCAGCCACCGGCAGTTGCTCACTCCGGGCCATTTTCCTGCAAAGCTAGTAGGAAATATTGACTTTTCTGTCCGGTGATCGTACGTTCGGTGGTATGAGCCAGGGCGTTCGTCTGACCCGGCGTTCGAGCGTGGACTTCGGCCACGTCGCCAGCGCGCAGTGTCGTTGATCGTAATCTTCCGTCGTCTTCGAGCCGATGAGGGGCCGGCAGAGAACGTCGGCCGCCCCTCCTCGCGAGCCGTGCGCGACCACGTCACGTACGGTCCCGCCTCCATTTCGAATCCCTGATCCCGCGTGCCGTGGTGCCCGCGGCGGGCGGGATCGACCTTGTGAGCAGCCGCGACCTTCCGGAGGTTTGTCATGACGGAGACTCTGCTCGGCCCCGACCTCGACGCCGACGACTACAAGCGCGCGCTGGACGCCGACGGCTACAGGCGTGCGCTCGCGGTGCACGCGGCGGGAGTCGTCGTGATCACCGCGCAGCGTGAGGGAGTGCCGGTGGGGTTGACCGCGACCTCGTTCTCCTCGGTCAGCCTTGACCCGCCCCTCGTGTCCTTCTACGTGGACCAGTCGTCCACCACCTGGCCGTCCCTGCGTGAGGCCGACCACTTCGCCGTCAACGTCCTGGCCAGCGACCAGGCCGATCTCGCCGCCCGGTTCGCCCGCAAGGGGATCGACCGGTTCGCCGAGCCCACCCGATGGCGTCCGGGGCCGCTCGGGGCGCCACTGCTCGAGGACGTCTCCGCGCACCTGATCTGCCTGCCGTACGAGCGGGTCGGCGTGGGCGACCACATCCTCGTCGTGGGGCTGGTCACCCAGGCCGAGGTGCGCGGGCCGGGGCGTCCGCTGCTCTACCACCAGGGCCGCTTCGGCCGGTTCATCGCCCACCCGTGATCCCGCCCCCGCTTCGCACGAACGCCCGTTCCGATCTGGAGGACCGTCTGTTGACCATCCGTACGCTTTCCGACGCGGACACAGGACACGCCGAACGGCACGAGGCGGTGGTCTCGTGAGCTCTCTCGTGGCGCTGGTGGGCAATCCGCGCGGCGGTTCCCGGACCCATCTCGCGGCCGTGGCGGCGGCCGAGGCGGTGGGGCGCCGGATCGGGCACGAGGCGCCGCCCGAGGTCGTGGACCTGTCCGCGATCGGGCCGCACCTGTTCACCCCCGGGCCCTCGCCGACCGTGGAGGTGGCGCTGGAACTGGTCGCCGGAGCGCAGGTGCTCCTGGTGGCGAGCCCGACCTACAAGGCCACCTACACCGGCCTGCTCAAGGCGTTCCTCGACCGCCTCCCCGGTGGGGCGCTGACCGGGACGGTGGCGCTGCCGCTGCTCGTCATGGGATCCCCCCGGCACGCCCTGGCCGTCGAGCTGCACCTGCGTCCCGTGCTGGTCGAGCTGGGCGCGCTCGTGCCCACTCCCGGCCTGGCCCTGCTGGAGGCCGAGATCCCCGACCTCGACCGGGTCCTCGCCGACTGGACGGAGCGCGTCGCCCCGCAGGTGACCGCGGCACTGGGGCCGGCACTGGGGTCGGCACTGGGGCAGCCGCACTCCGGTCGTCTCGTCGAGCCGACCTGACCCTTCGACCACCATCGGCCGACCGCAAGGAGGCTTCATGACCACCCAGGCGCCCGCGTACGCCAGTCCCGCGGACGTCGCCGCCCACGGCCCGTACGGGCCGGGTAGGACCGATCGTCCAGGACCCCTGTATCCCTTCCAGGGCAGGATCACCGCCGACGGCTCCAGCGGCCACCCCGCCGAGCCCGGCCGCTATCACCTCTACGCCTCCTTCACCTGTCCGTGGGCGCAGCGCGCCGTCATCGTGCGCGACCTCGCCGGGCTGCGGGACGTCGTGGCGGTGTCCTACGTGGACGACGACCGGGACGGCCGCGGCTGGGCCTTCCGGGAACGGCGCGGGCCCGACCCGGTCAACGGCTTCACACTCCTCAGGGAGGCGTACGACGCCACCGAGCCCGGATATCCCGGCCACATCTCGGTGCCGGTGCTGTGGGACCGGCGGACGAGCCGGATCGTCAGCAACGACTTCGCGCGGATCCCCTTCGAGCTCGGCACCGCGTTCGCCGAATGGGCCACCACGGACCTCTATCCGCTGGACCTGCGCGACGAGATCGAGGCCCTGGACGAGGAGATCGCGCGCGACCTCGGCCAGGGCGTGCAGCAGGTCGCCAGAGCGGCCACCCAGGAGGAGTACGAGCGGCGGCGCGCCGGGGTGGCTGCGACGCTGGACCGCTACGACGCCCGCCTGGCCGGACGGCGATATCTGTTCGGGGAGCGCCTCACCGAGTCCGACGTGCAGCTATGGGTGATCCTGGTCAGATACGACCTGCTGCACAATCCGCTCGCCGGGATCACCAAACGCCCGTTGACCTCCTACCCCCACCTCTGGGCGTACGCCCGCGACCTCTACCGGATCCCCGCGTTCCGCGAGACCACCGACTTCGCGGCGTTACGGCTCACCGCCGGGCCCGCCCATCCGGGCCGAGGGCCCATGCGGATCGAGGTCGAGCCGCACCAGGCCGACTGGGACGCGCCGCACGGACGCGAGGCGCTCGGCGAGGAGCACGTGTAGCGGCGCATGCGATTGCGACGACGAGGAGTCCGGCCGACGAGGGCAGTTCGTCCGGCACCGACAGGCGGGGCTCGATGCCGAACGAACTGCGGTCCCAGGACCTTGCGCGCGCCGGGAGTTCCACCAGCGCGATCAGCTCGGCTGGAAAGTGATCTTTTTGGCCGGAAGGGTGAGCCGGACCTTTGTCCCCCATGACGAGAAACGCATGTCGGTGCGGGCGACCATCGCTCCCGTCAGGTGGTCCGGATCGGCGAAGGTCGTGTAGAGCCGGGTCGGCAGGCCCTTCCGGTCCGTCCACAACCGCCAGTGGACCTTCAGCGCGGCCTCTCGCCGGGAGGGCTTCATGTCGGGCTGCGCACGCAGGGACGGCGACGCCTTGTACAGCGTCCCCATGGTGATGGTGCCCTGATAAACGCCACCGGTCCGCTTGGTCGTGGTAGCAAGCAGCGCTTTGTACGTAGCCGGCTCGAAAACCGGCGGAACCAAGGAGAACGGGTTGCGGTCACTGGCGGTGAACCGCTCCTTCCACCAGGCCTTCCCGTCCGGCAAAAACTTCTGTAGCGGCTTTCCCGACTGGTACGTGTACCCGCCCGCGGCGAGCAACCGCAGCTGCCCCCCGAGCTGCTTGGTCTTCACGGTGAGGTCGTATGCGGTCAACCCCGCCCTGCCGAGCCGCACCGCACCACGAATGTCGGATGTCTCGAAGAGGTCCTTCCGGATGTGCACCCGGTGCGTCTCGCTCACCTTCACCCAACGCTTGGCCGCCACCTGCGCTGTGAACGCCGCCAGGGGGTCGGCCGTACGCGCCTCGGCCGGACCTGCCGGCCAGGAGACCAGTAACGCCGTGACCACACCCGCGCAAATCACCGAGCGCCTCATGCATTCACTCCCGAAGTCGGATTCCTCGGCTCGTCAGAGGCGCGAGGTCGTCGGCGGCAGATTACCTCTTCTTGGTGAGGCGCCCGCCGAGGGCGGAGGCTCGCCAGTGGCGAGGGCGGTTTCTTCTCGGCCACCGGCCGATCCCCCCTGACGCTCGGTGGCCGGACGCCAGGGGGGATCGAGTGGCGTCACCAGGCGGTCGCGCCGCCGTCGACCGCGTAGTTGGCGCCCGTGATGTACGCCGCCCGGTCGGAGGCGAGGAAGGCCGCCAGCTCGACGATCTCCTCCGGCCGGCCGAAACGCTTGAGGAGCGTCTTGCGCGTGATCGCGTCCCTGGCCGCCTTGTTGTTGCCGAGATCGCGGTCACTGGCCGGGGTGAGGATCGGCCCCGGGCTGATCGCCACCGCGCGGATCCCGTGGCGCGCGCCTTCGAGCGCGAACTGCCGGGTCATGCCGATGACCCCGGCGTTCGCCGCGCTGTGCGCGACCATCGGGGGCACCTCACCCGCGATCATGCCGGCCATGGACGTGACGTTGATGATGACGCCGCCACCCCGCCGCATCAGGGGCGGCCAGGCGAACTTCGACACGAAGAAGGGATTGTCGAGTTCGCTGGCGATGGTCGCCCGCCAGTCCTCCACCGAGAAGTCCGGCACCGGCCCGAAGCGGGGCCTGGCCGCGTTGTTGTAGACGATGTCGAGCCCGCCGTACGCCGCCACGGCGTCCTGGACCAGCCGCCGCGCCTGTTCCGGGTCGGTGAGGTCGACGGGCGCGATGCCCGTCATGTCACCTCCGGCACGGCGGACGAGTTCCACCGTCTCGTCGTTGGCGTCGACCTGGATGTCGCACCCGACGACCTTCGCGCCCTCCCGCGCGAAGACCAGCGACGCGACCCGGCCCTGACCACCGGCGGTGCCGGTGATCAGCACCACCTTGCCGTCAAGCGTTCCCATGGAGTTCCTCCTGATCCCCGAGTCAGTGCGAACTCAGCTGACGCGCAGCGGCGCGAGTGCCCTGCTCCACGCCACGACCTGGTCCAACATGGCGGTGAGCGAGTCGCGCTGGAACTCGTTGGGCGTGAACACGCTGAAGTCCTTGAAGTCGGTGAAGAGCGACAGCGCCACCTGAGCCCGCACGTCGGCCATCTGGAGCTCACCGGCGATCAGGCGCAGGTGCTCCACCGCCCGGGTGCCGCCGACCGAGCCGTAGCTGACGAAACCGACGGCCTTGTTGTTCCACTCGCCGTAGAGGAAGTCGATGGCGTTCTTCAGCGCGCCCGACGTCGAGTGGTTGTATTCGGGCGTCACGATGACGAACCCGTCGAACGAGGCGATCTTGTCGGCCCACGCCATGGTGTGCGGCTGCGTGTACTGGCCCAGCGAGGGCGGCAGGGCCTCGTCGAGGTGGGGGAGTTTGTAGTCGAGCAGGTCGACGAGCTCGAACTCCGCGTCGCTCCGCTGCCCGGCGACCTGGTGCACCCAGCGGGCGACGGCCTCCCCGTTCCGTCCGGGGCGGGTGCTGCCGAGAATGATCCCGATCCTGGTCATGACGATCTCCACTTCTGCGAGAAATGATTGCTTCGCGAAGAAACCATATTGGTTACTTCGTTCGTGAAGCAAGTAGAATGTGGCCATGACCACATCGCAGCCAGTGCCGCCGGCGGAGCCGCTGACCTCCGAGGAGGAGGCGTTGATCCGCGCGCTGCCTCGCCTGATCTACGCGCTGCCCCGCGCGATCGACGCCGACATGGTGCGCGAACACCGGATGCCGCTCATCGAGTGGATCGCCCTGATGCGGTTGTCGGAAGCGCCCCGGCGGCGCATGCGGATGGGCGAGCTCGCGGTCGCCTGCGAGCTCTCCCTGAGCGGGATGACGCGCATCGTCACCGTCCTGGAACGGCAGGGCCTGGTCGAACGGGTCAGGTGCGACGACGACGCCCGGGGGTTCAACGCCGTCCTCACCGACGCCGGCCTCGCCCGCCTGGAAGAGGTGTGGCCGAGCAACCTGGCCAGCGTGCGCCGGCACTTCCTCGACCACCTCGATGGCGTCGATCTCGCCCGCCTCGCTCGTGCGATGCAGAACGTGGCGAGCAACGCCTGACCCGCGACAACGCGCTCGCGAGGCCCATGCCGTCCGCGCTGGTCAACCGCATGATCCACGTTCATCTGCGGGCCTCGGCCGACGACTGGCTGAGCTGGGCGGCCGCGAGCGGCATCCATCCCTGGATCGTGGACTACCTCGTGCAGCGCCCCGACCACCTGTGGAGCGCGCCGCCCAAGACGGAGGAGCCGTTCTCCACGCCGCGCGGCTGGCACATGCTGTCCGACGCCATGCACTCGGCTGGTGAAGGAGCTGCCGCAGTCGAAGGAGCACGCCTCGCCCGCCGGCCGGCAGCTCGCCTTCCGCGCCAAGAACCTGCTGGTCGAGCTGGCGGGGATCTCGCTCGAATGCGCGCAGCTCGTCATCGCGGCGGGTGACGACGGCGCGCCGGTGCTGCCGTCGTGATTCCTGGTCGAGGTCGGCCGCGACCTGCCGCGCCTGGCCGCGGCCCGCGGCCGACGGCGACGGGAGCCGACGTGGCCCGCGGCAAGCGGAAGGCCGACCCCTGGCGCGACGCCGTGCTCAAGGGCTGGGCGGCGAGGAGTGCACCCGGTGGGGGCAGCCGCGGCGGGTTCCCCGGCACCCCTACCTGGCCGCCTGCTGCCTCACCGTGGACCGGTTCCTCGCCACCCTCAAGGTCGGCAGGGCGCCGGAGCCGCGGCCGCCGGTCTTCCCCCCGGAGGACGAACGGACGCCGGCCGGCCTCGAGCAGGAGATCCGGGCCCTGGACCACCCGCCGCTGCCCTGGGACGCGGCGCTCGAGGCCATCGCGTCGTACGCGACCGCGCGCGACGTGCCGCGCGCCCGGGTCGTGTTCTGCGACGCCGTCGCCTACCACGCGGGATATCTGCCGGTGGAGGACGTCGCCCGCAGGGTACGCGTGCGGGGACGCGGGGGGACGATCCTCCAGCCGGGGGTGGACCTGCTGGAACGGGCCGGCGACTTCCCTCCGGACGGCCCGATCCTGGTGATCACCGACGCGGGGTGCGACGTGGTGCGGATCCGCCGCGAGCACGCCTTCCTGATCCCCGAAGGCGCCTTCCTGCCGTTCGCCCCGCGCGGCCCGGTCTTCCGCATGAGCTGACGGAAGCCGCCCGCGCCCGGTCGCGTCGCGAGATCGGGTGCGGGCGGCAGTGGTCACGAGGGCATGGTCGGGAGGGCAGTGGTCACGAGGGCATGGTCACGAGCGCATGGTCACGAGGGCATGGTCACGAGGGCATGGTCACGGGCGGCAGCGGTCCGGGTCGGTGCGCAGGAAGGCGTCCCTGGTCGTCTTCACGGTCTCGTCGCCGCCCGCCCAGGCCAGCACCTGCCCGTCGCCGAGCCCCGCCAGGTCGGCCGCCGTGAACGGCACCCTGCCCCGCAGGTTGCGGCCGTTCATGAAGCCGTTGACGGTCGCGACATAGGGCACGCCCTCCCGCAGCGCGGTGAGGCTGTCGTCCGTGGTCCGCCAGCCCTCGGGCGGCGCCTGCAACGCCCGCACGTCCCGCACCGTCGCGCCGCCGCCGCTGTTGTGCACGTTCCAGGTGAGCAGGTCGCCGCCCTCGGTGTCCTCCAGGACCGTGAAGTCCCGGGCGGCGTAGCCGGGACAGTCGGCGAGCAGCAGCCTGACGCCGCCGTCCTCGGCGCGCTCGACGCCGAGGACGCCCTTGGGCGCGGGCGTGCTGTCGCACGCCGTGGCGAAGAAGGCCAGGGCGGCCAGGACAGCGGCCGCGTATCCGAGCCCCGGCCTTCTTCCGCGCATCATCATGGTCCTTTCTATCCGATTTCTAGCTCACGGGGCCCCAGTGCAGCGGCTGCCATTCGACGTAGCCGCCCCACCACAGGTTGGCCTCCACCTCGAAGGCGTTGGCGGCCGCGGGATCGCCCCAGTCGTGTTGCGACCGCCAGGCCTGACCGCCGTAGGCCGCGATGAAGTCGGTGGCGTTCCTGAAGCGCGCCCACTGCTCGGAATGCACCGCCTCGTGCTTTTCGAGGTTGGGCCCGTACTTGTCCGCGGTCGCACGCCCGGCGGTCTTGGCGATGTCGTTCCTGGTCTGCTTCTCCTGCCGCAGCCGGCTCTCGAACTCCTTCTTCGAGTAGGGGAAGAAATGGACGTCCCCGACCGTCATGGGCTGGTCGCCGCCGGGCGAGCCGCCGTAGCAGACGTACTGCAGCGCCCGCCGTTCACACCCCTCGCTGGCGAAGGCCTCGTACGTCACCGCCAGCGCGTTCGCTCCGTTGAAGTTGTTGTTCCAGTGGAACGGGTGGATGAGCAGCGACTTCAACAGGTTGACGCCGTTGTCGCGGTTGACCGGCTTGCAGTGGCAGCCCCCGGCCGGCGGCTTGGGCGACGGGCCCGGAGACGGACTCGGCGTCGGGTAGCTCTTCTTCCCGGACTGCTTCTTCTTGCGATGCGCGGCGCCCTTGGCGGGGTCGACCTTGCCCGTCTTCGGGTCGTAGCCGACGCTCGCCTGCGTCTCCTTGTCGCAATACTTGAGGTCGTACTGGCACGAGTTGGGCCGCGAGCCGATCTCCTCGCCCGTCGGGTCGCTGAACGTGACGGGGCTGTTGTTCCCGTACGAGTAGCCGTTGAGCGACTGGGCCTGGTCGGTGGACAGCACCGGGTCGACGCTCAGGAACCTGCCGACGACCGGGTCGTACATGCGGGCTCCGATGTAGGTGAGCCCGGTGGCGGCGTCGGCGGGCTTGCCGAGGAACCCCTTGTCGTCGGGCCACGCGCCGCCGACCGTGTCCCCGCGCGGCGCGCCGAACGGCGTCGTGAACCGCTTGCTGATCGCCTGACCGGCCGCGTCGACCGACAGCGAGGAGGTGCCGTGCTGGTCGCCGGCGAGGAAGGAGACCGCGTTCTTCCCGCCCTGGGTCGTGCGCACCGCGATCACCTGGGTGTCGGCGGCGTAGAAGCGGCTGGCCCAGGTCGTGACGGTGCTGCCGGTCTTCTTCGAGTGGATCTCGGTGGCGCCCAGGTAGAGCACGCTCTCCCCGTCGCCCACCGCGCGGCGGATCAGCAGCGCCCCGTCGGCGTCGTACAGGTAGGCCGTTTTCTGTGTGCCCTGGGTCAGGGTCGCGATGCGGCCCTGCGCGTCCCAGGTCAGCACCTGGCCGCCCCGCCCGGTCGTGTTGCCGGACTTGTCGTAGGAGTAGGTGGCGGTCGCGCCCGTGCAGGAGCCCGTGACGACCGCGGTCAGGGCGTGCCGCTTGGTTGTGTCGCCGTAGCAGTACGCCGAGGTGGTCGCGGTGGAGCCGTTGTAGCGCGTCTCCGTCGCCCGCAGCCCGGAGGCGTTGTAGGTGTAGGCGGTCCGGTAGGGCGCCGCGCCGCCCAGCGTCTTGCCGGTGCAGTCGTCGGTGGCCGGCGTCCACGCCTCGGTCAGCCGCCGCTGCCCGTCGTAGGCGAAGCACTGGATGTCGTTCTGTCCGGCGCCGTCCTGCGTGGGGGTGTCGGCGATCTCGGTGACGTTGCCCGCGTCGTCGTAGTGGTAGGTCAGGTCCTGCGGCTTGACCGGCGTGGACTGGGTGGTGACGAAGGACCGCTTCAGCCGGTCGGTGCCCTCCTCGTAGGTGTTGTTGAGGAAGGTCTTCTTGGCCTGCGTGGCCCCCGAAAGGCCGAGGGTGAACTGCAGGGGCTGCCCGAGCGCGTTGTAGTCGGCCTTCTGCAGATAGTCGGTGGTGCCGGTCAGCCCGTTGACCTGCCCCGTCGGGGTGTAGGTCAGGCTGATCCGCTCCTCGGCCAGGCCGCCCGCCGCGGGCTCCGTGGAGCTCTTCAGCGTGCCGTCGAGGTTGTAGTCGCTGCCGAAGACGTAGCTGGTCTTCGCCGCCCCGGACAGGACCATCGGGTCGTTCGGGTCGATGTCGATCTCGGTGCTGGTGGCCCGATACTGGCCGTCGTACGCGAGGACCTTCTTCGTGTACGCCTTGCCGGAGACGCCGCCGTCATAGCTGGTGGACGAGGCGAGCTGTCCCTTGGCCACGGTGTCGTAGGTCCAGGCGGCCAGCTTGTTCGCGTCGGTCCGCGACCCCGACCACAGCCCGGTCTTGCGGCCGAGCTCGTCGTAGCCGTACAGCAGGACCGAGCCGTTCGCGCCGGTGACCGTGTCGATCTGGTCGAGCGCGGTGTAGCGGATCGTGCTCGCGCCCTTGTCGGGGTCGCTGATGCCGGTCTGCCGCCCGAGCAGGTCGTAGCTGTTGGACCACTTCGTGCCGTCGGGACCGGTGACCGTCAGCTCCTTGCCGTCGGGCCGGTAGGTGAAGGACGTGGAGGTGTGCCCGCTGGAGGTCAGCGACCCGAACTGGGTGTCGGCGGGGGAGGGCGAGTCGTACTCGCGCCGTTCCACCGTGCGGCCGAGGGCGTCGGTGATGGTGCGGACGGCCGTGCCGCCGGTCACCGAACTGGCGGCGGTGGAGTCGCCGGTGTAGGTCGTGGTGGTCGTCCACTTCTCCACGCCGTACGACAGGAACGTGCTGCGGATCTGCCGCCCCGCGCCGTCGAAGACGAGGTTCGTCTGCTTGGGCGCCTCGCCGTACTCCTCCCGGGTGTAGGTGGCGTTCGGCGTCCGCGTGGAGTCGAAGATGTCGGCGTAGGTCTCGTAGGCGAGGCCGCGCGAGTCATAACGGGTGTCGGTCAGCAGCCGCCCGCCGTTCGGGGCCGGCCTCTGCGTCTGCATGGGCCGCAGCAGCGAGTCGAAGATCTCGTACGACCAGCTCGCCGTGGTGGACGACTTGACGACCGAGGTGCCGATGGCGGGCGCCTTGCCCCGCTGGTAGACGTAGGAGTAGGCGTAGGTGGGGGTCTGCCCGCCGTCCTTGCTGCGGTCGGGCAGCCACACGCCGGTCAGCCGGCCGAGGGCGTCGTAGGTCTGCTCGGTCTTGCCGTTGTTCGGGTCGTAGGTGCGCACCGGAAGGCCGCGCGTCCCGTCGAGGAACGTCGTCACCTTCTGCTGCTTGGCGTTGGTCTCCACCGTCTTGGTGAGGACCCCGGCGCCGGCCGGCGTGTACGCCGTGGTGGTGGGGTTGCCGCCCGCGTCGGTCACGGTCAGCGGCCTGCCCAGCGTGTCGTAGGTGGTCGAGCCGGTGCGCTGCCAGCCGGTCGGCGGGCGGTCGTCGCCGGTGACGGCCGACGGATAGCCGGTGGCCCGTCCGGTCCAGGTGGCGTCGCCCTTCACCGGCTTCTGGCTCGCCGACCACCCGGTCGCGGCCGTGTTGTCATACACGGTGGCGGTGTCGGACAGCACGTCGCCGGGGGTGGCGGAGTCGGCGGGCAGCGACAGGTCGGCCTCCTTCACCGAGCAGGCGCGGCCGACCACGCGGGTGCGGGAGACGAGCGAGTTCAGGCCCTTGGCGTCGTCGCGGGCATACCAGGTGCGGGTGCAGGTCTCGTCGCCGCTCTTGGCGGTGTCGCCCGTGCTGTCCTGCGCGACCGCCATGCCGTACGAGTCGTACGTCGTGGAGGTCGTGACGGTGCGCCAGGTCTTGGGGACCGTCAGGTAGGTGTGCTCCGAGGTCCTGCCCATGCGCACGTAGTAGGCCTCGGTGTCGGCGTACGACTTGTGCTGGGTGGCGGTCTTCGCCGACCAGGGGTCGTTGACCGTGACGTCGACGGGAGTGGACCCGTCGTAGGTGACCTCCTCACGGGTGAATCCGGCGTACTGCTCGGAGTCGGTGAGGTCGGGCACGTCGAGACCGGCGACGTCGAGGCCCGGCACGGTGGCGGAGCGCCGCTTGTCGGGGTCGACGGTCCTCGGGCTCGCCGACTTGAGCAGCCGGTCGCCGTTCATGCCCTGCAGGTAGACCGACACCGTCTTGGTGCGGGTGCCGTCGGCGTCGCCGACGTACGTCGTGACCTTCTGGTAGCCGCGCCACAGGGACCAGGTGCGCTCGTCGGACGGAGTGAACGGGCTGTCGTTGTAGCGCCAGCCGGGCGTGGAGTATTCGTAGGCGTACTCGACGAGCGGGTTGTGCCCCGCCGGGTCGGCGATGTTCACCGCGAGCACGCGGTATTTGTTGAACCAGTCGATCGAGGCGTCGGTGGCGCCGTTGATGTGCCAGAACTGCGGATAGCAGGACAGGGAGTTGTCGTCCTCGGCCTTGGGCATCGCCGAGCCGCGCACGCACTCGGGCTCGTTGTAGGTGACCGTGGTGATCGCGCCGGTCTCTGAGGTGATCGTCTCGATGCGCGGCCTGGTCAGCGGCAGGATGTTGCCGCCGCCCGGCTGGGTGCCGCCGTCGACCCGGTTGGGCCGCATGGTGTAGGTGAACGAGACGGGGTCGAGCGTCATCGGCGTGTCGGCGGTGGAGCCGGTCCGGACGATCGACATCAGTGACAGCGTCTGGTCGGCGGAGCTGCCGATGTCGCCGCCGTCCAGGTATTTCTGCGTGAACGCCCAGGAGTCGACCGGCTTGTACGCGGTGCCGGACAGGACGCTCGTCTCGATCTTCACCAGCCGCTTGCGGCTGAAGAAGGCCGGGCTCTCGGCGTGGCAGTCGTCCTTGTCGGCGTCCTTCTTGCAGATGGCGTCGAAGGGGACGTCGGGCCAGTTCTCCGCGGTGTCCTTGGTGAGGCTGCCGCAGTCGGACGCCGTGCAGCGCTCGGCGTAGGAGAAGGCCACCTTGTAGGGCGCGTCGACGGTGAACAGCGTGTCGGACCGCTGCCCGTAGAGGATCTTGTCGAGGTAGCCGCCGCGGACGTAGGAGGTGGTCGCGGCGGCCGACTTGTTCTTCCGGTAGTAGTTGGTCTCCGCCGTGTACCAGTACGTCATGGCGTTGCCGTGGGTGTCCTCGGCGTAGTCGAGGTTCCACCGCCACGCCTGGGTGACCGAGCGGTCGGCGAAGGAGTCGCCCTTGCTGTAGCCGGGCTCACCGGAGTCGTCGCCGAACACCGGGACCGTGAACACCGAGTTGGTCCGCTGGCTGCCCGCGCCGCTGAGCTTGTTGAGGCCGAAGACGTACTTGGTGCCGTCGCCGGTGATGACGGTCCAGTATTCGCCGTCGTCGTCGCCGTTGTCGGCGCCCGTGGAGTGGACGACCGTGGAGGCGTCGTCGTTCTGCAGCCGCCACTTGCCGCTGGTGTCGTCCTTGACCAGCTCGGTGGCCTTGCCGTTGAGGACGAGCGAGGCGTTGTCGTACTTCCAGCACAGGTCGTACTGCTTGTCGTGGCCGTCTTCGTGACAGGTGCCGAACTGGCGGTCGATGTAGGAGGTCGCCGCGGTCTCGAAGCCCTCGCCGATCGAGGTGCCCTGGTTGTTGCTGGTCGAGGTGCGCCCGTCCACGCTGCCCGAGTCGTACGACAGGTCGAGCGCGGGCGCCGGACCCTCCGCCGGCTCCACCGGGGCGATCGGGTAGGACCAGCTGAAGGAGCCGGAGTTGCCGCCCGCCTGCCAGGTGGACGACGCGGAGAGCGGGGTGGCGGCGTAGTTGCCGCTGCCGTCGGCGGCCTCGCCGCCCTCGCCGGGGGCGTCGGCGGTCACGGCCAGCACGGCCGGGGCCGCGTCGAACGCGACCGGCGCCGAGAGGGTCTGCGCCGTGGCCGAGTTCTCGGTGTCGAGCGGGGTCCGTGTGCGGCACTCCTCCCGCTCGGGGGTGGTGGCGGCGCAGGCGGGCAGCCGGACCAGCCGTAGCCGGCCGCTCCACCCGCCGCCGTACGCGGAGGCGAAGGCGGCGTAGCCGACGCGCAGCGTCGCGGTGCCCGGGGCCTGCGCCGACGCGGTCAGCAGCACGCCGTCCACGCCGGCGGCTTCGGCGGCGGCGCGGTCGAGCACCCGCACGCGGGCCGTCTGTGCGGCGGCGGTGCTTTCGGGGGCCGCGGCCTGGGCGCCGGCCGGCGCTGCGCTGTCGGAGGCGGCGCTGTCCAGGCTCACCGGGAGCCCGCCCACGCTGACGCCTTGCGCGCCGCCGATCGGCACGTCGGCCTCGCCCGCGCCCGGCCACCGGGCGGCCTCGCGCTCCTTGGCGGCCCGGTCGGCGGCGGCGTCGTTGCGCGCCCTGGACGCGGCGACCCGCTCCCTGGCCTCCTTCGCCCCGCTCGCGTCCATGGCCCTGACCTTGCTGGACCGTTGCTTCTGCACGGGAGGGGCGCCGGGCGGGCCGTGTTCCGCGGAGACGACGGCGGCCGAGGCCGTCGTCACCCCGGCGGGTAACGAGATCACCACCGTCAACGCGGCCACCAGGGCAGCACGAATTCCGGGCCGTCGCATGACCCAACCTCCTCAAGAGGAACAGAGAGAACCCGCGGACCAGCCGGGGGAGGATGCGGGAGCCGCGGGGGCCGGCGGGCTCGCCGGCCCCCGCGCCTTTCGTCAGTCGCCGATGACGGCGTCCAACTGGTCGGAATCGGCCATGGCGCCCGCCCACAGCCGCAGATCGGTGATCCTCGCGGGGAGGAAGTGACCCCAGGAGGTCGCGCTGAAGCCCTTGCCGGCCGCGAAGTCGCCCGACCCTGGCACGGCGGTGTAGGCCATGTCGAGGTCGTTCTGCTCGTGGCCCACGTAGAGCCGCACCACGCGCCCGTTCGCCGCCAGGGCGTCGTACACGCCGGTCAGGCGCACCGGGCTGTCCAGGCTGGCCGCGGTGTCGGAGCTCACCCAGGTCTTCGTGCCGTCCTTGCCGACCCGGCCGAAGCGCCAGTAGCCCACAGGCACGCTGACCTCGTTGCCGTCGTCGTCGAGCTGCGTCTCCTTGCCGGTCAGCTCGAACCACAGGCCCCACGACGACCCGTCGGCGGTGCGCTGCCCGGCCACCTGGCCGACGGTCCCGATCGGCTTCGACACGATCGTGTCCCGGTCGAGCTCGACCCTCGCGGTGACCGTGAACGAGCCGGTGTCGTCCACGACCGGGCCCGCGGTGGTGGCGGCGTCGTCCACGCCGTCGAACACCAGGCCCTCGCCGTCCAGCGACGCCCCGCCGGCCAGCGCCAGCGCCCGGCCGTACCCCGACAGCGAGTCGGGCAGCTGCGTCCCGGCGGCGCCCGCCGGGTCCCAGTCGGCGACCAGCTCCACGTCGTTGCGGCCGGACGCCGGCGACTCCGACCGCGTCTCCGTCGCCACCTCCTCCGGGGTCAGGACGCGCTGCCAGGCGGCGACCTCGTCGATCGAACCGGGGAAGTGGAACTGGAAGACGTCGGCCCACTTGTAGCGGCCGATCTCGAACGGCCCGGTGGCCGACCACAGGCCGGAGACGGTCGCGGTGCCCTGCGGCACGCCGTTGACGTAGAAGCTCAGCTGCTGCGTCGCCGGGTCGTAGGTGCCGGCCAGGTGGGTCCAGACGTTCGCCCTGGACGTGCCGTTCTTGCCGCAGACCCCGAAGTACGCCTTGCCCGTGTCCGCGTCCTTCTCCTTCACCCCGAAGCAGAAGGCGCCGTAGTCCTTCTCGTGCCAGAGCAGGAAGGGACTGTAGCCGCCCGAGCCGTCCTGCGACAGGACGATGCCGTCGTCGCTCACCTTGTCGAGCCGCACCCAGGCGGCGACCGTGTAGGCCGACCTGGTCTCCAGCACGGGCCCGGACGTCGCGGCGTACGCCGACGTGCCGTTCAGGCTCAGCCCCTTGTCGACCTTGGGGGTGGCCAGTGCGTTGCCGGCGTCGTCATACCAGACCTCGCCGCGGCGTCCCCGGGTGTCCCGTACGGCGCCGCCGGAGAGCGTGGCGTCGTGGTGCCCGCTGCCCCGGTCGACGGCGACACCGGAGTCCTCGTCGAAGTGCCACCTGCCGACCGGGCCCGCGCCCGCGGCGACCAGGAAGTCGACGACCGTGGTCGCGCCGTATCTGCCGACGTTGTCCTTGGCCCGCACGTACAGGCTGTACGTCCCGGCGGCCGGTGGGGTGATCACCACCTTGGCGACCGCCCCCGCTATGTCGGACGACCAGGTCGAGCTGGTGGACGCGCGGTATTGGTAGGCGACGTTGTTGGCGTCGCCGGACGCCGGGCCGAAGGTGACGGTGGTGCTCTGCCCGGGCCCGCCGGCCGGCGTGCAGCTCGTGGTCGTGCACGCCGTGTAGGGCGCGCCGAGCGCGACCACGGGCGCCTTGGGCGCGGTCGGGTCGACCTTGAAGTAGCACCATCCGGTGGTCGAGCCGTTGGACGGCCCCGGCAGCTGCTTGGTGTAGTTGCTGTAGTAGGAGCGGGTCCACGAGCGGTAGCGGTACAGCACCCCTTCCGACAGCGTCGGCGTGGAGGCGGTGACCTTCACGTTGTCGCCGACGTGCCCGGTCGTGGGCCGCTCCATCGTGGTGAAGGCGTCGGTCCAGGTGCCGTCGGAGTTCTTCTTGTCGACGTCCATCGCCGCCCGGAGCATCGCGCCCGACTCGCCGCCCGGCTCGGTCTGCGGTGTGGACGCGAGGGTGGGCGTGGGGTCGGAGACGACCGCGGGCGCCGACTCCTTCGTCTCGCACACGGTGCCCGATCCGGTGACGATGCCGATGCCGGTCGGCAGCGCCGGCAACCCGACGTAGTCGACGACGAGCACGGCGTCGTTCCTGAACCGCTTCCAGGCGGAGGTGTCGCCCTCGTCGTGCGCCCGCAGCTCCAGCGTGAGCTTGGAGAACTTGCCCGCCGCGAAGTCCTTCACGGTCGGGGTCAGGTTCTCGTTGGTCTCGTCCGGGTTGTCCTTGAACTGGATCACCGCGGCCGGCTGGCTGGGGCTGCAGGCCGAGCCGCGGCCCGCCGACACGTTCCGGTCGCCCATCAGGTCGAGCTCCTTGGGCCGGCTCGACCAGGTGGTGGACGAGGTGAAGTTGTTGGTCCGCTCCAGGTCGACCCATCGGGCGCTGCACTGGAACGACCAGGACTCGGTGACGCGGAACGCCGCGCTCAGCACCTGCTTGCCCTTGAGGCTCGCGGGGGAGAACTGGAAGTACAGCCGCTGGGTGTATCCGGGCCCGCAGTAGTAGCCGCTCCAGGTGCCGCAGTGGCCGACGCCCACACCTTCGTTGTCGTCGCCGTTGCCCCAGTTGTACGACTTGTAGCCGTCCGAGCGCAGCAGCGTCCTGTCGGTCTCTCCCCAGGTCACGGTGGGGTCGATGTAGACGGGGTAGGCCGACTCGTCCTTCTGCCGCAGCAGATCAGCGTCGGGCACGAGGGTGATCGAGTCGTCGCCGACCTCGATCGGCAGCTCGGCGTGCCCCGCCCCGGGAGCGGGGCCGTCGGCGGCCGGCCCCTCGTCCGGCCCCTCGTCCGGCCCCTCGTCCGGCCCCTCGTCCGGAGCGCCTTCCGAGGGCTGCGGCGTCGCCGGTGACGTCGGCTCCGGCGAGCCGTCCGCGGGCGCGCCCTGGGGAGCGGTCTGGGGAGCGCCGGCCTTCGCGGAGGGGGCGGCGTCGGAGGGTACGGCGCCGGTCGCGCCGGCCTGCCCTGCGGTGGGGTCCCCGGTGGAGTCCCACATCGCGGCGGGAGGCGAGGTGAAGACCTCGGTGGCGTTGCCGTCGGTCGCGGACATGCCGCCGTCCGCGGTCTCCTCCACCTTGAGCCCGGACGACTTCACGGCATACCGGATCTTCGCGAGCGCGGGGTTGGCCGCGGCCTGCGGAGTCTTGACGATCAGGACCTGGCGGAAGCCCTCGGTCGTCGCGGTCATCCTGAGGTCGACGTCCGGCAGCACGTTCGGATAGGTGGCGTTGGGGCCGTCCAGCACCGGCTCGGGCAGGGTTCCCGGCCAGCCCAGTGCGAGGGTGCGGCCGTCGCGGTGCATCGTGACGAGGTTCCCGCCGTCACCGCCTCCGGAGAAGGAGATGCCCACGGCGGCGGCGACCGGCCCCACGCTGCCGTCGGCGCGACGGGCGAGCGTCGCGTCGGGGGACACCCACGCGCCGTCCGGTCCCTTGACCCGGACGGGGGTGGTCGACTGCTCCAGCCGGAACGACTCGCCGTCCGGATTGGCATACGTGGTGGTGAACTCGGTCCGGGCCTCGGTCACCTCGACCGGCTCCCGGATCTCGGCCGCGCGCTTCAGCGCCTGCTGCCAGCCGTTGAGCGGGCCCGCGTCGGATCCCGTCCGACCTTCCTCCTGCGCCGCCATCGCGGCCGGGGGCGCCCCGGTTCCCACCAGTAAACCCGCCACGACCACGGCAGTGAGCGCACGCCAACTCCGCAGTCCGGGAAGCCTGAACATGGGTTATCTCCCGTACGAAATCCACAAGATCGCCCACATTAAACGTTTACAGTTCACTCCTGTCAACGAAATCTTTTCGCCCAATAAGGAGGTTGATTCATGTTCTCGACACAAAGCAAAAGAAAGTGATATTCGGGCAGTAAGTCAGACAAATTGACACGGTGCTGCACACGATGCGCGTCGGCGTGCCAGACCTCCGCCGCGGATGTCGTGCCACGGAGAGCGGGCACTCACGGTGGGTGACGGAGGATCGGCGGCCCCGGCCGGGACCGCGTCGCCGCGTTGCCGGATCGCTGTGTTGTCTCCGTGTCGCCGTGGGCCGGGCCCGCGCCGGCCGGTGTCTCAGTGGTCCGGCGTCTCAGTGGTCCGGCGTCTCAGCGGTCGTGTTCGCGGTGCAGCGCGGCCAGTTCGGTGCGGTTGGCCACGCCGAGCTTCGCGTACACGTGCGCCAGGTGCGTCTTGACCGTGCTGCGGCTCATGAACAGCCGGCCGCCGATCTCGGGGTTGGACAGGCCCGCCACGGCCAGCCGTACGACCTCCTGCTCCGCGGGAGTCAGGCTGGCCCAGCCCGTGGCCGGACGGCGGCGTCCGCCGTGCGCGCGGCGGGTGAAGGCGACGGCCTCCTCCAGCTCCATCCGGCGGCCCTCGGGATCGGACGCGACGCTCGGCCGGTGCGGCCGGGGGTAGCCGAGCTCCTCCCTGGCGCGGTCGCACGCGCCCATGATGCGGGCGCCGGTGGTGGCGCCGGCCGGTGCCGCCAGGGCCTCCAGGCTGTCCACGCAGGCCAGGCGGAGGCCGCTGGCGGCGCGCAGGCGCAGGGCCTCCAGATGCAGCGCGACGGCGCGCGACTCGTCGAGGAACGCCTGCTGCTCCAGGGCGTCGGCGATCAGGCGCGGCATCCCCAGGGCCTCGGCGGCGTCGAGGCCGGCCGCGCACGCACGGGCCGCGCCCTCCGGGTCGCCGGCCTGCCGCAGCGCCGCCGCCAGAGCGATGCGGGTCTCCGGGGTCAGCAGCTCGTCGGGCTGCTCGCCGCCGCGCCAGGCCGTCTCACTCCTGAACCATTCGGCCGCCCGCACCGCTTCGCCCCTGCTCAGGCAGAGCCGCCCGATCGTCAACGCGAGCCCCGGCACGAAGGGCGCCGAGGGCGCCTGGTCCACCAGCCGGATGACCGGGTCGAGAGCGAGCTCGGCGGCCTTGTCGTCCCCCTGCAGGTGGCACACCCGGGCGAGGACGGCGCGCGCAGTACCGGCACGGTGGTAGTCGGCGAGCGGGGTGGCGACCTCGACCGCCTGCTCCGCCAGCGTCCTGGCCCGGTGCAGCTCGCCGAGATAGGCGCTGCCGAGGGCCATCAGGCCGAGCGCCAGCGCCGCCACGCCGCGGTCGCCGCGCCGCAGCAGGCCGCGGACCGGCGTCTCCATCGCCGCCAGCGCCTGGCGATGCTCCTCCCTCATGTGGTGGACCAGGCCGACGAGGACCTGCGCGGCGTCGCCCACGAAGGCGTCGCCGGCCGCGACGGCCTCCTCGCGTACGGCGGCGGCCCGCACCCGCGCCTCGTCCGGGGAGGTGAACAGCATGCCGATGGCGCTGAGCGACCCCGCCAGGCAGGCGGTCCGCAGGTCGCCGTGGTCGAGCGCCATGGCCCGGGCGGCGTCGGCCGCGTCGAACTCCAGCCCGGCGGGGTGGGTGGTGTCGGCGACGAGCGCCAGGCCGGTGAGCACGCGGGCCTGCAGCGCGCCGTGCTCGCCGGCGCCCCGCTCGGCCGCCAGCCGGAGCAGCCCCAGGCCCTCCACGAGCCGGCCTTCCAGATGCCACAGCCAGGCCAGCTCGGCCGCCAGGTGGCGAGCCTGGCCTAGACGGTCGCCGGACAGGCCCCATTCGATCGCCGCGCGCAGGTTGGGATACTCCTCGCGCATCCGGGCCCGCCAGGTGTCCTTGTCGCCGTCCAGCAGCGGGGCGGCCTCCCGCACCAGGGCCAGGCAGACCGTCAGGTGCCGGTCGCGTACGGCGTCGAGCTCGCCCGCCTCTGCGAGCCGCTCCCACGCGTACCGCCTGACCGAGGACAGCATCCGATAGCGGGTGACGCCCACGCGGGTCTCGGCCAGCAGCAGCGACTTGTCGATGAGCCGGCGCAGGCCCGTGAGCACCTCCACCCGGCCATGGCCGTCCAGCACGCCCTCGGCGGCGGCGAGGCTGAAGCCCGGCTCGAACACGCCCAGCCGCCGGAACAGCACCTGGTCGCGCTCCTGAAGCAGGTCGTGGCTCCAGGCCATCGACGCCGCCAGCGTACGGTGCCGCGGCGGCGCTCCCTGGTGGCCGTTGACCAGGATCGAGAACCGGTCGTCCAGCTCGGCGTGGATCTCCTGCGGCGTCAGCGTGCCGGTCCAGGCGGCGGCCAGCTCAAGCGCGAGAGGGATGCCGTCCAGGCGGGCGCAGATGTCGCGCACGGCGGTCAGGGCCTCCTCGGTGCGCGGCACGTCGTGCGCCCGGTCGAGGAAGAGGGTGACCGCGTCGTTGGCGTCCAGGGGCGGGACCCGCCAGACCAGCTCGCCGGGCAGGCCGAGCGGCTCCCGGCTGGTCGCCAGGACGGTGACGTGCGGGCAGTGGCGCAGCAGGCCCGCCACCACCTCGGCGACGCCGTCCAGCAGGTGCTCGCAGTTGTCCAGCACCAGGAGCAGCTCGCGCTCGCGCAGTTGCCTGGACAGGGCGGCGGTCTCGTCCGAGTCGCCGGCCAGGAGCACCCGCAGGACCGTCGCGACGAGGCGCGGCACCGCCGCCGGGTCGGTCTCCTGCGCGAGGTCCGCCCACCACACGCCGTCGCGCGGCGGGCGCACCGGCCGCCTGGCGAGCCGGGCCGCCAGCCGGGTCTTGCCGCAGCCTCCCGCGCCGGTCAGGGTGACCAGCCGGGCCTCGCCCAGCGCCGCCCCGATCATGTGCAGCTCGGCCCGGCGGCCGACGAACGAGGTCAGCTCCGGCGGCGGAGCGCCGTCGTCGGCCAGGTTCGCGTCTGGCATATCGGCCATCTGGCCGATGTTAGCCACTGCCGCCCCGGCAAGACTCGCCTCATGACAACGAACCGCACCGTAATCGCCAACATCACCCTCTCTCTCGACGGCCGGATCCACGGCCCCGGCGGCGAATACGACATGGGCTGGATCGTCCCCCACGCCGTCAGCGACGCGGCCCGCGACCACATGGTGAAGGTGACCTCCGGGGCCACCACCGCGCTGCTGGGCCGCAAGAACTACCAGGGCTTCGGCGGTTTCTGGCCCGCCGTGGCCGAGGACGAGTCGGCCGATCCCCGCGACCGGGCCTTCTCCCGGTGGCTGAACACCGTCGAGAAGGTCGTTTTCTCCACCACGCTCACCGAGGCGCCGTGGCAGAACTCCCGCATCGCCGCCGCCGGTCCCACCGAGGTCGTCAAGGAGCTGCGGCAGCAGGACGGCGGCGACATCGTCGTGCTGGCCAGCACCAGCGTCATCCAGGCCCTGCTGCGGGCCGGAGAGCTCGACCGGCTGAGCATCACGCTCGCGCCCGAGCTGGTCGGCGACGGGCCCCGCCTGTTCGCCGACGGCCTTCCCGCCACCGGCTGGCGGCCCGTCTCCGTCACGCAGGCCGCGAGCGGGGCGCTGTGCCTGCTGTACGACAGGGTCCGCGACGGCGACTGAGACGCGTCGCCGGCTCGTCCTCCCGCTCTGGCCGGCTCGTACGCGGCCTTGAGCACGGTCTGGGCGGGCTGGCTCACCGCGGAGCCCCCGCCGGCACCCCGGAGCCCTCGCCTGGGACCGCCGCAGGCGCCGTCCCGGGCGATCGGGTCCGGGCTCCGGCGCCGGCCGCCGCGCGAGGTCCCGGCCACCCATTGGGCCGCCGGAGACGTCACCGTCGGCGCACGCGCGGACTGAGCATGCGGCGATTCGTGCTAATTTCTTGATCGTAAGGTGCGGCGCTCGTACACGAGCGTGCCGGGACATCCGGCCGGCACGACAGCCTCAGCACAGGCTGTCTGGATCTCTCAGCGGAGAGTGTGCCCTGCCATGCCCGTGCCCTTGTCCTCACGTGCATCGGACCTCGTGACCGTCGGCGGCCGCCTGGAGATCGGTCCGGTCGATGCTCGCGGCGAGGCCGAGGGCCATCCCGCCCTCGGTGGCGACGACCGGCATGACCGCAGGCCCACTGCGCCTTCCCCGCTTGCGGAAGGCGGCCGCAGTCGAAACCGTACCGATCACCGGAGTATTTCCATGATTCTCGTCACCGGAGGCCGCGGCGCGGTCGCCACCCATCTGCTGACCCTGCTGGTCGAGGCCGGTCGCCCCGTGCGCGTGGCCTCCAGCGACCCCGGACGGCTGCGGGTCCCCGACGGCGTCACGGCCGTCACCTGCGATCTCCGCGCTCCCGCGACCTTCCCGGCCGCACTCGACGGCGTCACCGAGGTCTTCCTGTACGCCGAGCCCTCGCACATCGCCGAGTTCGCCGACGCCGCCGTCACCGCGGGGGTCGAGCACGTCGTCCTGCTGTCGTCCTCCGGCGTGCTGGAGCCCGGCGCGGCCGGCGATCCGCTGGCGGCGTCGCATCTCGACGTCGAGACCGCACTGCTCGCGGCGCCGCTCACCACCACGATCCTGCGCCCCGGCTCCTTCGCCGGCAACGCGGGCGCCTGGGCCTGGCCCATCAGGGCCGGACGCCCGGTGAGCCTGCCCTATCCGGGCTCCCACACCGACCCCATTCACGAACGGGACCTCGCCGAAGTGGCCTTCACCGTGCTCACCGAGCCACGCCACCAGGGCCGGCATCTCCATCTGACCGGCCCGGAGAGCCTCACGTTCACCGAACAGATCGAGCGACTCACCGAGATCACCGGCCGGCCCGTCACTGTCGGCCACGTCACCCGGGAGGAATGGAAGCAGGAGATGGCCGACTATATCCCCGGCCCCTACGCGGACGCCCTGCTGGATTACTGGCAGGCCAACGACGGCCGTCCCGTGCTCCTGACCGACACCGTCGAACAGGTCACCGGCCACGCTCCCCGCACCTTCGCCACCTGGGTCCGCGACCACGTCGCGGACTTCGCCGGCTAGCAACCCTTCGAGGGCCGCCGGGGCGTGGGTCGTCCGGCCCCGCCCCGGCGCGGACGCGCGTCCCGGGGCCGGCCGTACTGCTCGGGGAGCACGTGAAAGGCCGCCGAGGGGCGTGTGAGACGATGATCGGCCCCGGCCGTGGCGCCGGAGCGCACGAGACAGGACGCCGACGAAGGGGCTTCGCGCTATGGCTGTCGTCCATCGCACCACCTTGACACCCACCAAGCTGGAGCTGCTCACGTCCTGGCTTCCCACCCGGCCCTGGTATGAAGGCGAGGGACGGCCGGAGCTGCTGAAGGGCGGAGGCTTCCGCCTCGACGACCCGCAGGGCGAGGTCGGCATCGACTTCATGGTGGTCACCGACGTGTCCGGCGACCGGCCGTTCTCCTATCACGTGCCGCTCACCTATCGAGGGGCGCCGCTGGAGGACGCCGCCCACGCCCTCATCGGTACGGCGGAGCACGGCGTCCTGGGACCGCGGTGGGTCTACGACGGCACGCACGACCCGGTCCTCGTCGCGCAACTCCACGCCCTGCTCCACGGTGACGCCGAGCCGCAGCACCAGAGCGTGAGCGACACCCCCGACCCCTCGGTCGCCGCGAGCCTCACGGGAGCTCCGGTGCCGGGCCCGATCCGCCTGACCGCCGTGGCCGACGGACCGCACGCCACCGACGTCGTCGTGGACGGCGACGGGGGCGGGCGGCTGACCTTGCGCTTCACCCGCGTCATGCGGCCCGGCGAAGCGGACGCCGAGGGGACCCGGGGGCACGTCACGGCCGGCTGGCGGCTGCCCGACGAGACCGAGGTCCGCGGCGTGTACGTCGTCGTCACGGACGCGCCCCGCTGATCGTGACGCCCGGCGAGCCGCCTCGCCGGGGGCCGGTGAGGATCCCCGCTATGCGCGGGGCCGGCGCAGGACGCGGACCTGCCGGGGGGCCAGGGTCGTGTCCTGGGCCAGGGCGGGGCCGTGCAGAGGGTCGCCGGGGATCGCGGACACGTCGACGTGCCGGTCGGTGCGGTTGATCACGAACCAGTAGTCGTCCGTCCCGTCGGTGCGGACGGCGACGTCCACGAGCCCGCGCGCCTCGGGCGGCAGCTCCGAGGAGACCCCCGCGACGTCCAGCAGGTGGGGAAGGACGACCCCCAGGCCCTCCGGGCCGAGGCGAGTGGAGACGTACGACGCAGAGCCCGCTCCCGTACGGCGCGTCGTGACGGCGGGGCGGCCCGCGTGGTCGCCGGTCTTGTACGTCGCCACGACCTCGGCCGCCGGGTCGGTGACGTCGATCCGGTCGGTCCACAGCGTGCCGGACACGCCGAGGTCGAGCTCGACGGACTCGCCGTCCAGCAGGGGGCCGAACTCCTCGATCCGGATGCCGAGCAGGTCGCGCAGCGCGCCGGGGTAGCCGCCGAGCCACACGTGGTCGTCCTGGTCGACGATGCCGGAGAAGTAGGTGGTGACGAGGTGCCCGCCGGAGGCGACGTAGCCCTCAAGCCGCCGGGCCAGGGCGGCGGGCACGACGTGCAGGATCGGGGCCACGAGCAGCCGATAGCCGCTGAGGTCGTCGTCCACGCCGGCCACGTCCGCGCGGACGCCCGCGTCGAGGAACGCGGTGTACCAGTCGAGGGCCTCCTGGCGGTAGCGCAGCAGCGAGGTGGGGTGGGAGTCCAGCTCGCTGGCCCACCACGAGTCCCAGTCGAAGGCGATCGCCACGGGGGCGCGCCGCCGCCGGGTGCCCGCGACCGGCGCGAGGGCGGCCAGCGTGGCGCCCAGGCCGGCGACCGAACGGAACACCTCGCTGTCGGTGCCGGCGTGGGGCACCATCGCCGAGTGGTACTTCTCGGCCCCGCCCGCCGACTGCCGCCACTGGAAGAAGCAGACCGCGTCGGCGCCGTAGCCGACGTGGGTGAGCGAGTCACGGGCCATGCCGCCGGCCCGCTTCGCCAGGTTGACCGGCTGCCAGTTGACCGCGCTGGTGGAGTGCTCCATCAGGAACCACGGCCGGCCGCCGGCGAGCGAGCCGGTGAGGTTGGCCGAGAAGGACAGCTCGTCCTGCGCCTGGGGGCCGGTCAGCAGGTAGTGGTCGTTGGAGACGAAGTCGACCTCGCGGGCCCAGTCGGCGTAGTCCATGCCCTTGGTCTCGCCCATGACCATGAAGTTCGTGGTCACGGGGACGTCCGGGGTCAGCTCGCGCAGGACGTCCCGCTCCGCGCGCAGGTGGTCCTTCAGCGCGTCGGAGGAGAACCGCGCGAAGTCGAGCTGCTGGGTGGGGTTGGGGTAGGAGGCCGCCAGGCGCGGCGGCAGGATCTGCGTCCAGTCGCTGTAGCGCTGGGACCAGAACGAGGTCGCCCAGGCGCGGTTCAGCTCGTCGAGCGTGCCGTACCGTGCCCGCAGCCAGGCACGGAAGGCGGCCGCGGCGTCGTCGGAGAAGTCGTAGACGTTGTGGCAGCCGAGCTCGTTGGAGACGTGCCAGGCGGCGAGGGCGGGGTGACCGCCGTAGCGCTCCGCGAGGGCGCGGGTCAGCCGCAGCGCGTGCTCCCGGAAGACCGGCGAGGTCGGCCGCCAGTGCTGCCGCGCCCCCGGCCACAGCGTGCGGCCGTGCCGGTCCACGGGCAGGATCTCGGGGTGCCCGGCCGTCAGCCACGGCGGCGGCGAGGCCGTCGCCGTGGCCAGGTCGACGGCGATGCCGTGGGCGTGCAGCAGGTCCATCGCGTCGTCGAGCCAGTCGAAGTCCCAGACGTCCTCGTCCGGCTGGATCCGCGCCCACGAGAAGATCGCCAAGGAGACGATGTTCACCCCGGCCGCCCGCATCGCGCGCATGTCCTCGTCCCAGACCTCCCGGGGCCACTGCTCGGGGTTGTAGTCGGCCCCGAACCCCAGGCGGGCCCGTCCGGGCTCGGATGGCCAGCGCACCCAACGGTGTCGGTCAGCGTTCACAGCGACTCCTTCGAATGATGGTTACGTGGTTGTTGGCGCCGCCGCCGTCACAGGTCCGCAGGAAGACCGGGGTGCCGTTCGCGGTGCGGGCCTGGCCGACGTCCAGGCACAGGCCGGACTGGGCCGGCGTCGCACCGGCGAATACCCGGGCGGAGACGACGGCCAGTGCTGTGAGCGCGCGGGGGAGCGGGCCCGCCCCGGACCGTCGCCGCCGCCGCGCCCCCGCGGAACGGCGGCGGCGACGGTCCGGGGGACCTCGGCGACCGCTACTTGACGGTGAAGCCCTGCTCCTCGCCGTACTTCAGCGAGGCGTCCTGCCAGGCCTTCAGGCCGTCCTGCAGCGTGGTGGAGGAGGTGTACGCCTTGCCGACCGTGTCGTTGAAGATGCTGTTGGCGTAGACCTGGAAGGGCAGGTAGGACCAGCCGCTGACGACCTGCGAGGCGGACTCGGCGAGCACCTGGTTGACCTTCTGGCCGCCGAAGTAGGGGAACTCCTTGTCCTGGAACTTCTGGTCCTGCAGCTGGGCGGTGGTGGCGGGGAAGGCGCCGCCGTCCACCCGGGTCTGCACCCCTTCGTCGACGTTCGCGTACTTGAGGAAGGCGTAGGCGAGGTTCTTGTTGGCGCCGGCCTCGGGGATCGCGAGCGAGCTGCCGCCGTTCTCGGAGGTGGCCCTGCCGCCGGCCTCCCACTGCGGCATGGGCGCGACCCGCCACTTGCCCGCCCCGGCCTTGACGCCGGACTCGAGGTTGGCGGGCATCCAGGCGCCGATGACGAGGGTGGCGATGGTGCCGTCGCCCAGGCCCTGATACCAGGCGTCGCTCCAGCTGCTGGTCGGCGCGAGCAGCTTGCCGTCGATCAGCTTCTGCCAGAGGCCGGTGAACTTCTGCGTGCCCGGCTCCGCGAAGTCGATCCCGACCGTGGTGCCGTCGACCGCGTACGGCTTGCCGCCCGCCTGCCAGATCATGCTGGTGGTGAAGCCCGCGTCACCGGTGTCGTTGGTGATGTACGCCTTCGGGTTCGCCTGGTGCAGCTTCTCGGCGTCCGCCAGGTACTCGTCCCAGGTGGTGGGCACCTTGAGGTCGTACTTGTCGAAGACCTCCTTGTTGTAGAACAGCGCCATCGGGCCGGAGTCCATGGGCAGGCCGTAGATGCCGTTGCCGACGTGGACGGAGCTCCACGGGCCGGGGGTGAAGGTGCCGTCGAGCTTGCCCGCGCCCAGGGTGGCGAGGTCGGTGACCGACTTGGCGAGGGCGAACTGCGGCAGGGCGTAGTACTCCACCTGGGCGACGTCCGGGACCCCCGAACCGGCCTTGATCGCGTTCTGGAGGGCGGTGTACTGGTCGTTGCCGGTTCCCGCGTTGACGAGGTTGACCTTGACCTTCGGATACTTGGCCTGGAAGTCCGCGACGACCTGCTTGAGCGTCGGCTCCCACGCCCAGACGGTGATGGAGCCGCCGGTGTCGAGGGCCTTCTGGATGTCGGCGTCGGAGACGGCCGCGGACGCCGCGGGGGCGGCCGCGCCGGCGCCCGAGGAGGAGCCGTCGTCGCCGGAGCCGCAGGCGGCGGCGGTGAGCGACACGGTCAGGGCCGCGCCCAGCAGCAGGGCGTGACGGCGGGTTATCGCCATGGTTGTGCCTTTCTGGGTTATCCGGGGAGACAGACGTCGATGGGGCGGGTGCCGTTCACTGCCCGTCGTGCCGGGCGAGCGCGGTGCCGGTCATTCCTTGACGCTTCCGGCGGCCAGGCCCGACTGCCAGTAGCGCTGCAGCAGCAGGAACGCCGCGATCAGCGGGATGATGGTGAGCAGCGAACCGGTGATCACGAGGTTGAAGACGGCCTCGCCGCCCGCCGTGAGGGCCTGCTGGTTCCATTCCTTCAGGCCGACCGTGAGCGGATACCAGTCGGGGTTCTTCAGCATGATCAGCGGCAGGAAGTAGTTGTTCCAGGTCGCGACCACGTTGAACAGCAGGACCGTGACCAGCCCGGGCGCCAGCAGCGGCAGGCTGATGCGGAAGAAGGTGCGGAACTCGCCCGAGCCGTCCACCCGCGCCGACTCCAGGATCTCCTTGGGCACGGCGTCGTTCGCGAAGGTCCACATCAGATAGAGGCCGAACGGCGAGACCAGCGACGGGATGACGATCGACCACGGGGTGTCGGTCAGGCCCATCTTCGCGAACATCAGGAACGTGGGCACGGCGAGCGCGGTGCCGGGCACCGCCACCGCCCCGATGACCACGGCGAACACGGCCTTCTTGCCGGGGAAGTCGAACTTGGCCAGCCCGTAGCCCGCCAGCGTCGCCAGCAGGGTCGCGCCGCCCGCCCCGGCGACCACGTACAGCAGCGTGTTGAGCAGCCAGCGGACGAAGATCCCGTCGTTGTACGTGAAGGTCGTGCCGATGTTGTCGAACAGGGCGAAGTCGCCGCTGAACCACAGGCCGAAGGAGCCCAGCAGCCCTTCCTGGGTCTTGGTGGCGTTGATCACCAGCCACAGCAGGGGGAGCAGCGTGTAGACGAGCATGAGCGCGGTCAGCACGGTCAGCGTCGCGCTGCGGCGGCCCTGCGAGGACCGGCGCCGCCGGATGACCAGAGGGCCCCGGCCGGAGGAGGCCGCAGGCCGGGACGCCCGGCCGGCCGTGGGAGTGGAGGTCGCCATGGCTCAGACCGCCTTCCGCATGCCGCGCAGCTGGACGATGTAGGCGACGATCATCGTGATGATCCCCATGACGATGGCGACCGTCGCCGAGTAGTTGAACTGCTGGCCCGCGAAGGACAGCGAGTAGGCGTAGAAGTTCGGCGTGAAGTAGGTGGTGACCGAGTTCGGCGCGATCGTCTTGAGGATGCTCGGCTCGTTGAACAGCTGGAAGCTGCCGATGATCGAGAAGATCGTGGCGATCACCAGCGCTCCGCGCAGGGCGGGCAGTTTGATCGCCCAGATGATCCGGAGCTGGCCCGCCCCGTCGAGCGCGGCGGCCTCGTACAGGGAGGGGTTCACCACCTTGAGCGCCGAATAGAGGATCAGCATGTTGTAACCCACGAACTCCCAGGTCACGATGTTGCCGATGGACGCGAGGACCAGGTCGGGCGACAGCGGGTCGGGCAGTGAGAGCCCGAACGCCTCGTTGATGTTGCCGATCAGGCCGAACCTGGTGCCGTACATGAAGCCCCACATCAGCGTGGCGACGACCGCGGGCACCGCGTACGGCAGGAACACCGAGATCCGGAAGAACGCCGTGCCGTAGAGCCTGCCGCTGTCGATCGCGAGCGCGACCAGCAGCGCGAGGAACAGCATGATCGGCACCTGGACGACCAGGAAGAGCGCGACGCGCCCGAACGCCGACCAGAACTGCGGGTCCTGCAGGACGCCGAGGTAGTTGTCGGCCCCGACGAAGGACGTCCCGCCGATCAGCCGCGTGCGGAACAGGCTCAGGTAGATCGAGTAGGCGATCGGAGCCAGGAACACCAGCGCGAAGACCGCCATGAACGGCCCGACGAACTGCCAGCCCATCCATGACCGGCGTCTGCCGGCCAACCCTCCCCTGACGTTCGAATACCCTTCCGAGACCACCGGCTCGCTCCTCTCCGCGGCGTGGTTACCGACCGTGACTCTCCTGTTTACGTGAACATCATGAGCGTGTTTACGTAACCATCGTGATCGAACGAGTACGGCCCAGTTGTTACGGAGGGTGATTTCCCGAGTCGCCGAGGTTATGTTTACGTAAACTTCTGCTGCGGTATGGTGGCACTCGTCCCACGAGAGGTCAAGAGGCTCCCCAGGTCACACCCGGGTGGATCACGGCGTACGATCTCCGGCGACGAGGGCGAGCAGGCGGGAGCGACACAGGAATGAATCCGGACGTCCCGGCCCGGCAGGCGCCGGCGGCGGTCGGCGGCGCGCAGCGGGGCGGCTCGGGCATCCCGGGCGGGCGCCGCAAGCAGCGGGTCTCCATGGCCGACGTGGCCAAGCTCGCGGGCGTCTCGTCCCAGACGGTCTCGCGGGTCGCCAACGGCCATCCCGGTGTCGTCGGCGCGACCCGCGAACAGGTGCTCGCGGCGATGCGGGAGCTGGGCTACCGCCCCAACAGCGCCGCCCGGGCGCTGCGCTACGGGCAGTTCAACACGATCGGCGTGATCCTCTTCGGGCTGGCCTCGACCGGCAACAGCCGCACCGTGGAGGCCATCGCCACCCACGCCGCGGCCGAGGGCTACGCGATCACGCTGATCCCCATCGGCATCCCCACGCAGGACAACGTGCTGGGCGCGTTCACCCGGATGGGCGAGCTGGCGGTCGACGCCGTCATCGTCATCATCGAGATCCACCTGCTCGACGCCGGCACGGTGACGCTTCCTCCCGGAGTCCACGTCGTCGTCGTGGACTCCGACGCCGGAGACCGCTACAGCGTCGTCGACACCGACCAGGCGGAAGGCGCCCGGCTCGCCGTACGCCACCTCCTCGACCTGGGGCACGAGACGGTCTGGCACGTCACCGGCCCCCAGACGTCGTTCGCCAGCCAGCGCCGCGAGCAGGCGTGGCGCGCGGCCCTGGAGGAGGCCGGACGGGCCGCGCCTGCGCCGCTGCACGGGGACTGGTCGGCGGAGTCGGGCTACGCCGCGGGGCTGGAGCTGGCCGCCGAGCCGGCCTGTACGGCGGTGTTCGCCTCCAACGACCAGATGGCCCTCGGCCTGCTGCGCGCCTTCCACGAGCGGGGACTGGCGGTGCCCGACGACATCAGCGTGGTCGGCTTCGACGACATCCCCGACGCCTCCTGCTTCGTGCCCCCGCTGACGACCGTCCACCAGGACTTCGCCGAGGTGGGGCGGCGGTGCGTCCACGGGGTCCTGCGGCAGATCCGCGAGGGCGGCACGTCCCGGCCCGGCACCGAGCTGGTCCCCACCCGGCTGGTCGTCCGCGCGAGCACGGCGCCGCCACGCGCCCGGGGATGAGACCGCGTCACGACGTCCTCCCTGCGGTCAGCGACGGCATGACGGGGATGACGGCGGCGAGCCATGCGGCGGGGTCCGCGGTGAAGTGGGGCGCCGCCTGCACCTCCCACCACGACCGCTCGGCGAGGACCGTCTGCGCCTTCCCCGTCCGGCCGTCCCGGTAGCGGACCTCGCGCTGCGCGGTCTCCCGGACGACGACGCGGCCCCGCTTCGCGCCGGGGTCGTAGTCGTTCCAGTTGACGCCGTGGACCGCCCACAGCATCTCCTGCATCTGCGCCGTCGATCTGCCGTGGAGCTCCCGGTGGGAGAACTTCGCCTGTGCGGCCATGGTGATGCTGTTACGCACGCAGTCCCTCTGCCGCCAGAGGAAGTAGTTCGCGACTTCGCAAGGGTCGGCGAGGGTGAACGCGCGGGCGTCGAACATGGCGCGCCGGCCGCCGGCGCGGGTGTACGCCTCGCCGAACGCGATCGTCGCGATGCTCGCGGCCACGCTGACGATCTTCTGCGTCACGCCGCCGAACCACGGCTGCGAGGACGGGGTGGCGAAGTCGGTCGCGAGGACGCTGCACTCGTCGGACTGCACGTAGGCGAACGCGCTGCCGGTGATCTCCGCGCACAACGCCCTGCCGACCTCGTTCATGGCGTCCATGACGGCGGGGTCGAACGGCCGCCGGGCATGGCGGAGGAAGGTGTGGAACGCCCGGCCGTCCACCCGGAGGATCGTGTACGCCCGGCGCGGCAGCACACTCCTGGTGGCGCGCTCGTACGCCTTCATGCGGTCGCCGAGCGCGGTCCTGTCGCTCATGCCGGTCTCTCCTCAGCCTCCCGCCGCGTGGTCGTCCGGGGGGTGCGGCGGGTGATGCAGGATCTCACGCCACGGGGGAGTGGCCGCCACCGCTTATCGCGAGACCGGATTTTCAGGCGTGCTCCTTCTCGTCGGGGGCCTGGAGCCGGCCCAGAAGCATGAGCAGGAGCTCGTCCACGATCTGGTCGCGGGTGGCGTCGACCCAGCCGACGGCCCAGTCGTGCATGAGCCCGTTGACCGCCCCGACGAACGCGGCGGCCGTGATGCGGAAGTCGCGCCGGGGGATCTCGCCGCGGGCGGCGGCGTCGTCGAGCTGCTCGTAGATGAAGTCGATCCAGCGGGCGCGGCGGTCCAGGCGCTGACGATCGAGCCGGGGGCCGACCCCGATGACCTCCACGAAGGCGATGCGGGTGTGACGGGGGTCGGCGGTGGCGCCCGTGGCGTACGCGCGGAACAGCCGGGTGCAGCGGTCGATGGGCTCCAGGTGCCGGACCAGGGGGAGGGCGTCGAGGACGGCCCGCTGCGCGACGTCGTTGATGTACAGGTGCAGCTCGGCCAGCAGGTCCTCCAGGCTGCGGAACTCCTCGTAGAACTGGCGGCTGGACAGGCCCGCGGCGCGGCACACGTCGGCGATCCTGGTGGCGCGGTAGCCGGGGCCGGCGCCGAACAGGTCCAGGCCCGCCTTCAAGAAACGCCCGCGGCGTTCTGCCTGCCGTTCGGCCGCCGACCTCCCGCCGTACCGGCCCGCCGCCGGGGTGATCCTGCCCGCCACCATGTCCTCCGCATCCGTGTTGCATGCATTTTGGGCCTTGTGGCGGGCGTCATACGTGCCTACTGGCCGGTAACAAGTCTGAAGTGCGGTTCGTGCGCAGACGGCGTGCGGACTCCCCGGCCGGCCACCGCAGGGGAGCGTGCCCGTCTCCCGGACATCCGGGCACGCTCCCCGCTCACTCGTGACGTACGCGGGGGATCAGGCGTCCTCGTCCACGTGAATGGCCCCGGCGGGGCAGACGGCGGCGGCCTCGCGGACCGCGGTGTGCCGGTCCTCGGCGGGCTCGGGCTCCAGCAGGACGACGATGCCGTCCTCGTCGCGCTGGTCGAACACCTCCGGGGCGATCAGCACGCACTGCCCGGCGCCGCAGCACGCCGCCTCGTCGACGATGACCTTCATGTCCATGTCCTCCTTGCCGATCGAGTGTCGTGTCGAGTGTCGGGGCCGGAGGTCACCAGCGGACCGGGACCTCGCGCAGGCCGCCGACGGCCAGCCCCTCCACGCGTTCCAGCTCCTCCACCGGCACGGCCAGCTCCAGCGTCGGCAGCCTGCGCAGCAGCACCTCCAGGGCGACCTGCAGCTCGGTGCGGGCCAGCGCCTGCCCCAGGCAGGAGTGCGCGCCGGAACCGAAGGCCAGGTGGGGGTTCGGGCTGCGGGTCAGGTCCATCTCGCCGGCGTTCCCGAACGCGGTCTCGTCGCGGTTCGCGGCGGCCATGCTGCACACCACGGTCGTGCCGCGGGGCAGGACCATGCCGCTGACCTCGGTCTCCGCGTTGAGATAGCGGGGCATGCCGACACCGGAGTCGGCGTCGAAGCGCAGCGACTCCTCCACCGCGGTGCGGATCAGCGACGGATCGGCCAGCAGCCGCTCCCACCGGGAGCGGTCGGCCAGCAGCATGGCGACCATCTTGCCGATCATGTTGGCGGTGGTCTCGTGCCCGGCGACCAGCAGCGCCATGCCGGTGACGAGGATCTGGATCTCGGACAGCCCGCCGTCCTCCGGGCCGCCGGCCGTGATCAGCTCGCTCAGCAGGTCGTCGCCGAGGGCGGCGCGCTTGGCGGCGACAAGGTCGGACATGTACTGGAAGAACTCGCCCTGGGCCGCGTCTGTCTCGGCCTTGCCATAGCGGGTCAGGTTGAGCAGCGTGTCGGACCAGTAGGAGAACCGGTCGCGGTCGGCGGCCGGCACGCCGAGCATGTCGCAGATCACGTAGACCGGCAGCGGGAAGCCGAGGCCCGCCTTCAGGTCGCCCGGCGCGCCGCGCTTGACCATGTCGTCGACGAGATCCTCGGCGATCTGGATCATGGCGGGCCGCATGGCGTTCATGCGCTTGGCGGTGAACCACCTGCCGACCAGGCGCCGCCAGTGCTGGTGCTCCTCGCCGCTGTCGGGGATGATCGTCGCCAGCTCGCTGCTGAACACCCCGCCGCCGTCCGCGGACATCCGGGCCGCGTCGGGCGCGTTGAGCTGACGGGTGAAGCGCGGGTCGGCCAGCACCTGCTTGACGTCCTCGTAGCGGGTCAGCAGCGTCGCCCGGTCGCCGCTGGGCAGCGTGACGTGGGCCACCGGGCACTTGTTACGCAACTCGGCCCACTGCGCGGGCGGGTCCAGCGCGGCGTCGCTGGGGATCGGGTAGCTCAGGACCTGCTCGTCGACACTCATCCGGCATCTCCTCTTATCGATGGTCGGCCGCCGTGCACCCTCCGGATCGGAAGGACGGCGCCCATCACGTATGCCCCGGCAAGCGTGAAGACCGGTCGTGCCGATGCCCGTCTGCACGCAAACTCCCGGTGTCTCCGCGCGGGCCTCACCACCGAGGACCTGATCTCGCTTCGTGTTCCGTGCTCTGCGCTGTGAGTGAGCGCACCTTCTCCGGGGACACGACAACGGGAGGCGTATGGGGAGGCGCATGGAGGACGCGTGGACTCGATCATCAACTGGCTCTGGGGCCTGCCCGGCACGGTGCTCTACGCGGTCGTGGCGGTGCTGGTCTTCGCCGAGGACGCGCTGTTCGTGGGGTTCGTCGTGCCGGGGGAGACGGCCGCCGTGCTGGGTGGGGTGCTCGCCGCGCAGGGCAGGCTGTCGGTGTCTTGGCTGGCGCTCGTGGTGACGCTCGCCGCGATAGCCGGCGACAGCGTGGGCTACTTCATCGGCCGCCGCCTCGGCTCCGGTGTCCTCGACGGACGGGTGCTGCGCCGCCGTCGCGACCGGGTGGACAGGGCTCGGGCGCTGATCCGCCGGTGGGGGCCGCAGGCGGTGTTCCTCGCGCGGTTCGCCGCGTTCCTCCGTGCCCTGATGCCGACCCTGGCCGGGATCTCGCACATGAGCTTCCGGCGGTTCTTCCTGTTCAACGTCCTGGGCGGGGTGTTCTGGGGAGTCGGTTACACCCTTTTGGGCTTCTTCGCCGGGGCGGCGTACAAGCAGGTGCAGTCGGTCGTCGGCGGTGTGGTCGCGGCCGTTCTCGCCGCGGTCGTCGTGACCGCTCTGGTCGTGTGGCGCGTCCGGCGGCACCGCAGAGGCGCCCGCGAGCGCGAGAACCCCGGCCCTTGAGCCCCGCGCCGAGGTCGCGTTGAAGGCCCGCGACCTGCGGCGTGATCCGCGCTTTGCGCTGCACGGCCCTCCGGTGCTCCTCGACGCCACCGGTTCCGGCATCGGCCGCCCTACACGCGCCCCGCGTTCGGTGAGCCGAAGGGCGTTGTGATCCGTCATAGAGGGCATGAGGATGTCGCGTATCGCACTGCTGCCGCTGGCGGCCATGTCCGTGCTGGCCGTCTCCGCTCCCGCCGAGGCGGCCACGGCGCACAGGAAGCTGCTCGTGGAGTTGCGGGAGGAGGGCGGATTCGCCGGGCTGCGCAACCGGGTGGCCGTCTACACGGACGGCTGCGCGGTGCTGAGCCGCCGCACCGGCCCCACTGTGCGTAAGTGTCTGACCGCGGCGGAATGGCGCGGCCTGCGCGGCTCGCTGAAGCACCTGCGGCTCGGGCGTTCGCAGGCCAAGCCGCCGGGGGCCGACTTCATCGCCTACCGGCTGGCCTACAAGGGACACCGGGCGACCCGCTACAGCCTGCCCCCGACCTGGCAACCGGTCGTGAGCAGGCTGGAGAAGGTCCTGGTCAAATACGGGACGCCCAACTGAGCATCGCGGCTCAGCTGCGCAGGTAGGAGGCGCCGTTCAGGTCGACGATCGTGCCGCTGGCCCACTCGGCGTCCGGCGACGCCAGATAGAGGACGGCGGCCGCGATCTCCTTGGGCCGCGCCACTCTCCCGAACGGGCTCTGGGCGCGGATCTCGTCGCCCCGCGGCGGCTTGAGATGCTCGTTGGTCATGTCGGTCTCGACGAAGCCGGGCGCCACCGTCGCCACGGCGATGCCGAGCGGCGCCAGGGCGATGGCGAGCGACTGGCCGAGGGCGTTCAGTCCCGCCTTGCTGGCCCCGTAGGCGGGACTGTTCGGCTCCCCGCGGAAGGCGCCGCGCGACGAGACGTTGACGATCCTGCCGCCCTGACCCATGTGCCGTACGGCGTTCCAGATGACGTTGGCCGGTCCGGCGAGGTTGACGGCCAGCGTCTCGCGCCACACCGCCTGCCACTCCTCGTAGGAGGTCTCCGTGATCGGGTGGTGCAGGAAGACGCCGGCGTTGTTGACCAGGACGTCGATGGTCCCGAGGGCGTCCGCGGCCTCCTCGACCATGCGCCGCGCGTCGGCGGGATCGGCGACGTCGGCCTGGACGACGGCGTGACCCTCTCCCGGCAACTCGGCCCGGAGCCGTTCGGCCAGGTCGGGGGAGCCGCGGTGGTGGATCGCGACACGGTCGCCGGCGGCGGCGAAGGCCATCGCGATCGCCCGTCCGATCCCGCGCGAGGCACCGGTGACAAGGACTGCTCGCTTACTCACGGGGTGAGACTATCGTCCCTTTCGTCCCATCACGGCTGCTGGCCCAGGGGGCGTACGGCGACCTCCAGGCGGGAGGCGAGGCCGGCCACGCTGGTGCCGTACGTCTCGGCCACGGTGACGCCTCCGGGGCCGATGTGGAAGACGGCGAGGTCGGTGTAGACGCGGCTCACGCAGGCCAGCCCGGTGAGGGGGTAGGTGCATTCGGGGACGAGCTTGGGCGTGCCGTCCTTGGTGAACAGCGTCATCATGACGAACACCTGCTTGGCGCCGGTGGCCAGGTCCATCGCGCCGCCGACGGCGGGGATGGCGTCGGGGGCGCCGGTGTGCCAGTTGGCCAGGTCGCCGCGTTCGGAGACCTGGAAGGCGCCGAGCACGCACACGTCGAGGTGGCCGCCGCGCATCATCGCGAAGGAGTCGGCGTGGTGGAAGTAGGAGGCGCCCGGCAGCTCGGTGACGGGGATCTTGCCGGCGTTGATCAGGTCGGGGTCGATCTCGTCGCCGTGCGCGGCGGGTCCCATGCCGAGCATGCCGTTCTCGGTGTGCAGGACGACCCCCGAGCCGGCCGGGAGGTGGTCGGCGACCGTCGTCGGCTGGCCGATGCCGAGGTTCACGAAGGACCCGGGCGGGATGTCCCGGGCGACGAGGGCGGCGAGCTCGTCGCGGCCGAGCGGGCCCCGGTCGAGATGCTCCACGGTGCTGCTCACAGGCTTCCCTCCGCCGCGCTCAGGTCCAGGATGCGGTCGACGTAGATGCAGGGGGTGACGACGGTCTCGGGGTCCAGTTCGCCGGTCTCGACGACGTGATGCACCTGCGCGATCGTCAGCGCCGCGGCGGTGGCCATGACGGGCCCGAAGTTGCGCGCGGTCTTGCGGTAGACGAGATTGCCCATCCGGTCGCCGACGTGGGCGCCGATGAGGGCGACATCACCCTTGATCGGATATTCCAGCACGTAGTCGCGGCCGTCGATGGTGCGCGTCTCCTTGCCCTCGGCCAGCGGCGTGCCGACCGCGGTCGGGCAGTAGAACGCGCCGATGCCGGCCCCGGCCGCGCGCATGCGCTCGGCGAGGGTGCCCTGCGGGACGACCTCCAGCTCGATCTTCCCCGCACGATAGAGGCCGTCGAAGACCCACGAGTCGCTCTGGCGCGGGAACGAGCAGATCATCTTGCGTACCCGCCCGGCGGCGAGCAGCGCCGCCAGGCCGGTGTCGCCGTTGCCCGCGTTGTTGCTGACCACGGTCAGATCGGTCGCGCCCTGCCGGATCAGCGCGTCGATGAGCTGTACGGGCATGCCGGCCATCCCGAAGCCGCCGATCAGCACGGTGGAGCCGTCCGCGATGCCCGCGACCGCCTCTTCGGGGTCGGTGAACACGGCGGTCATGACGCGCTCACGTTCTCGAGCACGACGGCCAGGCCCTGGCCGACGCCGATGCAGATCGCGGCCACGCCCCACCGCTGCCGCCGTTCGCGCAGCACGCGGGCGAGCGTGCCGAGGATGCGTCCGCCGGAGGCGCCCAGCGGGTGGCCGATGGCGATGGCGCCGCCCCTGGTGTTGACGATCGCGGGATCGACCTTCCACGCATCGAGGCACACGAGCGACTGCACGGCGAACGCCTCGTTCAGCTCGACGGCGCCGACGTCGTCCCAGCCGATGCCGGCCCGGCGCAGCGCCCGGTTGGCCGCCTCGACCGGCGCGTACCCGAACATCTGGGGTTCGAGCGCGCAGGCCGCGCGACCGGCGACGCGGGCGATCGGGTCGGCGCCGATCCGGTCCGCGGCGGCCTGCGAGCCGAGCACGACCGCGGAGGCGCCGTCGTTCAGCGGGGAGGCGTTGCCGGCCGTGATGGCGCCGTCGGGGCGGAAGGCCGGCTTCAGCCCGGCGAGGATCTCCGGCGTCGTGCCGGGCCTGATGCCCTCGTCGCGGGTGAGGTCGGCGCCCTCGACCGGGACCACCAGGTCGTCGTAGAAGCCGTCGTTCCAGGCCGCGTCGGCCAGCACGTGGGATCGCGCGGCGAAGGCGTCCTGCCGCTCGCGCGAGACGCCGAACCTCTCGCCGAGCTGCTCGTTGGCCTCGCCGAGTGAGACCGTCCACTCCTTGGGCATGCGCGGGTTCACCAGCCGCCAGCCGAGCGTGGTGGAGACCGCGGTCACGTCCCCGGCGGGGAAGGCCCGGGAGGGCTTGGGGAGCACCCACGGCGCGCGGGTCATCGACTCCACGCCACCGATGACGACGATGTCGGCGTCGCCGCTCTCGACGGTCCGCGAGCCGATCATGGCGGCGTCCAGGCTCGATCCGCACAGCCGGTTCACCGTGGTGGCCGGCACGGTCACCGGCAGCCCGGCCAGCAGCACCGCCATCCGGCCCACGTTGCGGTTGTCCTCACCCGCGCCGTTGGCGTTGCCCCACACCACGTCGCCGATCTCCGCCGGATCCAGCCGGGGGAGCTTTGCCAGGACGCCGCGCAACGCGGTGGCCGCCAGGTCGTCCGGGCGGACGCCCGAGAGAGCGCCGTTGAACCTGCCGAACGGCGTGCGCGCCGCGGCATAGAGGAAGGCCGAACCCATGACGTTCCCTTCTTGTTCGCTATGCGAACGTCGGTTCATTCTGCGAACACGACGAGCATAGTCGATGCCGCCGGGGCCCGGCCGGTGCGTCACCAGGCTTGGGAGATGTCGATCGACGGTAAGGCGGCGTACGCCAGCCTCGCGGGGGTGCCTCCGCTGGTGGGGCGCGCGGTGCGGGCGGCCCGGCAGGCGGGCTTCGCGCTGGTCGTCGACGACCTGACCCCGGCCCGGCACTGGCCGCCGCGGTTCGGCGGCGGCGGCGTCCAGGCGCGGACGCACTGGCTCGGCCACCCGGGGCTGGACGCGGCCGAGCTCCGCCTCGCGCCGGACCTGGCCGCGCTCGTGGCCACGCGCCGTTTCCGCGAGACGCCCGGCGCGGCCGATCAGTGAGGGGTCAGGGCTTCGTGACGGTGGCGGGCTCGGCGGGGACGTCCTGCCCGGCCGTACGGCCCGCCGGTTTTGCGGGGAGCGCCGTGGTCACGGCGGCGGCGACGAGGGCGGCGGCGCAGCCGATCAGCATTCCGGCGCGGAAGCCGCCCTCCGACGGCAGGACGTGCCCGCCCAGCCGGATGGTCATCTGTGACAGGACGACGCCGACCACCGCGGCGCAGACCGTGGTGCCGATGGAGCGCATCAGTGTGTTGAAGCTGTTGGCGGCGGCGGTCTCGGAACGGGGGACCGCGCCCATGATCAGGGCGGGCATCGCCCCGTAGGCGAGGCCGACGCCCATGCTGCACACACAGGTGACGACCAGCAGGCCCCAGGTGGAGCCCAGCAGGGCCGTCGACGAGCCGTACCCGAGCGCCATGACCAGGCTGCCGGCGATCAGGGTGACCTTGGGACCGCGGGCGGCCGACAGGCGGGCGCCCAGCGGCGACACGGCCATCATCACCAGCCCGGACGGGGCCATCCACAGGCCGGCCGCCAGCATCGACTGACCCAGGCCATAACCGGTGGCCGCGGGGAGCTGCAGGATCTGCATGACGATCAGCGCCTGGGCGTACATCGAGAACCCGACCACGATCGAGGCCAGGTTGGTCAGCAGCACCTGCCGCCGCGCGGTGACGCGCAGATCGACCAGCGGGGCGCTGACGCGCAGCTCCCACCAGCCCCACAGCAGCAGCACGAGCAGCGCGGTGGCGAGCAGGCCGAGTGTGGTGCCGCTCGCCCAGCCCCAGTCGGCGCCCTTGGAGACGCCCAGCAGCAGGCACGTCAGCCCGGTGCCCAGGCCGAGCACACCGGCGACGTCGATCCTGCCGGACGTCCGCGCGGCCGCGGCCGGCACCAGGAGCCAGATCAGCACCGCGACCAGCACGCTCAGCACCGCCGAGCCCCAGAACAGCATCCGCCAGCTCGCATACTCGGCGACCGCCGCCGCGACCGGCAGGCCGAGCGCGCCGCCGATCCCCATCGACGAGCTCAGCAGCGCGATGGAGGGTCCGAGCCGCTCGGGCGGCAGCAGGTCGCGCAGAGCGCTGATGCCCAGCGGGATCATGCCCATGCCCATGCCCTGCAGGCCCCTCCCGACGATCATCGGGGTCAGGGAGCCGGCCATCGCGCAGACGGCAGACCCCGCGATCAACGGCACCGAGCAGGCAAGCATCATGCGGCGCTTGCCGTACAGGTCGCCGAGCCGCCCGGTGACCGGGGTCGTCACCGCTCCCGCGAGCAGCGTGACGGTGATCACCCATGAGGCGTTCGACGCGCTCGTGTGCAGCAGGTTCGGCAGCTCGCCGATCAGCGGCACCACCAGGGTCTGCATCAGCGAGGCGACGATGCCGGCCACCGCCATCACGCTGACGATGCCGCCGGAGCGAGCGGCGGGGGCGGAGCCTCCCACGTGGGTTCTCCCTCGGGTTAACGGACAAAACGCTGTGCACCCTACACATCGGGCATCGCCCGACAATCACCGCCTGGCCGGGAAGGGCGAACGACGCTTCACCACCGACATCGAACGCCTCGCCGGACGGCCCTGGCCCCGCTCCTGACCAGTCGCTCCGCGGGCGCCGGCCTCACTCGGTGCCGAAGCCGGTCAGTTCCTCGACCGCCGTGTCCAATGACCTGTCGGCCCCCTGGGCGACCAACTTCCGGTACGCCGGGTCGCCGGCCGCCGCGAGACGCCGGATGCCGTCGGCGGAGGCGCCGATCCGCTGACGGACGGTCTCGACGAACCGGTCGGCCGGGCCGTCCCAGCCGTACTCACCGAGGAACAGCCGCAGCCGCCGGGGCCGGTCGGCGAACGCGGTGAACCCGTCCGCGGCAACGACATGGCGGGCGTGGAGCGGCACCCAGGAGAAGGCGGCGAAGGCGAGGTCCCACTCGCGGGTGACCGGACCGGCGAAGTCCCAGTCGAAGAAACCGGTGAGACGCCCGCCGGCCCACGCCGCGTTGTACGGCGCCGCGTCGTTGTGGCCGACGACCAGGCCGGGCCGCCAGGTCCCTCCCTCGCGCCAGACCGCGTCCGGTGGGGGGACGAAGTCCGCCACCGCGGTATGGAAGTCACGCAGCCAGCCGGCCACCTGACGGAGCGCGTCGTCACCGTGCACCCACGCGGGCCACGGCCGCGCGGTCCCGACCACCTCTCCAGGCAGGTACGAGAGGACCTCCCGGCCCTGGTCGTCGAACCCTCGCGCACGCGGCGCCCCGTCGAAGCCGGCCTCCTCCAGATGCCGGAGCAGCGCGTGCACGGCAGGCGTCCACGGACCGGGGGCACGGCGCACCGTGTCACCGACCAGGACCGCGCCATTCGTGTTCCCGCCGGGAAGACGTCGCTCCTCGCTCATGTAGTCCTTACTCGGGCTGGTGCGCCCGGTGGTAGGCCTCCAGCACGTCCTCCGGAAGGCGCCCGCGATCGCTGATCGCGTAGCCATGCTGACGAGCCCAGGCGCGGATATGGGAACTTGACGGGGCAGTGGCCGTCATGCGTGCCGTCACCGGTCCGGAGTTCGTGACGCCGGGCTGAGGCTTGGGCGGCACTGCGAGGATGATCTCTTCGAGGTCGAGTGAGTCGCCATCATCGAGGCCGTCCAAGCCATCCTGCTCCGAAAGGTTTACGGCAATCCAGTTCTCGTCCTGCGGTGGCTTTCCCTCGGTGCTGACCTCACCTGGCCGGATGCCGCGCCGGTCGAGTTCCGCCCAGAGGGGTTCGAGCGCGGCCTCCTGATCGAAGTAGAACTCGCTCTCGCGCACTCGCCAGAACTGCCATCCGGCCCGTTTCAGCTCCCGCTCCCGGTCGAGGTCGTTCTCGAGCTGCTCCGGTGTGCCGTGCCAGTGGTCGCCGTCGCACTCGACCGCAAGGCGTCCCTGCGCACCGCTCACGACCAGGTCGATTCGCCGTCCGTTGACCTCGTACTGCGGAACCACGTGGTAGCCGCGTTCCCAAATGCGCAGGAACACCCGCTGCTCGAAGAGAGACTCGAAATCGGCATGCGGCTTGTCGGCAGTGACGTCAGACAGCGGCTCCCGTCCGAGGGCTGCCGGCGGGTTCAGCATGTAGGCGAGCAGGGACCGCCGCAGGCAGACAGGGGACAGCAGGTCAGGGCTGACGGAGTGGAACAGCCACATCTGGTCCTTCGCGCGGGAGGCCGCGACGTTGAACCGCCGCTGCCACTCGGTGCTGGTCACCGCCGACCGCCGTTCCGCGATCACCATCGAGAGGAAGACGACGTCGCGCTCATCGCCCTGGAAATCGGGCGGCGTGCCGACCCGCAGCCGCCGCTTCTCCCACTCCTTGGGATCGAGCCGATCGAGCAGCAGGTTGTGGATCAGCTGGACCTGGCCGTTGCCCTGCAGGACGACGACACCGAAGGTCCTGTTTTCGTACGCCGGGTCCTCGGCGCACTGAATGATCCGTTCGACGATCGCCTCGGCCTCCGCTAGGTTGCGGAGCCGCGTCGCCGTCCCCTCCGTGTGCGCGCCGCTGACACGCTGGACCCGAAGCGGCGGCAGCCGGTCGGCGCCAAACTGCCGGAGCGGAACCAGCGGCTCGTCCGCATAGAACTGGCGGGACGAGAACCGGATGATCTCGGGCATGCACCGGAAGTGCTCCTTCAAGCGGACGAGCCCGCCAAAACGCGTCCGCAGCAAGTCGAACAGGCTCGACTTCGGCGTGAAGGCGTCCCGCAGATAGGCGGGCATGTCCGGCAGATAGGTGGCCAGCTTGGCGAAGATGGGCTCCAGTTCTCCATGGCTGACCGTGGAGGGGGCGCACTGCTTGTCGTCACCGACCACGATGACACGGGGAGCGAGCCACAGGAGGAACAAGGCCTCGATGCTCGCCTGGCTGGCCTCGTCCACGATGACGACGTCAAAGGAGTCACGCGCCGGTGGAATCGTCTCCAGCACCTGCTGGATCGGCATGATCCAGGCCGGTACGGCGTCACGGGCGTGCGTCATGGCCTCCCGGGCGAGCATCTGGTACCTCGCGGCGTACCTGCCGGTCCCCTTGCCGAGCTTGGAAATGTGGTCCTGGTAGGCGCGCAGCGCGGTCGTCTGCCGCGAGTTCATCCGTCCCAGGGCCGCGTCCCACGCCTGCTCGGCGGCCAGCTCGCCTGTGAGGCGCATCTCGCGGACGGTCGCAGCTTCGAGCTCGGCGTCCAGCCGCTGTTCGAGACCCGGCTTCCGCTGCTCGGTAAAGAAGGTCTGCGCCTTGGCCCAGGCCCAGGCGCGCTCCCAGTTCGAGAAGCGGGACTGCCACGTCTTCGCCTCCGCCAGCAGGGCTAGGAGAGCGGGGTGGGCGGCCCGCACCCGTGCCGTCAGCTCGTCGCAGCGTCGCTGGTCAGCCAGCTCTCGATGGGCGGTGGCGAGCGCGGCCAGGCATAGCTGGTAGGTGAGGCCATCGCGGGCCGCGACCGCTCGAACGGCCTCGGTCAGTTCGGGGGCCGGAGTGCCCAGCCGGACTTGGTGGTCCAGTGCGCTATGCAGCTCCTTGAGCTTCGCGGTCGCGCGCTCGGCGTCGAGCCGTAGCCGTACGGCGTGCAGGGCGGAGGCATAAGACAGCCACTCGGCGGGGGTACGCAGGCCGAGGTGCACACCCGCCCCGGCGAGAAGCCGGACCGTCTCCGAGACGGCATCCGTAATTCGGTGCACCAGGGCGAGCTTGCTGAAGGCGTCACGGAGCTGAGACCAGATTTTCTCCAGCGCCTGGTCCGCAGGAAAGTCCACGTCCACGTGACGCCATCCGCGCCGCAGTTGATCGGCGATCTGCCGCCCTTCCAGGTCGTTGAGGACGATCGACAGCAGTTCCGCGCTCGTCGGTGAGACGCCGTCGACGGAGACGGAGGCGAGGAAGGGCTCCGCGACCTTCTGTACGGCGGGCCGGAACAGGCCCTGCCTGAGCCGGTTACCCGCGGCGAGGTGGTCGCGCAGTCCCCGCACAGCCTGCAGATACGCGGACGCCGCGGCCGGGCCGTCGAGTGGCGGGTGGACGACCTCACGCAACGCGATGCGCCGGATCGTCTCCTCCAGCGCGGCGAGCCGTTCGGCGTAGGTCGCGAGCTGCTCCCACAGCATGGCATCGCGGCCCGAGAGCATGTCGGACAGGGCCCGGATCGTCCAGTCGGTGGGGTTCCACGTGGCAGCATCCTCGGGCAGGCCGAGCTGGTGTAAGTCTGCGGCGACGTCGGCCGCGATCTTCTGTAGCTGCGTGACCTGCTCCGGGTCGAGGTAATCGAGCCGGGCGGAGACCTGTGTCTGCGCCTGCCGGGCTAGGGACTGCGTGGCGGCCTCGTCGGCGATCAGGGCCTTCACCTGTTCGGCGGTAGGCAGCGTGCCGACGTCGGGGATGCGCTGGGTCGGTCTGGCCCTGCGCTGCGGTGTCTCACCTGCAAGCAGTTCGACGAGCTCAGCCGCCTCGCCCACGTTGATCGGCGGCGTGAACGGGGCCGTGGCCAGCATTGGCACCGGCATCCATGAGCAGCCCGGCTCCTCGTTCCTGAGACGGCGGGCGATCTCGGCGAGGGAACCCTGATACCCGGAAGCGATCTCGGGATGGGAGTAGGTCTCTGATTCGCGAAGTGCACGAACCCGCTCGGCCAATTCGGCGGTTGTACGGCGCGCTGTGTCCAGTTCCTGGCGCTTGGCGGCGATGCGCTTGGCCTGCCGCCCGGGGTCGTAGGAGGAGAACCTGGCCGACAGCGCTTTCACACCGCCCTCCAGTTCGGCGGAACCACCGCGGCCGAGGTCGGTCATGGACACGCAGAGGCCGGCGATCTCTTCGGGCAGCTTGTCGCGCAGCACCCGCAGTGCCTGTGCCTTCTGACTCGTCACCAGGACGCGCTGCCCCTGCGCGAGAAGCGCCGACAGCAGGTTCGCGATGCTGTGGGTCTTGCCGGTCCCCGGCGGGCCCTGCACGACGACGCCGTTGTCGTTGCCCAGCCGGGTCATGATGAGACGCTGTTCAGGGTTGGCGGGCAGCGGGAAGAGCGGGTCGCGCCCGAGGGCGTCTCCACAGTCACCATCCCGTTTCGTGAGGAACGCCATGCGCTCGTCCTGCTCCAGCGGCTGCACGAGCTGGGCGAGCCCAAGGGGCGCCTGAGCGTCCGGGGCGGTCAACGTGGCGAGCATCTTGTCGTAGTAGTCGATCAGCGCCCCCTGGTCCCGCCTGCGGAGGACGAGGGCGGGGGCGAGCCGTACCTCTGGGACATTGCCGGGCTTCGCCGTCACGGGAACCCAGCTGGGCCGGTAGTGGGCCTGCGTATCCAGCCCCCTGTCGCACCAGGCCTGCAGAAGTTCCTCGACAGAGTCCTGCAGGGCGACGCCTCCGCCCTCCCGGATCCGCTCCCGCAGCCGGTCGGCGCGCTGCGGGGTGAACCCGGGCAGGTCCGCCAGAAACTCACGGTCCTGCAGCGTGGGCGAGGTCTCGCCGAGCACGACGTCCACGCGTTCGGTGTCCGGGTCGACTCGCAGATGAGCACGGGTGGCGAGGAGGTGGTTGCGTACCCCCGTCCCATCTGGCGCCCTCCAGCACAGCAGGCCGGTCGCCAGCACCAGCTCCCATTCGTCGTCGAGTTGGGAGAGCTGGTTGGCAATCGAGTAGAGGTCACGGTGCCAGCGCTGCCGCCGGGCCCGCTTACGCTCCTCCTCCGCCCAAGCCTGCCATCGGGGCAGCCAACCGTCGTACGCCTCACGGACGTCGGGCCGGTCGTCCGTGGTCTCCAGCCGCCAGTACGTCGATCCGTCCTCGCGAGTCTCCAGGACGGGCTTAGGTCCGGTTTCGGCGAGTTCAGGGGCGTCCAGCTCGGGATCCGCCACCTCCCGGGGCTTCAGCCACCCCTCCAGCACGTCGGGAGCTTGGGGCGGCGGGGTGCCCCGCACATAGTCGAAGGAGAGGACTACATCCCCGAGTCCTGCCCCGACCTGGGGCGTGATCTCCTCGGGCAGATCCGCCAGCCAGAGGACCCGCACGTGCTTGTCGACCTCGCGTATCGGGGTGCGACGCGCAAAGGCCAGGTTGCGGAGGAATTCCACAAGACGGGTCGTGGAGCCGATCAGGTGGGGATCGCGGGCTCGCGACGCCACGCTCATGAAGGTCGTCCTCCTTTGACGGCGGGGAGGAGCGGGAGATTCGCTCGGAGCTCTGGCTTATGGCACGGTCCAGAGTTGTTAACCCGCGAGATCATTCCGGTTTGCTACTGTAAATGTCAATCTTCCGTATGCGGTCAAACAGTGGCGGCGCGACCACCCCGGTGCCCCGATCCACGACAGGCCGTCCGGATGAGCATGTCCGGCCTCAAGTACGGCCGAGCTCCCACCACAAACGCGAGTCCATTGACACGCACCTGACGATTGTGTTCATGCTCGCAGAGTCGTCGCCGAGCGATCGGCCGGACGGCGTATTGCCGGTGTTTGAGGCACTGATCGCATTTGTCCGATTGGACTTCCGCTGCCCGGTCTCGCCGACGCGGACCTGTCCGCCGACCGTCGAACATGGACGCCAGAAGCTTCGGGAGGATCGGAGCCTCGGCCGGTGACAGCGTTGTCTGTCTCCGGCGATCAGAAGAGGGTGTCATCGCGGCCGGAGCGCAGGGGCGCCTTGGTCGCCTGCGACGGTACGGGCAGGAGGCGGGCGGTGGTGAGATCCGCCGTCGTGATCAGGGGACCGTCGAGGATTCGATCGAGGAGGGCCTCCTGTAACGGATGAAGGTCGGCAAGGAGCGTCAGGACCTGAATAAGGTCGAGAAGTTCCTCGGTGAACTGCGTGGTCCAACGCTCATTCCGTATGTCGTCCAGTGGTGATGAAGCGGTGCGCGTACGTGGGCGCGTTCGCTGGCGATAGGAGAACCACGTTTTGATGACGGGCCTTCCGCCGACGTCGTACGCGTAGGCGCGAGGGTCGACCGGCGCGATGACGCCGTCCCCAAGACGCAGCGTCCGCGTAGCCGGGTCGTAGGAGATTTCATCGGGCATACCGTGCACGCTGTCCGGTATCCAGGAAACGCGTCGTGGCCTGCGGTCCGCAGGCAGCCGAGGTCGGCCGGGCGAATCAATGTCGGGGAATCGCGTTCCCGAGGTGTGGAGCCAGATCACCTGTCGTCCCAGGCCTGCTGCCGCATCCCAAAGGCGCGGGTCAGCCGTGAGGGGAACGCGGACTCCATGAAGAGCGGCGAGCTGGTCACGGAAGCGCGCGGTGTATGCGGGATGAGCGACGGTGCCCGCGATGTACGCGAGCAGGTCCTCGGCGCTGAGCTGTTGATCAAGTCTCTCACCGAGGTACTGCAGGAGCCCCGGAGCCACATTCGGCTCCACGCCCGGCTGGTCCCGATACAACGGGACGACCCGGCCGCCCCGGCCGTTGAAGTGGTGCTGATCGGGGACGTTCTCGGTGAAGGTCAGACCGGGTCCGGAGGACAAGGGCTGTCCGTGCTGGGTGCTGACGTAGACCTGCCGGGCTCCCCTGACGTCCCACAACGGCTGACGCGGATAGTCGATCATCCTAGGATCCTCGAACAGGAACTGACGGTCGAAGCTGCGGAAGGCATACGCGGTGATCCTGGGGAGGGCTGCCGTGCCGGCCAGGGGCGGCAGTCCGGCGACGCGGGAGGTCGGCGCCAGATCTCGGGTGCGCTTGAAGAGACCGTCGGGGAATCCTTCGGCCACCAGACGGCGCCAGCGCCGCTCGAGAACCTCGGACGAAGGGGCGCACACCCATGTGCGGTTGGCCTTGACGCCGGGCTCGTGCCAGGGCATCAGTTCGATCAGCGATGGATGAGAGAGCCAGCTTTCGGCGACCGGTTTGAAGGGCGCGGTCCAATGTTCGGGACAGTCCTGCCAGTATCCGGATGCGTCGAGGGGCAGGCCCGCCGCCATCGCCTCGAACTTCTCCTCACGTCTGCCGTGCAGGGCCGTGTAGTGGATTGTCGCCGGTCGCTTGTGGTCGGGGCTGTCGTATCGTGCGAAGACGCCGATGCAGATTGGCTGCTGTACGCCGCGGAAGACACGGGTGTGCTGTGGTGGCTGATGATGTTCGGGGGAGAGATCGATGATCCAGCCTTCGTCCGTTGTTTGCCGCAGATATTTTCGCATCCCGGCGAAGGCGTCGGTGCTCAGATACGCCGAGGTGGTGATGAAGGCCACGATGCCCGCCGGGTGCTCGGGGTTGGCGTCGAAGACCTTCCACGTCGCCCAACGCCAGAAGTAGGTCGCGGTGTTGGCCAGCTTGTAGGCGAGCTTGCTGTGCTCGGGCAAGCGGAACTCGTCGAGCGACGGGCGGAACCGGAGGTCGGCGAGATGGCCGGGATCGCGGCGTGCTTCGATCCAAGGGGCGGGGTCCTGCCGCCGGGCCCGCTCGAGATAAGGCGGGTTTCCGATGACCACCACGATTGGCGTCTCACGTTTGATTTTGTTGGCCTGGTCCCGCGCTCGCTGGAGCTCGTTGTAAGCCAGGCCGCGGTCGATGAAGCGGCCATTCGGGTCGTCCAGAGTGTCGATGAGGAACCGAAGACCCTCTTCGGGAATGTCAGTGCGGTACGTCTCCCGTAGGGTCTGATGCAGGCGCAGTTCCGCCACGGCGAAAGGGCCGGCCGAGCGCTCAAAGCCGATGAGCCTGGAACGGCAAAGGTCGCCGAGATGGTCCCGCACAGCGAGGGCATTGTCCTCGGCGGCGATCGTGTCCGCGACGGATCGGACGATCTCCATGAGGAACGTGCCCGTCCCCATTGCCGGGTCCAGAGCGACGACGTCCTTGTCCGCGAAACCGTTCGTGCGCATCCGGGTCTTCAGAATCTGGTCGACGAAGTCGACCATGAA
>NZ_VIRM01000200.1 GCF_006874475.1 Microbispora hainanensis
CACCCGCGCCGGTCTGAAGGACCCGCGGCGTCCGGGTGGGTCGTTCATCTTCGCCGGCCCGTCGGGTGTCGGTAAGACCGAGCTGTCCAAGGCGCTGGCGGAGTTCCTGTTCGGCGACGAAGACGCGCTGATCATGCTCGACATGTCGGAGTTCATGGAGAAGCACACCGTCTCGCGGCTGTTCGGCTCCCCGCCCGGTTATGTCGGGTACGAAGAGGGCGGTCAGCTGACCGAGAAGGTGCGGCGCAAGCCGTTCTCCGTGGTCCTGTTCGACGAGATCGAGAAGGCCCACCCCGACATCTTCAACTCGCTGTTGCAGATCCTGGAGGACGGTCGCCTGACCGACGCCCAGGGCCGGGTGGTCGACTTCAAGAACACCGTCATCATCATGACCACCAACCTCGGCACCAGGGACATCTCCAAGGGCATCGGGGTCGGGTTCGCCCGCTCCAACGACACCGAGTCGAACTACGACCGGATGAAGGC
>NZ_VIRM01000201.1 GCF_006874475.1 Microbispora hainanensis
CGAACTTGAAGCCCACGACCTTGTAGCCCGAGAGGATCTTCGCGTTGAAGGTCCGCTTGAAGTAGTCGTACTTGTGCTCGTTCGGCTTGGTGTTGGGCTTGGGGGTCCGGAAGTACAGGGTCTTCCCGTCCTGGCTGACCCACGAGTCCTTGTTCCAGTTCTGGTTCCCGTACTCGCGCCCGTCGATCGGAGTCGTGACCGCAGACGTGAAGGGAGCCCAGGGGCCGTTGCTCGTCAGGTTCTTGCCCTTGTTGTAGGACTGGAAGTCGGCGACGCTGACCGCCGTCTCCTTGCCCCACCTCGAGAGCTCCTTGACCTCGACGACGTCGAGCTTCGACAGCGCCGTGGTCTTGTCGGCCGCGAGCTGGTCCTTCGCCTTACCGGCCAGCCACTTGTTCGGGTAGACCTTGGACTCGTACTTGCCGG
>NZ_VIRM01000202.1 GCF_006874475.1 Microbispora hainanensis
GGGCCGAGGCCGACCCCGCCACTGCCCCCGCCACTGCCCCTGCCGCCGACTCCGCCATCGACCCTGCCTCTGGCTCTGGCGACGCCGCGACCGGACTTGGCGATGAGGAGTCTCGCGGCTGCGGGGTCGGTGAGCGCGGGGCCGGTGAGCGGCGGCCCGGCGAGTGCGAGCCGCGCGACACCGCAAGCACCGGCTCTGCCGAGGGCGACCACACCGCGAACGCCGCCTCCGCCGAGGACGACGACACCGCGAGCACCAGCTCTGCCGAGAGCGACGAGACCGCGCCCGCCAAGGGCGGAGACGGCGACCGTGCCGTGACTCAGGCTGGAGCACCGCACGCCCCGCGGGCCGGGTCAGCATGGCCAGCCGACGGTGGCGAGCATTGGCACACAGCACCTTCGGACACAGCACCTTCGGACGC
>NZ_VIRM01000203.1 GCF_006874475.1 Microbispora hainanensis
TGTGGCGACGAACAGGACGGCGGTCCGCAGCAATGGGATGCCGCGGCGTTTTGGACGTGGCTGTCTGGGCAACTCCGCCCTTGGTGGTAACGCTGTCACGCACGCTCACTTCCATACGAGTCCGAAAAAGGCATAGGTATGGCATTCAGCCAACGTCAAAAAGGCATGTCAAGATCGACAAAGCGTGATCATCCACCTGGCTGACAGGGCGACAAGAAGAAGGAAAATGCCTGTTCACGCGGGTGATCGCCGCTCCTAAGGCCGGCCACTTCAGTCGTGCGGTACCACCCTGCGTGACTACGCGCGGGCGTGTTTGAGAAGGTTGCCGACTTCCCAGACGTGACGATCTCCCAAGTGGTCCGCATTGGTCGCCATAATGCGCGTATGACCCCTCACCGCTACCCCTCCGACCTCACC
>NZ_VIRM01000204.1 GCF_006874475.1 Microbispora hainanensis
CGTGGCGACGAACAGGACCGCGGTCCGCAGCAATGGGATGCCGCGGCGTTTTGGACGTGGCTGTCTGGGCAACTCCGCCCTTGGTGGTAACGCTGTCACGCACACTCACTTCCATACGAGCCCGAAAAAGGCATAGGTATGGCATTCAGCCAACGTCAAAAACGCATGTCAAGATCGACAAAGCGTGATCATCCACCTGGCTGACAGGGCGACAAGAAGAAGGAAAATGCCTGTTCACGCGGGTGATCGCCGCTCCTAAGGCCGGCCATTTCAGTCGTGCGGTACCACCCCGTGTGACTACGCGCGGGCGTGTTTGAGAAGGTTGCCGACTTCCCGGACGTGACGATCTTCCACGTGGTCCGCATTGGTCGCCATAATGCGCGTATGACCCCTCACCGCTACCCCTCCGACCTTACA
>NZ_VIRM01000205.1 GCF_006874475.1 Microbispora hainanensis
GGCGTCCCACCCGCGGTGACGGAAGACTCCGCGAAGTGAGGCACGCGGTGGAGGACAGATCGGGGAAGACGCCCTGAGCGGGCGGCCTGGACGGGCCGCCGGGTTCCGGAGCGAGAGCGAAAAGGTCAGGAGGACGCTGTGGCAGGCGGCGGCTGGAACAACGAGGCCTATCCGCCGGTGGGTGACGCCCACCGGCAGTACGGCGGCACGAACCCCGTCCCGACGCCGGCGCCGACGGAGCAGAGCTCGCTGGTGCGGCCGTACGCCGTCACCGGCGGGCGTACGGCCCCACGGCTCCAGCTCGCCATGGAGGCCCTCGTGTCCTCCGCCACGGTGATGCATCAGGACCTCTCCACGCTCACCCCGGAACGCCAGGCGATCAGCACGCTGTGCCGTCAGGTGCGGTCGGTGGCT
>NZ_VIRM01000206.1 GCF_006874475.1 Microbispora hainanensis
ATCGGCATGACGCCGATCAGCCCCGTTCGCCACCCCCGCCGAGTCCGCCATGCCGGCCGGGTTCGCCACGCCCGCCGAGTCCGCCATGTCAGCCGTGTTGGCCGCGCCTGCCGTGTTGGCCGCGTCAGCCGGGTCCGCTGGATCGGTCCGTTCATCCAGCAGGGCCGGGTCACACGCTCCGCGGTGGTCGCGCGATCCCGCCGGGGCAGGCGAGCGCATCAAGTCAGGCGATCCGGTCCCGGGAGTGGTGTCGAGCTGCGCGTGGGCTTGATGGGCGAGGTCGGTGATCAGGGGAGCCCAGGGGCCGGTGGCGGCTGGTGTGGCGGCCAGCCGGCGGAGCTGGGTGAGGGTGATTTGCAGCTCGACGATGCCGCCGCGTCGTGTGTCGCGGGGTGGTCGTTGTGCGGGTGGGC
>NZ_VIRM01000207.1 GCF_006874475.1 Microbispora hainanensis
ACCATGAATCGGGCGACCGGCTCCGGCGTGTAGTAGGCGCCGCTCTTCTTTCGCAGCTCCGGGTCGTACTCCTGCAGAAAGAGCTCGTACAGATCCCAGTACGATGTGCGATCCGTCTGCGGCAAGCGATTCCAGTCGGCGGCGCCGATCACGACACGGAGCGTGTCCAGGATCGTCAACTGCTGTGCGATGAGCGGCTCGGCGAGGTGGCTGAGCGCACTCCCCAGCAATGGGTGCTGCTTGCCGAGTTGCTTCGCGATCTGCACGAGATCGTGGTCAGTGAAGTCGATCCCCGCCTCCCGCGCCAGAAGCAGACTGAAGGTGACTGTCTGGGCGTATGCGTCGGCGAATTCGTTGTTGGAGAGCGCGGGAAACAGCAGTGCGCGCCAGTCCTGCGCGAGATGGG
>NZ_VIRM01000208.1 GCF_006874475.1 Microbispora hainanensis
GGCCGTGTCGAGTCCGCGGCGGCGGAGGATCGGTGAACTCCCGGGCAGGTTTCCCCTGCTGGGCCTGGGAGGCCACGGTGAAGGACTACGGCGTAGCCGTGGCGATGCCGCAGGGGTATAGCCGGGCACCCCACCTCTCGATCGGTTGGCAGTGAACGTGGGAACCGCCGGTGGGCCGGTCCCGTTCAGGTCTCTTCCAGGAGCCCGTGCGGGATAGGACGCGTTGCCCGTCGAAGGACGCCGGCGGAGCGGAGCCGCCGTAGTACTCCGAGGCCGGGAAAGCCAGCCACATGGGGAAGGGCGGCAGCGTGTCAGACAAGGAGCACTCTGCAATGGTCGAAGACGCCCCGATGAACACCGGGGCCGGGACGGACGAACCTGCCTTA
>NZ_VIRM01000209.1 GCF_006874475.1 Microbispora hainanensis
CTCCTCGTCGTGGTCAGCGCCGAATCCCTCCCCACCGACCCCGAAAACACCGACGATCCATACCCCGCCGACCCCGTCGCTGACCCGGCCACCGAAGACCCCGCCAACGACGCCCCCGACCACGTCGAAGACGCACGGGATGCCGAGAGCTTCGAGGAAGACCGGGACGACACGAACGACCCTGCTTCCGGCAAGGCCGACCGCAGCGTCTCCGGCGAGATGGGCGACCCCGATGCTGCGGGCGGCATGGACGACCCCAACGCCCCGGACAAGCTCGACACTGCCGAGGCAGAGGCAGGTGCCGACGGAGCTGCGCACGCCGGTGCCGCGAACGCCGACGACACCTGCGATACCGCAGAGACCGGCGCTAGTGGTGCAGGCA